>NZ_CAESCG010000002.1:0-1442130 GCF_903166565.1 Pseudomonas sp. Marseille-P9899
TACCGCTGGCGAAAGATGCAGCGGTGATCGAGGCGGGGCTGGATGTGAGTGTTGGGGCGGCGGGCAAGCTGGGTGTCGGTTATTCGGGTCAGTTGGCCAGTGATAACCGGGATCATGCGGTGACTGTGAGCTTCAGTCTCGGGTTCTGAGTCAACTGGGGCCGCTTTGCGGCCCTTCGCGAGCAAGCTCGCTCCCACAGGTATGGTGTCCACGGACCTGTGGGAGCGAGCTTGCTCGCGAAGGCCTGCAAAGCAGGCCCAAATCTCCACCCGACTAGTGGTCATTTTCTGTACAGTTTTGTGGGATATTTCCTACCCAATTCATGGCCATTTGATGTAAAAGGGCCACTTTCCGCTTCATTTACCGCCAAGGTCAGGCTTTTTGACTGGCAGCGTGAGACTCTCACCGCTGTCACCGTCGTAGGGGCCCGCATTCAAGGGATTGAATCGCCTGATCCACATTCTGGAGTTTCATTGTGGATAGCCGCGTAGCCCGACCGCTTCGTACCCCTCGTTCGTCCCTTTCTGTCGCCGTCAGCATGGCCGCGCTGGGCGTGTTCGCAAGCCTGGGCAGCACCGAGGCACTGGCGTGTACCCCCTATCCGCCACTCAATAACGACACCGTGACCTGCAGTTCGACGTACTGGCTCGGTTTCGCGAGCAGTTCCGCCAACCTCACGATCACCGTCAACGCCACTTCAACGATCATACAAACCTCGGGCGGCGGCGGGGCAGCGATGCTGGCCAACGGCGGCCACCTGCTCTTGACCATCTCCGGGACCATCGATCCGTCGGGGCTCGTGGCGATGCCGGTACTGACCAGCGGGGTGATCGCCGGTAACGGCTCCGCTTCCAGCATCATCATCCAGAGCGATAACAACGGGATTATCAGGGGCACCGCGCGTTCGCCGAGCGCTTTCCTGACCACGTTTGCCGGTATGGCGGTGGAGGTGTGGAACGCCGTGGGCGGGCAGACGCGTGTCAACAACGCTGGCCTGATCGCAACCCGCGATATCGCCGGCCTCAGCACGCCGACCGTTGCTGCCGACAACGCGCTCATGGCCATCCGCGGCGGTGGCCAGGTCATCATGAGCAACGTGGCGAGCGGCCGCATCATCGGCCGGGTTGCATTCGAACGGTCGTCGGGGGTGGGTAACACGTTCCTCAATGCCGGCTCCATCAGAGGCAGCCTGTCGATGGGCGCGGGCGGCGTCAACGAATTCACTGCGGTCACCCTTGGCAGCCTGACTGGCGATGGCAGCACGACGGGCAGCCTGGGCAACTCGCTGGGCTACAACCTGACGTTCGCCCCCACCGGGCAGGTCGATGGCGGCGCGGGCGGGGTCAACACCCTGAAACTGCGTAACCCCGGCAGTTCGGGCACCACCGGCGCCGTCACGATCAGCGCCAGCCAATACGTCAACTTCAATTACTTGGAGATCAACGGCGGCACCTGGACCATCAATGGCCCGCTGCTGAGCGCGGCCAGCACCAGCACAACGCTGGCGGCCGGTATCGCCATCGTGGACAACTCGCTGGTCTTCGGTAACGGTTCGGTTCAGGCCAACGGCGGGACCCTGCAAGCCAGCGGGACCAATGTAAACCTGGCCAACGCCATCACCATGAACTCCAGCGGGCTGACCGTAACGGGCGGCGATGACCTGACGCTCAGCGGCGTGATTTCCGGTGCCAGCGGCAGCCTGACCAAGAACGGCGCCGGCAGCCTGACCCTCAATCGCCTCAACTCCTACAGCGGCATGACCAACCTGAATGCGGGGACCCTGATCCTGGGGCACAACAGCGCGCTGGGTAACAGCACGCTGATTGTCGGAGGCGGCACCCTTGAGGCCAGCACGGCGATCACCGTCGGTAATGGCATCAACGTGACGGCGCCCGCGATGACCGTCGGCGGCAGCAACGACATCACCCTCACCGGGCTGGTCAACGTTGGCGCGAAGCTGGTCAAGCAAGGCACGTCGAACCTGACCCTGAGCAGCAGCACCGTATTCTCCGGCGGTGCCGACCTCAAGGGCGGCACCTTGACGGTGGGCAGCGGCTCGGCACTGGGCAGTGGCTTCATCACTGTCAGCGGCGCCTCCAGCCTGGCCAGCCTGCAGTCGGAAACCCTCGACAACGCCGTTTTCCTCAACAGCAACCTGACGGTGACCGGCAGCAATGACCTGCAGCTCAATGGCGTGGTCAGCGGCAGCGGCAAGCTGATCAAGGCCGGCACTGGCACGCTCATCCTCAACGCCGTGAACACCCATACCGGCGGTGTCGAGTTGCAAGGCGGGACACTGCAGCTGGACGCTTATGGCCTGGGCCCGGGCGGACTCAAAGTCAGTGGTGCCAGTACCCTCGACGTCCGTACCGCCCTGATCTATGTCGGCCCGGTGGCGATCGAGGCCAACCTGGCACTCGTTCAGGCGTCCAACATGGTGCTGGCCGGCATCCTCAGTGGCAGCGGCACCATCACCAAGACCGGCATCTCGACCCTGCGGCTGGACAATACCGACAGCACGTTCAACGGCACGTACGACATCCAGCAGGGTTTCCTCACCAACAACGCAGTCAACGCGATGGGTGTTTCGCCGAGCGTCAACCTCGCCGGCGTCTCCGTGCTCAACGTGTCTGCCTCGGGCACGGTGGGTGCGTTGACCGGGTCGGGTTCGGTTGCCATCAACAGCGCTGCCACCTTGACCGTGGGCGGCAATAACCAATCCTCCACGTTCAACGGCGCGTTTTCCGGTGGGGGAGGGCTGGTCAAGACGGGCTCGGGCACGTTGAACCTCAGCAACACCAGCTTCAATTCCGGTAGCACTCAGGTCAACGGCGGCACGCTGAACCTGTCGGGTAGGTTCAGCAGCAGCACGGTCACCGTCAACAGTGGCGGCACGTTGCGCAGCACCGGACAACTGGACGGCGGCGTCGTCGTGAAGGGTGGCGGCGCCCTGGCCCTGGCGGGCGGCACTGCCGGCGCCGTGCAGGTGCAAACCGGCGGCAGCCTGCTGGTCAATGGCGGTGCGCCCGTTACCACCGGCGAACTGTTCATCAGCAACGGCGGCATTCTCACCGTTGGCCTTGGCCAGATTTCCACCACGCCGATCATCAATGTCCAGGGCAACCTGACGCTGGACGGCATCATCCTGAACCTCCTGGATGCCGGCAATATCAGCAACGGCGTGCACCGGCTGATGAACTACAGCGGCACCCTGACCTACAACGGTCACATCCTGGGCTCGCTGCCCACCGGCGTGGCCTCGAATCAGTTGCTCCTGACCCTCGGGGCCGGCCAGGTCAACCTGCTGGTCAGCTCGCCTTCGTTGCCCATGCAGTTCTGGGATGGCAGCAACACCGCCGTTTCGGGCACGGTCGAAGGCGGCAGCGGCACCTGGAACGGTAGCCTCGGCAACTGGACCAACGCCCTGGGTTCGAACAACTGGGCCTGGGCTTCGCAAGGCGCTGTGTTCCAGGGCGCTGCCGGCACCGTGACGGTGGACGCCGCACAGTCGGTGTCCTTCCTGCAGTTCATGACCGATGGCTACAACGTGGTAAGCGGCAGCAATGGCAGCCTGAGCCTGAACCCGGGGGTGACCGGCAGCACCGAAGTGCGCGTGGACGCTGGCGTGACCGCCACCCTGGGTCTTTCCGTCCTGGGTGGTTCGCGGCTGGACAAGGTCGGCAACGGCACCCTGGTCCTGACGGGGAACAATGGTTACTACGCCGGTACACGGCTGGCGGGCGGGACCTTGCTGGTCGGCAATACCAATGCAATGGGTTCCGGCCTGGTAGAGGTGCTCACCGGCAGCACACTGGGCACGACAACCGCGCTAAGCCTCAGCAACAGCATCGACTTCAGCGGCGCCAGCACCCTCGACGTCAGCCATAACCTCACGCTTACCGGTACCCTCAGCGGGCTCGGATCCGTGACCAAGACCGGCGCCGGTACCCTGACGCTCACCAGCGGCGGCTCCAGCTTCTCCGGCGCGCTCACCCTCAACGATGGCGCGTTGGTGCTGACTCGCACGTTCGCGCTCGGCACCGCCGCGCTGATCGCCAACAACACCACCAGCCTGAGCACCACCAGCGCACTTACCTTGGGTAACGCGGTGACGGTCAATGGCAACCTGACGTTGCCGAGCAATAACGACCTGGGCCTGTCCGGCGTGATCTCCGGCGCGGGCACCCTGATCAAACAGGGCAACGGCACCCTGAGCCTGTTCGGCAGCAACCTGCTGACCGGTACCCTCAGGCTCGACAGCGGCACCCTGAGCCTGAGCAATGACGGTGCCCTGGGCCAGGGCACACTGAAGATCGCCGGCGTTTCCACCCTCGACAGCAATGCCGCGCGCACGCTGAGCAACGCTGTCGTCCTCGACCAGCAACTGCTGTTGCCCGGCAACCAGGACCTGACCCTCAATGGCGTGATATCGGGCGCCGACGGGATGGTCAAGGATGGCGCGGGCACTCTGACCCTGAACGGCGCCAACCTGTACCAGGGCGATACCCGGCTCAATGCCGGCAAGTTGATCGTGGGCCGCTCCGGCGCGCTCGGCAGCGGCCTGCTCAACGTAGCGGGTAACGCCACGCTGGAAAGCAGCAGCAGGGTGACCTTGAGCAACGTGGTGGACCTGAGCAGTGCGCTGACCGTTTCCGGCAGCAACGACCTGACCCTGAGCGGCGGCATCAATGGTGGCGGCACCCTGAACAAGACCGGGACCGGCAGCCTGACCCTGAGCGGCGGCAGCACCTTCAACGGCAGCGTCAACATCAATGGCGGCCGCCTGATCAGCACCGCCGGCACCGCCATGGGCGTTACGGCACGGGTCGATGTCGCCTCCGGCGCGGCGCTGGAACTGCGCGCTGGCGGTGTTATCAGCCAACTCCAGGGCGCCGGCGACATCGAACTGGTCGGCGGCACCTTCAACGTCGCCAGCGGCACCTTCGTGGGCGCCTTCAGCGGCAACGCCAACCTGACCAAGTTCGGCACCGGCACCTTGCTGCTGACCGGTAACGGCAGCCTCCTCGGCAATACCGTCGTCAGTGGCGGCACCCTGCGCGTGGACGGCAGCCTCGGCAACGGCAGCGTCGCGGTGGGCAGCGTCGGCACCCTCACTGGCAGCGGCACGCTGGGCGGCGTGGTGAGCGTTGCCGATGGCGGCCACCTGAGCCTGGCGGCCGGCTCGGTACTAGGCCTCGGAGCGCTGGTGCTCAACAATGCCTCCCAGCTCGATGTGTCGTTGGGTGCGGCTGTTCCGGGCGCGGCGGGCCTCGCCAACATCACCGGCAACCTGACCCTCGACGGCCAGCTCAATGTCACCGACACCGGCGGCTTCGGCATCGGCGTCTACCGCCTGTTCGACTACGGCGGTGTGCTCACTGACAACTATCTGGCTGTCGGCACCTTGCCTGTCGGCTTCCCGGCCAACGAACTGGCCGTGCAGACCAGCGTCGCCAACCAGGTCAACGTGGTGGTTGGCGGTGACGCCAACGTGCGCTTCTGGGACGGTGCGGGCCTCGTCGCCAACGGCGTCGTCCAGGGCGGCAACGGTGTATGGAACAGCGCCACCACCAACTGGACCACCGCCAACGCCGGCTTCAACATGGCGTGGAACAGCACCTTCGCGGTGTTCCAGAACACGGCGGGCGTAGTCACCGTGGACGGCAGCCAGAACATTACCGGCCTGCAATTCCTCACCGATGGCTACCGCATTGAAGACGGCGTGGCCGGGCAACTGTTGCTGAACGGCACTGCCGGGATGCGGGTCGGCAACGGCCTTACCGCGACCGTGGACGTCGAGCTTGGCGGCAGCGGCGACCTCGACAAACTCGAAGCCGGCACTCTGGTGCTCAACGGCAACAACAGCTACACCGGCAGCACCCGCGTCAGCGGCGGTACGCTGCGGGTCGATGGCAGCCTCGCCGGCGGCAACGTGACCGTTGCCAGCGGCGCGACCCTGGCCGGCAGCGGCTCGCTGGCCGGCGCGGTCGAGGTGGCTGATGGCGGTCACCTGAAGCTGGCCGCCGGTTCCGTACTGAATCTCGGCGCGCTGCTGTTGAACCAGAACGCCAACCTCGACGTCGCGCTCGGCGCGCCGATTCCCGGCGCTGCGGGCGTGGCCAATATCGCCGGCAACCTGACCCTCGGCGGCACGCTAAACGTCAGCGACACCGGCGGCTTCGGCATCGGCGTCTACCGCCTGTTCGACTACGGCGGCCTGCTGAACTACAACGGCCTGGCACTCGGCACCCTGCCAGTGGGCATCCCGGCCAACGAACTGGAAGTGCAGATCAGCGCCGCCAACCAGATCAACCTGGTGGTGGGCGGCGCGCCGGACCTGCGCTTCTGGGACGGTGCCAGCCTCACCAGCAACAGCATCATCGAAGGCGGCAGCGGCGTGTGGAACAGCGCCAGCACCAACTGGACCACCACCAGCGCCGGTTTCAACGAAGCCTGGAACAGCACCTTCGCGGTGTTCGCGGCCAGCAGTGGCACCGTCACGGTGGACGGCACCCAGCGCATCACCGGGATGCAGTTCCTTACCAACGGCTATCGCCTGGTGGGCGGTACGGCCGGTGAGCTGGAGGCCGCGGGCGGCAACGGCGAAACCATCGTGCGCGTCGGCAATGGCGTCAGCGCGGAACTGGATGTGACCATCAGTGGCAACTCCGCCCTGAGCAAACGTGAAGGCGGCACCTTGGTGCTCAGCGGCGTCAACACCTATAGCGGTGGCACCCGACTCCAGGGCGGCACGCTGGTACTGGGCAACAACGCGGCTCTGGGCAGTGGCGCTTTACGGGCCAGCGCTGGCACCACACTGGTGAACGCCGACACCTTGAGCCTCGGCAACGATGTGGTCCTTGATGACTACCTGAGTCTGAACGGCAGCCATGACCTGGCTCTGACCGGGACTGTCAGCGGCAATGGCGGCCTGAACAAGTCTGGCAGCGGCCAATTGACCCTGTCCGGCAACAACACTTACCAGGGCGACACAGTGATCGGCTACAGCAGCCTGTTGCTGCGCCACGACAACGCACTGGGCACCGGCGCCCTGAGAACCTACGGTACCGTCGAGATATCTACCTCCGGGGTGAGCACGCTGAGCAATGCTCTGGACGTTGCCGAAAACGTGACCTTCAGCAGCAATGACTCGCTGACCCTCAGCGGTGCGCTCACCGGCGGCGGCTGGCTGAGGAAGCTCGGAAGCGGCACCCTCACCCTGAACGGCAACAACAATTTCCTCGGTCGTCTCAACCTCGATCAGGGGCGCGTGATCTGGGAGGGCAGCAACAGTCTTGGCTCACCGGACGTTGATGTGGCGGGCCCGGCAGTCCTGCAACTGGGCGTTGACAGCCGCTTCAGTTGGCTGGCCGGCTGGGGCGGCGTGGAGCTGGGCACTTCGAGCCTGACTGTGGAGCGGGGTTACTTCTCCGGCAGCCTGAGTGGCGGCGGCAACCTCAACAAAGTCGGCAGCGGCTCGCTGGTACTGGACGGCACCAACCATATTGGCGGTGCGGTGAACGTCGATCAGGGCGACCTGTACGTCAACGGCCCCGGTGTGCTCAACACCACCGCCGTGTCGGTGGCAAATGGCGCGCGGCTGGGCGGCGACGGCATCATCAACGCGGTCGTCGGGATCGCTGACGGCGGCCACCTGAGCCTCACCAGTGGCAGCGTTCTGACCACTGGCTCCCTGACCCTCGGCAACGACGCCAACCTCGACGTCGCGCTTGGCGCTGCGTTGCCGGCTGATCCGGGCCTGCTCAAGGTCAACGGCAACCTCGCGCTGAACGGCAAACTCAACGTCACCGACATCGGCGGCTTCGGTTTGGGCGTGTACCGCCTGATCGACTACACCGGCTTCCTCACCAATAGCGGCCTGGCCATCGGCAGCTTGCCGGGCGGGGTGGTGGCGGGCGACCTGCAAGTGCAGACCAGCGTCGACAAGCAGATCAACCTGGTGGTCGGCGGCGCCACCGGCAACATCCTGTTCTGGGACGGCCAGAGCGTGGGCAATGGCGCCATCGACGGCGGCAGCGGCACCTGGAGCAACAGCGCGACAACCTGGAGCAACGTCACCGGCAACTTCAACCAGACCTGGAACAGTGGTTATGCAGTGTTCCAGGGCGCGGCCGGCACGGTCAGTGTGGACGGCGCGCAAAGCGTCACCGGGCTGCAGTTCACCAGCGATGGCTACACGCTGACGGGCGGAACGGCCGGCCAGGTGAACCTGGTCAACGGCGCTGGCGGCGTCGCCACGGTGCGCGTTTCCGACGGCAGCACCGCCACGCTGAGCGTGGACCTCGGCGGCAGCGGCACCCTGTCGAAAATGGAAAACGGCACCCTGGTGCTCAACGGCAACAACAGCTACAGCGGCGGCACCACGTTCAACGGCGGCACCCTGGTGGTCGGCAGCGACTCGGCACTCGGCAGCGGCGCGCTGACCGTCGCCAACGCCAGCCTGCCGCCGAGCGGCCCGCTGACGCTGGACAGCAACACCGCGGTCAGCCTCGGCAACGCTGTGGTGCTGGACAACACCCTGCTGATCGGCGGCAGCCACGACCTCGGCCTCAACGGCGTGATCAGCGGCAGCGGCGTGCTGGTGAAAAACGGCAGCGCCAACCTCACCCTCGGCGGCAACAACACCTACGCGGGCGGTACGCAGCTCACCTCCGGCAGCCTGACCCTCGGCCACAACGCCGCATTGGGCAGCGGCATGCTGGTGATCGCCGGTCAGGCCACGCTCGACACCAGCACCAACCTGAAGGTGGGCAACGCGGTCGCCGTGTCCTCGCAACTGACCGTGGCCGGCAGCCACGACCTGACCCTGAGCGGTGTGCTCAGCGGCAGCGGCAACCTGATCAAGAATGGCAGCGGCCAACTGCTGCTCAGCGGCGCCAACACCTTCACCGGCAACACCGCGGTCAACGCCGGCAACCTCACCGTCAGCGGCAGCTTCGCCAGCGCCAACGTGCAGGTCGCCGGCGGTGCGAGCCTGGGCGGCAGCGGCACCTTGTCGGGTCGGGTCAGCCTGGCCGACGGCGCCAGCCTGCTGGTCGGCAGCGCCAGTGCGCCGCTGACCGTGGGCAACCTCAGCCTCGCCTCGGGCAGCAACCTGAACGCGGCCCTCGGCCAGGCGGACGCTTCCACCACCCTGGTGAAAGTCACCGGCGACCTGACCTTCGACGGCACCCTGAACATCAGCGATGCCGGCGGTTTCGGCATCGGTGTCTACCAACTGTTCAGCTACGACGGCACGCTGACCAACAACGGCCTGGACTTCGGCAGCCTGCCGATCGACACCTACGCCTCGCAGCTCAAGCTGCAAACCAGCATCGCCAACCAGATCAACCTGGTGGTGGAGAACTTCGACGGCGACCTGCTGTTCTGGAACGGCGACAAGACCAGCGCCACCGGTTCGGTCAACGGCGGCAGCGGCATCTGGGGCGGGGCAGCCAGTAACTGGACCAACTCCGCAGGCACCAACGCCGCCAACTGGGGACGCCAGTTCGCGGTGTTCGGCGGCAAGAGCGGCACCGTCACCGTGGAGGGTGTGCAGGGCTTTTCCGGCATGCAGTTCCTCAGCGATGGTTACCAGATTCTCGCTGCGGCAGGCGAGGGCCTGGAGCCGGTCAACGGCGCCGACGGCAGCCTCGCGGTGGTCCGGGTGACCTCGGGCAGCGCGCTGATCGGCGCGCAAATGAGCGGCAGTGGCGGTATCGAAAAACGCGACGCCGGCACCCTGATCCTCGCCGGTAACAACACCTACAGCGGTGGCACCACCGTCAGCGGCGGCACCCTGGAAGGCAGCACGTTCAGCCTGCAAGGCAACATCCTCAACAACGCCAACCTGGTGTTCCAGCAAGCAGGCGCCGGTGAATTCAACGGCCTGCTCAGCGGTACCGGCGCGGTGTTCAAGCGCGGTGTCGGCACCTTGCTGCTCAAGGGCAATCACGACTTCAGCGGCAGCTTCACCGTCGAGCAGGGCGTGTTGCAGGTGGGCGAGACCGACGACAGCGACGACGTGGCAGCGGCCCCGGTCGCAGCGTTCGCGCGCATGGCACTGTTCGCCGTGGCGGCGCCGGCCGATGCGCTGGCGGCGAATGTCGAGGTCAAATCCGGCGCCGGCCTGACCGGCACTGGCACCGTTGGCAGCGTGCTCAACCACGGGGTCGTGTCGCCCGGGCCGAACGGCAACCTGACCGTCACCGGCAACTTCACCAACGCCAGCGACGGCACCCTGAGCATCGCCCTGACCCCGCTGCCCACCAGCTTCCTTGCCGTGGGCGGCACCGCCAACCTGGCCGGTACGCTGAGCGTGTTTGCGGTAGCGCCGTACACCGGCGACACCACCTACACCCTGCTGACCGCCGACGGCGGCATCACCGGCAAGTTCGACACGGACAACGTCGACAGCCTCGGCCTCGGCCCCAACCTTGCCTTCATCGACACCACGCTGATGTATGGCGCCAATGACGTGAGCCTGTCGGTGAGCCGCAACAGCACCGCCTTCGCCGATGTCGCCCTGAGTGACAACCAGCGCAACGTGGCCGTGGCACTGGATTCGGCGGCCGCACCGGCCAGCCTGAACAGCGCGATCACCAGCATGGACCGTCCTTCGGCGCAGGCCGCGTTCGACAGCCTGTCCGGCGAGATCCACGCCAGCACCGTCAGTGTGCTGCTGGAGGATTCACGCTACCTGCGCGAGACCGTCAACGAGCGCATGCGCCAGTCCGGTTGCAGCGCCGGCGGCGACCCGCGCAGCGTGCTGGCGCCGAGCGGCAACCTGCAACAGAGCAGCGCCGGTTGCCAGGGCGAAGGCGTGGGCTGGATCCGCGCCATCGGCGGCTGGGGCGACTACGACAGCGGCCATGGCGTGGCCAGCGTCGATCGCGACCTGTCCGGCTTCATGCTCGGCTTCGACAACCACCTTAACGAGGAATGGCGTGCCGGTATCGCTGCGGGCTACACCAACGCCAGCATCAAGGCCAGCGAGCGCAATTCCAGCGCTTCGGTGAGCAGCGTCCACCTGACCAGCTACCTGAGTTACCAGCTCGACGCCTTCGCCGCACGCATGGGCGCGGGTTATAGCTGGCACAACATCGACACCAAACGCGACCTCACCGTGGGCAGCTACAACGATCGGCTCAAGTCCAAATACAAGGCCGGGACCGCACAGGTCTTCGGCGAAGTGGGCTACACCGTCGAAGCTGGCGGCGTGGCGCTGGAACCGTTCGCCGGCATCGCCTACGTCAACTACGACAGCGACAACGGCCGCGAGAAAGGCGGAGCGGGGCGCCTGGAAACCAGCGCGAAACAGGACGTCACCTTCACCACCGTTGGCCTGCGCGCGGGCAAACAGTTCGTCCTCGACAACGGCACCACCCTGACCCCGCGCGGCAGCCTCGGCTGGCGGCATGCCCTCGGCGACAGCCGTCCGGACGCCGACCTGCGCTTCGTCGACGGCGGCGCCGCCTTCAGCACCCAGGGCGTAGCGATTGCCCGGGATGCAGCGGTGGTCGAGGCCGGACTGGACATGAGCGTTGGTGCGGCGGGCAAGCTGGGCGTCGGCTATTCCGGGCAACTGGCGAGCGAGAGCCGCGATCATGCGGTGACCGTGAGCTTCAGCATGGGCTTCTAAACCACCGCTTAGACCGGCTCCCACCCCAACCTGTGGGAGCCGGCCTTGCCGGCGATGAGGCCATCAGCAGCACCACAAAACCCGGCACTCAAGCCTACCGGCTCGACGCCGTCCCCCACTGCACCACCAACATCCCCGCCACGATCAACCCCACCCCCAGCAACCGCAGCAGATTCACCGGCCGCTCCGGCAGCCCCATCAAGCCCCACTGATCGATCGCCAGCGACGACAGCACCTGGCCGGCCACCACGCACACGATGAATCCCGCAGCGCCCAGGCGTGGCGTCAGGATCAGCGCCGCAGTGATATAGGCCACCCCGGCCACGCCACCGAACCATGTCCACCACGGCGCCTGTCCCAACCCGGCGAATTGCGGCGCGGGCGCGCGCATCAGCCACAACGCCGGCAGCACCATCAGCACACTCACCGACAACGACACCAGCGTCGCCCACAACGGATGCCCCAACAGCCGACCCAGCGCGGCATTGCTGCCGGCCTGGAACGGCACGGCGGCGCCCGCCAGCAGGGCGATCAATGGCAGCAGGATCACAACGGGGGAAAAGCTCGGGTTCATGGTGGACTCCTTGATACACGCAGTAGGCATAAGGCAGTCTTGGTTATCCATTCACTGGATGGAAATTCGAATTCCGCACAGGGACTATTCGCCTGATGGATGATTTGCGCCGCATCGACCTCAACCTGCTGCTGGCCCTGCACGCCCTGCTGGCCGAACAGCACGTCTCCCGCGCCGCCTTGCGCCTGCACCGCAGCCAGCCGGCGGTGAGTCACGCGCTGGCGCAGTTGCGGGAAATCTTCGCCGACCCGCTGCTGGTGCGCCGTGGCGGCCGCCTGCAACCCACCGCCCGCGCCCTGGAGCTGGCCCAACCGCTGCAAGACGCCCTGCAACAACTCGACGCCCTGCTCAACAGCCCCGGCTTCGACCCCACGCGAGCGCGGCGCAGCTTTCGCCTGGCGATGTCGGATTACGGTGCGCGGGTGGTCTTGCCGCGACTGATGCGCGGCCTGCGCGAAGACGCGCCGGAAGTCGATCTTGTGGTCACCCAAGGCAGCCGCGAGGCGATGCTCAGTCAACTGTTCGACGGCGAGATCGATCTGGCGTTGGGGGTCTTTCCCACTCTGGCCACCCCGCTGCGGGCCGAGACCTTGTTCGAAGAGCGCTTCGCCTGCCTGGCCGACCGCGACAGCCTGCCGGCGCGTGGCGGGCTGACGTTGGCGCAATGGCTGGCGCGGCCCCATGTGCTGGTGGCGGTGCGGCCGGGTGCCGACAACGAAATCGACCTGGCCCTGGCGGCCCTTGGCGAACAGCGCCGCGTCGCCCTGGCCTTGCCCCACTGGACCGCCGCCACCGAAGTCATCGCCGGCACCGACCTGCTGCTGACTGTCGCCCGCCGCAGCCTGGCGGGGCGCTTGTCGTTGCGCGGTTTACGCTGCTTCGAACCGCCGCTGCCGATCCGCGCGTTCAACTTCCAGCAGGCCTGGCACGAGCGCCGCGAAGGCGATGCCGCGCACCGCTGGTTGCGGGACAGGGTGATGCAAGCGTGTCAGCTTGAACCCGACACCGCGTAAGATAGCCAGCCCGTTCACCACGACATGGAGTTTGCCGATGAACCCGAAAATTTACCTTGCTGCCCTGGCCCTGCTGCTGGGCAGCCAGATGGCCCAGGCCGACACCTACAGCCAGTGCATGAAAACCGCCAACACTACGGCCGACATGAACGACTGCAGCGGCGCCGAATACAAACGCCAGGACACCCGCCTGAACGCCGCCTACAAAGCAGCCATGGCCAGCCTTGAACAACCCCAGCAAGAAAAACTGCGCGATGCCCAGCGCCAATGGGTGAAATACCGCGACGCGAACTGCGCCGTGTACTACACCCTCACCGGCGGCACCATCGACCTGCTCAATGGCGCGGGTTGCGAACTCGACATGACCCGGCAGCGAGCGGATGAGCTGGAGAAATTGCCGCAGACGTAAGGGGAGGGCGGTTTTCACACGGCCTGTGTAGGAGCGGCCTTCAGCCGCGAAGGGCCGCAAAGCGGCCCCAAAACCATCCAGCACGAGGTGGCTGTCTATGACCGGCATTTCTTTCGACGTTCAGGATCCCTGAATGTGAGATCCGAGCCAGCCAGAAACAGTGTGCCGGATGGATTCAGGGCCGCTGTGCGGCCCATCGCGGCTAAAGGCCGCTCCTACACAATCGTGAGCGGCCCACGCTTTCAGGCAAGCGACTAAACCGCCGCCACCGCCTCAACCTCCACCAACATCCCTTCCAGCGCCAACCTCGGCACCGGAATCAGCGTACACGTCGGCTTCATATGCCCGCCCCACGCCCGGTCCGCCTCCGCCACCCACTCCTGTAACCGCGCCTCCGAGTGATCGACAATCAACAGCGTCAGCTTGAACACGTTCTCGATCCCCGCGCCCTTCGACGCCAGCGCCGTCTTCACATTCTCCAGCGCCTGCCGCGCCTGCTCGGCGAACAACGGCGACAATCCACCGTCACGGTCCTCACCCCCTTGCCCAGCGATAAACAACAACCGCGAACCACCCTGAACCTCGGCCACATGCGAATAGGCATTGGCGCTCGGGTCGTACAGGCCTTCGGGGTTGGAAAGCTGGAAAACACCAGTCATGGCGAACACTCCTTGGGAAAAGTGCGGGCGAGTATCGAACCTCGACTTAAGTGGAGGTCAAGCGGGGGGCGGGGGAAATATTTCGATGCCAATTGTCATCCCCTTCTTTAGCCCAGGCGTGGCAGGCTCCTCCGGCTCGATGGAGGAGCAGGGAAGCATTCATCCTGACAGGTGGAGGCTGTTTTTTTCAGCCAGGGAGGGTACGGTGTATGTACATGCGTAAATACGGTGTGTCCCATGTTTTTTGAGTGGGACAACGCGAAGAAACGGATAAACCTCATCAAGCACGGCGTGGACTTCGAAGACGTACCAAGCATGTTCGAGTACCCGATGCTGGTTTTACACGATGGACGAGGTGACTACGAAGAGGCCCGTTGGGTCGGCATTGGCTGGATCAGGGCGTTTGTTGCTGTGGTCGTATACACCGAGCGGTCAGGCGATGTGATCAGGGTTATCTCCGCCCGAAAAGCTACCCGAGAGGAAAGTAGAAACTATGTCGAAAACTTCCAAAACTGACTGGGACCGTCTCGCCAGGATGGACGACAAGGACATCGATACCAGCGATATCCCTGAATTGGGCGAAGCGTTTTTCCGCAATGCTCAACTGCGCTTGCCGACCAAGCAGGCGATGACCATTCGCCTGGATTCGGATGTACTGGAGTGGTTCAAATTGCAGGGGCCGGGCTATCAGACCCGCATCAATCAACTGCTGCGCCAATACATGCAGGCGCAAGAGCAACTGCAGGAAAAAGCCGTCACGAAGTGACCAACGAAAAAGCCGCGGACTTGAACCCCGCGGCTTTTTCGCGTTGGTGGTATTGACGCTTGTCAGCCCAATCCCGGCAAGGCCACTTCGCCATGGATTCCCACCGCCACTTCCCCTAATCTGGCGCCCACCTTTTTCCCGACGTCGGCTCTTCATGATCGTCCACTTCGCCATCTTCCTCTGCACCCTGGTCGCCATGGAGGGTGTCGGCTTTCTGGCCCACAAGTACGTGATGCACGGCTGGGGCTGGTTTCTGCACCGTTCGCACCACGAGCCGCACCTGGGCGTGGTGGAAACCAACGACGTCTACCTGCTGGTGCTCGCGCTCGTGGCGATCACCCTGATCGTGCTGGGCAACGCCGGCCACGATCCGTTGCAGTGGACCGGCGCCGGCGTAGCTGCGTTCGGCATTCTCTATGTGGTGACCCGCGCGGGTGTTGCCCACCGCCACTGGCCGTCGAGGCCCAAGCCGCGACACCCGTACCTGCGCCGGCTGTACCAGGCGCACCTCATGCACCATGCGGTGAAAGGGCGGCGCAACAGCGTGTCGTTCGGCTTTCTCTACGCGCCGCCGGTGCATGAAATCAAGCGCCAACTGCGCGAGATGCGCGATTCAGAAACGCGGGTCGAGGATGGCCGGCAGGGTGATTTCCTTGACGAAGCTCGCGGCTGACAAGCTCAACGCCATCCGCACCACCTGCACCACATCATGCACCGGGATCTGCTCGCCGCCGCCGTGTTGCGCGGCTTGCTCGCGCGGGGTGCTCAGCGGGTCGGCGGTGTTTAGGTAACCGAGGTTCAGGCAGGTCACCCCGAGACGCTGCTCGCGATACCCCTCACGCAGCGCATCGGCCATGCCCCGCAACGCGAACTTGCTGGCGCCGAAGGTCACTTCTGGCCGACCGCTCTGGGTCAGGCCCGAGGTCGAACCCGTGAGAATGATCCGCGGCCTGTCACTGCGCAGCAGCACCGGCAACAGACGCTTGATCAACAGGATCGGCGCGGTGACGTTGCAACTGACGATGGCCTGCAACTGGTCTTCGTCGTCGGCGAGAAAATCGTAGCTGTCGTCGAACGCGCGGTCTTCCCAGATGCCCAGGTTGTAGATCAGCGTGTCCAGCCCGGTTTCCGCCGCCTGTTGCGCGATCTTCCCGACCGCAGTGAGCGGATCACCCAGGTCCGCTTCGATCCACTGCACGTCCACGCTGTCGCGTGGTTGCAGCACCAAGGGGCGACTGCGCGACACGCCGATCAGGGTATCGCCGTGCTCGCCCAGTCCTTCCATCAACGCTTTGCCCAGGCCCTTGCTGGCGCCCACTACCATGGTTTTCATCGCATCACTCCTGTGTTGGCCGGGGCATGCAAACAGACCGGTCGGGTGATGGCAAAGGGCTGGATGTTTCTGAATGTGTTCTGTTCGTAACGATCACGGCATAACGGGAGCGAGCCCGAGGCATTCAGGGATGCCTTGGGCCGCATTTCCCTCAGCCGCATGGGCTCAGATAGGCATTGCCGTAGTAGACCTGGCCATCGCGATCTTCAGATACGCGCGGCAAATCTCCATCTCCACGATCGATGCGCTCAGGAGCGTCTGATGTTCGGGGATGAGTTGCCGGGGCAGGAGAGAGGTTTTCTTGTGCGCGTTGTGAACGAACTCCGCCGCCTGGCGGACCGCCTCTTCATGGGTGACACCGGGGCGGATGGAGACAATGGGTGGGGGATCGGGGACGATTTTTTTCATGGTGGAACTCCTATGTGATTTGGAGTCGCTGGAGTTCGCTGCTAAACGAAGGGTGGCGACTGTACGTGGGTTAGCAGACCGAGACATAGGAGAACCCGGCGCACCCGAAGGTGCCCACACGTACAGCCGCCATAACGGGCTGTTGGGTCGCTTATGTGTTCGGACTGCTAATCCGGTCGTTGATTTGGCAACGACCCGAGGAGACTAGGCACCGATTCCACAGAGCGCAACAAGCTGGCGGGGCTGGGGAGTATGCTTGGGAAGTTGCCTACAAGAAAGTCGGATATTGGGGAAGTTTCGTAGCTTTATGCGATGGTTTTCTGCTGATTGTTCGGCGTCTGTCGTGTGAATTCGAGCAGGTCGCAATCCATCCCGACGTGAGAATTACACAAGGCCGTTTTGCCGGCGCGGTGATGGGGGCGGGGCGCGAATGATGCGCCCCGCGTTGTTTTACTGAACCAGAATGCCGGGCTCATTCACCTCAGCCCATTTAACAAAGTGGTCGATGACCATATTGCTGGCGAACTCTGTGAAGTGGCTGAACTCGTCACGAAAAATTGGCATCCCGCTCACCAGCAGGTTGCATTTTTCTTTGTCGCATAGCGCTTCGTTCTGATCGTAGAAGATAACGTTTTCATTTTTCGCTACCACGCCATCGATGAGTGGTTGGAAGTCACTGTCCATCTGTTCTCTCACGGAGTTGGGCACAGTGCATTCCATTGGGATTTGCTTGAGAGGTCGAACAAAACACCGTTTCAAGCTGTAATTCGCCGACACGTGAGGAACAAAGATAATAACTTTTGCACCCTTGCTGGTGATGCTCTCGATGCGGTTGTTTATACGATCGATGTAAGCCGCATCAGGGTTCTGAATCAGCCCGTCGATGATGACGTACCTCACCGAGCCTGTGTCCTTGATGATCCCGTCGATGAATGTCCGCTGCTTTAGAGGATTATCAAGCGCACAAGGGTTGGTTATCGCTTGATCCGGCCCTTCAATCACATCATGCGATGCTGGCGAGCAGGTTCCGATCGACAATACACTGTTGTCCTTTGTTTTCTGATTCGTCGCCAGACCAGGGAACAGGTGGTTTGCGAAGCTGGTACCCAGCAGAAGAATGGTAGGCGGCGCGTCTTTGTTGGCGGCACAGAACCACCAACCATAGCTGTCGGCATCCTTGAACGGATAGCGGCTCATGCATATTTCGTTTTTCGTGTAAGCCCAGTTGAATTGCTGACCTACCTCGATGGTTTTTTGCACTAATGGCCGGGCTTCAATTCCGTTGTTCAGGAATGCGAAATACCCCGCCCCGCCAATTCCGATCATGCCCAATGTAAGGAAGGCAGCTTTTATCCCACCCGAAGAAATCCTGCGCAGTGGCTTCTCAATCAGAAGATAAGTTGCGATGGCCAGGACAAACGCCGCGCCCACAGCGGCCATCCTGATTTCACGAGCCGGCATTTCACCTTCAATGATTCGTGCGAACGACAACAGTGGCCAGTGCCACAGGTACAGCGGAAAGCTGATAAGGCCTACCCAGACCATCAGCCTGTTCGAAAGAATGTGTTTGTTCAGCCAGGCGCCCGGTCCTGCTGAGATAATCAACATGGCGCCGGCGACCGGGACGACTGCCGACCAGCCCGGGAAACCTTCTTCCCTGATCAGCAAGAAGCCCGCGGCGAGCAGCAGAACACCGACGGTCGACATCAGGTGTTTGATGCTACGACCGTCAGGCTGTGGAGCGGGGCGATAGAAGATCCTTCCGGCGAGGACGTCGGCGCGCTGCGCTACGTGCTGCAGCGTGTCACCGCCATACATCGCCACATAAGCAACGAAGGCGCCGCCGATAAGCTCCCACACCCGGGTTTGCGGCATGTAGAACGCGAAAGACTGGTTGGCAGCGATATTTGAGATGTTGAGGGCGAAAGATCCGGCCGCAATGACCAAGACGATGGTCAGCGGGTTTAACCTGGATCGCCATGCCACGCACATGAACACCGGCCAGAAGATATAGAACTGTTCTTCAATACCCAGCGACCACAGGTGCAACAGCGGTTTGATGTCTGATGTGGTGTCGAAATATCCGACTTCATCCCACAGCAGCAGGTTCGCGATAAATCCAGCACCGCCGGCGATATGTTTGCCGAGTTGCTTGAACTCGTCCGCGTAGAGCGTGTGCCAGCCGAAAATAAAACAGGCCACCAGCACCACGATCAAGGCGGGGAAAATTCTGTTCACCCTGCGCGAGTAGAATTCGGTAAAGCTGAATGACTTCTTGTCCAGGCTGCCGAAAATAATCGTCGAGATAAGAAAACCGGAAATAACAAAAAAAATGTCGACGCCGATAAATCCACCCGGCATCCATACGGGGAAGGCATGAAATGCAACGACCGATAGCACGGCGATTGCACGTAAACCATCGATGTCGGGTCGGTATTTCGGGTGAGTCAGGTGCGGGGTACTAATTTTCAGGGCAGTTTCGGAGAGGGACGTCATTGTTTTTATAGTTCCGTATTTTTCGGTCTGCCTTATTCCTTCAAGGCCCAGTCATTGCGTACAAGCGCCGTAGCGGAGATTTACGGATGTTTACTATTGTTTTTAATGCATTGTTTTGAATGTATTGCGTTGCTTGTTGCACCCAAAGAGACATGCGGCAAAAGGAGACAGATTTATTGTTCGATCCCAATAAATAAGTCCCGTTCTTGTTTGGCTATTTCTAAAACGTAATTGGCGACTCCCTTTCGAGGAGCGCGCGGGATGCTAGCACATCACCGTCTGTGGTCGCATTGGCAAGTGAGGGGATGCTAGACAGACGGTTGATATAGTAAGTGGCGGTTGCGCGGCGCATGCCGGTGGTTTTGTAGCGCTTTCAAGGCCGAGTGCCGCAAGTGCGGCGCTTAGTCTCGAGGGCGCAACACGTCTCAAGATACACATCAGGTTGCCATTGCCTGATTTTCCGGGAGACATGTTTCGACTACCAAGTGACCAACAGTTGCGTGGATCCCCCTGCGCGAAGGGCCGAAAATCCTGTGGGGATATCTGAGCTACCGAATAGGCAGCTTAGAAAGAATCCTTCGCATGGTCAGCGCTGGTCTGACCGTTCACGGTCGTATAGGCAGCCCAAAAGACCCAGAGTGCCAAAGCTTGGCAGTTCAAACGCCGGAACCGCTCCGTGCTCCATCGCAGGCCAAGCCAGTTCCTACAGAAACACTGCACGTCCCCTTTCTTCCAGGCACAAAAAAACCGACTAAAAAGTCGGTTTTTTCTGGATTTTGGTGCCCGAGGGAGACTCGAACATTTGCCATATTGCTCAGTAAATGCTGGGTTTTATCGGAGAGGCAAGGTTTGTCTACTCGCAATCCTACTCACTATCTGGCTGGCGCGTAGGCAGTGGTTCCGTACTACACTCGTGATCGGTCGCTGGGCCCAGGCTTGTCGCAGCGAATCTCCGCCACTCATAGCATGGAGCGAAAATGATTACCGAGGTTTTCAAGGCGACAGTTCAGTATGGCGATCACAAGGGTACCGCTGCCGCGGACGACCATGACCGAGACACGCTCGAAGACTACTTCAGTGCCCGAGGGTTGATTGCGGAAGGGGACAGGATTGTCGGAGTGAAGATGTACTCCGGGGAGGTTCATGCAAACCGGCAGGAGCACCCGATTTACGTCACTGCGTATATCCTTTCGGCTGAAGGGTTTGATCAAGCGCAGCAGGAGCTTGAAAGCGCTGAGCCTGTTCCTGTGAGAGCGGTTAAAGCAGAAATGGAGCTTGCTGATTTCTTCGGCCTGTACAAGCGCTTTGAAATAGCTATCTCCCGCCACTCTGAACTGAATGGGCGCGAGATCCAGGTTTTTGATTGATGCTGAGCTTATGGTGTGGGTTCGAGTGATTGAGATTGCGCCATGAATTCCGCCACTTCCGTGGCATCCCGCTGAAAGCAGGCCAAGGCCGTGACAGCAGGGTGACAGCAAAAAGCCCCGATTAAACGGGGCTTTTTTGTGCCTAACGATCCCGCCTCGGTCGCACGCCAAGAACTGACGCATCAGGGGTATCCTCAGAAATGAGGAGCCCCACTAGGCCTTATTTCAAGGTGCTTACGCCATTGGCGGAAGCGGCTTGCCATACGCACTGCCCCACATTCTCGGCGGCTTTCTTCATCTCGTTTTCCAGGCGCCTGGTTCCGAACGCCTGCTCACTGGCCGGCATGCCGTCGTAGATGACGACGCCCGTTACCCTGGCCATCAGTCTGGCCAATTCATGCCTTCTCTCTCTAAATTCCTTGCCGGTTCCAGTGCACAGTTGCTGCGCCAAGGACTGGATCAGGACCTCTCGCAGCTTGTCCGCAAGCTCAATCCGCTCCTCAAGGGTCATGTACGCCTCCAAAGCAATCCACCCTGCTGGGTTTCTCGATGTATCACGTCGCGAATCTGCTCGGTGACAGCCTCGCTTATAGCGCCGGCCTGCCGCCGCGCCGCCTCATCACTCATACCAGACTGGGCCTGCACTGTGATTGGCGCGTTGATTGTGATGCCGCCGGAGCGACCCGCGCCGGAACCGGCGTCGCCGGCATTGCGCAGGTACTGGGTCAGGTCGCGGTTCTGGTTCGGGTTCAGCACCCGCTCCCCGCCATCGAGGAGCCAGGTGCCCTCTCGCGGAATGTTGTCCATGCCGTCGTGCGCCATACCCATGAGTGCAGAGGATGCGACGCCCGCCACCATTGGTGCGGTAGCAGCTGCGGCGGTGAACGCAGCAGCTGGCGCCAACGCCGGTCCGTACACCGGGATCGCTGCCGTCGAGGCGTAGGCCGCGAGTTGAGCCTGAAATGCTGTGGCCTGTGCGTTGGCAACCAAGCCCATGCCCGCCATTGATTGAGTGCTCTTGCCCACCAAAAGCTGAACGGCCTGATACACCAGCCACTGGGCTGCCATGTCCGCCAAAGTGTCGATCATCGCCTTCCCGAACCCGGCCACCATGTCCCCCAAAGCGTCGCCGACATCCGCAGAGCCGGTAGCCACATCGGAGAGGAACGAGCCAAGCTCGCTTCTGGCGCTGCCAAGCACAGTGCTAGTGGCATCGGATGCCATGGCTGCGTAGTTCATCGCCGCGTCGGCGTAGTCGGCCCAGGCGCCAGCCATGCCCTTCATCCAGTCGGACTGGGCCTCATCGATCAGCGCCCAGCCTTCCTGCATGGCCTCCAGTTGCTCGGGCTGGTACTCCTCGATCAGCGCGATCTGGTTTTCCAGGTCTCGGCGGCGCAGGGCGTCCGAGGTAGTAGCCAGCTCGGTGCGCAGGCCCAGAATCTTGTCGTTGTTCTCCTGCTCGAGCTGCAGCCGCTCCTGATAACGGCCCGCCTCCTTACTGCCCATGCCGATTGAGTCGGCAGCGAGCTGGTACTGGGCCTTCTGGTTGGCAAGGCCCTTCTCCAGTTCGGCTTGGTACTTCATCTGCTCGACCAGGCCGCTGGATGCTTGGATCGCATCGTTGAACCCGCGCGCCACCCACTCAGTGCCTTGGGCGTACTCCTGCTGGCTGATCTTGCCGTTCTTCATCAGCAGGCCCAGTTGGGCGGTTTTCTCCTTAAAGTCATCCACCGCGGCGCCTGCCGGGTCGTACTGCTGCTTGAGCTGGGCGAAGCCACTGGCTGCCGTCTTCAGCGTGCTCTCAAGCTGCTTGGCTTCCTGCTGCTGGCCAGGCGTCACGGCATTGAACGAGCCGGCGCCACCACTACGCATCTGCTCCATCAGAGAGGCCAGTTCTTTGACCTGGTTGGTCGCCCCCTCCCCGGGCTTCTGATCGAAGCCTTTCATCAGGTCGCCATAGCCCTGGGCCAGGTCCGCCATGTGCGCCCTGGCATCGCTTAGCGTCTTGCCCATTTCGCCACTGTTCTTGAAGGCGTTGTAGACCCGCACCGGGGGTAAGTACCTATCCCACCAACTGGCCTCCTCGCCGCCGACCATAGCGTTATCCAGATCGGAGAGGGTTTTGAGTCCGTAGCCCAGCATGTGGATGCCGCCAACCGTGCCCACCGCAAACTTGCCCAGGGCCTGGAAGCTGGCGGCCAGATCGTCGGAGACCTTCTTAGCCATCACGCCATTGATGGTCGCATCGTTGAGCCTGGTGGCAAAGTTGGCAAGTGTGGGCAGCAGGGCGCTGGTGAGCTGATTACTCAACCCGCTGACGGACTGCTCGATCAGCCAGTTCGCGGCGCGCAGTTCCTGGCCGGCGCGGATGGTCTTCTCATCCATGATGGCGCCCGCTGCTGCGGCTGCATCGCCGAATCGCTGGAACCCCTCGGCGTTGTTCCGTAGGAGCGGCAGCAGCGCGGTCGCATCGCTGGCAATCGCTTCCAGGTAGAAGGTCATGTCCGACTGGCTGACCTTCGCCTTCTCCAGGCTCGACACGTACAGCCCCAGAGCCTGGCTACCGCTCAGGTTCCTGAACTCATCCGCCGTAACGCCGACCTTTGGCGCGATCTGCTCGAAGAAGTCGATCATCCCGCCGCCGCCCGTGTTCAGGTAGTCGCCAACCTTGTCGTTCACATCCTTCAGGATGTCGGCCAGCTTGTCCTGCTCGATGCCGACCGCCTTCGCGCCAGCAGACCACCTCTGGAAGTCGGTGGTGCTCACGTTGGCTATGGCTGAGAGGTTGCTGATTTCCGCCGCGCTGCGCATCGCTGAGGCGGCGATGGCGGTCATAGCGGTGACGCCTGCGGCAAGGCCGGCGCCGACCAGCTTGCCCGCTTTGGTGGCGCTGTCGCTGATGTGCTTCATGCGCTGGTCAGTGATGCGGGCGGCTCGATTTATGCCCTGCTCGAATCCGCCGATGCGGGCGATCAGGTCAAGAGTGAGCGCGCCGAGTGATCGTGTAGCCATGATGGCCTCCGGTGTTAAAGCGTTAACTTCTCGGTGTTAAAGGTGTTAACACTGTTAACGCCTCCTGAGCACCTCAGAAGGGCCTTAAGCCCACGGTTTATGTGTCTTTCGGCCCTATGCACGTTCGGCATGGTGTTAACGCGGAATTAACATTTTTTGTTAATCGGGGAAAAAATCTGTGCGTGGGGTTGGAGGTGGTCTAGTGATGTGGAGCCCCCAAGGTTTCACACCCCCTCCCACCTCCTCGGCCTTCTTGACCGAGTCGTGGCACCACCTGGCGGTTGGTCAGTAGTCAGGTGGCGTGAAGGGCGGCGCGCTGCGAATCGCTTCGAGCGCCTCGGCGGGCGTCTTCCCCTCTGCCAGCAGCCGATCAATCTCCCGGCTCAGTTGCTCCCGCTCTTGCATCTGGCGCAGTAGTGCGCGGCTGTGAGCAATCTGGTTGAGTGCCCGTTGGATTGGCTTGGGCAGATGTACGTTGGTCATGATGTTCTCCAGGTAAATGAAAAGGCCCGCGAGCGCGGGCCAGTGACGAATCACCCCTGAAAGGAAATAGAGGCTTCGACTGCTGCGGTTATTGAGCTCGTGGCACTCACAGCTAACCCACGCTCGCCGCTAGCTCAGGGTGACCAGACGAGTAGCAGACGGCGCGAACACAGCCAGGCCGGCGCGCAGCTCCGCGAGGATGGTCACCAGGTTGCGCTTGAAGTTGTCCCCGTCGTTGCGGCTTGCCTCGACAGTGACCTCTTGACGGTCCAGCAGCGCGGCGACGCTGGTATCGAGGATCAGCGCCTTGCCTTGCGGCATGCCGTTGGTGACAACGACCGGTGTGCCCCACAGGCTTGGCGGTGCCGGATCACGCGGGGTGCCGATCACGTACTGCCCGTCGCCCTCGTCGGCCCGCTCACTCTCGATGGCGAACCAGTCACGGGGGTTCATCACGATTACGGTCGGATTCCAGCCATCGGCCTTGAGGTCAGTGAGCGCGGCGCCAATGCGGTCAGCAGGCTTGCCGACGGTGACCCCTGCGGCCTGGGCCTGGGCATTGAACCCGAGGATCTCGCCTGGTCCGCCGGCGCCACGAATCAGCTCGGCCTCCAGCTTCTGCCGCACGCCAACCCCCATCAGCATGTCGATCTGGCCGCTGAGCTGTTCGTTGTCCTGGAGCACTTGGAGGCTGGCGGGAATCCAGGTAGCGATGGTGGCGATCTCGGCGCGTTCAAGCTTGGTCGGCACCGAGCCTTCGGCCTTCTGTTCGCCCTCTTCCTTCTGGTAGTCGGCGCCGTTGATGTAGCCGTCCAGGCGCACATATTCGAAGGTTGCGCTGGTCACCGGGATGATGGGCAGGACGTCCAGCAGGCTGAGGCGCGGCTGGGGAATGCCGCGAATTCCACCACCGTCACGCTGGGGTGCAGTCGGGTAGCTGGTGGAGCCGGTGCCGCCCTTGCCGGGATTGGTGATTGCAGCACGGATACCGGCCACGCAATTGATTTGCCCCGTGGACTTCTGGCCGGCGCGCAGGCTGCTGACGCCCTCTGCATCCACCACCTGAGCGCTGATGATGTTGGGGGTGTCGCCGGCCTGGGTGCTTGCTTGGCCCGGGCGACCTGCGGCGATTTTTTGTTCGACTTCGAGCAGGCGAGCGCTGATCTCGGCCTGCTTTTCGTTCGAAGCGGATTGGAAGTCCGTGATCTTCGCGGTGATCGTACCGAGGTGCTGATTCAGTTGGGTCAGGTCTTGCTGATAGGGGTCGGGCATGAGTCTCTCCGGGGCGTTGAATTCATGCCATTCACCCTATGCGCGCACGCCCACATCGGTCATGCAAACAACTCCCCGTTGTCCCTCGCCTTCATGCGGTTTCGCTCACGAAGGCTCGGATATCGGCGATGCGGTAGAAGCGCCGGTTGCCCCGGCGAACGAAGGGAAGCACTCCAAGCCCCTTGGCTGCCTGCTGTCGCATATGGGCGTGCGAATAGCCGAGGAGATCGGCAGCCACCCGCTCAGGGATCAACCCGCCCAGCAGCGGAGTAATGCCCATGTCTGCGAGCCGAGCGCAGATCTCGGCGTCAAGGTCGGTCATGCTGGCCTCCTGCGGCTGGGTGTACAGCAGAGCCCAGGCCCAACTCGCGGGCGATCTCTTCCACCGTGGCGCCACGCTCCAAGGCACGCATTGCATCGCGGACCAACTGATTGAGCACTTCGTCTTCAAACCGCCGCACCATGATGTCTGCCTTGCGGGTGATGAGTAGCACCAGGTCGTGCGGCAGCGATTGGCGCGGGGCGGGCCGGCGAATTCTGGTCATTGCATACTCCCCTGTGATGGATCTAGGTTTTCGCTGGACGCCACGTCAGCCGTGGCCTTTAGCGGTTTCTGGTGGATTTCCTGTCCCGGCTCTGTCTCACCCGTGAGTACGCTCAATCCCAGCGGATCTAACTGGTTGTGCCAGCGCTCCAGGGCGTCACGTTTCAGGGCCTCGGCGGTCGTGTGGATGTAGGTGGCGTCCATGTTGCGCAGCGCGTGGTTGACCAGCATTTCCCCCACCAGGTAATCGACGCCCAGGTCCATCCAGGCTGTTCGGGCCAGCTTGCGCACATCGTGGCTGGTCCACTCCCGGCGACTCAGGCGCACGAAGATTTCACTGGCGGCAGTCGGCCCCAGCGGTCCGCTACGGGCGGCGGGGAACACGTGGCCACCGCGATATCCGCGCTTGGCTTGGGACGCCTGATATCGGATCAGCAGGGCCACGGCTTGGCGGGTCAGCGGCAGCGTGTGGTCCTGCTTGGTCTTGGTGTCCGCACTGGGTATGAACCACTGCCCACCAGCCAAATCAACGTTGCGCCACAGCGCACACCGGGTTTCCCCGAGGCGGGTGCCGTGCAGCAGCATCATCACCGCCAGCATCGCTTCGGCAGGCTCTTGCTCGAAGTGGTCGGCCAGTTGCGCCAGCAGCCCCGGCAGATCCTTTTCGCGCAGCCGTGAGGTCTTGGGCTTGATCTTGGCCGCGACGAAATCGCCGAAGCGCAGCGAGCCCATTGGGTTGTGCTCGATAAGGCCCAGGCGATGGGCCTGGCGCATGGCGACAGCCAGGACGTTGTAGACCAGCCGCACGAAGGACAGCGCGTAACGCTCCTGCAGAGGCCACATCAGCCGGCGATCCAACGTGCCTTTGTCGAGGTCGGCCAGGGGCAGATCGGCCAGCCGCGGCGACAGGTGGCAGGTGATCGCCGACTTCGCGCCGGCCTTGCGCTTGGCCGACAGGTTGCGGTCGCGCAGCATCCGGTCCCGATACCAGTCCAGTAGCTCGCCGACACGGCACCAGGTGCTGACGGTGGATTGCGCGTTGGCGTCCACGGCGCGACGGCTGAGGATCTGCGGAAGCGCCAGCAGCATGGCCTTTGCGGTCAGGCCCGGATAGTTGCCGGCTTTGCCCCATTTGCCGTTGACGACGACGTGCCAGGAGCCGCGTGCACGGTTCACGGACGAATAGCGAAAGCGCAGCTCGGGATAACGCTGATCGCGGAGCTGGCGCACTGCAGTGTTGGCCAGCTTGCGGATCTCCGCGTCGGTGAGGCTGACGTGTTTGGTGGTCATGATGGACGTTCCCAGTCGCATGGGGCTTTGACGCCCCGCTGATGGCAGAGCAGGAATTCCTGCTTAGAGAGTGAGCGTCGAGCGCTCGCCAACTGCTCGGCGAGCAGGCGGCGAGGTGCGGGAGATGCACCCGTCTGTTGATTGCGTGGAGTCATGGTCCCACCTCCGCACCTGGCCAGCGCACACACACGTCCGCCAACGCTTCGTCACGGGTGATCGGCTCGCTGATCATGGTGAACGGCCGGCACCCCGGTACCAGCACCGTCCAGTTGCAGCGGCGCTCTATTCCGTCGTTCGCCGCCAACTCGGCCAGCAGCGCGAGCCGATGGGCCTTGACGTACTTGCGCACGTCGTCGGTCAGCCTTGAGGCGGGGGAGATCCGCACTCGCATGCCTTGCTTTCTGGCCGTAAATCCACGCTCTAGCAGATAGTCGAGCGCGGCCATTACAGATCCTCCACGTCATCTTCAAGCGAAGGCGATGGGATAAATGCCGATGGCGGCACCTCAAGAAGTACTGGTGCCCTTTCGTCCATTCGTGCCCTTTTTTCCCATTCGTGCCCTTGTTCTTTCCCCGGCACGAATGGGGCACCAATGGGCACGAATGGTGGAAATGTCGAAAATGAACCGGTGGCCTCAGGGAGTGACCAGAGGGTTTTAATCTCTTTTCCGAAGCCCTCTCGTACCGTCACCACCGACAGCTTTTCGCGGGCGGTGCGGGTTTGCTTCGCGCTGTAGCCGTTCTCCGACATCAGGCCTTTGGCCTGCTTTCCGATCATCGGGCCATCTTTGAGGATTCGGCGTAATGCTTCTGATGGATCATCGTCATTCAGGCGGGTGTCATCGTCTGCCCCCTCCACGTCGCCCAGAATCTCCCGGGCTGACCCTTCGATCAGGTCACCCCATGCAACGTGTGTCGTCGTGATGTCGCCATCGATGATGCAAGTCTCGATGGTGTAGGAGACGCCACCCTCGTCGGTGCCGATGTTCGACTTTGCCCGCGCCAGCACGCGCAGGTCGGAGTCTTCCTGTTTGGCAGCCACCAGCACCGTTCGCGCCAGCGCAGAGAAAGCCTGTGAGCCAATCACCCGATCAGCCGGTGATGAGCCAGCGCCGCCCTTGGCAAAGTGAGAAATTCCCACGATGGCGCAAAGGTTCTGCTCCGCAAAGTCCACCACGCCCTGCAGCGCCCGGCGCACGTCGTTGGCCTTGTGCATGTCGCCCTTCACAGCGCTGACGATTGGGTCGAGCATCAGCAGCGACACACCGCCAATCTCGTTTGCCGTCTCTCGCAGCAGGGCAATGTCGTTGGCCGGGTCAAAGGGATCAGCGTCTCCCTGGGCGTTGGTGCGTCCTTGGATGATGTAGACGCGGCTCATGTCGGCGCCAGCAGCGGTCAATCTGGGAATCAGCGTATCGGCGGGTTCATCTTCGCTCGACCAGATCAGTGCATTGCCTGGCTCGCTGCAGCGGCTGCCGTCAGGCCAGCGCCCGCCCGTGGTGATGGTGGCGATCAGGCCGATCAGCAGTGTGGTTTTACCGGTACCGCCAGCGCCAGCGAGGATGTGCAGCTTCCCCTTGGCCAGCCAGCCGGGCCACAGCCAGCGGATGGCAACGGGCTTTATCGATGCAGCACTGGCCACCTTCACTTTCCATACTGCTGGCGCTGCCTCTCGGGTGATCGCGCTGAGTGGTTCTGTCCATTCTGCGGCAAATCGATCAGTCGTCATTTGACCCCCAGGCGCTGCTTGGCGAGGTTGAAGCGCACCAGGTCTTCACCTGCCAAGCTCCCCTGCTGCTGGAGTGATTGGCCGATCCGATAAATCATGCGCTCATGTTCAATCGCGGCCTTACTTGGTCCGCGCCGTGGTTGTTTTTCGCCGGGGAACAAGTCCCGCAACTCCAGGCCAATTGCCGAGACAATTTCTTTAGTTGTGCAGCCGGCCCAGCACTTGATCAACACAACGCCCTCCGAAGTCTCGCTAATTGCCAAGCTCGGATGTTTGTCGTTGTGTGCAGGGCAGCAGGCTTTCCACTTTTCGGCGCCAGCGGACTTAACTTTTTCCAACCGGTTAAGCACTTTATCCAGGCAAGCCGATTCCATCGGCACAAGTGCGCCGTTTTGAATGTTCATGGTTATGCTCCCGGCTTAACTTCGGGCAAGCGGGCGGTAGCCTCGGCACCGGTATCAGTCAAGTTGCTGATAAGAGATCCGAGACTTTCGAGCATCCAGCCAATATCTGTTACGGCACTTGCGTTTAGGCCCACCTGGTCATTTGAAGCAGCACATGCCAATAGGTTGCCAATGCCCGAAATTCCATGGGCGAGGATGGCTACACAGTCATTTGACGCTTGCCCTGCTGCGTCCAGTTCTTCCGCAGACATTTCTTTCATGGTTTTACGGCTAGGTAGAAGGGCGTTCCAGTTGGCACCGGCCATTACAGACCCCCTTCGGCTTCAAGGGCGCGGGCTTGATCCATGTGGTGGTTGTAGCGCTTCAAGCGGACGGAAAGGGACGAGTTTGCGCGGAGAGCGCTCAGAGCCATGCGGCGGTGAGCCAGGGCGCGGATGTTGGACGGAATGAGGGCGTGCATGGGCGTAGCTCCTTTTGCTGTTGAGGAGCTGCCACGATCCTTCCTACGGGATTGGGTGGCAGCTATGCGTGGGGTAGGAATACCGGGGCAAAAGGGTCCCGGCCAGACCGAAGTCTGCCCACGCACAGCCGCCATAAAGCAGGAATGCGGGCACAAAAAAAGCGCCTGCAATCGAAATGGGGCGCCGTGCGCCTTTTGCTTACTCGGGTTCCTACGCCCGGTCGCTGAATTTGCAGCGACAGGCGGACCATAGCCGCGAAGCTCATCGCAAGCAACCGATTTCTTCATTCGTGCCCATTGGTGCCCCATTCGTGCCGGGGAAAGAACAAGGGCACGAATGGGAAAAAAGGGCACCAATGGACGAAAGGGCATGAATGGAGCGGCGAAAGTCATCACGCCACCTCCCCACGGCTGGCTGCGATCTGCTCATCACACCAGGCATGAATCTCGGCCTCGATCCACACTACCGACTTCGGGCCAAGGGTGACTTGCTTGGGGAACGCGCCAGCGGCGATACGGCGGTAAATCTCGGTACAGGACAGGCCGGTGATCGACTCTACGTCCTGGCGCTTGATGAAGCGGCGAGCGGGTGGGGTGGTGTTGGTAGGGTTAGCCATCGTCTGCGCCTCCTTGGGCGGTTTCGGTAATCGACGGTGGCAATGCTGGCGTGTGGTGATCGGGGAGTCATTGCAACTGCAAAAATCAGTTTTGCAGTTGCAATTGCAGTCAGGCTTTCGCGGCCTTCGCTTCGGTGAGTTTGCGGTTGGCCTGGGAGAACATTTTTTCTAGGTTGCTCTTGCTGAGTCCTCGAAGGTCGTAGTTATCGAGTATCTCGTCTATCAAGGATGACTGGTTGCGGTTCTTGGTTTCGCCGTTGGTTGCTATTTCGACCAGTGCTGCGACAGCGAGAGCAAATGACGGGGCTTCTTGTGCTGCCTGCATCATAATGGCTGGTGCTTGCTTTATAGGCCGGTCATCACCAGGAGGGAAGTTGTATAACGTCATCGAGGATATGCAGTTGTCGTTTGGCCGGACTCTCCCTTTTGGTGCTTGAACGGGTTTGTCGTCATTTGCAGACTCTGCTAATTCATATATTTCTGAGGGTGATATGAAGCCTTCTTCGAAGTACGGCATGCTGTCGTGAATATCATTCAGAAAAGATTCGGTTGCATGATCTCTAAGCGCATAGAAACCGCCATCGTCATCCCTGAGAACATAGGCTCTACCACCGTCTCCTATATCTACTTGATCGGCGGGTATGTCGAACCCTACGCATAGTCCGCAGTCTTCGCCGGGCTTCATAAAGTAACGGCCTAGTTCGACTTGCTTTGCATGCTCTTTGGGGTCGAGTAAAGGTGTTAGTTTTACGATGGTGGCGAAGCAGTTAACCCTGGCAGTTATCCAGCCGTTGGTATACATCATTGAGATATCGTTCTCGGTCACTTCCTCATCGATAAGGCGCGAAAGAAGCACGGCAGCCTCTTTGGGAGAAATGCTGCTCTTGAACTTGCTCAGCTTGCTCATCAGGAAGCGCTCCGAATAGAAACCACATTCGCGCCAGCGCAAAGGGCGTCAATCTCATCTGCCCAGTTCTGCATCATTTCCCGTCGCTGCTCCAGGTAGTGCGCATGGTTGTAGGTGTCGCGGATCGAGTCTTGATCGCCGTGGGCCAGTTGCCGCTCGATCCAGTCGCGGTTATAGCCTCGGGTGTTCAGGCTGGTGCTCAGCAGATGGCGGAACCCGTGGCCAGTCTGGCGTCCCTCGTAACCCATCGTGGAAAGTGCCTTGTTTACAGTGTTCTCGCTCATTGGCCTAGAGCGATCGTTACGTCCAGGGAACGCGAGGGGATAGGTGCCGGTCAGTTCGTGCAGGGCACGCAGCAGGACCACGGCCTGGCGCGGGAGAGGGACGATGTGAGGGCGCCGTGCTTTCATCCGCGCCGCTGGGATTGTCCAGGTCGCTGACTCTAGGTCGAATTCGTCCCAGGGCGCCAGCCGCAGCTCACCTGGTCGCACTGCCGTCAGCAGTAGCAGGCGAACGGCGATCTTGCTGGTCAAGTCGCACTGAGCTGCCGCCAGCTTCTCCAGCAACTCCGGTAACTCGGCTTCGGATACGTGAGGATGATGGCGAGTGCGCGGGGCGTGCGCAGCTACGACGTCCAGATCGGTGGCTGGGTTGCCGGGCACCACGCCCTTGGCCAGACCGAAGCGGAATATCTGGCTCAGCCACTGGCGAACCTTGCGAGCGACATTGAACGCCTCGCGCTGCTCGATCTTGCGCACCAGGTCTACCAGTTCAGGGCGCTGGACCTCGGCGGCGGGCCGCTTGCCAATTACCGGGAAAATGTCTGACTCCAGGTACTGCAGGGCCTTCGACGCGGTGGCCGGTGCCCAGCGCGGTTGGTTGTAGCCGTACCACTCCCTCGCCAGCGATTCGAGCGTTAGGGCCTCGGCGGCGGCGGCAGCCTTTTCCTGCTGTTTATGGGCGCTTGGGTCAATGCCCTGCGCAAGCAACTTGCGTGCGGCATCCCGACGCTCGCGTGCCTGGGCGAGGGTGATCGCGGGGTAGGTGCCCAGGCCCAGCATCTTGGCCTTGCCCTCGAATCGGTAGCGAAGGCGCCACAGCTTTCCGCCGGCGGTTGTCACCTCAAGGCAAAGGCCCTGGGCGTCAGCGAGGCGATAGAGTTTGTCGCGGGGCTTGGCGGTGCGGATGGCGGTATCTGTGAGTGCCACGGGCGTTCCTCGCAGCGGCCGACCGGCGCAGGATTGCGGCCGATGTGTGAGTAGGATTCGGGACCGAACTCGTCCTACTCACAAATCTACTCACATACTTTCGGGCTTACAAGGGAATCACTGGGAACGATGGGCACAAAAAAACCGGCTCAGTGGCCGGTTTTCCTGGTGTTCCGGGTCTTTTTGGGACCGCTTGGAACTATGTGATGGTGCCCCGAGGGAGACTCGAACTCCCACTCCTTTCGAAAACGGATTTTGAATCCGCCGCGTCTACCAATTCCGCCATCAGGGCTTGTGGCGGCGAAGTATAGAGATGGGCATACCGTTGGTCAATCACGTTTCATGGTCAATTTTTCCGCTTTCGGCTAAACTTCCCGGCCCTGTCGATCCCGTACCCCCACTGCCATGCGCGTCGCCGATTTTTCCTTCGAACTCCCCGATTCCCTGATCGCCCGCCATCCACTGGCCGAACGGCGCGGTAGCCGGCTGCTGGTCCTCGATGGGCCAAGCGGCGCGCTGGCGCACAAGCAGTTCACCGATCTGCTCGATTATCTGCGCCCCGGCGACCTGATGGTGTTCAACAACACCCGGGTCATCCCGGCGCGTCTGTTCGGCCAGAAGGCCTCCGGCGGCAAGCTGGAGATTCTGGTGGAGCGGGTGCTGGACAGCCATCGCGTGCTGGCCCACGTGCGCTCGAGCAAGTCGCCCAAGCCAGGCACGCAGATTCTGGTGGACGGCGGCGGCGAAGCCGAGATGGTGGCGCGCCACGATACGTTGTTCGAGCTGCGCTTCGCCGAGGAGGTGCTGCCGCTGCTCGACCGGGTCGGGCACATGCCGTTGCCTCCTTATATAGACCGCCCCGACGAGGGCGCCGACCGCGAGCGCTATCAGACGGTCTACGCCGAACGCGCCGGTGCGGTGGCCGCGCCAACCGCGGGCCTGCATTTCGATGAAGAGCTCCTGGCGAAGATTGCCGAGAAGGGCGTCGACACGGCCTTCGTCACCCTGCACGTCGGTGCTGGCACGTTCCAGCCGGTGCGGGTCGAGCGCATCGAAGACCACCATATGCATAAAGAGTGGCTGGAAGTCGGCCAGGATGTGGTCGATGCCGTGGCCGCCTGCCGCGCGCGCGGTGGTCGGGTGGTGGCGGTGGGCACCACCAGCGTGCGCTCGCTGGAAAGCGCTGCGCGCGATGGCGTGCTCAAGCCGTTCAGCGGCGACACCGATATCTTTATCTTCCCGGGCCGGCCGTTCCATGTGGTCGACGCCCTGGTCACCAACTTCCATTTGCCCGAGTCCACGCTGCTGATGCTGGTTTCGGCCTTCGCCGGTTACCCGGAAACCATGGCGGCCTACGCGGCGGCGGTGGAAAACGGCTACCGCTTCTTCAGTTACGGTGATGCGATGTTCATCACCCGCAATCCGGCGCCACGCGGGCCCGAGGATCAAGCATGAGTCGCACCTGTCGTATGTCCTTCGAGTTGCTGGCCACCGACGGCAAGGCCCGTCGCGGCCGCCTGACGTTCCCCCGTGGCACCGTGGAAACCCCGGCGTTCATGCCAGTGGGCACCTATGGCACGGTCAAGGGCATGCTGCCGCGGGACATCGAGGCCATCGGCGCCGAGATGATCCTCGGCAACACCTTCCACCTGTGGCTGCGCCCGGGTACCGAGGTGATCAAGGCCCACGGCGACCTGCACGATTTCATGCAGTGGAAAGGCCCGATCCTCACCGACTCCGGCGGTTTCCAGGTGTTCAGCCTGGGCGCGATGCGCAAGATCAAGGAGGAGGGGGTGACCTTCGCCTCGCCGGTGGACGGCTCCAAGGTGTTCATGGGCCCGGAAGAGTCGATGCAGGTCCAGCGTGACCTGGGCTCGGACGTGGTGATGATTTTCGACGAATGCACGCCATACCCGGCCGACGAAGACGTCGCGCGGGTGTCGATGGAGCTGTCGCTGCGCTGGGCCCAGCGCTCGAAGAACGCCCACGGCGACAACACCGCAGCGCTGTTCGGCATCGTCCAGGGCGGCATGCACCAGAACCTGCGCATGCGCTCGCTGGAAGGCCTGGACAAGATCGGCTTCGACGGCCTGGCCATCGGCGGCCTGTCGGTAGGCGAGCCGAAGCACGAAATGATCAAGGTGCTGGACTATCTGCCAGGCCTGATGCCCGCTGACAAACCTCGTTACCTTATGGGGGTTGGCAAGCCGGAAGATCTTGTTGAGGGTGTGCGCCGCGGTGTCGACATGTTCGATTGCGTGATGCCCACTCGCAATGCGCGAAATGGTCATCTGTTCATCGATACCGGCGTCCTGAAAATCCGCAACGCGTTCCATCGTCATGATGATTCGCCGCTGGACCCGACCTGCGATTGCTATACCTGCCAGAACTTCTCCCGCGCTTATCTGCATCATCTGGATAAATGCGGCGAAATGTTGGGCAGCATGTTGAATACGATCCATAACTTGCGTCATTACCAGCGCCTGATGGCTGGTTTGCGCGAGGCTATTCAACAAGGTACATTGGCCGCCTTTGTCGATGCCTTTTACGCCAAGCGCGGGCTGCCTGTGCCGCCCTTGGACTGATGTTCCGTCGATCCTGACAAATACAATTTTGCAACTTGGAGTGCCTCATGAGCTTTCTGATTCCTGCCGCTTACGCGGACGCCGCAGCCCCTGCTGTCGCCGGCCCGGCCGGTACCGGTTTCGAATGGATTTTCCTGGTGGGTTTCCTGGTCATCTTCTACCTGATGATCTGGCGTCCACAGGCCAAACGCGCAAAAGAGCAGAAAAACCTGCTGGGCAATCTGCAAAAGGGTGATGAAGTTGTCACCAACGGCGGTATCGCCGGCAAGATCGTCAAAGTCAGCGATGACTTCGTAGTTCTGGAAGTCTCCGACACGGTTGAACTGAAGTTCCAGAAAGGCGCTGTAGCGGCAACCCTGCCGAAGGGTACGCTCAAAGCGATCTAAGTTAAGTTTTTTACCAATCGACGGGGCGCGCAAGGCGCCCCGCGTCTTGAACGGGCGGCGTGATGCTGAACAAAACTCCTCTATGGAAATGCGCACTGATCCTGGTGGTACTGGTGATCGGTTTTATTTATTCCGCTCCCAATCTCTACCCTGACGATCCGGCTATCCAGGTCAGCGGCGCCAGCACTGCGCTGCAGGTCAACCAGGCCGATCTGGACCGTGTCAGCAAGGCGCTGGTCGATGCCGGGATCGCGGTCAAGGGCGCAAACTTGGGTGAAAATGGCCGGGGCGCGCTGCTGCGTCTGACCAAGCAGGAAGACCAGCTTCCCGCCAAGGATGTTGTGCGCAAGGCACTGGGCGACGATTACGTGGTGGCGCTGAACCTGGCCCCGACCACGCCAAAATGGCTGCGCAGCGTCGGTGCTCATCCGATGAAGCTGGGTCTGGACCTTTCCGGTGGTGTGCACTTCCTTCTTGAAGTGGACATGGAAAAGGCCATGCAAGCGCGCCTGAAAGTCTACGAAGGTGAAGTGAAGAGCCTGCTGCGCAAGGAGCGCGTGCGCTACCGCAGCCTGCCGCAACAGGATGGTGGCATCCAGTTGGGCTTCTCCGACGATGCGTCCCGCGAACAGGCCCGCAGCCTGATCCGCAAGAATTTCAACGATTTCGACCTGACCACCAGCGAGCGTAACGACCTGTTCGTGCTGCGCCTGGCGATCACGCCGGCGAAGATCACGGAAATCCGTGAATACTCGATCAAGCAGAACTTGACCACGGTACGTAACCGCGTCAACGAGCTGGGCGTCGCCGAGCCGCTGGTTCAGCGCCAGGGTGCCAACCGCATCGTGGTTGAGCTGCCGGGTGTGCAGGACACCGCCGAAGCCAAGCGTATTCTCGGCAAGACCGCCAACCTGGAATTCCGCCTGGGCGCCGAGCCTGGTGCGTCGAAAGCCACTACCGAGGTCTTCGAGTTCCGTGAAGGCGGTCGCTCCGCGCCAGTCGAGCGTGGTCTGATCATCACCGGTGACCAGGTTACCGATGCCCAGGCCAGCTATGACGAGCACGGCCGTCCGCAGGTGAACATCCGTCTCGATGGCCACGGCGGCGAGCTGATGAGCCGCGCGACCCGCAGCAACGTCGGTCGCAGCATGGCGGTGATCTTCATCGAACAGCGTCCGATGACTCGCTATGAGAAGCAGGTGGTCGACGGCGTCGAGAAAGACGTCGCTATCCAGACCTTCAAGGAAGAGAAGAAGATCATCAGCCTGGCGACCATCCAGTCGCCGCTGGGCAGTCAGTTCCGCATCACCGGCCTGAACGGCCAGGGTGAATCGTCCGAACTGGCCCTGCTGCTGCGTGCCGGTGGTCTGGCTGCGCCGATGTACTTCGCTGAAGAGCGCACCATTGGTCCGAGCCTGGGTGCTGACAACATCACCAAGGGTATCGATGCGTCGCTGTGGGGCATGCTGTTCGTCTCGCTGTTCATCATGGCCATCTACCGGTTCTTCGGTCTGATCGCCACCGTCGCCCTGGCGGGCAACATGGTCCTGCTGCTGGCACTGATGTCGGTGCTCGGCGCGACCCTGACCCTGCCTGGTATCGCCGGTATCGTGTTGACCATGGGTATGGCGGTGGACGCCAACGTGCTGATCTTCTCGCGTATCCGCGAGGAATTGGCCAACGGGATGTCCGTGCAGCGCGCCATCAACGAAGGTTTCGACCGTGCCTACACGGCGATTCTCGACGCCAACCTCACGACGTTGCTGGTCGGCGGCATCCTTTTCGCAATGGGCACCGGCCCGGTCAAGGGCTTCGCGGTCACCATGTCGCTGGGTATCTTCACCTCGATGTTCACTGCCATCATGGTTACCCGTGCGATCGTCAACGGGATCTATGGCGGGCGTGACTTCAAGAAGCTGTGGATTTAAGGGGCTGCCATGCTACGTACGATCAACTTCATGGGCGTGCGCAATGTTGCGTTCGCCATCACCATGCTCCTTACCGTTCTGGCGTTGTTCAGCTGGTTCCACAAAGGGCTGAACTTCGGCCTGGACTTCACCGGCGGTACGCTCATCGAGCTGACCTACGAGCGTCCGGCTGATCTGACCCAGGTTCGCGAAGAGCTGGTCAAGTCCGGCTTCCACGACGCCGTGGTGCAGAGCTTCGGTGCGACCACCGACCTGCTGGTGCGTATGCCGGGCGACGACCCGCTGCTGGGCAACCGCGTTTCCGAGGCGTTGCAGAAGGCCGGCGGCGACAACCCGGCGACCGTCAAGCGCGTCGAGTTCGTCGGCCCGCAGGTCGGCGAGGAACTGCGTGACCAGGGCGGCCTCGGCATGCTCCTGGCGCTGGGCGGGATCATGATCTACCTGGCCTTCCGCTTTCAGTGGAAGTTCGCGGTCGGCGCGATCATCTCGCTGATCCACGACGTGGTCGTGACCATGGGTATCCTGTCGTTCTTCCAGATCACCTTCGACCTGACGGTGCTGGCGGCGGTACTGGCGATCATCGGTTACTCGCTCAACGACACCATCGTCGTGTTCGACCGGGTTCGCGAGAACTTCCGCGTTCTGCGCAAGGCAACGCTGATCGAGAACATCAATATCTCGACCACCCAAACCTTGCTGCGTACCGTGGCGACTTCGGTGTCGACCTTGCTGGCCATCGCCGCACTGCTGTTCTTCGGCGGCGACAACCTGTACGGCTTCTCCGTGGCGCTGCTGGTGGGTGTTCTGGCGGGTACTTACTCGTCGATCTACATCGCCAACGTGGTGCTGATCTGGCTGAACCTGAACACCGAAGACCTGATTCCTCCGGTTAAAACCGAAGGTGTGGACGAGCGTCCATAAGGCTTTTTCCTACGCCTCAGGCGGAAGAGGAAGGCGCGAGTATTGAACTCGCGCCTTTTTTTTTGCTCCAAGGCTGGGAGAAGCGCGGGCAAAACCCGCAGGTAAATCAGGAGGTTCACGTGAATAAGTCGATGCTGGTGGGTGCGGTACTGGGTGCTGTCGGTGTGACTGCCGGAGGTGCTGTCGCGACCTACAGCCTGGTCAACAGTGGGCCGGAATACGCCCAGGTGCTGGGTGTGCAGCCGGTCAAGCAGACTGTGAAGACGCCACGGGAAGTCTGCAAGGATGTGACGGTTACGCGGCAGAAGCCCGTGCAGGACCAGCACCAGATCGCCGGTACCGTGCTCGGTGCGGTGGCGGGCGGGTTGCTCGGCAATCAGATCGGTGGCGGCACCGGCAAGAAGATCGCCACGGTGGCCGGTGCGGTTGGCGGCGGTTATGCCGGCAACAAGGTTCAGGAAAACATGCAGAACAACGACACCTACTCCACGACACAGACCCGTTGCAACACGGTCAATGACGTCAGCGAGAAGGTGATTGGCTATGACGTGAAGTATTCGGTCGGCGAGAAGGTCGGTCAGGTGCGCATGGACCGTGATCCTGGGTCGCAGATTCCGCTGGATAAGCAGGGCAATCTGGTTTTGGGGCAGGCGCAGCCGGCTCAGTAATGAGGCCCTGAAATCCGACCAAAAAAAAGCACCTCGAAAGGTGCTTTTTTCATGTCTGGCTAAAAACTCAGCGCTTGACCGAAGGCGGCAGGTGCGGCTGGATAGCCGTCAGCACAGCCTTGAAGCACTTGATGTTGCCGGCAACGACGTGGCCTTTCTCAAGGAAATCGTGACCACCGGTGAAGTCGCTCACCAGGCCGCCCGCTTCCTGGATCAGCAGCGCGCCCGCAGCCATGTCCCATTCGGACAGGCCCGACTCCCAGAAGGCGTCGAAACGACCAGCGGCAACGTAGGCCAGGTCCAGGCTGGCGGAACCGGCGCGGCGGATGCCGGCGGTCTGGCCGACCAGAGCGCGGAACATGCCCAGGTAGTTGTCCAGGTATTCCATCTGGTTGTCACGGAACGGGAAGCCGGTGCCGAGCAGGGCGCCTTCCAGGCTGGTACGCGAGCTGACACGCAGGCGACGGCCGTTCAGCTGGGCGCCACGGCCACGGCTGGCGGTGAATTCTTCCTGGCGAACCGGGTCCAGTACGACGGCGTGCTCAAGGCGGCCGCGGTATTTGCAGGCGATGCTGACAGCAAAGTGAGGAACGCCACGCAGGAAGTTGGTGGTGCCATCGAGTGGGTCGATGATCCACAGGTAGTCTTCGCCTTCACCGCTGCCGGCGTGCAGGCCGGTCTCTTCGCCTTGGATGGCGTGGGTCGGGTAGGCTTTGCGCAGCGCTTCGATGATGACTTTCTCGGCGGCGCGATCAACTTCGGACACGTAATCCTTGGCGTCCTTCTCATCAACCTTGATGGTATCCAGGCGCTCGATTGAGCGGAAAATCAGTTCGCTGGCGCTGCGGGCGGCGCGCAGCGCGATATTCAGCATGGGCTGCATGGACGTTTCACCTGAGTGTTAAAGAAAGCCGCACATTCTATCAGAAAACTTTCCGGGCAGAAGGGCAACATTTGCTTACGTAGCTTAATGGCGGTCGCTTCTGTAAGATTTGCTCCCCTCTTTTTAGTGTCTGAGAGCGCCTGCCGTGCTGGAAAATATTCGTGTCGTTCTGGTTTGTACCAGCCACCCCGGCAATATCGGAGGCGCTGCGCGTGCCATGAAGAACATGGGCCTGTCGCGGCTGGTGCTGGTGAGTCCTGCGGATTTCCCGTCGCCCGAGGCCAGCGCACGCGCCTCCGGTGCTGACGATGTGCTGACAGGTGCCCAGGTGGTTTCCACCCTTGAAGATGCGCTGGTCGGCTGCACCCTGGTGATCGGCACCAGCGCGCGCAGTCGCAGCCTGCCCTGGCCGATGCTCGAACCGCGCGAGTGCGGCACCGAAGTTACCGGACGAGCGGCGCAGGGCGAGCAGGTCGCCCTGGTCTTCGGTCGTGAACACGCCGGCCTGACCAATGAAGAACTGCAGCGATGCCATTACCACGTGCACATCCCGTCCAATCCGGATTTCAGCTCGCTGAACCTGGCGGCGGCGGTGCAGGTGCTGAGCTACGAAGTCCGCACGGCCTGGCTGGCGCAGGCGTCGCAGCCTGAAAAAACGGAAAAGGACGAGCCGGTCGAAGAGCTGGCCACCATGGATGAAATGGAGCGGTTCTACGGGCATCTGGAAGACACGCTGGTGCAGATCGGTTTCCTCGATCCGTCCCGGCCCAAGCACCTGATGCCGCGATTGCGTCGCCTGTTCGGGCGCAGTGCGGTGAATCGTTCGGAAATGAGTATTTTGCGCGGCATCCTCACCGAAACCCAGAAAGCGGCCCGGGGCGATGCACACAAGCGGAAGGATCAATAATGTTCGAGCGTCTGCGTGAAGATATCCAAAGCGTATTCCACCGTGACCCGGCGGCACGCAATGCCTTTGAGGTGCTGACCTGCTATCCGGGCATGCACGCGATCTGGCTGCACCGCGCGGCGCATTGTCTGTGGAAGAAGGACTGGAAGTGGCTGGCCCGGCTGGTGTCGAACTTCGGCCGCTGGATGACCGGTATCGAGATTCACCCGGGCGCCAAGGTCGGTCGGCGTTTCTTCATCGACCATGGCATGGGCATCGTGATCGGTGAGACCGCCGAGATCGGCGACGATGTCACCCTGTACCAGGGTGTGACCCTCGGCGGCACCAGCTGGAACAAGGGCAAGCGCCATCCGACCCTGGAAGACGGCGTTGTGGTCGGTGCCGGGGCCAAGGTGCTCGGCCCGTTCACGGTGGGTGCCGGAGCCAAGATCGGCTCCAACGCAGTGGTCACCAAGGCTGTGCCGGCCGGCGCCACGGCGGTGGGAATTCCGGGGCGGATCATCGTCAAGTCCGATGTCGAGCAGGAAGCCCGGCGCAAGGCCATGGCCGAGAAGATCGGCTTCGATGCCTACGGCGTCAGCGAAGACATGCCCGACCCGGTGGCCCGCGCCATTGGTCAGTTGCTCGATCACCTGCAAGCGGTGGACGGGCGCCTGGAAGACATGTGCGGTGCGCTGAAAAACCTCGGCAGCGACTACTGCGCCAAGGAGCTTCCGGCCTTGCATGAAGAAGATTTCGCCTGCGTCAAAGGCGAGGTTCGCAGCGACGCGCCGACGCATTGACAGGCCGTTCGTTACAAGGGGCGTGTGCTCACGCCCTGATCTTGCTATCATCGCGCCCGCCGTTCAGGCGCAATCCCGACTAAAGCAGTAGGTCTTATAGTTGACTTAAATGCTCGGGAATCGCATACTCGCACACATCCTGTAACTCCCGTGGTATCAAATAGCCATGCGACTGACTACTAAAGGCCGATACGCCGTGACTGCCATGCTCGACCTGGCACTGCACGCGCAAAATGGGCCGGTGTCCCTGGCCGACATCTCTGAGCGCCAAGGCATTTCCCTCTCTTATCTGGAGCAGTTGTTCGCCAAACTGCGCCGCGCCAACCTGGTTTCCAGTGTGCGTGGTCCAGGCGGTGGCTATCAGCTCTCGCGAGTCATGGAAAGCATCCAGGTGGCCCAGGTTATCGATGCGGTCAATGAATCGGTCGACGCAACCCGTTGCCAAGGCCTCGGCGATTGCCATGCCGGCGACACCTGCCTGACCCACCACCTGTGGTGCGACCTCAGTGCACGAATCCACGAATTCCTCAGCGGAATCAGCCTGGCCGACCTAGTGACCCGCCGAGAGGTCCAGGAAGTGGCCCAGCGCCAGGACCTTCGCCGCATTGCCGGCCGAGCCCCGCATCTGGACAAGATTGAAACGTCCGCCGTCGAATGACCGTTTCGAACGAGCGACGCGCCTGCCTGATAGGAGAGATTCAATGAAGTTGCCGATCTACCTCGATTACTCCGCGACCACTCCGGTCGACCCACGTGTCGCCCAGAAGATGAGCGAATGCCTGCTGGTCGACGGGAACTTCGGTAACCCGGCGTCGCGCTCCCACGTCTTCGGCTGGAAAGCTGAAGAGTCGGTCGAAAACGCTCGCCGCCAGGTCGCTGACCTGGTCAATGCCGACCCACGCGAAATCGTCTGGACCAGCGGTGCCACCGAGTCCGACAACCTGGCGTTGAAAGGTGTCGCGCACTTCTACAGCACCAAGGGCAAGCACATCATCACCTCCAAGATCGAGCACAAAGCGGTCCTGGACAGCACTCGCCAACTCGAGCGCGAAGGCTTCGAAGTCACCTACCTCGAGCCTGGCAGCGACGGCCTGATCACTCCGGCCATGATCGAAGCGGCCCTGCGCGACGACACCATCCTCGTGTCGATCATGCATGTGAACAACGAGATCGGCACCATCAACGACATCGCCGCCATCGGTGAACTGACCCGCTCCCGCGGTGTGATGTTCCACGTCGACGCGGCTCAGTCCACTGGCAAGGTCGAGATCGACCTGCAGAAGCTGAAAGTCGACCTGATGTCCTTCTCCGCCCACAAAACCTATGGCCCGAAAGGCATTGGCGCGCTGTACGTCAGCCGCAAGCCGCGGGTTCGCCTGGAAGCTGCCATGCACGGCGGTGGTCATGAGCGCGGCATGCGTTCGGGCACCCTGGCGACCCACCAGATCGTCGGCATGGGCGAAGCCTTCGCCGTTGCCAAAGAGCTGATGGCCAGCGAGAACGTGCGCATCAAGGCCCTGAGCGATCGCTTCTTCAAACAGGTCGAAGGCCTGGAAGAGCTGTACGTCAACGGCAGCCTGACCGCGCGCATCCCGCACAACCTGAACCTGAGCTTCAACTACGTCGAAGGCGAGTCGCTGATCATGGCGCTCAAGGACCTGGCCGTATCGTCCGGTTCTGCATGCACTTCGGCATCCCTCGAGCCGTCCTATGTCCTGCGCGCCCTGGGCCGCAACGACGAACTGGCGCATAGCTCGATCCGCTTCACCTTCGGCCGCTTCACCACCGAAGAAGAAATCGACTACGCCGCGCAGAAGGTCTGCGAGGCCGTTACCAAGCTGCGCGAATTGTCGCCGCTGTGGGATATGTACAAAGACGGCGTCGACATCTCCAAGATCGAGTGGGCTGCGCACTAAGTAGTCGCCGGCAAGAGCGGCTCTCTGATGAGGAAGGAATTGCACCATGGCATACAGTGAAAAGGTCATCGACCACTACGAAAACCCGCGCAACGTCGGCAAGATGAATGCCGAAGACCCGGATGTTGGCACCGGCATGGTCGGCGCTCCGGCGTGCGGCGACGTGATGCGCCTGCAGATCAAGGTCAACGAGCAGGGCGTCATCGAAGACGCCAAGTTCAAGACCTACGGCTGTGGCTCGGCCATCGCTTCCAGCTCCCTCGCCACCGAGTGGATGAAGGGCAAGACCCTGGACGAAGCCGAGACCATCAAGAACACGCAGCTGGCCGAAGAACTGGCCCTGCCGCCGGTCAAGATCCACTGCTCGGTACTCGCCGAAGACGCCATCAAGGCGGCCGTTCGCGACTACAAGCAGAAGAAAGGTCTGATCTGAACCACCTTCAGCAGGTTTAAGGAGTCTCGATGGCTATCAGCATGACAGAAGCCGCCGCCAACCACGTGCGGCGCTCCCTCGAAGGACGCGGCAAGGGTGACGGTGTTCGCCTGGGTGTCCGTACTACCGGCTGCTCCGGTCTGGCCTACGTGCTGGAGTTCGTTGACGAGCCGAACGGCGAAGACGAAGTGTTCGAAAGTCACGGTGTGAAAGTGATCATCGACCCGAAAAGTCTGGTGTACCTCGACGGTACCGAGCTGGACTTCGTCAAGGAAGGGTTGAACGAAGGCTTCAAGTTCAACAACCCCAACGTGCGCGGTGAGTGTGGCTGCGGCGAAAGCTTCAACGTCTGAGGCTGCGCGTGGGTACTCCTTGTCATTTCGCCCTGTTTGAACTGCAGCCGGACTTCCGTCTGGACCTCGAGCAACTGGCCGCCCGCTACCGCGAGCTGGCCCGTGCCGTGCATCCAGACCGGTTCGCCGATGCGTCCGAGCGCGAACAGCGCCTGGCGCTGGAGCGGTCCGCTGGTCTCAACGATGCCTATCAGACCCTCAAGAGCGCGCCCCGTCGGGCGCGTTACCTGTTGGCGCTCGGCGGCCATGAAGTGCCGCAGGAAGTCACCGTCCACGATCCCGAGTTTCTCTTCCAGCAGATGCAGTGGCGCGAAGAGCTCGAAGACCTCCAGGACAGTGCCGACCTCGATGGCGTGGCCGCGTTCAAGCGCCGCCTGAAAGCCGCCTCCGAAGCCCTCAACGAGGAGTTCGCCGCTTGCTGGAACGACGCCGCGCAGCGTGAACAGGCCGAACGCCTGATGCGCCGCATGCAGTTCCTCGACAAGCTCGCCTACGAAGTGCGCCAGCTGGAAGAGCGCCTCGACGATTAACCCGGTGCCGCCCCTGGCGACACCCCTGGTATTCAGATAAGCATGGCCCTACTGCAGATCGCCGAACCCGGTCAGACTCCTCAACCCCACCAGCGCCGACTGGCCGTGGGTATCGACCTGGGTACTACCAATTCGCTGGTCGCTGCCCTGCGCAGTGGTCTTTCCGCTCCGTTGCCCGATGCCGAAGGCCGGGTCATCCTGCCGTCCGCGGTGCGCTACCACGCCGACCACGTCGATGTTGGTCACGTTGCCCGTGAGTCGGCCTCTGCCGATCCGCTGAACACCATCCTGTCGGTCAAGCGCCTGATGGGGCGTGGCCTTGCGGACGTCAAGCAACTGGGTGAGCAACTGCCTTACCGCTTCGTCGGCGGCGAGTCGCACATGCCGTTCATCGAGACGATCCAGGGGCCGAAGAGTCCGGTGGAAGTGTCCGCCGATATCCTCAAGGTGCTGCGCCAACGCGCTGAAGAAACCCTCGGTGGCGAACTGGTTGGCGCGGTGATCACCGTACCGGCGTATTTCGACGACGCTCAGCGCCAGGCCACCAAGGACGCCGCGCGTCTGGCCGGCCTCAACGTGCTGCGCCTGCTCAACGAGCCGACCGCTGCGGCTGTCGCCTACGGCCTGGACCAGAACGCCGAAGGCGTTGTGGCCATCTACGACCTGGGCGGCGGCACCTTCGATATTTCCATCCTGCGCCTGACCGGCGGTGTCTTCGAAGTGCTGGCCACCGGTGGCGATACCGCCCTGGGCGGCGATGATTTCGACCACGCCATTGCCAGTTGGATCGTACAGTCGGCCGGCTTGTCTTCCGACCTCGATCCCGGTGCGCAGCGTCGCCTGCTGGAAACCGCCTGCGCCGCCAAGGAAGCCCTGACCAGCGCTGATTCCGTGGCCGTGCGCTACGACGGCTGGCAAGCCGAGCTGACCCGTGACGCCTTCGATGCGCTGATCGAGCCGATGATCGCCCGCAGCCTGAAAGCCTGCCGTCGCGCCGTGCGTGACAGCGGTATCGAGCTGGAAGAAGTCGAAGCGGTGGTCATGGTCGGCGGCTCGACCCGTGTTCCTCGCGTGCGCAGTGCCGTGGGCGAGTTGTTCGGGCGTCAGCCGCTGACCGATATCGACCCGGATCAGGTGGTGGCCATTGGTGCCGCGATCCAGGCCGATACCCTGGCCGGCAACCGCCGCGAAGGTGGCGAATTGCTGCTGCTTGACGTGATTCCGCTGTCCCTGGGGCTGGAGACCATGGGCGGGCTGATGGAGAAGGTGATTCCGCGCAACACCACCATTCCGGTCGCCCGAGCCCAGGAATTCACCACCTACAAGGATGGCCAGACGGCCATGATGATCCACGTGCTCCAGGGTGAGCGCGAGTTGATCAGCGATTGCCGTTCCCTCGCCCGTTTCGAGTTGCGTGGCATTCCCGCCATGGTGGCCGGTGCGGCGAAGATCCGCGTGACCTTCCAGGTCGATGCCGACGGCCTGCTCAGCGTTTCGGCGCGGGAGCTGGGTTCGGGTGTCGAGTCGAGCATTCAGGTCAAGCCGTCCTACGGTCTGACCGACGGCGAAATCGCCCGCATGCTCAAGGACTCCTTCGAACACGCCGGCAACGACAAGGCGGCGCGCCAGTTGCGCGAACACCAGGTCGACGCCGAGCGCCTGCTCGAAGCGGTGCAGGGCGCGCTGGATGCCGACGGCGAGCGTTTGCTGGATGCCGAAGAGCGCCTGGCGATCGAACAACAGATGCAAGATTTGCGTGATTTGATGAGCGGCACCGATGGCTCGGCCATCGAGCAGCAGACCAAGCGTCTGTCGCAGGTGACCGATGCCTTTGCTGCCCGACGCCTTGATTCGACGGTCAAAGCCGCACTGGCCGGGCGCAACCTGAATGAGATCGAGGACAACTGATGCCGCAGGTTACATTTCTGCCCCACGAGAAGTTCTGTCCGGACGGCTTGACCGTCGAGGCAGCACCGGGGACTTCCATTCTCGAACTGGCCCATGACCACCACATCGAGATCGAAAGCGCCTGTGGCGGCGTGTGTGCCTGCACCACCTGTCACTGCATCGTTCGCCAGGGTTTCGACTCGGTCGAGGAAGCGGACGAGCTGGAAGAAGACATGCTGGACAAGGCCTGGGGCCTGGAAGCGCAGTCTCGTCTGGCCTGCCAGGTGGTCGTTGGTGAAGACGACCTGACCATCGAGATTCCGAAGTACTCGCTCAACCACGCCGCCGAAGCGCCGCATTGATTCTGGAGCCGACATGAGCCTGAAATGGGTTGATGTACTTGAAATTGCTATCCAGCTTGCCGAAAGCAAGCCGGAAGTCGATCCTCGCTACGTGAATTTCGTCGATCTGCATCGCTGGGTGCTGGCTTTGCCAGATTTCAGCGACGATCCGGCCCGCGGCGGCGAGAAGGTCCTGGAAGCCATTCAGGGCGCCTGGATCGAAGAAGCCGACTGAGCGCACTCGGCAGGTTAGGCAATCCCCCGGAACCCGCGTATAATTCGCGGGTTTAATTTTTCGCATCACTTACTGTTTCTGGAGTTACACCATGGCTGTTCAACGTACTTTCTCCATCATCAAGCCTGACGCCGTTGCCAAGAACGTCATCGGCAAAATCACCACCCGTTTCGAAGACGCCGGCCTGAAAATCGTTGCTTCGAAAATCAAGCAACTGTCCAAGGCCGAAGCTGAAGGCTTCTACGCCGAGCACGCAGAGCGCGGTTTCTTCGGTGACCTGGTTGCCTTCATGACCTCCGGTCCAGTTGTTGTTCAGGTTCTGGAAGGCGAAAACGCCATCGCTCGCAACCGTGAGCTGATGGGCGCTACCAACCCTAAAGAAGCTGCTGCCGGCACCATCCGTGCTGACTTCGCCGAGTCCATCGACGCCAACGCCGTTCACGGTTCGGACTCCGAAGCCGCTGCTGCTCGCGAAATCGCTTACTTCTTCGCAGCTACCGAGGTAACCACTCGCTAAGCCACGGCTTTCGAGTGAGGGTGAATCCATGACTACATCGACTGGCAAAACTAACCTGTTGGGACTTACCCAGCCGGAAATGGAAAAATTCTTCGACTCGATAGGGGAGAAGCGCTTCCGTGCCGGTCAGGTAATGAAATGGATTCACCACTTTGGCGTCGATGATTTCGACGCCATGACCAACGTCGGCAAGGCGCTGCGCGAAAAGCTCAAATCGTGCGCCGAGATTCGCGGCCCGGAAGTGGTCAGCGAGGACATCTCCAGCGACGGCACCCGTAAATGGGTGGTGCGCGTGGCCTCTGGCAGTTGCGTCGAAACCGTCTACATCCCCCAGGGCAAGCGCGGTACGTTGTGCGTATCGTCTCAGGCCGGTTGTGCTCTGGACTGCAGTTTCTGCTCCACCGGCAAGCAAGGATTCAACAGCAACCTCACCGCCGCCGAAGTCATCGGCCAGGTGTGGATTGCCAACAAGTCGTTCGGCAGCGTGCCGGCCACCATCGACCGCGCCATCACCAACGTGGTGATGATGGGCATGGGTGAGCCACTGCTGAACTTCGACAACGTGGTCGCCGCCATGCACCTGATGATGGACGACCTCGGCTATGGCATTTCCAAGCGCCGGGTGACCCTGTCCACCTCCGGCGTGGTGCCGATGATCGATGAGCTGGCCAAGCACATCGACGTCTCCCTGGCCCTGTCGCTGCACGCGCCGAACGACGCGCTGCGCAACGAACTGGTGCCGATCAACAAGAAGTACCCGCTCAAGGTTCTGCTCGAGTCGTGTATGCGCTACATGTCCGAGCTGGGCGAGAAGCGCGTACTGACCATCGAGTACACCCTGCTCAAGGACGTCAACGACAAGCTCGAACACGCCCAGGAAATGGCCGAGCTGCTGAAGAACGTGCCGTGCAAGATCAACCTGATCCCGTTCAACCCGTTCCCGCACTCCGGCTACGAGCGTCCGAGCAACAACGCGATCCGCCGTTTCCAGGACTGCCTGCACCACGCCGGTTACAACGTGACCGTGCGCACCACGCGTGGTGAAGACATTGATGCCGCGTGCGGGCAACTGGTCGGCCAGGTCATGGACCGTACCCGTCGCAGTGAGCGCTATATCGCTGTGCGGCAATTGAACGCCGACGCCGATTCCAGCGGCGCGGCGGGCAACTGAGACGAGGACCGCCATGACCTTGCGCGTCGCGCTGCCGCTTCTCCTGCTGACGCTGCTTTACGGCTGCGCCACGCCCGGTGGCAAGGCGCGAGACGAGTCCCGCAAGGCTTATGTGCAATTGGGTCTGGGGTATCTGCAACAAGGCCAGAGCGAAAGGGCGAAGATTCCCTTGAAGAAGGCCCTGGCGCTCGGCGCCGATGATGCCGAGGTCAACGCGGCGCTGGCACTGGTTTTCCAGCGCGAGGACGAGCCGGCACTGGCCCGGATGCACTTCCAGAAGGCCTTGTCGGCCCAGCCCCATGACTCGCGCATTCGCAACAACTACGGTGGTTTTCTCTACAGCCAGGGGCAATATGCCGAGGCGCAGCAGATGTTTCGCCAAGCGTCGGCCGATACCCTGTATCCTGAGCGGTCCCGGGTGTTCGAGAACCTCGGATTGACGGCCATCAGGCTGGGTCAGCGCGACCAGGCGCGGGAATACCTGGAAAAAGCTTTGCGTCTCAACCAGCAGCAGCCTCGGGCCTTGCTGGAAATGGCTGAGATGTCTTACGAAGACAGGCATTATGTGCCAGCTCGCGCGTTCTACGACCGGCACAGCCGCTTGAGTGAACCGAGTGCACGCAGCCTGTTGCTGGGCAACCGCCTGGCGACCGTCTTCGAAGAACGGACCGCAGCCGCCGAACTGGGCCTGCAATTACAACGACTTTATCCCGGTACGCCGGAATATCAGCAATACCTGTCGGAGCAATGATGAAAGCGGCGCATCCCGAAGTAGCACCAGCGACTCGCGAAAATCCCGGTGAGATTCTGCGTCAGGCTCGTGAGAGCCGGGACTTGTCGCAGGCCGAAGTGGCCCGCAAGCTCAACCTGACCGTGAGTTCCCTGAACAACCTCGAATCCGGCGCATTCGACAAGCTGCCGGGTCACACCTTCGCCCGCGGCTATATCCGCGCCTACGCCAAGCTATTGGAGATGGACCAGGCCGCACTGGTCCAGGCCTTCGACCATTACACCGGTACGCATGCCCAGGGCAGTGACGTACACGCGCTGGGTCGTATCGAAGAGCCGGTTCGTCTTTCCCACAACATCATGCGCATCGTCAGCCTGCTGCTGTTGGTCCTGGTGGTCGGTGGCGGCTTCGTCTGGTGGCAAGACCAGAGCAGCCTGCGCGGCAAGGACCAGGCAAACATTGCCCTGGAACATGTCGAAGTCGAAAGCGCCGATGGCACCACGCAGATTCATCAGTTGGACGAGCCTGAGGATCAGGCCGTGACCGCTGGCCAGGAACCGGAAGCCACCCCGCCCGCCACCGAGCAGGCGCCTGCGGCTACCGCCGAAGCGCCGGCCCCGGTCCAGGCGCCCGCTGCTGCGGCAACACATCCTGCTGCGCCAGTGACTCCAGCCGCTCCGGCTGCCGCTGCACCTGCACCGGCAGTGCCCGCTGCACCGGTGGTCAGCGCCCCGGCTGTCGCGGCCGCGACGCCAGCGCCCGCTGCTCAGCCTGCCGCGGTCTCCGCGGGCAGTGGCCAACTGCACATGCAGTTCGTTGCCGATTGCTGGACCTCGGTGACCGACGGTAACGGCAAGGTGCTGTTCAGCGCCGTCAAGCGTAAGGGCGATACCCTGGAGCTGACCGGCAAACCACCTTTCTCGGTACGCCTGGGCTTTGCCCGTGGCGCGCAGATCACCTACAACGGTCAGGCTGTCGATGTCGCTCCGTTCACCAGTGGCGAAACCGCTCGCCTGAAGTTGGGGCAATAAGTCATGCACGGCGAATCTCCTATCAAACGTCGCGAATCCAGAAAGATCTGGGTCGGTAACGTGCCTGTCGGCGGCGATGCTCCCATCGCTGTCCAGAGCATGACCAACACCGACACCAACGACGTTGCCGCCACCGTGGCGCAGATCAACCGTCTGGTAGACGCCGGCGTCGACATCGTCCGGGTTTCCGTCCCGGACATGGATGCCGCCGAAGCCTTCGGGCGCATCAAGCAACTGGTCAGCGTGCCGCTGGTCGCCGATATCCATTTCGATTACCGCATTGCCCTGCGTGTCGCCGAGCTGGGCGTTGACTGCCTGCGTATCAACCCGGGCAACATCGGTCGCGAAGACCGTGTGCGTGCCGTGGTCGATGCCGCTCGCGACCGGGGCATCCCGATCCGCATCGGCGTCAACGCCGGTTCCCTGGAAAAGGACCTGCAGAAGAAGTACGGCGAACCGACCCCGGCCGCGTTGGTGGAGTCGGCACTGCGCCATGTCGAGCACCTTGATCGCCTGAATTTCCAGGACTTCAAGGTCAGCGTGAAGGCTTCCGACGTGTTCATGGCCGTTGAGGCCTACCGTCTGCTGGCCAAGCAGATCGTTCAGCCGCTGCACCTGGGTATTACCGAAGCCGGTGGCCTGCGTTCGGGCACGGTGAAATCGGCGGTCGGCCTCGGTATGCTGCTCGCCGACGGGATTGGCGATACTATTCGCATTTCACTTGCGGCCGACCCGGTTGAAGAAGTGAAAGTCGGCTACGACATCCTCAAATCGCTGCACCTGCGTTCCCGTGGCATCAACTTCATCGCCTGCCCGAGCTGCTCGCGGCAGAACTTCGATGTGGTCAAGACCATGAACGAGCTTGAAGGCCGTCTGGAAGACCTGCTGGTGCCGATGGACGTCGCGGTGATCGGTTGTGTGGTCAACGGACCCGGCGAAGCCAAGGAAGCCCATGTCGGGCTGACCGGTGGCACGCCGAACCTGATCTACATCGACGGCAAGCCGGCGCAGAAGCTGACCAATGACAACCTGGTCGAGGAGCTTGAAAGGCTCATTCGCCAGAAAGCGGCCGAGAAGGCCGAGGCCGACGCGGCAGTGATTGCCCGCGGTTGACCGCTACAGATTTCGTTAAGGATTTTCCGTGAGCAAATCGCTGCAAGCCATCCGTGGCATGAACGACATCCTGCCCGAGCAGACGCCGCTGTGGCGCTACTTCGAGAGCACCGTTGCAGGTCTGCTGGATACCTACGGCTATCGCCAGATCCGCATGCCGATCGTCGAGTTCACCGAGCTGTTCAAGCGCTCCATCGGTGAAGTGACCGACATCGTCGAAAAAGAGATGTACACCTTCAACGACCGCAACGGTGACTCCCTGACCCTGCGCCCCGAAGGCACCGCGTCCTGCGTGCGTGCGGTGCTGGAGCACGGCATCAGCGGCGGCGGCCAGGTGCAGAAACTCTGGTACATCGGCCAGATGTTCCGTCACGAGCGTCCGCAGAAAGGCCGTTATCGCCAGTTCAACCAGATCGGTATCGAGGTGTTCAACCTCGACGGCCCGGATATCGACGCCGAGCTGATCGTCCTGACCTGGCGCCTGTGGGGCCTGCTGGGCCTGCGCGATGCGGTAAAACTGGAGCTCAACAGCCTGGGCACCAGCGAAGCGCGTGCCCGCTACCGTGATGCGCTGGTGGAATTCCTGTCCGCCCGCCTCGAGCAACTGGACGAAGACAGCCAGCGCCGTCTGAAGACCAACCCGCTGCGCATCCTCGACAGCAAGGACGCCAATACCCAGGCGGCCCTGGTTGGCGCCCCGAAGCTGGAAGAGTATCTGGACGAAGAGTCGCGGATTCACTTCGAAGGCCTGAAGTCGCGCCTGGATGCCGCCGGCATTCCTTATGTGATCAACACCAAGCTGGTGCGTGGTCTCGACTACTACAGCAAGACCGTGTTCGAGTGGGTCACCGACAAGCTCGGCTCCCAGGGCACCGTCTGTGCCGGCGGCCGTTACGACGGTCTGGTCGAGCAGATGGGCGGCAAGCCGACCCCGGGCGTTGGTTTCGCCATGGGTATCGAGCGTCTGATCCTGCTGCTGGAAACCCTCGAGCTGGTGCCTGAGTCGATTTCCCGTCAGGTCGACGTCTACCTCTGCGCCTTCGGCGAGCAAGCCGAACTGGCTGGCCTGCAACTGAGCGAGCGCCTGCGTGACCGCCTGCCGAACCTGCGCCTGCAGGTCAACGCCGGCGGCGGCAGCTTCAAGAGCCAGTTCAAGAAGGCCGACAAGAGCGCGGCGCTGTATGCGCTGATCCTCGGGGACGACGAACTGGCCCAACAAGTGGTAGGTTTCAAACCCCTGCGTGGTCAGGGCGAACAACAAAACATTGCCTGGGATGCTCTGGCTGAGCACCTGGAAGCTTCCCTCGCGCAGGCGTGAAGCGCCCATCAGCGGATTTGGTGAAAAGGAGTATTGGGGTGTCGAGTACCGATGATGAACAACTGGCCGCATTCAAGGACTGGTGGGAGCGCAACGGCAAACCACTGGTAACTGGCGGTCTGCTCGCACTGGTTGTGGTGTTCGGCTGGCAAGCCTGGCACAAGTACCAGAACAACCAGTCGCAAGGCGCCTCGAACCTCTATCAGGCCCTTCTGGAAACCACGCTGACGCCGACCGGTGAGCCGGACAAGGCCAAGGTCGCGGAGCTTTCCGGGAAACTCAAGAACGAGTTCCCGGGTTCGGCCTACGCCCAGTACGCCAGCCTGTTCGTCGCCAAGGTTGCGGTGGAAAGCGGCAAGCTGGACGACGCTGCCGCAGAGCTGAAGAGCGTTACCGACAAGCCTGCCGACGCGACCCTGGGCGAAATCGCCCGTCAGCGTCTGGCCCGCGTGCTGGCTGCACAGAACAAGGCCGATGAGGCCCTGAAACTGCTCGACGGCGACACTGACAAGGCGTTCGTTGCCACCCGCGAAGAGCTCAAGGGCGACCTGCTGGTGCAACTGGGCCGTAGCGATGACGCACATGCTGCATACGAAAAGGCCAAGGCCGCACTGTCTGACGACGATGCGGTAGGTGGTCTGCAACTCAAGCTCGACGACCTGGCCAAAGGGGATGCCTGACGTGATTGGTTGGAAACATGCAGCAGTGCTGAGCCTGGCCATTCTGGCCGCGGGTTGCAGCAGCAACAGCAAGAAGGAATTGCCTCCGGCCGAACTGACCAAGTTCACCGAAGAGGTGGTACTCAAGAAGCAGTGGAGCCGTTCGATCGGCGATGGCCAGGGCGACAGCTTCAACATGCTGGTGCCGGCGATCGAGAACGACCGCATCTACGCCTCGGACGTCACCGGTGTGGTGATGGCCCTGGACCGTCTGAACGGCGACGTGGTCTGGAAGAAAGACCTCGACCTGCCGGTCTCCGGCGCTGTCGGCGTTGGTTATGGCCTGGTCACGCTCGGCACCCTCAAGGGTGAAGTGATTGCCCTGGACTCCAGCACTGGCGAAGAGAAATGGCGTTCCCGGGTAACCAGCGAAGTGCTGGCTCCGCCTGCGAACAACGGTGACATCGTTGTCGTCCAGACTCAGGACGACCGCGTGATCGGCCTCGATGCCAACACGGGCGATCGTCGCTGGATCTACGAAAGTACTCCAGCGGTGCTGACCCTGCGCGGTACCGGTGCTCCGATCGTAACCAACAGCCTGGCAGTCGCCGGCCTGTCCAGTGGCAAGGTTGTCGCCCTGGATACCCGCAACGGCGTGCCGGTGTGGGAACAACGGGTCGCCGTCCCGCAAGGTCGTTCGGAACTGGAGCGCGTGGTGGACATCGACGGCGGTCTGCTGCTGTCGGGTGGCACCCTGTACGTCGCCAGCTATCAGGGCCGCGTCGCGGGCCTGGACCTGGAATCCGGCCGTGTGCTCTGGCAGCGTGATGCTTCCAGCTACACCGGTGTGGCTCAGGGCTTCGGCAACGTTTACGTAAGCGAAGCGTCGGGCACTGTCGAAGGTATCGACGAGCGTTCTTCGTCGGCCTTGTGGAGCAACGACCAACTGGCTCGTCGCCAGCTGTCGGCGCCGGAAGTGTTCTCCAGCTACGTGGCAGTCGGTGACCTGGAAGGTTACCTGCACCTGCTGAGCCAGGTGGACGGCCGTTTCGTCGGCCGTGAGCGCATCGACAGCGACGGCCTGCGCGCCCGTCCGCTGGTGGTGGGCGACACGATTTATGTGTATGGCAACAGCGGCACCCTTGAGGCGCTGAGCATACGCTGAGTCTATGCTTGGGGCCTGAGTGCCCCGGGCCGCGACGTCGCGAGACGTCGCCCGAAACTCCGGCCGCTGCCTCGCAGCGGCCTTTGTATTTTTTGAATTTACGCAAATGGAGAGCCGCATGGTTCCCGTAATCGCCCTGGTAGGTCGGCCGAACGTCGGCAAATCCACCATGTTCAACCGCCTGACCAAGACCCGCGACGCCATTGTCGGCGACCTCTCGGGTCTGACCCGCGACCGCCAGTACGGCGAAGCGCGCTGGCAGGGACGCAGCTACATCCTGATCGACACCGGTGGTATCACCGGCGACGAAGCAGGCATGGACGAGAAGATGGCCGAGCAATCGCTGATGGCCATCGAAGAAGCCGATCACGTGCTGTTCCTGGTCGACGCCCGCGCCGGCATGACCGCCGCCGACCAGATGATCGCCGAGCACCTGCGCAAGCGGAACAAGCGTTCGTACCTGGTGGCCAACAAGATCGACAACATCGATCCTGACACCGCCCGCGCCGAGTTTGCGCCGATGGGCATGGGCAACGCGATTCCGGTCGCCGGCTCCCAGGGCCGTGGCATCAATACGTTGATGGAACTCGTGCTGGGCGACACGCCGCGCGAGGAAGAAGAAGACGCACTGGCTGAAGACGTCGCCGAAGGCCAGGAAGCCGTACGGATTCCCGGCCCGAGCGAAAAGGATGGCATCAAGATCGCCATCATCGGTCGTCCCAACGTCGGCAAGTCGACCCTGGTCAACCGCATGCTCGGCGAAGAGCGCGTGGTGGTCTACGACGAGCCCGGCACGACCCGCGACAGTATCTACATTCCCTTCGAGCGCAACGAAGAGAAGTACACCCTGATCGACACGGCCGGTGTGCGCAAGCGCGGCAAGATCCACGAGGAAGTTGAAAAGTTCTCGGTGGTGAAGACCCTGCAGGCGATCAAGGACGCCAACGTGGTGATCTTCGTCATGGATGCCCGCGAAGGCGTGGTGGACCATGACCTGAACCTGCTGGGCTTTGCCCTGGAAGCCGGCCGCGCCATCGTCATCGCCCTGAACAAGTGGGATGGCATGCAGCCGGGCGAGCGCGACTACGTGAAGACCGAGCTGGAGCGCCGGCTGTTCTTCGTCGACTTCGCCGATATTCACTTCATTTCGGCACTGCACGGCACTGGCGTCGGCAACCTGTACCAGTCGGTGCAGAACTCGTTCAAGTCGGCGGTCACCCGCTGGCCGACCAGCCGCCTGACCCAGATCCTCGAAGACGCGGTCAGCGAGCACCAGCCGCCGATGGTCAACAGCCGCCGGATCAAGCTGCGTTATGCCCACCTCGGTGGCGCCAACCCGCCGATCATCGTGATCCACGGCAACCAGGTGGAGAAGGTCCCGCGTTCGTACTCGCGTTACCTGGAAAACACCTATCGCCGTGTGCTGAAGCTGGTGGGTACGCCGATCCGCATCGAGTACAAGGGCAGCGACAACCCTTATGAGGGCAACAAGAACACCCTCACCGACCGCCAGGTCAACAAGAAGCGCCGGCTGATGACGCACCACAAGAAAGCCGAGAAGAAGCGCAAGGACAAGCGCAAGTAAAACCGTTGCGGCGCACCGAGGGCTTCTCGCCCGCGGCGCGCCGCACGCGTTTTTGACCCGGATCAGCGCCCCGCGCCGGGAGTTTGTTTCAACCTTTTTCCTGACCATCCAATCCGCTATGCTCGGGGCCTGTCCGCGCCTCCCGGGGCGGGTCCGCAGGAAAGAGGGCTCCATGATCAGCAGCAAGCTGCCGAATGTCGGCACGACCATCTTCACCACCATGTCCCAGCTCGCCGTGCAGACCGGCGCGTTGAACCTGTCCCAGGGTTTCCCCGATTTCAATGGCCCGCAGGCCTTGCTCGACGCCGTCGGGCGGCATGTCAGTGCCGGACACAACCAGTATTCGCCGATGACCGGCTTGCCCGCGTTGCGCCAGCAGGTGGCGACCAAGGTCGCGCGGCACTACGGCGTCAACGTCGATGCCGACCACGAAATCACCATCGTTCCGGGTGCAACCGAAGGGATCTTCTGCGCCATTCATGCGGTGATCCGCGCCGGTGATGAGGTCATCGTCTTCGACCCGAGCTACGACAGCTACGAGCCCGCCGTCGAACTGGCCGGCGGTCGCTGCGTGCACGTGCAACTGGATGCCACGGACTTCTCCATCGACTGGCAGAAATTCAGCGATGCCCTGAGCCCGCGCACGCGCATGGTCATCATCAACTCGCCGCACAACCCCAGCGGCGCGCTGATTACCCGGGCGGACCTGGACCAGTTGGCGGCGTTGATCGCAGACCGCGACATCTACCTGATCAGCGACGAGGTGTACGAGCACCTGGTGTTCGACGGCGTCGCCCACGCCAGCGTGCTGGCCCATGAGGCGCTGTATCAGCGCGCGTTCGTGGTCAGTTCGTTCGGCAAGACCTACCACGTCACCGGCTGGAAGACTGGTTATGTGGTTGCGCCACCGGCCTTGAGCGCCGAGCTGCGCAAGGTCCATCAGTACGTCAACTTCTGTGGCGTGACCCCGCTGCAATGGGCGCTGGCGGATTTCATGGCCGAGCACCCGGAGCACGTGGACGAACTGCCGGCCTTCTATCAGGCCAAGCGCGACCTGTTCTGCGACCTGCTGACGCCGTCGCGTTTCAGCTTCCGTCGCGCTGCGGGCACCTACTTCCAGTTGGTGGATTACTCGCAGATTCGCCCGGACCTCAACGACGTCGACATGGCCCTGTGGCTGACCCGTGAACACGGCGTGGCGACCATTCCGGTGTCGGTGTTCTACCAGCAGCCCATTGCGCAGCAGCGCCTCGTGCGCCTGTGTTTCGCCAAACGCGAGGAGACGCTGCGCGAGGCAGCGGAAAAACTATGCGCGATCTGAGCAGCCTGCCCAACCTGACCGTTGCCCTGATCCAGACCAGCCTGCTGTGGCAGGACCGCCAGGGAAACTACGCCCATTTCGAAACCCTGCTGGATCAAGCCCGTGGCGCTGATCTGGTGATCCTGCCGGAAATGTTCACCACCGGCTTCTCCATGGAGTCCGAGCGCCTGGCCGAGCCGGAAAACGGCCCCACTTACAAGTGGCTCAAGGCCCAGGCGGCGCGTATCGATGCGGTGATCACCGGCAGCGTGATCATCCAGGCCGCCGACGGCAGTCACCGCAACCGCCTGCTCTGGGCGCGGCCGGACGGCGAGATTCTGCACTACGACAAGCGCCACCTGTTCCGCATGGCCGGCGAGCACAAGCACTACACCCCCGGCGAGCGTCAGGTGCAGTTCGAACTCAAAGGCTGGCGGGTGCGTCCGCTGATCTGTTACGACCTGCGCTTCCCTGTGTGGAGCCGCGATGCTCAGGACACGGACCTGCTGCTGTACACCGCCAACTGGCCAGCGGCGCGACGCCTGCACTGGAACCGGTTGCTGCCGGCGCGGGGGATCGAGAACCTGTGCTATGTGGCTGCGGTGAACCGGGTGGGGACGGACGGAAAGGGCTTCGCGTATACCGGCGACAGCCAGGTGCTGGACTTCCAGGGCGAGAGCCTGCTCAGCGCTGGCGAGGCGGACGGGGTGTTTACGGCGGTGTTGAGCGCGGCGGATCTGGCGGCGTACCGTACACGGTTCCCGGCCAACCTGGATGCCGATACCTTCGAGCTTCATTGAAAATTCTGGGGCCGCGTTGCGGCCCTTCGCGAGCGAGCTCGCTCCCACATGTTGATGTCAGGTTCATGTGGGAGCTAGCTTGTCGGGACGCCGAACCGTCGCGAAGGGGCGCAAAGCGGCCCCAGAATCATCCTCAGTAAACGTCCCGGCGATACCGCCCCAGTTCGATCAGCTCTTCCACCGCCGACTCACCCAGCAGCCCGTTCAACGCCGCATCCACGCCACCAGCCATGCCGTGCAGGCTGCCGCAGATATAGATCGCCGCGCCGTCATCCAGCCAGCGCTTCAGCTCTTCACCGCGCTGCAGTAACAGGTCCTGCACGTAGACTTTCTCCGCCTGATCGCGGGAGAAGGCCAGATCAAGGCGCGTCAGGTCGCCGCTTTCCACCCAGCCCTGCAGTTCTTCACGGCAATGGAAGTCGTGCGCCCGATTGCGTTCGCCAAACAGCAGCCAGTTGCGTTGCTCGCCGCTGGCGATGCGTGCCTTGAGCAGGCTACGCAGGCCCGCCAGGCCGGTGCCGTTGCCGATCAGGATCATCGGCGCCGGAGCGCCCGGCAGGTGGAAGCCGCTGTTACGACGCAGGCGCAGGCTGACGCTGTCGCCCAAGGCCATATGCTCGGTCAACCAGCCAGAACCCAGGCCCAAACTACCGTCGGCATGACGCTCCTGGCGCACGATCAGTTCCAGCACGCCGTCGCTGGCGATGGAGGCGATAGAGTATTCCCGTGCGTCGATGGGGATCAGCGCATCCACCAGTGCCTGGGCGTGCAGGCCCACCAGATGCTCGCGGCTCACCGGCAGTTGCCGGCTGGCGAGAGCCACGGACAGCGGCTCCTGCAAGCCGTCGATCTGCACCGGCGTGTTGGCGTCCAGGCCAAGCCCTTGCAGGAAGCGCTCGATGGCGGCAGGGGCGAGACGCGGGAGGATTTCCACCAAGTCGCCAGCGTCCCATTGCCCGGGTGCCGGTGGGTTCAGGCCCAGCAGGAATACCGGCAAGCCCTGGCTGCCGGGATTGAGTAGCGTGCGCTGAGTCAGGGTCCAGGGCGCGAACTCCGGCGCCTGCCAGACCGGAACAGTGCTGCTGCCGCTCATCTGCGCGAGCTGCTGCTGCCAATGTTGTAGCGCCAGTGGGTCGGCGCTGTCGACTTCCACCGGGGCGAAGCGGGCCTTGGCACCACGCTCGTCCAGCCAGGCATTCAGGCGCCGGGCGAAGCCGCAGAAGTGCGGGTACTGGCGATCGCCGAGGGCGAGCAGGGCGTAGTTGAGGCCCTCCAGGGACCACGGCTGGCCAAGCACCTTGCGCTCGAAACCGCGGGCGCTGTCTGGCGCTTCGCCGTCGCCGAAGGTACTGACCACGAACAGCGCACGCTGAGCCTGGCGCAGGTCGTCTTCGCTGATGCTCGCCAACGGCTGCACCCGCACCGGCAGGCCGGCAGCCTGCAGTTGGCCGGCGCTCTGCCAGGCCAGTTGTTCGGCGAAGCCGCTCTGGCTGGCGAAGCCCACCAGCCAGCCGTTTTTCTGCTCGGCATTTGGGTTCAGGCCGCTACGGGCGGCGCGGACCTGGCGTTTCTTGCGCCGGCGATCAAGGTACAGCAGCCAGCCGGTGACGAAGAACAGCGGCATGGTCAGGCTGGCGATCATCGCCAGGATGCGCCCGGTCAGACCGAAGTAGCTGCCGACGTGCAACGCATAGATGCTGGTCAGCAGTTGCGCCTTGAACGATTTGTCGGTGTACACCTCCTGACGCCGAACCTGGCCGCTGGCCGGGTCGATGGTCAGGGTGTTGTAAGCACGCTCATGGGCGGCATCGTCGAGCAGGTAGAACAATGTGGCCGGCTGGCCTCCAACCGGCGGCAGGCGCAGGTTGTACGCGGCAAGGCCGGGACCGGCAGCTTTTTGCAGGCTGGCCCAGATGGCGTCGTAGTCGACCACCAGCGCGGGAGCATTGGCGTCAGGCTGTTGCGGGCCGCCATGACCGCCGCGGTTGCCACGGCCTTCGCCGCGTTTCTGTTCCTGACCGGCTGGCGGCGGGTCCGCCAGCAGTTTGTTCAGGCCTTCGCGGTACCACTCGTAGGACCAGAACAGCCCGGTCAGGGCAAACAGCAGGTAGAACAGCAGGCACCAGGTGCCGGCCACCGCGTGCAGGTCCCAGTTGAAGGCGCGACCCTTCTTCGCCCAGTCGAGCGTCAGCCAGGCCCGCCAGTTCAGCGCCTGACGCGGCCAGCGCAGGTACAGGCCGGACAAGCAGAAGAACACCAGCATCAAGGTGCAGGCACCGGTGATCTGCCGGCCGGTGTCGCCGATGGCGAGGAAGCGGTGCAGGTTGAGCATCAGGTTGAAGAAGTCCTGGCCGACTACATCGCCCTGGAATTCTCCGGTGTAAGGATCGACGTAGCGCAGCTGGCCACGGCGCTCGCCCGGCGGCGGGGTGAAGAACACCCGTGCGGCGGCATCGCTGTGGGTTTCGACCCAGAGCATGGCGACCTTCTTGCCCTCGGTCGCCTCGACCCGGCGCACCAGCTCGGCCGGAGCGAGCACGCCTTCTTCGCGAATTTTGACCTTGAGCACCTGCGGGTTGATGGCCCGGAGGATTTCATCCTGGAACGAATACGTCGCGCCGGTGATCCCCATCAGCGCGAGCACCAGGCCGGCGGTGATGCCGAAGAACCAGTGCAGTTGGAACAGCGTCTTTTTCAGCACATCAACCACCTTGCCTTACCGGAATGCGAATTACTTGCGCATTATGCCTTGATACACAAAAGCCCCGTTCATCGAAATGAACGGGGCTTTGCCAATCAGCGACCTTAGAAGTGGACGCTGGTGCTCAGCAGGGCGGTGCGCCCGGCGGCCTGGTTGGCGAAGTGCGTGGAGAATGCCTTGTCGTAGTAGACCTCGTTGGTCAGGTTCTGCACGTTCAGTTGCAGGTCGACGTTCTTGGTCAGCTTGTAGGCGGCCATGGCGTCGTAGCGAACATAGCTGTCGACCATGGTGGTGTTGGCCACGCTGCCGAAGACGTCGTCGGTGTAGAACGCGCCGCCACCGATGGTCAGCTTCGGCGTCAGCTGATAGGTGGTCCACAGGCTGGCCGCGTTGTTCGGCATGTTCGGCAACTGGTTGCCGTCGTTGGCTTTGCCCAGCGGGCCGCCGTCGATCTGACGACCTTCCATGTAGGTGTAGCCGGCGAAGACCTGCCATTTATCGGTCAGCTTGCCGCTGGCGCCCAGTTCGATACCGTCGACGCGGGTGGTGCCGACGTTTTCGTAGGCGGTGGTGTTGACCTGGACGCGGGCGTTGTCTTTCTCGGTGCGGAAGATCGCACCGGTCAGCGACAGGCGGCTGTCGAGGAAGTCCCACTTGGTACCGATTTCGTAGTTGGTGGTTTCTTCCGGTTCCAGGTCGCTGCTCAGCACGTTGCCGGTACGGTCGGTCGAGCCTGGCAGTTTGTTGTCGTCCATGCCTTCGCCAAGCTGGGCACCCGGTGGGGTGGCCGAGGTGGCGTAGGAGACGTAGACGCTACCGTTCTCGGCCGGCTTCCACACCAGGCCCAATTGGCCGGTGATGAACTCGCTGGTGTCGCTGCCTTTGGCCGGCACGCCGGTCTTGCTGACGGTGGTGGCACCGTTGGCGCCATAGGTGCGGTATTCGGTCTCGAAGTGGTCGTAGCGCAGGCCCATGTTGAGCAGCCATTGCGGGCTCAGCTCAAGGGTGTCGAACACGTAGATCGCGCGGGTCTTGCTCTTGGTGTCGGTGCCGGCGTAGTTGCGGGCGATCGAGCCGTTCCACGGATCATCCGGGTTCGGGTTGGACAGCGAGGTGCAGTTGTAGCCGCTGGAGACGATCATGCCCGGGGTGCAGTTGGTGCTGGACGGCACGGTCGAGGTGATCGGCGTCAACGGCGTGGTGTCGGTGTTGACGTCGTAGGTCGAACGCTTGCTCTCTTCGCGGCTCAGTTCGATACCGGTGGAGAAGCTGTTCTTGAAGCCGGCCACATAGAAGTCGCCGAACAGGTCGGTCTGGTTGGTGGTGGTGGCAGTGTTGCCCACGCGGGTGTTGGCCCGACGCCAGACGCTGCCGTTGTTGACGTTGCCCTTGCTGTCGTCCGGCTGGGTCAGGATGTAGTCCTGCATCGAGTTGCCGTGGCGCAGGGTGTTTTTGATGGTCAGCGATTCAGTCAGGTCGTGCTCGACGGCGATGGTCGCGATGTCGGTACGGGTCTTGCGGAAGTCGCGGTCGGTCAGGCCGTAGAAGTTGCTGTCGTCACCACCGGCGTAGGGTTTGTCCGGGTTGGCCGAGGTACGGTTGGCGCCGCTGTAGGTGTAAGGAACGCCCGAGTCTGGCAGGTCGTTGCTTTCCATGTGGTAGTAGTCGAGGTTGACGCGGGTGTCGGTGCCCAGGCCGAAGGCCAGGGACGGAGCGATGCCCCAGCGGTCGAAGTCGACTTTGTCGCGGCCGGCGACATTGCTCTCGTGGCTCATCAGGTTCAGGCGGCCGGCGACGGTATCGCTGAACTGGTAGTTGCCGTCGAGGGTGTAGCGCTGGGTCTGGTCGGAACCCCAGGTGAAGCCACCGTCGAAGGAGTTGCCCAGATGCGCTTTCTTGCTCACCAGGTTGATGCTGCCGCCTGCCGCGCCACGACCGCCAACGGCGGAGTTCGGGCCCTTGCTGACTTCGACGGATTCCACGGCGAAGATTTCGCGGGTCTGTGCGCCGGTGTCGCGCACGCCATCGAGGTAGGTGTCGCTTTGCGAGTCGAAGCCGCGGATGAACGGACGGTCGCCTTGCGGGTTGCCGCCTTCACCGGCACCGAAGGTGATGCCGGGCACGGTGCGCAGGGCGTCCTGCAGGGTCAGGGCGTTGGTGTCTTTGAGAACTTGTTGCGGAATCACCGTCACCGAGCGCGGGGTGTCGATCAGCGGCGCAGTGTATTTCGGCGAAGAGGCTTTTTCCACCTTGTAGTCGGTGCTGGCCTGGCTGCCCTCGGCATTGATGCTGGTGGCGTCCAGTGCGATCGAACCTTCCTTGCGGACAGGGGCCGGCTCGTCGGCGTACGCCATGTGTGCGGCGGACGTTGCGGTGATGGCTACACCAATGGCGGATGCGAGCAAGCGCGGCGAGCTGACAGCGGTTGGTACGAATTGACGTGACATCAGGTGGACCCCCTCCCAAGGTTTCGAGGGGGCGGAATATAAGAGCAAGTGATTGGCACTCACAATTGAGAAACGTTGGCATTTACATTCTTTACACCTTTTTCACGAAATTTTGCCAAGGATCAATGTCCACCCCTCGGATGAGGCTTGTGGCAAAGAGATAAGAATCAATACCATTGGCAACTTTTTCCGTTCAGGTGCCAACCGCCATGCTTTTACACATTCCCGGCTTGTTCAACCGCGAGGAAGTGCTGCGTATTCGCGAGGCACTGGAGAGCACCGATTGGGCGGATGGCAAGATCACCGCCGGCTATCAGTCGGCCAAGGCCAAGCACAATCTGCAGTTGCCCGAGTCCCATCCGCTGGCCAAGGAAATTGGCACCGCGATGATCGAGCGCCTGTGGAAAAACCCGCGTTTCATGTCGGCCGCATTGCCACACAAGGTGTTTCCGCCGCTGGTCAACTGCTACCGCGAAGGCGGCAATTTCGGTTTCCACATCGATAACGCGGTGCGCCAGCCTCGCGGCAGCATCGAGCGGGTGCGTACCGACCTGTCTTCGACGCTGTTCTTCAGCGATCCCGAGGACTACGACGGCGGCGAACTGGAGATCCAGGACACTTACGGTCTGCAGCAGGTCAAGCTGGCGGCCGGGGACATGGTCCTGTATCCCGGCACCAGCCTGCACAAGGTCAACCCGGTCACCCGCGGCGCCCGTTACGCGGCGTTCTTCTGGACCCAGAGCATGATTCGCGAGGACAGCCAGCGGACTCTGTTGTTCGAGATGGACAACGCCATCCAGCAGCTCACCGCCGACGTGCCTGATCATCCGTCGCTGATCCAGCTCACCGGCACCTACCACAACCTGCTTCGCCGCTGGGCTGAGGTCTGACATGGCGTTCCAGTTGCGCCGTGAGGAAGTGATCGGCACTGACGCGTTCGGGCAGATGCTCGAACAGAGCCCGGCCAAGGCGGCTCAGGCGTTATTGATGGCCTCGGCAGAGGGCGTGGTCGAGGCGCAGGCTTTGCTCGGGCAGATCCTGCTGGACGGGCGCGGCATCGAGCAGGACGCGGTCCTCGCCCGGCGCTGGTTCGGCATCGCCGCGCAGCAGGGCAGCGTGATGGCGCACAACATGCTCGGGCGTTGCCTGGAGCACGGCTGGGGTGGTGAGGTGGACGTGGCGCAAGCCGCGCGACATTACCGCGAGGCGGCCAACGGCGGGCTGGACTGGGGGCTTTACAACCTGGCCAACCTGCTCGCGACCGGGCGCGGTGTGGCGCTGGACCATGGCGTGGCGCTGGCCTGTTATCGCCGGGCGGCGGACCTGGGGCATGCCAAGTCGATGAACCTGTTGGGACGTTACCTGGAGGAGGGCCTGCATTGTCAGGCGGACCTGTCGGCGGCGCGGGAGTGGTATCGGCGCTCGGCCGAGGGCGGGGATTTTCGCGGGCAGTTCAGCCATGCGGCGATCCTGGCCGGGCAGGGCTTGCTCGATGAAGCGCTGAGCTGGTTGCAGCGAGCACTGGAAGGCGGCAATGCGAATTTCCTGCGGGTAGCGGGGCCAGCATTGGAGCAGGCGGGGCAGGCGGAGATTCGGGCGATGGCGGGGGCTTACAAGGCGCGCTTGGCTGAGCTGGTGTAAGGGCTTTGAGATAAAAAAAGGGGCTGATCACTCAGCCCCCTTTTTGCATTACAGGTAGAACGCTTTCAGCGGCGGGAAGCCGTTGAATTCGACGGCGCTGTAGCTGGTGGTGTAGGCACCGGTCGACAGCCAGTACAGACGGTCACCGATTGCCAGGTTCAGCGGCAGGCCGTACTTGTAGTGTTCGTACATGATGTCGGCGCTGTCGCAGGTCGGGCCGGCGATGACCACTTCTTCCATCTCGCCTTTCTTCTCGGTCCAGATCGGGAACTTGATGGACTCGTCCATGGTTTCGATCAGGCCGGAGAACTTGCCCACGTCGGTGTAAACCCAACGCTCGACGGCGGTACGCGATTTACGCGCAACCAGCACCACTTCACTGACCAGGATACCGGCGTTGGCGATCAGCGAGCGGCCCGGCTCCAGGATGATTTCCGGCAGGTCGTCGCCGAAGTCTTCCTTGAGGAAACGGATGATTTCCTCGGCGTAGGTTTCCAGGCTGTTGGTCCGGGTGATGTAGTTGGCCGGGAAGCCGCCACCCATGTTGATCAGTTTCAGTTCGATGCCGTCTTCTTCTTTCAGACGCTCGAAGATCACTTTGACCTTGGCGATCGCCGCGTCCCAGACGCTGATGTCGCGCTGCTGCGAACCGACGTGGAACGACACGCCGTAAGGCACCAGGCCCAGGTCGCGGGCGAGGATCAGCAGGTCCATGGCCATGTCGGTCTGGCAGCCGAATTTGCGCGACAGTGGCCAGTCGGCAGTGGTGGAGCCTTCGGTGAGGATACGCACGTAGACTTTCGAGCCCGGTGCGGCCTTGGCGATGTTGCGCAGGTCGGCTTCGGAGTCGGTGGCATACAGACGCACGCCCTTCTCGTAGAAGTAGCGGATGTCCTTGGATTTCTTGATGGTGTTGCCGTAGCTGATACGGTCGGCGCTGACGCCGCGGTCCATCACTTTGTCCAGTTCGTAGATCGAGGCGATGTCGAAGCTCGAACCTTTCTCTTTCAGCAGGTCGATGATTTCGACCGCAGGGTTGGCCTTGACCGCGTAGTAGACCTTGGCGAACTCGAAGCCCGCGCGCAGGTCATCGTAGGCCTGGCTGATCATCTGGGTGTCGATGAGTACGAACGGGGTTTCTTGCTTGTCGGCGTACGCCTTCATTTTCTGGAAGGTTTCGCGCGCGAAGTAGTCTTCGACTTGGATCGACATGCTTGGGGACTCCATGGGCAAACTGAAAAAATAAGTGGCTGCAAACTGAACGCCCTCCGTATCCCCACTTTGGTTCGCCTACTTCCCAAGGCATGTCGCCGAAAGCAAAAAGGTCATCCGCGCGATTGAAAGCTGCTGCGGGTGACCTTGCTGTCTCGTCGTCAGTACTTGAGCCGGATGGATCGTTTCCAGCATGGACGTTCGGCGCGAACTTTAGGACTTGAGGGGTTCAAGATCAACAAAAAATGTCGCGTTTTCGTACTGATCAGCCGCTCGTTATCGACTTGTTTCCTTCATAACCGACTCAGGTGACAGCCATATGTTCCGCTGGATCGTCCTTGCGTAAAAAATTGTGGAATAGGTGGCGATTTGCTGACTTCTCGGTAACTTCGTCATCTGGCGTTTCGATCGGCGAGTTTCGCTTCGAAATCACCTTTAAATGAAAAAACGACCGTTTGTCGTGTCGCTTCGAGGTTCTTTTTTCGACGCCTCACTGTTCATATTTATGGCCACTTGAACGGCGGGTATTTCCGACAAAAAAAATTCCTGAATCACCGACAAAAAGCGCTTGGTCGGAAGCCTCTACACAGGATTTGCCGGGCTTAATAAGAAACATTACTATTCGCGCACCTTTCCAACTGCCTGACGACGACCTTCCTATCGTGTCTCGACACAAAGGCTTCCTCGACCACTACCACGAGTTGATCGGCACCTGGACGCGCAAGTTGCGCAGTCGCCAGCAAGCCGAGGACCTCGCGCACGATGCGTTTGTGCGGGTGCTGGAAAGCGAGCAGGACGCGGTGGCGCAGCCGCGCGCCTATCTGCACCAGACGGCGCGCAATATCGCAGTGGACGGTTACCGCCGCGAGGACCGCCGCCAAGCCCTCGAACAGCAGGCCCTGGACCTGACCCCGCCGCTGACGAACGACCCGGAGGCGTATATGAATGCGCTGCAACTGGCCGACAGCGTCGAGCGGGCCTTGGCGGAGTTGCCGCTGAACTGCCGCAAGGTGTTTGTCTGGCAGAAGCTCGAAGGGCTGACCCAGGCGGAGATTGCCGAGCGCATGGGATTGACCAAGAACATGGTCGAAAAGTATATGATCCGCACGCTTCGCCATCTGCGCGAGCACTTGGATGTGTCGAAGAGATGAGTCAGGCGAATGTATTCATGAATCAGGGCCACAGCCCACAAGAGGCCGTCCGCGAGCAGGCGGCCGAATGGTTCGCCCGCGCCCAGGACGCGCCGCTGCCTCCTGAGCAGCAGGCCTGTTTCGACGCCTGGCTGGCGCAGGATCCCCTTCACCGCGACGAATACGACCAGCTCGGCCAGCTCTGGCAGGCGGCTGACCTGTTGCCGCGTGCGCGCCTCGAAGCGCTGTGTGTCGAAGACCGGGTCAGCGCCTTGCCGCGGCGGCGTTTCGTCCAGCAGGCGCTGGCCGCCAGTGTGCTGGCGGCGGCGGTGGGTCTCGGCTGGTTCGGTTGGCAGCAGCACACGCTCAACTACCACGAGCATTTGCAGACCGGTCTCGGTGAGCGCCGCCAGGTAGAACTGCCGGACGGCTCGCACCTGGAGATCAACGGTCGCACCCGCCTGGACGTGCGCTTCAGCGCCGGACAGCGCGACATCCGCCTGGAGCAGGGCGAGGTGATGTTCAGCGTGGCCCACGACAGCAGCCGGCCCTTTGTGGTCGATGCCGGCCATGGCACGGTCACCGTCACCGGGACGCGCTTCGATGTGCGCCGCGATCCTGGGCAAACCCGCGTCGCGGTGGAGCAGGGCTCGGTGCGGGTGCAGGGCCAGGGCGAGTCGAAGGCGCTGCTCAGCGCCGGGCTCGGGGCGCATATCGATGCTTCCGGCGCGGTGGCTGCTCCTTATAAGGTGGATGCCGCTGCACTCACCGCCTGGCGCTCCGGCAAGCTGGTGTTCACCGATGCCTCGCTGGCGCAGGTGGCCGAAGAAGTCTCGCGCTATCGCGAGCAGCCCCTGAAAGTGGCAGCGAAAGTTTCCGCCCTGCGCCTGAGCAGTACCTTCCGAATTGATGACACGGATGCTCTGCTACGGGCCTTGCCGAGCATCCTGCCGGTCACCGTGGTGGCCCATGCCGATGGCTCCCACGAAATAATTTCAAAATAGATTCAGGTATTTTCCGAGTTGTTCGTCTTCCTGCCCGACTTGTAACTGCCAAGCATTTCCATTCGCAACGGCAGTTGATCCCGATCCTCCCTCAGGACTTCTCGAAGACGTGAACAACAACAAGCTTTCTCCGCGCTCCGCCAGCCGTTCGCGCTGGTTGCCTCTGGCCCTGGCGTTGGCGGTCAGTGCCGGTATCGGCAACAGCTACGCCGACTCGGCCCCCACCAGCATCCAGATCCAGGCTCAGTCGCTGGCCACGGCGCTGAACCAGTTGGGCCAGCAGACGTCGCTGCAGTTGTTCTTCAGCCCCGCGCTGGTCGCTGGCAAGCAGGCGCCGGCGGTGTCCGGCAACCTGTCGCCGGAGCAGGCGTTGCAAGCTCTGCTGCAAGGCAGCGGGCTGACCTACGAGATTTCCCAGGGCACCGTGGTGCTGCATCCGGCACAGGGCGACAGCCAGGCCGCCAACGGCACGCTGGAACTGGCGCCCACTGATATCACCATGGTTGGCGACTGGCTCGGCGATGCGCAGGAAACCGTGGTGCAGAATCATCCGGGCGCGCGCACCGTGGTGCGCCGCGAAGCGATGGTCGAGCAGGGCGCGATGAACGTGCGAGACGTGCTAAAGGGCATTCCCGGCGTACAAGTGCAGGACTCCAACGGCACCGGCGGCAGCGACCTGTCGCTCAACGTCGGTGTGCGTGGCCTGACCTCGCGCCTGTCGCCACGCTCCACGGTGCTGATCGACGGCATTCCGGCGGCGTTCGCGCCCTATGGCCAGCCGCAACTGTCAATGGCGCCGATTTCCTCCGGCAACCTCGACAGCATCGACGTGGTGCGCGGCGCAGGTTCCGTGCGCTACGGGCCGCAGAACGTCGGCGGGGTGATCAACTTCGTGACCCGCGCGATTCCCGAGAAAGCCACCGGCGAAATCGGCACCCCCCTGGAAACTCCCCGCCATGGCGGCTGGAAGCACATCGAGTCGGCGTTCATCGGCGGTACCGCCGACAACGGCCTGGGCGCGGCGCTGCTGTATTCCGGGGTCAACGGCAATGGCTACCGCAGCAGCAACAACGCCAACGATATCGACGACGTGCTGCTCAAGACCCACTGGGCGCTGACCGATCAGGACGAACTGTCGCTGAACTTCCATTACTACGACGGCAAGGCCGACATGCCCGGCGGCCTGACCCAGGCCCAGTTCGACGCCGACCCGTACCAGTCCGACCGCGACTACGACAACTTCAGCGGCCGGCGCAAAGACGTTTCGCTCAAGTACCTGCGGCAGATCGACGACGTCACCCAGTTCGAAGTGCTGACCTATTACACCGAGAGCTTCCGCGGCAGCACCATCGCCGCCCGCGACCAGAAAACCCTCAGTTCCTACCCGCGCAGCTACCGCACCTTCGCGATCGAGCCGCGGGTTTCGCGGATCTTCTTCAGTGGCCCGGCCACCCAGGAAGTCAGCGTTGGCTATCGCTACCTGAAAGAAGCCATGCACGAGCAGTCCAGCCGCCTGGCGCTGATCAACAACGTCCCGACCGTGACGCCGACGTCCGACGGCCACGTGTTCCAGGACCGCACCGGCGGTACCGAGGCCAGCGCCTATTACATCGATGACAAGATCGATATCGGCAACTGGACCATCACTCCGGGCGTGCGCTTCGAGCACATCAATACCGACTGGAACGACCGCGCCGTGCGCGGCACCAACGGCGTGCCGGTGCAGGCCAAGAGCCGCAGTGTGACCAGCAACGAGCCGTTGCCGGCGCTGAGCGTGATGTATCACCTGTCCGATGCCTGGAAGCTGTTCGCCAACTACGAAACCTCGTTCGGCAGCCTGCAGTACTTCCAGCTCGGCCAGGGCGGTAACGGCGACCAGACCGCCAACGGCCTGGAAGCGGAAAAGGCCAAGACCTACGAGATCGGCACCCGCTATGACGATGGCGACTGGGGCGGCGAACTGACGGCGTTTTACATCGACTTCGACGATGAGCTGCAATACATCAGCAACGACATCGGCTGGACCAACCTCGGTGCGACCAAGCACCAGGGGATCGAAGCGTCGGTGCATTACGACCTGTCGGGGCTCGACCCACGCCTGGACGGCCTGAGCGCCAATGCCGGGTTCACTTACACTCGCGCCACCTATGAAGGCGAGATTCCCGGCTTCAAGGGCCGTGACCTGCCGTTCTACTCGCGTCAGGTGGTCAATGCCGGGCTGCGTTACCAGGTGGACCGCTGGACCTGGAACCTGGACGCCTTCGCCCAATCGAAACAGCGCGCACCGGGCACTGGCATGAACGCTGACGGCAGCTTCAACGGCAACTACATCACCGAGCCGAGCGCCGATGGCCAGTACGGCAATATCCCGGGTTATGTGACCTGGAGCGCGCGGGGCGGGTATGAGTTCGGCAAGGACCTGTCGAACCTGAAACTGGGGGCGGGGGTGAAGAACATCTTCGACAAGCAGTACTACACCCGGTCGAGCGACAACAACTCGGGGATCTATCTGGGTGAGCCGCGGACGTTTTATGTGCAGGCCAGTGTAGGGTTCTGATTTATCGGTTGTCCTTCAGGGCCTCATCGCTGTATGGGTATCTACACACCTCGCAGGCAGCGCAGGACGTCAGATCGCCTCGTATTGTGGGAGCGGATTCATCCGCGAAGGGCCGCAAAGCGGCCCCCAAACCATCCCGCACGAGGTGGCTGTCTGTGTCCGGCCTTTCTTTCGACGCTCAGGCTCCCTGAATGTGAGACCCAGACCAGCCAGAAACAGTGTGTTGGATGGATTTAGGGCCGCTCTGCGGCCCTTCGCGGATGAATCCGCTCCCACAGGATTGCAGGTGAACGACACTTTGCGATGACCTGCGAGATCTGTAGATACCCATGCTCATCGCTGGCTTGTCGGGGCGCCGAACCGCGGCGATGAGGCCCTAAAGTTTTAAACCGCAGCCTCAGCCGGCGACACAATGCTGGTCTTCCCACCCCGCGACCGACCCGAACTCAGGTACGCCGCAATCGATTCCTGCGTCACCTCCCCCAGGAACACCTGATCGCCATCCAGCACCGGCAACCACGCCCGGTTGAACTCGTACATCCGCGACAACAGGATGCGCAGATGCTCGTCATGCGCGGCGGTAGCGTTGAACGGGCGCAGGAAGTCGGCGCACGTCCCTTGCTGGCGATGCAGGTCGCGCCGGCGCACATAACCCAGCGCGCGGTTGTTCTGGTCAGTCACCACAACGTACTTGCGGTCATGCTCGTCCATCAGCTCCAGTGCATCGGCGACCACCATCTCCGGGCTGGCCGACGGGGCGTTGTCCGCCGCGTCTTCGGCGCGTACCAGCAGCAGGCGCTTGAGGGTGCTGTCCTGGCCGACGAAGTTGCTGACGAACTCGTCCGCCGGATGCGCGAGCAGGGTGTCCGGGTGATCCAGTTGCACCAGCTTGCCGGCACGGAAGATGGCGATCTTGTCACCCAGCTTGATCGCTTCGTCGATGTCGTGGCTGACCATGATCACGGTCTTGTTCAGCGCCCGCTGCATCTCGAAGAATTCGTTCTGGATCATCTCGCGGTTGATCGGGTCGACCGCGCCGAACGGCTCGTCCATCAGCAGCAGCGGCGCCTCGGCGGCCAGCGCGCGGATCACGCCGATCCGCTGTTGCTGACCACCGGACAGCTCACGCGGGTAGCGCTGCAGATATTGCTTGGGCTCCAGGCGGATCATGCTCATCAGTTCGCGGGCGCGGTCGTGGCATTTCTGCTTGTCCCAGCCGAGCAGGCGCGGGACCACGGTGATGTTTTCCTCGATGGTCATGTTGGGGAACAGACCGATCTGCTGGATCACGTAGCCGATGCGCCGGCGCAGGGTCACTTCATCCAGGCCGGTGGTGTCTTCGCCGTTGATCAGCACCTTGCCCGAGGTGGGCTCGATCAGGCGATTGATCATTTTCAGCGTGGTGCTCTTGCCGCAACCGGACGGGCCGAGGAAGACGCAGATCTCGCCTTCGTTGACGGTCAGGCTGACCGAGTCGACCGCCTTGACCTCCTTGCCGTTGCTTTGGAAGGTTTTCGAGAGGTTCTGGAGTTCGATCATTTGAGCAGTCCTTCTGGAGTCAGCGAGCGTTGCAGGGCTTGCAGCAGCAGGTCGGCGGCGATGGCCAGGAGGCTCACCAGCACGGCGCCGACCAGCAGCATCGACATGTCGCTGCGGCTGATGGAGGTCAGGATAAGTACGCCAAGGCCACCGGCACCGATGGTCGCGGCGATGGTCATGACGCCGATGTTCATCACCACGGCGGTACGCACGCCGGCGAGGATCACCGGCACGGCGATCGGCAGCTCGACCATGCGCAGGCGCTGGCCGAAGGTCATGCCGATGCCGCGGGCGGCTTCACGGATGCCCGGCTCTACGCTGGTCAGGGCCAGGTAGGTGTTGCGCATGATGGGCAGCAGTGAATAAAGGAACACCGCGGTGATTGCCGGCAGCGGACCAAGGCCCTGGCCGAATTTGGAGTAGAACGGCAGCAGCAGGCCGAACAGGGCGATCGACGGCACGGTCAGCAGCACCGTGGCGCTGGCCTGCAGCGGGCCGGCGAGGGCCGGGAAGCGGGTCATCAGAATGCCCAGCGGCACGCCGACGACAATCGCCAGGGTGACGGCGATGCCCACGAGGGTGATGTGCTGGCCGGTCAGTTGCAGCACTTGCGCCCAGTCCAGATGGGCAAAGGTATCCAGCAGGCTCATTGCGCACCTCCTTGCAGTGGATGCTGGCTGAGGAACTCGTCAGCGACCTTGCCCGGGCTCTGGTGCTCGACATCGACCTTGGCGTTGAGTTGGCGCATGGTCTCGTCGTCCAGTTGTTCGGCCAGTGGCTTGAGCAGTTCGGCCAGTTGCGGGTGGGCGTCGAGCAGTTCTTTGCGCACCACGGGCGCGGCGGTGTAGTCGGGGAAGTAGTGGCGATCGTCTTCCAGCAGCTTGAGGTCGAAGGCGCTCAGGCGGCCGTCGGTGGTGTAGACCAGGCCGGTGAACACCTGGCCGTTACGCAGGGCGGTGTAGACCAGGCCGGCATCCATCTGGCGGATGTCCTTGCGGGTGAATTGCAGGTCGTAGGTTTCGGTCAGGCCGGTGAGGCCGTCGGGACGGTTGGCGAACTCGGTGTCGAGCGCCAGCACGTGGGTCTGCTTCGGCTCGTCGCGCAGTACCTGGTTCAACTGGCTGATGCTGTTCACCTGCGGGTACTGCTCGGCAATGTTGCGCGGCAGGGCCAGGGCGTAGGTGTTGCTGAAGCGCGACGGTGCGAGCCAGATCAGGCCCTTCTTCGCGTCCAGTTCCTTGACCCGGGCGTAGGTGGCTTCTGCGTTTGGCATGCGTTCGTCGATGTGGTTGTAGGACACCAGCGACACGCCGGTGTATTCCCAGACCATGTCCAGTTGGCCGCTTTCCTGGGCGCTGCGCGCCAGGTTGCTGCCCAGCCCGCCGGTGATACGCACCTCGAAGCCGTGCTGGCGCAGGTAGCGGGCGGTGAGTTCGGCGAGCACGGTCTGCTCGGTGAAGACCCGCGCGCCGATGCGGATCAAGGGTTTTTCGGCGGCCTGGGCAAATCCTGCGAACAGCAGGGCCGCGCCCAGCAGCAAGGCGATTCTTTTCATCGGGGTCCCTCGGTCAGTGAGTCAGGCCGCGTTCCAGCCAGCGGCGGCTGCACTGGCTGACCAGCGCGTCGAGCAGCAGTGCCAGGGCCGCGGTGCAGGCCGCGCCGAGTAGCAGTTGCGGCTGATTGTTCAGGGCGATGCCGGGGAAGATCAGACTGCCCAGGCTGTTGGCGCCGATCAGGAACGACAGCGGTGCGGTGCCGACGTTGATCGCCAGGGCTACCCGCACACCACCGACGATGATCGGCACGGCGTTGGGCAGCTCGACCTTGAACAGCGACTGACGCGGGGTCATGCCGATGCCGGTGGCGGCTTCCTTGAGTGAGGCGGGAACGTTTTTCAGGCCTTCGTAGGTGTTGCGCACGATGGGCAGCAACGAGGCGAGGAACAGCGCGAAGATCGCGGGGCCGGCGCCGATGCCGAGGATACTCAGGGCGATGGCGAGAACGGCGAGGGGCGGAACGGTGTTGCCAATGTTGAAGATCTGCATGAAGCGTTCGGCGCGGTCGACCCGGTGCGGTCGACTCAGGGCAATGCCGGCGGGGATACCCACGGCCAGCGCCGCCACCATCGACAGCAGCACCAGCATCAGGTGCGCCTGCAGGTAGAACCAGAGATCGGCGCGGTAATGCGCGATCGTATCGATGCCGATCCAGTGGATCAGCAGGGCCAGGATGACGAGCGCGGCGGCCCATCCCATCAGCCCCTTGCCATAGCGTTTAGCCACAGGCGGACTCCTTTTTTTGTCGGCGGACACACTCCCGTGGCGGCCGCCATTCCAGGCGACAGGCAGTGTGTTCGCGAGTAGCAGCGCGCGTTCCCGCAGAGGGTGATGTGCACGCCATGAGCGAAGCCCCGTCAGGCTCGTGTTGCCGGTGAAACCCACCCCGACCAACGGTCATTGCAGGGGAATGGACGCCTCCATTGCTTTAAAGGTTCCCATCTGATGCGGCATTTGGCCAGTGTTTATCCCTGGGGTGTGCGAAATTTCGCACGAGAAAAGAGCGTGATTCGGACGTGGAGGCGTTGAAGTACCTGCTGTTGGGCCGTTAGTCGCGAGGTTCAGACTTTTTGGTACTTTCGGTAATTGGTGCAGGAAAAGTTGATGGGCAAAACACTTGAGCAGGTGATGAATGACTTATCCCCTGGGTTTCGGGAGGAAGTAGAGCACCTAGCGCGGGAATTGATCGAGGAGGAGACGCAGCGGTCGGTATTCACAAGAATTGGTAGGAGCGATCCGCCAAGCTCACTCCCACAAGGTCAGTGTCAGAGATCGAAATTCAACCGACCTTCAGGTATGATACCGCCCCATTTTTCAATCCCCAGTCAGGCGATTTCCCATGACCAACCAGGCCGCCGAAGTCGCGAAGCGCCGCACTTTCGCAATTATTTCCCACCCCGACGCCGGTAAGACCACCATCACCGAGAAGCTCCTGCTGATGGGCAAGGCGATCGCTGTCGCCGGTACGGTGAAGTCGCGCAAGTCCGACCGCCATGCCACTTCCGACTGGATGGAAATGGAGAAGCAACGTGGTATCTCCATCACTACCTCGGTGATGCAGTTCCCCTATCGCGAGCACATGATCAACCTGCTCGACACCCCGGGCCACGAAGACTTCTCCGAAGATACCTACCGCACCCTGACCGCCGTGGACTCGGCGCTGATGGTGCTCGACGGCGGTAAAGGCGTCGAGCCGCGGACCATTGCCCTGATGGATGTCTGCCGCCTGCGCGATACGCCGATCGTCAGCTTCATCAACAAACTCGACCGCGATATCCGCGACCCGATCGAGCTGCTCGACGAGATCGAGGCGGTCCTGAAGATCAAGGCCGCGCCGATCACCTGGCCGATCGGTTGCTACAAGGATTTCAAAGGCGTCTATCACCTCGCCGATGACTACATCATCGTTTACACCCCGGGCCACGGCCACGAGCGTACCGAGGTGAAGATCATCGAGAAGCTCGACTCCGACGAGGCTCGCGCCCACCTGGCTGACGAGTACGATCGCTTCATCGAGCAACTGGAGCTGGTGCAGGGCGCCTGCCATGAATTCAATCAGGAAGAGTTCATCAACGGCCAACTGACCCCGGTGTTCTTCGGTACTGCGCTGGGCAACTTCGGTGTCGACCACGTGCTCGACGCCGTCGTCGACTGGGCGCCGCGCCCGCTGGCCCGCGTTGCCCACGAGCGCACCGTGGAGCCGGTGGAAGAGAAGTTCTCCGGCTTCGTGTTCAAGATCCAGGCGAACATGGACCCGAAACACCGCGACCGTATCGCCTTCATGCGTATCTGCTCGGGCAAGTACGAGAAAGGCATGAAGATGCGCCACGTGCGCACCGGCAAGGACGTGCGCATCGGCGACGCGTTGACCTTCTTCTCCTCCGAGCGTGAGCAACTGGAAGAAGCCTTCGCGGGCGACATCATCGGTTTGCACAACCACGGCACCATCCAGATCGGCGACACCTTCACCGAAGGCGAGAGCCTGGGCTTCACCGGTATCCCGCACTTCGCCCCGGAACTGTTCCGTCGTGTGCGTTTGAAGGACCCGCTGAAGTCCAAGCAACTGCGTCAGGGCCTGCAACAGTTGGCCGAAGAGGGCGCGACCCAGGTGTTCTTCCCGGAGCGCAGCAACGACATCATTCTCGGCGCCGTGGGTGTGCTGCAGTTCGATGTGGTCGCCAGCCGCTTGAAAGAGGAATACAAGGTCGAATGCGCCTACGAGCCGATCACCGTCTGGTCGGCTCGCTGGATCGCCTGCGATGACAAGAAGAAGTTGGAAGAATTCAAGGTCAAGGCCGTGGAAAACCTGGCGGTGGACGGCGGTGGTCACCTGACCTACCTGGCACCGACCCGGGTCAACCTGGCGCTGATGGAAGAGCGCTGGCCGGACGTGAAATTCCGCGCGACCCGCGAGCATCATTGATGCTGATGCAGCCGCAAGTTTGAAGCTGCAAGCTACAAGAAGAAGCGGTCCGTGTACTGGCCCGCTTTTTCTTGAGGCTTGCAGCTTGTAGCTTGTACCTGGCCGAAGGTCAGTTGCCTGCTTTTATGCCGGTCCAGATCCGCGTCCTGATCCGGTCGATCTTCGCCGGCATCGCCTCCAGGGCATACAGCTTGCCCATCATGTCTTCGCTCGGATAAATCATGTTGTTGGCCTTGAGCTGCGGGTCTACCAATCCGTCCGCCTTGAGGTTGCCGTTGGCGTACTGCACGAAGTTGCTGATGTTGGCCATCACGTCCGGCTGCAGCAGGTAGTTCATGTAGGCGTAACCGGCTTTTTCGTCAGGCGCGTCCGCCGGCATGGCAACCATGTCGAACCACATCGGCGCCCCTTCCTTCGGAATCGAATAGCCCACCTTGACCCCGTTCTTCGCTTCGATCGCGCGGTTCTTCGCCTGCAGCACATCCCCCGAGAAACCCACCACCACGCACACATCGCCATTGGCCAGGTCGCCGGTGTACTTCGAGGAGTGGAAATAGCTGATGTACGGTCGCACTTTCATCAGCAGGTCCTTGGCTTTCTCGTAGTCGGCCGGGTTCTGGCTGTGGTGCGGCAGGCCGAGGTAGTGCAGGGCGATCGGCAGCAGTTCGGGGCCGTTATCCAGCACCGCGACGCCGCAGCTTTTCAGCTTGCTGATGTACTCGGGCTTGAAGATCAGGTCCCACGAGTCCACCGGGGCGTTGTCGCCGAGCACCGCCTTGACCTTGTCGATGTTGTAGCCGATGCCGGTGCTGCCCCAGAGGTAAGGGAAGCCGTACTGGTTGCCGGGGTCGTTCACCTCCAGTGCCTTCATCAGCACCGGGTTGAGGTTCTGCCAGTTGGGCAACTGGCTCTTGTCCAGTTTCTTCAGGGCCTTGCCCTGGATCTGCCGGGCCATGAAGTGGTTGGACGGGAACACCACGTCGTAACCGGAGTTGCCGGTCATCAGTTTGCCGTCGAGGGTTTCGTTGCTGTCGAAGACGTCGTAGGTGGGCACGATGCCGCTGGCCTGCTGGAAGTTCTTCAACGTGTCGGGCGCGATGTAGCTGGACCAGTTGTATATCTTCACCGAGTCGGCGGCGTTGGCCGCGCCGGCGGTCAGCATCAGGGGGGCGAGAAGAAGAGGTGTGAGAAGAAGGGTGCGCATGTCCGGGTTACCTTGCTTTGTCTGTTGTTATCGAAGGCAGGCGATCAGCGGATCAAAAGATCAAAAAATCAGCACGTAGGTCTTGCGCACGGTCTCCTGGATATCCCAGATGCCGGTGCTGTTGGCCGGTAGCATCAGTGCGTCTCCGGCTTCTATGGACAGCGGCTCACCACCGTCAGGGGTGAAGGTGCAGCGGCCTTTGACGAAGTGGCAGAACTCCTGTTGCACGATCTGCCGCCGCCAGCGGCCTGGGGTGCACTCCCAGATCCCGGTTTCGACGCCGTCGCTGCGCTCGACGCAGGTGACCGACGTCACCGCGACGGGCTCGCCGAGGGGCACGGCGACGGGGTTGGAGCTGTCCAGCGCGACAGTCTCGGTGTGTTTGAACTGGGTGATGCTCATGGCCGGTGAACCTCTGTGGTGAAAAGTCAGTGCATGAAGCCTTGCATGAGATCGGCCAGACCACTGGCCAGGCGCCGACGCCACGGCGGGCTGGCGGGGCTGGCGAGGGTGCGATCCTCGAACACGAAACTCTGGATGATCGCGTTGTAGCCCAGCCAGCGGCAGGGTTCCGGCGGCCAACTGGCGAGGCTCGACAGCGGACGGTTGCCGTGGACGGGCTGCGCGGTGAGCGCGTTGTGCTGGTCGAGGATCAGCGCGGCGAGGGTGCGCCGCCGTTGGTGGTGCGCCCACCCCTTCGCCGCCGTAGCCGCCGGCGGGCGATGCCGCGCTGGCGGTCGCAGAGCATGTGCGGGCGGAAGCGCCGCGCCATGCCCGTGTGCCGCCCCAGGAATGACTGATGCGCACGTTCTTCAGGTGCGGGAACAGCTCGCCGAACAGGTAGCGGCGCAGTTCGATTTCGTTGTGGGTCAGGCTGAAGTCGTCGCGCAGCCGGCCGCCGAAGCGGTAGCCGCCACGGGCACCGAAGACCAGGCGGTCGTCGAGGGTGCGCTGACCGTAGGTGACCTGGCGGCTGTTCTCGCTGAACGCCTGGCCCTGGGCAAGGCCGATCTGTTCCCAGGCAGATTCGGGCAGCGGCTCGGTCGCCACCAGCAGGCTCTGCACCGGCAATTGATGCTTGCCCAGCGGCGGCAGGCTGGCGGCGTAGCCTTCACCGCCGGCACCGCCCACTGGCAGCGAATTGTCGCCAGCGGCGTGCGCACCTGACCGGGATTCCAGTCGATGGCGGGGGTGTTTTCGTAGATCGTCACACCGAGGTTTTCGACGGCGCGGGCCAGGCCGCGTACCAGCTTGGCCGGATGGATCGTCGCGGTGTGCGGGCTGAAAATCGCGCCGTAGGCGTTGCTGAGCCGCAGTTGCCCTTCGAGTTCTTCGGGGCGCAGCCAGCGGTAGTCGTCTGCGGTCATGCCCTGGCGGTACAGGTCATCGAGCCAGGCACGCAGGCTCTTTTCCTGTTCCGGGTAACGGGCGGCGCAATAGAGCACGCCGCCTTTGCGGTAGTCGCAGTCGATGCCTTCACGCTGCAGCACGCTGTGCACTTCATCGGGGATGCCGTGGAGCAGGTCGATGCTCTCGCGCCGCTGCTGCGGGGAGAGGGTGGCGAGCAAGCGGTCTTCGCCGAGCAGGTTGCCCATCAGCCAGCCACCATTGCGCCCGGATGCGCCGAAGCCGGCGATATTGGCCTCGACGATGGCGATCTTCAGGTGCGGGGCTTGCTGCTTGAGGTAGTAGGCGGTCCACAGGCCCGTGTAGCCGGCGCCGATGATGCAAACGTCGAGGTCGAGGTCCTGGCGCAGGGCCGGGCGCGCGCAGAGCGGCTCTTCGAGCTGGTCCATCCAGAGGCTGATCGTGCGCCAGGGTTGCATCGGGTTCCGCTCCACATCATCAGGGTGTGGGGCCGATCCTAGTGGCGGGCGGGGCGCGCTGTCTTACGTGCGTGCACGCAGGGAAATCTGCTTCACATAGGCCTTGGGCGACAGCCCGGTGTGCTCGCGGAAGCACTTGTAGAAGGCGGACAGCGAGTTGAAGCCGGCGCTGAAAGCCAGTTCATCGATGGACGCCGCGCAGTTGCCGCTGTCGATCCCGGCCAGCAGATGGTGCAGCCGGGCCTGGTTGACGTAGCGGTAGAAGCTCTGGCCCAGCACTTGATTGAGCAGGTAGGAAATCTGGTTGCGGCTGTACCCGCTCTCGTTGGCGACCCGCTGCAGGTCCAGTTCGGCATCGAGATAGGGACGCTGGCGCTGGAAGTAGTGCTCCAGGTCCTGGGCCATGGTGCTCAACTGCCGGGGCGACAGGCCCAGGCGACTGGTGGCGGGACGCGGGCCGGTGCGGCTGGCGCGCTGGTCGTCGCGGCGCACCAGGGTGGCGTACTCGTTGACCCGCCAGATCAGCCCGTCCCTGACGGTGATGGCTTCGCTGGACTGGAACGCGACCAGGCCCTCGCCGCCCTGGACCGTCACTTCGTACTGGATGAAGGCCGTGCAGCCATCGACGCGGATGCGGTCGCTGTGGACGATGTCTTCGCCGGCCTCATGGGGCAGGCAGGCGCGCACGTAATCACGCAGCTCCCGGTAGCCGAGCACGCGGTTCTGGAAGAAGTCGTGGTACTCGACGTCGGGGTGGTAGAGCGCCATGACCCCGTCCAGATCGCGGTGCTTCCAGCACAGGTGATAGCGCAGCACGGTATCGGCAGTGAGCGGGGTTTGGGCGGGGCCGTCGGGGATGGGCTGGGTCATGGCGGAAATAGTGCCGAGGGGGCTGAGTGTTGTGCAAGTCCCGGGGACGTGTCGCCGGGATTCAATCATCTTGCATAAAACCCACCAGCGCTTCGCCAATCCGGCATTTTGCACGGTCCTAAGACGCGCGCCTGCCCGCAAAGCCCCGTATTCATTGGGCTTCATCTTTTGAAACATTTGGCATGCCCGGTGCACCGTTGTAGAGCGAAGGGGACATTTCGCTCACCGGAGAGGCGCACATGATCACAACTAACGATTACTCACCCACGCTTGATGCAGGCCCTAATCGCTCGGGTGTGTCCTGGGCGGCCATATTCGCCGGCGCTGCGGCGGCGGCGGCCTTGTCACTGATTCTGGTGGTATTGGGCGCCGGGCTCGGCTTCGCCGCGACCTCGCCCTGGGCGAACGAAGGGGCCAGCGCCAAGGCGTTGGGAATCTCGACCATCATCTGGTTGCTGCTGACCCAGATCCTCGCGTCTGGCCTCGGTGGTTACCTTGCCGGTCGGTTGCGGGTGAAATGGGCCAACCTGCATGGTGATGAGGTGTATTTCCGCGACACCGCCCATGGCTTCCTGTCCTGGGCCATCGCGACGTTGGTGGCGGCCGTGTTGGTTGTCGGTACGGTCGGCAGCATGGCCGGTGCCGGTGTTCAGGCGGGTGCCGTTGCTGCAGCCAACAGCGATGCGTCGATGGGCTACTTCGTCGACAGCCTGTTCCGTGGTGAAGGTCCCGCACCGGTCAGCGACGATGCCGCCAATGGCGTGGCAGCCCGTATTCTGGCCCGTTCCGTGACTCAAGATCGCGCCCTGGCGCCGGAAGACCATGCCTATCTGGCGCAGCTGGTGGCGCAACGCACTCGCTTGAGCCAGGCGGAAGCCGAGGCACGGGTTGATCAGGTCGTCGGTCAGGTGCAACAGGCGAAAGTCGAGGCCAAACAGGCGGCTGACACTGCGGCCAAGGTGGCTGCATGGACAGCGCTGTGGACCTTCGTCGCGCTGCTGTGTGGCGCGTTTTTCGCCAGCTTCGCGGCGCTGTTCGGTGGTCGTCAGCGGGATCAGGTGCGCTGGCTGGAAGGTGACACCGTGGGCTATGCCGACCGGCATGCGGCGCGCAACCCTGCCGCCCCGATTCGTTAATTGAAATGAACTAGAAGGAGAACAATCATGCGTTCATTACTGCTGTGGATGTTGGGTGTGCCGATTCCGGTGATCATTCTGATTGCGCTGTTTATGCACTGATTATTTCAGACCGCTTCGCGAGCAAGCTCGCTCCTACAGGGTTCATTCGGCGCCAACCATGACGCTAATCCTGTTCTTGTAGGAGCGAGCTTGCTCGCGATTGGGCCTTAAAGAAACTGCTCCGCGTAATGGCACGCCACCTGCCGCGTCCCCACCTGACGGAACGCCGGCACTTCCCGCCCACAACGCTCGGTGGCATACGGGCAGCGCTTATGGAACGCACAGCCATCCGGCGGGTTCAGCGGGTTGGGCAGCTCACCGGCAATCTTGATCTTCGGTTTCAACGGGTCCGGATGAATCGTCGGCGTCGCCGACAACAACGCCTGCGTATACGGATGCAGCGGCTTCTCGTAGATATCCGCCTTCGGCCCCATCTCCGCCGGCCGCCCCAGATACATCACCAACACCTGATCGGCAACATGCCGCACCACCGCGAGGTTGTGCGAGATGAACACGTAGGCGGTGTTGAATTCCTTTTGCAGGTCCATGAACAGGTTCAGCACCTGGGCCTGGATCGACACGTCCAGCGCCGAGGTCGGTTCGTCCGCCACCAGCACTTTCGGTTGCAGCATCATCGCCCGCGCCAGGGCGATGCGCTGGCGCTGGCCACCCGAGAACATGTGCGGGTAACGCTGGTAATGCTCGGGGCGCAGGCCCACTTGCTGCATCATCGCCTGCACTTTCTCGCGCCGTTCGGTGCGCGACAGCGTGGTGTTGATCAAGAGCGGTTCGGCCAGTTGGTCGCCGATCTTCTGTCGCGGATTGAGCGAGGCGTAGGGGCTCTGGAACACCATCTGCACGTCGCGCCGCAACTGCTTGCGCTCGCGCTTGCCGGCGCCGGCAACTTCCTGGCCGGCGATTTTCAGCGAGCCGGAAGACGGCTCTTCGATCAGCGTCAGGGCGCGGGCCAGGGTGGATTTGCCGCAGCCGGATTCGCCGACCACGGCGAGGGTCTTGCCGGCTTCCAGTTCGAACGACACGCCATTCAGCGCACGGACCGTGGCGTAGCCCTTGAACAGGCCGCGCGAGACTTCGTAGTGACGGGTGAGGTCACGGGCAGTGAGGACGACTTCGCTCATCACGCTACCTCCTGGTTCAGTGGGTAGAAGCAGCGGGCCAGGCTGTGGGCCTGGGGATCGAGGTCGGGGCGTTGCTGGTGACAGTTGTCGCGCACGTAAGGGCAGCGTGGTGACAGCAGGCAACCGCTGGGCCGGTCATACCGGCCGGGAACGATGCCCGGCAAGGTGGCCAGGCGCTCGGCGCCCAGGCTGTGCTCGGGAATCGCCTTGAGCAGCGCTTCGCTGTAAGGGTGGGCGGGGACTTCGAACAGCTCCGGCACCTGGCCGACTTCCACCGCTTGCCCGGCATACATCACGCACACCCGCTTGGCGGTTTCGGCGACCACGGCGAGGTCGTGGGTGATCAGGATCAGCGCCATGTCCTGCTCTTTCTGCAGGTTCAGCAGCAGCTCCATGATCTGCGCCTGGATCGTCACGTCGAGGGCGGTAGTGGGTTCGTCGGCGATCAGCAACTTGGGCTCGCCGGCAATCGCCATGGCGATCGCCACCCGCTGGCTCATGCCGCCGGAGAGTTGGTGCGGGTAGGCGTCGAGGCGGCTTTCCGGGGCCGGGATCTCGACTTTCTTCAGCAGCTCCAGCGCCCGCTGGCGCGCCGCCTTGCCGCGCAGGCCAAGGTGCTGGCGCAGCACTTCCTCGATCTGAAAGCCCACGGTGTAGCTGGGGTTGAGGGCGGTCATCGGGTCCTGGAAGACCATCGCCATGTCCTTGCCCACCACCTTGCGCCGTTGCCGGCCGCTGAGCGTGAGCATGTCGTGGCCGTCGAAGGTGAGGGCATCGGCGCTGATGCGCCCGGGGGCGTCGATCAGGCCCATCAGCGCCATCATGGTCACCGACTTGCCCGAGCCGGACTCGCCGACGATCGCCAGGACTTCGCCTTTGGCCACGCTCAGGTCGAGGCCGTCGACCACCGGCACGGCGCCGGCGTCACCGAAGCGCACGTTGAGATTGCGGATTTGCAGAAGTGACATGGGCTTCTCCTCAGGCGGCATTCTTGAGTTTCGGGTCCAGCGCATCGCGCAGCCCGTCGCCCATCAGGTTGATTGCCAGCACGCTGAGCAAAATGGTCAGTCCCGGCAGGCTCACCACCCACCAGGCGCGTTCGATGTAGTCGCGGGCCGAGGCCAGCATGGTGCCCCACTCGGGGGTCGGCGGCTGGACGCCGAGGCCGAGGAAGCCCAGCGCCGCGGCATCGAGGATCGCCGAAGAAAAACTCAAGGTGGCCTGCACGATCAACGGCGCCATGCAGTTGGGCAGCACCGTGATGAACATCAGTCGCGGCAGGCTGGCGCCGGCCAGGCGTGCGGCGGTGACGTAGTCGCGGTTGAGTTCGCCCATCACCGCCGCTCGGGTCAGGCGCACATAGGACGGCAGCGAGACGATGGCGATGGCGATCACCGTGTTGACCAGGCCAGGGCCGAGGATGGCGACGATCGCCACCGCCAGCAGCAGCGACGGCAGGGCCAGCATCACGTCCATCAGGCGCATGATCGAGGCGCCGAGGGCCTTGGGAAAGAAGCCTGCGAGCAGGCCGAGGATGATCCCCGGAATCAGCGAGATGACCACCGACGACAGGCCGATCAGCAGCGACAGCCGCGAGCCCTGGATCAGTCGCGACAGCAGGTCGCGGCCGAGTTCGTCGGTGCCGAGGAGGAACTGCCAGTTGCCGCCTTCGAGCCACACCGGAGGGGTCAGCAGGAATTCGCGGTACTGCTCGCTGGGGTTGTGCGGCGCGACCCAGGGCGCGAACAGCGCACAGAAGACGATCAGGCACATGAACAGCAGGCCGGCCACTGCGCCCTTGTTGCGCGAGAAGGCGTGCCAGAACTCTTTGTACGGCGACGGATAGAGCAGGCTCTGGTCGATGGGGCTTGAGGCGTTGACGGGGGTTGGCGCGGGAGTATTCATGATGAGGGCCTCAGCGCTGGTGACGAATGCGTGGATTGACCAGGCCGTAGAGGATGTCGACGACGAAGTTGACCAGGATGACCAGGCAGGCGATCAGCAGAATGCCGTTCTGCACCACCGGGTAGTCGCGGGCGCCGATGGCTTCGATCAGCCACTTGCCGATGCCCGGCCAGGAAAAGATGGTTTCGGTAAGGACCGCGCCGGCCAGCAGCGTGCCGACCTGCAGGCCGAACACCGTCAGCACCGGGATCAGCGCGTTGCGCAGACCGTGGACGAACACCACCCGCGCCGGCGACAGGCCCTTGGCCCGGGCCGTGCGGATGTAGTCTTCGCGCAGCACTTCGAGCATCGAGGAACGGGTCATCCGCGCGATCACCGCCAGCGGGATGGTGCCCAGCACGATGGCCGGCAGAATCAGGTGCATCAGGGCGTCCTTGAACGCGCCTTCTTCGTCGCTGAGCAGGGTGTCGATCAGCATGAAGCCGGTCTTCGGCTCGATGTCGTAAAGCAGGTCGATGCGCCCGGACACCGGCGTCCAGCCGAGGTTGACCGAGAAGAACATGATGAGAATCAGGCCCCACCAGAAGATCGGCATCGAATAACCGGTGAGCGATAGCCCCATCACCCCGTGGTCGAAGATCGAGCCCCGCTTGAGCGCGGCGATGACGCCGGCCAGTACGCCGAGGGTGCCGGCGAACAGCAACGCGGCCAGGGCCAGTTCGAGGGTGGCGGGGAACAGGGCGAGAAACTCGTTCCAGACGCTTTCGCGGGTGCGCAGCGACTCGCCCAGATCGCCCTGGGCCAGCTTGCCGACGTAATCCAGATACTGCTCCGGCAACGGCTTGTTCAGACCCAGCCGCTCCATGGCCTGGGCGTGCATTTGCGGGTCGACCCGGCGCTCGCCCATCATCACTTCCACCGGGTCACCCGGGATGAGTCGTATGAGCGCGAAAGTCAGTAGCGTGATGCCGAAAAATGTCGGGATCAGCAGTCCCAGACGCCGGGCAATGAAACTAAACATCTTCTGGTGTTCCTCGTCAGCCGGTCAGGCGGGCCGCCTTTGCCGTTGTACGGCTTTGAGCGACGTTATTGTTCTACTTCACCAGGGTGGTAGCGAAGTTGTTATTGGTCAGGGGGCTGATGATGTAGCCCTCGACGTTCCGACGCATGGCCGTGAACATCTTCGGATGGGCCATGGTTATCCACGGCCGGTCCTCATCGTACACGGCCAGCGCCCGGTTATAGAGCGCCTCGCGTTGTTGCGGGTCGGTCACCTGGCGGGCCTGGGTGATCAGCGCCTGGAATTTTTCGTTGCACCATCGAGCATAGTTCTCGCCATTTCTGGCTGCTTCGCAACTGAGCAGCGGGGTCAGGAAGTTGTCCGGATCGCCGTTATCGCCGGCCCAACCGGTGGACACCATATCGTGCTCGCCGTTCTTCGCCCGGCGCAGCATTTCCGCCCATTCCATGACCCGGATATCGACCTTGAGGCCGATCTGCGCCAGGTCGGCCTGGAGCATTTCGGCGCTGAGCCGCGGGTTGGGATTGGTCGGGCCGCCGCCGTTGCGGGTGAACAGGGTCAGCACCGTGCCTTGCGGGACGCCGGCTTCCTCGAGCAGCGCCCGGGCTTTGTCGAGGTCGCGGGGCGGGTTGCGGTTGTCGTGGTTGTAGCCCATCAGCGTCGGCGGATAGGGATTGACCGCCAGCAGCGCGTTGCCTTTGCCGAACAGTTGGTCGATGTGGGTCTGGCGGTCGAAGGCGATGTCGATCGCCTTGCGCACCCGCACATCGCTCAGGTAACGGTGCTCGGTGTTGAGGGCGATATAGCCGGTGACCAGCGACTCCATCTCGGCGACCTTGAGCATCGGGTCGGCCTTGAGCGCGGGCACGTCGTCGGGCTTTGGATAGAGCGCGATCTGGCATTCGTTGGCGCGCAGTTTCTGCACACGCACGTTGTTGTCATTGGCGATGGCGAACACCAGCGTCTCGCTCGGCGGCACGCCACGGAAGTAGTCGGGGTGGGCCTTGTAACGGACCTGCGCGTCCTTGTTGTAGCGCTGGAAAACGAAGGGACCGGTGCCGACCGGCTTGCTGTTGAGGTCGCCGGTCTTGCCGGCCTTGAGCAACTGGTCGGCATATTCGGCGGAATAGATGGAGGTGAAGGCCATGGCCAGGTCACGAAGAAACGGCGCTTCGGGGCGGGTCAGGGTGAAGACCACGGTGTCCTGATCGGTCTTTTCCACGCTTTTCAGCAGTTCGCGAAAGCCCATGCTCTCGAAGTAAGGGAAGCCGATGCTGGTCTTGTCGTGCCACGGGTGGTTGGGGTCGAGTTGGCGCTGGAAGCTCCAGAGCACATCGTCGGCGTTCATTTCGCGGGTCGGGGTGAACCAGTCGGTATGGTGGAATTTCACGCCCTGGCGCAGGTGGAAGGTGTAGATCAGGCCGTCGTCGCTGATGTCCCAGCGTTCGGCCAGGGCCGGCTGGATATCGGTGGTTCCGGGCTTGAAGTCCACCAGGCGGTTGAACAGGGTTTCGGCCGCAGCGTCGCCAGTCACCGCGGTGGTGTACTGGGCCATGTCGAAACCTTCCGGGCTGGCCTCGGTGCAGACCACCAGTGGCTTGGCGCAGAGGCTTGCCGAGGTGCTCAGCAACAGGGCCGCCAATGCGACCTGAAGGGGAGAGGGATTCATGCAGGCTCCTTTGCTCGGTTCCCGTCTGCGCCCCGGCCGGTGTGGTGGCCGGGGCGCAGGATTGCTCAGAGAATGTCGAAGGGGATGGTGGTCACGACGCGCAGTTCGTCCACGTTGCCATCAATCTGCGCCCGGCTCGCCCGGTGCGCGCTGTAGGTGGCACGGACGCTGGTGTCTTTAAGCGCGCCGTCCTGCACCGCATAGCTCACGCCAATGCCCCATTCCTCGTGGTGTTCACCATCGAGCTTGCGTACATCGTAGCTGCTGCCGCGGTAGTGAGTCCCGTCGATGCCCCAGCCGCGGGCGTTGTAGAGGTTCAGGCGCACCCCCGGAATGCCGTAGGGGGCCAGGTTGAGCACGTAGCTGAGCTGCACGGACTTCTCGTTGGGGCCGTTGAAGTCCGAGTACAGCGAGTTGGCCAGGAAGATCCCGTTGGTGTCGTGCAGGTAGTCGAAGTACTCGTTGCCGCTCACCTGCTGCCACGACAGACCGAGGGTGTGGGCCTTGTGCGTCAGGGCGAAGGACAGGCTGAACGTGTCGTTGTCGATCGGCCCCTGTTTGCCGCGGCCCTGGTCACGGGTGCCGTAGTAGTTGAGGCCGGTGGTCAGGCCCAGCACGGCGGTGTCGCCCAGGTCGTGGGAGGCGGCGACGTAGTACTGGTTCCAGATGTCTTCGACATTGGCGAAGTACAGGCTGGTGGTTAGGCTTCTCATGGGCTGGTAGGTGAGGCCGGCCATGCTGACCCGGTCGGCCTGGGCGCCGATGGCCGAATATTCCGTGGTGAATTTGCTCTTGCCCTGTTCGGTTCGGCTCGAGACGCGCTCGAAGCGGCCCAGGTCGAACGACAGGTTATGGAATTCCGCGCTGTGCAGGCTGAAGCCATCGAAGCTCGACGGCAGTGCACGGTTGCCGATGGCGGCGATCACCGGCGTGTTCACCGTGTGGCGACCCGCCGTCAGGGTGGTGTGGGAGAAGCGGGCCTTGAGGTTGGCCAGGCCGATCTTGCTCCACTGGCCGATGACGTCGCCGTCACTGTGGGTCAGGGTGCGGTTGTTGGGACCGGCCACGGCGGTGCGGCTTCGTTCGAGGGCAATGGCGTTGTAGCCCGCCACCTGGACGCCCAAGCCCACGGGGCCCTGGCTGAAGCCCGAGGTGTAATCGAGGATGGTGCCCTGCACCCAGTTATCGCGGCTGTGGCTGTCGTGGCGGCTGCCGTCGCTCTTGTAGTAGCGGAACTGCGGGCCCTTGGTCGCGCGCTCGTGGGAGTACCAGTTGCGGGTCGAGCCGGACAGGCTCTGCCCTTCGAAGAATCCGCTGGCTTCGGCCTGGGCGTTGTTCTCCTTGAGGGTGAATGGCAGGTAATCGTGGCTGAGGGATTCGGCCAGGGCCTGATCGGCCAGGCCGCAGAAAGTGATAGCGACGATGGAGATGGAAAGTGCTTTCAAGGCGATGCTTCCTTTTGTTCTTGTAAGAGCACCGGCGAGTCTTGTGGACCCACTGGTCATTGCACGGGATCGGGGCGGGTAAGCCTTGATCCGGCGAGGACCGGCATCACTCGATGCCAACATCCAGGAAGGTGGTGCGACCGAAGGGGCTCACCAGGTAATCCTTCACCTTCGTGCTGACCGGCTGGCTGACCGTTGAGTGGGCGACGGGGGTGATCGGCACTTGCTGCTTGATGTACTGCTGGGCCTGGCGGTACAGCTCGGAGCGCTGCTCGCGGTCGGTGACCGACTTGGCCTGTTTCACCAGGGCGTCGTATTGCGGGTCGCACCACATGGAGTGGTTGTGGCTGCCAATGGCGTCGCAGCTGTAGAGGGTGCCGAGCCAGTTGTCCGGGTCGCCGTTGTCGCCGGTCCAGCCGATCAGGATGGTGTCGTGCTCGCCGTCCTTGGCGCGCTTGAGGTACTCGCCCCATTCGTAACTGACGATATTCACCTTGAGCCCGAGCTTGCCCCAGTCGTCCTGAAGCATCTGCGCCATCAGCTTGGCATTGGGGTTGTAGGGGCGTTGAACCGGCATGGCCCAGAGGGTGATTTCGGTGCCTTCCTTGACCCCCGCCTCGCGGAGCATCTGGCGCGCCTTTTCCAGGTTGTGAGGGGGATCGGCGATGGTCTCGTCGTAGGACCATTGGGTTGGCGGCATGCTGTTTACCGCGACCTGGCCGGCACCCTGGAACACCGTCCTGATGATCGCTTCCTTGTCCACCGCCATGTCCAGGGCCTGGCGCACTTCGAGCTGGTCGAACGGCTTTTTCTGGGTGTTGTAGGCGATGTAGCCGAGGTTGTAGGCGGGCTTTTCGATCAGGTTGATGGTCTCGTCGCGGCGCAGGGCTTCGAGGTCGGCGGGGCGGGGATGGATGGTCACCTGGCATTCGCCCTTGCGCAGCTTCTGGACGCGCACCGAGGGGTCGGTGTTGATCGAGAAGATCAGGTTGTCGAGCTTCACCTTCTCCGGCGCCCAGTAATCCGGGTTGCCGCGGTAGCGGACCTGCGCGTCCTTCTGGTAACGGGTGAACACGAAAGGCCCGGTGCCGATCGGCTTGTGGCTGATGTCCGCCGGCGTGCCACGGCTGAGCAACTGTTCGGCGTACTCGGCCGAGAGGATCGACGCGAAGCTCATGGCCAGGTTCTGGATCAGCGAGGCGTCAACCTGGTTGAGGGTGAAGACCACGGTCATCGGCCCGGTCTTCTCGACCTTGGCGATGGTCTTGTCCAGGCCCATGGCGCTGAAGTAGGGGAACTCGGTGCCGTAGGCCATGCGGAACGGGTGGGTGGTGTTGAGCATGCGGTTGAAGGTGAACAGCACGTCTTCGGCGTTGAAGTCGCGGCTCGGGGTGAAGCCGTTGTTGCTGTGGAATTTCACGCCGGGGCGCAGGTTGAAGGTGTAGATCAGGCCGTCGTCGGAGATGTTCCAGTCGGTCGCGAGCGCGGGCAGTACGCCGGTGGCGCCGCGCTCGAACTCCACGAGGCGGTTGTACAGCGGTTCGGCGACGTCATTGTCGGTACCGCTCTGGTATTGCGCGGAGTCGAACCCGGACGGGCTGCCTTCGGAACAGAACACCAGATTGCCCTTGTTGCCGTCGGCCATGCCGAGGGGCGAATGAACCAGCACGCCGGCACCAAGAAGGGCGGCGAAGAGGGAGGTCAGGCGCATGGGTATCCCCTTGTCTTGTCGTTGTCGTTGTCGTTGGAGTTTTCCGCGACACATGGCGAGCCTTCGCTCACGTGCTGCGGCGCCAGTCCCACGGTAAGGGCGGGAAAGGACGACGACGAGTGACACAGGACGCAAATTGGGGTGGGACGTTTCTGAGTGGTTTGACGAAATTTCAGCAGGGTGGTGGTGACCTATCCACAACGAGTGTGGTTGTCGTGGCGGCTATCCACCTGAACGGTCGCGATGGGCCGCAGGGCGGCCCTTGGAACGCGTTTATGGCTTGACGCTGACGCCGTAGAAATCATTCAGCGCAAACGGACTGATCTTGAAGTCCTCCACCGACTTGCGCATCGGCTGATAGACCGTGGAGTGGGCGATCGGGGTGATCGGCACCTGGTCCTTGAGGATGTGCTGGGCCTGCTTGTACAGCTCGATGCGTTTGTTCTGGTCGGTGGTGGTCTTGGCTTGCTTGACCAGCTTGTCGTAGTCGGTGTTGCACCAGTGGGAGAAGTTGTTGCCGTTGACCGCATCGCAGCCGTACAGGGTGCCGAGCCAGTTGTCCGGGTCACCGTTGTCGCCGCTCCAGCCGATCAGCATGGCGCCGTTCTCGCCGTCCTTGGAGCGCTTGATGTACTCGCCCCATTCATAGCTGACGATGCGCGCCTTGATGCCGATCTTCGCCCAGTCGGCCTGGAGCATCTCGGCCATCAGCTTGGCGTTGGGGTTGTACGGTCGCTGGACCGGCATCGCCCACAGGGTGATCTCGGTGCCTTCCTTGACCCCGGCTTCCTTGAGCAACTGCCGGGCTTTTTCGGGATTGTATTCGGTGTCCTTGATGGTCTCGTCGTAGGACCATTGGGTCGGCGGCATCGCGTTGACCGCCAGTTGCCCCGCGCCCTGATACACCGAATCGATGATCTGCTGCTTGTTCACCGCCATGTCCAGCGCCTGGCGCACCTTGAGCTGGGCCATCGGATTGGGCTCGTTGCTGCCCTTGATCTTGTCCATCACGTTGTAGGCGATATAGCCGAGGTTGAAGCCCGCCTGGGACGGCATCTGCAGGTTCGGGTCGGCCTTCAGGGCTTCGAGGTCGGCGGGTCGCGGGAAGAGGGTGACCTGGCACTCGTTCTTCTTCAGCTTCTGCATGCGCACGGAGGCGTCGGTGGTGATGGCGAAGATCAGGTTGTCGATCTTCACCTCGTCGGGGCTCCAGTACTCCTTGTTGCCCTTGAAGCGGATCTGCGCGTCTTTCTGGTATTTGCTGAACACGAACGGGCCGGTGCCGATCGGCTTCTGGTTGAGGTCAGCGGCTTTGCCCTGCTTGAGCAACTGGTCGGCGTATTCGGCGGACTGGATCGAGGCGAAGCTCATGGCGATGTTCTGGATGAACGCGGCATCGACGGCGGCGAGGGTGAACTTCACCGTGTGGTCGTCGACCTTCCCCACCTGCTTGATGTTCGCGTCCATGCCCATGTCGGTGAAGTACGGGAACTCGGTGGGGTAGGCCTTGCGGAACGGCATGTCCTTGTCGAGCATGCGGTTGAAGGTGAACAGCACGTCGTCGGCGTTGAACTCGCGGGTTGGCTTGAAGTAGTCGGTGGTGTGGAACTTGACCCCTTCGCGCAGGTGGAAGGTGTAGGTCAGGCCGTCATCGGCAACGTCCCAGCTGGTTGCCAGGCCGGGAATGACCTTGGTGCCGCCGCGCTCGAACTGGGCCAGGCGGTTGAACATGGTTTCGGAGGACGCGTCGAAGTCGGTGCCGGTGGTGTACTGCGCGGGATCGAAGCCGGCGGGGCTGCCTTCGGAGCAGTAGACAAGATTGCTGGCGGCTTGCGCGGCTGGGGTGACGGCGAGCAGACCTGCGCCGACCAGGAACGGAATGACTGCGGTTTTCAGCATGGTGGCCTCATTGTTGTCATTTTTTTGAGCAGACGGCCTCGTGAGCCGACCTGCGGATATTTATGCCAACGATTGAGGATAGCTGCTTAGCGGGAAAGTGAAGTGGAGGGGGCAGGGCAATGCCAGTCAGTTAAACCAATTGGGGCCGCTTTGCGGCCCTTCGCGACGGTTCGGCGCCCCGACAAGCTCGCTCCCACAACTTGCACCTTGGCTAGGATCCTGTGGGAGCGAGCTTGTCGGGGCGCCGAACCGTCGCGAAGGGCTGCAGAGCAGCCCCAATATAGGCGCTGAAATTCTAACTGACTGGCATTAGGGTGCAGGGGAGGCTTTTTTGCTTCGTGGGCCTCATCACAGGGACCGGTCTTGCACCGGTCCCCATAGATAACCCGTTTAAGGCATCTGCACTTCGATAGTGCCATCCGCGCTGATGCTTACCTGCGCAGTGCCGGCTTCGACCTGCGGCGACGGCGCGGCTTCGGCATCCATGCTGGCCTTCATCATCATCGGCGCACGCATGTACGGCTGTGGGTAGCCGCTGCTGTTGAGGTTCAGGCTGACCACTTTGTAGCCCTTGCCGCCCAACGCATCGGTGGCGATCTGCGCGCGGGCCTTGAAGGCGTCGACCGCATCCTTGAGCAGCTCATCTTCGCTGGTCTTGCGTGTTGCGGGCGCAACGGCGAAGTCCATGCCGCCCATTTTCAGGGTCTGCAGCAGCTCGCCGGTCAGGCCGGAGAGGGCCGGGAAGTTGCTGCTTTCCAGGCGCAGTTCGGCGCGCTCACGCCAGCCGGTGATCTTCTGGCCTTTGTCGTCGTAGATCGGGTAGGCGTTGCGGCTGCCCTGGCTGATCTTCACGTCCTTGGCCTGACGGGCCTTTTCCAGCGCCTTGTTCAGCGTGGTGGTGATCTCGGCGGCGAGTTTCGCCGGATCAGTGTTCTGTGCTTCGCTGTACAGGGTCACGACCATCAGGTCGCGGGTCACTTCCTTGCTGGCTTCGGCACGCAGCGATACCTGGTTGTAACGCGGCTCGTCCGCCAGAACGGGAAGGCTGGCCAGGAGGCTGGCGGCCAGCAGGACCTTGGCGCTACGGCTGGGGGTATGCATGGATAACTCCTTGAAAAATGGGCGTGGCCGATACGATCCTGTGCCACGCAGACCCTGTCTGACCTTGAAAATAGCAGCAAGGTTCCAGAAGGCCATCATTTATCCCCGGTGTGGCGAGTTGCCGCATTGCTGCAGACCAGGGCGTCGCTTGGGTATACTCGCGGCGGTTTACCTGGAGCACTCATCAGGAGAGCTCATGCTCGCCCCCGAAAAAATGCTGTCCGCCACCCGCCAGAATCTCTGGCGTCTGACGCTTGTCCGCACCCTGGTACTGGCCGCGCAGGCCGGTTCGGTCGGGGTCGCCTACTGGACTGAACTCCTTCCGCTGCCCTGGCTGGCCCTGAGTGTCACCCTCGGGTTTTCCATGGTGTTGTGCCTGGTCACCGCCCTGCGCCTGCGCGCCTCGCTGCCAGTTACCGAGCTGGAATACGCGGTGCAACTGGCCTGCGACCTGCTGATCCACAGCGCCTTGCTGTATTTCTCCGGCGGATCGACCAACCCCTTCGTTTCCTATTACCTCGTACCGCTCGCGATTGCCGCGGTGACGTTGCCGTGGGTCTATTCGCTGATCCTCTCGGGCATCGCGCTGGTGGCCTACACCCTGCTGTTGATGCAGTTCTATCCGCTGGAAACCTTCCCCATGGCGCGGGAGAAGATGCAGATCTACGGCATGTGGCTGAGTTTCGCCCTGGCCGCGGCGGTGATCACCTTCTTCGCGGCGAAGATGGCCGAGGAGCTGCGCCGTCAGCAGCAGTTCCAGGCCCAGCGCCGCGAGGAAGGGCTGCGCGACCAGCAGCTGCTGGCCGTGGCCACCCAGGCTGCGGGCGCCGCCCACGAACTCGGTACGCCGCTGGCAACCATGAGCGTGCTGATCAGCGAGATGCGCCAGGACCATACCGACCCGCTGTTGCAGGAAGACCTCGGCGTGCTCCAGGAACAGGTCAAGCAGTGCAAGTACACCTTGCAGCAACTGGTGCGCGCCGCCGAAGCCAACCGGCGCATGGTGGTGGAAGACCAGCCGGTGACCTTCTGGCTCGATGAATCGCTCAACCGCTGGCACCTGATGCGCCCCGAAGCCAGTTACCGCTTCCAGCGCCTCGGCCAAGGCGAGGTGCCGCGCCTGGCGCCGCCACCGGACCTGACCCAGGCCCTGCTGAATTTGCTGAACAACGCCGCCGATGCTTGTCCCGATGGGCTGGAAGTGCACCTGGATTGGGACGCTTCCGACATCGTCATCAGCATCCGCGACCATGGCCCCGGCGTCCCGGTGGCCATCGCCGAACAGATCGGCAAACCCTTCTTTACCACCAAGGGCAAGGGCTTTGGCCTGGGCCTGTTCTTGAGCAAGGCCAGCGTGACCCGTGCTGGCGGCTCGGTAAAACTCTATAGTCACGAAGAAGGCGGTACGCTCACTGAGCTACGCTTGCCGCGTGACGCGCGAGGAGATGTGTGATGAGTGATGAAATCCAGGTTGAAGGTGAAGAACTGCCGCACCTGCTGCTGGTCGACGACGACGCGACCTTTACCCGGGTGATGGCCCGTGCCATGAGCCGCCGCGGTTTCCGCGTCAGCACCGCCAGCTCCGCGGAGGAAGGATTGGTGCTGGCCCAGCAGGACATACCGGACTACGCCACGCTGGACCTCAAGATGGAAGGCGACTCCGGCCTGGTGCTGCTGCCCAAGCTGCTGGAGCTTGATCCGGAAATGCGCGTGGTGATCCTCACGGGTTATTCGAGCATCGCCACTGCGGTGGAGGCCATCAAGCGCGGCGCCTGCAATTACCTGTGCAAGCCGGCGGACGCCGATGACGTGCTGGCGGCGCTGCTGTCCGAGCACGCTGATCTGGACAGCCTGGTGCCGGAAAACCCGATGTCGGTGGACCGCCTGCAGTGGGAGCACATCCAGCGCGTGCTGGCCGAGCACGAAGGCAATATCTCCGCCACCGCCCGCGCCCTGGGCATGCATCGGCGGACCTTGCAGCGCAAGCTGCAGAAGCGGCCGGTTCGGCGCTGATCTTTTTTGGGGCTGCACTGCGGCCCCAAAAATCTGCCTGTTTCCTGCAATTCATCCGGAAACCCCCGTCCCTGACGCCTGTGCTGGCGTATTATTAGCCACCTAACGACAGGCCACGGAACTCCCCCGCATGCTCGCCCTTTTCATCCAGACGCTGAACATCACCGCCCCGGTGTTCGCGATGCTGTTCATGGGCGTCCTGCTGCGCCGCATCAATGCGATCAACGACGGCTTCATCCAGACCTCATCGGCCCTGGTGTTCAACGTCTGCATGCCGGCGCTGCTGTTTCTCGGCATTTACCACGCCGACCTCGAGGCCGCGGTCAAACCCGGCCTGCTGCTGTACTTCATCGCCGCCACCTTAGGCAGTTTCGCCTTGGCCTGGCTGATTGCCATCTGGCGCTGTCCCCGGGAAGATCGCGGCATCTACACGCAGGGCGCGTTTCGCGGCAACAACGGGGTGGTCGGGTTGGCGCTGGCGGCCAGCATGTACGGCGACTACGGTATCTCGCTCGGCGCGATCCTCGCCGGGCTGGTGATCCTGCTCTACAACTCGCTGTCGTCGGTGGTGCTGGCGGTGTACAGCCCGACGGTCAAGTCCGATCCGTGGAGCATCCTCAAGAGCATCCTGCGCAATCCGTTGATTATCAGCGTGCTGGCGGCGACGCCGATGGCATACGCCAAGGTGCCGTTGCCCAACTGGTTGCTGACCTCGGCGGATTACCTGGCTCAGATGACTCTGCCGCTGGCGTTGATCTGCATCGGCGGGACGCTGTCGCTGGCCTCGTTGCGGGCCAGTGGCCGGATGGCGCTCAGTTCCAGCCTGGTGAAAATGGTCTGGCTGCCGCTGATATTCACCTTTGGCGGCTGGCTATGCGGCTTTCGCGGGGCGGAACTGGGCATCCTGTTCCTCTATATTGGCAGCCCGACCGCGGCGGCCAGTTATGTAATGGCCAGGGCAGCCAATGGCAATCATGAGTTGGCGGCGTCGATCATCGTGATCACCACCCTGGCGGCTGCGCTTACAACCAATATCGGAATCTTCCTCTTGCAGTGGGGAGGATGGATCTAGATTCTCCGGGTACAACAATTCCAACACAGCCTCTTACGTCTGAGGACACTTCATGCAAGACCAGATCACGCCCGAGCGTTTACACCGCGGGCTGAAAAACCGTCATATCCAACTGATCGCCCTGGGCGGGGCGATCGGTACGGGCCTGTTCCTCGGCATCGCCCAGACCATCCAGATGGCCGGCCCGTCGGTGCTGCTGGGTTACGCGATCGCCGGCATCATCGCCTTCTTCATCATGCGCCAGCTTGGCGAAATGGTCGTGGAAGAGCCGGTGTCCGGAACGTTCAGCCACTTCGCCCACAAATACTGGAGCCCGCTCGCCGGCTTCATGTCGGGCTGGAACTACTGGGTGCTCTATGTGCTGGTCGGCATGGCCGAACTGACGGCGGTGGGTATCTATGTCCAGTACTGGTGGCCGGACTTCCCGACCTGGGCCACGGCGGCGATCTTCTTCATCGTCATCAACCTGATGAACGTGAGTCAGGTGAAGGTCTACGGCGAAATGGAGTTCTGGTTCGCCCTGATCAAGGTCGTGGCCATCCTCGGCATGATCGGTTTTGGTGGCTACATGCTGTTCAGCGGTACCGGCGGCCCGGATGCCAGCGTCGCCAACCTCTGGCAGCACGGCGGCTTCTTCCCCAACGGCGCCACTGGCTTGATGATGGCCATGGCCGTGATCATGTTCTCGTTCGGCGGCCTGGAACTGGTGGGTATCACCGCTGCCGAGGCCGATAACCCGCGCCACAGCATTCCGCGCGCCACCAATCAGGTGATCTACCGCATCCTGCTGTTCTATATCGGCGCCCTGGCCGTGCTGCTGGCGCTGTACCCGTGGCAGAAAGTGGTGAGTGGCGGCAGCCCGTTCGTGATGATCTTTCACGACCTGGACAGCAACCTGGTAGCGACCGTGCTCAACCTGGTGGTGCTGACTGCCGCACTGTCGGTCTACAACAGTTGCGTGTACTGCAACAGCCGCATGCTGTTCGGCCTGGCGACCCAGGGCGATGCGCCGAAGAAGCTGCTCAAGGTCAATGCCAAAGGGGTTCCGCTGGCGGCGCTGGGCATTTCCGCGCTGGCCACCGGCCTGTGTGTGCTCATCAACTACTACATACCGCGTGAGGCTTTCGGCCTGCTGATGTCGCTGGTGGTGTCGTCGCTGGTGATCAACTGGGGGATCATCAGCATCACCCACCTGAAATTCCGCCAGGCCAAGGCGGCTCAGGGTCAGGAAACCTTCTACAAGAGCCTCGGCTACCCACTGACCAACTACCTGTGCCTGGCGTTCCTGGCGTTCATTCTGGTGGTGATGTGGATGACCGAAGGGATCCGTATCTCTGTCGAGTTGATCCCGGTCTGGCTGCTGGTGCTGTGGGGTGCTTACAAGCTGACCCGCGGCCGCAAGACCGCCAAGGCCTGACGGTCTTCGGGAAGTGATCGATCAGCCTGGCTGTTGCCAGGTGTCGATCACTTCCTGCGCCGCGCGGAACGCGTCGATTGCCGCCGGCACACCCGCATAGACTGCGCAATGCAGCAACGCTTCGCGAATCTCTTCCACCGTACAGCCATTGTTCAGGGCACCACGCACGTGGCCCTTGAGTTCCTGCGGGCACTTGAGCGCAGTGAGGGCGGCCAGGGTGATCAGGCTGCGGGTTTTCAGCGGCAGGCCTTCGCGGCTCCAGACGCTACCCCAGGCGTGTTCATTGACGAACTCTTGCAGCGGCGCGGTGAACTCGGTGGCGTTGCCCAGTGCGCGGTCGACGAAGACGTCGCCCATTACCTGGCGGCGAACCTGTTCGCCGGTTTTCTTCGTATCGCCCATCTTGTTTTCCTTAGTGTTGGCGGCGCCAGGCGCGCAGGGTGGTGTAGAGCAACACGGCCCCCAGCGCTGGCAGGACATAGAACAACATCAGTTGCTCCAGGCGGTTGGCCAGCGGCATGCCGGTGGTGAAGGCCACCACGTGCAGACCATAGGCCAGATACAGGCAGAGAAACACCAGACCTTCGGCGCGCGTGACCCGGTACCCGGAATAGAACACCGGCAGGCTCAAGGCGGCGACGCCGAGCATCACCGGCAGGTCGAAGGCCAGGGCATTGGGCGAGATCGACAGCGGTTCCGGGGTCAGCACGGCGGTCAGGCCGAGCACGCCCAGCAGGTTGAACAGGTTGCTGCCGATCACGTTGCCCACGGCGATTTCCCGTTCACCGCGAATGGCCGCGATCAACGAAGTCGCCAGTTCCGGCAGCGAGGTGCACACGGCGACAACGGTCAGGCCGATGATGCGTTCCGACAAGCCAAGGTCCGTGGCGACTTCCACTGCTGCCTCCAGCAGCAGGTGCCCGGCCAGGCTGAGCAGACCAAGACCGATGGCCATCAGCAACAGCGTGCCGGCCCAGAAGCCCACGCCTTGCCGCGGCTGATGCCCCGGCGCGTGGTGGATGCGGGTGTGGTGGCGTGACTGGCGCCACAGGATCGCCAGATACGCCACAAGCCCGAGCAACAGCAGCGCACCTTCCCAGCGATCGAGCGCTTCGTTCAGCGCCAGCAGGTACACCAGCAGGCTGGCGCCGATCATCAACGGGATATCCAGGCGCACCAGTTGCCGCGACACGCGCAGCGGAATGATCAGCGCGGCCAGGCCGAGGGTGACGAGAATGTTGAAGATGTTGCTGCCGATCACGCTGCCCACCGCCACATCGGGGGCGCCGGTGTAGGCGGCCTGCAGGCTGACGGTCAGTTGCGGCGCGCTGCTGCCGAACGCCACCAGGCTCAGGCCGATGATCAGCGGGCGTACTTGCAGGCTGGCGGCCAGGCGCAGGGCGCCGCGCACCAGCAGCTCGGCGCCGAGCACCAGCAGGATAAGGCCGCTGCACAGTTGCAGCAGGCTGAAGGTGGGTAAAGCGGCCAGGTTGAAAATGGTCGGGCTCCGAAAACAGGATCAGTCGCTGAGGCTTTGTACCCGGACGCGCGCCGTTCCGCTACGGAGCATGTCCAGCTTCTGCGCGGCGGCCTTCGACAGATCGATCAGTCGGCCACGGGTATGCGGGCCGCGGTCATTGATGCGGACCACGACAGAGCGTTCGTTTTTCAGGTTGGTGACCCGCACCCGGGTGCCGAAGGGCAGGCTGCGGTGCGCGGCGGTCAGGCCGTGCTGGTCGAAGGGCTCACCACTGGCAGTGCGTTTGCCGTGATGGCGAGAACCATAATAGGAGGCGGTGCCGGTTTCATCGTAGCCGCGCGGGTCGATGTCGTGGCTGGCACAGCCGGCGAGCAAGGTGAACAGCGCCAAGGCGCTCAGGGGACGCCACATGTATTACGGTGCTCCGTGGTTCTCTGTAGGAGCGAGCTTGCTCGCGAAGGACGCAGCGGTACCTAAATGGCCCTGACCAGGCAAGCTCGCTCCTACAGGACGTTGTGAGTCCAGAGGAGCGAGCCATATCGAGACCAAGGCTCGGTGACGATTACCCTTCGAGCTTGCTCTTGAGCAATTCGTTCACCTGTTGCGGGTTCGCCTTGCCTTTCGAAGCCTTCATCGCCTGACCGACAAAGAAGCCGAACATCTTGCCGCGCTTGGCTTCATCCGCTGCCCGGTACTGCTCGACCTGCTCGGCGTTGGCCGCCAGCACTTCGTCCAGTACCTTCTCGATCGCGCCGCTGTCCGTCACTTGCTTCAGACCGCGCGCTTCGATGATCTGGTCGGCATCGCCTTCGCCGTTGGCCATCGCTTCGAACACGGTCTTGGCAATCTTGCCGCTGATGGTGTTGTCGCGAATGCGCTGCAGCATGCCACCCAGTTGCTCGGCGCTGACCGGCGCCTGGTCGATCTCGACCCCCAGCTTGTTCAGCAGGCTGCCCAGCTCCACCATGACCCAGTTGGCTGCCAGCTTGGCGTCGCCACCAATGGCCGCGACCTTCTCGAAGTAGTCCGCTTGCTCACGGCTGGAAGCCAGCACGTTGGCATCGTAGGCCGAGAGACCGTACTGGCTCTGGAAACGCTCGACTTTCTGCGGTGGCAGCTCTGGCAGGGTGGCGCGAATACCTTCGAGGAAGGTCGACTCGATCACCACCGGCAGCAGGTCCGGATCGGGGAAGTAACGGTAGTCGTTGGCTTCCTCCTTGCTGCGCATGGAGCGGGTTTCGTCCTTGTTCGGGTCGTACAGGCGGGTTTCCTGGGTGACCTTGCCGCCGTCTTCGATCAGGTCGATCTGGCGCTGGATTTCGGTATTGATCGCGCGCTCGATGAAGCGGAACGAGTTGACGTTCTTGATCTCGCAGCGAGTGCCGAACTCGACCTGGCCTTTCGGGCGGATCGAGACGTTGCAGTCGCAACGCAGCGAACCTTCCGCCATGTTGCCGTCGCAGATGCCCAGGTAGCGCACCAGTGCGTGGATAGCCTTGACGTAGGCCACGGCTTCCTTGGCGCTGCGCATTTCCGGCTCGGAAACGATCTCCAGCAGCGGGGTGCCGGCACGGTTCAGGTCGATACCGGTAAAGCCGCTGAAGTCTTCGTGCAGGCTTTTGCCGGCGTCTTCTTCCAGGTGCGCGCGGGTGATGCCGATGCGCTTGACGGTGCCGTCTTCCAGAGCGATGTCCAGGTGGCCCTTGCCGACGATCGGCAACTCCATCTGGCTGATCTGGTAGCCCTTGGGCAGGTCAGGGTAGAAGTAGTTCTTGCGCGCGAACACGTTGTGCTGGCCAATCTCGGCGTCGATGGCGAGGCCGAACATGCAGGCCATGCGCACCGCTTCCTGGTTCAGCACCGGCAGTACGCCGGGCATGCCCAGGTCGATCAGGCTGGCCTGGGTGTTCGGCTCGGAACCGAACGTGGTGGCGCTGCCGGAGAAAATCTTCGACTGGGTGGCGAGCTGGGTGTGAATCTCCAGCCCGATAACAACTTCCCATTGCATGTGTCTGTCCCTCAGAAGCCGTTAGGTGCGCGAGTGTGCCAGTCAGTCACTTGCTGATAGCGGTGCGCGACGTTGAGCAGGCGGCCTTCCTGGAAGTACGGCGCCAGGAGTTGCACACCCACCGGCAGACCGTCGACGAAACCGGCCGGCATCGACAGGCCCGGCAGACCGGCCAGGTTGGCAGTGATGGTGTAGACGTCTTCCAGGTACGCGGCGACCGGATCGGCGTTCTTGGCGCCGATCTTCCAGGCCAGGTTCGGCGTGGTCGGGCCGAGGATCACGTCGATGCCTTCAAAGGCGGCCATGAAGTCGTTCTTGATCAGGCGACGGATCTTCTGCGCCTTCAGGTAGTAGGCGTCGTAGTAGCCGGCCGACAGGGCATAGGTGCCGACCATGATCCGGCGCTGCACTTCGCTGCCGAAGCCTTCGCCACGGGAGCGCTTGTACAGGTCGGTGAGGTCTTTCGGGTTCTCGCAGCGGTGGCCGAAGCGCACGCCGTCGAAGCGCGACAGGTTCGAGGAGGCTTCGGCCGGGGCGATCACGTAGTACGCCGGGATGGCGTGCTGCATGTTCGGCAGGCTGATTTCCTTGATGACCGCACCGAGCTTTTCCAGCTCCTTGACGCTGGCCTGGACCAGTTCAGCGATGCGTGGGTCGAGGCCGGCGCCGAAGTATTCCTTCGGCAGGCCGATGCGCAGCCCTTGCAACGAGGCGTTCAGGCCGGCGCTGTAGTCCGGGACCGGCTCATCGATGCTGGTGGAGTCTTTCGGATCGAAACCGGCCATGCCTTGCAGCAGCAGGGCGCAGTCCTCGGCGGTGCGGGCCAGCGGGCCGCCCTGGTCGAGGCTCGACGCGTAGGCGATCATGCCCCAGCGCGAAACGCGGCCGTAGGTCGGCTTGAGGCCGGTCAGGCTGGTCAGCGCGGCCGGTTGGCGGATCGAGCCGCCGGTGTCTGTGGCAGTGGCGGCCGGCAGCAGGCGGGCAGCCACGGCCGCAGCCGAACCACCGGACGAACCGCCAGGCACGTGTTCCAGGTTCCACGGGTTCTTCACCGGGCCGTAGTGGCTGGATTCGTTGGCCGAACCCATGGCGAATTCGTCCATGTTGGTCTTGCCCAGGGTCACGGTGCCAGCCTCGGCCAGCTTGCTGACCACGGTGGCGTCGTAGGGGGCCTTGAACGAATCGAGCATCTTCGAGCCGCAGCTGGTGCGGATGCCCTGGGTGCAGAACAGGTCCTTGTGGGCGATCGGCGCGCCCAGCAGTGCACCGTTCTCGCCGGCGGCGCGACGGGCGTCGGCGGCACGGGCCTGGCTGATGGCCAGGTCGTCGGTGACACTGATGAAGCTGTTGATCTGTGGGTCGAGCTGATGGATGCGGGCCAGCAGCGCGCGGGTCAGCTCTTCGGAGGAAAAGGCTTTGTCGGCGAGTCCGCGAGCGATCTCGGCCAGGGTGAGTTGGTGCATGGCAGGCTCTATTCCCTTACTCGATGACTTTCGGAACCAGGTACAGGCCGCTGTCCGTCGCCGGGGCGATGGCCTGGTAGCTGTCTCGCTGGTTGCTTTCTGTTACAACGTCGGCGCGAAGGCGCTGGCTGGCTTCCAGAGGGTGAGCCAAAGGCTCGATACCGGTGGTGTCGACGGCCTGCATCTGGTCGACCAGTCCCAGAATACTGTTCAGGGCATCGGTAGTGCGTGGCAGATCGGCTTCGTTCAGGCCCAGTCGGGCCAGGTGAGCGATCTTTTCCACGTCGCAGCGTTCAAGCGCCATGGGGATCTCCTGGGGAAAGAAAAACGGAATGGGTCCGCGATGAGGAACATGTAGGCGCACACGTGGTCATAAGGCCCGATCGTGTGCTGGCTTGCTCGGAAAAACTGCCAATTTAACATATTGGCGCCTTGCCCAAAATCCCCGCCGTTGTTAGAGTTTGCCGCACTTTTTTACCCACGCGTTGCCAGGGTCCCTTTCCCATGTTCAAGAAACTGCGTGGCATGTTTTCCAGCGATCTTTCCATCGACCTGGGGACTGCCAACACCCTTATTTACGTGCGTGAGCGCGGTATCGTCCTGAATGAGCCCTCGGTTGTGGCCATTCGTACCCACGGCAACCAGAAAAGTGTCGTCGCTGTCGGCACCGAAGCAAAGCGCATGCTGGGTCGTACTCCCGGCAACATTGCTGCCATTCGTCCGATGAAGGACGGCGTGATCGCCGACTTCAGCGTCTGCGAAAAGATGCTGCAGTACTTCATCAACAAGGTTCACGAAAACAGCTTCCTGCAGCCTAGCCCTCGTGTGCTGATCTGCGTGCCGTGCAAGTCGACCCAGGTCGAGCGCCGCGCCATCCGTGAATCGGCCCTTGGTGCCGGTGCCCGTGAAGTATTCCTGATCGAAGAGCCAATGGCCGCTGCCATCGGTGCCGGCCTGCCGGTCGAAGAAGCCCGTGGCTCGATGGTCGTCGATATCGGTGGTGGTCCCACTGAAATCGCACTGATCTCCCTGAACGGTGTGGTTTACGCCGAATCCGTCCGCGTTGGTGGCGACCGCTTCGACGAAGCCATCGTGACTTACGTGCGCCGCAACTACGGCAGCCTGATCGGCGAATCCACCGCCGAGCGTATCAAGCAGGAAATCGGTACCGCCTATCCGGGCGGCGAAGTGCGCGAGGTCGACGTCCGCGGCCGTAACCTGGCCGAAGGCGTACCACGTGCCTTCACCCTGAATTCCAACGAAGTGCTCGAAGCGCTGCAGGAATCCCTGGCGACTATCGTTCAGGCCGTGAAGAGCGCCCTGGAGCAATCGCCTCCGGAACTGGCGTCCGACATCGCCGAGCGTGGCCTGGTGCTGACCGGTGGTGGCGCTCTGCTGCGCGACCTGGACAAGCTGCTGGCCCAGGAAACCGGCCTGCCGGTGATCGTTGCCGAGGACCCGCTGACCTGTGTCGCCCGTGGCGGCGGTCGCGCCCTGGAAATGATGGACAAACACACCATGGACCTGCTCTCCAGCGAGTGATTCGCCGGATTGCAACCCTGTCGACCGGTTTACAGGTAGCGCTTGCAGTGCTACCTGTATTGCCGGCTGGCGTCCGTCTGGACGTCGCTTCCATCCATCCGCAATCCAGGCCGGTGCGTTGCCGTATGAATGACCTCCTGAACCGTCGTCAACGAGGAGCGGCTTATTAAACCGCTTTTCGCCAAAGGCCCGTCGCTGGGCGTACGCCTGCTCGTGCTGGTCGTGCTGTCGATCGCCTTGATGGTGGTCGATGCCCGCTTCCCCGTGCTCAAGCCCGTGCGCAGTCAAATGTCGCTGGTGCTGATGCAGTCCTACACCATCACCGATCTGCCGCAGCGTCTGTGGCAAGGCGTGGCCAGCCAGTTTGGCAGCCGCACCGAACTGATCGCCGAGAACGAAAAACTCAAGACCGAAGCCCTGCTCCTGCAAGGTCGCCTGCAAAAGCTGGCTGCCCTGACCGAGCAGAACGTGCGTCTGCGCGAGTTGCTCAACTCCTCGGCGCTCTTCAATGAAAAGGTCGAGGTCGCCGAACTGATCGGCATGGACCCGAACCCGTTCACCCATCGAATTCTGATCAACAAAGGCGAGCGCGACGGTGTCGTGCTCGGCCAGCCGGTGCTCGACGCCCGCGGCCTCATGGGCCAGGTGGTCGAGTTGATGCCGTACACCTCGCGGGTGCTGCTGCTGACTGACACTACCCACAGCATTCCGGTGCAGGTCAACCGCAACGGTCTGCGGGCCATTGCCAGCGGTACCGGCAACCCGGAGCGCCTTGAGCTGCGTCATGTCGCCGACACCGCCGATATCAAGGAAGGTGACCTGCTGGTGAGTTCCGGTCTGGGTCAGCGTTTCCCGGCCGGTTATCCGGTGGCTACGGTGAAGGAAGTGATCCACGACTCCGGGCAACCGTTCGCCATCGTTCGCGCGGTGCCGACTGCCGCCTTGAACCGCAGCCGCTATCTGCTGCTGGTGTTCAGCGACAGCCGCACACCTGAAGAGCGTGCCAACGACGCTGCCCAGGCCCAGGCGATGGACGCCGCGGGTCACCCGGCACCCGCCACTGACGCCGCACATGCTGCGCCGGCCACCACGCCTGCATCACCTGCCGCACCCGCCACCACGACCCCGGCTGCGCCCCATGCCCCGGCGGCCACACCTGCGGCCGCGCCAACGCCGGCTGCCGCTGCTGCGCCCGCAAGCCATGGCACGCCAACGACCCCCTCCCGGGAGAGACATTGATGGTCAGTACACACGGCAAGAATGGCTGGGTGGTCTGGTTGACCTTCCTGGTCGGCCTGCTGCTCAGCGTGTGGCCGATGCCGCCGTTCATGGATATCTTCCGTCCACTGTGGCTGGCCCTGCTGCTGGCCTTCTGGACGTTGAACCTGCCCACCAAGGTCGGCATGACCACCGCGTTTTTGCTCGGTCTGGCGGAGGACGTGCTGTACGGCACGCTGCTGGGGCAGAACGCCCTGGTCCTGACCCTGATCACCTTCCTGGTACTCAGCCTGCAACAGCGCTTGCGCATGTTCCCCATGTGGCAGCAGAGCCTGACCATCCTGGTGATCTTCGGCGTCGCCCAGCTGGTACAACTGTGGCTCAGCGCCCTGACCGGCAATCGCCAGCCCACGCTGGCGCTGGTCTGGCCGGCAGTGACCAGTGCCTTGCTCTGGCCATGGATCAGCTTCGGCCTGCGCGGTCTGCGCAGCCGATTGAGCATCTACTGAAGCATCCTGCTTTTCGACGCTGACAGGGAGACGTCACGATGACCCCGCTGTACCTGGCCTCCGGTTCGCCGCGCCGCCGTGAGCTGCTGACCCAGATCGGCATTCCCTTCACCGTCGTCAGTGCCTCGATTGACGAAACCCCGCTGCCCAATGAGTCGGCAAGCGCCTATGTCGAGCGCCTGGCCCTCGGCAAGGCGGCTGCCGGCCTGGCCCTGCTGACCGCCAGCGGCACCCGCGAGCCTCTGGCCGTGCTCGGTGCCGATACTGCCGTGGTCCTCGACGGCAAGATTCTTGGCAAGCCCGTCGACCGCGAAGATGCCCTGGCCATCCTGGCCTCGCTTTCCGGACGTGAACATCAGGTGCTGACTGCCGTCGCTGTGAGCGATGGCCAGCGCAGCGAAAGCCTGTGCGTCACCAGTCGCGTTACCTTCGGACCGATCAGCGCAGAGCAGGCGCACGCCTACTGGGCCAGCGGCGAGCCGCGGGACAAGGCTGGCGCCTACGCGATCCAGGGCCTCGGCGCGGTATTCGTGCAGAACCTTCAGGGCAGCTACTCGGGTGTGGTCGGGCTTCCAGTCGCCGAAACCGCCGAATTGCTCGCCCGTTTCGGCATTCCCTGCTGGCAGGGCCTGCCGACAGCAGAATGAGGATGCACTGAGACCGTTTATTGCTCGCCAGTCTCCGTCGGGCAATCCATCATTACCTCAAAGAACTTTGACGAGAGCCTGCCATGAGTGAAGAGATTCTGATCAACATCACACCGATGGAATCACGCGTGGCGGTGGTGGAAAACGGCGTTCTCCAAGAGGTGCATGTCGAGCGCACCCAGCGCCGCGGCATCGTTGGCAATATCTACAAGGGCAAGGTGGTACGGGTGTTGCCGGGCATGCAGGCGGCCTTCGTCGATATCGGTCTGGACCGCGCGGCCTTTATCCATGCCTCGGAAATCTCCCTGCGCGAAGGCACGACGGTCGAAAGCATCAGCGCCCTGGTGCATGAGGGGCAAAGCCTGGTGGTGCAGGTGACCAAAGACCCCATCGGGTCCAAGGGCGCCCGCTTGACCACCCAGTTGTCGATTCCTTCCCGCTATCTGGTCTACATGCCGCGCACCAAACACGTCGGCATTTCCCTGAAGATCGAAGACGAAGCTGAGCGCGACCGCCTGAAGAAGGTGGTCAGCGACTGTGTCGCCCAGGAAAACATCCAGGACTCCGGCGGCTTCATCCTGCGCACCGCGGCGGAAGGCGCCGGGGCAGACGAGATTCTCATGGACATCCGCTACCTGCGGCGCCTGTGGGATCAGATCGGCGCGCAGATCAAGACCGTGGGCGCGCCTACCGAAATCTACGAAGACCTGGGACTGGCGCTGCGTACCCTGCGCGACCTGGTGAATCCGAAGATCGAGAAGATCCGCATCGACTCCCGGGAAACTTTCCAGAAAACCACGCAGTTCGTCGGCGAACTGATGCCGGAAATCGCCGATCGTCTGGAGCATTACCCCGGTGAGCGGCCGATTTTCGACCTGTACGGCGTCGAAGATGAAATCCAGCGTGCCCTTGAGCGCAAGGTGCCTCTCAAGTCCGGCGGCTATCTGGTGATCGACCCGGCCGAGGCCATGACCACCATCGATGTGAACACTGGCGCCTTCGTCGGCCATCGCAACCTCGAAGAAACCATCTTCAAGACCAACCTCGAAGCCGCCACCGCCATCGCCCGGCAACTGCGCCTGCGCAATATCGGCGGAATCATCATCATCGACTTCATCGACATGGAAGACGAAGAGCATCAGCGCCAGGTGCTGCGCACCCTGGAAAAGCAGCTCGAACGCGACCATGCGAAAACCAACATCATCGGCCTCACCGAACTGGGCCTGGTGCAGATGACCCGCAAACGCACCCGTGAAAGCCTTGAGCAGGTGCTGTGCGAGCCGTGCAGCAGTTGCCAGGGGCGCGGCAAGCTCAAGACGCCGGAGACTATCTGTTACGAGATTTTCCGGGAAATTCTTCGCGAGGCGCGGGCCTACCAGGCCGAAGGCTATAGAGTGCTCGCCAACCAAAAGGTGGTGGACCGCCTGCTGGACGAAGAATCGGGGAATGTCGCCGAACTCGAAGCCTTTATCGGGCGAACCATTCGTTTCCAGGTGGAGTCCATGTATTCCCAGGAACAATACGATGTGGTGCTGCTCTGACTCGCTCTGATTTCACGCTGGTTTCTTTTGTGCTGGCAAACCCGGTACGTCGGGCCATAGTTATGGGACGACTCGGGGGGCCACTGGCATGGAGCGTCTGATCCGCGTTCTTGCTGCACTGACCCGCTGGGGCCTGGGTGCCTGTGCGTTGCTGGCGGTGCTGGTTGCGCTCTATGTCAGCCTCGGCCGCGAGCTGATTCCGCTGGTTGCCGAATACCGTAGTGAAGTCGAGGGCAAGGCCGAGGCCGCCCTCGGCATGCCCGTGCACATTGGCGCGCTGGAAGGGCGCTGGAGTGGTCTGGCGCCGATTCTGGTGGTGCATGACGTGCAAGTGGGCGAGGGCAACTCGGCCTTGCGTCTGGATGCAGTGAAGGTGGTGCCCGATCTCTGGTCCAGCCTGACCCGGCGCGAACTGCGCCTTGCCCGTGTCGAACTCGGCGGCCTGCAACTGAACCTGCATGAAAACGAAGACGGTCGCTGGTCGCTCAAGGGCTTGCCGGTCCAGGACGACGCGTCGCTCGACGTCGAGCAACTGCTGCAACGCATGCAGATGGTCTCGAAAATCTCGGTGCTCGACAGCCAGGTAACGCTGGAACCCATCGATCACGACCCCATGACCCTGACCTACGTCGGCCTCAGCCTGCAGACCGGCAGTGTGCGTCAACGTCTTGATGCCCGCATGACCTTGCCGGATGGTCAGCCGATGGCGCTGCGTCTGGATAGCCGCGTCCGTCCGGCGAAATGGCGCGAAGGTGAAGTCGATGCCTACCTGAGCCTGCCGCAGAGCGATTGGGCCAAGTGGCTGCCGGCCCGTCTGCTCGGCCAGTGGCAGGCGCCCGAAGTGCGCGCCGGTGGTGAGCTGTGGATCGGCTGGGGCAAAGGGCAGTTGCAGAGCGCAACGCTGCGCCTGAACGCCCCTCAGGTGCGCGCGGCTTACGCAGAGCGCAAGCCGGTCACCCTGGAAAACCTGGCACTCAATGCCTGGCTGCGCCGCAGCGAACAAGGCGTGAAGGTGACCGTCGATTCCCTGGCGATGAACCTCGGCAAGACGCGTTGGGAATCCCATCTGCAAATCAACCAGACCGCCGCGGGTGCAGACGGTGAGTTGTGGGAAATCCAGGCCGACCGTCTCGACCTCACGCCACTCACGCCAGTGATTCAAGCCCTCGGCCCGTTGCCGACCGCCGGCATGGCGGTGGTCGACGGGCTGAAAGTGACGGGTGGCCTGCGCAATGTTCGCCTGGAAGTCCGCCCTCAAGCCGAGGGCGATCGTCGCTTCAGCTTCGCCGCAAACCTCGACCGCGTCGGCTTCGACGCCTATCACGGCGCGCCGGCGGCGGGGAATGTCAGCGGCAGCATCAGCGGAGACCTCGGCCACGGCGAACTGCGCCTGGATACCGATAAATTCATGCTGCATCTGGTGCCGATCTTCGCCGATCCCTGGCACTACCTCAAAGCCAATGCCCTGCTGACCTGGAAGCTCGACAAGGAAAGCTTCACCCTGATCGCGCCCTATCTCAAAGTGCTCGGCGAAGAAGGCAAGATCGCCGGCGATTTCCTGATTCGGCTGTTTTTCGAAGAAGCCAGCGAAGATTACATGGACCTGCGGGTCGGCCTGGTCGATGGCGACGGTCGCTACACGCCTAAATACCTGCCGGAAGTCCTCAGCCCGTCCGTAGACCACTGGCTGCGTACGGCGATCCTCAAGGGCGCCGTGGACGAAGGCTACTTCCAGTACCAAGGCTCGTTGAGCCACGGTGCGCCTGACCATTCGCGCAATATCAGCCTGTTCTTCAAGGTGCACGACGCCACCCTGGACTTCCAGCCCGGCTGGCCGCAGGTCAGCAAGGTGGACGGTGATGTGTTCATCGATGACCACGGTGTGCGGATCAAGGCCAGCGACGGGCAACTGCTCGACACCCGGGTGAGCAATGTCGTGGTCGACATCCCCCATGTGGCGGAGGGTGAACACAGCCACCTGTACCTGGATGGCGATTTCGACGGCGGCCTGGGCGATGGCGTGAAGATTCTCCAGGAGGCGCCTATTGGCACCGGCGCGACGTTCGCCGGCTGGGAAGGCGAGGGTGACCTGAAAGGCTCCGTCAAACTCGACATTCCACTGACCCACGATGTGGCGCCCAAGGTAGTCGTGGACTTCCGCACCGATAAAGCCCGCCTGAAGCTCGCCGAGCCAGCCCTTGAACTGACCCAGCTCAAGGGCGATTTCCGCTTCGATCTGGACGCCGGCTTGAGCGGCAAGAACATTACCGGCAAGGCGTTCGACAAGCCGATCACCGCGCAGATTTTCGCCGAGGGTAAGCCCGGGCAACTGCAGACCCGTATCACCGCCAAGGGGCAGATTGCCCTGAAGTCGCTGACCGACTGGCTGAAGTTCAGCCAGCCTCTGCCGCTTTCCGGTGAGTTGCCCTATCAGTTGCAGGTGTCGCTGGGCAGTCGCGATAACCTGTTGAGCGTCGATTCGAACCTCAAGGGCCTGACCATCGACCTGCCAGCGCCGTTCGGCAAGGCCGCCAACGACACCCGCGACAGCCAGTTCCGCATGACCCTGCAAGGCCCGGAGCAGCGCTTTGATGCGACCTACACCGATCTGGCCAACATGGTCTACGCGGCGCCTGCCGGGAAACTGGACCAGGGGCGCGGCGAGTTGGCGCTGGGGGCGGGTAACAGCCAGTTGCCGACTGCTCAGGGACTGCGGATCAAAGGCACGGTCAGTGAAGTGGATGTCGAGGCCTGGCAAAAGCAACTGGCCAGCCTGGCCGGCGATGATCCGGGTACCAGTGCCCGGCAGTTTCTGCGGGGTGTGGACCTGAGCATCGGCAAGCTCAAGGTCTACAGCTTCGATCTCAACCAGGCCGTGGTGCGCCTGGACCGCAACAGCGACAACTGGGCGCTGCGCCTGGACAGCAAGGAAGTCATCGGCAATGCGCGGGTTCCCGATGCCAAGGCCGCGCCGATCGCCGTCAACCTGCAAACCCTGCACCTGCCGGCCGCCGACCCGGCCGAAGAGACCGCGCCGGATGCCCCGGACCCGCTGGCTTCGGTGGACCCGCGCAAGATCCCGGCGCTGGACCTGAGCATCGCCAAGCTGTTCCGCGGTGACGATCTGCTGGGCAGTTGGTCGCTCAAGCTGCGCCCCACCAGCAAAGGCGTGGCAATCAACGATCTCGATCTGAACCTCAAGGGCCTGATGGTCGATGGTTCTGCGGGCTGGGAAGGTGTCCCGGGCGCCAGCAGCAGTTGGTACAAGGGCCGCCTGGAAGGTGCCGACCTGGGCGATGTGCTCAAGGCTTGGGACTTTGCGCCTACCGTCACCAGCCGCGACTTCCACATGGACGTCGACGGGCGCTGGCAAGGTTCGCCGGCCTGGGTCAGCCTCAAGCGGTTCTCCGGCAGCATGGATGCGAGCCTGCGCAACGGCCAGTTCGTCGAAGTCGATGCCAGTGCCCAGGCGCTGCGGGTGTTTGGCCTGCTCAATTTCAATTCGATCGGCCGGCGTTTGCGCCTGGACTTCTCCGACCTGCTCGGCAAGGGCCTGAGCTATGACCGGGTCAAGGGCGTGCTGGTGGCCAGCGAAGGCGTGTACGTCACCCGCAGCCCGATTGCCATGACCGGCCCGTCCAGCAATTTCGAGCTGGAGGGCACGCTGGATATGGTTCGCGACCGTATTGATGCCAACCTCATGGTGACCCTGCCGGTGACCAACAACCTGCCGCTGGCCGCGTTGATTGTCGGAGCGCCGGCCATTGGTGGCGCGCTGTTCCTGGTGGACCGGTTGCTGGGTGACCGGGTCGCGCGTTATGCCAGCGTCCACTATCGGGTCGAAGGTCCGGTGAAAGAGCCTAAAATGACCTTCGTCAAACCCTTTGAAAAATCCAATTAAGGCCCGGACATGACCTTCGCCGTCATTCAGATGATCAGTCAGGACGATATCGCCGCCAACCTGGCCCGCGCTCGCGCCCTGTTGGAACAGGCCGCTGCCGGTGGTGCGCGGCTCGCGGTGCTGCCGGAAAACTTCGCCGCCATGGGCCGCCGCGACAGCGCAGCGATCGGCCGGGCCGAAGCGCGGGGCGAAGGGCCGATCCTGCCGTGGTTGAAACAGACCGCCCGCGACCTCAGGTTATGGATTGTGGCGGGCACCTTGCCGCTGCCGCCCGTCGACCAGCCCGAGGCCAAAGCCCATGCCTGCTCCCTGCTGGTGGACGAGCACGGCGAGCTGGTTGCCCGCTACGACAAGCTTCATCTGTTCGATGTGGATGTGGCCGACAACCGTGGTCGCTATCGTGAGTCGGACGACTACGCCCATGGCGCGAACGTGGTGGTGGCAGGTACGCCGGTCGGCAAAGTGGGCCTGAGCGTTTGTTACGACCTGCGTTTTCCCGAGCTTTACAGCGCGCTGCGCGAGGCGGGTGCGGAACTGATTACTGCGCCGGCGGCGTTCACTGCGGTGACCGGCGCGGCGCACTGGGAAGTGCTGATCCGGGCGCGGGCGATTGAAACCCAATGTTATGTGCTGGCCGCCGCCCAGGGAGGCGTCCATCCAGGCCCGCGTGAAACCCACGGGCAGGCGGCGATCGTCGATCCTTGGGGGCGAATCCTCGCCGAACAGGCCCGCGGCGAAGCGGTGCTGCTGGCGACACGCGACAGTATTGAACAAGCGTCCATCAGGGCGCGGATGCCGGTGGCCTCGCACCGGCGCTTTTTCTCGCGGGACGCACTGCGGCCCGCGCACACCTCGGAGTGACTATGAGCGAGTTGTTAACACGTGTCAGCGAGCAGCTGCTGACCCCCGGCGACCTGACCCTCGACAGCCTGCAATCGGTGCTGGGCGAGTTGGCCGGGCCGGGTATCGACGCCGCCGACCTGTACTTCCAGGGCCAGATTTCGGAGTCCTGGGCGCTGGAAGACGGCATCGTCAAGGAAGGCAGTTTCAATCTCGACCAGGGTGTGGGCGTACGTGCCCAGTCCGGGGAGAAAACCGGTTTTGCCTATAGCAACGCAATCAATCTCGAAGCCCTGACCTCCGCCGCCCGCGCCGCTCGCTCGATTTCCCGGGCAGGGCAGAACGGTACGGTCCAGGCCTTCCGCAGCCAGGACGTCACTGCGCTCTATGCGCCTGACAATCCACTGGAAGTGCTGAGCCGGGCGGAGAAGGTCGACCTGCTCAAGCGCGTCGACGCCGCCACACGTGCGCTAGACCCGCGTATTCAACAGGTCAGCGTGAGCATGGCCGGGGTCTGGGAGCGCATCCTGATCGCCGCCGCTGACGGCAGCCTCGCTGCGGACATTCGTCCGCTGGTGCGTTTCAACGTCAGCGTCATCGTCGAGCAGAATGGTCGCCGCGAGCGCGGTGGCCACGGTGGTGGCGGTCGCACCGATTACCGCTATTTCACCGACGATCGGGTCATGGGCTTCGCCCGCGAAGCGCTGCGCCAGGCGCTGGTCAACCTGGAAGCCGTCCCGGCGCCAGCGGGCACTTTGCCTGTGGTGCTGGGCTCGGGCTGGTCCGGCGTGCTGCTGCACGAAGCGGTCGGCCATGGTCTGGAAGGCGACTTCAACCGCAAGGGCAGTTCGGCCTACAGCGGTCGGCTGGGCGAGATGGTCGCGTCGAGCCTCTGCACCATCGTTGACGACGGCACCCTGGAAGGGCGCCGCGGTTCGCTGAGCGTCGATGACGAAGGCGTTCCGACTGAATGCACCACGTTGATCGAGAACGGCAAGCTGGTCGGCTACATGCAGGACAAGCTCAACGCCCGTCTGATGGGCATGGCAGTGACCGGCAACGGCCGGCGCGAATCCTACGCCCATCTGCCGATGCCACGCATGACCAACACCTACATGCGCGCCGGCGAGAGTGATCCGGCGGAGATCATCGCTTCGGTCAAGCGTGGCCTGTACTGCGCCAACCTCGGCGGTGGCCAGGTGGATATCACCAGCGGCAAGTTCGTGTTCTCCACCAGCGAGGCCTACCTGATCGAAGACGGCAAGATCACCACGCCGGTCAAGGGCGCGACGTTGATCGGCAACGGGCCGGAAGCGATGAGCCGGGTGTCGATGGTCGGCACCGACCTGTCGTTGGACAGTGGCGTAGGAACGTGTGGGAAAGATGGTCAGTCGGTGCCGGTTGGCGTGGGCCAGCCGACCCTGAAGATCGATGCGATCACCGTGGGTGGCACGGGCGCATAAAGATGAAACCGGGCGGGCAGGGCGCCTGCCCGGTGGCGGAACTCAGCGCAGGCCGCGCTGAACTTCGTCGAGTTCGCGAATGTACTTGAAGATCTTGCGCGAGGCGGATGGCGCCTTGTTCGTCTTCTGCTCGTGCTGGGCCTGGCGGATGAACGAACGCAGTTGCTGGCGATCGGCTTCCGGGAACTCCTGGACAAATTTTTCCAGGACCTCGTCGGAGCCCTCGATCAGCCGGTCACGCCAGCGCTCGAGGTTGTGGAAGCGCTCGTTGTACTGGCGGGTGGAGGCGTCGAGCTGCTCAAGCAGTGCGTTGATGGCATCAATGTCCTGGTCACGCATCAGCTTGCCGATGAATGACCGGTGACGCCTTTTGGCCTCGTTTGCCGTGTGCTTCTTGTGCTCTTCGAGAGCCCTGCGCAATTCATCGGTCAGAGGCAGTTTGGCCAGGGTGTCGGGCTTGAGCGTGGTGAGGCGCTCGCCCATATCGACCAGCGCCTGCATCTCGCGCTTGATCTGGGTTTTGCTTTTTTCGCCTTCGTCGAAGGCATCGTAAGAATCAACCATGGGGGGCAGTCCGCTGAGAAACGCCGCCATGATAACCAGTCGGGGGCCGCTTGTCCGGCCCGGTCGCTCGATGACCCTCGCCGAACGCCGTATTTGAGTGGAGAAAACCATGAGTGCAGTCCAGAGCGTAGGTCCGCAAGCCCTGCCGGCCTTGCAGGAGCAGGTCGAGCAGATCATCGCCGAAGCGAAGCGCCAGGGCGCCAGTGCCTGTGAAGTGGCGGTATCGCTGGAGCAGGGGCTATCGACCTCGGTACGTCAGCGTGAAGTGGAAACGGTGGAATTCAACCGTGACCAGGGCTTCGGCATCACCCTCTATGTCGGCCAGCGCAAAGGCTCGGCCAGCACCTCGGCCAGCGGCAGCGAGGCGATTCGCGAGACGGTCGCCGCAGCGTTGGCCATCGCCAAACACACCTCTGAAGATGATTGCTCGGGGCTGGCCGATCCGGCGCTGATGGCCCGCGATCTTCAGGACTTCGACCTCTATCACGCCTGGGATATCACCCCCGAGCAGGCCATCGAAAAGGCGCTGGCCTGCGAGGCCGCGGCCTTCGATGCCGATGCGCGAATCAAGAACGCTGACGGCACGACCCTCAATACCCATCAGGGTTGCCGGGTCTACGGCAACAGCCACGGCTTCATCGGCGGTTACGCTTCGACCCGCCACAGCCTGAGTTGCGTGATGATCGCCGAAGGCGACGGGCAGATGCAGCGTGACTACTGGTACGACGTCAATCGCCAGGGCGAGTTGCTCGCCGATCCACGCAGCATCGGCCAGCGTGCGGCCCAGCGCGCGGCCAGCCGCCTGGGTGCGCGGCCGGTGCCGACTTGCGAAGTGCCGGTGCTGTTCTCCGCAGAACTGGCCGGTGGCCTGTTCGGCAGCTTCCTCTCGGCGATTTCCGGCGGCAACCTTTACCGCAAGTCGTCGTTCCTCGAAGGTACTCTCGGCCAGCAGTTGTTCCCGAGCTGGCTAACCCTCGACGAGCGTCCGCACCTGCCTCGCGCACTGGGCAGCGCCGCGTTCGACGGTGACGGTCTGGCGACCTACGCCAAACCGTTCGTCGAAAATGGCCAGTTGGTGTCCTACGTGCTCGGCACCTACTCAGGTCGCAAACTGGGCCTGCCCAGCACCGCCAACGCGGGCGGTGTGCACAACCTGTTCGTCACCCACGGTGTCGAGGACCAGGCCGCCCTGATCCGCCGCATGGGTCGCGGGTTGCTGGTAACCGAGTTGATGGGGCATGGCCTGAACATGGTGACCGGTGACTATTCCCGTGGTGCGGCGGGCTACTGGGTGGAAAATGGCGAGATCCAGTTCGCCGTTCAAGAGGTGACGATCGCCGGCAATATGAAAGACATGTTCCAGCAGATTGTCGCCATCGGTAGCGATCTTGAAACCCGTAGCAACATCCACACCGGCTCGATTCTGATCGAGCGCATGACCGTCGCGGGAAGCTGATTTCCCCACAGGGTCTGTTCACCCAAGGTGTTTCTGAAAGCCCGGCCTCTGCGCCGGGTTTTTTGTTTCTGCAGAAACGAGCTTGAACTGATTCTATTTATCAATTAATAATGAATATCATTACGATGGTGATGATATTCATGAAATCCGTCCTCCACGAATTGCCCTACCTCGAAAACTGGCGCTGGCTGAGCCGGCGTATCCGCTGTGCGCTCGAGCCCGACGAGCCGCGCGTGATCGAACACTATCTGGCCGAAGGTCGTTATCTGGTCTGTTGTACCGATACCTCGGCCTGGACCGTGGCCCTCACTTCTTTCCGTCTTCTGCTCGATACCGCCTGCGACCGTATGTTGCCGTGGCATTGGCGCTGCCTGTGTCTCGACCAGGCGTGGCGACCACTGCTGCAACTGCGCAAGCTCGATGGCGGCGAGCACGGCCAGCGTTGGCAGCCGCTGGCCCTGCAACTGGCGAACTGCACGCTGTTGCCTTCGATTTCTTCCGCTGAACTGATGCAAGGACTTGATGATGAGTAATACCCGTATCGAGCGTGACAGCATGGGTGAACTGCAGGTGCCGGCCGAGGCCCTGTACGGCGCCCAGACCCAGCGCGCGGTCAACAACTTCCCGATCAGCCAGCAACGCATGCCGGCGCAGTTCATTCGCGCACTGCTGCTGGCCAAGGCCGCGGCAGCCAAGGCCAACATCCAGCTCGAGCAAGTGAGCCGGGAGCAGGGCGAGGCCATCGTCGCAGCGGTCGAGCAACTGCTCGCCGGCGACTTCATGCAGCACTTCCCGGTGGATGTGTTCCAGACCGGTTCCGGCACCAGCTCCAACATGAACGCCAACGAAGTGATCGCGACCATCGCCAGCCGCGTGCTGGGCGACACGGTCAACCCGAACGATCACGTCAACTGCGGCCAGAGCAGCAACGACATCATCCCGACCACCATCCACGTCAGTGCCGCGCTGGCGTTGCACGAGCAACTGCTGCCGGCGCTGAACCACCTGGTCAAGGTGATCGAGGCCAAGGCCGAGCAGGTTCACCCGTTCGTCAAAACCGGCCGTACTCACCTGATGGACGCCATGCCGGTACGCATGAGCCAGGTGCTCGGCGGCTGGGCGCAGCAGATCAAGGCCAGCATCGGCCATCTGCAGGATGTTTTGCCGAGCCTGCAGGCGCTGGCGCAAGGCGGTACGGCTGTCGGCACTGGCATCAACGCGCACCCCGAGTTCTCCGGCCTGTTCGCCAAGCAGCTGAGCGGCCTTACCCAGGTCGAGTTCGTGCCAGGTGAAAACCTGTTCGCCCTGATCGGCTCCCAGGACACTGCGGTGGCGGCGTCCGGCCAGCTCAAGGTCACTGCAGTGGCGCTGATGAAGATCGCCAACGACCTGCGCTGGATGAACTCCGGTCCGCTGGCCGGCCTCGGCGAGATCGAGCTGGAAGGTCTGCAACCGGGCTCTTCGATCATGCCGGGCAAGGTCAATCCGGTGATTCCGGAAGCCACGGCGATGGTCGCCGCCCAGGTCATCGGCAACGACGCCACCATCGCTGTCGCCGGCCAGTCCGGCAACTTCGAGCTGAACGTGATGCTGCCGGTCATTGCCCTGAACCTGCTCAGCAGCATCGAGCTGATGGCCAATGCCAGCCGCTTGTTGGCTGAAAAGGCGATCGCCACCTTCAAGGTCAACGAGCCCAAGCTCAAGGAAGCGCTGTCGCGCAACCCGATCCTGGTCACCGCGCTGAACCCGATCATCGGCTACCAGAAGGCCGCCGAAATCGCCAAGACCGCTTACAAACAAGGGCGCCCGGTCATCGACGTCGCGCTGGAACATACCGAGCTGTCGCGTACCCAGCTGGAAGTCCTGCTGGATCCGGAAAAGCTCACCGCCGGCGGCATCTGACGCCGTTCACTGCTTTGGAGGTTTGCCATGCAGCATTGGAAACGCACCACAGAAATCGCCAACCGCCTGTTCAACCAGGGTGATCTGGTCGATGCCCGCGAGCTGTACTTGCAGGCCCTGGCCCTGGCCCAGGTGCTCTTCGAACGCTGGCATGACGCCGACGAAGCAGTGGCCGCCTGTGTGATCTCGCATCACAACCTGGCAGACCTTCATCTGCGCCTGAAGCAGCCGCAGGAAAGCGCTGAGTATCTCTGTGCGATCCATCAGCGGCTGCTGGGCGCCAGCCAGGACATGCGCCTGTCGCAGAACTTGCGCGAAGCAGCTCTGCGCCAGAGCGGAAAGACTTACACCGAACTGCTGAGTTTCATCAGCGAATACGGCCAGTATCCGCGCACCGAGCGCCTGCTTTACCGGCAGGAACCGCAGCCCGGTGTGCTGGCTGGTCAGGACCCCGTGACCCCACGAGCCTTCCAACAAGGAATTCACTAAATGCCTTACACCTTGCCTGCATTGCCTTACGCCTACGATGCGCTGGAACCGCACATCGACACCCAGACCATGCAGATCCACCACACCAAGCACCATCAGACCTACATCAACAACCTCAACGCCGCAGTTGATGGCACGGAGTGGGCTGAGTGGCCGGTGGAAAAACTGGTGGCTGCGGTCAAGCAACTGCCGCAAAACCTGCAGGCGGCGGTCATCAATCAGGGTGGCGGGCATGCCAACCATTCGCTGTTCTGGACTGTGATGTCGCCGACCGGTGGCGGCGTGCCACAAGACAGCGTGGCCAAGGCCATCGATGAGCAGCTTGGTGGCTTTGATGCCTTCAAGGATGCGTTCACCAAGGCGGCGCTGACCCGCTTCGGCAGCGGCTGGGCGTGGCTGAGCGTGACTCCCGAGAAGAAACTGGTCGTGGAAAGCAGTGGCAACCAGGACAGCCCGCTGATGAACGGCAATACGCCGATCCTCGGCCTGGACGTCTGGGAGCACGCCTACTACCTGCTGTACCAGAACCGTCGTCCGGAATACATCAACGCCTTCTACAACGTGGTCGACTGGGCCGAAGTAGAGCGGCGTTACGTTGCTGCCCTGGCGTGAGTGACAGACGGATGCGTTCGGATGTCTTGTCCATAGGCAGTGTGCGCTTGTTCCGTCTGGCCCTGGGTACCTTGCTGCTGTTGGTCGGCACGGCGTTGCTGGTCGTCAAAGGCATTGCCTGGCTCGATCTGGAGCCGCGGATGTTGCGGGCGCTGGAAGGCGGGGCGCTGTGTGCATTGGGCACGGCGCTTGGCGCGGTGCCGGTGCTGGTGATTCGCAATATGCCCGTGGCGCTGGCCGATACCCTCCTGGGGTTCGGAGCTGGCGTCATGCTGGCTGCCACAGCGTTCTCGCTGATCATTCCGGGGCTCGACGCTGCTCAGGCAGTGGGCTTCGGCAAGTGGGGCGCGGGCGGTCTGATCAGTTTCGGGCTGCTGTTCGGCGCGTTGTGCCTGTACCTCGTTGACCTCAAGGTTTCCGGGGTCTCGCCTGATGCGCTGGTAGCGTCGAGTACTCAGCCGGTGGTGCCTGCGCGGATCTGGGTGTTCGTGATCGCGATCATTGCCCACAACATTCCGGAAGGCATGGCCATCGGCGTTTCTGCCGGCGGCGGCATGCCGGATGCGGACAGCCTGGCGATGGGCATTGCCCTGCAGGACGTGCCGGAAGGCCTGGTGATTGCGTTGGTGCTGGCGGGAGCCGGGGTGGCGCGATTCAAGGCGTTCCTGATCGGTGCGGCATCCGGGCTGGTAGAGCCGGCGGCGGCACTGTTGTGCGCCTGGCTGGGGAAAGTGGCTGAACTGCTGCTACCGCTGGGCCTGGCCTTTGCGGCCGGGGCCATGTTGTTGGTGGTGACCCAGGAGATCATTCCCGAGTCACGGGCCAACGGGCACCATCGCCTGGCCAGTCTGGGGCTGTGTATCGGCTTCTGCCTGATGATGGTGATGGATACCGCGCTGTCCTGACAGCGCGGTTTACTCGCCTTCGTCGAACCGGTTGTTGATCAACTCGATCAGCGCGTCCAGTGCCGTTTCGCCATCTTCCCCTTCGGTGAGCAAATGCACCTTGGTGCCTTTGCCCGCCGCCAGCATCATGACCGCCATGATGCTCTTGCCATCGACCAGTTTGTCGGGGGTGCGCCCAATCTTCACGGTTGAGGAATACTTGCCCGCCACGCCAACGAACTTGGCTGCTGCACGGGCATGCAGCCCCAGCTTGTTGATGATCTCGATTTCGGTTGCGGGCATCGCGGGAGGGATCCTGTGGACTAGAGGTCGCGGTGGCGGACCTGAACGTTCTTCAATATGGGTTGCAGCAACTGCCCCAGTCGTTCGGTCAGGTAGACCGAGCGGTGGTGGCCGCCAGTGCAGCCAATGGCAATGGTGACATAGGCGCGATTGCTGGCGGCGAAGCGGGGCAGCCATTTGAGCAGGTAGGAGGAGATGTCCTGGAACATTTCCTCCACATCCGGCTGCGCGGCCAGATAATCGATGACCGGCTGATCCTGCCCGGAGTGCTCGCGCAGTTCGGGCTTCCAATAAGGGTTCGGCAGGCAGCGAACGTCGAACACTACGTCAGCATCGACCGGCATGCCGCGCTTGAAGCCAAAGGACTCGATCAGGAACGCGGTGCCCGGCTCAGGTTGGTTGAGCAGGCGAAGCTTGATCGAGTCACGCAGTTGATAGAGGTTGAGGCTGGTGGTGTCGATCTTCAGGTCGGCAAGATCGGCAATCGGGCTCAGCAACTCGCTTTCGACCCGGATTGCCTCGGCCAGCGAGCGGTCCTGGTTGGTCAGCGGGTGGCGTCGACGGGTCTCCGAAAAACGCTTGAGCAGGGTTTCTTCATCGGCGTCGAGATACAGCACATCGCACTGGATATGGCGCGCACGCGCGTCGTCCAGCAGCTCCGGAAAGCGTGTCAGGTGGCTCGGCAGGTTACGCGCGTCGATGGACACCGCGACCCGTGGCTGCAGCAATTCGGTATTGATCAGGGCGCTTTCCGCCAGCTGCGGGAGCAGGCCGGCGGGGAGGTTGTCGATGCAGTAGAAGCCGTTGTCCTCAAGGACGTCGAGGGCGGTGCTCTTGCCCGAGCCGGATCGGCCGCTGACGATGACGAGGCGCATGCTCAGGGCTCGTTCTGCACGTCCAGGACGACCTGGTACAGGGCGGTACTGCTGTTGGCCGCACGAAGCCGGTCGCGGACATCCTTGCGATCGAGCATGCTGGCAATCTGGCGCAACAGTTCAAGGTGGGCGTCGGTGGCAGCCTCGGGCACCAGCAGAACGAACAGCAGGTCTACCGGGGCGCCATCGATGGCGTCGAAATCTATGGGGGCATCCAGGTGAAGCAATGCGCTGACAGGGCTTGCACAGCCCTTGAGGCGGCAATGGGGAATGGCGATGCCATTGCCAAATCCTGTCGAGCCGAGTTTTTCTCGGGCAATCAGGGCTTCATAAACGGTCTGGCCGTCCAGATCAGGAACTTCTTTCCCGATCAGGTTGCCGATCTGTTCAAGTGCGCGCTTTTTACTGCCACCCGGCACGTTCACGAGGGAACGGCCGGGGGTCAGGATGGATTCAAGTCGGATCATGGATGAGGGGGATCAGCGTGCAGCCGTACCTTGCAGCAGGCTTTGCTGTTTTTCCTTGTGTTTTTTCAGTTGACGGTCGAGCTTGTCGGCCAAGGAGTCGATCGCGGCATACATGTCTGCATCTTCGGCGTTTGCTACCACTTCACCACCGGGAATTTGCAGGGTGGCCTCCACTTTCTGCTGGAGTTTCTCGACCTTCATGATCACCTGCACATTGGTGATCTTGTCGAAATGACTTGCTACACGCTTGAGCTTCTGCTCGACATAGTCGCGCAGCGGCGGAGTGACTTCTACATGATGTCCACTGATGTTGACTTGCATACTGCTTCTCCTTTGTTGCCGTGCATAAAGAGGCAGGTGTTGCGCCTGCCACTGAATTGCGATGGCACACCTCAGGGAAGGTCACATCAATCGCTTGCGCTCACTCGACGGTGCGATGCCGAGGGATTCGCGGTACTTGGCGACGGTGCGACGTGCTACCTGGATGCCTTGTGCCTCCAGTAAACCAGCGATCTTGCTGTCACTCAATGGCTTTTTCTGATTTTCCGCGGCAACCAGTTTTTTGATGATTGCGCGGATCGCCGTGGACGAGCATTCACCGCCTTCGGAGGTGCTGACGTGGCTGGAGAAAAAGTACTTCAGCTCATAGATTCCGCGGGGCGTGTGCATGTATTTCTGCGTGGTGACCCGGGAAATCGTCGATTCGTGCATGCCCACCGCTTCAGCGATGTCGTGCAGTACCAGCGGTTTCATCGCCTCGTCGCCATGGTCGAGGAAGCCGCGCTGGTGTTCGACGATCTGGGTCGCCACCTTCATCAGCGTCTCGTTGCGGCTTTGCAGGCTTTTGATGAACCAGCGAGCTTCCTGCAGTTGGTTGCGCATGAAGGTGTTGTCGGCGCTGGTGTCGGCGCGGCGAACGAAGCCGGCATATTGCGGGTTGACCCTCAGGCGCGGCACCGCTTCCTGGTTCAACTCCACCAGCCAGCGATCGCTGTCCTTGCGCACGATCACGTCGGGAACCACGTATTCGGGTTCGCTCGACTCGATCTGCGAGCCAGGGCGTGGATTCAGGCTCTGGACCAGTTCTATCACCTGGCGCAGCTCATCTTCCTTGAGCTTCATGCGGCGCATCAGCTGGCTGTAGTCGCGACTGCCGAGCAGGTCGATGTAATCGCTGACCAGTCGCTTGGCCTCGGCCATCCACGGTGTGTTGGCGGGCAGCTGGCGCAACTGCAGCAACAGGCATTCGCCCAGGTTGCGTGCGCCGATACCGGCGGGTTCGAACTGCTGGATGCGGTGCAGGACGGCTTCGATCTCGTCCAGTTCGATATCCAGTTCAGGGTCGAAGGATTCGCAGACTTCTTCCAGCGTCTCGTCGAGGTAGCCCTGGTTGTTGATGCAGTCGATCAGGGTTACAGCGATCAGTCGGTCGGTGTCCGACATCGGTGCCAGGTTCAACTGCCAGAGCAGGTGGCTTTGCAGGCTCTCGCCGGCCGATGTGCGGGTGGTGAAGTCCCACTCGTCATCGTCGTTGCTGGGCAGGCTGCTGGCGCTGGTCTGGTAGATGTCTTCCCAGGCGGTATCGACCGGAAGTTCGTTGGGGATGCGCTCGTTCCATTCGCCTTCTTCGAGGTTTTCCACGGTGGGCGCGGATTGCTCGAAGCTGCTCTCCTGGGACTCGGCAACAGGCTTGGACTCGGCGTTGTCGGCCATCGGGTCGCTGTTGTCGAAGTCTTCGCCTTCTTCCTGGCGCTCGAGCATCGGGTTGGACTCCAGGGCTTCCTGGATTTCCTGCTGCAGATCCAGTGTGGAGAGCTGGAGCAAACGGATAGCCTGTTGCAACTGCGGGGTCATCGTCAGTTGCTGGCCCATTCTTAGGACGAGCGATGGTTTCATGGCTGGGGCTTAACACCTTATTCGCCGGCGCGCATGCGCCATCAACTACAGGGGCGCGCGGGCGCCAATTCTAAGCAAGATATATGCCTGAAACTGTAACGTTTGCCTAGAGCGCTGTAACAATTAAGCCGCAATCGTGGCTGAATCGCAGCGCTCGGACCACTCCGATACGCGAGCCTACAGACGGAACTCGTGGCCCAGGTACACCTCTTTGACGAGCTGGTTGGCCAGGATGGTTTCCGAGTCGCCTTCGGCGATCAGTTGGCCATCGTTGACGATGTAAGCGGTTTCACAGATATCCAGCGTTTCACGGACGTTGTGGTCAGTGATCAGAACGCCAATGCCCTTGGCTTTCAGGTGGTGGATGATCTGCTTGATGTCGCCGACCGAGATCGGGTCGACACCGGCGAAGGGTTCATCGAGCAGGATGAACTTCGGTGCGGTAGCCAGGGCGCGGGCGATTTCCACGCGACGACGCTCGCCGCCGGACAGGCTCATGCCGAGGTTGTCGCGGATGTGGCTGATGTGGAATTCCTGCAGCAGGCTTTCCAGCTCCTTGCGACGGCCTTCGCGATCCAGTTCCTTGCGGGTTTCCAGGATCGCCATGATGTTGTCGGCCACCGACAGCTTGCGGAAGATCGAGGCTTCCTGGGGCAGGTAGCCGATGCCGGCGCGTGCGCGGCCGTGCATTGGCTGGTGGCTGACGTCCAGGTCGTCGATCAGCACGCGGCCCTGATCGGCCTGAACCAGGCCGACGATCATGTAGAAACAGGTGGTCTTGCCGGCGCCGTTAGGGCCGAGCAGGCCGACGATCTGTCCGCTGTCGATCGACAGGCTGACGTCACGCACGACTTGTCGGCTCTTGTAGCTCTTGGCCAAGTGCTGGGCTTTAAGGGTTGCCATTACTCGGCCTTCTTCTTCGGCTGGATCACCATGTCGATACGCTGACGTGGCTGGGTGACCTTCTGGTTGCCGGCGCGGCCTGCAGTGGCGACCTGAGTCTTGGAGTTGTAGACGATTTTCTCGCCTTCGGTCGTGTTGCCTTCATTCACCACCTTGGCCTTGTCGGTCAGGATGATCAGGTCTTTCTGAGCCTGGTACTGGATGTTGACTGCCCAGCCCTGCATCTTGTCCGGCTTCGCAGCGCTCTGCTGCTGCTCGAAGTAGGCAAGGTTGCCGACGGAGGTCACCACATCGATGTCGCCGTTTGGCGCACGAGTCAGGGTCACGGTGTTGCCTTTGATCATCATCGAACCTTGAGTGATGATCACGTCACCACGGTAGGTGGCGATACCTTGCTTGTCGTCCAGTTGGGCGTCGTCGGCCTGGATGCGAATGGGTTGATCGCGGTCGTTAGGCAGGGCCCAGACACTCGCGCTTCCCAGTGCTGCGCTCAGGCTGAGCAAAAAGGGGAGGGTTTTAACGAGCCTCATACTGTCCTCTTACGTTGGACAGCAGGTCCATCCTGCCGTCTTTCAAATACGCTTTCATTCCCTTGCCCGTAGTCACGCCACCGGCGCCGTCGATTCTAACGTCTTGCTCGGTTTGCGCATATTGCTTCTGCGGGAATACCGTCATGCGGCTGGAGGTAATGATGGTTGTGCGGCTCTGGTCGTCGGTGCGGGCAACCCGGACCGAGTCGATCAATTCAACTTCGGTGCCGTCCGGGTTGACCTCGCCACGAGCGCTCTGCACGTGCCATGGGTAGGCCGTGCCGCGATACATCTGCAGGTCTGGCGTAGTCAGCAATGTGACTTCGCTGGCCTTGAGGTGCTCGACCTTGTCCGCGGTCATTTCGTATTGCAGCTTGCCGTCAGGCAGATACTGCACACTGTGGGCGTTGATCGCATAGTAGTCGATAGCGCTTTCGTCGACCTGGGCAACGGGCTGGTCGAGGAAGCTCTCCGGACCGATATTCCAGTAGCCGACCGCTGCGAGCAGCGCGGCCATCACGCTGAACAGCGCGATATTGCGGATTTTCTTGCTGAACATGGCTGGCTCTACAGGTAATGGGCGTTTGCCGCTTCCAGGTTGCCCTGGGCTTGCAGGATCAGTTCGCAGAATTCGCGAGCCGCACCTTCGCCGCCGCGGGCCTGGGTAACGCCATGGGCGTGTTCGCGCACGAACGACGCGGCGTTGGCGACCGCCATGCCCAGGCCTACCCGGCGAATCACCGGCAGGTCAGGCAGGTCGTCGCCCAGGTAGGCGACCTCTTCATAGCTTAGGCCGAGCTGGCCGAGAAGTTCGTCCAGCACCACCAGTTTGTCCTCGCGACCCTGATACAGGTGCGGGATGCCGAGGTTCTTCGCGCGGCGCTCGACCACCGGGGTCTTGCGGCCGCTGATGATTGCGGTGGTCACGCCCGAGTTCATCAGCATCTTGATGCCTTGACCGTCGAGGGTGTTGAAGGTCTTGAATTCGCTGCCGTCTTCGAGGAAGTACAGGCGACCATCGGTCAGTACGCCATCCACGTCGAAAACGGCCAGCTTGATGGCCTTGCCACGTTGCAACAGGGTATTCATCACATCACTCCGGCGCGCAGCAGGTCGTGCATGTTCAGGGCTCCGACCGGACGGTCGGCCTTGTCGACCACTACCAGTGCGCTGATCTTGTGGTCTTCCATGATCTTCAGGGCCTCGGCGGCGAGCATGTCGGCGCGGGCGGTCTTGCCGTGGACGGTCATGACCTCTTCGATCAAGGTCTTGTGCACGTCGATATTGCGATCCAGGCTGCGACGCAGGTCGCCGTCAGTGAAGATTCCTGCCAGGCTGCCATCCGCTTCGGTCACGACGGTCATGCCCAAACCTTTGCGGGACATTTCAAGGAGCGCGTCCTTGAGCAGGGTGCCGCGTTGAACCTCGGGCAGTTCTTCGCCGGCATGCATCACGTTCTCGACCTTGAGCAGCAGGCGGCGACCCAGCGCGCCACCCGGATGGGAGAAGGCGAAGTCTTCAGCGGTGAAACCGCGGGCCTCGAGCAGGGCGATGGCCAGGGCGTCGCCCAGCACCAGTGCTGCGGTTGTCGAAGAGGTTGGCGCCAGGTTGAGCGGGCAGGCTTCCTGGGCGACGCGGGCGTCGAGGTTGACCTCGGCGGCCTTGGCCAATGGCGATTCAGGGTTGCCGGTGAGGCTGATGAGCTTGATGCCCAGGCGCTTGATCAGCGGCAACAGGGTAACGATTTCGGCGGTGGAGCCGGAATTGGACAGCGCCAGGATGATGTCGTCCCGGGTAATCATGCCCATGTCGCCGTGGCTCGCCTCGGCGGGGTGGACGAAAAATGCCGTGGTCCCGGTACTGGCCAGGGTCGCGGCAATCTTGTTGCCGATGTGGCCGGATTTGCCCATGCCCACCACCACAACGCGGCCCTTGCTCCCCAGGATCAGTTCGCAAGCCTTCACGAAGTCGGCGTCGATATGGGCCAGCAGGCCTTCTACCGCTTCGATTTCGTAGCGGATGGTGCGCTGTGCGGATTGGATCAGGTCGGTGGATTGGCTCATGTCGGAAATCGGGTTGCCTGATGAAAAGGCCGGGATTATAGCGGGAATGCACGAAAGCCTCACCTGCGGATTACCCGGCGTACGCCTGTTTGAGCGATTTGTCGCGTGCAGGTTCCACACCACAATGGCGCGTGATGGCCTGTACAGGGCCTGAACAGGCATCGCGATGGCCTTGGGAAGGGCCTGCCAGCGATGCTATAGTTCGCCACCAGTTCGGCCCGCTCGATACTTGCGTGCCTCCATGAAGGAGGCGTGCGTCTGAGTGACGTGGCTGCATCGCAAGGAGTCTAGATGAGCGTTGATAACGCCTACGCGGTCGAGTTGAAGGGTGTGACCTTCAAACGCGGTTCGCGCAGCATCTTCAATAATGTCGACATACGCATTCCCAAGGGCAAGGTCACCGGAATCATGGGGCCTTCGGGGTGTGGCAAGACCACGCTGCTGCGTCTGATGGGCGCGCAACTGCGGCCCGCCAGCGGCGAAGTCTGGGTCGCGGGACAGAACCTGCCGACCCTGTCGCGCAGTGACCTGTTCGACGCCCGCAAGCAGATGGGCGTGCTGTTCCAGAGTGGTGCGCTGTTCACCGACCTCGACGTGTTCGAGAACGTCGCATTCCCGCTGCGCGTCCATACCAAGCTGTCCGAGGAAATGATCCGCGACATCGTCCTGATGAAACTTCAGGCGGTGGGGCTGCGCGGCGCCATCGAGCTGATGCCGGATGAGCTGTCCGGTGGCATGAAGCGCCGTGTCGCGCTGGCGCGGGCGATTGCGCTGGACCCGCAGATCCTCATGTACGACGAGCCATTCGTCGGTCAGGACCCGATCGCCATGGGCGTGCTGGTGCGCCTGATCCGCCTGCTCAACGACGCCCTGGGCATCACCAGCATCGTGGTCTCTCACGATCTGGCGGAAACCGCGAGCATCGCCGACTACATTTATGTCGTGGGTGATGGCCAGGTACTCGGCCAGGGCACGCCCGAGGAACTGATGAACTCGGACAACCCGCGCATTCGCCAATTCATGAAAGGTGACCCCGACGGGCCGGTGCCTTTCCATTTTCCTGCGCCAGACTACCGCGCCGATCTCCTGGGGAAGCGTTAGATGCGCAGAAAATCCTTAATCGAACGTATCCGCCTTTTTGGCCGTTCGGCCATCGATGTGGTCGCGGTCATGGGGCGCTCCTGCCTTTTCCTGCTGCACGCCCTTGCGGGGCGTGGCGGTATCGGCGGTGGCTTCCAGTTGCTGGTTCGCCAGTTGTACTCCGTTGGCGTGATGTCGCTGGCGATCATCGTGGTTTCCGGTGTGTTCATTGGCATGGTGCTGTCGCTGCAAGGCTTCAGCATCCTCGCCAAGTATGGTTCGGAGCAGGCCGTGGGGCAGATGGTCGCCCTCACGCTGCTGCGTGAGCTGGGGCCGGTGGTGACTGCCTTGCTGTTCGCCGGACGTGCCGGTTCGGCGCTGACTGCCGAGATTGGCAACATGAAGTCCACCGAGCAGCTTTCCAGCCTGGAAATGATCGGCGTGGACCCGCTCAAGTACATCGTCGCGCCACGCTTGTGGGCCGGTTTCATTTCCCTGCCGCTGCTGGCGATGATCTTCAGCGTCGTCGGGATCTGGGGCGGTTCGTGGGTCGCGGTGGACTGGCTGGGCGTTTATGAAGGCTCGTTCTGGTCGAACATGCAGAACAGCGTGTCCTTCACCGACGACGTGCTCAATGGCGTTATCAAGAGCGTTGTATTTGCCTTCGTCGTTACCTGGATTGCCGTATTCCAAGGCTATGACTGTGAGCCCACTTCAGAGGGGATCAGTCGAGCCACCACCAGAACCGTGGTCTATGCCTCGTTGGCAGTCCTGGGACTGGACTTTATTCTGACCGCCTTGATGTTTGGAGATTTCTGATGCAAAACCGCACCCTGGAAATCGGTGTCGGCCTGTTCCTCCTGGCCGGGATCCTGGCGCTGCTCCTGCTGGCCCTGCGCGTCAGCGGCCTGTCCGCCAGCCCCAGCAGCGATACGTATAAACTTTATGCAAATTTCGACAATATCGCCGGTTTGACTGTCAGAGCAAAAGTGACCATGGCCGGTGTGACCATCGGCAAGGTCACGGCCATCGATCTGGACCGCGATACCTATACCGGTCGGGTGACCCTGCAACTGGAAAAAAGCGTAGACAACCTGCCTACCGACTCCACTGCATCGATCCTGACTGCCGGGCTGCTCGGCGAGAAGTACATTGGCATCAGCGTCGGCGGGGAAGAAGCCGTGCTCAAGGACGGCGGTGTCATTCATGACACCCAGTCGGCGCTGGTACTGGAAGATCTGATTGGCAAGTTCCTGCTCAATACCGTAGGCAAAGAAGCTAAATAAGGAGTTTCCATGATTTCCATCCTGCGACGCGGCTTGCTGGTGTTGCTGGCGGCCATGCCACTGCTGGCCGTTGCGGCGACCCAGTCGCCCAAAGAAGTGATCCAGACCACCACCACGCAATTGTTGTCCGACCTCAAGGCCAACAAGGAGCAGTACAAGACCAATCCTGGTGCGTTCTACGAGGCACTGAATGCCAACCTGGGTCCGGTGGTGGATGCCGACGGCATCTCGAAAAGCATCATGACCGTCAAGTACTCGCGCAAGGCGACCCCGGAGCAGATGCAGCGCTTCCAGGAAAACTTCAAGCGCAGCCTGATGCAGTTTTATGGCAACGCCTTGCTGGAGTACAACAACCAGGGCATCACCGTCGGCAACGAGAAAAACGACGGCGACGGGCGCGCCAGCGTCGATATGACAGTCAAGGGCAACAACGGCGCCGTCTATCCGGTGTCCTACACCCTGACCCTGCTCAACGGCGAATGGAAAGTGCGTAACGTCATCGTCAACGGCATCAACATCGGCAAGCTGTTCCGCGATCAGTTCGCCGATGCCATGAGCCGCAATGGCAACGACCTGGACAAGACCATCGACGGCTGGGCCGGCGAAGTCGCCAAGGCCAAGGAAGCCACTGCGGACGCAGCGGAGAAGCAGGCGCAATGAGTGGCGGCACGGTGCAATTGGCCGAGCCGGGCGTATTGAGCCTGGCCGGCACCCTCGATTACCGGTCCGGCCCGGTCCTGCGCGAGCAGGGCAAGGCGCTGATCGCATCGAGCCCGGCCAGCCAGCTGGTGCTCGATTGCACCGGCGTCGAGCGCTCCAGCAGTGTCGGACTGTCGTTGTTGCTGGGCTTCATGCGTGATGCCCAGGCGACCGGAAAGCAGTTCGAGGTCCGCGGCATGCCCCACGGCATGCGGGAAATCGCTGAAGTCTACGGTCTGGACGAGTTGCTGACGCTGCAGTGACGACCACGCGAATCGTGGCCCCTCTGTCAGAGTCCTCGTTTACGGGGTTCGCAGGCGAGGGGCTTTTTTGTATGATGGCCGACCCGCGCGCACAGGGCGCCGATCGAGGTTGAGCATGCAGGCCGTAGAAGTTAAGAACTTCCTTGAAGAAAAGTTGCCGGACACCCGGGTCGAAGTTGAAGGCGAAGGCTGCAACTTCCAATTGAACGTAATCAGCGACGAGCTGGCGGCATTGAGCCCGGTCAAGCGTCAGCAGCAGATCTATGCTCACCTTAACCCGTGGATCACCGATGGCAGCATCCACGCGGTCACCATGAAATTTTTCAGCAGCGCAGCCTGGGCTGAGCGCACCTGAGCCACCTGTGGCGGCGAGAATCCAAATGGACAAACTGATTATTACTGGCGGCGCTCGTCTTGACGGCGAGATCCGCATCTCCGGTGCCAAGAACGCGGCCCTGCCGATTCTGGCCGGCACCTTGCTGTGCGACGGCCCGGTTACCGTGGGCAACCTGCCGCACCTGCACGACATAACCACCATGATCGAGCTGTTCGGGCGCATGGGCATCGAGCCTGTGATCGACGAGAAGCTGGCGGTGGAAATCGATCCACGCACCATCAAGACCCTGGTCGCGCCGTACGAGCTGGTGAAAACCATGCGCGCCTCGATCCTGGTGCTGGGCCCGATGGTTGCCCGTTTCGGCGAAGCCGAAGTCGCCCTGCCTGGCGGTTGCGCCATCGGCTCGCGTCCGGGTGACCTGCACATTCGCGGCCTGGAAGCCATGGGCGCGAAGATCGAGGTCGAAGGCGGCTACATCAAGGCCAAGGCGCCTGAAGGCGGCCTGCGCGGTGCGCACTTCTTCTTCGATACCGTCAGCGTGACCGGTACCGAGAACATCATGATGGCCGCTGCACTGGCCAAAGGCCGCAGCGTGCTGCAGAACGCCGCGCGCGAGCCTGAAGTGGTCGACCTGGCCAACTTCCTGATCGCCATGGGCGCCAAGATCCAGGGCGCTGGCACCGACACTATCACCATCGATGGCGTCGAGCGCCTGGGTTCTGCGACCTACCGCGTGATGCCCGACCGTATCGAGACCGGTACCTACCTGGTTGCTGCTGCCGTCACTGGCGGTCGCGTCAAGGTCAAGGACACCGATCCGACCATCCTCGAAGCGGTCCTGGAAAAACTCAAGGAAGCTGGCGCCGAGATCACCACCGGTGAAGACTGGATCGAGCTGAACATGCACGGCAAACGGCCGAAAGCCGTCAACCTGCGTACCGCTCCGTACCCGGCGTTCCCGACCGACATGCAGGCGCAGTTCATCTCGCTCAACGCCATTGCCGAAGGCACTGGTGCGGTGATCGAGACGATCTTCGAAAACCGCTTCATGCACGTCTACGAAATGCATCGCATGGGCGCGCAGATCCAGGTCGAGGGCAACACCGCCATCGTCACCGGGACCAAGACCCTCAAGGGCGCGCCAGTAATGGCCACCGACCTGCGGGCTTCCGCCAGCCTGGTGCTGTCGGCGCTGGTCGCCGAAGGTGACACCCTGATCGATCGCATCTACCACATAGACCGTGGCTACGAGTGCATCGAGGAAAAACTGCAGATGCTGGGCGCGAAGATCCGCCGCGTACCGGGCTAGTCTGCCTGCGGCGCAAGGACGCGCCACGAATTGAATTGAACGCCGCCGGTTGCCTGCATGGGCCGGCGGCTTTAAGCCGCATAAGGACCGACGTTTCCCATGTTGACCATCGCGCTGTCCAAGGGCCGCATTCTCGACGATACCCTGCCGCTGCTGGCGGAAGCGGGCATCGTCCCGACCGAGAATCCGGATAAAAGCCGCAAACTGATCATCCCCACGACCCAGGACGATGTACGCCTGCTGATCGTGCGGGCCACCGACGTGCCGACCTATGTCGAGCATGGTGCCGCCGATCTGGGTGTGGCCGGCAAGGACGTGCTGATGGAATACGGCGGCCAGGGCATGTATGAGCCGCTGGACCTGAAGATCGCCTGCTGCAAGCTGATGACTGCGGGTGCCATCGGCGCGCCGGAGCCCAAGGGCCGCCTGCGCGTGGCGACCAAGTTCGTCAACGTTGCCAAGCGCTACTACGCCGAACAGGGCCGTCAGGTCGACATCATCAAGCTGTACGGCTCGATGGAGCTGGCACCGCTGGTCAACCTCGCCGACAAGATCATCGACGTGGTCGACACCGGCAACACCCTGCGCGCCAACGGCCTGGAACCCCAGGAAGTCATCGCCACCATCAGCTCCCGCCTGGTGGTCAACAAAGCATCCATGAAGATGCAGCACGCCCGCATCCAGAGCCTGATCGACACCCTGCGTCAGGCGGTGGAATCGCGACACCGCGACTGACCTCTGCGCGCGACGTTCGGTCGCGCCCGTCTATCCGCGTCATAGCCAATTATCTCGGGTGCCCGCGCGTATGGACTGGTAGCTTAAGGGCGCCTGAGCATTCGCCAATTACCGAGGCCTTAGCTATGACCACGTCCACTGCAATTCGCCGACTCAATGCCGCTGACCCGGATTTCGCCCGACATCTGGATCATCTGCTGAGCTGGGAAAGCGTGTCCGACGACGCGGTCAACCAGCGGGTCCTCGACATCATCAAGGCCGTGCGCGAGCGCGGCGATGCGGCGCTGGTGGAGTTCACCCAGCGTTTCGACGGTGTCGACGCCAAATCCATCGATGACCTGATTCTCGGCCGCGAGCGCCTGGAACTGGCTCTGACCCGGATTACCCCGGAGCAGCGTCAGGCCCTGGAAAAGGCCGCGGAGCGCGTGCGTATCTACCACGAGCGGCAGAAGCAGGATTCCTGGACCTACACCGAAGCCGACGGCACCGTCCTCGGCCAGAAAGTCACCCCACTGGACCGCGCTGGCCTGTACGTACCGGGCGGCAAGGCATCGTACCCGTCTTCGGTATTGATGAACGCCATTCCGGCCAAGGTCGCCGGCGTCAAGGAAGTGGTGATGGTGGTGCCGACTCCGCGTGGCGAGATCAATGAGCTGGTGCTGGCGGCGGCGTGCATCGCCGGCGTCGACCGGGTCTTTACCATCGGTGGCGCCCAGGCGGTCGCGGCCCTGGCTTATGGCACCGAGAGCGTGCCGCAGGTGGACAAGGTGGTCGGCCCGGGCAACATCTACGTTGCCACCGCCAAGCGCCATGTATTCGGCCAGGTGGGCATCGACATGATCGCCGGCCCTTCGGAAATCCTCGTGGTCTGCGATGGCCAGACCGATCCGGACTGGATCGCCATGGACCTGTTCTCCCAGGCCGAGCACGACGAGGACGCCCAGTCGATTCTGGTCAGCCCGGACGCCGAGTTCCTCGACCGTGTCGCCGCCAGCATCGACAAGCTGCTGCCGACCATGGACCGTGCCGAGATCATCCGCACCTCGATCAACGGCCGTGGCGCGCTGATCCATGTCCGTGACATGGAGCAGGCGATCGAAGTCGCCAACCGCATCGCGCCGGAACACCTGGAGTTGTCGGTTGCCGATCCGCAAGCCTGGCTGCCGCAGATCCGCCACGCCGGCGCGATCTTCATGGGCCGCCACACCAGCGAAGCGCTGGGCGACTACTGCGCCGGGCCGAACCACGTGCTGCCGACCTCCGGCACCGCGCGTTTCTCCTCGCCGCTGGGGGTGTATGACTTCCAGAAGCGTTCGTCGATCATCTTCTGCTCCGAACAGGGTGCTTCCGAGCTGGGCAAGACCGCTTCGGTCCTGGCCCGCGGCGAATCCCTCAGCGCCCACGCGCGCAGTGCCGAATACCGCATCCTTGCCGACCAAGAGGGCAACTGAACATGAGTAAATTCTGGAGCCCGTTCGTCAAGGACCTGGTGCCTTACGTCCCGGGTGAGCAGCCGAAGCTGACCAAGCTGGTCAAGCTCAACACCAACGAGAACCCCTATGGCCCGTCGCCGAAGGCGCTCGACGCCATGCGCGCCGAGCTGAACGACAACCTGCGCCTGTACCCGGACCCGAACAGCGACCTGCTCAAGCAGGCCGTTGCCCGTTACTACGACGTGCAGCCAGGCCAGGTGTTTCTCGGCAACGGCTCGGACGAAGTGCTGGCGCACATCTTCCACGGCCTGTTCCAGCACGACGCGCCGCTGCTGTTCCCGGATATCAGCTACAGCTTCTATCCGGTCTACTGCGGCCTGTACGGCATTCCCTTCGAGCCGGTGGCGCTGGACGAGCAGTTCCAGATCCGCGTCGCGGACTACCGCAAGCCCAATGCCGGGATCATCTTCCCCAACCCCAATGCGCCGACCGGCTGCCTGCTGGCGCTGGACGCCATTGAGCAACTGCTTCAGGCCAACACCGAGTCGGTGGTGGTAGTGGATGAGGCCTACATCGACTTCGGCGGCGAGACCGCCATCAGTCTGGTGGATCGCTACCCGAACCTGCTGGTGACCCAGACCCTGTCCAAGTCGCGCTCGCTGGCGGGGCTGCGGGTCGGCCTGGCGGTGGGCCATCCGGACCTGATCGAGGCGCTGGAGCGGATCAAGAACAGCTTCAACTCCTACCCGCTGGATCGCCTGGCCATCGTTGGTGCGGCGGCGGCTTTCGACGACCGCGAGTATTTCGAAGAAACCTGCAACAAGGTCATCGCCAGCCGCGAGAAACTGGTGGGCGAACTGACTGCCCGTGGTTTCGACGTGCTGCCGTCTGCGGCCAACTTCATCTTCACTCGCCATCCGCAGCAGGATGCCGGTGAACTGGCGGGCAAACTGCGGGAGCAAGGGGTGATCGTGCGTCACTTCAAGCTGCCGCGGATCAGCCAGTTCCTGCGTATCACCATCGGTACCGAAGAGCAGAATCAGGCGTTGCTTGACGCTTTGAGCTGATCCGACACATCGCGAGCAAGCTCGCTCCTACAGAGATGATGGAACTCTGTAGGAGCGAGCTCGTCGGGGCGCCGAACCGTCGCGATGCCTCATCCCCGTTTGCTTTCCACTGAAACAACCCGTTACTCTTGCCTTCCTTAAATTCATCCGATGATTGGATGTAAGCCCTTTTATGACCCAGCTCATCAAGCGTTCCCTCGTCGAACAAGCCGTCGAGCAACTCCGCCAGCGCATCACCAGCGGCGTCTGGTCGGTTGGTCAGCGTCTGCCGACCGAGCCTGAACTGGCCGCTGACCTCGGCATCAGTCGCAACACCGTGCGCGAGGCTGTGCGTGTGTTGGCCTTCAGTGGATTGGTGGAAGTGCGCCAGGGCGACGGCAGCTATCTGAAGACCGCCTCGGACCCGCTCCCAGCGGTCCAGGCGTTGTCCAACTGCAGCCTGGAACATGCGCGGGAGGCGCGGCACCTGCTGGAAGCCGAAGCGATCGGCCTCGCGGCATTGCGGCGTACCGAGCAAGACCTGCTCGGCCTGCATGAAGCCCTGCGCGCCAGCGGCAATCACTTCCACGGTGATCTGGGCGATTACATCTGCTGCGATCTGGCCTTCCACCAGCGTCTGGTGGATGCCGCGCACAACCCGGCGTTAAGCGAGTTGTATCGCTACTTCTCCAGCGTGGTGGCGATGAAGCTGGAACACAGCATGAGCAGATCGCCGCGCAATCAGGCGGTGTTCGATCTGCATAAAGCGATTCTCGACGCCGTCGAACGACAAGATCCGGAGCGGGCCAAGGCCCTGAGCCGGACACTGATCAATGAACCCTGACTTCGAGACTGCCATGGGCCAAGACCTTTCCCACAAGCCCGCGCCCCACGGGCCGGTGCTTGACGAACTTTTGATTGATGCCGAAGCCGACGACGGCGATCTCCAGCCGCCCGTAGGCTTGCCAAAGCCGTGGCTGTTGCTGCTGGGCCTGGTGCTCGTGGCGTTGAACCTGCGCCCGGCGCTGTCGAGCATGTCGCCGTTGCTCGGGGATGTTTCCGCGAGTCTCGGCCTCAGCGGTTCCCAGGCCGGCCTGCTGACGACCCTACCGGTGCTCTGCCTGGGCCTGTTCGCGCCGTTGGCGCCGGTTCTGGCGCGGCGTTTTGGCAGCGAGCGGGTGGTCCTGTTCATCCTGCTCTGCCTGGCGGGCGGCATTGCCTTGCGCAGCAGCTTCGGCAGCATCGGGTTGTTCGGCGGCAGCCTGATTGCCGGGGCCAGTATCGGGGTGATCGGCGTGCTGCTGCCGGGTATCGTCAAGCGTGACTTCCCGGCCCATGCCGGGACGCTGATGGGCGTCTACACCATGGCCCTGTGCCTGGGCGCGGCGCTGGCGGCCGGGGCCACGGTGCCGTTGAGTCATTACTTCGGCGACAACTGGACCCTGGGCCTGGGCTTCTGGCTGGTGCCGGCAGTGGTGGCCGCGTTGTTCTGGTTGCCCCAGGTGCGCCAGAGGCATGGCGTGCATCATGTGGCCTATCGAGTGCGTGGTTTGTGGTGCGATCCGCTGGCCTGGCAGGTGACCCTGTACATGGGCCTGCAATCTTCGCTGGCCTATATCGTCTTCGGCTGGCTGCCATCGATCCTCATTGGTCGCGGTCTCAGCCCGACCGAAGCCGGGCTGGTACTGTCCGGCTCGGTGATCGTGCAGTTGGTCAGTGCGCTGACCGCGCCGATGCTGGCCACCCGCGGCAAGGACCAGCGTCTGGCGATCGTCGTGGTGATGGCGCTGACCCTGGCCGGCCTGTTCGGTTGCCTGTATGCGCCTCTTGGCGGGTTATGGGGCTGGGCGGTGGTGCTCGGGATTGGCCAGGGCGGTACCTTCGCCCTGGCGCTGACGCTGATCGTGCTGCGCTCGCGCGATGCCCATGTCGCCGCCAATCTTTCGAGCATGAGCCAGGGCGTGGGTTACACCCTGGCCTCGGCGGGGCCCTTCGCGGTCGGGCTGGCGCATGACCTGACCGGCGGCTGGGCCGCGGTAGGCTGGATCTTCGCGGTACTGGGTGGTGGAGCGATCCTCTTCGGTCTCAAGGCGGGCCGCGCGCTGCATGTGCGGGCGGTCAGCGAGCGGATTTGAGCTACTACGGATTACAACCGGCCTTCCGGGCGGCTGCATCACCGACTTTGGGGCGCGAAGGCTCGATGTACAACGCCTGTTTTTTCGGATAGTTGGCTCGCAGGCAGCGCAACTGTTCGCGCATGCTGCCGACTTGCCGTTCATTGTCGCGCCATTGAGGATCATTGCTGTGGCGAGTGAACACGTCGTCATACAGCGCGTCCGTTTCGCTTTGGCTGGCAGCAAGCCCATAAGGCGTCAGCTTGACGAGCAGTGACAAGCCTTCCTTTTTGCTGACAACGTCGGTGTAGGTTTCCCAACTGATCGACTCAATGTACTTGCTGGGCGCATCGGCAGGTATCGGCTGCAGTTCAATGGCCTGATCAGTCTCGACATAGGCGAAGCGCGCGGTGGCGGGTTTGGTGAAGTCGACGCGCACAATGGGCACGATGAAACCCGCCGCGGCCAGTTTTTTCTGGAAGTTACGAGCGCTGGTAAGGCCGTCCTCGGGCTTTTGCGGTTTGGTATCACCGTAGGTGGAGTAATTGAAGTTGCTGTTCGGATTGAAGACGAAGGCGTCGATGTACTTTTTGGTGTCGGAACCGTCCGAGGTCTCGGAGGCGTTGCGCATCATGAACTCGTTGGTGAGGGTGCGTACGGCAAGGGGCGCGGTGTTGTTGGCTTTCGCCCGGGACTCATGGATCTGGATCATTTCGTTCCATTGCGCCGGGTCGTCGGCCTCGAACGAGCACTGGACGCGCTGGACCGTCGTATTGCCGTAGGCCTTCTGCCATTCGGTCAGACTACTAACACCTTTTTCGGGGCACGTTCCGTAGGCGGTCGTGGCATTCAGGTTGGCAGCACCGCCCTGGCCGGCAGTGGAGGGTTGTCCTTTGCCGTAATCGCCGCAGCCATGCCATTTACGCTCCGGCCCGGTGCCGGCATCGAACGGGTAGATGCAGACGAATCCTTCCTGCTTGACCGGCGCGCCTAACCGCTCGGCATCCACAGGAGTGCGCATGATCATACCGGCAGGATGGACCAGGACCACGATGCTTAGGTCGCTACGCAGCCAGGTCCAGGAGGTGGCGCCGGTCTTGACGGCGTAGGGGCTGTAGTCCCAGGGGTTGAACGGCCCGTCGTTGACCATTCGCAAGGTCACGCCGCTGCAGTAGTAGTGGCCGCGTGGTGCGCCGCTGCCGACTTCCTTGCAGGCGTTGTCCAGCGTGTTGTAGTTGCGGTTGATCCGCTCCACGGTGGCCTGGGCGGACCGTTGCGGATCAGTCTCCTGCGCCTGTGCCCACAGGCTGACGCCCAGGGTCGTGAGTACGAACAGAATGCTGCGGGTACGCATGGGCAAGTCCCTCTTTCGCAGGCCTTTGACTGGGCGATCCGGTCTTTGCGCAAAGGCTGGCTGAGGATAGGAAACGGGACGTTTCGGTGACTACTGACAGAAATATCAGTTCTGACGAGTGGTTGTAGCGAGCGCCACCAGGGACAGGCATTCACCCGGTCAATGCTGCTGGCCTGACGCCAGCAATCGGTCTATCGTGCAACGCTGATCTTTGCGGAGACGCCCGTCATGAGCGATGCCAACAGTGAGCTGATTACCCGTTTCTACCAGGCTTTCCAGCGTCTGGATGCCGAGGCCATGGTTGCCTGCTACAGCGACGATATCGTGTTCAGCGACCCGGCCTTCGGCACGTTGCGTGGCCGGGATGCCGGTGACATGTGGCGGATGCTCACCACACGGGCCAAAGAGTTTTCCCTCACCTTCGACAACGTCTGCGCCGATGACCGCGGCGGTTCGGCCCATTGGGTCGCCACTTACCTGTTCAGCCAGACCGGACGCATCGTGGTCAACGACATCCACGCCAGCTTCGTCATCCGCGACGGCAAGATCTGTCAGCACCACGATGTCTTCGATTTCTGGCGCTGGTCCCGCCAGGCGCTGGGCACACCGGGTCTGCTATTGGGCTGGACGCCGTTCCTGCACAACAAGGTTCACCAGCAGGCGCTCAAGGGCCTGAAGGCATTCCAGCGCGGTTAAGGGGTGCGTGCCTGAGGCGGATATTGCCTCAGGCCATTTCAGACTGCGGCTATGGGTATTAAGCTGGCGGCTTTTCCACTCCAGACCCGACAACCTGTGACCGAACACGCCACCGCAACACCTGACAAGCCTTGGTACGTCTACCTGGTGCGGGCTGCCAATGGCTCGTTGTACTGCGGCATCAGCGACAACCCCGAACGACGTTTCGCCGCACACCAGCAAGGGCGTGGTGCCCGCTACTTCAGCACCAGCCCGGCGGTGGCGCTGGTGTACGTCGAGGCCTGGCCGGACAAGTCGCAGGCGCTGCGCCACGAGCGGTTGATCAAAGCGTTGAGGAAGAGCGCAAAGGAAGCTTTGGTGGCTTCCTTTGCGGCGCAGGGCCGTTGAGCGGTTAAATGTTGTTGCAGCCCTTACTCGTGGACTCATCGATCTCGACGTAAGGCCTTGAAGGTTCCAGGTTCCATTCGGGCTTGTTTCTCGCGATAAGGAAATGGCACACCAGTTGCCGGCGCATGCTGGCTACGTTGTTGATCTGGTTATCCGGGTTGTCCTTCCACTGGAAGTAATTCCAATAAAAAGTCACCAGCTCGTTGAAGAAGTTATTGGTCTGCCCGGGGCCAATCTTTCTGCCGCACTCGGTGGGAACGACCGACAGTGACCAGATTTTTCTCTTGAAACCTGGATCGTCCCGTTCGATCCACTTGGCACTCTGGATATAGGCCGGGCAAGCGTTCTTTTCCGTCGTCGGATAAATGACTTGATCATTCTTGTTGAATGAAAACCGTGCGTCTTCCACCAGGGTTTGCGGCATTTTTATGTCCACCACCGGGACTTGTGTGTGGGTGTGATACCAATACTGGATCTGGTACAGCCTGGCGCCGTAGCGGCCGCTGTCCGTTACAAAGAACGCGGCGAGTACGGAGGGCTCTATCGGCGGGTTTTCCTTCCATATCGCGATGCGCAGTTCGTTATGGATACCGTAGGATTCCCTGGCCAGCAGGTTCGTGGCTCGGAGGCTTTCGTAAAAGGCAGTGGTGCGGTCTTTGCGTTCTGGGCGAACGTCGAAGCCACACTGCTTGCTGTTAATGCGGCCCGCCGCCTTGTGAGCGGCCAGCCACTGTTCAGCGGTCGTCACGTGTTCATCCTGGCACTGTTTTTCGATGCGATCGGTTGTATCGCTGGAATCTCCACAACCGTTTTGCGTGCGGTTGCTCGCGCCTGCGTCGATCGGGAAGGCGCAGAGCACGGTGTAATCCACCTGCTCTTTCGGGTTCTCAGCAACGTTGTCGAGGATGATGCCGCTGGTGAGGTTCCAGGCCAGTGTCTTGAACTTGGCGTCCTTGCGCAGGTAAGACGCCGAAATCCCGCCACTCTTCATGGCCACCGGGCTGACGCTCCACGGGCCAAACTGCACATTGGGATCCAGCGCCCTCATGACCACGCCGCTACAGGTGTAGGCAGGGTCATGTCCGCAGCTCGGGCGGACATCGTTGTAGCGGGCGCTCAGCTTGGCGACGACATCGTCACCAAGCTCTGCGCGGGCTGGGCTCATTGCAAGCGCGCAGACCGTTGCTGCGGTGAAGACGAGCAGGGTGGTGGTTTTCATTTCGCACATTCCTGGCTGCGGGGCGAAGTCTCGAAGGTGTCAGGCCGTGACGAATCGAGAATAAGCAGCCAGGGAAAAGCGCGACTACTGACAAAAATATCAGTTCAGATCAGTGGTTACGGGTTCAGTCCTTGCGACGTTTCAACTGATCCGTCAGTTGGGTAGGCAGGCCCTTGATGATCAAGGTGCCGGCTTCTTCGTCATATTCGATCTTCGAACCCAGCAAGTGCGCCTCGAAACTGATCGACAGCCCCTCGGCGCGGCCGGTGAAGCGGCGGAACTGGTTCAGGGTGCGTTTGTCGGCGGGGATCTCCGGCGACAGGCCGTAGTCCTTGTTGCGAATATGGTCGTAGAACGCGCGCGGGCGCTCTTCGTCGATCAGCCCGGAGAGTTCCGTAAGGGTCACCGGCTCGCCGGCCTTGGTCTGGCTGGTGGCGTAGTCCACCAGAGTCTGGGTTTTCTCGCGGGCGGCTTCCTCGGGCAGGTCTTCGCTCTCGACGAAGTCGCTGAAGGCCTTGAGCAGGGTGCGGGTTTCACCGGGGCCGTCGACGCCCTCCTGGCAGCCGATGAAGTCGCGGAAGTAGTCCGAGACCTTCTTGCCGTTCTTGCCCTTGATGAAGGAGATGTACTGCTTCGAGTTCTGGTTGTTGCGCCACTCGGGGATGTTGATGCGGGCCGCCAGGTGCAATTGGCTCAGGTCCAGGTGGCGGGACGGGGTGACATCCAGCTCGGCGTTCACCGCCACGCCTTCGCTGTGGTGCAGCAGGGCGATTGCCAGATAGTCGGTCATGCCTTGCTGGTAGTGCGCGAACAGCACATGCCCGCCCACCGACAGGTTGGACTCTTCCATCAGCTTTTGCAGATGCTCCACCGCGATGCGGCTGAAGTCGGTGAAGGTCTTGTCGCTGTCGAGGTATTCCTTCAGCCAGCCGCTGAACGGATGCGCCCCGGATTCGGCGTGGAACAAACCCCAGGCCTTGCCCTGTTTGGCGTTGTAGCTGTCGTTGAGGTCGGCCAGCAGGTTTTCGATGGCGGTCGACTCGGCCAGCTCGGAGTCGCGGGCGTGCAACACGGCTGGGCTGCCATCGGGTTTCTTGTCGATCAGGTGAACGATGCAATGACGGATCGGCATGGAGTTCTCGGCTCGGTGAAGGGCCGGCGCAGGGCTCGGCAAAGTTGCCAAGTGTAACTCAGCCGGGGCTGATGACGGGGTTGCCGAGCAGGTGACGGGGGGAGGGGTTCGGTTTTTGTTCTGTTTTTTGCGATATTTTGTGTAAACCCCCGAAAAACCTGAACATTTGGCCCGTGTGAGGCGGATATTTATCTATTCCTGTGGTAGTTTTGCCCGGTCTTGCGCCCCCTGTGTGGCGCATTGCTGGCAGTTCGCTGGCGTCCCGTCGAACCAAACGCATTTTTGTGTATCTACATACGCGATTGGCAAATGGAAGTACCCGACCCGCCGACCATTCGCGGGGCCGGACCCGATGGCTGACGCAGCACTCTGCAAACCCACTGAATTTGATTAGGGAAGGAACACCACCATGGCATTGACCAAAGACCAACTGATCGCCGATATCGCTGAAGCAATCGACGCGCCGAAAACCACCGCGCGTAACGCACTGGAGCAACTGGGCCAGATCGTTGCTGATCAACTGGAAAACGGTAGCGAAATCACTCTGCCAGGTATTGGCAAGCTGAAAATCTCCGAGCGTCCTGCCCGTACCGGCCGCAACCCTTCGACTGGCGCTGCCATCGAAATCGCTGCCAAGAAAGTCGTCAAGTTCGTTCCAGCCAAAGTGCTGACCGACGCTGTAAACAAGTAATTGTAAACAGCACAAAAAAACCGCGCCGGGTGCGAACCTGACGCGGTTTTTTTACGCCTGCAGAAAGGGCGTTACTTGCTGCCCCAGCGTTGCTGACGCCACTGCTGGCGCGCTGGCGCGTCCTGGAAGGTCCAGGCCACCAGGCGGCTCTGTTTCTGCCCCTGGCCCATTTCCAGCACTCTCTGCTCCTGCACGCCGGCCTTTTTCAGCGCCGCCTCGATACCGGGCAGATTCGGGGCTTTCGACACCAGGCTGCTGAACCACAGCACCTGTTGGCCGAGCGCCTTGCTCTCGTTGACCAGTTGCGTCACGAAACGGATCTCGCCGCCTTCGCACCACAGCTCATTGTTCTGGCCGCCGAAGTTCAAAACCGGCAGCTTGCGCTTGGGGTCGGCCTTGCCCAGGGCGCGCCACTTGCGTTGGCTGCCACGCGTGGCTTCCTCGCGGGAGGCGTGGAAGGGCGGGTTGCTCAGGCTCAGGTCGAAGCGCTCATCCGCCGCCAGCAGGCCGGTGAGGATGTGCTTGCGATTGCCCTGCTGGCGCAGGCTGATGAACTTGCCGAGGCCATTAGCCTGGACGATAGCGCCGGCTGCGGCCAGCGCCACCGGGTCGATGTCCGAGCCAACGAAGCGCCAGCGGTAATCCGCATTACCCAGCAGCGGGTAGATGCAGTTGGCGCCGACGCCGATATCCAGTGCCTGGACCTGCACGCCACGGGGAATCTCACCGCCGTTGTCCTCGGCCAGCAGGTCGGCGAGGGTGTGCAGATAGTCGGCGCGGCCCGGAATCGGCGGGCACAGGTAGTCGGCGGGAATATCCCAGAACTGAATGCCGTATTGCGCCTTGAGCAGCGCCCGGTTGAACACCCGCACCGCCTCGGGATCGGCGAAGTCGATGCTCGGCTTGCCGTAAGGGTTGGTGATGGTGAAGCGGGCGAGGTCCGGGTGCGCCTTGATCAGGGCGGGGAAGTCGTAGCGGCCCTGGTGGCGGTTGCGCGGGTGCAGGGTGGGTTTGTCGGGTTTGTTCATGGTCGCTGAATGCAGAAGGGGCCGGGCGGCTACCCGCTTGGCCGCGATGGCGTTCTGTCAGGCACGTTAGTGGTGCTTGAAGTTACGCATCGCGGGCAAGCGGGTCGCCGCACGGCCCGCTCCTACAAGGTTCCTCTGTCGTTACAGGGCGGCAATCCGCGCGTGCTGCTCGGTGAAGTTGGCCAGGGCCTGTTCGGCTTCGGCCAGCTTGGCGCGCTCCTTGTCGATGACGGCAGGCGGAGCCTTGTCAACGAAGGCGGCGTTGGACAGCTTGCCGCCGACGCGCTGGACTTCGCCTTGCAGACGCTGGATTTCCTTGTTCAGGCGCGCCAGTTCGGCGTCCTTGTCGATCAGGCCAGCCATCGGCACCAGCACTTGCAGGTCGCCCACCAGCGCGGTAGCGCTGAGCGGTGCTTCGTCCTGCTCGCCGAGCACGGTGAACGATTCGATCTTCGCCAGCTTTCTCAGCAGCGCTTCGTTTTCGTTCAGGCGACGCTGGTCTTCAGCGCTGGCGTTCTTCAGGAACAGTTGCAGTGGCTTGCCCGGGCCGATGTTCATTTCGCCACGGATGTTACGCACACCCAGCATCAGCTCCTTGACCCACTCGATGTCGCTTTCGGCGGCGGCGTCGATGCGGCTTTCGTTCGCTTCAGGCCACGGTTGCAACATGATGGTCTTACCGTCGATGCCGGCCAGCGGCGCCAGGCGCTGCCAGATTTCTTCGGTAATGAACGGCATGAACGGATGGGCCAGGCGCAGCGCCACTTCCAGGACCCGCACCAGGGTGCGACGGGTGCCGCGAGCACGTTCGACCGGGGCGTTTTCGTCCCACAGGACCGGCTTGGACAGCTCCAGGTACCAGTCGCAATACTGGTTCCAGATGAACTCGTAGAGCGCCTGAGCGGCCAGGTCGAAGCGGAACTGCTCCAGTTGGCGGGTCACTTCGGCTTCGGTCCGTTGCAGTTGCGAGATGATCCAGCGGTCCGCCAGCGACAGCTCGTAGGCTTCGCCGTTCTGGCCACAGTCCTCGCCCTTGTCCAGCACGTAGCGGGCGGCGTTCCAGATCTTGTTGCAGAAGTTGCGGTAGCCCTCGACGCGGCCCATGTCGAACTTGATGTCGCGACCGGTGGACGCCAGCGAGCAGAAGGTGAAGCGCAGGGCGTCGGTGCCGTAGCTGGCGATGCCTTCCGGGAACTCGGCCTTGGTCTGCTTGGCGATCTTCTCGGCCAGCTTGGGTTGCATCAGGCCGCTGGTGCGTTTCTCCAGCAGTTCGTCGAGGGTGATGCCGTCGACGATGTCCAGCGGGTCAAGGACGTTGCCCTTGGACTTGGACATCTTCTGGCCCTGGCCGTCGCGGACCAGGCCGTGGACGTAAACTGTCTTGAACGGAACCTGCGGCGTGCCGTCCTCGTTCTTCACCAGGTGCATGGTCAGCATGATCATCCGGGCGACCCAGAAGAAAATGATGTCGAAGCCGGTGACCAGCACGTCGGTGGAGTGGAAGGTCTTGAGGAATTCGGTCTGCTGCGGCCAGCCCAGGGTGGAGAAGGTCCACAGGCCGGAACTGAACCAGGTGTCGAGGACGTCGTTGTCCTGGTTCAGGACCACGTCGGCGCCGAGGTTGTTCTTCGCCCGCACTTCTTCTTCGCTGCGGCCGACGTAGACCTTGCCGGACTCGTCGTACCAGGCCGGAATGCGGTGGCCCCACCACAGTTGGCGGCTGATGCACCAATCCTGGATGTCACGCATCCACGAGAAATACATGTTTTCGTACTGCTTGGGCACGAACTGAATGCGTCCGTCTTCCACGGCGGCGATGGCAGGTTCAGCCAACGGCTTGGTGGAAACGTACCACTGGTCGGTCAGCCACGGCTCGATGATGGTGCCGGAGCGGTCGCCCTTCGGCACTTTCAGCGCGTGGTCATCGACGCTGACCAGCAGGCCCAGGGCGTCGAAGTCGGCGACGATCTGCTTGCGCGCGACGAAGCGGTCGAGACCGGCGTACTGGGCGGGCAGGGTGGCGTCGACGGTTTCGTTGACGCTGCCGTCGAGGTTGAACACCTGGGCGGCCGCGAGGACCACGGCGTTCTTGTCGAAGATGTTCAGCAGCGGCAGGTTGTGGCGCTTGCCGACTTCATAGTCGTTGAAGTCGTGGGCCGGGGTGATCTTCACGCAGCCGGTACCGAACTCGGGGTCGCAGTAGTCGTCGGCGATGATCGGGATGCGGCGGCCGATCAGTGGCAGTTCGACGAACTTGCCGATCAGTGCCTGGTAGCGCTCGTCGTTCGGGTTCACTGCCACGGCGGCGTCGCCGAGCATGGTTTCCGGGCGCGTGGTGGCGACGATCAGGTAGTCGTTGCCTTCGGCAGTCTTGGCGCCGTCGGCCAGCGGGTAGCGCAGGTTCCACAGATGGCCTTTCTCGTCGTGGTTTTCCACTTCGAGGTCGGAGATCGCGGTGTGCAGCTTGGTGTCCCAGTTGACGAGGCGCTTGCCGCGGTAGATCAGGCCGTCTTCATGCAGGCGCACGAAGGCTTCCTTGACCGCATCGGACAGGCCGTCGTCCATGGTGAAGCGCTCGCGGCTCCAGTCCACGGAAGAACCCAGGCGGCGGATCTGCCGGCTGATGTTGCCGCCGGACTGTTCCTTCCATTCCCAGACCTTGTCGAGGAATTTTTCCCGGCCCAGGTCGTGGCGATTCTGGCCCTTGGCTTCAAGTTGACGCTCGACCAGCATCTGCGTGGCGATGCCGGCGTGGTCGGTCCCGGGCTGCCAGAGGGTGTTGCGGCCCTGCATGCGACGGAAACGGATCAGGGCGTCCATGATCGCGTTGTTGAAGCCATGACCCATGTGCAGGCTGCCGGTGACGTTCGGCGGCGGGATCATGATGGTGTACGACTCGCCCGCGCCTTGCGGGGCGAAGTAGTTCTCGGACTCCCAGGTGTTGTACCAGGAAGTTTCGATGGCGTGCGGCTGGTAGGTCTTATCCATGCGCGGGGGGACCCTATGGCATTTATTCGGGAAAGCCGGGAAGTATAACCAAGCTGCAGGCTTCAAGCGACAAGCTACAAGCAGGACGTGCGCGGTTGCGGACGGGTGTCGTATCTGTCCGCAACTGCGCAGGGATCAGGAGGGTTGCTGGTTCAGCAGGCGTTCGAGACGGGCGTCGAGGCGGCGCTTGATCTCGTTTTCAATGTGCGGGGCGAAGTCGTCGATCACGTCCTGCATGATCAACTGGGCGGCGGCGCGCAGCTCGGCATCCAGGTGCAGCAGGGTGTCCTGGCGGCGGGCCTGTGGGTCGGGCTCGTTCACCGGTGCAGCAGGTGCTGGCGGCGCGAGTTCTTCGGCCGGTTCGAGCAACAGCGGGATCTGTTCTTCCACGGTTTCGGTCAGTAGCGGCGGTTGCAGGGTGTCATCACCCAACAGTTGCCTGATCGATTCCAGGTCATCCAGCAGGTGGGCGGATTGGGGCAAGGGCGGGCGTTTGTCCATCGTCGTCAGAATCGCGGTAAGCGGTGGTCTTGCAGAGCATAGCCCTGTTCGCGGTAGAAACGGAAACTCTCTCGGGTCGCCTGGCGGATGGCCGGGTCCTCGACCACGATCTCGGCGATCCGGGCAAAGCGCGAGGCGAACGGCGGGACTTTCAGGTCAAGGTTGACCAGCAGGTCGTGGTGCTCACCGGGGTCGTCACCCATTCCCAGCGCTACCGCGGCCGCGGCATCTTCCTCGGCAAGGCTGTGGGGCACGAAGGCTTCACCCTTGAACGCCCACAGGCGGGCGTCGAGTTCGTCGCGCTGGGCGGCGTCGCTGCAATTCAGATAGACCCGGTGCCCCAGCCGCCAGGCTTTCTCGCAGAGTTTGCAGGCGAAATCCAGGCGCACGGCAGGCGAGGGACTGGGCAGGATGTAGAAATCGACTTGGCTCATGGCTGTGTTGCCAACCGATCACGCCCGTGGACGCGACCGGCTGGCTGCGCATCAGGCGTTGGCGCGGTCGAGCAGGTACTGGGTCAGCAGCGGGACCGGACGGCCAGTGGCGCCCTTGTCCTTGCCGCCGCTGATCCAGGCGGTGCCGGCGATGTCCAGGTGCGCCCAGTTGTAGGCCTTGGCGAAGCGCGACAGGAAGCAGCCTGCGGTGATAGTGCCGGCCTTCGGGCCGCCAATGTTGGCGATGTCGGCGAACGGGCTGTCCAGTTGCTCCTGGTACTCGTCGAACAGCGGCAGTTGCCAGGCGCGGTCATCGGCACGCTTGCCGGCGCTGAGCAGTTGCTCCACCAGTTCGTCGTTGTTGCCCATGAGGCCGGAAGTGTGGCTGCCCAGGGCGACGATGCAGGCGCCGGTCAGGGTGGCGATGTCGATCACCGCCTGCGGCTTGAAGCGCTCGGCGTAGGTCAGGGTGTCGCACAGCACCAGACGGCCTTCGGCGTCGGTGTTGAGGATTTCCACGGTCTGGCCGCTCATGGTGGTGACGATGTCGCCAGGACGGGTGGCGCCGCCGCTCGGCATGTTCTCGGCGCAGGCCAGCAGGCACACCAGGTTGATCGGCAGTTGCAGCTCGAGGACGGCACGCAGGGTGCCGAAGACGCTGGCGGCACCGCACATGTCGTACTTCATTTCGTCCATGCCGGCACCGGGCTTGAGGCTGATGCCGCCGGTGTCGAAGGTGATGCCCTTGCCAACCAGCACGAACGGCTTCTCGCTTTTCTTCGCGCCCTGGTAGTTGAGGACGATCAGGCGTGGCGGCTGGTCGCTGCCCTGGCCGACGGCGTAGAACGCGCCCATGCCGAGGTCCTTGATCTTCTTCTCGTCGAGGACTTCGACCTTGAGGCTCTTGAAGGCCTTGCCGAGGTTCTTCGCTTCTTCTGCGAGGTAGCTTGGGTGGCACAGGTTCGGCGGCAGGTTGCCCAAGTCGCGGGTCAGGCGCATGCCGCTGGCGATGGCGGTGGCGTGCTTGACCGCGCGCTCGGTGTCGGCCAGGCCGGCCTTGTCGATGAGCAGGGTGATTTTTTTCAGGGCGCGGGGTTCGGCTTTCTGGCTCTTGAAGCGGTCGAAGACGTATTCGCCGTCGAGCAGGGTTTCGGCCAGCAGGCGGGCCTTGCCGTAGTGGGCGTCGCGGCCGTTGACGGCGACTTCGTCCAGAGCCAGCACCGCATCGCTGCCGCCCAGGCCCTTGAGAACGTTCAGCACGCTGTTGACCAGCTTGCGCCAGCTACGATCGCTCAGCGCGTCGTCCTTGCCGGTGCCGACCAGCAGAACGCGCTCGGCCTTCACGCCGGGCAGGCTTTGCAGCAGCAGGGTCTGGCCGACCTTGCCGGCCAGGTCGCCGCGCTTGAGCAGGGTGCTCAGGGCGCCATTGCTGGCTTCATCGACGGACTTTGCGTGGGCGCCCAGCTTGCGGCCTTCGCCTACTCCCAGTACCAGGGTGGCGGTTTTCAAGGATGTTGCGGCTACGCTTTTTACAACCAATTCCATGTCAGGGTCCCCGGAATGAACGGTCAGTGCGCGCAATTCTCTGCGAGCGCTCGAAGCAGCCTGGCGGCGCGGCGGCGGGCCAGACATAAAGCCGCCAGTTTGAGCCCGGCGCGGCGCCTGTGACAACCCCGTTTTCAAGCATCGCGCGGCGCGAAGTGACAGGCACGGTCAATCACAGGATAATGCGCCGACTTCACTGTCCGGGTCCGTCTTGCGGACCGGCAACTATCTTGGTTGCAACGTTTTCCTTGTTCGGCTGTCCGAGCCTGACAACCCAGGAGTGGCTGGTTTGATCGTCTTCCGTTATTTGTCCCGCGAGGTCCTGGTGACCTTGAGTGCCGTCAGCGCAGTGCTGTTGGTCATCATCATGAGCGGGCGCTTCATCAAATACCTGGCCCAGGCCGCGCAGGGCATGCTCGACCCGGGCGTGCTGTTCATGATCATGGGCTACCGGCTTCCCGGTTTCCTGCAGTTGATCCTGCCGCTGGGGCTGTTCCTTGGCATCCTGCTGGCCTACGGGCGCCTGTACCTGGAAAGCGAGATGACCGTGCTTTCCGCCACCGGCATGAGCCAGCAGCGTCTGCTGGCCATGACCATGGCACCGGCCGCGCTGATTGCGCTGCTGGTGGCCTGGCTGAGCCTGAGCCTTGCTCCCCAGGGCGTTACCCAGGTGGCGCAGATCATCAACCAGCAAGATGCCCTGACCGAGTTCGACACCCTGGTGCCGGGACGTTTCCAGACGCTGCGCGACGGGACGCGGGTGACCTACACCGAGCGACTCTCCGATGACCGCGTGCAACTGGGTGGTGTATTCATTTCCGAGAAGCGCTTCTCCCAGGACAAGACCAAGGACCGTGGCATCAGTGTGCTGGTGGCCGAAAAGGGTCGTCAGGAAGTGCAGGCAGACGGCAATCGCTACCTGATTCTGGAAAATGGCTACCGTTACGACGGTAACCCGGGCCAGGCCGACTACCGCGCGATCAAGTACGACACCTATGGCGTGCTGCTGCCCAAGCCGGAAGTCAGCTCGGACATCACCGAGCGCGAGGCGATCCCGACGTCAGAACTGTTCAAGAGCGATGCCCTGCGCGAGCGGGCAGAGTTGCAGTGGCGCCTGTCGCTGCCGCTGCTGGTGTTTATCGTGACCCTGATGGCGGTACCCCTTTCGCGGGCCAACCCGCGGCAGGGCCGTTTCCTCAAGCTGCTGCCGGCGATTCTTCTGTATATGGCTTACCTGACGATTCTGATTGCCGCCCGTGGCGCCCTGGAGAAAGGCAAGATGCCGATCGCCCTGGGCCTGTGGCCGGTGCACGGGCTGTTCCTGCTGATCGGCCTGGGGCTGATGTACTGGGAGCCGCTGCGCCTAAAGATGCGTTCGCGTCGTGCGGAGGTGGCCCGTGCGTAAACTCGACGGCTATATCGGCAAAAGCGTGTTCATGGCGATCCTCGCCGTGCTCGGGATCATTCTTGGCCTGGCGTCGCTGTTCGCCTTCATCGACGAGATGGGCGACATCAGCGATACCTACACCCTGCTGGACGCCAGCAGCTTCGTGGTCCTGACCGCGCCGCGCCGCCTCTACGACATGCTGCCGATGGCGGGCCTGATCGGTTGTCTGATCGGCCTCGGCAGCCTGGCCAGCAACAGCGAACTGACCATCATGCGTGCGGCGGGCGTCTCCATCGGCCGTATCGTCTGGGCGGTGATGAAGCCGATGCTGGTACTGATGCTGGCCGGCGTGCTGATCGGCGAGTACCTGGCGCCTGTCACCGAGAACAAGGCCCAGGCCGAGCGCTCGCTGGCACAAGGCGGCGGTGATGCGCAGAGTTCCAAACGCGGGTTGTGGCACCGCCAGGGCGAGGAGTTCGTGCACATCAACACCGTGCAGCCCAACGGCCTGCTGCTGGGTGTGACCCGCTATCACTTCGACAATGAGCGTCACATGCTGTCCTCCAGCTTTGCCCGCAAGGCGCAATACCAGGAAGACCACTGGCAGCTCACCGACGTGACCAGCACCATGTTCCGCGGCGACCACACCGAAGTGGTGAAGAGCGCCGAAGAACGCTGGGATGTTGCCCTGACCCCGCAATTGCTGAGCACCGTGGTGCTGGCGCCGGAATCGCTGTCGATCACCGGGCTGTGGGACTACATCCACTACCTGTCCGACCAGGGCCTGAACAACGATCGCTACTGGCTGGCGTTCTGGACCAAGGTGCTGCAACCGCTGGTGACTGCGGCGCTGGTGTTGATGGCGATTTCCTTCATCTTCGGCCCGCTGCGCTCGGTAACCCTGGGCCAGCGAGTGTTCACCGGCGTGCTGGTGGGCTTCGTGTTCCGCATTGCCCAGGACCTGCTGGGGCCATCGAGCCAGGTGTTCGGCTTCCCGCCGCTGCTGGCGGTGCTGTTGCCGGCAGGGATTTGCGCGCTGGCTGGCGTGTGGCTGTTGCGCCGGGCTGGTTGACGAGCTTTCCCCGGACAAGAAAAAGCCGACCCCCACGAAGCAATGCCAGGCAGTTGAATCAGTTGAGGCCCATCGCGAGCAAGCTCGCTCCTACACCGTAGGAGCGAGCTTGCTCGCGAAGAGGGTTAACTGACTGGCATCGCTCCCATGGGGTCGGCTTTTTTGTGCCTCACTTCTTGCGTTTCGGGACCCGTACCAGCTGGGTTTCCGAGTAGATGTCGTGCCAGCTTCGCTTGCGCTTGTCGATCAATACCCAGAAGAAACCCAGGCCCAGGCACAGCCAGGACGCGATCGACACCACGAAGCGCAGCAGTGCCTGCCAGAGCCCGATGGCCGAACCGTCGGCATTCTGCACCCGCACGCCCCAGACCTGCATGCCCAGGGTCTGGCCGCCGTGGGTCCAGAACTTGGCGAAGAAGCCGAACAGCACGAACAGCAACACGGTGGACAGCAGCGGATCGCCGTCCAGGGCGCCGGCTTCGGTCATCGTGCGCATCTGGGTTTCGCCGATGATGGACATCTGGATCATCTTGTAGACGAGGGTGGTGACCATCAACAAGGCGGTGCACAGCAGGAAGTCATAGAACATTGCAGCCAGCCGACGGCCCAGTCCGGCTACGGGAAACTCGCCCTGAGGCTGAAGCATTTGCTTGGGCATGCGGTAAGGCTCCTTGCGCAAAAACGCCCATTCTACGGAATTGCGGGCACAAAAAAGCCCCTGCTGTTGCCAGCAGGGGCTTTTATCGGGAATCAGGCTTCCGCGATAACTTCGTCAGCCTGCATGCCTTTTTGGCCCTGCACGGCGATGAAGGTGACTTTCTGGCCTTCTTTCAGGCTCTTGAAGCCGTTGCCTTGAATGGCGCGGAAGTGTACGAACAGATCCGGACCGCTTTCAGGAGTGATGAAACCAAAACCTTTCTCGTCGTTAAACCACTTGACGGTACCGCTCTGACGTTGGGACATTGTCTTATTTCCTTTGAAACTTAGAATTAATAACAGCTTCTTTCAGAATGAAAGAGTACTGGGCTGGGTTGCAGGAAAGTAAGAGACGTCGAACGGGTTGTAGCGAATCTCAGGCTACTGTCCAGGTCACGAACTATGCGACCCACGCAAACACAGTGCAGTGACTCTACGCTAACTCTCTCGAAAAAAACAAGCCCCGCAGCCCCCCGCTTTCAGGGCTTCTGGGCAACTTTTGGCAGTTTTTTACGGCCTCTTTTCGGGGCACTGCCAGCGTCATGTTCGAAAGTTTGGTAGTGCGTTCGAAATCGAATATCCCGAACGCACGATGACACTTTTTGTCCTCGCCAATCAGCCGCGGTAATAGCGCTGTGCAACGAACGGCATCTTGCTGACTTTCATCGCTACACGCTTGCCGCGCACGATTGCCCAGACGGGCGTATCGAGTGCCGTGTGCACGTTGTCCACATAGCCCATGGCGACGGGCGCGCCGAGGGTCGGACCGAAGCCGCCGCTGCACACACGACCGATGATGTTGCCCGCTTCGTCGACGATCTCTGCGTCTTCGCGAACTGGCGTGCGTTCCTGTGGCAGCAGGCCAACCCGCTTGCGTGCGACACCGGACTGCTGTTGAGCGAAGATCGCTTCGGCACCCGGGAAACCACCAGCCCGCGCACCCTCGGCGCGGCGGACCTTGGACACGGCCCAGAGCAGGCTGGCTTCGACCGGCGTGGTTTCGCTGTTCATGTCGTGGCCGTACAGGCACAGGCCCGCTTCGAGGCGCAGCGAGTCCCGCGCGCCCAGACCGATGGCTGCCACTTCCGGCTCGCTCAGCAGGCGGCGGGCCAGGGCTTCGGCCTTGTCCGCCGGTACGGAAATCTCGAAGCCGTCTTCACCGGTGTAGCCGGAGCGGCTGACGAAGCAGTCTTCGCCCAGCAGTTGCACGCGGGCGAACTGCATGAAGGTCATGCTTGCCACCTGCGGCGCCAGGCGCTCCAGCACCTTGACCGCGGCCGGACCTTGCAGGGCCAGCAGCGCGCGTTCTTCGAACAGCGGCTGGATCTCGCACTGCGCGCCGATGTGCTTGCGCAGGTGGGCCAGGTCCTGGTCCTTGCAGGCGGCGTTGACCACCAGGAACAGCTCGTCGTTACCGAGGTTGGCGACCATCAGGTCGTCGAGGATGCCGCCTTGTTCGTTGGTGAACATGGCGTAGCGCTGCATGCCCACCGGCAGGTCGATGATGTCCACCGGCACCAGGCTTTCCAGGGCCTTGGCGGCATTGGCGCCGAGCAGGCGGATCTGGCCCATGTGCGAGACGTCGAACAGGCCGGCCTGCTCGCGGGTGTGCAGGTGTTCCTTCATGACGCCCAACGGGTACTGAACCGGCATGTCATAACCGGCGAACGGCACCATGCGCGCGCCCAGTTCCAGGTGCAGGGCGTGCAGCGGGGTTTTCAGCAGTGTTTCGGTGGACATGTATGACTCCTGGGTTTCAAAGGGATGTCAGCATTCGATGATGTTGACGGCCAGACCGCCGCGAGCGGTCTCCTTGTATTTGCTTTTCATGTCGGCGCCGGTCTGGCGCATGGTGCGGATAACCTTGTCGAGTGACACGAAGTGCTGCCCGTCACCGCGCAAGGCCATGCGCACCGCGTTGATCGCCTTCACCGAGCCCATGGCGTTGCGCTCGATGCAGGGCACTTGGACCAGACCGCCGATGGGGTCGCAGGTCAGGCCCAGGTTGTGTTCCATGCCGATTTCAGCGGCGTTCTCGACCTGCTGAACGCTGCCGCCCATGACCTCGCACAAGGCGCCTGCGGCCATCGAACAGGCCACGCCCACTTCGCCCTGGCAGCCGACTTCGGCGCCGGAGATCGAGGCGTTTTCTTTGTAGAGGATGCCGATGGCGGCGGCGGTGAGCAGAAAGCGCACCACGCCGTCGTCGCTGGCGCCGGTGATGAAGCGCATGTAGTAATGCAGCACCGCCGGGACGATGCCGGCGGCGCCATTGGTCGGTGCGGTGACGACTCGCCCGCCGAAAGCGTTTTCCTCGTTCACCGCGAGGGCGTAGAGGTTGACCCAGTCCAGCACCGACAGGGCATCGCGCAGGCTGGCTTCGGGGTTGGCGCAGAGTTGCCGGTACAGCGCGGCGGCGCGGCGTTTGACCTTCAGCCCACCGGGCAGAATGCCCTCGTTGCGGCAACCCGCGGTGACGCAGTCCTGCATTACCTGCCAGATCTTCAACAGCCCTTCGCGGGTTTCGCTTTCCGGGCGCCAGGCGGCCTCGTTGGCCAGCATCACCTGGCTGATCGAAAGCTGGTGCGCGGTGCAATGGGCGAGCAATTCCCGGGCGGTCTTGAACGGGTAGGGCAGCGGGGTCTGGTCCTCGACGATACGGTCGGCGCCGGCGGCATCCTCATCGACCACGAAGCCGCCGCCCACCGAGTAGTACTCGCGGCTGCGGATCTGCAGCCCGGCACCATCGAAGGCGCGGAAGATCATGCCGTTGGGGTGGAAATCCAGCGGTTTGCGGATCATCGCCAGGTGCTGCTTTTCGTGGAAGTCGATGCGCTGCTCGCCGAGCAGGCTGAGTTGGCCGCTGCTGCGGATAGCCTGCAGGCGGGCGGGGATGCTTTCGGTGTCGACCGTGTCGGGGTGTTCGCCTTCAAGGCCGAGGAGCACGGCCTTGTCGCTGCCGTGGCCTTTGCCGGTGGCGCCGAGCGAGCCGTAGAGCTCGACCTTGACGCTGTGGGTGTCGGCCAGCAGGCCGTCACGCCGCAATCCTTCGGCGAAGCGCGCGGCGGCGCGCATCGGTCCGACGGTGTGAGAGCTGGAGGGGCCGATGCCGATCTTGAACAGGTCGAAGACGCTGAGTGACATGGCCGGATCCTCCAGGGGGAGTGATGTGGGTCTTATCGCCAAACCGCGGCGATAAGACCTGCGAGTGGACTCAGGCGTCCTGATAGCTCTCGATCGACGGACACGCGCAAACCAGGTTGCGGTCACCGAAGACGTTGTCCACACGACCCACCGGCGGCCAGTACTTGCCTTCCACCAGCGACGGCAGCGGGTACACCGCCTGTTCGCGGCTGTAGCCGTGTGGCCATTCACCGGCCAGTTCGGCGGCGGTGTGCGGGGCGTTTTTCAGCGGGTTGTCGTCCTTGTCCAGGCTGCCGTTTTCCACCGCGCGGATTTCTTCGCGGATGCGGATCATCGCTTCACAGAAACGATCCAGTTCTTCTTTGGACTCGCTTTCGGTCGGTTCGATCATCAGCGTGCCGGCGACCGGGAAGGACATGGTCGGGGCGTGGAAGCCGAAGTCGATCAGGCGCTTGGCCACGTCATCGACGCTGATGCCGCTGGTTTCCTTCAGCGGGCGCAGGTCGAGAATGCATTCGTGAGCCACCAGTCCGTTGCTGCCGGTGTACAACACAGGATAGTGCTCTTCCAGGCGACGGGCGATGTAGTTGGCGTTGAGGATCGCCATCTGCGAAGCGCGCTTCAGGCCGGCGCCACCCATCATGCGGATGTACATCCAGGTGATCGGCAGGATGCTGGCGCTGCCGAACGGCGCCGCGCAGACCGCGCCCTGCTTGTTTTCCATGTGTGCGTGACCCGGCAGGAACGGTGCCAGGTGCGACTTGACGCCGATCGGGCCGACGCCCGGGCCGCCACCGCCGTGCGGAATGCAGAAGGTCTTGTGCAGGTTCAGGTGCGAGACGTCGCCGCCGAACTTGCCTGGTGCACAGAGGCCGACCATGGCGTTCATGTTGGCGCCGTCGATGTACACCTGGCCGCCGTTGTCATGAATGATCGCGCAGATTTCGCCGATGGCTTCTTCGAACACGCCGTGGGTCGACGGGTAGGTGATCATCAGTGCGGCGAGGTTTTCGCGGTGCTCCAGGGCCTTGGCGCGCAGGTCGTCGATGTCGACGTTGCCGCGGGCGTCGCAGGCGGTCACCACCACGCGCATGCCGGCCATGTGGGCGGTGGCCGGGTTGGTGCCGTGGGCCGAGGACGGGATCAGGCAGATGTCGCGGCGGTCATCGCCACGGCTCTGGTGGTAGGCGCGGATGGCCAGCAGGCCGGCGTACTCACCCTGGGAACCGGCGTTCGGCTGCAGCGACACGGCGTCGTAGCCGGTGGCGGCGCAGAGCATCGCTTCCAGTTCCGAGGTCAGTTGCAGATAGCCCTGGCTTTGCGCGGCGGGGGCGAACGGGTGCAGGTTGCCGAACTCGGCCCAGGTCACCGGGATCATTTCGCTGGCGGCGTTGAGCTTCATGGTGCAGGAGCCCAGCGGGATCATGGTGCGGTCCAGCGCCAGGTCCTTGTCGGCCAGTTTGCGCAGGTAGCGCATCAGCTCGGTTTCGCTGTGGTAGCGGTTGAACACCGGGTGCTCGAGGATCGCCGATTGGCGCAGCAGGCCGGCCGGCAGTTGCGCGGCGGTGCTGGCGGCGAGCGCGGCGAAGTCCGGGACGGCCTGGCCGTTGGCGAACAGTGCCCACAGGGCTTCAACGTCAGCCTGGCCGCTGGTTTCGTCCAGCGACAGGCCGAGGCGGGTGCTGTCGATCTGGCGCAGGTTGACGCCTTGCGCGCTGGCCTGTTGGTGCAGGTCGGCGGTGGCGCTGCCGGCGGCCAGGGTCAGGGTGTCGAAGAAGCTGCCGGTCTCGACGGTGACGCCCAGGGCGGACAGACCGGCCTTGAGGATCGCGGTCAGGTGGTGGGTGCGCGCGGCGATCTGCTTCAGGCCCTGTGGGCCGTGGTAGACGGCGTACATGCTGGCGATGTTGGCCAGCAGCACTTGTGCGGTGCAGATGTTGCTGGTGGCTTTCTCGCGGCGGATATGTTGCTCGCGGGTCTGCATGGCCAGGCGCAAGGCGGTCTTGCCGAAGCGGTCGATGGACACGCCGACCAGACGGCCCGGCATGTCGCGCTTGAACGCATCGCGGGTGGAGAAGTAGGCGGCGTGTGGGCCACCGAAGCCCAGCGGAACACCGAAGCGCTGGGCGCTGCCGATGGCGACGTCGGCGCCGAATTCACCCGGCGGGGTCAGCAGGGTCAGGGCCAGCAGGTCGGCGGCGACCGCGACCAGGGCGTTGGCGGCGTGGAAGCGTTCCACCAGCTCGCGGTAATCGAAGACTTCACCGTTGCTCGCCGGGTATTGCAGCACGGCGCCGAAGAAGCGGCTGACGTCGGTCAGTTCGCGTTCGTCGCCCACCACCACTTCGATGCCCAATGGCTCGGCGCGGGTGCGCAGGACGTCGAGGGTCTGCGGATGGCAATGCACGGAGGCGAAGAAGGCGTGGCTGCTCTTGTTCTTGCTCAGGCGCTTGCAGAAGGTCATGGCTTCGGCGGCGGCGGTGGCTTCGTCGAGCAGCGAGGCGTTGGCGATCGGCAGGCCGGTGAGGTCGCTGATCAGGGTCTGGAAGTTCAGCAGCGCTTCCAGACGGCCTTGGGAAATCTCAGGCTGGTACGGGGTGTAGGCGGTGTACCAGGCCGGGTTTTCCAGCAGGTTGCGCAGGATCGGGGCCGGGGTGTGGCAGTTGTAGTAGCCCTGGCCGATGTAGCTCTTGAACAGTTGGTTCTGGCCGGCGATGGCTTTCAGTGCGGCGAGGGCGTCGGCCTCGCTTTGCCCTTCGCCCAGTTCCAGCACGCTGGTGCCCTTGATGCTGTCGGGGATGACTGCGGCGCTCATGGCGTCCAGCGAGTCGAAGCCGAGGGTGGCGAGCATGTGCTGTTCATCGGCCTGGCGCGGGCCGATGTGGCGGGCGATGAATTCGTTGGCGGTGCCGAGGTTGATGGTCATGGCGGATTTCCTCAGGCGTCGGCGTTGGCGTTGAGCAGGCGGTCGTAGGCGTCCTGGTCGAGCAGTTGCGCGATGGCGCCGGCGTCGGCCGGGATGAAGCGGAAGAACCAGCCTTCGCCCAGCGGGTCTTCGTTGACCAGTTCCGGGCTGTCTTGCAGCAGTTCGTTGACCGCGACCACTTCGCCGTCCAGTGGCATGTACACGCCGCTGGCGGCTTTCACCGATTCCACGGTGGAGGCTTCGGCGCCCTTGGCGTAGTGCTGCAGTTCCGGCAGTTGCACATAGACCACGTCACCCAGCGCGTTCTGGGCGAAGGCGGTGATGCCCACGGTGACGCTGCCGTCAGCTTCGGCACGCAGCCATTCGTGATCTTCGGTAAAACGCAACTCGCTCATGGAAACTCCTCGGAGGCCGCTGCCGCGGCCGGATGCGGTGATGGCCCGCTGTGCGGGCTCTGGCTGGAGTTTCCTTAGCAAGTTTGCGGCCATTATTAAAAAAGCCAATAAAATCAACGATTTGAATGGATTTAATTGACCGTTTTCAACGTGATGTGTAACGAAATCGCTACGGGGCTTTTGCCGGAAAAAAGCCGAACGGGATCAAACCCTTGCGGTGGCGTGGTTATGACCATTTGTAGCGAATTCGTTCCGCTGTAGCGTTTTCGATACGAACTCAGGCTTTGCCGGAGATTCCGTACTTGCGCAGGCGGTGGGCGATGGCGGTGTGGGAGGTTTGCAGGCGGCTGGCCAGTTGGCGCGTCGAGGGGTAGCTGGCGTAGAGCTTTTCCAGCAGGTTGCGTTCGAAGTCTTCCACCGCCTGTTCCAGGCTGGCGACTTCGCCGTCGTGTTCGCGGGCCACCGCGGTGCCGGCGATATCCAGGTCGCCGATGTCCACCAGGCTGTTTTCGCTGATGGCGGCGGCGCGGAAGATCACGTTCTGCAGTTGCCGCACGTTACCCGGCCAGCGGTTGCCCAGCAGCGCCGGGTAGGTGGTCGGGGCCAGCCGGCAAAGCGGGCGCTGGATCTGCGTGCAGGCCTGCTGCATGAAGTAGCGGGCCAGCAGCAGGATGTCCTGGCCGCGTTCGCGCAGCGGCGGGACTTCGAGGTTGAGCACGTTGAGGCGGTAGAACAGGTCTTCGCGGAAGGTGCCTTCGCCGACCATCTTTTCCAGGTTGCGGTGGGTGGCGCTGAGGATGCGCACGTTGACGCGGACCTCGCGGTCGCCGCCGACCCGGCGAAAACTGCCGTCGCTGAGAAAACGCAGCAGTTTGGCCTGCAGGTACGGCGACATCTCGCCGATTTCGTCGAGAAATACCGTGCCCTGGTTGGCCAGCTCCATCAGCCCCGGCTTGCCGCCGCGTTGGGCGCCGGTGAAGGCGCCGGGGGCGTAGCCGAACAGTTCGCTTTCGGCGAGGTTCTCCGGCAGGGCCGCGCAGTTCAGTGCGAGAAACGGCGCCGCATGACGGCTGCTGATGGCGTGGCAGGCGCGAGCCACCAGTTCCTTGCCGGTGCCGGTTTCACCGTGGATCAGCAACGGCGCATCGAGGGCGGCGACACGCAGGGCGCGGGTCTTGAGGGTGCGGATGGGCGGCGAGTCACCGAGCAGGGCGTCGAAGCCTTCGGCGTGGTCGTGGTGCAGGGCCGACAGGCGTTCGCCGATGCGGTTGGGCGGGTACAGGGTGACCAGGGCGCCGGCATCGGTGATTGGTGTGGCGTCCAGCAGCAGGGTCTGGCCGTTGAGCGTCACTTCGCGCATGGGCAGGTGGAAACCCTGTTCGATCAGGGTGTCGAGCAGCCCCGGCGCGTCGAACAGCTCGGCGATGGAGCGTCCGGCCGGTTCCTGGCCGCACAGTGCGATCAGCGCCGGGTTGGCGAGCAGGATGTGGCCGGCGCTGTCCAGCGTCAGCACCGGATCACTCATGGCCGCCAGCAGCGCATCGAGCTGCAGGTGACGGCGCTGGCCCGGCAGGATGTCGACCACGCGCACGGTCTGCACGCCATGGACGTTGAGCAGGGCATCGTGGAGTTCTTCGAGAACGGCGGGGCTGAGGGTCGGCGCGTCGATATAGACGTTCGGCGGCACCATCTCCACGGCATCCAGGTTGAGATGGCGGGCACCGAGCAGGGCGAGGACTTCCTGGGTGATGCCGACGCGGTCGATGAAGCTGACGTGGATGCGCATGAGGAGGGCGAGGTTCGGCTGGAAAGCAGCGATTATGCCCTGTTATTCAACCGGCTGGCACGAGCAGGGTGGGAACTGGCCAGCCAGCCCCACAGGGAGAATCAGGCGAGGGAATCAGGGTTGATCGGGTCGCCGGACCTTACGCCGAGCTTGTCGCGGATGTCTTCGAACATCGCGTCGTAATGGGTTTTGTGTACCGAGGTGACGATGCCTTTCACCGGAATGCCGTGTTTATGGGCGATGTCTTCGATGATGCCGGCGAAGTTGTACCAGTTGTTCTTGTTGACGGAGAAGGTCTCGTCCACCGTCTTGTCCTGGATGATGCCGTGCAGCCGAAAAGCGATGCTTTTGCCTTCCTTGGGGTCTTGAACCGCTTCGTAATCGACGCAGTAGTTGTAGCTGTAGTCATCCTTGGTCAGCGCTTTTCGTTCGATGTGCAGATGACCAGGTTCGAATTGTGCCATGACAGGCTCCTTGAACAGTTGAAACAGGCGGGCCCGTCAGCAGGCCCGCCCGGAGCTTCAACGATAGCTGATGCCTGGCGAGGCCGTACTGACCCGGGTACCGGCTTTGCCTTTGACGATATCTTCGATATCGCTCAGCGAGCCGATCACCGCGACTTTGCCTGTGTGACGGGCGAAATCGCAAGCGGCCTGGACTTTCGGGCCCATGGACCCGGCGGCGAAGCCCAGGCGTTCCAGTTCATCTGGGTGGGCCTGGGCGATGGCTTTCTGCGTCGGCTTGTTGAAGTCGATGTAGGCAGCGTTGACGTCGGTGGCGATCACCAGCAGATCGGCTTCCAGTTGCTCGGCCAGCAGCGCCGAGCACAAGTCCTTGTCGATCACCGCTTCGATGCCCTGCAGCTTGCCGTCCGCACCATACATGGTCGGAATGCCGCCGCCACCGGCACAGATCACGATACTGCTCTTTTCCAGCAGCCATTTGATCGGGCGGATCTCGAAGATGCGTTTGGGTTTCGGGCTGGCGACCACGCGACGGTACTTGTCGCCGTCGGGGGCGATGGCCCAGCCTTTTTCCTTTGCCAGGCGCTCGGCGTCTTCCTTGCTGTAGACCGGGCCGATGGGCTTGGTGGGGTTCTGGAAGGCGGGGTCCTTGGCGTCCACTTCGACCTGGGTGAGCAGGGTGGCGAAGGGCACTTCGAAGTCCAGCAGGTTGCCCAGTTCCTGTTCGATCATGTAGCCGATCATGCCTTCGGTTTCAGCGCCGAGGACGTCCAGCGGGTAGGGCGTGACCGAGGTGTAGGCTGCCGCCTGCAACGACAGCAGGCCCACTTGCGGGCCGTTGCCGTGGGCGATGACCAGTTGGTTGCCGGGATGGATCTTGGCGATCTGTTCGGTGGCGATGCGGATATTGGCGCGCTGATTGTCGGCCGTCATGGGTTCGCCACGACGCAGCAGCGCGTTTCCGCCTAGTGCAACAACGATGCGCATGATGTGTGTCCTTTTTCTCTGGGGTCCTTCGCGAGCAAGCTCGCTCCTACCGGGGGCTGTGTGTGTCGATCCCTGTAGGAGCGAGCTTGTCGGGGCGCCGAACCGTCGCGATTGCTGTTTACAGGTCAGCCAGAGTCGAAACCAGGATCGCCTTGATCGTATGCATGCGGTTTTCCGCTTGCTCGAAGGCGATGCAGGCCGGCGATTCGAACACGTCGTCGGTGACTTCGATGCCGTTGGCCAGGTGCGGATACTGCTCGGCAATCTGTTTGCCGACCTTGGTGTCGGAGTTGTGGAACGCCGGCAGGCAGTGCATGAACTTGGCGCGTGGATTGCCGGTGGCTTTCATCAGCTCGGCGTTGACCTGGTACGGCAGCAGTTGCTGGATGCGTTCGCCCCAGGCTTCAACCGGCTCGCCCATCGAAACCCAGACGTCGGTGTGCACGAAGTCCACACCCTTGACCGCCGCTTTCGGGTCTTCGGTCAGGGTGATGCGAGCACCGCTTTCTTCCGCGTATTTCTTGCAGCGCTCGACTAGATCGTCGTGGGGCCACAGGGCCTTCGGCGCGGAGATGCGCACGTCCATGCCGAGCTTGGCGCCGATCAGCAGCAGCGAGTTGCCCATGTTGTTGCGGGCGTCGCCCAGGTAGGCGTAGCTGATCTCGTGGATCGGCTTGTCGGCGTGTTCACGCATGGTCAGCACGTCGGCGATCATCTGGGTCGGGTGGTATTCGTCGGTCAGGCCGTTGAACACCGGTACACCGGCGAACTTGGCCAGCTCTTCGACAATCTCCTGCTTGAAGCCACGGTACTCGATGGCGTCGTACATGCGCCCGAGCACGCGGGCGGTGTCCTTCATGCTCTCCTTGTGGCCGATCTGCGAAGAGTTGGGGTCGATGTAGGTGACGTTGGCGCCCTGGTCATAGGCGGCCACTTCGAAGGCGCAACGGGTGCGGGTCGAGGTTTTCTCGAAGATCAGCGCAATGTTGTTGCCTTTCAGGTGTTGCTGCTCGGTGCCGGTGTACTTGGCGCGTTTGAGATCGCGGGACAGGTCGAGCAGGTAGCGCAACTCGCGAGGCGTGTGGTGTTCCAGACTCAGCAGGTTACGGTTGTGGATGTTGAACGCCATGATGATTCTCCTTGGATTCGGTGATCGACCTGGCCGTGCCGGGTAGGCGCGGCCAGGGTGATGGGCGTTAGTAGTCGATAGGGTCGCGGACGATCGGGCAGGTCATGCAGTGACCGCCGCCGCGGCCACGGCCCAGTTCGCCGGCGCTGATGGTGATGACTTCGATGCCGGCCTTGCGCAGCAGAGTGTTGGTGTAGGTGTTGCGGTCGTAGCCGATGACCACGCCGGGCTCCAAGGCCACCACGTTGTTGCCGTCATCCCATTGCTCGCGTTCGGCGGCAAAGCTGTTGCCGCCGGTTTCGACGACGCGCAGCTCTTTCAGGTTGAGGGACTCGGCAACCACTTCGATGAACGACTTGTGCTCGCGGCGCACGTCCAGGCCGTAAGGCTTGCTGGCGTCCTGGCGAATGACGAACGGCACGATTTCCTTGACCACTTCCGGGAAGACCGTGACCAGGTCGCGGTCGCAGAAGCTGAACACGGTGTCCAGGTGCATCGCCGCGCGGGATTTCGGCAGCCCGGCGACCACGACTTTCTCTACCGCGCCCTTGGCGAACAGGGATTGTGCGAGTTGGCCGATGGCCTGGCGCGAGGTGCGCTCGCCCATGCCGATCAACACCACGCCATTGCCGATCGGCATGACGTCGCCGCCTTCCAGGGTGGCCTGACCGTGGTCTTTATCCGGGTCGCCGTACCAGATTTCGAAGTCGGCGTTGACGAACTCGGGGTGGAATTTGTAGATGGCGCTGGTCAGCAGGGTTTCCTGACGTCGCGCTGGCCAGTACATCGGGTTGAGCGTTACGCCGCCGTAGATCCAGCAAGTGGTGTCGCGAGTGAACTGGGTGTTGGGCAGCGGCGGCAGCAGGAAGCTGGAGTGGCCCAGGTAGTCGCGGTACATCTTGATGACGCTGGCGCCTTCGCTTTCCGGCAGGTCTTCACCGGCGACGCCACCGATCAGGAACTCGGCAAGGCGGCGTGGTTCCAGGCCTTCCAGCCAGCTACGCACTTCGTTGGTCAGGCCGACACCGACGGTGTCAGGGGTGATCTTGCGGTCCAGAATCCACTTCAGTGCTTCGGGGTTCTGAATGGTTTCAGTCAGCAGGTTGTGCATTTCCAGCACTTCGACACCGCGCTCACGCATCTTGGTGACGAAATCGAAGTGGTCGCGCTTGGCCTGGTTGACCCAGATGACGTCGTCGAACAACAGGTCGTCGCAGTTGCTCGGCGTCAGGCGCTGATGCGCCAGGCCTGGGGAGCAAACCATCACTTTGCGTAGTTTGCCGGCTTCGGAATGGACACCGTACTTAACTTTTTCCGTGGACATGGTTTCTTTCCTCCAAATTGCGAATACGGGGGTTACAGAGTCAGGAAGCCGTCATAGAGACCGTAGGCCGCCACCAGGGCGCCAGCGATCACAGCGGCGAAGATCAATTTCTCCACGTTGGTAAAAATCGGTTGGCCGATCTCGCGCTTGGCCTTGGCGAACAGGATCACGCCAGGGGCATAGAGCAGGGCCGAGAGCAGCAGGTATTTGACGCCACCGGCGTACAGCAGCCAGATCGCGTAGATGAGTGCGATGCCGCCGATGATCAGGTCTTTCTTGCGTTCGGCCAGGGCGTTTTCGTAAGTCTCGCTACGCACCGCCAGCAGTACCGCATAAGCCGCTGACCACAGGTAAGGCACCAGGATCATCGAGGTGGCGAGGTAGATCAGCGACAGGTAAGTACTGGCCGAGAACAGGGTGATGACCAGGAAGATCTGCACCATGGCGTTGGTCAGCCACAGGGCATTGGCCGGCACGTGGTTGGCGTTTTCGCGGCGCAGGAACTCCGGCATGGTGTGGTCTTTGGCGGCGGCGAACATGATCTCCGCGCACAGCAGCACCCACGACAGCAGGGCCCCGAGCAGCGAGATGATCAAGCCGACGCTGATCAGCACCGCGCCCCAGTGACCGACCACGTGCTCAAGCACGGCGGCCATCGACGGGTTCTGCAGTTTGGCCAGTTCGGGCTGAGTCATGATGCCCAGCGACAGCACGTTCACCAGCACCAGGAACAGCAGCACAGTGATGAAACCGATGACGGTGGCCTTGCCCACGTCGGAGCGTTTTTCCGCCCGTGCCGAGAAGATGCTCGCGCCTTCGATGCCGATGAACACCCACACGGTGACCAGCATCATGTTGCGCACCTGATTCATCACGCTGCCCAGGTCCGGGTTCATGGTGCCCCAGATGTCAGCGGTGAAGATGTCCAGCTTGAAGGCGAACAGCGCGATGAGGATGAACAGCGCCAGCGGCACGACCTTGGCGATGGTGGTCACCAGGTTGATGAACGCCGCCTCCTTGATCCCGCGCAGCACCAGGAAGTGCACGGCCCAGAGCAGCACGGAGGCACCGACGATGGCCGCCGGGGTGTTGCCCTCGCCGAAGATCGGGAAGAAGTAGCCGAGGGTACTGAACAGCAGCACGAAGTAACCGACGTTACCCAGCCAGGCGCTGATCCAGTAACCCCAGGCTGACGAGAAGCCCATGTAGTCGCCGAAACCGGCTTTGGCGTAGGCATACACCCCGCCATCCAGGTCGGGTTTGCGGTTGGCCAGGGTCTGGAAGACGAAGGCGAGGGTCAACATGCCGATGGCAGTAATGCCCCAGCCAATCAATACGGCGCCGACGTCGGCACTGGCGGCCATGTTTTGCGGTAATGAGAAAATCCCGCCACCAATCATGGAGCCGACTACAAGCGCGACCAGCGCGCCAAGTCGAAGTTTTCCGGGAGTGTCTGACATGGTTTGCTCCATTTCAGAAGAGAGAGGCTCAACAATAAAACGCTTGTTCGAATCGGATGCTGACTCAGGTCAGTTCATTGGTACATTCCATTGTTGGTGAATGACTGAAAGAGCCACCGATAGATGCCGTCATCTTCCCGGAAGCCTTGTGCTACGCCGTCTCTGCGAATATAGAGTGATCGCTCGGTCGGCTCGCGAGAGTTGAAACTAGCCCCTTTCCATGAATTCGCAACCTTTTAGCGAGAAAAAATCTTATTTACTTGATGAAGCGGAATTAGTGCACAAAACTCTCCGATAAGTGTGCGTTCTTTAGAGGTAAGGGTTATTAAATTAGTTTGCTTATAACCACAAGTTAGTAAAAAAATATGTACAGGCTTATTTGCTGGAAAACTACGAAAAAATAGGGGATTTAAATGTCCGAACCGGGACAAAAGTTGCGCTTGGGTGCACTTGTGGCATTGGTGGTGGGGTCGATGATTGGTGGCGGGATCTTTTCCCTGCCGCAGAACATGGCTGCACGTGCCGATGTTGGCGCGGTGCTGATCGGCTGGGGCATCACCGCGATCGGCATGCTGGCGCTGGCGTTCGTGTTCCAGAGCCTGGCCAACCGCAAGCCGGAACTCGACTCCGGGGTCTATGCCTATGCCAAGGCCGGCTTCGGCGACTACATGGGCTTTTCGTCGGCGTGGGGGTACTGGATCAGCGCCTGGCTGGGCAACGTCGGTTACTTCGTGCTGCTGTTCAGCACCCTCGGCCTGTACTTCCCGGCCTTTGGCGAAGGCAACACACCGTTGGCCATCGGCTGCGCTTCGCTGCTGCTGTGGTCGGTGCATTTCCTGGTGCTGCGCGGGATCAAGGAGGCGGCGTTCATCAACCAGGTCACCACGGTGGCCAAGGTCGTGCCGCTGATCCTGTTCATCATCATTGCCGCCGTGGCGTTTCGCATGGACATCTTCACCCGCGACATCTGGGGCCTGAGCAACCCGAGTTTTGGCGGCGTGCTGGACCAGGTGCGCAACATGATGCTGGTGACGGTGTTCGTGTTCATCGGCATCGAGGGCGCGAGTATCTATTCAGGCCGGGCGCAGAAACGCTCGGACGTCGGCAAGGCCACGGTGATCGGTTTTCTCGGCGTGCTGGCCTTGCTGGTGCTGGTCAACGTGCTGTCGCTGGGGGTGATGACCCAGCCGGAACTGGCGGCGCTGCACAACCCGTCGCTGGCCTCGGTGCTGGAACATATCGTCGGGCCATGGGGCGCGTTGCTGATCAGCCTGGGGCTGGCGGTGTCGCTGCTGGGGGCATTGTTGTCGTGGGCCTTGCTCTGTGCCGAGATCCTGTTTGCCACGGCGCGGGACAAGACCATGCCGCGCTTCCTCACCAAGGAGAACGCCAACCAGGTGCCGGCCAATGCGTTGTGGCTGACCAACTGCATGATTCAGGTGTTCTTGTTGATCACCCTGTTCTCTGCCGGGACCTACACCAGCCTGATCTACCTCGCCTCGTCGATGATCCTGGTGCCATACCTGTGGTCGGCGGCCTACGCCGTGCTGCTGGCGCTGCGGGGCGAAACGTACGAAGGATTCGCCGGCGCGCGGCGCAAGGATCTGGCGGTGGGCCTGGTGGCTCTGTTGTATGCGGTGTGGCTGCTGTATGCCGGCGGGCTGAAATACCTGCTGCTGTCGGCGCTGTTGTATGCGCCGGGGGTGATCCTGTTCGCCAGGGCCAAGAAAGAGCAGGGGCAGCCGCTGTTTACCCGGTGGGAGAAGCTGATCTTTGCGGCGGTGCTGGCGGGGGCGGGGTTGGCGGCGTTTGGGTTGTATAGCGGGGTGTTGAGTCTGTAGGTATTTTTGTTGCTCTCTCAGGCCTCATCGCTGGCATGGGTATCTACACATCTCGCAGGCAAGATGTGTAGATACCCATGCCAGCGATAGGGCCTAAAGCCAGGTAGCCGTCGCCGATCCCAACCCCGAGGCTGGCCGATCCCACTTCAGCGGTGCACCTGTCACCAACAATGGCGGCTTGAGCCGCCGCGCCGGCCCCCAGGCGGTTTGCTCCGGCCAGGCATCGAGGTCATCCACCGTCTCCGCCGCCAACGGCAAATCCGCCGACACCGTCCCCTGTTCCACCAGCCATTTTGCCGTCCGCGCCAGCGACAGCCGCGCCTGGCTGCCCGCTCCGCTGGCCAGACGCTCGCTCAGGCCGCGAATCGCCGCAGCCGCCATCAGGTAGCCGGTGGCATGATCCAGCGCCTGCACCGGTAGCGGCACCGGGCGACTTGCCTGCTGCCAGCGCATGCCTTCGCGGGCAATGCCGGTGCTCATCTGCACCAGGCTGTCGAAACCCCGGCGCAACCGCCAGGGCCCGGTCCAGCCGTAGGCGTTGAGGCTGACGTCGATCAGGCCGGGGTTCAACCGGCGTCGCTGTTCGTCGCCGTAACCCAGGCGCTCCAGCGCATCGGCGCGGTAACCGTGAATCAGGATGTCGGCCTCACTCAGCAGCCGTTCGAACACCGCCCGGTCGGCAGTCGAGTGCAGGTCCAACCGCGCGCAGCGTTTGCCCAGGGTGACTTCGGCGGCGACACCGGGTTCGTCCCAGCCGGGCGGGTCGATACGCAGCACATCCGCGCCGAAACCGGCCAGCAGGCGGGTGGCGGTGGGGCCGGCGAGGATGCGGGTCAGGTCCAGCACGCGCACTCCGGCCAGTGGCCGACCGGGGTTGCCGGTCCAGAGGCGGCGGCTGTCGTTGGCGAAGGTCTGGCGATGGATCAGCGGCTCGGCGTTTACCGCCAGCCCCTGCGGATGGTTCGACCAGTCCTGGCAACCGCGCATCTGCGCCGCGCAGCCGCCAGACTCGACGATGGCGTCTTCCAGTTCCCCCGCCGACCAGCCCAGCACCTGCCGCGCCATGGCTTCGCGGTCGCTGGCAGGGCCCAGCACCCGTTCGGCCACGGCGCGATGGTGCGGGGCATTGGTGTGCAGGCGGATCCAGCCGTCGCGGGGCTGGTAGTCGCCGGCGATCGGGTCCCACAACGGTGGCACCTGCCAGCCGCGCGGGCGCAGGCTGCTGGCGAACCAGAAGGCGCTCAGGCGCCGGTCCACCTGGACGCTGCGGTGCTCGCCGGTCTGTTGTTCCAGGAGATTGGCGATAGCGATCCCGGCCGCGGCAATGCTCACCGCGGCGATTTCGGTCACGGCGAAGGCCGAGGGCAGGGCGCCCGCGGCGCAAAAGCGCACGGCGTCCTCCGTGGGAGGCGCCAGGGCGAGGTCGTGGGCGATGGTGCCGAGCCTGTTCAGCATCGTTGTCCCTCCTTGAGTCGAAGGGACAAGTGCAGTACATCCCGGCGCGTCGGTCAAACCTTGAACTGATCCATCAGCTTCATCTGCTGCGACGACAGGCTGTTGAGCTGGCTGCTGACTTGCGCCGACTGGTCGGCCTGATGGGTCAGGGTCTCGGTCACGCTGCGGATCGCCGAGACGTTGCGGTTGACCTCTTCGGCCACTGCGCTCTGTTCTTCGGCGGCGCTGGCGATCTGCAGGTTCATATCGCTGATCACCGTCACCGCTTCGCTGATGCGGTCCAGCGCCTGCACCGCGTGGGTGATCTGGCCGGCGTTTTCCTGGGCCTTCTCGTGGCTGGCGTGCATGGTCGCGACGACGTCGCGGGTGTGGGTTTGCAGGCGCTCGATCACATGGCGGATTTCTTCCACCGAATCCTGCGTGCGCTTGGCCAGGTTGCGCACCTCGTCGGCGACCACCGCAAAGCCGCGACCGCTCTCGCCGGCGCGGGCTGCTTCGATGGCGGCGTTGAGGGCCAGCAGGTTGGTCTGCTCGGCGATGCTGCGGATCACTTCCAGTACCGAGCCGATCTGCTCGCTGGTGCTGGCCAGGGTTTCCACTTCGCCCACCGCCAGGCTGACGGTGTCGGCCAGGTGAGCGATATCGCGGGTGCTGCGCTCGATGATCGCCATGCCTTCGCGGGCCGAGCGGTCGGCGCCACGGGCGGCTTCAGCGGCGCTGGAGGCGCTGTTGGCAACGTCGTGGGCAGTGGCGCTCATCTCGTTGGACGCGGTGGCCACCTGATCGATTTCGCGGAACTGCACATGCATGCCTTCGCTGGTACGGCGGGCGATGTCCGAAGACTGGTCGGCGGTGGCGCGGGCCTGGGTGATGCTTTGCTTGATCTGCGCGATGGTCGGTTGCAGCTTGTCGAGGAAGCGGTTGAAGCCCTGGGTCAGACGGCCCAGTTCATCGCGACGGCTGTAGTTCAGGCGCTGGGTCAGGTCGCCTTCGCCGCTGGCGATATCTTCGAGCATGTGCGCCACGCTATTGATCGGGCGGGTCACGCCGGTAGCGGTCAGCCACATCAGCAGCAGGCCACCGAGGCCGGCGAGGGTGGCGAACAGCAGCACCTTCAGGGTGCCGGCGGTGCGGGCCTCATCGAGGGTTTTCTGCAGGCTGATGGCGTCGGCCAGCAGCACGTTGCGCGGCAGGTCGATCACGATGCCCCAAGGCTTGCTGTCGCTGATCGGCTGCACCGGGAACAGGGCGCGCACATTCGCGTCGCGTTCGAACACTTGCGGCTGGCCGCTGGCGAACGCCTGCAACAGTTGCTTGCCGTGTTCACCGAAGGCGTCTTCGATCTTCTTGCTGACCAGCGCGGCGTCGTTGCTGCTGGCGGCCAGCACACCGCTGGACGAGGCTATGGTCAGGTGCCCGGCGCCATTGAACAGCGATTGCTGGGCTTTCACCGCAGCGCTTTGCAGCGACTCGAGAGCGATATCGACGCCGGTCACGCCGATGACCTTGCCGTTTTCCAGCAGCGGCAGGGTGATGCTGGTCATCAGCACCAGCTTGCCGCCGACGGTGTCGGCATAGGGCTCCAGCAAGCAGGGTTTTCCGCTGGCGCGGGAGCAGGTGTACCAGACGTTGAACGGCGAGCCGCTGAGGGTGAGCTCGGTGTTATTCAGTTCGGTGTTGCCGATGACCGTGTTCAGGGCGCTGCCCTGAGCCCGGCTCCAGTAGCTGCCGAAGCGGCCGCTGGCGCCGCTCAGGCGGGCCTCGTCGTTGGCGAATTCGCTGTCGCGACCGTCCAGGGTATCGGGCTCGAAGGCCATCCAGACACCGAGCAGCTCGGGGTTGCGTTCGAAGGTGGTGCGCAATGCCTGGTTGATCGCCTGGCGCAGGTCACCGGCGGGGATCGACTGGCGCTGACCCAGGCGCCGCAGGTCGAGAACCTGGTCGGCGAGCGCGGTGGCGACCGTCTGGCTGTCGCTGAAGGTGCGTTGCAGCAGCTCGGCTTTTTCGCTGGCGCGGGCCAGCAGCAGGGCCTGGACGTTGCGGGTGAGCATGGCGCTGCTGGCCTCGCCCACCAGAGCATCGTTCTGGCGTGACTGGTAGAGGTTGATACCAACGATCAGGGCGACCACGCCCAACAGGCTTATCCCGGACAGCAGGATGATTTTCAGGCGGATGGAGAGCGTGTCGAACATGGACGTACTCGCTAATGGGCAATTATTTTTTTAAGCCTGACGGTTCGATTCGCCAGGTCCCTCTTAGCGGTATCAGGCCATCGGCCCGGAAACTTTAGCCGTGAGCGCGCGCCGACGAGCGGTTTTTCAGGTCAACGGGTACCGATTCCGGGCGCGACCAGATCCACAGGTTGCCCAGGCTCATGCCGCCGATGGCGAGAAACACCGGCCAGCGGTGCTCGAGGAACACCAGCATCACGGTGGCGCAGAGCAGCATGCTGATGGTCGCGCTGACTTTGGCGCGGCGCTGGATCACCTTGCCGTTGCGCCAGTTATGCAGGATCGGGCCGAACAGCCGGTGGTTTTCCAGCCAGGCGCTCAAGCGCGGCGAGCTGCGGGTGGCGGCCCAGGCGGCGAGGAGAATGAATTCGGTGGTGGGCAGGCCGGGCACGACGATGGCGATCAGGCCGATGCCCAGGCTGACGTAGGCCAGCAGGCCATAGAGCAGACGGGACAGTTTGGAGCGGAGTGGCTGGGTCATGGGCTCGTCGACGGCACGGTTGGGTGATCCGGCCATCATGATGATGGCCGGCGCACACTTAGGCCAGTTCGGCTTTAGGCGCAGTTGCGTAAGCGTGTTTCAGCAACTGGGTGAAACGCTCGAAGGCGGCGACCGCGCCCTGTTCGGCGGCGGCGTCTTCTTCCGGGCTCAGTTCCAGGCTGTCGAGGGTGCGGGTGAAGCTCTTCCAGCCTTCGGCGCGGCCGCCGGCAGGTTCGCCGAGGTGACGTGCGCCGAAGCTGTCGGACAGCTCAAGGGCGGCGGCGCGCTTGATCAGGAACGCAGCGCCGAGCTTGGAGCCCTCGGAGACGAACAGCCAGGCCAGGGCGGCGCCCAGGCTCGGGTTCTGCAGCTCGCCAGGGAAATCAGCAGGTACGGCGGTGTCGAGGTCGGCCAGGTCCAGGCGTGCTGCGTCGGCGCGGCAGCGTTCGGCCAGGTCAGGGAAAATGGCGATCAGTTTCGGATCGGTGTACAGCGCTTTCAGTTCGTTCTGGAACAGGTACTGGGCGACCACGAAGCGGGCGAAGTTCTCGCGGGTTTCGAACGGAGCGTGGGATTTGACCAGAGCGTCCAGTTCGGCGTGCGGTGCGTGGGTGACCTGGTTCAGGCGTTGCGAGCGCAGGGCGGCGCGTTCGGTGTTGGCTGTCATTGAGAATTCCTTGCGAATGGGGCGGGCCTTGTAACTAGACGTGCAAGGAGACGCGCGACAGTAAAAAAACCTCACCTTTGCGGGGTGAGGTTTTTGGCGGGGCCGGCTTGATGAGGCCTGTATGGCCTCGAATTACCTCAGATCAGATATCCCACACCAGATTGATCGCAAAGTTGCGACCCGGCATGGTCAGGCGGTCCATGTTGGCCGGTGCGGTGGCGGCAGCTTCGCCGAGGCCGTCGTAGCCGCGGACGTCATCCCACTGCCAGTATTTCTTGTCGGTCAGGTTGTACAGGCCGGCGTTGACGGTGACGTCGTCGGTGACCTTGTAGAACCCGGTCAGGTCGACCACGCCATAGCCCGGGCTGCGGAACTGCTTGCTGGTGCCGTCCGGCGCGAAGAAGCTCTGGTCGTCGACCCGGTTCTTGCGTTTGACCAGCGTCCAGCTGACCAATGCACCGTACTGCTCCTGCTCGTAGCCCAGGCCGAACACGCCGGTCAGCGGGTTCACGCTGTTGATCGGCTGGCCGGTGTCTTCGTTCTTGCCCCAGGCGTACGCCAGCGAGGCCTGGGTGTACAGACCGGCAGGTGCGCCGAAGTGATCGAGGTTCAGACGACCCTTGAACTCCGCACCCTTGATGGTGGCGTTCTTGATGTTGTTGGCTTCGAAGTCCTTGTTGATGTCGGAGCCCTGCACCGCGTCTTCGTTGATGAAATCGCGGTACTTGTTATAGAACACCGCCACATCGAAGTTGCCCGCGTCGAAGTTGCCGCGCAGACCGGTTTCGTAGCTCTTGCTCTTCTCCGGTTCCAGGTTCGGGTTGCCCTGCACGCTGTAGCCCTGGCCCGGGTTTTCGAAGCGGCCATAGAGCGCCTTGGCGGTCGGGGTGCGGAAGCCCTCGGCGTACTGGCCGTACCAAGTGTAGTTGTCGTTGAAGGCATAGGTCACACCGAACTTGGGCGAGACGCGGTGCCATTTCTTCTCTTCCAGGTTGACCGGCTCGTTGCTGGACGCGATGCCGCGCAGGAACTCGTCGGTGGCGTGAGGCTTGAGGCGGGTCTGGTCGTAGCGCACGCCTGGCAGGAAGGTCCACTGGTTCCAGCGGATTTCATCCTGGGCGAAGGCGCTGTAGGTGTTGACGGTCGGGTCCGGGAAGTCGCTGACTTCGACCAGCGCGCTGGACGCCAGCGGACGTCCGGCGACGCAGCCGAAACCGGTGGTCAGGCAGGTGGCGGTGCCGCTGCGCGAGCCGGTGACCTTGTTCTGCTTGAAGGTCGCGCCATATGTCAGCAGGTGCTCGGTTTCACCGAGGCTGAAGGCCTTGTCCAACTGGGCGTCGAGGATCCACTGCCGGTCCTTGTAGGTGGTCTTGCGATCGCGGTACAGGGTGTAGACCATCGGCCGGTAGATTTCTTCGGTGCGCTGGTCGGTCTTGCCGATCTGGTAGTTCAGGCTCCACTTCACGTGGTCGGCCAGCAGGCTGTCGAGGCCGAATTCGTTGGCGATGCCGATGCGCTCGCGGGTGACCACGTCGCTGCCGGTGCGGTTCTGGTAGAAGTTCAGCGGGCTCGGGGTGAACGGGCCGCCAACGGCGCTTTTCTGGTTGAGGTCGCGGTCGTCCTTGTAGCGCTCGTAGGTCAGCGCCAGACGTGCGTCGTCGGCGTAGTTCCAGCCCAGCTTGGCGAGCACGTTGGTGGTCTGCACGTCCTCGGGGTTGGCGGCGGTGCGGTTCAGGCCGGTACCGCCGTGATCGGCGTAGGACTCGGTCTCGCGACCGTCGCGACGGCTCAGGTGCAGCAAGCCGTCGAAGTCACCCTGGCGGGCGGCCACGGTGCCGGACTTGAGCCAACTGTTGTCGGCCGAACTGTAGCCGGTTTTCAGGCGGGCGCCGACGTCCTGGCCGGGCTTGATGATGTCGTCCGGGTCGAGGGTGAAATAGCTCACCGCGCCGCCGATGGCGTTGCTGCCGTAGAGCACCGAGGCCGGGCCGCGGAGGATTTCCACGCGCTTGACGATTTCCGGGTCGACGTAATTGCGCTGGGTTTGCGCGTATGGGCCGAAGAAGTAGCTGTCGGGAATGGCCACGCCGTCGATCTGGGTGAGGATCCGCTCGCCGTCGATGCCGCGGATGTTGTAGCCGTTCAGGCCGCTGCGCTGGCCGGTGCCGCTGACCGACACGCCCGGTTCGTAGCGCACCAGATCCTTGATGCTGTTGACGTTCTGCCGGTCGAGCTGTTCGCGGGTCTGTACGGTGACGGTGCTGGGCACCTGGCTGACGTCCTGCGCGCTGCGGGTGGCGCTGACGGTCACCTGTTGCAGGGCGATGGCCTGGGACCGGGTGCGCTCGATCACCACGTTGTTGTTGCTGAGCTTGCGGTAGTTCAGGCCGGTGCCGGTCAGCAGGCGCTGCAAGGCTTGCTCGGGCGACAGGGAGCCTTGCACGCCTGGCGAGGCCACGCCTTCGGCCAGTTCGGCGGACAGGCCGATCTGCCAGCCGGTGACCGCGGTGAAGGCGTTCAGTGCCGAAACCAGTGGTTGCTGGGCGATGGCGAAGCGGTAGTCACCCATGCGCTGGGCCGGGGCTTGCGCCGGTTCGGCGGCCAGGGCCGGCAGGCTGCAGGCGCCGCTGGCGAGCATGGCCAGGGTCAACAGGGACAGCGTGCAACGCTGCAGGCCTGGTGTACGTGGGGTGACTCGACGGGTGGATCCGGTAGACATCGAAAAGCGCTCCCTGTCGCGCGTTGTTATAGGTCGCGTCTGATTCAAAAATAAGAATCAGTTGCATTGGCTATAACGAGACGTATGACGGGAGGGGATCGCGTAAAAAAAGGTTGGTGGCGTTCCGTGTGGGTCAGCGCACACAAGGTCCGGGTGGTTGAAGGCCCCTAAAAAGCCTGATGCCAGTCAGTTAGTGTTTCAGCGCCGTTGGGGCCGCTTTGCGGCCCTTCGCGAGCAAGCTCGCTCCCACAGGCCCCCGCAAAACCTTGGGTCAGTGTTTGTCTGTGCACACAACTGTGTGGGAGCGAGCTTGCTCGCGAAGGGCTGCAAAGCAGCCCCAACTGGTTTAACTGACTGGCATTACCTAAAAAGCCAACCCTAAAAAAACCGCAGATTCAGTTAAGAATCACAACCGCAGGAAACTCCCGCACCTGCGCCGAAGTGATATGCGCCAGCGACCGCAGCGCTTCCAGCGGCTGATCGAGCCGGTAATTGCCGGTCACCGCGACCTGGTCGAGATTACCGTTGGTGCTGATGATCCAGCCGGGGTAGTAGCGGCGCAGTTCAGCCAGCACCTGGCTCAGCGGGCAGTTCTCGAAGATCAGCCGGCCTTCGACCCAGGCCAGGTCTTTCTGCAGATCGGCGCGTTCGCGCTGGCTGAAGCCGTTGGGGCCGACGCGGATGCTGTCGCCGCTGCTCAGGCGAATGCGCTGGTCGCTGCTGGCGAGCAGGTCGACATCGCCGCGCTGCACCCGCACCTGGGCTTCGCCATTGAGATAACGCACGGCGAAATCACTGTCGCGCACGCTGGCGCGCAACGGTCCGGCTTGCAGTTCAAGCGGCTGGGTACGCCCGCCGGCCACTTCGAAGAAGGCTTCGCCCTGATACAGGCGGGCGACGCGCTGGCGGGTGTCGATGTCGCTGGAGAACGCCGAGTTGGTGTTGAGCAGCACCCGCGAACCGTCGTCCAGTTGCACGCGCTGGCGCTCGCCGACCACGGTGAGGTGATCGGCCTGCAAACGCACGGGCAGGTTGCCGACGGTAAACACGCCGACCAACAACACCGCCGCCGTCGCCAGCGGTTTCCAGTGCGGACGCAGGCGGGCGAGGCGCGAAGGTTTGCGTGTTTCCTGCAACTGCCCGGCGGCCTGGCGCAGGGTGCTGCCGTTCCATAGGGCTTCGGCTTCGACATAGGCGGGAGCGTTGGCCGGGTCGGCTTCGAGCCAGGCTTCGAAGGCGTGGGTGTCTTCGGGGCTGGCGCATTGCAGGCGGATCAGCCAGTCCAGGGCCTCGCCCATGGCTCTGTCGCAGGCAGCCGGGTCCGGCGGCGAAGGGCTATGAGAGGGGTGGTCTGTCACGGGTGATCCTTGCGGCGAGGCGGGCGTAGATGGCGTCATGATCGGGGCTAACGGCGGATCAGGCAAGCGGCCATCAGTTACCGTTGAGTCGATCGGCCACACCCATGCAGATCGCCATGATCAGTTTCAGTTCCTTCTGCACGGTGCTGGCCGAGACGTCCAGTTGCTCGGCGATCTCCAGGTAACTGGCGCCGTGCAGGCGGCTGAGGATGAAGATGCGCTGCTGGCGCGGGGTGAGTTGCGGCAGCGAACTGCTCAGGCGCTTGAGCAGTTGCGCGGCATGGGCGGCGTCCTCGGCGCTGCCGACCGGGGCGGCGACGTTGTGCAGGATCTGTTCGGGCACGTCATCGACCACGGTGCGCGACTGCACCCGGCGCGCGCGCAGGTGATCGAGGGCGAGGTTGCGCGCAGTCTGGAACACGAAGGGCTCCAGGTGTTCGATAGGCCGCTCGCCAAGGGCGCGGGTGACCCGCAGGTAGGTTTCCTGAAGCAGGTCTTCGGCGGTGCTGGGGTTGTCCACCATGCGCTGCAAAGTGCGCAGCAGGGTGACCCGCTGAGCAAGGAAAACGGAGTTGAAGTGGGACTGGCTCACGGCGATACCCGAGCGGAATTTGCTAATGATAATGCTTATCATCAACCCCGTTGGTCAAGCACGAAGTACGACAAGGGCGTCAGTCGTCGTATGAAAATTCCTCGGCTGACACCGCAAAGCCCCGTCTACCGCGCGTTCCACAGCGCCAGGCAGTTATCCAGCATCCGGTTGGAAAAGCCCCACTCGTTGTCGTACCACGCCATCACTTTGAGCAGCTTGCCGCTGGCCTTGGTGTGGTTGGCGTCGAAGATCGACGACAGCGGGTTGTGGTTGAAGTCGCACGACACCAGCGGCAGGTCGTTGTAGCCGAGGATCGGTGAGTTGCGGCTGGCTTCCTTGAACAGCGCGTTGACCTCCTCGGCAGTGGTCTCGCGGGCGAGGGTGACGGTCAGGTCCACCAGCGACACGTTGATCACCGGCACCCGCACCGCCATGCCGGTCAGTTTGCCGGCCAGTTCCGGCAGCACCAGGCCCACTGCTTCGGCGGCGCCGGTCTTGCTGGGGATCATCGACTGGGTCGCGGCGCGGGCGCGGAACGGGTCGCTGTGGTAGCCGTCGGTCAGGCTCTGGTCGTTGGTGTAGGCGTGGATGGTGGTCATCAGCCCTTGTTCGATACCCAGTTCGCGGTGCAGCACCTGGGCCACCGGCGCCAGGCAGTTGGTGGTGCACGAGGCGTTGGAGATGATCTGGTGCGAGGCACGCAGGATGTCGTGGTTGACGCCATAGACTACAGTGGCATCCGCGCCCTTGGCCGGCGCCGAGATGATCACCTTGCGCGCCCCGGCGGCAAGATGGCCGGCCGCCTTGGCGCGGTCGGTGAACAGCCCGGTGCATTCGAACACCACATCGACGGCCTCGGCTTTCCACGGCAGATCCGCCGGGTTGCGGATGGCGCTGACGGCGATCCGGTCGCCATTGACCGTGAGGCTTTCCTGATCGAATTCCACGGTGCCAGCAAAGTGGCCGTGGACGCTGTCGTACTGGAGCAGGTGGGCGTTGATGGCGCTGTCGCCGAGGTCATTGATGGCGACGACTTGCAGGCCCTGGCGGTAGCCTTGGGTATAGAGTGCGCGGAGCAGGTTGCGGCCGATACGGCCAAAGCCATTGATTGCGATCCGGATGGTCATGGGACACCTCATGCGTCGCGCTGATTTTTGTTGTTTGAATAACTAGATTTTTCAGTAGCAGCCAGAAAACAAGCTGCAGTGTCGGCAATATTTTGTTTTAAATACTCCCTAGGATCGGTGGATACCTTGATTGCCCCCTCTTCTTGAGCCTAGGCCGCAATCGTTTGGAAGGGAAACCGCCGCAGTGTTTGCAACCACCGTTTAGCCTGGAGTCCAGTTCATGCATCCGCGCATCCTTGAGGTCACCGAACGGTTGATCGCCCGTAGTCGTCCCACCCGAGAACGCTACCTGCAACTGATTCGTGGCGCGGCCAGTGATGGCCCGATGCGTGCCCGCCTGCAATGTGCCAACTTCGCCCACGGCGTGGCCGGCTGCGGCACCGAGGACAAGCAGAGCCTGCGCCTGACCAACGCCGCCAACGTCGCCATCATTTCCGCCTACAACGACCTGTTGTCCGCGCACCAGCCCTACGAGCACTACCCGGAGCAGATCAAGCGCGCCCTGCGCGACGTCGGCTCGGTGGGCCAGTTCGCCGGCGGCGTGCCAGCCATGTGCGACGGCGTCACTCAGGGCGAGCCGGGCATGGAACTGGGCATTGCCAGCCGCGAAGTGATCGCCATGTCCACCGCTATCGCGCTTTCGCACAACCTGTTCGATGCGGCGCTGCTGTTGGGCATCTGCGACAAGATCGTCCCCGGCCTGCTGATGGGGGCGCTGCGCTTCGGCCATCTGCCGATGCTGTTCGTCCCCGGTGGGCCGATGCCTTCGGGGATTTCCAACAAGGAAAAAGCCGAGGTGCGCCAGCGCTACGCCGAGGGCAAGGCCACCCGCGAGCAGTTGCTCGAATCGGAGATGAAGTCCTATCACAGCCCCGGCACCTGCACCTTCTACGGCCCCGCCAACACCAACCAGTTGCTGATGGAAGTCATGGGCCTGCACTTGCCGGGCGCGTCGTTCGTCAATCCGTACACGCCGTTGCGCGATGCCCTCACTGTCGAGGCCGCGCAGCAGGTCACCCGTCTGACCAAGGCCAACGGCGCGTTCACGCCGCTGGGCGAGATCGTCGATGAGAAAGTGCTGGTGAACTCGGTGGTGGCGCTGCACGCCACCGGCGGCTCCACCAACCACACCCTGCATATCCCGGCTATCGCCCAGGCCGCTGGCATCCAGTTGACCTGGCAGGACATGGCCGAGCTGTCCGAAGTGGTGCCGACCCTGTGCCACGTCTATCCCAACGGCAAAGCCGACATCAATCACTTCCAGGCTGCGGGCGGCATGTCTTTCCTGATCCGCGAACTGCTCGACGCCGGGCTGCTTCACGAAGACGTCAACACCATTGCCGGCCACGGCCTGCGCCGCTACACCCAGGAGCCGTTTCTCGACGGCGAGCGCCTGGTCTGGCGCGAGGGGCCGGCGCAAAGCCTCGACGAATCGATCCTGCGCCCGGTCGCGCGACCGTTCTCGCCGGAAGGCGGTTTGCGGGTGATGGAAGGCAATATCGGTCGTGGCGTGATGAAGGTTTCCGCAGTGGCCGCCGAGCACCAGGTGGTGGAAGCGCCAGCGCGGGTGTTCCACGACCAGCAGGAATTGGCCGATGCCTTCAAGGCCGGCGAGCTGGAGCGGGATTTCGTCGCCGTGGTGCGTTTCCAGGGCCCGCGCTGCAACGGCATGCCCGAGTTGCACAAGATGACGCCGTTCCTCGGCGTGCTGCAGGACCGTGGTTTCAAGGTCGCGCTGGTCACCGACGGGCGCATGTCCGGCGCCTCGGGCAAGATCCCCGCAGCCATTCACGTCTGCCCCGAAGCCTATGACGGCGGGCCACTGGCGCGGGTGCGCGATGGCGATATCGTGCGCGTCGATGGCAACAGCGGCACGCTGCTGCTGCGGGTTTCGGAAGAGGAGCTGGCCAGTCGCGAACTGCCGGCGGCACCGTTGGGCAATGACCTGGGTTGCGGCCGCGAATTGTTCGGTTTCCTGCGTCAGGCACTGAGCCCGGCAGAGAAGGGCGCCAGCGCCTTCACCTCGGCACTGGAGGGTTGCAAATGAAGGTCGCGCTGGTCGGTGATATCGGCGGTACCAATGCCCGTTTCGCCCTGTGGCGCGACGATGCCCTGCACGCCGTGCGGGTCTTTGCGACGGCGGACTACACCAGCCCCGAACAGGCCATCGGCGTGTACCTGGCCGAACAGGGCATCGCCCGCGGCGAGCTGGATGCCGTGTGCCTGGCGGTGGCCGGGCCGGTGTCCGGCGACGAATTCCGTTTCACCAACAGCCACTGGCGCCTGAGCCGCGACGCGTTTTGCGCGACGTTGCAGGTGGCGCATCTGCTGCTGATTAATGATTTCTCGGCCATGGCCCTGGGCATGACCCGGCTGCGCGACAACGAGCGCACCACGGTCTGTGAAGGCGAGGCCGATCTGACCCGCCCGGCGCTGATCATCGGTCCGGGCACCGGCCTTGGCGTCGGCAGCCTGCTGCGCCTTGAAGAGGGGCGCTGGCTGGCGATGCCGGGCGAGGGCGGGCATGTCGACCTGCCGGTGGGCAACGCGCGGGAGGCGGCGATCCGCGAAGTGATTGCCGAACAGACCGGCCACGTCAGCGCCGAAACCGTGCTCAGTGGCGGCGGCCTGTTGCGCTTGTACCAGGCCATTTGCAGCCTCGACGGCCACACGCCGACGCTGACCTCGCCCGCCGCCATCACCGACGCCGCGCTGGCGGGCGAGCCGCTGGCGCTGGCGGTGATCGAGCAGTTCAGCCGCTTCCTTGGCCGGGTCGCCGGCAACAACGTGCTGACCCTCGGCGGGCGTGGTGGCGTGTACATCGTTGGCGGCGTGATCCCGCGTTTCGCCGGGTTGTTCCTGCGCAGCGGTTTTGCCGAAAGTTTCGCCGACAAAGGCTGTATGAGCGGCTACTTCAAAGGCGTGCCGGTGTGGCTGGTGACCGCAGAGTTTGCCGGTCTGCTGGGTGCCGGGGTGGCTTTGCAGCAGGCGCTGGGCTAGGGTCATTGCCCATACCGACAAGGACCCGCCGTTGTGAGCAAGTCGATTCTGCTGGTCGACGACGACCAGGAAATCCGTGAGCTGTTGCAGACCTACCTGAGCCGCAGTGGCTTCCAGGTGCAGGCCGTCGCCGATGGCGCGGGCTTTCGCCAGGCACTGGATGCCGGCGCCTGCGACCTGGTGATCCTCGACGTGATGCTGCCCGACGAAGACGGTTTCAGCCTGTGCCGCTGGGTGCGCCAGCACCCGCGTCAGGCGCAGGTGCCGATCATCATGCTCACCGCCAGTTCCGACGAAGCCGACCGCATCATTGGCCTGGAACTGGGCGCCGACGACTACCTCGGCAAGCCGTTCAGCCCGCGCGAGTTGCAGGCGCGGATCAAGGCGTTGCTGCGCCGCGCCGGCTTCCAGGCGTCGGGTGGCGAGGTGCTGGTCTTCGATGAGTGGCGTCTGGACACGGTCAGCCACCGCCTGTTTCACCGCGACGGCGAGGAGGTGATTCTGTCTGGTGCCGACTTCGCCCTGCTCAAGCTGTTTCTCGATCACCCGCAGCAGATCCTCGACCGCGACACCATCGGCAACGCCACTCGAGGCCGCGAGCCGATGCCGCTGGACCGGATCATCGACATGGCGGTCAGCCGTCTGCGCCAGCGTCTGCGCGACACCGACAAACCGCCGCGGCTGATCCGCCCCGTGCGCGGCAGCGGCTACCTGCTGGCGGCCAGCGTTGCGCCCTCGCACTGAGCCACGCTGGCGCCTGCCGCTACCGCGTTCGCTGCTGGGGCGGATGCTGCTGCTGACCTTGTTGGTGGTGCTGGTGGCGCAGGGGCTGTCGAGTTTCATCTGGCTGTCGCAACTGCGCGCCAGCCAGCGCGAAGGCCTGGTGGCCAGTGCCCGCAGCCTGGCCCATTCGATGAGCGCCAGCGTCAGCTACTTTCGCTCGCTGCCGCTGGCGTACCGCCCGCTGGTGCTCGACCAGTTGCGCAGCATGGGCGGCACGCGTTTCTTCGTTTCCCTCAATGACCGGCCGCTGGACATGCGCGTGCTGCCCTCGACGCCGCGCAAGCAGGCGGTGGTGTCGGCGGTGGACGAGGTGCTGCGCCAGCGCCTGGGCGAGGCGATGCAGATTTCCGTCGAGTTTGTCAGCCCGCAGGACCTGCGCATCTTCAACAGCGGCCTGAAACTGGACGAACTGCCGCGCTCCTGGGCGCACTACGCGCTGACCCTGGAGCCGGTCGATCCGCCGGTGCTGGTGACCCAGATCCGCCTGGCCGAAGGCGAATGGCTGTACATCGCCTCGCTGCTGCCCGAGCCCTACACCAGCCTCGAAGACGAAGGCCTGCCGCGTCAGCAGGTGTGGTTCATCGCCTTGACCAGCTTCTTCCTGCTGCTGTTCATCGGCCTGCTGGTGCACTGGCAGAGCCGCCCGCTCAAGCGCCTGGCGCTGGCCGCGCGGGAGATGTCACTGGGCGCCGAGGTCGAGCCGGTGGTGGAGGGCGGTGGCAGCGAAGTGGTGGAAGTGGCGCGAGCCTTCAACGCCATGCGCGAGCGCATCAGCCGTTACCTCACAGAGCGCAGCCAGTTGTTCAGCGCGATTTCCCATGACCTGCGCACCCCCATCACCCGCTTGCGCCTGCGTGTCGAGCTGCTGGAAGACGAGGCGGTGCAGGCCAAGTTCGGGCGGGACCTCGATGAGCTGGAGATGCTGGTCAAGGGCGCCCTGCAATGTGTGAAAGACACTGATATCCACGAGAACATCGAGCCGATTGACCTCGACCTGATGCTGGAATGCCTGGTGGAACCGTACCTGGCCAGTGGGCGGGTCACGGTGCAGGGCCGGGTGGAGGCGCCGTACCCCGGCAAGCCGCTGGCGTTACGGCGCTGTATCGGCAACCTGATCGACAACGCGCTGAAGTATGGCGAGCGCGCTCACCTGTGGATCATCGACAGCGCTCACAGCTTTGTGCTTCAGGTCGATGACGAAGGACCGGGGGTGCCGGCGCAGCAGTTGGAACAGGTATTCGAACCGCATTTCCGTCTGGCCGGGCAGCAGCAGGGATATGGGTTGGGATTGGGGATTGCGCGGAATATCGCCCATAGCCATGGGGGCGAGGTGAGTTTGCGTAATCTGCGGGAGGGTGGGTTGCGGGTAACGTTGAGTTTGCCTCGGTATTTGGGGTGATTTAGCGACTCGTCAGTCATTATTTCGCATGTTAAATAATAGCTTTGCACTCATTCCCTCAGGCCCACCATGACCAAGTCCTCCCACGCAATCACCTGCTCCGACGGCCTTATCCTCCGCGCCACGCTGTTCGGTGATCCCAATGCCGCCAAGGCGCTGGTGCTGCTCAATCCCGCCACCGGCGTGACCGAACGCATGTACGCAGCCTTCGCCAGCTACCTCGCCGAGCAGGGTTTCCTGGCCCTGACCTACAACTACCGCGGCGTGCAGGTCGGCACACCGGCCAAGGCCGTCGATGCCGGGTTCAGTACCTGGGCCGACCTCGATGTAGAAGCCGTGACCCATTGGGCCGCACGGGAATTTCCGGACCTGCCGCTGCTGGCGGTCGGGCACAGTTTCGGCGGCCATGCGTTTGGCTTGTGCGAGAGCAGCCGGCTGCTCAGCGGCGCGGTGATGATCACCTCGCAGGCCGGCTGCCTGCGCTTTATCCGGCCAACCGCCGAACGCCTGCGGGTGACCGCCTTGCTCAAGCTGATCGGTCCGTTCTGTGCGCGGGTGCTCGGTTATGTGCCGGGGCGCAAACTGGGCATCGGCGAAGACCTGCCGGCCAAGGTGATGCTGGAATGGAGCCGCTGGACCTCGCTGCCCAATTACTTTTTCGATGACCCGACGATGAACGCCGTCGAGCGTTTCCGCAGGCCCAGGATGCCGGTGCTGTCGATCGGCTTCGAGGACGATCCATGGGCGCCCGCCGAAGCCATCGACCTGATGAGCAGCCACCTCACCGAGTGCACCGTCGAGCGCCGCCAATACGGCCCGGCGGACAGCGACGGCCAGGCCATCGGGCACCTCGGGTTTTTCCGTGACCGCCACGCCAGCACCCTGTGGCCGGTGGTCAGTCAGTGGCTGGCGCAACGTATCGAGGCACGAGACTGATGACCTTTGATCGCCGCTACATGTACCTGCTCAACACCGCGCAGAAGCGCTTGCGCCGGCACCTTGAGCAGCGCGCGGAAAACAGCGCGGGGATCAGCGTGGTGCAGGCCGGCGCGCTGTTCGCCCTGCTGCGCCAGGACGGCGCCTTGAGCACGGAACTGGCCAGCCAACTGGATATCGCGCCGTCGGCGATGACCGGGCTGGCTGACCGCATGCTGCGTGCGGGCCTGCTGGAACGCCGGGTCGATGAGCAGGACAAACGCATCAACCGGCTCTGGCTGACGACGCATGGTCGTGACGTGGCGCTGACCGCCCAGGGCGAGCTGGCGCCGCTGAACCACAACCTGACCGAGGGTTTCAGCGACGCGGAAATGCAGGTGGTGTCGCGCTGGCTGGCGGCGGTGAGCGAGCGTTTCGGCTGAATGTCACCGGCTGGTGACATTCGCGCGTCCCTTCGTTACGTCGCAGCGCGGCAGGCTGATTAGACTCGAATCAAACGCCCGCCCCTGTGCCGGCCATAACAACAAGAAAAGGTCTTTGCCGATGAATGCGCTTCCCCGCCTCGCCGCCGTCGTGTCCCTCGCTTCCCTGTTCCCGCTAAGCGCCCTGGCCGATGATCCCGGCACGGTAGAAGTGCTGCATTGGTGGACCTCGGGCGGCGAAGCCAAAGCGGTGGAAACCCTGAAGGAACAGGTGAAGAAAGACGGTTTCATCTGGAAGGACAACGCCGTCGCGGGCGGCGGCGGTGCCGCGGCCATGACCGTGCTCAAGACCCGCGCTATCTCCGGCAACCCACCCGCCGCCGCGCAGATCAAGGGCCCGGACATCCAGGAGTGGGGCGCGCTGGGCCTGCTCACCGAACTGGACGATGTAGCCGTGGCCAACAAATGGGACAGCCTGCTGCCGCCGAAAGTCGCCGAGATCATGAAGTACGACGGTCACTACGTTGCGGTGCCGGTGAACATCCACCGGGTCAACTGGCTGTGGATCAACCCGCAGGTCTTCGACAAGGCCGGGGCCAAGGTGCCGACCACCCTCGACGAACTGTTCGCCGCCGCTGACAAACTCAAGGCCGCCGGCTTCATCCCCCTGGCCCACGGTGGCCAGCCGTGGCAGGACAGCACCGTGTTCGAGGATGTGGCGCTGAGCATCCTCGGTCCGAAGACGTACCACGCGGCCTTCGTTGATCTGGATGAGAAGACCCTGACCGGCGCGCAGATGGTCGAGGTCTTCGCCACGCTCAAGCGGCTCGGCACCTATATGGACCCGAACCGCGCCGGGCGCGACTGGAATATCGCCGCCGCCGAGGTGATCAGCGGCAAGGCCGGCATGCAGATCATGGGCGACTGGGCCAAGAGCGAATGGACTGCCGCCGGCAAGGTTGCGGGCAAGGATTACCAGTGCGTGCCGTTCCCCGGCACGCAGGGCAGCTTTGCCTACAACATCGATTCGCTGGCGATGTTCAAGCTCAAGAACGCCAACGACATCAAGGCCCAGAACGACCTGGCCAAGGTCGCCCTGGAGCCGGAATTCCAGACCGTGTTCAACCAGAACAAAGGCTCGCTGCCGGTGCGCCAGGACATGGATATCAGCCAGTTTGATGCCTGCACCCAGAAGTCTGCGGCGGACTTCAAGCAAGCGGCGCAGGGCGACGGGCTGCAACCGAGCATGGCGCACAACATGGCGACCAGCCTGGCGGTGCAGGGGGCGATCTTCGATGTCGTCACCAACTTCCTCAATGATCCTGGGGCAGAGCCGGCGACGGCGGTGAAGCAATTGAGCGCGGCGATCAAAGCGGCCCGTTAGGGGGGCCATCGCGAGCAAGCTCGCTCCTACAGGGGCGCAGCATTGTTCAGAACCCTGTAGGAGCGAGCTTGCTCGCGATGGGTCGTAACGCGACCCCGTCCTCGGGACTTAATCATGAACACTGCAATCGCCTTACGGCGAGCCTCCCCTCTGGACGCCCTCCAGCGCTGGCTGCCGAAACTGGTCCTGGCCCCCAGCATGCTGATCGTTCTGGTGGGCTTCTACGGCTACATCCTCTGGACCTTCGTCCTGTCCTTCACCAACTCCAGTTTCATGCCCAGCTACAAATGGGTCGGCCTGGCCCAGTACGCCCGACTGATGGACAACGACCGCTGGTGGGTGGCGAGCAAGAACCTGCTGCTGTTCGGCGGCCTGTTCATCAGCATCAGCCTGGTGGTCGGGGTGCTGCTGGCGGTGCTGCTGGACCAGCGCATCCGTCGCGAAGGCTTTATCCGCACGGTCTACCTGTACCCCATGGCGCTGTCGATGATCGTCACCGGTACCGCCTGGAAATGGCTGCTCAACCCCGGTCTTGGCCTGGACAAACTCCTGCGCGACTGGGGCTGGGAGGGCTTTCGCCTGGACTGGCTGGTGGACCCCGACCGGGTCGTCTACTGCCTGGTGATCGCGGCCGTCTGGCAGGCGTCGGGCTTTGTCATGGCGCTGTTTCTCGCCGGCCTGCGCGGCGTCGATCCGTCGATCATCCGCGCCGCCCAGGTCGACGGCGCGAGCCTGCCGCGCATCTACCTGCGCATCGTCCTGCCGAGCCTGCGCCCGGTGTTTTTCAGTGCGCTGATGATCCTCTCGCACATCGCGATCAAGAGCTTCGACCTGGTCGCCGCGATGACGGCCGGCGGCCCCGGCTATGCCTCGGACCTGCCGGCGATGTTCATGTACGCCTTCACCTTCAGTCGCGGGCAGATGGGCATGGGTTCGGCCAGCGCAATCCTGATGCTGGGCGCGATTCTCTCGATCCTGGTGCCGTACCTGTATTCGGAACTGCGGGGCAAACGCCATGACTAGCTCGCTGCGCCTGAGTCGCCTGGCCATCTACGCAACCCTGCTGCTGGCCTGCGCGGTGTACCTGATCCCGCTGCTGGTGATGCTGCTGACCAGCTTCAAGACCCCGGACGATATCCGCACCGGCAACCTGCTCAGTTGGCCCGAAGTGATCACCGGCATCGGCTGGATCAAGGCCTGGGACACGGTGGGCGGCTACTTCTGGAACTCGGTGAAGATCACCGTGCCGGCGGTGCTGATCTCGACCCTGCTCGGTGCGCTCAACGGCTATGTGCTGTCGATGTGGCGCTTTCGCGGTTCGCAACTGTTCTTCGGCCTGCTGCTGTTCGGCTGCTTCCTGCCGTTCCAGACCGTGCTGCTGCCGGCCTCGTTCACCCTCGGCAAATTGGGCCTGGCCAGCACCACCACCGGCCTGGTGCTGGTGCACATCGTCTACGGCCTGGCGTTCACCACGCTGTTTTTCCGCAACTACTACTGCAGCATTCCGGGCGCCCTGGTCAGCGCCGCGCGGCTCGACGGCGCGGGCTTCTTCACGATTTTCGGGCGGATCCTGCTGCCGATGTCGGTGCCGATCATCATGGTCTGCCTGATCTGGCAGTTCACCCAGATCTGGAACGACTTTCTCTTCGGCGTGGTGTTCGCCAGTGGTGACGCCCAGCCCATCACCGTGGCCCTGAACAACCTGGTGAACACCAGCACCGGGGTCAAGGAATACAACGTCGACATGGCCGCGGCGATGATCGCCGGACTACCGACCCTGCTGGTCTATGTACTGGCGGGCAAATACTTTCTGCGCGGGCTCACCGCTGGCGCGGTCAAGGGGTGAAACATGGCAACGCTTGAACTGCGCAACGTCAACAAGACCTACGGCAGCGGTCTGCCGGACACCTTGAAAGACATCGAACTGAAGATCGACTCCGGTGAGTTCCTGATCCTCGTCGGCCCGTCCGGCTGCGGCAAGTCGACCCTGATGAACTGCATCGCCGGGCTCGAACAGATCAGCGGCGGGGCGATCCTGGTGGACGACGCCGACATCAGCGGCATGAGCCCCAAGGACCGCGATATCGCCATGGTGTTTCAGTCCTACGCGCTGTACCCGACCATGAGCGTGCGCGACAACATCGCCTTCGGTTTGAAGATCCGCAAGATGCCGGCGGCGGCCATCGATGAAGAGGTGGCGCGGGTGTCGCGGCTGTTGCAGATCGAGCACCTGCTGGCGCGCAAGCCCGGCCAGTTGTCTGGCGGCCAGCAGCAGCGCGTGGCGATGGGCCGGGCGCTGGCGCGGCGGCCGCGGATCTACCTGTTCGATGAGCCGCTGTCCAACCTCGACGCCAAGCTGCGGGTGGAGATGCGCACCGAAATCAAGCTGATGCACCAGCGCCTGAAAACCACCACGGTCTACGTCACCCACGACCAGATCGAGGCCATGACCCTGGGCGACAAAGTGGCGGTGATGAAGGACGGGGTGATCCAGCAGTTCGGCACGCCGCAACAGATCTACAACGATCCGGCCAACCTGTTCGTCGCCAGTTTCATCGGCTCGCCGCCGATGAACTTCATTCCGTTGCGCCTGCAACGTCGGGAAGGTCGCCTGCTGGCGCTGCTCGACAGCGGCCAGGCCCGTTGCGAGCTGCCATTGGGTATCAGCGAGGCGGGGCTGGAAGAGCGCGATGTGATCCTCGGTATCCGCCCGGAACAGATCAGCCTCGCGCCGACCACGGCCAACGGCCTGCCGACCATTCGCGCCGAGGTGCGGATCACCGAGCCCACCGGCCCGGACCTGCTGGTGTTCGTCACCCTCAACCAGACCAAGGTCTGCTGCCGGCTGTCACCGGACATGCCGGCGCAGGTGGGCGACAGCCTGAACCTGCAATTCGATCCGGCCCGGGTGCTGCTGTTCGACGCGGTCAGCGGCGAACGCCTCGGGGCGGTCGGCAGTTCGCCCAGCGCCAAAGGCAACGTGGCGCAGTTCAAGGGCCGTTGAACGTTGGCAACAACGCGTGATCACCATCGATAACAAGAAACGAGGAAATAACGGATGGAGTACTTCAAGCGCAGTCTGTCTTTGAGTCCGCTGGCGTTGCTGGTGGTCCTCGCGAGTAGCGGGGCGCAGGCCGCCGCAGCCTTCGACCCGTCATCGAAATGGATGAGCGGCGACTGGGACGGCAGCCGCACCGCGTTGCTGGAAAAGGGCTACGACTTCAGCCTCGACTACGTCGGCGAGGTCGCCGGCAATCTGCATGGCGGCTACAACCACGACCGCACCGCCCGCTACAGCGATCAGTTCGCCCTCGGGGTGAAACTGGATTTGCAGAAGATCCTTGGCTGGCACGATGCCGAGTTCAAGCTGGCGATCACCGAGCGCAGTGGCCGCAACCTGTCCAACGACCGCATCAGCGACCCGCGTGCCGGGCAGTACAGCTCGGTGCAGGAGGTCTGGGGCCGTGGCCAGACCTGGCGGTTGACGCAGATGTGGGTCAAACAGAAGTACTTCGACGGCGCGCTGGATGTGAAAGTCGGCCGCTTCGGCGAAGGCGAGGATTTCAACAGTTTCCCCTGCGACTTCCAGAACCTGGCGTTCTGCGGCTCGCAGGTGGGCAACTGGGTCGGCGGCATCTGGTACAACTGGCCGGTCAGCCAGTGGGCGCTGCGGGTCAAATACAACATCACCCCGGAGTTCTTCGCCCAGGTCGGGGTGTTCGAACAGAACCCCTCCAACCTCGATACCGGCAACGGTTTCAAGCTCAGCGGCAGCGGCACCAAGGGCATGATCCTGCCGGTGGAGCTGGTCTGGTCGCCGCAGGTGAGCGGGCTGCCGGGGGAATACCGGCTGGGTTACTACTACAGCACCGCCAAGGCCGATGATGTCTTCGACGACATCAACGGCCAGCCCCAGGTGCTGACCCGTGCCGCCAGCCGGCAGCACTCCAGCAAGCATGGTGCGTGGGTCGTGGCGCAGCAGCAGGTCACCACGCACAACGGCGATGCCAGCCGCGGCCTGAGCCTGTTCGCCAACCTCACCGTGCACGACAAGGCCACCAACATGGTGGACAACTACCAGCAGGTGGGCCTGGTCTACAAAGGTGCTTTCGATGCGCGGCCCAAGGACGATATCGGCTTTGGCGTGGCGCGAATCCACGTCAACGACGACGTGAAGAAGAGGGCGGAGTTGCTGAATGCGGCGAGCGGTATTCAAGACTACGACAACGCAGGGTTCGTGCCGCTGCAACGCACCGAGTACAACGCCGAGCTGTATTACGGCTTTCACGTCACCAACTGGCTGACCGTGCGGCCGAACCTGCAGTACATCAAGAGCCCGGGGGCGGTGGACGAAGTGGATAATGCGCTGGTGGCGGGGGTGAAGGTGCAGTCGTCGTTCTGAGGTCGGGTTGTAGTAATTCTACAAACCTTGAGGGCCTCATCGCCGGCAAGCCAGCGATGAGCATGGGTATCTACAAATCTCGCAGGTAAGCAAAAAGCTTCAGGCCACCACAAACTGTGGGAGCGGATTCACCGGACGCCGGACCGCCGCGAAGGGCCGCAAAGCGGCCCCAAAACCATCCCGCACGAGGTGGCTGTCTATGTTCGGTATTTCTTTCGACCTCAGGATGCCTGAATGTGAGATCCCAAACCGCCAGAAACAAGGTGCTGGATGGATTTAGGGCCGCTTTGCGGCCCTTCGCGGCGGTCCGGCGTCCGGTGAATCCGCTCCCACAGGATTGCAAGTGGCTGACGGTTTGCGATTACCTGGGAGATGTGTAGATACCCATGCAGCGATGAAGCCCTTGAAAGCAACCAGAATCTTGAATCAACCCAGCTCATCATCCAGCGGATACCGGCTCGCATTCAGGCTTTCCTTGATCTTGCGCAGGTGCGGCTGGAAATCCACGCCGCGGCGCAAGGTCATGCCGGTCGCCAGCACATCCAGCACCGTGAGCTGAATGATTCGCGAGGTCATCGGCATATAGATGTCGGTGTCTTCCGGCAGCGGGATGTTCAGGCTCAGGCTGCTGGCTGCGGCCAGCGGCGAATTGGCGGCGGTCAGGGCCAGTACCGAGGCGCCGTTGTCGCGGGCCAGGCGGGCGACTTCCACCAGTTCGCGGGTGCGTCCGGTGTAGGAGATGATCACGAACACGTCGCCGGTGTGCGCCACCGATGCCAGCATGCGCTGCATCAGCACGTCGGCGTGGGCCGAGACGGCGAGGTTGAAGCGGAAGAATTTGTGCTGCGCATCCAGCGCCACCGGCGCCGAAGCACCGAGGCCGAAGAAGTGGATCTGACGGGCCTGGATCAGCATGTCGACGGCGCGGCTGATGATGTTCGGATCAAGTTGCTGGCAGGCCGTGTCCAACGAGGCGATGGCGCTGCCGAAGATCTTCTGGGTGTAGGACGCCGGGTCGTCGTTCGGCTCCACCGCGCGGCTGACGTAGGCGGCGCCGCTGGCCAGGCTCTGCGCCAGTTGCAGCTTGAGTTCCGGGTAGCCACTGACACCGAACGAGCGGCAGAAACGGTTGACCGTCGGCTCGCTGACCTTGGACGCCTGGGCCAGCGCCGCGATGCTGAAACGGGTGGCTTGCTGGGGGCTTTGCAGGATGACTTCGGCGACTTTACGCTCGGCCTTGTTCAAATCGTCGAGACGGCCCTGGATCTGCTCCAGGAGGTTTCGCACGCGGTCCATGAGGGTTTCCTTGGGTCAGGGAGACAGCCATTGGTCGGAGCCAGGCTGTTGTAACGATGGCTTATCGTACTGATGGCACCGTTAGTGCACCACTTCAATCTGTCTGGCAGGTCAAATGTTGTTGTTTTTACTACATTGATTCTTGATTCCTACGTCTGAAAACGGTATTTCTACGTCCACTTGGTAAAAGAACCGACATTATGTCTTCGATCAGCGTTGAGCCCTGCACCTTTGCCCTGTTCGGCGCCCTTGGCGACCTGGCGTTGCGCAAGCTGTTCCCGGCGCTCTATCAACTGGACCGGGCCGAGTTGCTGCATCCGCAGACCCGCGTGCTCGCCCTGGCCCGTGAAGCCGGTACTGCGCAGCAGCACCTGGCGGCCATCGAAGCGCACCTGCATGAATTCCTCGCACCTGCCGACCTCGACAGCGCTGCCCTGCAGCGTTTTCTGGGGCGGCTGCACTACCTGCACATGGACTTTCTGCAGGCCCAGGACTACCCGGCGCTGGTCGAGCAGGTTGATCCCGCTGCGCCGCTGATCGCCTACTTCGCCACGCCCGCAGCGGTCTACGGCGGGATTTGCGAGAACCTCGCCAAGGCCGGCCTCAGCGAGCGCACCCGGGTGGTGCTGGAAAAACCCATCGGCCATGACCTGGAGTCGTCGCGGCGGGTCAACGATGCGGTGGCGCAGTTCTTCCCGGAAAACCGCGTCTACCGGATCGACCACTATCTGGGCAAGGAAACGGTGCAGAACCTGATCGCCCTGCGCTTCGCCAACAGCCTGTTCGAAACCCAGTGGAACCAGAATTCCATCTCCCATGTGGAGATCACCGTCGCCGAGAAGGTCGGGATCGAAGGCCGCTGGGGCTACTTCGACAAGGCCGGCCAGTTGCGCGACATGATCCAGAACCACCTGCTGCAACTGCTCTGCCTGATCGCCATGGACCCGCCCAGCGACCTGTCGGCCGACAGCATCCGCGACGAGAAGGTCAAGGTGCTCAAGGCACTGGCACCGATCGGCGGCCAGGGCCTCGGCACCTGTGTGGTGCGCGGCCAGTACATTGCCGGCCACAGCGGCGACAAAGCGGTGCCTGGCTATCTGGAAGAAGACAACGCCAACACCCACAGCGACACCGAAACCTTTGTCGCCCTGCGCGCCGATATCCGCAACTGGCGCTGGGCCGGGGTGCCGTTCTATCTGCGCACCGGCAAGCGCATGCCGCAGAAGCTGTCGCAGATCGTCATCCACTTCAAGGAGCCGCAGCACTACATCTTCGCCGCGGAACAGCGTTTGCAGATCGGCAACAAGCTGATCATCCGCCTGCAGCCGGACGAAGGTATCTCGCTGCGGGTGATGACCAAGGAGCAGGGCCTGGACAAAGGCATGCAATTACGCAGCGGCCCGCTGCAACTGAATTTCTCCGACACCTGGCGCACGGCACGCATCCCCGATGCCTACGAGCGCCTGTTGCTGGAGGTGATGCGCGGCAATCAGAACCTGTTTGTTCGCAAGGATGAAATCGAATATGCGTGGAAGTGGTGCGACCAGTTGATCGCTGGCTGGAAACAGTCCGGCGATGCGCCCAAGCCGTATGCGGCGGGGACCTGGGGGCCGATGGCGGCGGTCGCACTGATTACCCGTGATGGGAGGTCGTGGTATGGCGATATCTGAGTTGCAGTGGCCGGCGTCGGTCACCGCGCGAGCGTTCAAGAGTCCGGCGCAGCTTGCGCAACGGTTGGCGGCGGATGTCGCCGAGCGCTTGCGCGCAGCCATTGCCGGGCAGGGCAGGGCGACCCTGGTGGTGTCCGGTGGACGCAGCCCGGTGGCGTTCTTCGAGGCGCTGGGGCAGGAAAAACTGGACTGGTCGAAGGTGCTGATCAGCCTCGCCGACGAGCGCTGGGTGCCGGTGGAACATGCCGACAGCAACGCCGGCCTGCTGCGCCGTCACCTGCTTCAAGGTGAGGTGGCCAAGGCGCGTTTCCTTGGGCTTTACCGCGCGGCCGCCAACCTCGACGCCGCCGCATTGGAAGCCGATCAGGCCCTGGCCGAGCTGCCGCCGATCGACGTGCTGGTGCTGGGCATGGGCGATGACGGCCACACGGCCTCGCTGTTCCCGGGGAGCCCGAACCTGGCCGAGGGTTTGCGTGCGGACGGAGAGCGTCGCGTCCTGCCGATGCTCGCGCCGAGCGTGCCGCATCAGCGCCTGAGCCTGACCCGGCGACTATTGGCCACAGCCGCTTTCACCGCCTTGTCCGTGCAAGGCGAGGGCAAACTCGCTACGCTGCGCGCCGCGCTGGCCGACGACGACCTGACGCAGATGCCGATTCGCGCCTTTCTTCACGACCCCCTGGACATCTACTGGTGCCCATGAGCCAAGGATCTCAGCCATGACCACGCTCGAACGCCCAAAGCCATTGCTCACCATGGCTGAAAAAATCGCCCGGATCGACGCGATCTGCGGCCAGGCGCGCATCCTGCCGGTGATCACCATCGCCCGCGAGGCAGACATCCTGCCCTTGGCCGACGCCTTGGCCGCCGGTGGCATCCGCACGCTGGAAGTGACCTTGCGCTCCGAGCATGGCCTCAAGGCCATCAAGCTGCTGCGTGAGCAGCGCCCGGAACTGTGCATCGGCGCCGGTACGGTGCTCGATCGCAACCTGTTCGCTGCGGTCGAAGAGGCGGGTGCGCAATTCGTGGTCACCCCCGGTATCACCCCGGAAATTCTCCAGGCCGGTGTCGACAGCGATATCCCGCTGCTGCCGGGCATCAGCACGCCTTCGGAAATCATGATGGGCTACGCCCTCGGCTACCGGCGCTTCAAGCTGTTCCCGGCGGAAATCAGCGGTGGCATTGCGGCGATCAAGGCTTATGCCGGCCCCTTCGCCGACGTGCGCTTCTGCCCGACGGGCGGGGTCAAGCCGGACAACCTGAAAAGCTACATGAGCCTGTCCAACGTGATGTGCGTGGGCGGGACCTGGATGCTCGACAGCGGCTGGATCAAGAACGGCGACTGGGCCGCAGTAGAGAAGTGCAGCGCCGAGGCGATGGCGCTGCTGAACGAATAACCATTACGTTGTGTGTTTTACGGCTTTTCGGGGCGCTTGGTCGGCGCCCCTTTTTTTTGTGGCAAGAGCGCAACAATCGCCCTAGGCTCTGTATGAAAAGCCTTGAGACGAAGGTCAGGCAAGGCGAAAACAGCCGAGGAAGCGGAGTTTACGGGTTGTAAATGAGCATTCCGAGGCTGTTTTCAACGCAGCATCACCGAGTATCAAGGCTTTTCATACAGAGCCTAGAAGAAAACCATCTTCATCGTGTAGTACACCCACATTATGAAAATGAGCACGGCTAGCCAGGCCAGGCTCTTGTGCAAGGTTGTGCTGGTGGTAACGAAGGCCAATTTCTTCTCGAACGCAGTCAGTGTTGGCGACTCGAAGGTCAGTCGTTGCTTGAAGTATTCCGACACGCCCTGCTCGATCAATTCGTCATTGCATTCGACGCCTTGGCTTTTGTAATACGTCCGAATCCGCTCCGCGACTTCCGCCTCGCGCTTGGCCAGGTCGAGGTGTTCCTCGATTTCCATCCGCCGGTGGCGCAAGTCATCGACGAGCGCCATGGCCCCCATCTGTTCGGCAAGCCGCCCGCCGCTCATTGCACGGCCTTGGTCAGCAGCGTCCGCACCGGCGCTTTCTGGACGGACCTGGGCATGTTGAGGCCGATGGTGTGCAAGCCGGTGACGGCATGTTCAAGGCATTGGCTCATGGCGTATCCCTGCTGAGGTTGATGTGTGGGCATCGTCGAAAGGCTGGCTTCGATTCTTGAACAGATCGATCAGGTCATGCTGTTCCAGATTGCGTTTCATGTAGCTGGAGATCAGTTGCGGGATATCCAGCGACGGCGGGTAGTCCTCGAAGCGTTCGTCGCTATACAGGCAGGCGCAGGGACCTGCGATCGGAGTCATCGTGTGGCAGGCACAATCGCACCGGGAGGGACATTGGAAGTCGCGCATCCGCAGCCCATGCAGCGCATATTGCAGTTCGCGAGCACGGGCATATTGCTCGCCGGCCTTGCGTGTACTGCGCTTCAGGTCCTCCAGTGCGCTGCTCAGCGCCTGCAGTTCTTGTGCGTGCTTGTTGAAGAGTTGCGCTTCGGCCGGGGCCCGTGGAACCAGGCCCTGGATGAATGTCCCCAGGTCGGAGCTCCCGGCCTGGTCGACTATCAGGCTGGCGGCCTTGTGCAGGGCTTCGTCCTGCAGGTCGAGAAGTGGGCGCAAGGTTTGATGGACAATGTTCGCCTTCGACTTGGCGGCGATGATCTGCTTGGCGAGCAGGGTGCGTTTGAACGCCGAAGGGTCGTCTGTCACCGGGCTCAATGCTTCTCTCCACCCCGCCTGCTTGCGTTGCTCAAGTGTGGCGATCCGTTGGGCTTGAACATCGCGGTCGGCCTCGACGGTGCGCGGCATTTCCCTGAGCAACAGTTCATTGCGTTGGTTCTGGGTGAAGTTGATCTTTTTCATCAGCCATGCCACCAGCTTCTGGTGTAGCCAACTGCCTTTGTACCGTTCGATATCGTGCGTGTACTCACGCAGGTAGCTGTAAAAACGGTCCGCCTCATACGCCGGCAGTTTGCTGTCGCGCTCCTCGACCAGGCGCGGAAGGGCTGCTTCCAGGCGCTTGTGGGTGGCTCGCGAGAGTTCCAGCTCTTTGAACAACGCTATGTAATCAGGGTTGAAGCGATGCTCGCGCCACAGTGCGCGCAGCTTGATTTCCCGTTCGGCGACCACGCTCCGGTAGTCCGTGAGCAACGGCAGGATGTCTTCCTCGGCGCGCTCCAGGCGCAACCACTCGCGGGCCAGCAGTTGTTCGCGGTCGCGCAGTAATTGACGAACCTGTTGCTCGCTGGAATTGTTGTGGTAGAAGCGGACCTGGGGCCGTCCGTTCAGCGCGCAGATAACGTCCTGCTTGAGCAGCAGGTCGTTCATGGTAAGCCTCGAAAGTGCTCGTCGCCGTTCGTTGAGAATCAGTTCGTGCTGGCGCGAATTGTCTTCGACCAGCGCAAGGAGGGTGCCGGGTGTCATGCGAGAGGAGTGCTCATCAGTGTCCTTTCTTGATGGGGTGCTGCCGGTTCAGTCTCGCTGGGTCCGCGCAACAAGCATCGAACGCAGAATACTGAGATATTCCTCCGGCTGCACCCATAAAAAAGTCGCCTGCAAGGCGCTGTTGGCGGGTGTTTACTGCTGAGTCGTCTGTGTTTGAGCTTCCTGATAAGCCTTGGAAAACCCGCGGCTGAAGCCGCTGCAGAACGACGTCCCAAACAGAATGGCGAACGCCAGCATGAAAATCAGCCACAGGCGAAACGCATTGCTGATGATGAGCCGGCCGAAAAACCTCTCCCTGAAGTTCATGGGCTTTGCTTCGAACACCAACCGATGCTGGAAGAATTCCCGCACGCCCTCATTCACCAGTTCGTCATCGCACTCGATGCCCTGGCTCTTGTAATAGGCCCGGATACGCTCCGCGACTTCCGCCTCGCGCTTGGCCAGATCAAGGTGTTCCTCGATCTCCATGCGGCGGTGGCGCAGGTCGTCGACGAGGGCCATGGCCCCCATCTGTTCGGAAAGACGCCCGTTGCTCATTGCGCCGCCTTGGTCAGCAGTTCGGCGAAGGCGCGCTTGGCATCTTCGACGGCGCTGGCGATGTCCTCTGCCGCCTTGGTGGACTCGGTGCGGTAGGTGTCGGTCAGGGTTTTCATGTCGTTCTGGAACGCCAGGGTGGCCTGGGCCAGGGCGCGCACGGAGTCGACGCGGATGGTCGAACCGTAACTGGCTTTCAGCGCATCGTTGAGTTGCTGCTGGGTGTTGCTGCCGAGGGCTTCCAGGCCTTTGCTGATGCCGTCGGTGGTGGCGTTGAGGGTGTTGGTCGCTTCCGCCATGCCCTGGTTGGCCGAGAACGACACTGCCAGGCTGGTGAGGACGATCTCGTTGGTGGAGAAGAACGACACCATGCGCTGGTATTGGCGCTCTTTCACCACATGCACCTGGCTGATGCGGGCGAAGACCATTTCCGCCGTGTTGTAGCCAACCCGCAGGTCGTCGGCGATGTCCTTGATGATCTGGTAGCGCTTGTCTTCGTTCTGCAGTTCACGCACGGCCAGGTCGCGTTTGAGTTCCAGCGCAGAGCGTTCCGCCCCGGCCAGTTCGCCGGCAGCTGTCACGTTGGTGTTTGCCTCGTCCAGTTCGCGGCTGCGTTGTGCCAGGGCCTCGGTGGCCACGGCCAGCACTTCCTGGGCGTTGACCTCGGCGGTCTTCATCGCCAGGCGGAAATCCATGTAGGACTCCAGAATCGCGTTTTCCCGCACGATCTGCTCATTGGCCAGTTTGCAGGCCTGCATGTAGTGCTTGCGGATGTCTTCGAAACGGCTGGGGATCGAGCCACGGCGCACGTTCATCCAGGTCAGCTTAAGGCGCTCCACGGTGTCGAGGCGGCCGTCTTCCATCCACAAGGCCATGGCGGCGGCGTCTTCGCGGATCGAGGTGAAGCTGTTGGTAATGTTCATGAAGCGGGTGGACACGTCCATGCCCTGGATCTGGTCGCGGACCATGCTGTTGAAGCTGGTGGACTGCTGTAGCACGGCGGCGATGGCGGTGACTTTCTCGTTGTCGTACTGCGCGACCTTGTCCAGCAACGCCAGCACTGGCGCTTCCTGAACAGGCTTGGGCATGTTGATGCCGATGGTGCGCAGGCCGGTGACGGCACGTTCGAGGTATTGGCTCATGGGGTGTCCTTACGAAGAAGAGAGTTCGGTGGCTGCGCCGGGCGCCGTTGTCGCCGGCTCTGGCACCTGATCGTTGAATAACAACCGTTGGTCGTTGAACAGGCTCATCAGGTCGTCCAGCGCCAGGTTTCGTTTCATGTAGCCAGTGATAAGGCCGGTGCAGTCCAGCTCGGGCGAATAGGTGTAGTAGCGTTCGTCGTCGTACATACAGGGACACTGGCCCTGGAAGTCCTCATCGTGGTGGCAGGCGCAGGTGCACTGCTCGTCACACTCGGTTTCTTCCTCGCGCAAACTGCGCAGACCCCATTCCAGCTCCTTGGCGTGGTGGTAGTCCTCCAGGGCCTTGTCGACGTTTTCCTCCAGGCCCTCGACCCGGTTGCTCGAATCAGCAAGCTTGCTCCAGTACTGGTTGAGCGTGTTGCTGTGTTCGGGGCACTCGTTCACCAGCATTTCGAGGATGTCATCGATGCTGTGGTTGCCCAGTTGGGCGTCGATCCAGCGCTCGATGTCCTGGGTGTAGCTGTCTTCGCAATCGATGAAGAGCACAAGCTGGTCGTAGGCCGCATTGGCCCGCGTCTTGGCGGCGATGATCTGCTTGGCCAGCAGTGTCCTGCGCAGCGTCGTGGCATCGGCACGCAGCCCGCCGCCAGCCTTCGCCCAGTTCGCCACATTCTGCTCATCGAGCGTCAGCAGCCTTGCGTTGTGCGCTTCCACCAACGTTGCGACGCTGTCGGGCATGGAGCGCAGAATCAGTTCGTTGCGGCGGGTTTCGCGGTAATTGACCTTGCTCGCCAGCCAGTCATCACACTGGCGGAACAGCCGCCCGCGGGAATAGTCATCCGTGCCATAGCGCCGGGTGCGCAGGTACACGTAGAACGGGTTGGTTTCGTAGGCCGGCATCTTCTTGTCGCGCTCTTCGACGAGCTGCGCCAGCGAGTCTTGCAAGCGTTGCCGCGCCTGGATGATGTCTTGCCCCTGGCGCATCAGCGAGGTGTAGTCCGGGTGCAGGATGTGCGCCTGCCACAACAGCGGAAGTCGCTGCTCCCGCTGGTTGACCAGCGCGCGGAACTCGCTGACCAGTTGGGTGATGTCGTTCTCCACTTCTGCCAGTTGCGCGCGGTATTTCGACTCCTGCTGCTGGCGTTCCTGCAGCGCGTGGCGCACCTGCTGATCGAGGGCCGGGTGCTCGATCGGCGCGGCTTCGATACGGCGCAGGTTGGCAATGGTGTCCTGGGTCAGCAGCATGTCCTGGGCGGTGGCTTTCAACAGTGTCGTCTGAAATCCGGTCAGGATGTTTTCGTAGTGGCGAACGTTGTCTTCGACAAGCGCCATGAGGGAGCCGGGAGTCATGGGCGTGGGTGTCCGGAGTCTTGAGGCGGCAGGTCGTGAGCAGGTCGGGAGGTGCTCGGAGGGAAGCTCATTTCGTCCGTGATCTCGATGCGGTGAGGGGTTAACGCGGTCGTCGCAGTATATCCAGCAGCACAAGCAAAATAATGGCATTTTCCCAGGTGTTCAAACAAAAAAAGCCCGCCTCCAGAGAGGCGGGCTTTTCAGTGTGACGACAGCGCGGTCTGGCTTACGCCGCCTTTGCTGCCTGCTGGCTCAGGGAGCGGTTCAGCGCGCTGAACAGGGCCTTGAAGCTGGCGGTGGTGATGTTTTCATCGATGCCTACGCCGTGCACCGGACGACCACCGGCAACGCGCAGTTCGATGTACGCCGCGGCCTTGGCGTTGGTGCCGGCGCCGATGGCGTGTTCGTTGTAGTCCATGATTTCCACGGCGACCGGCAGGCCGGCAACCAGGGCTTCCAGGGCGCCGTTGCCCTTGCCGCGCCAGTGCAGGGTGGTCTCGCCTTCACCGGCGACTTCCACTTCCACGGCGCTGTGGCCGTTTTCTTCCTGCAGGCGATGGCTGACCAGCGCATACGGCGCGTTGGCCTGGAGGTATTCGCGGTGCAGCAGGTTGTAGATCTGCTGTGCAGTCATTTCCAGGCCCAGACGGTCGGTTTCACCCTGGACAACCTGGCTGAACTCGATCTGCATGCGGCGCGGCAGGCTGATGCCGTATTCCTGTTCGAGCAGGTAGGTGATACCGCCTTTGCCCGACTGGCTGTTGACGCGGATGACCGCCTCGTCGCTGCGGCCGATGTCGGCCGGGTCGATCGGCAGGTACGGCACTTCCCACAGGGTGCCTTCTTTCTGCTGGGTGAAGCCCTTGCGGATGGCGTCCTGGTGCGAGCCGGAGAACGCGGTGTGAACCAGGTCGCCGACATACGGATGACGTGGGTGCACCGGCAACTGGTTGCATTCCTCGACGACCTTGCGCACGCCGTCGATGTCGGAGAAGTCCAGCTCAGGGTCGATGCCCTGGGTGTAGAGGTTCAACGCCAGGGTCACCAGGTCGACGTTACCGGTACGCTCGCCGTTGCCGAACAGGCAGCCTTCAGCGCGGTCGGCGCCAGCCATCAGACCCAGTTCGGTGGCGGCGACGCCGGTGCCACGGTCGTTGTGGGTGTGCAGGCTGATCAGCACGCTGTCGCGGCGGTTGACGTTGCGGCAGAACCATTCGATCTGGTCGGCGTAGACGTTCGGCGTCGAGACTTCGACGGTGGCCGGCAGGTTGAGGATGATCTTGTGGTCCGGGGTCGGGTTCCAGACTTCGATGACCGCGTCGCAGACTTCCTTGGCGAACTCCAGTTCGGTGGCGCTGAAGGTTTCTGGCGAGTACTCGAAGGTCCAGTGGGTTTCAGGCTGCTGGGCGGCGTATTTGACGAACAGCTTGGCCGCGTTCACCGCGATGTCCTTCACGCCTTGCTTGTCCTGGTTGAAGACAATGCGGCGGAACGACGGGCAGGTGGCGTTGTACAGGTGGACGATGGCTTTTTTCGCGCCACGCAGGGACTCGAAGGTCCGCGCGATGAGGTCTTCGCGCGCCTGGGTCAGGACCTGGATGGTGGTGTCGTCAGGGATGTGGCCGTCTTCGATCAGGGTACGCACGAAGTCGAAGTCGGTTTGCGAGGCGGACGGGAACGACGCCTCGATCTCTTTCACGCCAACGCTGACCAGGGTCTTCCAGAAACGCAGCTTCTTCTCGGCATCCATCGGCTCGATCAGCGACTGGTTGCCGTCGCGCAGGTCGGAGCTGCACCAGATCGGCGCCTTGGTGATGGTCTTCGACGGCCAGGTACGGTCAGGCAAGTCGATGGTCGGGAAGGCGCGGTATTTCTTCGAAGGGTCTTTGAGCATGGACATCAGAGCAATCCTTTAAATGCGGCCTGGAACGGGCCTGCCGGATACGAATTTTTTTGGAATGGGCGAGGCGACGCGATTCAGCTTGGTAGTCGTGCACTGACCAGGCAAAGGCTGCGGTGTTGGCGGAGCAGGATGAGGGTTTTGGCGGTTTTCATGCCCTCAACCCTAACCAGTGGGGTGAAAGATGGCAAGCGCCTGGGGAAAATTGATAGAAATGTGCGGAAACAGCTTTTTATCGACATTTAATAGCGGTTTGTAACGAAAAAGACCGCGTCGGTTGCGCGGTCTTTTTGATTGGCGCAAGCACGCCGTTCCAGCGCTGGCTCAGGGCTGGAAAGCACCGATGAAAATTGCCGGATCGACCCGTGCATCGTTGAGGCTGATGTTCCAGTGCATGTGCGGCCCGGTGGCGCGGCCGGTGGAGCCGACCTTGCCGACCACCGCGCCGCGGCTCAGGACCCGGCCGGTCTTCACGTCGATTTTCGACAGGTGGCAGAACATGCTGATGAAGCCCTGGCCGTGATCGACGAACACCGTGTTGCCGTTGAAGAAGTAGTTGCCGGTGAGGATCACCTTGCCGTTGGCCGGGGTCTTGATCGGCGTCCCGGCGGGTACGGCGAAGTCCAGGCCGGAATGCGGGTTGCGTTCTTCGCCGTTGAAGAAGCGGCGCACGCCGAAGCGGCTCGACAGCGGTCCGCTGACCGGTTTGTCCAGCAGCAGGTTGCTCGGCGTGCCCGGGCTGAAGCTGCGGTAGGCCTTCAGTTGCTCGGCCAGTTCGGCGTCGATGCGCTTGAGGTCGGCCGGGTTCGGGTTGACCTGGCGCTGGTTCTTCAGGGTGATGTGCTGTTCCTGATACTTCTTGCTGCCGACGTTGAAGTTCAGCGTGCGGGAGCCCTGGGTAAGGCTGGCGGCGCCCGGCTTCTGGGTCAGCGGAATGCCGACGATGGCCAGCCAGTTGTCCTGCTCCTTGACCACCAGCACCGGCTTGCCGTCGAAACGGGCGGTCAGTGGCTGGGCGGACGGGCCGAGGTCGACCACGGCGACGCCGCCGGGCACCGGCTTGTTCAGTTGGCGGGTGATGTAGCTGGCCTGGGCACTGCTGGCGAAGGTCAGGCAGAGCAGGAGCAGCGAGGCGAACAGTCTTGGCATGGATTCAGTCCAGTAGGGAAAGCGTGACCGGCGTCTGGTGGTTGTCTTCGACCCGCACCAGCAATTCGCCTTCGCCCAAGCGGGCTTTCAGGCGCTGGCCGTTGTGCGTCTGCGCGGCGCTACGGATCGCCTGGCCGCGCTCGTCGAGCAGGATGCTGTAGCCGCGACCCAGCGTGGCCAGCGGGCTGACCACTTCGAGCATTTGCACCTGGCTCTGGAGCTGTTGGCGGCGGTCCTTGAGGGTGTCGCGCATGGCGCGCGGCAGGCGCTCGGCGAGGTTGTCGAGGCGTTCCTTGAGCAGCGCCAGGGTGCGCCCGGGATGTTGCGCGGCGAGGCGCGTGTCGAGTCGCGCCAGGCGCTCGCGGCGCTGGTTCAGGCGCTGCTCGAAGGCGCGGCGCAAACGCATGTCCAGGTCGTCCAGGCGCTGCGCCTGCTGACGCAGCCGTTCGCCGGGGTGACGCAGGCGCCGGGCCAGGCTGTCGAGGCGCAGGCGATCGTGGGCCAGGCGGCTTTGCATGCGCAACAGCAGGCGCCGTTGCAGGCTTTCCAGGCGGCGTTGCAGGTCGCTGCTGTCCGGCGCCAGCAGCTCGGCGGCGGCCGACGGCGTCGGGGCGCGGACGTCGGCGACGAAGTCACTGATGGACACATCGGTTTCATGGCCGACGGCACTGACGATCGGCGTGACACAGGCGGCGATGGCGCGGGCCACGGCTTCTTCGTTGAAGCACCAGAGGTCTTCCAGCGAGCCGCCGCCACGGGCCAGGATCAGCGCGTCGAAGCCCTGGGCATCGGCCTTTTGCAGGGCGCGGACGATTTGCCCGATGGCTTCGCGGCCCTGCACGGCGGTGGGGATCAGGTTCAGCTCGACCTGCGGCGCACGGCGGCGGAACACGCTGATGATGTCGCGGATCACCGCGCCGGTCGGCGAACTGATGATGCCGATGCGTTGCGGGTGAGCGGGCAGGGCGCGCTTGCGTTCGGCGGCGAACAGGCCTTCGGCGCTGAGCTTTTCCTTCAGGGCGTCGAAGGCCAGACGCAGGGCGCCGTCGCCGGCTGGCTCGACGGTGTCGAGGATCAGTTGGTAGTCGCCGCGGCCCTCGAACAGCGAGACCTTGCCGCGCACCTTGACTGCCAGGCCGTCGCGCAACGCCTGGCGAACCCGCGCGGCGTTATTGCGAAACAGCGCGCAACGCACCTGGGCGCCGCTGTCCTTGAGGGTGAAATAGACGTGGCCGGAAGCCGGGCGGGCGAGGTTGGATATCTCGCCCTCGACCCAGATATTGCTGAAAACATCTTCCAGCAGCACGCGGGCGCGGCCGTTGAGTTGGCTGACGGTGAGGACTTCACGGTCGAGGCCGAGGCGTTCGAAAGGGTCTCTGATCATGGGGCGGCACTATAAAGGATCGCGGGGTGGAGTGTCCTGTGTATCCGGTACATAGGACAACGCCCTGAGGGGCTGTAGAAATTACAGCGGTCTTTGTCAGTCACTGCTTGACTCTGAAGTCACTAGAGGGTTTATCGTCCCCTCCATCGAAGTATTCAATGGACCGCACAAACCGCCCTGGCTTGTGATCTTCAACAAGGATGTTGATGAAATGAACGATCCCTGATTCCCCTCCCTTACTGCGCGAAGCATAACTTCTTCGCGTGCCCTCACGTTCGTCCGTACAACCCGGCCTGATTGAATGGCCGCTGTTGCGCTGTCTGCTGGGCGCTGAAAAACATCAATAACAACATCGAACGTCAAACGTTCGGTCCGTGGCTACCTGCGCTTGTGTGTTTTTACAATAAACATCAATGGAAATGAGGAACTTCATGAACAGCAGCGATTTCTCCGCACGCCTGAAAGAGTTGGGTATCGACCCCATGAAAGCGGCGGCTGCATCGGTTTCGGAACTTTATCGGTTGCCGCAGAGCACACTCGATGAAATCAAGACGTCGTTGATTGTCGACGCCTTCCGTTTTCACTATCGCAATAACGCCTATTATCGGCAGGCCTGTAACAGCAAGGGCATCACTGAATACAGCATCGCGACCTTCGATGATCTGATCCGCATTCCGCTGGTGCCGATTGCCAAGTTCAAGTCCGCCAGCAGTCACGAATTGCTGTCCAAGCCACTTGCGCAGATCGAACACGAAATGCGCAGCACCGGCACCAGCGGTATTCCGAGTATTTCCCGGCGCTGCCATGAAACCGTCGATGTCGCGGTGGTGGCGATCTATGCGATGTACCGCGAGTTCCTCGGCATTTCCAAAGGCGCGGGCTTGTATATCTGCCCGTCCACCGAGGAAATCCCGGAGATGGGCATGATCAAGGCACTGAACATGCTCGCCGGCATGCTCGATACCCATCGGTTCATGGTCAAGCAGGAGCGCTTCGTTCCCGAGCAGGCCATCGAACAGCTCAAGGGCTGGGAAAACCAGTTCACCCGCCACATCATCGGCCCGCCGTTCCTGATCTATCGCCTGCTGCAGTTCCTCAAGCAGACCGGCCAGCGCCTGACCCTGGACCGCGGCAGCCGGGTGATCACCCTCGGCGGCTGGAAGCGCTTTACCGGGCAGATGATTTCGCGCCGCGAATTCAACCTGATGTGCCAGGAATACCTCGGCATCGATCCAGGTTCGGTGCGCGATATCTACGCGCTGGTGGAATCCAACGTCATGGCCATCGATGACGAACATCAGGTCAAGCATGTCTCGCCGTATGTGCACTTCACCGTTCGCGACGTGAACGATCTGAGCCGCGAAGTCGCACCGGGAGAGAGGGGCGTGCTGGGCATTCTCGATCCGCTGGCACTGGCGACGCCGGGGATGATTCTCACCGAGGACATCGTTGTCCTGTTGCCTGGCGAAAGTCCGTCGGGGCGCAGTGGCCAACGCATGGAATACATCATGCGCGCGCCTACTTCCCTGGAGTTCGGTTGCTGTGCGGTGAACCTGGAAAAAACCATGGACGGACAAACCTCGAGCACCTGCCCGATTGCCAGTTGATAGTGTGGACCTCGCGAAAGGACTTTGTATGTTCAACGATATTATCGTCAGAAACTTTTCCGATCCTGTATACGCCGCCGAAGTTGATGAACAGGCCGCCGCCATCGAACTGGGTAATCCGGTGTGCGGCGATCGTATTCGCGTGCAGTTCGAAGTGCTCGATCGCGCTATTCAGAATGTTCGTTATCAGGCCTGGGGCTGTGCAACTTCCCTGGCTACCGGAAATATATTCTGCGCGCAAATCGACGGTAAGTCCCTCGACACACTCAAGGAAGTTACCAGTGCCGACATGCAACAGATGTTGGGCGAGATAGAACCCTCGCAACATCATTGCCTGGAAATGCTCAAGTCACTCTTTATCCAGCTACGGCAATACAACGCCGCCTGAGGAAGAACAGGATGTCGACCCACGGTTATTTCGATTACAACGCTACGACCCCGATGTACAAGGAAGCTTCCCACGCACTGAGCGAGGCCTTGAACCACTTCGGAAACCCGTCGAGCGTCTACACGCTGGCCAAACAGAACCGCAACGCCCTGGCCATCGCACGGCAACAGGTCGCCGGTTTGATGAATTGCGCGCCGACCGAGCTGACCTTCACCTCGGGCGGTACCGAGGCCAACAACTGGGCGATCAAGGGCTCCTTGCTCGCCTGCGGCGCCATCGGTCGTGTGGCCCAGCCCACCCACCTCATCATTTCGGCGATCGAGCACTCGTCGATCCTCGAGATTGCCGCTCACCTGGAGCGGGTCTTCGGCTTCGAGATCACCCGCCTGGCGCCGGACCGTGAAGGTCTGGTAAGCGCGGAGCGGGTGCGCCTGGCCCTGCGGGAAAACACCCGGTTGGTCTCGATCATGCTGATGAACAACGAAGTCGGCACCTTGCAGCCGGTGGGCGAGATCGCCCGGGTACTGCAGGGTCGCGGCATCCATTTCCATGTCGATGGCGTGCAGGCGGTGGGCAAGATCCCCGTGGATGTGCAGGCGCTGGGTATCGACACCCTGTCGTTCGCCGGGCACAAGTTCTGCGGGCCCAAGGGCGTCGGCGGCCTGTATATGCGCAGCGGCGTGGTCCTCGAACCGCTGCTGCACGGCGGCGGCCAGGAGGGTGGGTTGCGCGGCGGCACCGAGGCGTCGGCGCTGGTTACCGCCATGGGTGTGGCCGCCGAGGTGGCGGCAGCGGCCATGCCCGACACCATCGCGCGCATGGGCATTTACCGCGAGCACCTGATCGAGCAACTGCAAGCGCGGATTCCCGGCGTGACCATCCATGGCTCGGCGGACCCGGCGAAGCAGGCGCCCAATACCCTCAGCGTGTGCATCGCTGGTATTCGCGCGGAGTCGCTGGCGGCGCTGCTGGACCAGATGCACGGCATCCAGGTCTCGCTCGGTTCCGCCTGTTCCAGCAACAACGCCAAGTCGCTGTCCCATGTGCTGGTGGCCATGGGGCTTGGCGAGGCGACGATCCAGTCGACCATGCGCGTCAGCCTCGGCCCGTTGACCACCGCAGACAGCCTCGAACGCTTCGTCGGCGCGGTGGAGGCGGGGATCCGTATGCTGCGGCGGATCAGCGGAGAGGTACCAGCATGAGCCGACTGATCCCGCTGGACCGCGCCGGCACCATTCTCGACTGCCTCGATCACTACGCCTCGTCCCAGCCCGACGCGCCGGCCTACACCTTCGTAGGCCACAAGGAGGAGGACCGGCAGGTGCTCAGCTACGGCGAGTTGCACCAGCGCGCCACCTCCTATGCGACGGTTCTGCGCGACGCCGGGCTGGCACACAGGAATGTCCTGCTGCTGTTTCCCACCGGGCTGGATTTCATCGTCGCGTTCTTCGCCTGTGCTTATGCGCGAGCGGTGTCGATCCCGGCCAACCTGGCGCGCAATAGCCATCACTACACCCGCCTCGGACAGATTGTGGAAAACGCTGGCGCCGCTGCAGTGTTGACCGTGCCCGAGTTGCAAACCTCGATCGCCGAAGGACTGGGCCGGCGTGAGGACCTGAAGTTTTACTGCGAGCCGCTTGCTGCAAACCCGGCCTGTGCGCAACTGACCCGCCCGGACCCTGAGCAACTGGCGTTCATCCAGTACACCTCCGGCTCCACCGGTGTGCCCAAGGGTGTGATGGTCCGCCACTCGCAACTGATCGCCAACGAGCGCGCGATCCATTCCGTGCTGCAACTGGGCGAGGGCGTTGTCGGCGCTGGCTGGTTGCCGCAGTTTCACGACATGGGCCTGATCGGCGCGCTGCTGCAACCCATCTCCCTGGGCGGCCACTATGTGTTCATGTCGCCGCTGCATTTCCTGCAGCGGCCGCTGCGCTGGCTGACCTTGCTCAGCCAGTACGGCGCGGCGGCGACCGGAGCACCGAACTTCGCCCTGGCCTTGTGCGTGCAGGCCGAAGTGGACGAACGCACTGCGGCGCAACTGGACCTGTCGGCGCTGCGGGTGCTCTTCTGCGGTGCCGAACCGATCAGCGCCACGGTGCTGGAGCGTTTCGAAGAAAAATTCGCCCGCTACGGTCTGCGCACGGGAACGGTCACGCCGTGCTACGGCCTGGCGGAAGCGACCCTGATCGTGTCCGGCGGCGTGGCAGCGAATGGGCAACGGGTGTTGAACGTCGCCCGCAAGGACCTGGAAAACGGCATCGCCATCATCGCCAGCGAGGTCGATCAGGACGCGCAGGCCCTGGTCAATTGCGGCCCGGTGGTGCGCGATCATCAGGTGGCGATTGTCGATCCCGACAGCCGTCGCCGCGTCGACGACGGCCAGACGGGCGAAGTCTGGTTTTCCGGCCCCAGCGTCGCTTCAGGTTACTGGGCCAACGCCCAGGCCAGCGCTGCCACCTTCGGCGCCACCACCGCCTGCGGCCAAGGCCCGTGGATGCGCACCGGCGACCTGGGATTCATCCATGATGGAAGCCTGTATATCGCTGGCCGGATCAAGGAACTGATCATTCTGCGCGGGCGCAATGTTCACCCCCATGACCTGGAGAGCAGCCTGCGCGATGTGCATCCAGCACTCGGCGAGGCTGCCATTGCGGTGTTCGCCGTCGAGGCCGGCCCGAGCCCGCAGGTGGTTGCCTGGATCGAGTTTCCCCGTCGCGACCGCAGCGCCGGCGACCTGGATTTCCCGAGCCTCACCCGCCAGTTGCGCGCGGTGCTGATGGCCGCCCACGAAGTGCGTCTGGAAGACATCGTCTACCTGTACCAGGGCGCAATTCCGCGCACCTCAAGCGGCAAGGTGCAGCGTCATCTGTGCGCCAGCCGCCACCTCGACGGCAGCATCGAACAGCACCGCCTGCTGATCCACTCCACCCGCCAACCGACCCCGTCCTGCCGGGAGGCTATCGCGCCATGACCGCCGATCTGAACCTGACCGTCCCATTGCCCGATGCCTCCTGGTCCAGCGAGGAAGGCCTGGCCGCCGTCAAAGCGCTGATCAAGACGCGCCTGCGGGATTACCTACGGGTGCACCAGCCGGATTTCGACGAGGAGATTCACGACAACCTGTCGTTCGACTACATCGGTCTGGACTCGGTGGCCCGGGTCGAACTGGTGGCGGCACTGGAGCGGCACCTGGGTATCGCCCTCGACCCGACCGCCGCCTATGACTTCGTCACCGTCGGCGCCCTGGCCAGCTTTGTCTGGTCGGAGCTGTCCGGCGAATCCCTCGACCTGAAAGCTGCGCTGGGGGTCTGAATGCTCGACTGTCTCGTTATCGGCGGCGGGCAATCGGGCCTGCTGTGCGGGCATTTACTGGCGCGGGCCGGCATCGACTACCGGGTGCTCGATGCCGGCCCGCGCGCCGGCGAGGTCTGGCGGCAACGGCCTGCCAGCCTGCGGCTGTTCACCTCGCGGCAGTTCTGTCGTCTGGCGGATCTGCCGATGCCCGGTGACCCCGAAGGCTATGCCTCAGGCCATGAATTTGCCGATTACCTGGAGGCGTTCGCCCAGGCGAAGCAGGTGCGGGTGTCCTTCGCCACCCGCGTGGCGCGTTTGAGCGCGGTGGAAAACGGCTTCGAGGCGCTGCTCGAAAATGGCGAAGTCATTCGCTGCCGCAGCGTGATCAATGCCACCGGTTCCAACCAGGCGCCGGTGGTGCCCGGTTTTGCCCAGAAGCTTGATCCGCGGATCGTGCAACTGACGGCCGGCGAGTTTCGCGATGCGGGCTTCATGCCCGCCGGCTCTCGGATCGCCGTGGTCGGTGACGGCGCCAGCGGGCGGCAGATCGCCCTGGAGCTGGCCGCGCAACACCGGGTGCTGTTGGCCTGTGGGCGTCAGCGCAAGCTGGTGCCGAATCGGGTGCTGGGCAAGGACGTGTTCTGGTGGTTGAACAGCCTGGGAATCTTGTCGGCCCAGCACGATTCCTGGGTCGCGGGAATCATCAGAAAGCGCGATCCGATTCCCGTGGCGAGTGCCAACAACAACGCACTGGCGCAACGGGGTGTGGAGATCAAAGCACGCGCCATCGATGCCGATGAAACCGGGCTGATCTTCCAGGACCAGCGTCACGAACCGGTCCAGGCGGTGATCTGGTGCAACGGTTACCGGGAAGACACCCGCTGGATTCAACTGCCCGGCGCCGAAGCCTTCGGCGCCGTTATCGGCCACGAAGGCCGCACGCCGCAACCGGGGTTTTTCCTGATGGGGCGCAAGTGGCTGAGCTGTCGCGCTTCGGAACTTGTGGTCGGCGCCAATAACGATGCCGCCCGCGTCGTCGAATATGTCCGGGAGTCTCTGGGCAACTAACCGCAGTTCATCTGAAGGATGAGTTGAACATGATAAGAAATACAGTTGCCTGGATCGTCAGATCCAGGTTGTGGGTTCTTATTGCCCTGAGTTTGGCTACGGTGCTGTTCGCCACCCAGGTCAGAAACCTGCAGATCGTCATCAACCCCAACACCATGCTGCCGCAGGCGCACCCGAGTGTGATCGGCACCAACCTCGCCGAATCGCTGTTCGGTTCCAAGCACGTGGTGGTCATCGGCATCAGTGCGGCGGATGGCGGTAGCGCGCTGACCCCGAGGATTCTCACCACCCTCGGCGAGCTTTCCGCGCAAGTCAGTACGCTGCCCGGGGTCAAGGGCCACACGCTGATGAGCGTCACCGCGAACAAGGCCAAGTCGATTGCCGGCGGCGCCGACGAGATGCGCGTCGAGCCGCTGCTGGACACGCCGATCGATGCCGGCGCCATCGCCCGTTTGCAGGAGCGTCTGGCCAATAACCCGGTGTATCGCGGCACGCTGGTGTCGGAGGATGGCAGCCTGGTTTCGCTGTCGTTTGCCATCCACGCCGACCAGGGCGGTTTCCGCAAGATCATGGACGGGGTGCAGAAGGTCATCGACGAACACCGCGCGCCTGATCTGAAGATCACCGCCAGCGGTTCGCCGGTGTTCTTCGCCGCGGTGGAACGCTTTGCCCAGCGCATGGGCATTCTGTTTCCCATTGCCCTGCTGATCATCGGCCTGATCCACCTGGAAGCCTTCCGCACCGTGCAGGGTCTGATCCTGCCGCTGCTCACCGCCGTGCTCGCGGTGATCTGGGGGCTGGGCATCATGGGTGCGGTCGGCGTGCCCATGGATGCGTTCAACGCGACCACGCCGATCCTGATTCTCGCGGTCGCCGCCGGGCATGCGGTGCAGATCCTCAAGCGCTATTACGAGGAGTACGACAAGCTGACCCTCGGCGGCGCGCCGGGCTCGCCGCAGCAACTCAACGACCAGGCGATCATTCAATCGCTGAGCCGCGCCGCGCCGGTGATGCTGACGGCTGGCGGCGTGGCGGTGCTGGGCTTCTTTTCCCTGGTTACCTTCGAGATCGCCACCATCCGCACCTTTGGCCTGTTCACCGGCCTTGGCATTCTCAGCGCGCTGTTCATCGAACTGACGTTTATCCCGGCCCTGCGCAGCTATCTGCCGGCGCCTGCGGTCAAGGCACCAGACGTCAAGGGACCGAGGGTCTGGGATCGCCTCGCCGATCACCTGACCGGGCTGATCCTCAAGCGCCGCGGGCTGATCGTTTCGCTGTTCATGGCGGTCGCGTTGCTGTCGTCCATCGGCCTGCTGTTCCTCAACAAGGAAAACTCGACCAAGAGCTATTTCGGTCGCGGCCTGGCGGTGTATCAGGACGATGAATTCCTCAACCGCAAGCTGGCCGGGACCAACACTCTCTACGTGGTGTTCCAGGGGCTGCAGACCGACAGCCTGAAAGACCCGCGCACCCTGCGCCTGATCGAAGACACCCAACGCTTTGTCGAAACCCTGCCGGACGTGGGCAAGACCACTTCCATCGTCGACTTCATCAAACAGATGAGCCAGTCGATGAACGAAGGCGACCCGCGCTACTTCCGCGTGCCGGACGCTCAGGACATGGTTTCCCAGTACCTGCTGCTGTACTCCATGTCCGGTGATCCCACCGACTTCGACGCCTACATCGACTACGAATACCGCAACGCCAGCCTGATCGTCTGGACCCGCAACGACAGCAGTACCTACGCCGCCGGCCTGGTGCAAGCAATTCGCGGCTACGTGCAGGACCGCCTGCCGCCGGGCGTCAAGGTGCAGATCGGTGGCAGCGTGCCGCAGTCGTCGGCGCTGAGCGAAACCCTGGTGCACGGCAAGATCATGAACATCCTGCAGATGATGGGCGTGATCCTGCTGGCTGGTGCCCTGGTGTTCCGTTCGCTGATGGGCGGCGTGTACCTGGTCGTGCCGCTGGCGGTGACCGTGCTGGTCAACCTCGGCGTGATGGGCGCCACCGGCATTCCGCTCAATACCCCCAACTCGGTGGCGTCGGCCATGGCCATTGGCATCGGCGCCGACTACGCGATCTACATCCTCTACCGCATGCGCGAGGAATTGCGCCGGATTGACGATTTCGACCTGGCCCTGCGGGAAACCATGCGCACCGCCGGCAAGGCGGTGGTCTATGTCGCCACGGCGATTGCCGGTGGTTACTCGGTGCTGATGCTGTCGTTCAACTTCTACATCCACATCTGGTTCGGCTTCCTCATCGTGCTGTCGATGATCGTCAGCGCGCTGTGCGCCCTGGTGCTGATCCCGGCGCTGATGAAGGCCTTCCCGCCAACCTTCCTGCGAGCCCAAGCGATGAAAAAACCACTGCCCGGCGCGGTCCTGCCGCTGCTGTTTGCCCTTGCCGTCGGCCTGCTGTTGCGTCCGGACAGCGCGCTGGCCGTAGGCGCCAATGCCGACGAGATCATGTCGCGCAGCTACCAGGCGACGCGCATGGACAGCTCCCTTTCGCAGTCGACCTTCACCCTGACCAACGCCTCCGGCCAGGAGCGGGTGCGCAAGACCTTCGCCGCGACCCGTCTGCAGGAGGACGCCACGCACAACCGCCGGGTCATACGCTTTCTGTCGCCGGGCGATGTGCGCAACACCACCACGCTGATCATCGAGAAAGCTGCGCAGGATGATGTCTGGGTGTACCTGCCGACCCTGAAAAAAGCCCGGCGCCTGGCCAGCAGCAACAACAACCGCAGCTTCGTCGGCACCGACCTGACCTACGGCGACCTGATCGGTCACAAACCGCAGGACTGGACTCATCGCCTGCTGCGCGAGGAGACCTTGGAGGGCGTTCCCACCCAGGTCATCGAGTCGCTGCCGAAGTCTGCGGAAATTGCCAGCAATACCGGCTATTCGAAGCGCATCAGTTGGGTCGCCAACGACTCCTTCGTGGCGATCCGCACGGAGCTTTACGACGCCAGCCAGGCACTACAGAAAACCGTGCTCAGCAGCGAACTGAAGGCGGTCGATGCGGCGCGACAGAAGTACCAGCCGATGCTGGTCAAGGTCAGCAATCACCAGACCGGCCACTCGACCACCGTGCGGATGGACAGCTTCGAAGCCAACGTCGCGGTGAGCGACAACTACTTCACCAACGGCTACCTCGAACGGCAAGAGTGAACCATGCGCGCCCAACTGCTTATCCTGTTTGCCGCCGTCGGCGCCTTCAGCGAGTCCGCCCGCTCGCAGAGCCTGCCGTTCGGTGAGTGCCGCACCGGCTACTGGTCGTCCAACCGCAATCTGGACGATCGTGGCGACATCGCCAAAGGCACCTGCCTGATCAACTGGAACCTCGATCTCGCCGAGCAGACGCGCCTGGTGCTCGCGGCCCGGGGCGGGATTGACGACAGCGGGCAGGCGGACGGCTACAGCGGCCGCCTGCGCGATGGCTATATCGAAACCGGCAACGATGCGTGGCGCTGGCGAGTGGGGCGGCAGGTCATCGCCTGGGGGCGTTCGGACCGGATCAACCCCACCGATTACCTGTCGCCGCGGGACTTCACCTTGCTGGTTCCCGAAGACGACGAGCAGCGCATGGGCCTCAATGCGGTGCAGGTTCGTCATGGCTTCAATGACAGCCTTTCGCTGACCGCGGTGCTGGCGGATTTCGACGCCAACCGCATGCCTCAGGGAACCCTGCCGAGCAACCTGGACAAACGCGACGAACCCGATGCCCTCGAAACGGCGCTGAAACTCGACCATGCCGGCGACAGCCTGGACTGGTCGCTGTCGTGGTTCGATGGCTACGAACGGGCGCCGCGTTATCAGGCGGTGCTGACGCCGGCGCTGCGTTTTATCAGCGCCTACGAACGCAAACGCGCCATCGGTGCGGACTTTGCCTGGGCAGCGGGGGAGTGGACAGTGCGTGGCGAGTTCGCTCACGAGCGCCTGTCGCTGGACTGTTCGGGGTGCCGTGACGAGCGGCGCAATAGCACCCGGATCGTGGTGGGCGCAGACCGCAATTTCGGCGAATCGGCCAACGTCAATCTGCAACTGTTCGGGGTCTTTCGCGACTACCGGGAGCCGGCTGACAGCGGGATTCTGCGGCTGATCGAAGAGGGCGAGGATCGCCTGAATTCCGAGTTCGGTCGCCGCGACTGGGGGCTGACCACGCGGATTTCCGACATGTTCTTCAATGAGCGGCTGAAGCTGGAAATGTCCGCCGTCGTCGACCTCACCGGCAGCAGTTATGTGGTTCGGCCACGGGCCAGCTATTCGCTCACTGACTCGGTGAAGTTGGGGGCGGGCGTGGATCACTTCCACGGCGCCCGGCAGAGTTATTTCGGGGTGAGGAAGAAGAACAGCGTGACGTTCATGGAGTTGAGTCTGGTGTTCTGAGGTGGCGGGGCTGGCGTGCGGGATTGTTCAGTGCTCACTTTGAGAAACAGGTTTGGCGCCGATGCAATCGCGGATGCTTGGGCCGACGTAGGTCATTCCGACCCATACGCCTCCGCCACGGTCCCAGCTCAATCTGCCTCCGGAATATGCAAGGTCATAGATGACGGTTTCGCCGATCAGTTGGTTGTTGTAGTTGTCATATAAGCGGTAGAAGCCAGGTGATTCCCAAGTGGGAAACCATTGACCCTCGCCGTCGTCATTGGGTGCAAATTCACGATGCAATATGTCGGGCAACAACCAGAAAGGTTTGAAGGTCTGAAGGCTTGAGCATCCGTTTGGGCTTAGTCTTGGTTCTGCTTTAGCGGAGGCAAGGCCCTTCTCCCACCATTCGGAGGCGAGCCAGAGTCCCAGCAGGCTAGCTACGAAAACTCCCCACGAGGCCGGCTGCGCTGAGCAGCCGGCCTCGTGCCTTAAGGTGCGGGATGGTTTAGTGCTCACTTTGGCGGCACAGGTTTGGCGCCGATGCAGTCCTGGATGCTAGGGCCGACGTAGGTCATTCCGACCCATACGCCCCCGCCTTGGTCCCAGTTCAGGCGCCCGCCGGAAAAAGCCAGGTCGTATATAACGGTCTCACCAATCAATTGCCCATTGTAATTGTCATACAGGCGGTAGAAGCCGGGTAGTTCCCATGTGTGCGGCCACTGTACTCTCCCATCTTCATTGGGAATGGTTTGGCCATGCAGTATGTCTGGCAATAACCAGAAAGGTTCGAAGGCCTGAAGACTGGAGCAGCCGTTTGGACTTTGTCTGAGTTCTCCCCATGGAGAGGCGAAGCCTTTTTCCCACCATTCGGAGGAAAACCAAAGGCAGGTGATGGCAGCAACGAAAATCAGGAGGCCTTTCCCAGAACGCCAATTCAAGGTTGATCTCCCAAATAAATAATCTTGTCCAGCTTCTTCCAGAGAACATCCGAGTAAATGATGTAGTCGCCGCCCATGTCTGTCTTGCTTCTGTATTTCCTGAAGTCGTGATTCATGACGAAGGCAAACTCATCGGTCGTCCACTTATAAATGGATTGCCCGCTGGGCAGTGCTGCTCTGGCCATCTCTGACTTGGTAAGTACGCGGTCCTTGGTCCAAGTCCCCAGGAATTGGAGGCCATTGAAGTCATAATGATCGCGAATGTAAAAACCGATGCGCTCTATTTGGAAAAAGTTTTTTAGCTGTCGAGTTTCCGGATCCTCCTTGCTGAAGGTTTTGCCGACAACGCCAACTTTCAATGTAGCTATGCCCAAGGCGCCGTACATGTCATCGAGTGGGTCGTCCGTGCTGCCAAGCTGGACGAAATTAACCTGCGCCGAGGCGTCTATCTGTCGTGCTGAAAACGAAGAGCATCCCAGGCTAACCACGCCCTTGTTCTGCCAGCCTCGATTTTTTAACAAGGTTTTCAATCGGCTAACGGCGTTTGGAGTAACTAGAATAGATTCAGCTTTTCTAACCGCAGCCTGACAGCGATCAAATCCCATTGCCCAACTCATTTTTACGAGTATTTCGTCGCACTGCGTAGAGGGCAGTTCCAGCGGTCCGGGTTGTCCTCCTTCGCTCTTCCAGCTTTCCGGCATCTGCCACCCCGGACTATCGAACCACCTCTGCATCAACGCCGCCGAGGTGTGCCAGCCCATCTTGCGCATCGCCACCGGCAGTTTGCTCAGCGGCAGCGCATTGATCACGATCTGTTTGGGTCTTTCATGTCCATCCGGTGAAGTATCCAGCGTGGCGTTTTCCAGCAGGAACAGGGCATCCGGCCCCAGTGCGGTGGCTGGTTGGAAATCTTTAAGGGACATGGCAGTTACTCCAGGACAGGCGCAGGGGCAGTGGTGGCGATCTGCGTCCGCGTAGGGGCGGTGGCGTCGATGATCTGGCTGCGGCCTTCGTTGTCCAGGCGATGCTGGTCGAGGTAACGACCATCCCGGAGTAAGACACAGGTGTGCGATGCACAGGGCTGGGCGTGTTGGTTGAGAAGCTGGAAGCAGCCACTGAAAGACTCGGGCTTACGGGGCGTGGCGAACTGCAAGGGCGCCGCGTGGTTCTCGCCGGTAGTCAGGTTGGCCGGTTGAGCGGTTGTGGAAGAGGGGCCTTGAACGCTCTTCGTCTCATAGTCGGCATGTTGATAGGAGTGGTACAGGCTGGCGTTGCATGGGCAGCTACTGAAACTATCCAGAGTTCCTGCTACCGGCAGCCCGTCGCTGAGTATCCATGGCACACCTCCGACGATCTGGAAGAAGCCGCCGGTGACGCCACAGGTGACGGTGTCACCCAGGCGCGATTGGGGCAGTCCTCCCATTATGGTGCCGCTGCTGCCTTCGATGACCTTGCCACCACAGCTGGTCTTGTCGCCGAGGCGGATGAAGTAGCCTTGCATAGGGTTGGATTCCTCATGGCTGGGTACTCGAGTCGTATTCGAATACGGGGTATGGCCTGCGAGAGCCTTCAGGTTTTCTGAAGGTCTGCAGGCCGACCGGCCAGAGGATGGGCACTATGGTTGGAAGGTTATGTAGGACCGTTCTTTACGGTTGGTGGGAAATCACTTAATTCTCGCGGTGCTGTCTTGGTGACCGCAGGCCTGGCTGCCGGCACCCTCCAGCGCGCCTTCGCGGATGCGCCGCACGTTGTCGTTGAGCACCTTGTAGAAGAAGTTGTGGTACAGCCAGCCTTTCACGCCGTTCAGGTTGGTCTTGTGCTCGCGGTAGAAATCGTCCGGCGATGCGTACAGCCCGAGTTCCCGGGCGATGCCTTCGCGCTGGATGTAGGTGTCGCGTCCGGTCCATTGCACCGCAGGTTCGGCCAGGGACGGGGTGGCCACGGCATAGCCGAGGAACGCGTGCTGGCAGTTGCTGAACCTGTTCTGTACCGCGCGCAGGTATTGCTCATCGAGGATCACGCCTTCGAGCACCACCCACTGGCCATGCAGCTCGACCTCGACCCAGGTGTGGAGAATTTCCCGAGGCGCCATGAAGTAGACGAAGGCGGTCATGGCACCTTTTTGCAGGCGTTTGTCGATGGTGAAGGCGCGCAGCCGGCAGCGGATGCCGAGGGCGCGCAGCAAGGCCATCAACAGGTTCGACTTGGTGTTGCAGTGGCCCAGGCCTTCCTTGAGGATCGCCGACGCCGGCAGGCTGTCGGCTCCGGCGTTGTAGCCGAACAGGATTTCGTCGCGGCAGAACTCGTAGACAGCCCGCGCCGCCTGTTCGGGTGGCAACTGGCGCCAGCCGCGGGTGTCGATGAGGTGAGCGATCGCCGGGGCGTCGAAATCGAGTATCCCGGTGCGCTCCAGATAGTTCTGATCCTGTTGTGTACTCATGGCAAACCCTCCGTGTTTTTGCCTAGGCTGGACCCTGTAGTTACTTCAGGGTCAAGGTCGCATCGTGAATATGACTGAGGAATTGCCTCACAAGTGGTCCTGCGTCGCGCCTGTAGGCGATGGCGACGGTGCTGACGCAGCCTGGGTCGGCCATCGGCAGAAAACGTACCGACGTCGGGGCGATGTCCTGCATGCAGCGCGGCAACAAGGCGACGCCGAAGCCGGCCTGGATCAGTTGCAACTGGGTGGTCTTGCGCGACACCACCCGCGCCGGCCGCGGGAAAAAGCCGGCGCTCATGCACAGTTCCGCCGACAGGTAACTCAAACCGCCGCGTTGACGATGGGGGATGGAGATGAAGGGTTCTTCCCGCAGGTCTTGCAGGTGCACGCTATCGTGCGTCGCCAGCGGATGGGTATCGGCCACCGCCAGCAACAGCGGCTCTTCGAACAACGCTTCCACGCACAGGCCTTCATGCTGGCGTAGCACCGGAAGGCGCAGCAGGCCGATATCCAGACGACCGTCGGCCAACTCTTCTAATTGGCCTTCGGACGAAAGCTGGGCTATTTCCATGGAGACCCCGGTGTTCTCGCGCAGATAGCCGCCCAGTCGCTCAAGCAGCGTGCCGGTGAGCGGCACCGTGCTCGAATGGCTCAGGCGCAGGCTGCCGCGCAGGCCCTGGCCGACCTCGCGGGCGAGGGTGCTGGCCTTGTCCAGGTCCTGCAGCAGATGGCGTGCCCGTGGCAGGAAGGCCAGGCCGGCGGCGGTCAGGCGCGGCTGGCGGGCGGTGCGTTCGAACAGGGCTGTGTCCAGTTGCTGCTCCAGTTCGCGGACCTGCCGGCTCAGAGCCGACTGGGCAATGAACAAGCGTTCAGCGGCGGCGCTGAAGCTGCCGCTTTCGGCGATTTCAACGAAGTAGCGCAGTTGGCGGGTAGAAATCATGAGCTATGCCGTTTTGAGATGGCTGATGGCGATATTGCATATTAGTCGGCATAAGTGCCGACTGGTTAAGGTGATCTGAAACTTCTGCAAGGTGCTTCCCGAATGCTGTCGGATCTGTTCGCCCAATTGCCGTTTTCTACCCTCGACTGGCTGCCGATCCTGCTCGGTGTGGCCGCCGCCTATGTGGTGTTCGGCATCGCCGGCTTCGGCACCGCGCTGGTCGCCGGGCCGGTGCTGATCAACTTCATGCCGCTGTCGCAGATCATTCCGTTGCTGGTGCTGCTGGATTTCGTCGCCGCGTTCGGCAACTGGCTGCCGGCGCGCAAGGCGGTGGTCAGGAGCGAACTGCTGCGCCTGCTGCCGTTCATGGCGCTGGGCTGCACCCTCGGGGTGATCTTTCTGCTCAAGCTCAAGGCCGATGTGCTGATGCTGCTGATGGGCCTGTTCGTCACTGCCTATGCAATCTATAGCCTGGCGGTGAAGGTCAAACCGGCCAACCTGTCGCCCGCCTGGGCGGTGCCGACGGGGACGGTGGGCGGCCTGCTCGGCGCCTTGTTCGGCAGCGGCGGGTTTTTATATGCGCTGTACCTCAATGCCCGGCTGACCTCCACCGAGCAGGCGCGGGCGACCCAGAGCGCGCTGATCAGTTGCAGCACCGTAGTGCGCCTGAGCCTGTTCCTGATCGCCGGGGTCTACGCCGACTGGCCGTTGCTGCTGCTCGCGGTGTGCCTGCTGCCGATGATGTTCCTCGGCCTGCGCATCGGTCGCCGGCTGACCCTGAACATGTCCCGCGAAGCCTTCGTGCGGCTGGTGACCTGGCTGGTGTTGGGCAGCGGCATCGCGCTGATCGGTCGTTACCTGAGTGAGGTAAACTGGCAGCTTTGAGCACGTCTGGCCGCTGTCATGATTACCCAGAGCATCATCGTTCCCCGCATGTCCACCATCCCCGTGCACGAAGCCCGTGCGCGGGCCATCCTGCGCTGGCTGGTGCGCGAGAAGATCGTCGAAGAGGGCCTCAGCACCTGCGGCCTCACCGGCAGCCGCATGGGCCACGCCATCGGCGAAGGTGCGCGCAAGGTGGTGGAGCGGCCGGAATTGCTGCCGTATGGCAAGCGCATCAACGGTCTGGAAGTCATCACCAAGCGCTGCATCTATACGCCGCTGGATGATTTCCTCGAAGAAGCGGGCTGCCCGGAATGTCGCCGGGAGGTCGGCGAGGCGCTGTTCGACAGCCTGGAAGACTGGATGCCGGCGCAGACCGACAACTTCACCTGCCCTGAATGCGGCCATGAAGACGACATCAACGGCTTTTTGTTTCTGCAGCCGTGTGCCTTTTCCAACCTGGGCTTCATCTTCAACGGGTGGGCCGACGCCGGTTTCAAACAGACCTTCCTCGACGCCTTCGCCGACTGGCTGGATCAGCCGGTGGCGGTGGTGCGGGTGAAGCGGCCAGTCAACTGACCGAAGGCCCATCTTTGCATTGAGTGAACAGGCGCGCATGAGTATAATGGCGCGCTTCCATTTTTCCCGCCCGGGAGCCCCCGCGATGCTGCGTATCAGCCAAGAAGCCCTGACCTTCGACGACATTCTCCTTGTACCTGGCTACTCCGAGGTACTTCCTAACGAAGTCAGTCTCAAGACCCGTTTGACCCGTGGCATCGAGCTGAACATTCCGTTGGTTTCCGCCGCCATGGATACCGTGACCGAAGCCCGCCTGGCCATCGCCATGGCGCAGGAAGGCGGCATCGGCATCATCCACAAGAACATGACCGTCGAGCAGCAGGCTGCCGAAGTCCGCAAGGTCAAGAAGTTCGAGGCCGGTGTAGTCACCGACCCGATCACCATTGACGCCGACGCCACCGTTCGCGACCTGTTCGAACTGACCCGCCTGAACAACATCTCCGGCGTACCGGTGCTGAACAACGGCGACCTGGTCGGCATCGTCACCTCCCGTGACGTGCGCTTCGAAACCCGCCTGGACATCGCCGTCCGCGACGTGATGACCCCGAAAGAGCGTCTGGTCACTGTCCGCGAAGGCGCCGACAAGAACGAAGTCCGCGACCTCCTGCACAAGCACCGTCTGGAAAAAGTCCTGATCGTCGATGGCGACTTCAGCCTGAAAGGCATGATGACCGTCAAGGACATCGAAAAAGCCAAGGCTTACCCGCTGGCCAGCAAGGACGACCAGGGTCGTCTGCGTGTCGGCGCCGCTGTCGGCACCGGCAAGGACACCGCCGAGCGCGTTGCCGCACTGGTTTCCGCTGGTGTTGACGTGGTGGTGGTGGACACCGCTCACGGCCACTCCAAAGGCGTGATCGACCGCGTTCGCTGGGTCAAGGAAACCTTCCCGCAAGTGCAGGTGATCGGCGGCAACATCGCCACCGGCGCTGCCGCCAAGGCCCTGGCTGAAGCCGGCGCTGACGCGGTCAAGGTCGGTATCGGCCCTGGCTCGATCTGCACCACCCGTATCGTTGCTGGTGTCGGCGTGCCGCAGATCAGCGCCATCGCCAACGTCGCCGCCGCCCTCGAAGGCACCGGCGTTCCACTGATCGCCGACGGCGGCATCCGCTTCTCCGGTGACCTGTCCAAGGCCATCGTCGCAGGCGCTTCGTGCGTGATGATGGGTTCGATGTTCGCCGGTACCGAAGAAGCACCGGGTGAAGTCGAGCTGTTCCAGGGCCGTTCCTACAAGGCTTACCGTGGCATGGGCTCGCTGGGCGCCATGGCTCAGGCACAGGGTTCCTCGGACCGTTACTTCCAGGATTCCTCGGCCGGCGCCGAGAAGCTGGTTCCGGAGGGCATCGAAGGCCGCGTTCCTTACAAAGGCGCACTGGCCGCGATCATCCACCAGTTGATGGGCGGTCTGCGTTCCTCGATGGGCTACACCGGCAGCGCCGACATCGAAGAAATGCGCACCAAGCCTGAGTTCGTGCGCATCACCGGTGCCGGCATGGCCGAGTCCCATGTGCATGACGTACAGATCACCAAAGAAGCACCAAACTACCGCGTAGGTTGATGCTCCTGGCAACACCGTTAAGCGGGGCTGTTATCGAACAGCCCCGCGTCGTTTCCGATTACCACTGACGAGATTGAGTCATGGCCCTCGACATTCACGCTCACCGCATCCTGATTCTCGACTTCGGTTCCCAGTACACCCAGCTGATCGCCCGCCGCGTGCGCGAAATCGGCGTGTACTGCGAACTGCACCCGTTCGACATGGACGATGAAGCCATTCGTGCATTCAACCCGCGCGGCATTATCCTCGCCGGCGGTCCAGAGTCCGTCCACGAAGCCAACAGCCCGCGCGCGCCGCAGGCCGTTTTCGACCTGAACGTACCGGTACTGGGCATTTGCTACGGCATGCAGACCATGGCCGAGCAGATGGGCGGCAAGGTCGAAGGTTCGGACCTTCGCGAATTCGGTTATGCCCGCGTTGACGTGGTCGGCAAGAGCCGCCTGCTCGACGGCATCGAAGACCACGTCGACGACGACGGCGTCTTCGGCCTGGACGTGTGGATGAGCCACGGTGACAAGGTCACCCAGATGCCGAAGGACTTCCACGTCCTGGCCAGCACCCCGAGCTGCCCGATTGCCGGCATGTTCAACGATGACCGCGGCTACTACGGCGTGCAGTTCCACCCGGAAGTGACCCACACCAAGCAGGGCGGTCGCATCCTGTCCCGCTTCATCCTCGACATCTGCGGCTGCGAAGCCCTGTGGAACGCCTCGAACATCGTCGAGGACGCCATTGCCCAGGTTCGCGAGCAAGTCGGTTCGGCCAACGTGCTGCTGGGCCTGTCCGGCGGTGTCGACTCCTCCGTGGTTGCCGCGCTGCTGCACCGCGCCATCGGCGACCAACTGACCTGCGTCTTCGTCGACAACGGCCTGCTGCGTCTGCACGAAGGCGAGCAAGTGATGGCCATGTTCGCCGAGAACATGGGCGTCAAGGTAATCCGCGCCAACGCCGAAGAGCAGTTCCTTGGCAACCTGGCCGGTGAGTCCGACCCGGAGAAGAAGCGCAAGATCATCGGTCGCACCTTCATCGACGTGTTCGATGCCGAGGCCAGCAAGCTGGACAACATCCAGTTCCTCGCCCAGGGCACCATCTACCCGGACGTGATCGAGTCGGCTGGCGCCAAGAGCGGCAAGGCCCACGTGATCAAGTCGCACCACAACGTCGGTGGCCTGCCTGAGGAAATGAACCTCAAGCTGGTCGAGCCGCTGCGCGAACTGTTCAAGGACGAAGTCCGCAAGATCGGCCTGGAACTGGGCCTGCCGTACGACATGGTCTACCGTCACCCGTTCCCGGGCCCGGGCCTGGGCGTGCGTATCCTTGGCGAAGTGAAGAAGGAATACGCCGACCTGCTGCGTCGTGCCGACCACATCTTCATCGAAGAACTGCGCAAAGCCGACTGGTACCACAAGACCAGCCAGGCCTTCGTAGTGTTCCAGCCGGTGAAATCCGTTGGTGTCGTCGGCGATGGCCGTCGCTACGCCTGGGTCGTCGCACTGCGTGCCGTCGAGACCGTGGACTTCATGACCGCGCGCTGGGCGCACCTGCCGTACGAGCTGCTGGAAACTGTCAGCGGCCGGATCATCAACGAGATCGAAGGGATTTCGCGGGTGACCTACGACGTGTCGAGCAAGCCGCCGGCGACGATTGAGTGGGAATGATTGGATGCCCGGCTCTGACGGGCACCCACTAGCAAGAAAATACCTGAAGCCCGCGTAATTGCGGGCTTTTGGCTTTTTGGGGCTGGGAACTTCCCATTGCGTAGAGCGCTGATTCCCTGTTTCTTTTAGTGAAGGGCTACCGGCGTCCGTCGCACACGGGTGATTCGCCGATGCGGCCTTGCTTGCACAGGTCGAGATTATCCCGGCGCGAGAACCCTGCGTCCTTCATGCAGTAGAAGCGCATCAGCACAACATCAATTGGTGAATCGTCTCCCGTTCCCACCAGGTTGGTATAACCGCATGCGCGCATGGCGCTCTTGACGCCCTCCTGAGAGACCCCGCTTTTTTTCCATTCGGTAAAGATCGGCGGCGGCGGTTGAAAGCCCCTTCCTGTACAGCCCACCAGTAACACCGCGCAAAAACTCAACAGCAGGTTCCTGGTAAACATGGTGTTCTCCCTCACGGTATGACTCGGACAACATGTGAGACGCCGTTGTCTGAATCTATTCAGAAAGGCCTGCGGCATTCCCACTTGCGGTGTGTGAACGATCATTACCGGCGGCCGTCGCACACGGGGGATTCGCCGATGCGGCCTTGCTTGCACAGGTCGAGCTTATCCCGGCGCGAGAACCCTGCGTCTTTCATGCAGTAGAACCGGGTCAGCACAACATCAATCGGCGATTTGTCTCCCACGCCATCAAGATTGGTATACCCGCAAGCACGCATGGCGTTGTCGACGCCGGATTGGGATTCTCCCTTTTTGTACCATTGCGTGTAGTCCCCTGGCGGCGGTTGGAAAGGGGTACAGCCCCCAACTACCAGAAGGCTCAGGCCCAGCAACTGATTGCGCGTCAACAGCATCACATTCTCCATGTCCATAAATGGCCGGACTTCGCCCGGCTATCTCCGTTCAGCACCTTCAGACACTCTCTCAGGCGCGAGTGTTCAAGCCTGTGAAGCACCGACAGCGCCCCTAGAGCTTTCGTTCTACAGATGGCTCTACCCAGGCCGTCCCCTGGACGGTTCAGGGATCGAATGAAAACTGGGCTGGCGTTTCCATTAACAATGACTGTCGCTTCAACGCGGATATTTGCTGTGCGTCAGTTGAGTTTCCTTCCCGCCTGACCTAAGTTCCTTGCGATTCGACATTCCCTTCTACACTCTCGAGAGGATCGGTTACATGCTTTCCAGCGACCCGCATGACCGTCGTTCGGCACCTGAAACCTGTATTCAGAGCACCGCTTTCCCTGTGGGTGAAGCGCGTTTCCTATCCTCTCCATGCTAGTCATTCGCCGCGAGCAGATGCGCTTCTTCGAAGAAGCGAGCTGGGACCGCTTCTTCGACAGCGTGATCGAGCGTGCGCACATCGAGACCCCCGATGCCTGCCGCGACAGAAAAACGGCTGATCTGCGTGCATTACTGCGCGACGTGGTCCATGAGGTCCAGGCCTATGGCGTCATTCTCACCGACGACCTTCGCCGACTCTGTCTGCTCGCGATTCGAATCGGCATGGACCCCGTAGATCACCAGATCCTCGGGCCGATACTCCGCGATCCTGATCTCCTCGGCGCGGGCAAGCTCGACGCGCTCGAGCGCGCAGCGAGGTGACGCATGGCATTCCTTGAAGCGCGCTCGGGGCCGCCACCGGGATCGCCGGGAAGTGCAATCGTGCCATGCACCCACCCGCGTGGATTCCTGGTCATCCAGGTGCGCAATCGGCGTGCGAACGGCCAGCCCGTGCTCGCGAATACCGATATCAAAGTGAGGGTCGAAGGCTACCCTGGGCAGGATCTGACCACCGACGGCAACGGCCTGGTTACCCTGGTCTACGAAGCGGCCGCGGACTTCGCAAACGCCGAGGTCGCTGTTTTCCTTCGTGTGCCCGCCCGGTTGTGGGAAGGGCGGGGGACCACCGCAGGCGTTGCCGCCAATCCAACGGGGGTGGCAAACCAGACGGCGGCGCAGATCAGCGTCCCGGTTGCGGGGACGTTCACCCTAAAGGTCCGTGTGACGACGCGAAGGCCAGGCGAGGCCGCGGACATCCGCTGGGTACGGGCGTGGAATACTCTTGCGGCGCAGGTCCGGCGGGTGACGACGCCCGATGGTGCTGGTGCCGAGGCTGAGGTCGACACCGATCTGGCCGGCTCGGCCGATCCGGCTCCCGCAGTGGAACTCACTATCGATAACCTCGACTGTGTCTCCTCCCACGACGTCAGCATCCAGAGAATCCTCGGCGCCATCGCCCCGTCGTGCCAGGTGCGACTCTCGGTCGATGGCGTCGCCAAGCCTGTCGCGAGCGCAGTGAACGCCAACCACGACCAGGTTCAGTACTCAAGTCAGGACAACCGCGTGCTTCGCCTGGCTGTCGAGCGCCACGGCGCGGTCATCGACGTCGAGTATTTCGTCCAGTTCAAGCAATTCCTTATCGTTGGTGAAGGGACGTCGTACGAATACGCCGTCAACCTCGCCCAAAAGTTCGGTGATGCCAGCAACGTGGCTAACGGATTTAAATGGATCGTCGTTACTCAATACGACGTCGTCTTGCCCGGCGCTGTCTCCACCAGCATGAGGGTCCTCAACGGGGCCAATGGCGCGGCGATCAACAATCACAACCAGCGACAGAGCGTCCAGGCTGCGCTCGACAAGAACATGATTCGCCGCAACACGCAGTTCGACGCAACGACTCAGGCGCACTGGCAGAATGTGCTCGCCACCTACGGTGCGTTCGACGTGTGCATCTTCAACAACCCCCACATTGGTTATGGCATGCACATGTGTGTCGTGATGGGGTTGACTCAATGGCAAGCAGGCAACAACCCCGCGGACAAACGGGCGCGGAATTACGCCAACAAGAACGGCATGGCGATCAGTGTCTACTCGCTTGGATATAACGGTGCACCGCTTTCCCGTCTTCAGCTCAATCCCCTCCTGGGTCCGGCTGCCCATAGGCACCCGATGGCGACCGTCAATTCAATCGGCCATCAGCGCACTTTTGTGCGAGGAAACGGCGGCGGTCACCTGAACCATCAGAATGCCGCTAACACCGCTGTTGTCGGTCAGTACGACCCCGCGGACTGCTCAGCCATGAACATCGATATCCAGGCTGCATTCGTCTACGAGTCCAACGGAAACGCCATTGTCAATTACGGAGCGCTGAACGAATTCGCGAACAACAACGCTCAAACCCACTACTCGTCCATGAGCGACACGCTGGGGCTTCAGGAGTATCTCCTGCGTTGCTATCGGCATTACGGACCGACGGCTGTCAGGGCTGGTGGATGGCTGTACATCCATGGATCAGCGCACTGGGACCGCAAACTTACCGCTGGGTTCACCTTCGGTATCATTAACGAACCCGCGATGACCAACATCGCACCGTGGGACGGGCGTGACACCTTCGTGCACTACAACACCAACTTCACGAGCAACGACCACCACCCCTCGTGGTATAGCCAATGGAATTTCAATCCAGGCGAGCCCAACATTGAGAACGCGTTCGTCTTCGGGAGACAGTGCTGATGAGTTTTGCCACCGCCATTGCCTTTGAACCCGCTGCGATCTGGATAGGTACGCGTGAAGGCATCCTTGTGCGGCTCGCGGATGAGTCGGCTTGGGGAATGCGTGTGTACACCTCCGGGCCCGTCAGTGCGCTTGCCGTATCCGGTGACGGAGCGTCGCTGCTCGCGGCCGGCCCCGCTGGCGCGGTTTCGGTCCTCAATACAGCCGACGGCTCGCTCATCGACAGCCTTGCGTGTGCGGGCCCTGTGCTTCAAGGCAGCATTGTGGCGCCGCGCACTTATGTCACGGTCGACAACGAGCGTCGTGGGCTCCTCTGGTCGGCGAATGGCGAGGGTCCTATCGGTTCCACGCCAATCTGCGAGGACGGCACAACCGCGGTCCGGTTCGATCGCTTTGGCGGAGGGGAAGCACAACTGACCCTGCTAACGGCCATTGACTGGATGATCTGGGACCGCGCAACGAACAGTGTCGTCTCCGAACACCATCCGATCGACGGCATGCGCCTCGCGTACCTCGACGGCCTTGTCGGCCTGAGTGCAAGCGGTGGGTACTACTTCATTCATTGGGACGACTACCTCGTCATCACCACCGGGACCGAAGATATCGCCTTCGAAGGATCGATCGTCCACCGTGCCCGGTGCGCTGCCCTCAGTGACGATGGGCGTCGACTTGCTGTGGGTACTCGCGACGGGGAGCTCGTTGTCATTGAGGACGGGCAGACCCAAACCATGGCGTTGCAACCGAGCCCCCACGCAATCAGAGCAGTGGTGTGGCAAGCCGATGGTGCCCGGATCGGCTGGATCGACGCGCAGGGCTGCTTCGGGGTCGTCGATGCGAAGAGCGGTTTAGAAGTTGTGGATCGCGCCCGCGGCGTCGAGCTGCTCGGCTGAAGCATTTGGTCGCACGCTGCGGACTTTTTTGTGGCGGGTGAGTGATGGCTAGATGCTATGCACACTGACCTTATCCTGACTACAAGCACCCGCTGCGGTGCTAAGTTAGCCGGGCGATCGAGCACGGACCAGGACGGCCTCTCGACCTCTTCGCATTGCCGGACGCGAGGATAACCGGACTGAAATCGTGCCATGCGATGTTCATCGTCATTCCACAGACCAACTCTGAAACTGAAAGGAATCACTCATGTCGCAACAACCTCAATTCGGCTGTGCCTGCTGTACCCCCAACATGCTGCCGCGCTTCGAGCATGCAGCCGAAGCCTGGCAGGCCCTGCACGCCGAGGCCGAGACACTGGCCCCCCATGGCGGTCAGCAAGCCGTGATTTTCTTTGGCGGCAATATCTACCCTGATCCCGAGCGGGCGGGGCAGCAGGTCGAGGCCATCGGTATCGCCGAGGGCGAGGTGAAGGCGAGCGGCGCACTGGACGATGTCCGCAAGGCGATGCAGCAGTACAAGCCGGTCGATCGCCAACTGAAGCCGGAAGAAACCTTGCTGCCCGGTTTGATCGATGCCCATGCGCACCTGATGTCTACCGCACTGATCACCGGATGGACCGATCTGTCGCCCATTCAGGGTCAGAGCCTGAACAGGGAATACAGCATCGCCCACGTCGAGGCCGAGATCGTGAGGGCCGCCAAGGCGGTGAAAGACAAGCCCAAGGATGAGCAATGGGTGACCGGGTTCGGTGTCGACCCCTCGTTGATGACGCATTGGGAGGACATCCAGGCGTCCACGCTTGATAGCCTCTACCCCGAGCTGCCTGAGCTGAAGATCTTCCTGCTCAACGCGTCCGGTCATATCAGCTATGCGAACACCCAGGCCCTGAAGCTGGCCGGTCTCGACAAGGAATACAAAGATGGCGTCCTGACCGAAACCCAATCGGCCCTGATGATCCCGCATCTGCCTAAACCGGGGCCGTTGCAGTTTTTCCGCAACCTGTTACAGGTCTTCAGGGACGCGAACAAGCGTGGCATCACCACGGTATTCGATGCGAGTGTCGGGTTGGTCGGCAAGCAGTATGAAATCGGCCTGATGAGGCTGCTGGCCAAGACTCATGTACTGACGCTGCGGGTAGGCGGGGCCTTGTATGGCAGCGATGACGCCGATCTGAAGATGTGGCTGAAGTCCTACCATCCCGAGCTGGACAGCAAGGGCAACGAGCTGTTCACGCTGCGCGCGATGAAACTGATCGCCGACGGCTCGAACCAGGGGCTCACCGGGCTGCAGAGCGAGCCCTACAAGTGTTGCCATGAGCATCAGGTACCCGGTGTCGGCGCCTACGGCCTGTTCAACTACAACCCGGTGCGCGAACTGGCCAATGTCATGGCCGATGTTACCGCCAAGGGCTGGCCGATCCTGACCCATGCCAACGGCGACGAAGCGATCGACAACGTGCTGTCCGCCTACCAACTGGCCCTGTGCAATCCGCCCACCGACAAGGCCCAGCTGCCCGAGCCGCCGTTCAACAGCGTGCCGGCCTGGGCCAACCAGCGCCACCGTATCGAACACTGCTCGCTGCTGCACGACGACGCCATTGCGCTGATGAAGCGCATGGCGATCTCACCGAGCTTCCTGATCGGTCATGTCGGCTACTGGGGCCAGGCATTCCAGCAAACCATCCTCGGCAAGGAACGCGCCGACATGCTCGACCGTTGCGCCTCGGCGTTGAAAGGTGGCCTGCGCATCAGCCTGCACAGCGACCGTTTCGTCACCCCGTTCGGTCCGCTGCGCTACATGGAACAGGCGATTGGCCGGGTGATGGAAGCCGTGGTGGATGAGCACGATGACAACAAGCGGATTCTCAACAAGGAAGAGCGCCTCGACGTGCACCAGGCCCTGCGCGCGGTGACCATCGATGCGGCCTGGCAATGCCATCTTGACCATCAGGTCGGTTCTCTGCTGCCGGGCAAGCAGGCCGACCTGGTGATCCTGGCCAAGGACCCGCTGCAATGGAAGGCCGCCGATGCGGCTGGCATGCGCGATATCCCGGTGCAGGAAACCTGGGTCAGTGGACGCAAGGTGCATTCGGCGTAATGAGCTGATGGGGCCCCGGCCACTGGCCGGGGCTTTCCTGTCTGGGGGGGGGACGTCAGGTTAGAAACGCCCACTCAACGTCAGCACATATCGCCGCGGCTCACCGTAGAAGTTGGCGTAATCCGAATACCCCACGGTCGAATAGTAGCGCTTGTCGAACAGGTTCTCGGCGTTCAGGGCCAGGCTCCAGTGTTCGTCCACGTCGTAGTGGGCGAAGGCGTTCCATAGGCTGTAGCCGGCCTGGCCGAAACTGTAGGCCTGGCTTTGCTGGGTCAGGTTGCCGTTGCTGTCGCGGACCACGGCACTGCCGCTGACGAAGCTGGCGCTTTGCGCGGTGACTCCGCCGCCCACCTTGAAGGCCGACCACGCGCCCGGTAGTTGATAGGTGGCGAACAGCTTGGCCAGGTGCTTGGGTGTGAGCGAGGTGTAGTCGAGCGAGCTGGCATTCTTTTCGATGTGGTTGTAGGTGTAGCCAAAGGTGGCTTGCAGGCGCTCCAGCACTTCACCGCTGATTTCCAGGTCGATCCCTTTGCTGGTGACTTCACCTTCGCGCAGGTAGCAGCAACTGGCGCCGGTCTGCGGGTTGCTTGACGATCCGCTGTTCGGGTCGCGCACCGCCTCGCCCTCGCGCTTGACGTAGTAGAGCGCGACGTAGGTGTTGAGCTTACCGTCCCACAACGAACCCTTCACACCCAGTTCATAATTGCGCCCGGTAATCGGGTCGAGCGAGCTGCTGCCCGGCAGAGGTCCGGCAAGACGATCGGCCTGGGACTTGTAGATTTCGCTGATGCTGCCGTAGGCGGTCCACTGCGGTGTCAGGGCGTAGGTCAGGCCGGTATAGGGCACCAGCACATTGCTGTCGTCGTAGCGTGACGGGGAAACCACTCCTGTAGCGGTATCGGTGTAGTTGTAGGCGTAGCGGTAGTTGGTCAGGCTGCCACCGATGAACCAGTGCAGCGGTTCGGCCAGTTGCAGCCGCAGGTTGGTGTAGAGGCCATCGCTACGTCTTTTCGTCTGGTTGCTGCCGGTCTGCACGGCTTCGGCCTTGCGGCTCGGATAGTCCTTGGGATCGAAGGCGAAGATGTTCGGCACACTGACGAAACCGCCGGAGAGCAAGGGCGTACGGGTGTCGAAGTCGTGCCACATCCAGCCGGCCACCAGGCTGTGCTCCAGGCCGAAGCGGGTGAAATTGCCGCGCAGCGACAGGTCAACCGAGCGTTCGTGGGCCCTGGCGTCCTGATAACCCCATTCTGCGTTGCTGCCGCTACCGGTGGCGGGGTCGATTGCGCCGTTGAAGTTGTAGTAGTCGCGTTGCGTGAGCAGGCGGGTGTAGAGGGTGTCGAGGTTCAGGCTCCAGTCTTCGCCCAGTTGTTGCTTGAGGGTGGCGAAGTAGCTGTTTTCGCGCTGGGTGAAGTAGTCGTTGGCGCCTGCCAGGAAAAGGCTTCGTGACAGTTTCAGGTCTTCGCCGGTGCTGTAGCGGGGCAGTCCGTAGGTTTGGTCGCTGTCGCGGTAGCGACCGCGGCTCAGGCCCACGAACAGGTTGGTGCTCTCCGTCAGGTCGGCTTCCAGCACCCCGTAGAACAGGTCGTGGTTGGCACTGGCGTCATCCATGAAGGATTGCTTGTTCTGGCTGACCAGTACCGCCCGGCCGCGCAATTTGCCGTCGGCTGCCAGCGGGCCGCTGACGTCCAGTTCGCTGCGATAGTCGTCCCAGCTGCCGGCCGAGGTGGTGATGCTGGCCTGAGGCTCGAAGGTCGGACGCTTGCGCACGAAATTGACCGTACCACCCGGCTCGCCGGAGCCGGCGAACAGGCCGTCGGCACCGCGCAGTACCTCAATATGATCGAAGATCGCCGTATCGGAGTTCTTCCACACGCCATCGGCCATGGACGCGCCACCGTCCACGCGGAAGTTGGTGACTTCAAAGCCCCGCGACAGGTAGCGGGTGGACGTCAGGCTGCCCTCGTACAGGCTGATGCCCGTGGTTTGCGTCATTGCCTGGGCCAGGGTGGTGAGTTTCTGGTCCTCCAGGCGCTGGCGGCTGATGACGCTCACGGTCTGCGGTGTGTCCTTGATCGCCTGCGGAGTCTTGCCGACGGAGACCGAGCCGGTGGTGTAGGACCCGCTCGCTTCGGTGACTTCGCCCAGCCCCTGGGCACTGATCGTACTGGGGGCCAGCACCATGGTGCTGTCGTCCGGCAGTTTCACCAGGCTGTAGCGGCCATCCGCTTCGCGAACGGCTTGCAGGCCGGTGCCACGCAGCAGCAATGCCAGCGCTTCTTCCTCCGAGTATTGTCCGCGCAGACCCGGGGTCCGCATGCCTGCGGTCAGGCGGGTATCGAACGACAACACCACCCCGGCTTGTGCCGCAAAACCGGTCAAAGCTTCGCCCAGGTCGCCTTGTCTCAAGTCGTAGTCATGGGCTGGCGCGGCCAGTGCAGTGGCAGGCCCTGCAAGCAAAAGGGACAGCAGTACGCTGGTGCGCAGATTGGGCGAGCGGCGGGGGAAGCAGTTCGATGTCATGGGGCCTTCTCAAGGATATTCAGCCAGCAAATGCCGGGGTTATCCATGAGTCGGACGAAGGTGCGGAAAGTGTTCAGGCGTAGCGCGATTTCATGCACCGACCACGGTTACCCAGTAGCGTGTACGCCGTTCAAGACGCACTGGCAGGGCGCTGGTGACAGCGCGCAAAACCTGTTCGGTATCGTCGAGCCTGAAGGTGCCGCTCAAGCTCAGTTGCGCCACTTCGGGGGCGCAGCGTAGCCAGCCCGGCCGGTAGCGGGACAGCTCGGCAATGAAGTGACCGAGGCGTTGGCCATTGGCAATGATCAGGCCTTTGTCCCAGGCATCGGAACCACTGGCAAGCGCCTCGATAGCGCCGAAGCGCTGGTCATCGAACCGGCAGCCCTGCGCCTGGCTCAGCGTCAACGACTGGCCGGAGGGCAGGGTGGCGCGGGCTTGCCCGGCATGCACATCGAGACGGGCGCCGCTATCGAACAGGCGTACCGAGAAACGGCAGTGCTGCGCATCGATAAGCCCGTGGCGGGTCTGTACCTGGCACTGCTGCTGCTCGGGGACATCTACCATGATCTCGCCCTGGCGCAGGAACAGCCGGGGTTGCCCCCCTGTTTCTTCCACATCCAGCGCGGTGTCGGTGTTGAGGTGCACGGTGGTGCCGTTTTGCAGGCGTAACCGCCGCTGCTCGCCTACGCCGCTGCGGTAATCCGCCAGCCAGCCCAAGCGCGAGGTTTGTGGGTAGCTGACTGTGCCCAATGCGGTGACGCCCAGCAGGACTGCGCCCGCCTTGATCACCCGGCGCCGGCTGCTACGGCGGTTTTCGGCAGTCAGGTTCAGCACCCTGGCAGTCGAAGGGTGGGTCGTGCTGGCCACCCGGTTTTGCAGGCGCTCGGCTTGCAGCCAGGCCCAGGCATTGTCCGGCGCCGCATCGTGCCAGCGTTGCCAGGCGGCATGGTCGCTCGCTTGTGCCTCGCCGCTGTTCAGCTGGCACAGCCATTCGGCGGCCTGGCGCAGGGCGGCGAGTTGCCGGGGGTTCAAGGTGCCGCTCAAAGACCGTGGCTCAGGCTGTAGATCATGCAGTGTTCGGCGGCTTTGATGATGTAGCGGCGCACGCTCATTTCAGAGACGCCGAGCTCTGCGGCGATCGATTTGTACGGCATGCCGTCGACCTGCGACAACAGGAACGCCTTGCGTACCTTGTCGCCCAGGGCCGCGAGCATGGCGTCCAGTTCGTACAGGGTTTCCAGCAACGCCAGGTGGTGTTCGGGTGAGGCGTGAAAGGCTTCCGGGTGCTCGGCCAGTGCCTGCAGCCAGGCTTTTTCCAGATTGACGCGACGCATGCGGTCGATCATCAGGCGCCGCGCGATGGTTGCCAGGTAGCCCTTGGGTTCGCGCACCGCGTTCAACTTCGCTGCCGCGTCCACCGCCGTCAGCACCCGGATGAACACATCCTGGACCAGGTCGGCGGCCAGGTGCTGGCAGTTGACCCGTGACCTTAACCAGCCATGCAGCCACCGGCTTTGCGACTGGTAAAGGTGGGTGACCTGGGTGTTCAGGGGGACGTCCTGCATGCTCATGGAAAGGGGCTACTGCTGTGTAAATGGGAATTGTTCGTATATTAGGCGCGACTTTTCCGCATTTGCAACACAAGTGCTATGGGTTTGATGGCCATCTTTCTCAGGCGAACAGCGGATTGCCCCGCAACCGCTCCACTGCCATATCCACGAACGCCCGCACCTTCGCCGGCGCCTGTCGGCCCTCGGGATACACCAGGTGAATCGGCAATGGCGGCTCTTCGAATTCCTCCAGCACCACCTGCAATTCACCGGCGAGCAAGGCCGGGCCGACCTGGTAATGCAGCACCCGGGTCAAACCCCAACCCGAACGCGCCGCATCGATCACCGCCTGGTTGGTATTGCACATCAGCACCGGGTCGATGCCGATTCGCTGCCCGCCGGCGAAGCGCCATTCCGGCGAAGCCCATGAGCTGTTGGACGCGACGATGCGGTGGTCCTTGAGGTCTGTCGGGGTGGTCGGCGTACCACGCTTTCCAAGGTAGTCCGGCGCCGCGCAGATCACGTGACGCACCGCGCCGACCCGCACCGCAGTCAGGCCGGAGTCCGCCAGATGGCCGATGCGCACGGCAACATCGAGCCCTTCCTCGACGATATTCACCTGGCGATCGATGAACAGGGTCCGCGCGTGCATGCCGGGGTAGGCGTCGAGGTAGTCGGTGACGATCGGCAGTACGTACAACTGGCCGAACAGGATCGGCGCGGTGATCGCCAATGTCCCGGACGGCTCGCTGTAGTGACCGGCCGCAGCGGCTTCGGCTTCGGCGATATCACCGAGAATGCGCCGGCAGTCGGCGAGATAGTGTGCGCCGGCTTCGGTGGTCTTCACCGACCGCGTTGTGCGCACCAGCAGGCGTGCGCCGACCAGGTCTTCCAGCGCCGCCACGATCCGCGTCACCGCCGGCGCGCTCATGTGCATCTGCCGTGCGGTCTTGGCGAAGCTCTCGGTTTGCGCAACGTTCACGAAGACGCGCATCGCCAGCCAACGGTCCATTGCGGTGGGTTTCCTTCGGGTCAGGAGCTTGTCATGGGCGTCTCCGGTGAGTCCCGGGACGCCGTCGGGGTGCCCGGGATTATGTGCCATTTTGCGCATCCTTCCAGTGTCGGCTTCAGAAGCCGAAGTGGCTGAGGCCCGGGTGATCGTCCGGACGCCGGCCCAGCGGCCAGTGGAACTGGCGGTCTTCTTCGCGGATCGGCTGTTCGTTGATGCTGGCGTGGCGCGCGCGCATCAGGCCGTCTTCGGCGAACTCCCAGTTCTCGTTGCCGTAGGCGCGGAACCACTGGCCGCTGTCGTCGCGGTACTCGTAGGCGTAGCGAACGGCGATGCGGTTGCCGGTGAAGGCCCACAGCTCCTTGATCAGCCGGTAGTCCAGTTCGCGGTTCCATTTGCGGGTGAGGAAGGCTTCGGCTTCGGCGCGGTTGTGGACGAACTCGGCGCGGTTTCTCCAGCGGGTGTCCGTGGTGTAGGCCAGCGCGACTTTGGCAGGGTCGCGGCTGTTCCAGCCGTCTTCGGCCAGGCGGACTTTTTCGATGGCGCTCTGTTCGGTGAACGGTGGCAGTGGTGGACGGGACATGGTCAGTCTCCTGAGTGATGAGTGAAGTCAAAGGGCGAGCTGGATCGGATCCTCACCGGCCGCGACCGCGCAGCAGATCAGCACTTCATCGTCACCGACGCTGGCGCTGGGCTCCTTGATATAGGTGACCGCACCCTTGAGCAGGCGGGTGCGGCAGGTGCCGCAATGGCCTTCGCGGCAACTGTATTCCGGTGACAGGCCACGGGCTTCCGCCAGTTCCAGCAAGGTGCCGGACTCCGGTGTCCAGCGGGCTTCCTTCAGCGAGTCCATGAAGGTGACCGCTACCGGCGCTGTTGCGGGTGGCAGGCGCACGGGTGCGGCGCTGGCGCCGGTGCGGGTCAATGAGCCGGGCCCGAAAGCCTCGGCGTGAATGCGCTCGTCGGCGATGCCGTAGCCACGCAAGCCGTCGTAGATCGCCTGGGTGAATGCGGGCGGGCCGCACAGGTAGAACGCGTAGTCGCCGAAGGGCAGATAACGCCCAAGCAGCGGCGTGTCGATGCGGCCCGCGACGTCGTAGTCGATGCCCGGCGCAGCCCCGTGGGTGTCGCTCAGTACGCGGACCTGTTTGACCGCACCGTTGGCCATGCCGACCAGCGCCGCCAGTTCCTCATCGAAGGCGCGATCCGCCTTCGAACGGGCCGCATAGAACAGCGTGGCCGGGCGGATTCGCTGGGTACGTGCGCCTTCGAAAACGAGGTGGCGCAGCATCGCCAGCATCGGTGTGATGCCGACGCCGCCGGCGATCAGTATCGCGGGGCGCGGGTCCGCGGCATCCAGGGTGAAGTCGCCCGCTGGCGCACGCGCTTCCAACGTGTCGCCTTCGCGCAGTTCGTCGTGGAGATGGGCGGATACCCGGCCGTCGCGTTTCACGCTGATGCGGTAATGGCTATCGGACGGCGCGACGGACAAGGTGTAGGTGCGAATGACCGGTTTGTCGGCGCCGGGCAGTCGCACACGGATCGGCAGGTGCTGGCCTGCCAGATGTGGCTGCAGCCCCGCGCCGTCGGTGGGTTCTAGATGAAAGGAACGGATCGACGCGCTTTCCTGCACCACGCGGGAAACTCTCAATGGCCGCCAGCGGGTGGCGAGTTCGGTCGCGCGCAGGCGCTCTTCGGTCTGCTGCCAGTCGCCGGTCATCAGCGAGCTGTCGGCCTCGCCGTCTTTTTGGGATATCCAGCGCAGGGCGAGGCCGCCGGGGCGACGGACAATCTTGCGCGGGCGGAAGGTCCAGAGCCGTTCGGCGCCCTGAAACGCAGCGATTTCAGGCGAATCGAAGATCACCTCGGCGTCGCCGGTCATCTGCAGCAGGTCGCCGCTGGCGAAATCGACGAAGAGCAGTCCGGCCTTGCCGTTGAGATGGATATTACCCAGCGTCGAGAAAAACAGGTTGCCGTTGAAATCCGGAATGGTCAGCGTGCCGTCTTCGCCGACACGCACGAAGCCGGCCTTGCCGCCACGGTGGGAGACATCGACCTGGCGGCAGTCCTGGCGATCGGCGTAGGAGGCGACGAAAAAGGCGTCGGCGCCTTCGATCAATGCGCGGGCTGCCGGGTCGATGCCTGGGAGTTGTTCGATCTGCCCTGGCGAGGGCGCGTCTGGCTCGCGATCAAAGCGGAAGTCGCGCAACTGAATGTAGCGGGGGCAGTTGCCGAAACTCTGGTCGACCTGCACCCGGAAGCCCTGATCGATCTGCGCCAGCACACCGTTCATGCGATTGCGCCGGCGGCTGTGCATCTCGATGCCCAGCAGGCCGACCGGCGCACCGTCAAGCATGCCCCGGGCGGCGGGATCCAGCGGATCCGGCCGGGCATGGAGATCGAGCGCCGTCGGTGTTGGCGAGGACATGAAGCCCGGCCGGCCTTCAATAAAGGTCGCCCAGGCATCGCCCTCGGCGTCCACGCTGCCGAGGACGATAAAGGGCAACTGGCCGTAGAAGTCGCGATGCTGGTTGGGCATGAAGTCCCGGATGACCCGCTGGCCGACACCTTCCATGCGCTCGGCAACGCCGACTTTCGCCTGGATGAACGTCTCGCCTTCATGCCAGATCGGCAGCGTGTTCAGGTGTTCGGCCATGTTCGTCTCTCCCGTGGGGTGGGGCAGCGTTGGTCAGGCGTTGGCGGTCAGGCCGGCCGGGGTTTTGGCAAAGGGGACGAAGCCGGGCAGCGCTTCCACGCGAGCGAGGAAGGCGTTGACGGCGGGGTAGGCGGACAGGTCGACATTGCCTTCCGGTGCGCTGGCGATATAGCTGTAGATCGCGACGTCGGCGATGGTCGGGTGATCGGCCGCCAGCCAGTCGCGGTTGGCCAGATGCTGCTCCAGCCGGCCGAGCAGCACATGGGCCCGGGCAATCACTTCATCGGCATTGAAGCTGGCGTTGAACACGGTGATCAGCCGGGCCGCTGCGGGACCGTAAGCCAGTTCGCCGGCCGCGACCGACAGCCAGCGCTGAACCTGTGCCGCGCCGGGTGCGTCTTCCGGCAGCCAGTCACTGCGGCCGGCTTTCTTCGCGAGATAGACGAGGATCGCGTTGGAATCAGCGATTACGATCTCGCCATCTTCCAGCACTGGAATCTGGCCGAAGGGATTGAGCGCCAGAAACGCGGGCGCCTTGTGTGCAGCGGCTGCCAGATCGACGAGCGCCAGCTCATGGGGCACGCCCAGCAGCGAGGCGAACAACACGGCGCGGTGGGCGTGGCCCGACAGGGGATGGTGGTGAATTTTCATGGTTCGGCTCCTGACTGCGGGGCGGGTTGATTCCCGATCCGTGCCTCCAGTGTGGGATCGAACGCTTTTCGGCGGAATACGCGTTGTGGTGAGTTCTTTATTTCACTGGGTGGAATAATCCCGTTTTCGATGCCTGACCGGAGGCATTGCCCGAACCAACCTCGCGGTGGGATGATTCGCAATTGCAATCACTGCCCATCCAGAGCACTGTCCGTGTCCCCCAGACTTCTCCTTACCGAAGACGACCTCAACCTGCGTCAGGACCTCGAGCACCATTTCCAGCGCCGTGGGTTTCAGGTCCATGCCTGCGAAAACGGCACTCAGGCCCTGGCGGCAATGGAGCAGGGCGGCTTCGACCTGATGCTGCTGGACATCATGCTGCCGGGGATCGATGGCCTGAGCCTGCTGGATACTCTGCGCCGGCATCAGTCGGTGCCGGTGATGCTGATGTCCGCCCTTGGCGCCGAGCAGGACCGCATCAGCGGGTTCACCCGCGGTGCCGATGACTACCTCCCCAAGCCGTTCAGCCTCGCCGAGCTGGATGCGCGGGTGGATGCGCTGTTGCGGCGGGTGGCGCTGGATCGGCGGCGCGACGAGCAGGGCAGCGACAGTGGTTCGCTGACCTTCGATCAGGAGCGTCAGGACGTCATTCATCAGGGCCGCAACGCCGGGCTCACCGGTTCCGAATTTCGTTTGCTGTCGACGCTGCGCGCTCATCCCGGGGAGGCGTTGAGCAAGGCGTTTCTCTATCAGACGGTGCTGCACCGTGCCTACACCCGACTGGACCGTGGCCTCGATGTGCATGTCTGCAACCTGCGGCGCAAGCTGACCGCCATCGGCGCGGCCCATGTGCAAATCCAGTCGGTGCGCAGTCAGGGCTACATCCTGGTGGAAGCGGAGCCGTCCTGATGCGTCGTCATCCGCTGTTATGGAAGCTGGCCCTGATACTGGTGAGCTTCTGCCTGTTGCTGACGTGGCTGATCTGGACCTGGGGCCTGTCGGTGGAGCGCAGCACCTACTTTCTCAGCGCGGCCGATCAACGCTATCTGGCCCGTTATGCCGAGCAGGCTGAACAGGCCTGGCGCGACGGCGGAGCCGAAGGTGCCGAGGCTTACCGCAAGCAGCTCGCACAGCAGGAAGACACCTGGGTGGCGCTGGTCGGGCCCTATCTGCAAAGCCTCGGCACCACGCCGCTGACCGCTGACGATGCCAGCCACCTGACCTTCATGCGCAAGCTCGACTGGCCCATGAGCCGGCGGCTGCAGGATGAATTGCCGTATGTCAGCATCGAGTTTCCCGAGCATCCCGAAGACGGCCGGCTGGTCATTCAGTTGCCGGAGCGTTTGCTACCCACCGGCCTGACGCCTTGGACCCATCTGGTCACCCACGGTATAGCGCCGGCGGTGTTGGCGTTGCTGCTCGGGCTGGCGCTCTATCGCCATCTGGTGGTGCCGCTCAATCGCCTGCGCGACCGCGCCGACGCGTTGCGTGCCGATGATCTGAACAGCCCCGGCCTGCCGTTGCAGGAGCGCCGCGATGAACTGGGCGAACTGGCCCAGGCTTTCGAACATATGGCCGGGCGCTTGCGGCGCAGCCTCGATCAGCAACGGTTGTTGCTGCGGACGTTGTCCCACGAGTTGCGCACGCCGCTGGCGCGGTTGCGCATCGCCCATGACAGCGGCGTGCCGGCGGAGCAACTGCGCGAGCGTCTGAACCGGGAAGTGGACGGCATGCAGCGGCTGCTGGAAGACACCCTCGACCTGGCCTGGATGGACACCGAACAACCGGAGTTGTCCACCGAGCCGGTGCAAATGCTTTCGGTGTGGGAAGCGCTGTGTGAAGACGCCTGTTTCGAAAGCGGCTGGGCGCGCTCGCGCTTTCCTTCGACGCTCGCTGCCGATTGCCGGATCCAGGGCCATCTGGACAGTGTCGCCCAGGCGCTGGAAAACCTGCTGCGCAACGCCATTCGCCACTCGCCGGAAGGTGGCACGGTCAGCTTCGAGGGCGTGCGTGAAGGTGACACTTGGCACTTTCAATTGACGGATCAGGGGCCGGGCGTCGCCGACGCCGACCTCGAGCGCATCTTTGAGCCTTACCAACGTCTGGCCGGCAGCGGCGCGGGTTTTGGCCTTGGATTGGCAATCGCCCGTCGCGGCATCGCCCTGCAAGGCGGCACGCTTTGGGCCAGCAATGGCCATCCGGGCCTGGTGCTGCATCTGGTGCTGCCCGTCGCCGAGGAATGTTTAGAAAGTTAATGAGCTTTACTCTCAATTAGCAGTCATTATCATTCGTGATCTCTTGCCTACAGCGCGACGTTCCGGAGATCGAAAGATGTTGCCCCGCCCAGCCACCCGCATTCCCTTCCTGCTGCTGTCCAGTTGCCTGTTGTCCACCGCCGTGCAGGCGGCTTCCGAGCCGCAGGTCGTCGAGCTGGAAAGCCAGAACGTCGTTGCCACCGCGCTGGAAGAGACCAAGCAGGCGCCGGGCGTGTCGATCATCACCGCCGAAGACATCAAGAAGCGCCCGCCGGCCACTGACCTGTCGCAGATCATCCGGACCATGCCCGGGGTCAACCTGACCGGCAACTCCACCAGCGGCCAGCGCGGCAACAACCGCCAGATCGATATTCGTGGCATGGGCCCGGAAAACACCCTGATCCTGGTCGACGGCAAGCCGGTCGGCAGCCGCAGTTCGGTGCGCTACGGCTGGCGCGGCGAACGCGATTCGCGTGGCGACACCAACTGGGTGCCGGCCGATCAGGTCGAGCGCATCGAGGTCATCCGTGGCCCGGCGGCAGCCCGTTATGGCTCCGGCGCGATGGGCGGGGTGGTGAACATCATCACCAAGCAGGCCAGTGCCGAAACCCACGGCAACATGACCGTCTACCAGAACTTCCCGCAGCACGACGAAGAAGGCGTCAGCAAGCGCGTGACCTTCGGGCTCAACGGCCCGCTGACCGATAGCCTCAGCTACCGGGTCTACGGCAACGTGGCGAAAACCGATTCGGATGACTGGGACATCAACGCCGGCCACGAATCCGCCCGTACCGGTAACTAGGTCGGCACGCTGCCGGCTGGCCGCGAAGGCGTGCGCAACAAGGACGTGAACGGCCAGTTGAGCTGGCACCTGAGCCCCGAGCAGACCCTGGAACTGGAAGCAGGCTTCAGCCGCCAGGGCAACATCTATACCGGTGACACCCAGAACACCAACTCCAACGCCAACGTGAAAAGCATGCTCGGTCACGAGACCAACATCCTTTACCGCGAGAACTACGCGCTGACCCATCGCGGCGACTGGGATTTCGGCAGCACCATGGCCTACCTGCAATACGAGAAGACCCGCAACCAGCGGATCAACGAAGGCCTGGCCGGCGGCACCGAAGGCATCTTCAGCAACACCGATTTCTACACCTCTACCCTGCGCGACCTCACCGCCCACGGCGAAGTGAACCTGCCGCTGCACGCCCTGCGTGACCAGACCCTGACCCTCGGCGCCGAGTGGAGCCAGCAAAAGCTCGATGACCCGAGCGCCAACACCCAGACCACCAGCGAAGGCGGCGCGGTCAGCGGCCTGACCAGCGGCGGCCGCGACACCAGCTCGCAAGCGCAGATCGTCTCGTTCTTCGCTGAAGACAACATCGAACTGCTGCCCGGCACCATGCTCACGCCGGCCCTGCGTTTCGATCACCACAGCATCGTCGGCGACAACTGGAGCCCATCGCTCAACCTGTCCCACGCGCTGACCGACACCCTCACCCTGAAAGCCGGTATCGCCCGTGCCTACAAGGCGCCGAACCTTTATCAGCTCAACCCTGACTACCTGCTCTACAGCCGCGGCCAGGGCTGCTATGGCCAGAGCACCAGTTGCTACCTGCAAGGCAACGACAAGCTCGAAGCCGAGACCAGCATCAACAAGGAACTGGGGATCGAGTACCAGAACGACGGCTGGGTCGTCGGCCTGACGTACTTCCGCAACGACTACAAGAACAAGATCGAGTCCGGCATGAGCCCGGTGGGCCGCGCGACTGGTGGCACCGGCACTTACGTCAACTCTGCGATCTACCAGTGGGAAAACGTGCCGAAGGCGCTGGTCGAAGGCCTCGAAGGCACCCTGACCATTCCGCTGACCGAGCAGTTGAAGTGGAACAACAATTTCACCTACATGCTGCAATCGAAGAACAAGACCACCGGCGAGACCCTGTCGGTGACCCCGAAGTACACCCTCAACTCAATGCTCGACTGGCAGGCCACCGACGCGCTGTCGCTGCAGGCCAGCGTGGCCTGGTATGGCAAGCAGACGCCGAAGAAGTATGACTATCACGGTGCTCGCGTGACCGGTAACGGCAACAACCAGTTGTCGCCGTATGCACTGGTGGGCTTGAGCGGCACGTACGCTTTCACCAAGAACCTGAGCCTGACCACCGGCGTCGATAACCTCTTCGACAAGCGCCTGTTCCGCGAAGGCAACGCCCAGGGCGTGAACGGTATCGACGGTGCGGGCGCCGCTACCTACAACGAGCCGGGCCGCACGCTCTACACCAGCCTGACTGCCTCCTTCTAAAAGGACCACAGCCGCCGCTTGCCTGTGCAAGCGGCGGCTGATCGCGCACAGAACGAGAATGCCTGATGAACCTCACCCCGTTATTTCTGAGCCTGGCGCTGATGGCGTCGGGCTCTGTTGCATTGGCGCAGCCGGAACACGAGCAGAAGATGGACGCGCCCGTGCTGCAACAGAAGGATTCCGCTTACCGCTTCACCACCCTCACGCTGGATTCTGCTGACGGCAAGCGCCACTACCAGCTCTGGATCGGCCAGCCGGATCGTCCGGCGCCGGCTGCGGGTTATCCGGTGTTGTGGATGCTCGACGGCAATGCCGCCCTCGGCGCCCTGCAAGCGCCGCAGTTGCGCGAACTGGCCGCCGGGCAAGCGCCGTTGCTGGTTGCCGTGGGTTACCAGACCGAGCAGCGCATCGAGCGCAACGCCCGCACCTATGACTACACCCCGGCGGTGCCGGGCCTGGCGGAGCAGGTCGATCCGCTGACCGGGCAGCCCAGTGGCGGTGTGGATGAGTTTTTTAACCTGTTGAATCAGCGCATGCGGCCGATGGTTGCCGCCGTTGCGCCGATTGATGGCCGTCGCCAGACGCTGTGGGGCCACTCCTACGGCGGATTGGCCGTGCTGCACGCGTTGTTCCGCCGGACTGGGGAGTTCAGTGATTACGCGGCGGCGAGTCCTTCGCTGTGGTGGCGGGACGGGGCGATCGTGCGCGAGGCCGAAGGTTTGTCGGCGCGTCTGGGCGACAGCCATCCTCGTCTGCTGCTGATGCGCGGGAGCGCCGAACCGTCCCAGCCACGCGGACCGAGCACGGGTGATGTGGAAGCACCCGCGCGGGCGCTGGTTGCCGATCTGCAGAAGGTTCCGGGGTTGCAGGTCAGCTACCAGCGCTTCGAAGGGCTGAACCACGGGCCGATGTTGCCGGCGTCGTTGCGGCTGGTGATCGAGCGGATGTCTCGCTGACTGGTTGGAGGTCCCCCGGCCTCCCTGCGACAAGACTTCACTTAATCTTTAGTAAATGCGGGTGTATCGTATTCGCCCTTCACGCTGGCCAGATAATGGCTGACTGTTGTTTTCCGCGAGTACGAGGTGCCTGTTCCGATGTCCTTTTCCCGTCGACAAATGCTCAAGGGGCTGACCGGCCTGGTGGTGGTTGGCCTGGGCGCCGGTGGCGCGGCCCGTTACTGGCTGGGCAAGGTCGAGGACGAGAACGCCGGGCACGACTACGAACTGATCGCCGCGCCGCTGGACGTCGAGCTGGTGCCGGGCTTCAAGACCGAGGCCTGGGCCTTCGGCCCGTCGGCGCCGGGCACCGAGTTGCGGGTGCGCCAGGGTACCTGGCTGCGGGTGCGCTTCATCACCCACCTGCCGGTGGAAACCACCATTCACTGGCACGGCATCCGCCTGCCGCTGGAAATGGACGGCGTGCCCTACGTGTCGCAGTTGCCGGTCAAGCCGGGCGAGTTCTTCGATTACAAGTTCCGCGTGCCGGACGCCGGCAGCTACTGGTATCACCCCCATGTCAGCAGCAGCGAGGAACTCGGCCGCGGCCTGGTCGGCCCGCTGATTGTCGAGGAGCGCGAGCCGACCGGCTTCAAACACGAGCGCACCCTGAGCCTGAAAACCTGGCATGTGGACGAGCAGGGCGCCTTCCTGCCTTTCAGCATCCCCCGCGAGGCAGCGCGCAACGGCACCGCCGGGCGCCTGATCACCATCAACGGCCAGGCCAACGCGGTGAGCGAGCTGCCGGCCGGGCAGGTGGTGCGGGTGCGTTTGCTCAACCTCGACAACACCTGGACCTACCGCCTCAACCTCAAGGGCAACTGCGAGGCGATGATCTATGCCCTCGACGGCAACCCCATCACCCCGCGTCCGCTGGAAGACGAGTACTGGCTCGGCCCGGGCATGCGCATTTGCCTGGCGATCCGCATTCCCGAGGTGGGCGAGGAAGTGTCCCTGCGCGACGGCTTTGTGCGCCTCGGCACCCTGCGCTCGGTCGCCAGCGCCGACACGCCGGGCGACTGGCCGCCGGCGCTGCCGCCGAACCCGGTCGCCGAGCCGGACCTGGAGAACGCCGAGAAACTCAACTTCAATTTCGAATGGGCCGGCAAGGTCTCGGTGGATACCGACAACGGCAGGCCGCCGAGCCTCTGGCAGATCAACGGCCAGGCCTGGGACATCACCGACAAGACCTGCGCCGACCGCCCGATCGCCACGTTGCAGAAGGGCAAAAGCTACATCTTCGAGTTGAAGAACATGACCCAGTACCAGCATCCGATCCACCTGCATGGCATGAGCTTCAAGGTCATCGGGTCCAATCGTCACAACATCGTCGAGCCGTGGTTCACCGACACCTACCTGCTGGGCAAGAACGAACGCGCCCAGGTGGCGCTGGTGGCGGATAACCCGGGGACCTGGATGTTCCATTGCCACGTCATCGACCACATGGAAACCGGCCTGATGGCCGCGATCGCGGTGGTGTGATGCGACCGCAGATCATCGATCGCAGCCGCGATCAGGAATTCATGCGCCTGGCCCTGGAACTGGCCGCCCAAGGCGCGGCTCTCGGCGAAGTGCCGGTGGGCGCGGTGCTGGTGCAGCACGGCGAAGTGATCGGCCAGGGCTTCAACCGGCCGATCATCGACAGCGACCCCAGCGCCCACGCCGAAATGGTCGCCATCCGCGCCGCCGCCAAGGCCGCCAGCAACTACCGGCTGCCAGGCAGCACTCTGTATGTGACGCTGGAACCGTGCAGCATGTGCGCCGGGCTGATCGTGCATTCGCGGGTCAACCGCGTGGTTTATGGCGCGCTGGAGCCCAAGGCCGGGATCGTGCAAAGCCAGGGACAGTTCTTCACCCAGGGTTTTCTCAATCACCGGGTGCTCTATGAAGGCGGGGTGCTGGCGGAGGAGTGCGGGACGGTGCTGAGCGAGTTCTTCAAGGCCCGAAGAGCCAAGGCTTAAAGCGGCGGGGTCTGCTCCGCCGGCTTGTCCTTGTTGACGCCGGGCACGTGCAGGTTGCCTTCGGCGACCTGGCTGCCCTCGAGCTGCGGCTGGGTCACCCAGGTGAGGATGTCGTAGTAGCGGCGGATGTTGGCGACGAAATGCACCGGCTCGCCGCCGCGGGCGTAACCGTACTTGGTCTTGCTGTACCACTTCTTCTGCGACAGCCGCGGCAGCATCTTTTTCACGTCCAGCCACTTGTTCGGGTTCAGGCCCTCGCGTTCGGCCAGCTTGCGCGCGTCGTCCAGGTGACCGCCGCCAACGTTGTAGGCGGCCAGAGCGAACCAGGTGCGGTCCGGCTCCTTGATGGAATCGTCGAGCTGTTCCTTGACGTGCATGAAGTACTTGGCGCCGCCGCGGATGCTCTGCACCGGATCGAGGCGGTTGGACACGCCCATGGCCTGGGCCGTGCGCTGGGTCAGCATCATCAGGCCGCGCACGCCGGTCTTGGAGGTCACTTCCGGCTGCCACATGGATTCCTGATAACCGATCGCCGCCAGCAGGCGCCAGTCCACCTGTTCCTGCTTGGCCGAGGTGCGGAAGTGCTTTTCGAAGCGCGGCAGGCGCTGTTGCAGGTGCTGGGCGAAGGTGTAGGCGCCGACATAGCCGAGGACGTCGACGTGCCCGTAATAACGGTCTTTCAGGCGTTGCAGGGTGCCGTTCTTCTGCACCTTGTCGAGGAATTCGTTGATTTCGTTGAGCAGGCTGTTGTCTTCGCCGGCGGCCACGGCCCAACGCTGGTCACGGGCGTCGCCGAGGTCGAAGGCCACCCGCACGTTGGAGAAATACACCTGGTTCATCGCCAGTTCGTTGGAATCCACCAGGGTCAGGTCGATCTGACCTTCATCGACCATGCGCAGCAGGTCGACCACTTCCACTTGGTCGGACTCTTCATATTCCAGGCCCGGGTACTGTTTCTTCAGTTCGGCGAGCTGTTCAGCGTGGCTGCTGCCCTTGAGCACCAGGATGCGCTTGCCCACCAGCCCGGCGGCATTGGTGGGGCGGGTCTTGCCGTTGCGGTAGATGACTTGCGGGGTGACTTCTAGATAAGGGTGGGAGAAGCGCGCCTGGCCCTTGCGCTGCTCGCTGCTGACCAGGCCGGCGGCGGCCAGCACCGGGCCTGATGGCTTGCCGAGCTGGCTGAACAGGTCGTCGAGGTTGTCGGCAGTTTCGATCTGCAGTTCGACGCCCAGATCGTCGGCGAAGCGCTTCACCAGCTCGTATTCGAAGCCGGTCTCGCCGTTACGATCCTGGAAATAGGTGGCCGGGCTGTTGCGGGTCACCACGCGCAATACACCATCCTCCTTGATGCGTTCGAGGGTGCTGGGTTTTTCAACGCAGGCACCGAGCATCAGGAAGAGTCCGGTTGCGATGAGCCATTTGGCGCAACGCTGGCGCAAAGCAGTCTGGGCAAACATAACGTGCAGTATACGCAAAGGGCCTGCCGTGCCATATCTCGACAACTGATAGCTTGTCTGCTATCGCCGCCTGTGCTTGCGACTTTTCAGCGCAGTTGCAGCCCGCCGACGGACGGACGGCTGCCCTGGAACGCACTTGCCGACATTCGGATGGCCGCCAATGCAGCGTTTCGGGTGCCTGACGCAGAGGTTTAGGCTAGAATGCACGGCCTCTAAGCACACCCCCTTCCTGAGGCTGTCCCGACGATGTTGATCCTGCGCGGCGCTCCTGCCCTTTCTGCCTTTCGCCACGGTAAATTACTCGAGCAATTGAGCCAGAAAGTCCCCGCTGTTAGTGGTTTGTACGCTGAATTCGCTCATTTCGCCGAGGTTGACGGCGATCTGACCGCCGACCAACAGCAAGTGCTTGCGCGCCTGCTCAAGTACGGCCCGAGCGTACCGGTACAGGAACCTGCCGGTCGCCTGTTCCTGGTCATGCCGCGTTTCGGCACCATCTCGCCCTGGTCGAGCAAGGCCAGCGATATCGCCCACAACTGCGGCCTGGAAAACGTCCGTCGCCTGGAGCGGGGTATTGCCTTCTATGTCAGTGGTGAGCTGAGCGAAGCCGACGCCGCTGGCGTTGCCGAGCTGCTGCACGACCGCATGACCCAGGTGGTGCTGGCCCGGCTGGAAGAGGCCGCGGGCCTGTTCAGCCACGCCGAACCCAAGCCGCTGACTGCCGTCGACATCCTCGGCGGTGGCCGCGACGCCCTGGCCAAGGCCAACGTCGAGCTGGGCCTGGCCCTGGCCGAAGACGAAATCGACTACCTGGTCAACGCCTTCCAGGGCCTCAAGCGCAACCCGCACGACATCGAACTGATGATGTTCGCCCAGGCCAACTCCGAGCACTGCCGTCACAAGATCTTCAACGCCAGTTGGGATATCGACGGCGAAAGCCAGGAAAAAAGCCTGTTCGGCATGATCAAGAACACCTACCAGATGCACAGCGAAGGCGTTCTGTCCGCTTACAAGGACAACGCCTCGGTGATCGTCGGTTCGGTCGCCGGCCGCTTCTTCCCGAATCCTGAAACCCGCCAGTACGGCGCGGTGAAGGAGCCGGTGCACATCCTGATGAAGGTCGAGACCCACAACCACCCGACCGCCATCGCTCCGTTCCCGGGCGCGTCCACCGGCTCCGGCGGCGAAATCCGCGACGAAGGCGCCACCGGTCGCGGCGCCAAGCCGAAAGCCGGCCTGACCGGCTTCACCGTTTCCAACCTGCGCATCCCGGGCTTCGAACAGCCGTGGGAACAGGCGTATGGCAAGCCCGAGCGCATCGTCAACGCGCTGGACATCATGATCGAAGGCCCGCTGGGCGGCGCCGCGTTCAACAACGAGTTCGGCCGTCCGGCCCTGACTGGCTACTTCCGTACCTTCGAACAGTCGATCAACACCCCGCACGGCGAAGAAGTTCGCGGTTACCACAAGCCGATCATGCTGGCTGGTGGTATGGGCAACATCCGTGAAGACCACGTGCAGAAGGGCGAAATCACCGTCGGCGCCAAGCTGATCGTGCTCGGCGGCCCGGCCATGCTGATCGGCCTGGGCGGCGGCGCTGCCTCGTCGATGGCCACCGGCGCAAGCTCCGCTGACCTCGACTTCGCGTCCGTGCAACGGGAAAACCCGGAAATGGAACGCCGCTGCCAGGAGGTTATCGACCGTTGCTGGCAACTGGGCGACAACAACCCGATCGCCTTCATCCATGACGTCGGCGCTGGCGGTATCTCCAATGCCTTCCCGGAGCTGGTCAACGACGGTGGCCGCGGCGGCCGCTTCGAACTGCGCAACGTGCCCAACGACGAGCCGGGCATGGCCCCGCACGAAATCTGGAGCAACGAATCCCAGGAGCGTTACGTGCTGGCCGTCAGCGCGGTCGACTTCGAGCGCTTCCAGGCCATCTGTGAACGCGAGCGTTGCCCGTTCGCCGTAGTCGGCGAAGCCACCGAGGAAGCGCACCTGACCGTCACCGACAGCCATTTCGGCAACACCCCGGTGGACATGCCGCTGGAAGTCCTGCTGGGCAAGCCGCCGCGCATGCACCGTTCGGTGACCCGCGAAGCTGAGCTCGGCGATGACTTCGACCCGGCCCAGCTGGAACTGACCGACTCGATCGAGCGCGTCCTGCGTCACCCGGCCGTGGCCAGCAAGAGCTTCCTGATCACCATCGGCGACCGCACCATCACCGGTCTGGTTGCCCGCGACCAGATGGTCGGCCCGTGGCAGGTTCCGGTGGCCGACGTTGCCGTGACCGCCACCAGCTTCGACGTCTACAGCGGTGAAGCCATGGCGATGGGCGAGCGCACTCCGCTGGCGCTGCTGGACGCTCCGGCATCCGGCCGCATGGCGATCGGCGAGACGCTGACCAACATGGCCGCCTCGCGCATCGAAAAACTCTCCGACATCAAGCTGTCGGCCAACTGGATGTCCGCCGCCGGCCATCCGGGTGAAGACGCCCGTCTGTACGACACCGTCAAGGCCGTGGGCATGGAACTGTGCCCTGAGCTGGGCATTACCATTCCAGTGGGCAAGGACTCCATGTCCATGAAAACCCGCTGGAGCGACGAGGGCGCGGAGAAGAGCGTTACCTCGCCGATGTCGCTGATCGTCACCGGCTTCGCACCGGTCACCGATATCCGCAAGACCCTGACCCCAGAGCTGCGCATGGACAAGGGCGAAACCGACCTGATCCTGATCGACCTGGGCCGCGGGCAGAACCGCATGGGCGCCTCGATCCTGGCGCAGACCCACGGCAAGCTGGGCAGCCAGGCGCCGGACGTCGATGACGCCGAAGACCTCAAGGCCTTCTTCGCGGTGATCCAGGGCCTCAACGCCGACGGTCACCTGCTGGCCTACCACGACCGTTCCGACGGCGGCCTGCTGACCACCGCGCTGGAAATGGCCTTCGCCGGTCACTGCGGCCTGAGCCTGGAACTGGACACCCTGACCAGCAAGCGCGAGAAAGTCGCGGCCATCCTCTTCAACGAAGAGCTGGGCGCGGTGATCCAGGTTCGCCAGGACGCTACGCCAGACGTGCTGGCCCAGTTCAGCGCCGCCGGCCTGGGCGAAGACTGCGTTGCGGTGATCGGCAAGCCGGTCAACAGCAATGAAGTCTCCATCAGCCTCAATGGCGAAGTGCTGTTCGACGGCCAGCGCCGTCTGCTGCAACGCCAGTGGGCCGAGACCAGCTACCAGATCCAGCGCCTGCGCGACAACGCCCAGTGTGCCGATCAGGAATTCGACCTGCTGCTGGAAGAAGACAACCCGGGCCTGAGCGCCAAGCTCGGCTTCGACGTCAACCAGGACATCGCCGCGCCGTTCATCAAGAAAGGCGTGCGTCCACAGGTGGCGGTACTGCGCGAGCAGGGCGTCAACGGTCAGGTCGAGATGGCCGCAGCCTTCGACCGCGCCGGCTTCAACGCCATCGACGTGCACATGAGCGATATCCTCGCCGGCCGCGTCGACCTGGACGCGTTCAAAGGCCTGGTGGCCTGCGGTGGCTTCTCGTACGGTGACGTTCTCGGCGCCGGTGAGGGCTGGGCCAAGTCGGCGCTGTTCAACAGCCGTGCCCGCGACGCCTTCCAAGGCTTCTTCGAGCGCACCGACAGCTTCACCCTCGGTGTGTGCAACGGTTGCCAGATGATGTCCAACCTGCACGAACTGGTGCCGGGCAGCGAATTCTGGCCGCACTTCGTGCGTAACCGTTCCGAGCAGTTCGAAGCCCGTGTCGCCATGGTTGAAGTGCAGAAGTCGAACTCGATCTTCCTGCAGGGCATGGCCGGTTCGCGTATGCCGATCGCCATCGCCCACGGCGAAGGCCATGCCGAGTTCGCCAGCGAAGAAGCCCTGCTCGAAGCCGACCTGTCCGGCTGCGTGGCACTGCGCTTCGTCGATAACCACGGCAAGGTCACCGAAACCTACCCGGCCAACCCGAACGGCTCGCCGCGCGGGATCACCGGCCTGACCAGCCGCGACGGTCGCGTCACCATCATGATGCCGCACCCTGAGCGGGTCTTCCGTGCTGTGCAGAACTCCTGGCGTCCTGACGACTGGAACGAAGACGGCGCCTGGATGCGCATGTTCCGCAACGCGCGGGTGTGGGTGAACTAAAGGGTGTACAAGCTCGCCTTCTTCGTTCCGCCGAGCCACGTCGACACGGTCAAACAGGCCGTGTTCGCCGCGGGTGGCGGGCGCATCGGCGACTACGACTGCTGCGCCTGGCAAGTGCTGGGCCAGGGTCAGTTCCGCCCGTTGGACGGCAGCCAGCCGTTTATCGGGCAGAGCGGGGTGGTCGAGCAGGTGGAAGAGTGGCGAGTGGAATTGGTGGTGGCCGACGACCTGATTCATCAGGTCGTCGGTGCGCTGAAGCAGAGTCATCCGTATGAAACGCCGGCATATGAGGCGTGGAAATTGGCTGATATCTGATTTTGGTAACTGCTTAGTGGCGCATCGCGAGCAAGCTCGCTCCTACAGGATTTGGAAATCATCGTGAACCCTGTAGGAGCGAGCTTGCTCGCGATGCGGCTCAATCATTTCTTCTCGACAATCCCCGACTCCAGCCTAACCTCCCGATCATGCCCCCCGGTGCGCAACAGCCCCAGGTCCAGTGACGAATCCCCTTCCTCCAGATTCATCCCGCCATTCTTGTAGGTGTTGACCAGATCACTGCCCAGCTCCACTGGCGCATTCGACAGGTTGGTCCCCACCACTCGCCGCACATCACGGCCATTCAGGGTTTCCTGGCTGATCCGCTCGCTACCCAGTTCGACCTTGCCCTGGCTTGAGCGCACATCCGCCCCCGACAGTTTCACATCGCCGCCAACCTGCAAGGCAACGCCTTCCTGCCCGCTCAACCGACTCTGACTGGCGACGCTGTCACGCCGTGCGTAATCCACTTTCACGTCCAGCGTCGGCGAAAGGCCCGGATCGGCGCTCTGTACCGCACCGCCGACTTTCTTCTCGGCGCTGGCGCCCAGCGGACCACCGAAGGAGCGCACGGCATTGAGGTAGCCCTGCGGGTTCTTCTCCCGGCTCAGTTGCGCATCGACATTCACCTTCAACGCGTTGACCCGGTCCTGGCGGCTGGCCAGTTGCAGGTCACCGCCGATAACGCCCTCGATGCGCCCGGCATTGACCCGCACGCCGTTGAGCTGCATGTCGTTCATGCTGTACAGGCCGACCTGCCCGGCGTCGAGCTGGCTGTTCTGGTGCACAAGGTTGTCGCGTTGGTCGAGGTTGAACTGCGCCCGGCCATACAGGCCCTTTTTCGTTTCGTCGCGGGTGGCCGCCGGGGTCATGGCGATGCCGGCACCCACGGTCAGGTCAAGGTTGTCGCGGCGCTCGCTGCTGGTGGCGGACTCGATCAGTACGCCGCCGTTTTCCGCCGCGACCTTGATCCGCTCGGCCGATGCCTGCAGGCCCTCAAGGTGAATCGCGTCGCCCTGTCTTGCGTGGCTCGACAAGTTCACCTCCTGTTGCGCGGTGAAGACCGCGCCTGGGCACGGCGGTCGGACTCGAAATCCGCCCGTTGCTGAAATGCCCGCCCAGCCCGCCGCCCTTGCCGGCATCGTTCATCTTCAAGACCACCTCACCGCCGCCGCCAATGTTGTCGCCGCTGGCCTCATGACTGTCGCTGGCCGCCAGCACCCGCAGCGGGCCGTCGGCCTGCACGTCGATATTGGTTGGCTTGGCGCCGCTGCTGCCGATGCGGGTGCCGGCGAGCGTCAGCTCACCGCCGGCCTTGAGGCGGACATCGCCGGTGCTGTCGATGCTGGCGACCCGCGCCTGGCTGTCCTGGCTGTCGCTGCGTTTTTGATCCAGATAGCCACGGGCCTCCAGTGCACTGCCCGCCGGGCTGTTACCCGCCTTGAGCCAGGCATTGCCGTCGAGCTGGCGCAGGCTCTGCTGCTGATGATCGTTGGCCTGGGGCAGGCTGAGCTTGCCGGCCGTCTCAACGGTCAGGCCGCCCTTGCCGGCGTCGAAGGCGGTGCCCTCATAAAGCCCGTCGCTCCCCAGTTGAATCTGGATGCCCTGTTGCCCGTAGAGGCTCCCCGGGCGGGCGGTGGTCGTGGTGTTGCTGCTGCTCAGCGATCCGCCCTTGCCGGTGATTTTCCCGGCAATGTCCTTGCCCGTGCTGGTTTCCACCCGGGCAGTGCCACCAGCCTCCAAGCGCTCGACAGTCTCGGCGGTGGTGTCTTGCGCAGCGACGAATTGGTGAGTGCGGGCATCGATCTGCAGTCCGCCTTTTTCGGCGCGGTAGCGGGTGCCGGTATCGCTCACTTCATCTGCCAGGACCTTCACCGTGGTGCCGGCCAGCTCGCTGACCCGCGCGGTTTCGCTGCGGCTGGTCTGTTCGCGGTTGAGGTGCTCCAGCGCCAGGTCCACGCCCAGGGTTGGCGGCGCCAGGGCGTCTTCCACAGAGGCTTGCTGGAAGCGCGCGGCCTCGTTGCCGTTGATCAGGTTTTCGATCGGACGGGTGATATCGCGGGTTTCCAGGCTGAGGCCCAGGCTGCCCTGCCAGTTGCGTTCGCTGTCGCGGGTTTCGCGGACGCTGGCGGTGGCGCGGTTTTCCACCCGAGTCGCGTCGACCAGCAGGTGCTCGTCGGCGCTCACCTGCGCCGCTTCATTGATCAGCGTGTCGGCCTTGATGCGTAACGGTCCCGACGCCTTCAGCTCGCTCGGGAGGCTGTCGACCAGGCTTTCCTCCTGTTCCCGCCGCTGGTAGGCGCCCTCGTAACCACCGCCCTGGCGATCCATCCCCGCGGTCACCGCCAGACCGCCCGCCGAGCGGGTGCTGATGGTGAGTTGCTGCTCGCGGGTGGTTTGCGCGCCAAGGGTGACGGTCTTGCCGCTAATATCGATTGCGCCGCTGCTGTCGAGGTTGCTGCTGTTCAGCGACACGTCGGCCTGGCTGCCGATGTTGATCGCTGCGCCGCTGAGCTGGCTGGCAACCAGCGTGTCCTGGCTGCTGCTGCGCTCGCTTTTTTTCACTTCATAACCCGCTGAGGCAACGTATTGCTTCGACGCCGGCTTGCCGTCGAGCGCTTCGGCAGTCTGCCGCGCGCTGGCGTAGAGGCTCTTGTCGGTTTGTTGGGTGCTGCTGTTTTCGCTCTGGGTGGCGGCGCTGACGCGCAGGTCTTTCGCGGCGTCCAGTTGCAACTGCCCACCGGCCTTGAGCCGGGCACCGATGACCTGCAACTCGTCGGCGCTGGCCAGGCGCAGGTTGCTCTCCGAAGCCAGGTCGCTGACCAGCGCGGTGTCACGTTGCTGGCGGGTGTCGGTGCTGTTGCCGAGCAGGCCGAACAGCTTGCTGTCTTTGCTGCTCGTGCTGCGGGTCGAGCTTTCCCGCGCCGCTTCGACGCTGAGCAGGGCCTTTTCGCTAGCCAACAGGGCGTCGCCGGTGCTGCTGATCCGGCTGCCGCTGACCCGTACCTGATCGGCGATCACGGTCAAGGCACCGCCCGACTCAAGCTGGCTGCCACGAACGGTCTGCTGCTCGCCTTGCGCCCGTTCGCGGTTGCCGAAAAACGCCCCGGAGGCCAGGTCGCCCCGGTATTCCTTGCGGGAGTCACTGCCCTTGAGCGAGGTCCCGGCGATATCAAGTTCAGGGGTTTTGATGCTCATGTCCGCGCTGCTTCGCAGCTCGCTGCCGATGATGCGGGTGGGCCCCGCCGCCTCCACGGTCAGGTTGCGGCCCGAGAGTTGGCTGGGGCGGGCGCTTTCGCGGTAGTCGTGGGTGTCCTGGTCGCCGCGCCACAGGTGCTTGCGGTGGCGAATGCGTTCGTCGCGGGTCACGCTGTCGATGCCGGCGCTAACCTCCAGCGTGTTGCCGCTGCGCAGTTTCAGGTCGCCGCCTGCCTGTACGCCAGCGGCCAGCAGGCGGGCGTCGCCACCGGCATCGAGCGTGATGTCGCTGACCGCCTGAAAATCGCTGCCGGTGGTCAGGCGTTCGACTTCGCTGCCCGTTCGCTCGAAGGTTTCGGTGGTGACGAACCACCACTTCTTGTCCCACTTCTCGTTGTCGCGGCGGATGCTTTCGCGGGTTTTGGCGTCGAGGGTGAGGTTCTTGCCGGTGCGGACCTTGATCTGTTCGGCCCGGCCTTCGATGGCGCTCAGCGTCATGTTGTCCTTGGCGTCCAGCTCGAGGTTGCCTTTGCCGGCGTCGAGGCGACTGCGTTGCTGCGCGCTGCCGCTGATCTGCAAGTCCCCGGCCGAGCGAATGCTGATGCCTTGGCGAGCGTCCATCGACGGCGCCTCGATCCGCACGCCCGCGCCCTCGGCGGTGCTGATGATTCTGATGCGCCCGGCCTGCATGGCGCCGAACAGGCTGGCGTCGATCGAGCCCGGCGTGCCTGCCAGGTGCTCGACGATCTCGCCGCTGGCGCGGTCGATGCGGTTGCGGCCGACGGTCAGGTCCAGGTCGGTCGCCGCGCGGAGCGGGCCATGGCTCTCGATGCGCGGGGCGATCAGTTCCAGGGCGCCTTCTGCATTGCTCAGGCCAAGGCCGTCGACCCGCAGTTCACCGCTGGCGGTGAGGCTGTTGAGGTAGGTGAGGCGCTGGTCTTCGATTTCCGGGCGCCCCACCAGAAAGCCCGCGCGGGTGGTGTTGATGAAGCTGCCGCCGTTGATGGTGATGCCGTTGGGGTTGGCGAGGATGTAGTCGGCAGGCTGGCCGAAGATTTCCTGGGCGCCGTCAATGCGCGAGGCGTTGCGGCTGATTACCTCGTTGAGGATGGTGGACGCCGCCTGGCTCTGGAGTTGCGGGTTGGCGCCCAGCGCGCCGGCCAGTTGCGATTGCCCTGCCTGCAGGGCGTTGTTGAGCACTACGCCGGGCTGGCCGACGTTGTAGTCGAGAAACTGGTTGTGCGACAGGCCGCTGGCAGACGGCGCGACGATATTGATCACCGGCACACCGTTGTGCTCGTTGATGGACGGCGTTCCGCCCGGGCCGGTGGCCGGTTGCAGGCCGTTGTTGGCGATGGCGCCGGTGGGAACCAGCAGGCTGACGCTGATCGCCCAGCGCAGCAGGTCGGGGGTGAACCGTGGAGGTAGAGGGGTCATGGTGGTCTCTCTCTTGGGTGGGGATCAGAACGTCAGGGTCAGTTGCGCGCGCCAGTAGCCCGGCTCCAGATCGCGGCGCCGCGTGCCGCTGGCCTGCAGGGCGCGCTGGTAATCGAGGCTCAACTGGCCGCGAGGCAGGCTCAGTTGCAGGCCGGCGTGGGCGCCGAGCAGTCGTTGTGTGGGGCTGCCGTGGTCGTAGCGGCTCCAGCCGGCGTCGAGGCCGAGGCTCGGACGGATTTCCAGCGGCACCGGCAGCGGGTTGTTCAGCGGCAGGCTGAGGGTGTTGCGCCAGACCGCGCCGCTGGCGCCGGACACCGTGGCGCGACGAAAGCCCCGCACCGCGGTGTCGCCCGCGACCGCCATCTGCTCGATCGCGGGCAGCGGCTCAGGGCTGTATTGCAGGTTCAGTTCGCTTTCCCAGCGCCAGCGAAACGCGGGATCGACGCCTTCGCGCAGTTGCCAGAGGCTCGCCTGGTACTTGCGAAACAGCGGCTGCGGTGCGCGCGGGTTTGCTGCGCGGTCATCGGAGCCGAACCAGCCGAGGCCCTGGTTGTAGCCGAGGGTGGCGCTCCAGAGCGCATCGTCGCGCCAGCTCAGGTTGAGACTGGCATCAAGGCTGGTGAGCGTCGGGCTTTGCAGGCGAAGGCGCAGTCGCTCGCTGGAGAACCGCGTGTCCAGGCGTTTGTAGTTGAGCCGCAGGTTGGCGCCGAGGGTGGTGGACTGGTCGTGCCATAGCGCGCGGCCCACGCCGAGGCTGTAGAAATCGCTCTGGCCGCTGTTGTTGGCGTTCGAGCCGGGCAGGGCGGCGCGGTATTCCAGGCGGTCCAGGCTCAGGGCGAAACGCCAGGGGCCATAAGGACTGTTGTAGTAGAGCCCGTAGCCGCGGCTGTCGCCGCGCCCGGGTAACAGGCGCCGAAGGCTGTGCAGGCGCAGGAAGTCGTTGTGCTCCAGTGGACTGTCGAGACTCACGCTGACACCCAGTCGCTCGCGGCCCGTCGATTCGCTGCCGCGGTTGTCGATGCTGGTGGCCAGTCTCAGGCGTGACGCCGGTTGCCGTTGCGAGCGAATGATCACCCGCGTGCCGCCTCGCAGTTCGCCCGGCTCAAGGTCCGCGCTGAGGTCGAACGCCTGCAGGCGATTCATCTGGTTCAGCCCCTGCTCCAGCGTGCTCAGGCGCAGTGGCTGGCCAAGCAGATCGGGAAAGGCGCGGGGCAGCGACAACGGCAGTTCCGGGTCATCGAACTCCACCGATTCGACAAAACCTTCGACGATCATGATGTCCAGGCTCGCCCCCGCGTGCGGCGGTTGCGCCAGATAGGGCCGGCTGGTGAGGTAGCCCTGTTGCAGGTAAAGCCGGGTGATGGCTTTGAGCACCGCGTTGACCCGTGCCTCATCCATGCACGGTTGCAGCAACGGATCGACCACCTCGTTCAGCGCTTCGCGGGTAATCACCGTGTTGCCCGCCAGGCGCAGGCCGGAGACAGGCCAGCAGCCTTCGGCTTCGAGCGCCGCAGCCGGCGTCTCGCTGACCGTCGGTGGCGTGAGCTGGCGCAAGCGTTGTTGCCGCTCCAGCGCCTCTGCGTCGCGGCGTTGCTCGCGCAATAGCGGCAGGACCGGAAAGGTCTCGTCGGCCCACGTGGGTGCCATGCACAGCAAAATCAGGGTGATGAAGACCGTGGATGCCAGCGCAGGGCAGCGCGGGCCTCCGGTTCGCGATGAACGGGACATAGGGTGGCGTCCTTATGTTCTTGTTCTAGGACGAAGCAAGCATTTCAGGTGAGATGAATCTAAGGGAGGGGCATTCGTTTGAATGCTGGGGATGACCGTGAGGAGGAGTAGGGGACGAGCGCGAGTGCCCTCGGAAATTTCCGAAGCTTATTTACTGAGGTAGGAAATGTCCGGCGCGGAGGCGCCGGAGCGGGTCAGTCAGGGGCGGATTTCGATCATGGTGCCGTCTTTTACCAGGTTCCAGACTTCGCGCATGTCGGTGTTGCGCATGGCGATGCAGCCTTCGGTCCAGTCGAGGGTGTGAAACAGCTCTTCGGGGTTGTCTTCGGTGTCTGGCGTGCCGTGGATCATGATCATCCCGCCGGGCTGCACCCCTTCGCGACGTGCCTTGGCGGCATCGCTGACGTTGGGATATGACACGTGGATCGCCAGGTTGTAGCGGTCCGAGACCTTGCGCCAGTCCAGCCAGTAGAAGCCTTCCGGGGTGCGCTTGTCGCCCTCGCGCTCCTTGGCGCCAAGGGGCTTCTTGCCGAGGGAGATGCGGTAGGTCTTGAGCGGTGCACCATTGCTGATCAGTTCCAGGCGACGCTGGGACTTGAGCACCAGCACCTTTTCGATCCGGGTCGATGGCCTGACCTCGGCTGGAGAGGACTGCGGCGCAAGCGGCGCATCCTTGAGGATCGGCTTGGTGACGATGGTTTCGGTGTAAGCCGCCTGGGACACCGACGCCACACTGAGGCAGAAAAGGGCAAACAACCAGCGCATGAAACGGTATCCCTGAAAATCGCGGTTTTACGAATCGGTCTTGGGTGGCGGGGCGAACGAGGCTGACAAACTCTCGGTATGAACCGGATAGTGCTGCCGTTCGCGGTCCCGATAGTAGCATTCTAGTGTGACGCGGATCGTCCTGAAAGCCAGCTCGTCCCAGGGGATCTCGTTTTCTTCGAACAGGCGCACTTCCAGGCTTTCTTCGCCGATATCGAAGTCCAGGTCGGCCAGTTCGGCGCGGAAGAACACGTGCACCTGGTTGATGTGCGGCAGGTCGTACAGGTGATACAGGGTCATCTCGCCCAGGCGGGCGCAGGCTTCCTCGACGGTTTCGCGGCGGGCGGCCTGTTCCATGGTTTCGCCGTTTTCCATGAAGCCGGCGGGCAGGGTCCAGTAGCCGCGTCGCGGCTCGATGGCGCGGCGGCACAGCAGCACCTTGCTGCCGTGGTTCGGCAGCACGCCGGCGACGATATTGGGGTTCTGGTAATGGATGGTCTGGCAGTGATCGCAGACATAACGCAAGCGCGAGTCGCCTTCGGGTATACGCTGGGTGACCGCTTTGCCGCACGCGCTGCAGTATTTCATGCTTATCTTCCTGAGAGTTGCCGCTATCTTCGCGCCGCGGTCGCGCGGCCCGCAAGTGCGATCGTCGCCGGGGCTTGGGCGGGGCGCGGCTTTGGTGCATGATGCAGAACGCTTCTGGAACGAGAGAGACCATGCTGGACGAGCTACTTCGCCGAGTGAGCAGTCACACACCAGGCACCCTGGAAACCGATCGACGTTTTCCCGAGGCCGCGGTGCTGCTACCGATCACCCGTAGTGAAGAGCCCGAGCTGGTATTGACCTTGCGCGCCAAGGGCCTCTCGACCCACGGCGGTGAAGTGGCCTTCCCTGGTGGACGCCGCGACCCGGAAGACCCCGACCTGATCTACACCGCCCTGCGCGAAGCCGAGGAAGAAATCGGCCTGCCGCCCGGACTGGTGGAAGTGATCGGTCCCTTGACCCCGCTGGTGTCGTTGCACGGATTGAAAGTCACGCCTTTTGTCGGGCTGATTCCCGATTACGTCGAGTACCGCCCCAACGATGCCGAGATTGCCGCTGTGTTCAGTGTGCCGCTGGAGTTCTTCCGCCAGGACCCGCGCGATCACACCCACCGCATCGATTATCAGGGCCGCAGCTGGTACGTCCCCAGCTACCGCTTCGGCGAGTACAAGATCTGGGGCCTGTCGGCGATCATGATCGTCGAGCTGGTCAACCTGCTCTACGATGCGCGCATCAGCCTGCACCATCCGCCTGAACGCTTCACCCCACTCTGAGCGGGACCACCCGCCGCGAACCCCACCGTGAGGAACCACGCATGAAATACCGTCTGGGCGACTTTCGGGTCGAAACCCATCCACAAAGCTGGGTGGCGCCCAATGCCACGCTGATCGGCAAGGTACGCCTGCAGGCGGGCGCCAATGTCTGGTTCAACGCGGTCCTGCGCGGCGACAACGAACTGATCGACATCGGCGAGAACAGCAACGTCCAGGACGGCACGGTGATGCACACCGACATGGGCTCGCCGCTGACCATCGGCAAGGGCGTGACCATCGGCCACAACGCCATGCTCCATGGCTGCTCGGTGGACGACTACAGTCTGATCGGCATCAATGCGGTGATTCTCAACGGTGCGCGGATCGGCAAGCACTGCATCATCGGCGCCAATGCGCTGATCCCCGAAGGCAAGGAAATCCCCGACGGTTCGCTGGTCATGGGCTCGCCGGGCAAGGTGGTGCGCGAACTGACCGAGGCGCAGAAGAAGATGCTGGAGGCCAGCGCCGCGCATTACGTGCACAACGCCCAGCGTTACGCCCGCGACCTGGCGCCGCAGGAGGATTGATGAGCACCGCTGAAAGGCCCGTGGCCTCACCTTGCGTCAGCATTTGCGCATTGGACGAACAAGACATCTGCACCGGCTGCCAGCGCACCGCCGCTGAAATCACCCGCTGGGGCCGCATGGACAACACCGAGCGCCGGCAGGTGCTGCGCTTCTGTCACGAGCGCGCCGTGGCCGCTGGCCTGGTCTTCGCCCAACCCCGCACGGCGAACTGATTCCCGGGGCTTGGCCGCACGCGGGCTGTGAAGTACCCTGTGCGGCTTGCTACCGGTGCCCCCAATGTTCTTTCTCATCGCCTATATCAGCAGCGTGGTGCTCATCAACTACGCCTTCTCCAGTGCGCCGCACCTGGACGTCATCTGGTCCGCCTGGGGCGGATTGGTGTTCGTCCTGCGCGACATGGTGCAGACCCGCTTCGGCCACGGCGCGCTGGTCGCCATGCTGGCAGCGCTGGTGCTGTCCTACGTCACCTCCGACCCGACCATCGCCCTGGCCAGCGCCACCGCGTTCGCGGTGTCCGAGCTGATCGACTGGGTGGTGTTCAGCATCACCAAGCGCCCGCTGCATGACCGCCTGTGGATCAGTTCCGCGCTGAGCATTCCGCTCGACACCTTTATCTTCTTCGGCATGATCGGCGCCCTGACGCCGGCCGTGGTCGGCACCGCGCTGGCCTCGAAGTTCGCCGGCGTCACCGCAGTCTGGCTGGCCATGGCCTGGCGGGGGCGGAAAAACGCCATCGCCGGCTGAGCCGCGACGGCGTTCAAGCATGTAAAATGTGCCCCTTTCGCTGGCCCGCACCGTGCTGGGGCGGCCATGGATTCCTTCCCTTTGAGGACCTGAGATGACCCGTATCGGAACCCCATTGTCGCCCACCGCGACCCGTGTACTGCTCTGTGGCTGTGGCGAGCTGGGCAAGGAAGTGGTGATCGAGCTGCAACGCCTGGGCGTCGAAGTGATCGCCGTGGACCGTTACGCCAATGCCCCGGCCATGCAGGTGGCGCATCGCAGTCACGTGATCAACATGCTCGACGGCGCCGCCCTGCGTGCGGTCATCGAGGCCGAGAAGCCGCACTACATCGTCCCGGAAATCGAAGCCATCGCCACCGCGACCCTGGTCGAGCTGGAAGCCGAAGGCTTCACCGTGGTGCCCACCGCCCGCGCCGCGCAACTGACCATGAACCGCGAAGGCATCCGTCGCCTGGCGGCTGAAGAGCTGGACCTGCCAACCTCGCCGTACCACTTCGCCGACACCTTCGAGGACTACAGCAAGGCCGCTCTGGACCTGGGCTTCCCGTGTGTGGTCAAGCCGGTGATGAGTTCGTCGGGCAAGGGCCAGAGCCTGCTGAAAAGCGCCGACGACCTGCAGAAAGCCTGGGACTACGCCCAGGAAGGCGGCCGTGCCGGCAAGGGCCGGGTGATCATCGAAGGCTTCATCGATTTCGACTACGAAATCACCCTGCTGACCGTTCGTCATGTTGGCGGCACCACCTTCCTGGCACCTGTCGGTCACCGTCAGGAGAAGGGCGACTACCAGGAATCCTGGCAGCCACAGGCCATGAGCCCGGTGGCGCTGGCCGAGTCCGAGCGCGTGGCCAAGGCCGTCACCGAGGCACTGGGCGGTCGTGGCCTGTTCGGCGTCGAACTGTTCGTCAAGGGCGATCAGGTGTGGTTCAGCGAAGTCTCGCCGCGCCCGCATGACACCGGCCTGGTGACCCTGATTTCCCAGGACCTGTCGCAGTTCGCCCTGCACGCCCGGGCGATTCTCGGCCTGCCGATCCCGTCGGTTCGTCAGTTCGGTCCGTCTGCTTCCGCGGTGATTCTGGTGGAAGGTCAGTCGCAGCAGACTGCGTTCGACAACCTCGGCGCTGCCCTGGCCGAGCCTGATACCGCGCTGCGCCTGTTCGGCAAGCCGGAAGTCAACGGTCAGCGCCGCATGGGCGTGTGCCTGGCGCGCGATGAGTCGATCGAGGCCGCCCGGGCCAAGGCGACCCGCGCCTCGCAAGCAGTCAACGTCGAGCTGTAAGGCTGTAGACGCGGGGCGGGCCGTCTGGCTCGCCCCGCGTTGTCGTTCAACTCCGTGTGCTGTGTTTCCTTCAGGCACAGTACCGCGATCAGGCTCAGCAGGGCCGCCATCGACACATACCCGCCCACCCAGCTCAATCCCCCCATCGCCACCAGCTTCTGTGCGAAGAACGGTGCTGCCGAGGCGCCGACGATTCCGCCCAGGTTGTAAGCCGCCGACGCGCCGGTGTAGCGCACGTGGGTTGGGAACAGCTCGGGCAGCAGCGCGCCCATCGGGGCGAACGTCACCCCCATCAGGAACAGCTCGATCGCCAGGAACAACGCCACGCCGGCGGTGGACCCGGACGTCAGCAGCGGCTCCATGGCAAAGCCCGAGGCGATCGCCATAAGTGCGCCAGTCACCAGCACCGGCTTGCGCCCGTAGCGGTCGCTGAGCCAGGCCGACAGCGGGGTGGCCAAGGCCATGAACAGCACCGCGAAGCACAGCAGGCCGAGGAAGGTTTCGCGGGTGTAGCCCAGCGTGGACACGCCGTAGCTCAGCGAAAACACCGTCGAGATGTAGAACAGCGCGTAGCACACTACCATCGCCCCGGCGCCGAGCAGCACCGGCAGCCAGTATTGGGCGAACAGCTCGACCACCGGCAGCTTCACGCGCTGGTGGCTGGCCATGGCTTTGGCGAACACCGGGGTTTCTTCCAGTTTCAGGCGCACGTACAGGCCGACGATCACCAGTGCCGCGCTGAGCAGGAACGGAATGCGCCAGCCCCAGGCGCGGAAATCTTCGTCGCTCAGCAGCATCGCCAGGGCCAGGAACAGACCGTTGGCGGCGAGGAAGCCGATCGACGGGCCAAGTTGCGGGAACATGCCGAACCAGGCGCGCTTGCCCTTCGGCGCGTTCTCGGTGGCCAGCAACGCCGCGCCGCCCCATTCGCCGCCAAGGCCAAGACCTTGACCGAAACGCAGGACGCAAAGCAGGATCGGCGCCCAGTTGCCGATGCTGTCATGTCCCGGCAGCACGCCAATCAGCGTGGTACACACGCCCATCAGCAGCAGCGACGCGACCAGGGTGGACTTGCGTCCGATGCGGTCGCCGAAGTGGCCGAACAGCGCCGAGCCCAGCGGTCGCGCCAGGAAGGCGATGCCGAAGGTGAGGAACGCCGACAGCATCTGCGCGGTGCCGGAGGTCTGCGGGAAGAACACCGGTCCGATCACCAGTGCGGCCGCAGTGGCGTAGACGTAGAAATCGTAGAACTCGATGGCCGTGCCGATGAAGCTGGCCGTGGCGACGCGGGCCGGCGAATTGCCGGACGGCGCGGTGTCGGCCTCATTGTTGTAGGTGCTGCTGGTGGTCATGCAAGGTCCCCTGACAGTCGAAGGCTTCCTGGGCGGCCGCGCACGGGCGACGGCACTGCGTCGGAGCATTTTTTTTGGTATGGGTCGCGCGGCCGAGCATAGCCCTGGGGGGATGGGGGCGGGCGCGGGCACTGTTCGGGGTGTGAAGCGGTGCCGGTAAAGCGCGCGATGCAGGCGGTGCGGACTGGCCGGAAAGCGCCGGGAGCGGGTAGCGGGCGCGACGGCAGGGCTGGGTAAGCGTGGGTCGAGTATAGCCAGATTCGATACGAAATGTGTCTATGTCAGGCGTTGCGGGCGTAACGAATCAGGCGGCGGGCTGGCGGGCGACGGTCCAGACCAGGATCCGGCTGGCGCAGTTGTCTTCGGTTTCGAGGATTTCCAGGCGGTAGCGGCCAATCTTCAGGCACACCGCGCTGGCCGGGATGCTTTCCAGCGCCTCGGTGACCAACCCGTTGAGGGTCTTCGGTCCGTCGCTGGGCAGGTGCCAGCCAAGGCTGCGGTTGAGTTCGCGGATCGCCACGTTGCCTTCGATCACATAACGGCCATCCCCTTGCGGATGGATGTGCGGGTTGTCGAGGTCGTCCTGTTCTTCGAACTCGCCGACGATCTCTTCGAGAATGTCTTCCAGGGTGACAATCCCTTCTACTTCGCCGTACTCGTCGACGACGATGCCCATCCGCCGCTGTTGCTTGTGGAAGTTGAGCAACTGCAGTTGCAGTGGGGTGCTTTCCGGGACGAAGTAAGGCTCGTAGCAGGCTGCCAGCAGGGTTTCGTGGGTCAGCTCGGCCTTGGGCAGCAGGTGGGCGATATGCCGCGTGTTGAGCACTGCCTGGACCTGGTTGATGTCGTTGTGGAATACCGGCAGTCGCGTGTGCTTGCAGGTGTTCAATTGCGCGATGATCTGCTCGATCGAATCGTCGAGGTTGATCCCGTCGACTTCGCTGCGCGGCACCAGGATGTGGTTGACAGTGACCCTCTCCAGCGCCTTCAGGCTGGTCGGGAGGTTGCCGGGGGAGGGGTTTTCCTCCGACTCGTCGCTATCGTCCGGTTCGCTGTCGGCATTCTGTTCATGCTGGTTGACCATGCTCGGCCGCACGGAAAAGGGGCGCAGGATCAGGCGCGCGATGCCGTCCAGCAACCAGGCCAGCGGCTGCAGCAGACGCAGCGGCAGGCGCAGGACGATGCCCAGGCCGATGAAGGCTTCCGGGTTGCGTCGGGCCAGTTGCCGCGGCAGGTACTCGGCGCAGACCAGCAGCAGGATGGCCGCTCCCACGCAGCCCAGCCAGAAACCGGTCTCGCCCTGGCAGCGCAGGCCGGTCAGGCCGGCGAGGGCCAGCACCAGCAGCTTGCCGAGGGTGGCGCCGAAGATCAGCGCCTGGGGCGGGAGGTCAGAGGTGTCGCGGGCGCCGCCATTGCCGTTGCGCCGATTGCCCGCCAGTTGCACGCGGGCGGCGTCGACCGCGGTGAACAGTGCCGACCACAGCAAGGCCAGGGCCAGAAGCCCGAGCAGCGGAGCCAACGGCAAGGTGTCCATAGTTCGCCCGTCAGATATGCAGGATGAATTCGCGTACCAGCTTGCTGCCGAAATACGCCAGCATCAGCAGGCAGAACCCGGCGAGGGTCCAGCGGATCGCCTTGTGTCCGCGCCAGCCGAGGCGGGTGCGGCCCCATAGCAGTACGCTGAACACGATCCAGGCGACGCAGGCCAGCAAGGGCTTGTGGACCAGATGCTGGGCGAACAGGTTGTCGAGGAACAGCCAGCCGGAGATCAGCGACAGCGAGAGCAGGCCCCAGCCGGCCCAGAGGAAGCCGAACAGCAGGCTTTCCATGGTTTGCAGCGGCGGGAAATTGCGGATCAGCCCGGACGGATGCTTGTGCTTGAGCTGGTGGTCCTGCATCAGCAGCAACAGCGACTGGAACACCGCGATGGTGAACAGGCCGTAGGCAAGGATCGACAGCAGGATATGCGCGAGGATGCCGGGCTCTTCGTTGATCAGCGGAACCGTGCCCGACGGCGCGAACTGCGCGATCAGGGCCGTCAGCAGGCCCAGCGGGAACAGCAACAGCAGCAGGTTCTCCACCGGACTGCGCAGGCAGGCGAGCAGGGTAATGGCAATGACCGCAGTGGCGATCAGGCTGGCGGCGCTGAAGAAGTCCAGGCTCAGTCCCAACGGCGTGAGCAGTTGCCAGTACAGCGCGGCGCCCTGGGCGACGACCGCCAGGCCTCCCAGCAGGCCGAGCAGCCGTTTGTCGGCCTTGACGCCCCGGGCCAGGCCGGTGCCTTGGAGGATGATCGCGGCGGCGTAGAGGCAGGCGGCGATCAGGTTGGGTAGCAAGCTGGGTGACAAGGGGAGCATAAGTCCTGTTAGGCAAGCCCGAAAGCCGATGAGTTTGGCATAGAACCCGGCCCCCTAGGAAGACTGTGCGCCGACGGTATGGTGTGCGCTGGCGCGAGTCTTCGTTATAATCGCCGCCCTGCCCCTGCCCAAGGCCGGCCGAATGCGCCTGGGGCGGCTGATAAACCTCGGTTCTACAAGAGCCCGAAAGGATCCCCATGTTTGAAAACCTGACCGATCGTCTGTCACAGACGCTGCGCCATGTCACCGGCAAGGCCAAGCTGAACGAAGACAACATCAAAGACACCCTGCGCGAAGTGCGCATGGCGTTGCTCGAAGCCGACGTCGCCTTGCCGGTGGTGAAGGACTTCGTCAACAAGGTCAAGGAACGTGCGGTCGGGACCGAGGTTTCGCGCAGCCTGACGCCGGGCCAGGCGTTCGTGAAGATCGTCCAGGCCGAACTCGAAGAATTGATGGGCGCGGCCAACGAAGACCTCAGTCTGAATGCCGCACCACCTGCCGTGGTACTGATGGCCGGCCTGCAGGGCGCGGGCAAGACCACCACCGCCGGCAAGCTCGCGCGTTTCCTTAAAGAGCGCAAGAAGAAGACCGTCATGGTCGTTTCGGCCGACGTCTACCGTCCGGCGGCGATCAAGCAGCTGGAAACCCTGGCCAACGACATCGGCGTGACCTTCTTCCCGTCGGACATCAGCCAGAAGCCGGTGGCCATCGCCGAAGCGGCGATCCGCGAAGCCAAGCTGAAATTCATCGACGTGGTTATCGTCGATACCGCCGGTCGTCTGCACATCGACGCCGAGATGATGGCCGAGATCAAGGACCTGCACGCCGCGGTCAAGCCGATCGAAACGCTGTTCGTGGTCGACGCCATGACCGGCCAGGACGCCGCCAACACCGCCAAGGCCTTCGGCGATGCCCTGCCGCTCACCGGTGTGGTGCTGACCAAGGTCGACGGTGATGCCCGTGGCGGTGCCGCGCTGTCGGTGCGCGCCATCACCGGCAAGCCGATCAAGTTCATCGGTATGGGCGAGAAGACCGAAGCGCTCGAGCCGTTCCACCCCGACCGGATCGCCTCGCGGATCCTCGGCATGGGTGACGTGCTCAGCCTGATCGAGCAGGCCGAGCAGACGCTCGACAAGGAAAAGGCCGACAAACTCGCCAAGAAGCTGAAAAAGGGCAAGGGCTTCGACCTCGAAGACTTCCGCGACCAGCTCCTGCAAATGAAGAACATGGGCGGCCTAGGCGGCCTGATGGACAAGCTGCCGAGCATCGGTGGGGTCAACCTGTCGCAGATGGGCAACGCCCAGGGCGCAGCCGAGAAGCAGTTCAAGCAGATGGAAGCGATCATCAACTCCATGACCCCGGCCGAGCGCCGTGACCCTGACCTGATCAGCGGTTCGCGCAAACGCCGTATCGCCATGGGTTCCGGCACCCAGGTGCAGGACATTGGCCGCCTGATCAAGCAGCACAAGCAAATGCAGAAGATGATGAAGAAGTTTTCTGCCAAGGGCGGCATGGCCAAAATGATGCGCGGCCTGGGCGGCATGATGCCTGGCGGCGGCATGCCCAAGATGTAAACCCGATTCAGGTCGTTGGCTTTTAGATGAGCCAACGACTGAAATCCCGCCCTCGGCGGGACCATTGCTGCCTTTATATAGAAGGCAGTGCAAACCGCAGATCAGCAGGCAGGCCTTTTACCTCGTGTAAAAAGGCATTTGCAAATACCCGTGTATTCCTTGAGAATATGCGGCCTTTCGGGCACCCGTGTGCCCGCTGTGCATTATGATTTGCAGCACCGACTACAGGAACGATGTTCAATGCTAACCATCCGTCTTGCCCGTGGCGGCTCCAAAAAGCGCCCATTTTACACCCTGACCGTAACCGACTCGCGTAACCCAGTTACCGGTTCGCACATCGAGCAGGTTGGTTTCTTCAACCCTGTCGCTCGTGGCCAGGAAGTTCGTCTGTCCGTTAAGGAAGACCGCGTTGCTCATTGGCTGAGCGTTGGCGCACAGCCGTCTGCACGTGTTGCACAACTGCTGAAGACTGCTGCCAAGGCTGCCGCCTGAGCAATATGAACGCGACGCCAGAAAACGCTGATGACTTGATCGTTGTTGGCAAGATTTTTTCGGTTCACGGCGTTCGCGGCGAGGTGAAGGTTTATTCCTTTACCGATCCGATCGACAACCTGCTGGAATTCCGCAACTGGACGCTTCGGCGCGAAGGCGTGGTCAAGCAGGTAGAGCTGGTCTCGGGCCGATCCACTCAAAAGGATCTGGTCGCCAAGCTCAAAGGGCTCGACGATCGTGATGAAGCTCGTCTTCTGAGCGGTTATGAGATTTGTATCTCTCGCAGCCTTTTGCCCAACCTGACCGACGGCGATTACTACTGGTATCAGCTCGTGGGTCTGAGTGTCATCAACCAGGACGGGCATCTGTTCGGCAAGGTTGATCACCTGTTGGAGACCGGCGCAAACGATGTAATGGTGGTCAAGCCCTGCGCTGGCAGCCTGGATGATCGTGAACGGCTATTGCCCTATACAGAGCAATGCGTGTTGGCAATCGACCTGGCGGCAGGCGAAATGAGGGTGGAATGGGACGCGGACTTCTAAGCAATGGCCAGCCTGCGCGTAGACGTCATCACGCTGTTTCCCGAGATGTTCTCGGCCATCAGTGAGTACGGCATTACCAGCCGAGCGGTGAAACAGGGGTTGTTGCAACTGACCTGCTGGAACCCGCGGGACTACACCACGGATCGTCACCACACGGTAGATGATCGGCCTTTTGGCGGTGGTCCGGGCATGGTGATGAAGATCAAGCCTCTGGAAGACGCCCTGGTTGATGCCAGGCAGGCAACCGGAGGAACGGCGAAGGTGATTTACCTGTCGCCACAAGGCCGCAAGCTGACTCAGTCGGCGGTCAAGGACCTGGCGAAGCATGAATCGTTGATTCTGATAGCCGGTCGTTATGAAGGCATTGACGAGCGCTTTATTGAGGCTCATGTCGATGAAGAGTGGTCGATTGGTGACTACGTATTGTCTGGCGGTGAGCTGCCGGCAATGGTCCTGGTTGATGCGGTTACACGGCTGCTGCCCGGAGCTTTAGGGCATGCGGACTCGGCGGAGGAAGATTCCTTCACCGACGGTCTGCTTGATTGCCCGCACTACACCCGTCCGGAGGTGTATGCGGATCAGCGTGTTCCCGACGTGTTGCTCAGTGGCAACCATGCACACATCCGGCGTTGGCGTTTACAGCAGTCCCTTGGGCGGACCTATGAACGACGCGTCGATCTTCTGGAAAGTCGCTCACTTTCTGGAGAAGAGAAGAAGCTGCTCGAGGAGTACCTCCGCGAGCGGGACGATAGTTAACGTATCGATGGTAGATCCGACGATTTACCTTAGGAGCACAAGATGACCAACAAAATCATTCAGCAGATCGAAGCTGAACAGATGAGCAAAGAAATCCCGGCCTTTGCCCCGGGCGACACCATCGTCGTTCAGGTGAAAGTGAAGGAAGGTGACCGCTCCCGTCTGCAGGCTTTCGAAGGCGTTGTAATCGCCAAGCGTAACCGTGGTCTGAACAGCGCTTTCACCGTTCGCAAAATCTCCAACGGTGTTGGCGTTGAGCGTACTTTCCAGACCTACAGCCCGCAAATCGACAGCCTGGCCGTGAAACGTCGTGGTGACGTGCGTAAAGCCAAGCTGTACTACCTGCGTGACCTGTCCGGTAAAGCAGCTCGCATCAAGGAAAAACTGGCTTAAGTCCAGTCCGACCTTTGCGAAAGAAAGGGCAGCCTCCGGGCTGCCCTTTTTGTTTTTCAGCGCTGTGAGTTTCAAGGCGCAAGATGTTTGTCGGTTAAATCTGTTGGGGTCTTCGCGAGCAAGCTCGCTCCTACAGTGCCCCCCCAACCTTATGGCTTGCAGCGTGCAACTGCCTTCTTCGTTCAAGTGATCCCATGACCCCCAGAGACCAGGAAATCGAACGCCGCACCGAGCTGTCGGTCACCCGCGTGACCAAGGCGGTATTCCCCTCCACGACCAACCACCACAACACCCTGTTCGGCGGCACCGCGCTGGCCTGGATGGACGAAGTGTCGTTCATCGCCGCGACGCGCTTCTGCCGTCTGCCACTGGTCACTGTGTCCACTGACCGCATCGACTTCAAGCACCCAATCGCCGCAGGCTCCATCGTCGAGCTGGTAGGGCGGGTCGTTAAAGTCGGCAACACCAGCCTCAAGGTGGAAGTCGAAGTGTTTGTCGAAAGCATGAGCTGCGACAGCCGCGAGAAAGCCATTCACGGCCTGTTCAGTTTTGTCGCCATCGACGAGGACAAGCGTCCGGTGCCGGTATTGCCCGGGTTCTGATCGCCGCGCTCAACGGCTTTCATCCTGTCGAATCAACGCCAGCACCGTCCACCCAGGCCCGGGCTTGAGCGGGCTGTCCGGGCCGAACACATGCACCCAGCCATTGGCGTCCCGGGCAAACAGCAAGGTCGCCCGCTCACCATGCAGCGCCCGATAGGCGTCCCAGTCGAAGGCTTCGGTCAGGTGCGTGCTGTACAGCTCGGCACCGTGGTGCAGTTGATTGGCCAGTTGCACGTACGTCAGTGACGGATTTCCCAGCACATGCCCGCGGTGTTCGTCACTGGCCCGGTGCTTGTCGCTGCGGCTGACCTCCAGGCCGCTGGCCAGCGAAAACAGCCGGGTATGGCCGAAGTCGTGACGAAAACGCATGCAGGCCAGTGCATTCAACTCGCCTGCGGGAGAAAGCCCGAGCAGATGGCCCAGGCCGACCAGGTCCAGGTGCGCATCCGCATGCTGCGAGGCCGGATTGCCAAAGTAAGTCGCCAGCCCTTCCATGCGCGCCGCGCGGATGTTCTCCCAACTGGAGTCGGTCAGCAGCACCCGGCAATCCATCTGTTGCAAGGCCTTGCCAATCGCCCGTGCGGGCGGGTTGGCACCGACGATAAGAAAGCCGCTGGGCGCGGGCTCCGCGACTTTCAGCAGGCGGGCCAGCGGCCGCGCCGTTGCGCTCTGCAAGACCACCGTGCCGATGATCACGGCGAAGGTCAGCGGCACCAGCAGCAAGGCGCCCTCGTGGCCGGCCTCGTTCAGGCGAATCGCAAAGATCGCCGAGACCGCCGCCGCGACGATCCCCCGCGGTGCGATCCAGGCCAGCAGCGCCCGTTCGCGCCAGTTTAGTGGTGAGCGCCAGGTTGAGAGGGCGACGTTCAGTGGTCGGGCGATCAACTGGATCACCAGCAGCAGCGCCAGCACCGACGGGCCGAGGCCGAGAAGGGCGGTCAGGTCCAGGCGCGCGGCGAGCAGAATGAACAGCCCGGAGATCAGCAGCACGCTGAGGTTTTCCTTGAAGTGCAGGATCTGCCGAACGTCGACGCCTTTCATATTGGCCAGCCACATGCCCATCAGGGTTACCGCTAGCAGTCCCGACTCGTGCATCACCTGGTTGGCAGCGATGAAGATCCCCAGCACCGCCGCCAGCGACGCCAGGTTGTGCAGGTATTCCGGTAGCCATTGCTCACGCATCACCTGGCCCAGCAACCAGCCGCCGGCGGCACCGAACGCGCTGCCGCAGAAAATCACCCCGGCGAAGGTTTTCAGGCTCTGGCTCAGGCCTTCATCCGCGGCACTGGCAATGATGAAGCTGTAGACCACCACGGCCAGCAGCGCGCCGATCGGGTCGATGACGATGCCTTCCCAGCGCAGGATGTTGGCGATCGTCGCCTTGGGTCGCACCACCCGCAGCATTGGCACGATCACCGTGGGGCCGGTGACCAGGGTCAGGGTGCCGAACAGCACCGCCAACGGCCAGTCGAAACCCAAAAGCCAGTGCGTTGCGACGGCAATCACCACCCAGGTGACCAGCGCGCCGACGGTCACCATGCGTTGCACCACGCTGCCAATGTCGCGCCATTGCGACAGGTGCAGGGTCAGGCTGCCTTCGAACAGGATCAGTGCCACCGCCAGCGACACCAGCGGCATCAGCAGCGGGCCGAACATTTCCTGCGGATCAAGCCAACCCAGCACGGGCCCGGCGAGTATGCCGCTGAGCAGCAGAAACAGGATGGCCGGGAGCTTCAGGCGCCAGGCCAGCCACTGGCAGCCCAGTGCCGCCGCACCAATGCCGCCAAACGCGAGCAGAATCTGTTGTTCGTTCATTCGGACTCCCTATCCCGGCATGGTTATGGAAGACTAGCGGCACTTCGGCGTTTTCATCGTCCCGTCTCCGAGTTTTCATGCCTGCTATCGACCACCCCCTGATTGACCAGTTTCTTGATGCCCTGTGGCTGGAAAAAGGCCTGTCGGACAACACCCGAGCGTCCTATCGCAGCGACCTGGCGCTGTTCAACGGCTGGTTGCAGGAAAAGGGCATTGCATTGCCCGATGCCGGCCGCGAACTGATCCTCGACCACCTCGGCTGGCGCCTGGATAACGCCTACAAGCCGCGTTCCACGGCGCGGTTTCTTTCCGGGCTGCGCGGTTTCTATCGCTACCTGCTGCGAGAGAAACTGATTGCCGTCGACCCGACGCTGCAGATCGACATGCCGCAGCTTGGCCGGCCATTGCCCAAGTCGCTCTCCGAGGCTGACGTCGAAGCCCTGCTATTGGCGCCGGACCTGAGCGAAGACATCGGCCAGCGCGACCGTGCCATGCTCGAAGTGCTGTATGCCTGTGGTTTGCGGGTTACCGAGCTGGTCAGCCTGACCCTCGACCAGATCAACCTGCGCCAGGGCGTGTTGCGGGTCATGGGCAAGGGCAGCAAGGAGCGGCTGGTGCCGATGGGCGAGGAAGCGGTGGTCTGGCTGGAGCGCTACCTGCGTGATGGTCGCAATGGCCTGCTCAACGGCCGTCCCAGCGACGTGGTGTTTCCCAGCCAGCGGGGTGAGCAGATGACCCGCCAGACGTTCTGGCACCGTATCAAGCACCACGCCCAGGTTGCCGGGATCGGCAAGGCGCTGTCGCCTCACACCTTGCGCCATGCCTTCGCCACTCATCTGCTCAACCATGGCGCCGACTTGCGCGTGGTTCAGATGTTGCTGGGCCACAGCGACCTGTCGACCACCCAGATCTATACTCATGTGGCCCGAGCGAGGCTGCAGGAACTGCATGCTCGGCACCATCCCAGGGGTTAGAGAACGAATCGGCCGCGGCCGGTTCGTTTGTCTGCGCATTCGAGCGGTCAAGGTGCCCGTCGTAGGGCGTTGAATATGGTAGTCTTTCGGGGTTTACGTCTTGGGCCGGCCAATCCCCCGTGTTTTCCATCCGGGCGTCCCCATCCCGGCCCCTTGTACGCTTTCAGGAGCTCCAAATGCGCATGATCAAGATTGTTGCCGCCGCCGCGCTGGCGCTGGCCAGTTCGTTCGTCCTGGCTGACGAGCAGGCGATCCGCAAAACCCTGCAGTCGCTGGAGTCGGAAGTCCCGGTCGACAGCATCGCCGCCAGTCCGCTCAATGGCCTGTACGAAGTCAAGCTCAAGGGCGGACGTGTGTTGTACGCCAGCGCCGACGGCCAGTTCCTGGTCCAGGGCTATCTGTTTCAGGTGCAGGGTGGCAAACCAGTCAACCTGACTGAAAAGACCGAACGCGAGGGCGTCGCCAAGACGATCAATGCCATTCCAGGCGCGGAAATGGTGGTTTATCCTGCCATTGGCCCGGCCAAGTCGCACATCACGGTGTTCACCGACACCACCTGCCCGTACTGCCACAAACTGCACGCCGAAGTGCCTGAGCTGAACAAGCTCGGTATCGAAGTGCGCTACGTCGCCTTCCCGCGCCAGGGCCTCGGCTCGCCGGGTGACGAGCAGTTGCAGGCGGTCTGGTGCTCCAAGGACCGCAAGGGTGCGCTGGACAAGATGATCGACGGCAAGGAAATCAAGGCCGCCAAGTGCGAGAACCCGGTCAGCAAGCAGTTCACCATGGGCCAGTCCATCGGTGTCAACGGCACGCCAGCCATCGTGCTGGAAGATGGCCAGGTGATCCCGGGCTACCAGCCGGCCCCGCAAGTGGCCAAGCTGGCCCTGGCCGTCGCCAAGTAATTCAATCAGTGAGCCGCCACCATGGGGAGGCGGCTTTTTTCACGATCGGTTCCACACCGGTCGTTCAATGGGGAGTTTCACAGTGAAACCGGTCAAAGTAGGCATCTGTGGGTTAGGGACCGTCGGTGGCGGAACCTTCAACGTACTTCAGCGAAACGCCGAGGAGATTGCCCGCCGCGCCGGGCGTGGAATTGAAGTGGCACAGATTGCCATGCGTTCGCCCAACCCGAACTGCCAGATTACCGGTACCCCCATTACCGCTGATGTGTTCGAAGTCGCGAGCAACCCCGAGATCGATATCGTCATTGAACTGATCGGTGGCTATACCGTGGCCCGCGAGCTGGTGCTCAAGGCCATCGACAACGGCAAGCACGTGGTCACCGCGAACAAGGCGCTGATCGCCGTGCACGGCAACGAGATCTTCGCCCGCGCCCGCGAAAAAGGCGTGATCGTCGCATTCGAAGCCGCTGTGGCCGGCGGCATCCCGGTGATCAAGGCGATCCGTGAAGGCCTCTCGGCCAACCGTATCAACTGGGTTGCCGGCATCATCAACGGCACCGGCAACTTCATCCTCACCGAGATGCGCGAGAAGGGCCGCACCTTCCCGGACGTGCTGGCCGAAGCCCAGGCGCTGGGTTATGCCGAAGCGGACCCGACCTTCGACGTCGAAGGCATCGATGCTGCGCACAAGCTGACCATCCTCGCTTCCATCGCTTTCGGCATCCCGCTGCAGTTCGACAAGGCCTACACCGAAGGCATCACTCAGCTCACCACTGCTGACGTGAACTACGCCGAGGCCCTGGGCTACCGCATCAAGCACCTGGGCGTGGCGCGCAGCACTGCCGCCGGTATCGAACTGCGTGTGCACCCGACGCTGATCCCGGCTGACCGCCTGATCGCCAACGTCAATGGCGTGATGAACGCTGTGATGGTCAACGGCGACGCTGCGGGTTCGACCCTGTTCTACGGCGCTGGCGCCGGCATGGAGCCTACCGCTTCCTCGGTCGTCGCCGACCTGGTGGACGTGGTTCGCGCCATGACCGCCGACCCGGAAAACCGCGTTCCGCACCTGGCCTTCCAGCCGGATTCGCTGTCGGCCCACCCGATCCTGCCGATCGACGCCTGCGAAAGCGCCTACTACCTGCGCATCCAGGCCAAGGACCATCCGGGCGTACTGGCCCAGGTGGCAAGCATCCTCTCCGAGCGCGGGATCAACATCGAGTCGATCATGCAGAAGGAAGTCGAGGAACAGGACGGCCTGGTGCCGATGATCCTGCTGGTCCACAAGGTCCAGGAGAAACGCATGAACGACGCCATCGCGGCGCTGGAAGCCCTCCAGGACGTGATCGGCAAGGTCGTGCGGATCCGCGTCGAACAGCTCAACTAAATTCCAGCGGCAAGCTGCAAGCCATACGCTGCAAGAAAAAGCGCCACCGCTTCTCTTGCAGCTTGCAACTTGAACCTTGCCGCTCAAAGAAAGGTTTGCCCTCATGCGCTATATCAGTACCCGTGGCCAGGCTCCTGCCCTGAATTTCGAAGACGTGCTGCTGGCCGGTCTTGCCAGCGATGGCGGTCTTTATGTGCCGGAAAACCTGCCGCGTTTCACCCAGGAAGAGATCGCTTCCTGGGCCGGCCTGCCGTACCACGAGCTGGCGTTCCGGGTGATGCGCCCGTTCGTCACCGGCAGCATCGCCGACGCCGATTTCAAGAAGATCCTCGAAGAAACCTACGGTGAGTTCGCTCACGCTGCGGTCGCACCGCTGCGTCAACTGAACAGCAACGAATGGGTGCTGGAGCTGTTCCACGGCCCGACCCTGGCGTTCAAGGACTTCGCCCTGCAACTGCTCGGTCGTCTGCTGGACCACGTGCTGGTCAAGCGCGGCGAGCGCGTCGTGATCATCGGCGCCACCAGTGGTGACACCGGTTCCGCGGCCATCGAAGGCTGCCGCCGTTGCGACAACGTCGATATCTTCATCCTGCATCCGCACCAGCGCGTGTCGGAAGTGCAGCGCCGTCAGATGACCACCATCTTCGGCGAGAACATCCACAACATCGCCATCGAAGGCAACTTCGATGACTGCCAGGAAATGGTCAAGGCCAGCTTCGCCGACCAGGACTTCCTCAAGGGCACTCGCCTGGTAGCGGTCAACTCGATCAACTGGGCGCGGATCATGGCCCAGATCGTCTACTACTTCCACGCGGCCCTGCAGTTGGGCGGCCCGGCGCGTTCCGTGGCGTTCTCGGTGCCGACCGGCAACTTCGGCGACATCTTCGCCGGCTACCTGGCGCGCAACATGGGCCTGCCGATCAGCCAACTGATCGTCGCCACCAACCGCAACGACATCCTGCACCGCTTCATGAGTGGCAACCAGTACGTCAAGGAAACCCTGCACGCGACGCTGTCGCCGTCGATGGACATCATGGTGTCGTCGAACTTCGAGCGCCTGCTGTTCGACCTGCACGGTCGCAACGGCGCGGCAATCGCCGAGCTGATGGCCAACTTCAAGCAGGGTGGCGGCTTCAGCGTCGAAGAAGACCGTTGGGTCGAAGCGCGCAAGCTGTTCGATTCCCTGGCCGTCGATGACGCGCAGACCTGCGAAACCATCGCCGAAGTCTTCGCCCAGACGGGCGAGATCCTCGATCCGCACACCGCGATCGGCGTCAAGGCCGGCCGCGAGTGCCGTCGCAGCCTGGATACACCGATGGTAGTGCTGGGCACCGCGCACCCGGTCAAGTTCCCGGAAGCGGTGGAGAAGGCCGGTATTGGCAAGGAACTGGAACTGCCAGCCCACCTGACCGACCTGTTCTCCCGTGAAGAGCGTTGCACGGTGCTGGCCAACGACCTGAGCCAGGTTCAGGCTTTCGTCAGCAAGCACGGCAACCGCGGCAAACCGCTCTGATCGATTGGTCGGATGCAGAAAAGCCCGTCGCATGACGGGCTTTTTCGTTTTCAGCGCGGTCGTCAGGCCGGTTCGTCGGCGGCGGTTGGAAATGGAGCGCTAAATTTGGGATTTTTCCTATAGGGCCGCCGTTCTGTTTTCCCTAGAGTTGCGACTTTGTGCCGCCACACGAGCCTGCAACCTGCGGAGAAACGTTGATGCACTCGCTCAAGGTCCTGATCCTCGAAGACCATCCCTTTCAACTCATGGCATTGCACCAGATGCTCAACGCCAACGGCGTGTTCGACGTCCTGGCGGCCGAGTCGGTGGAGTGCGCGAAGCAGATGCTGGCCCGCCGTGGACCGGTGGATATCGCCATCTGCGACCTGTACATGGAAGGTGCCGACGGTTTGGCGTTGATCCGCCACCTGGCGGAAAACGCGCTGGCTGACGCGTTGATCGTCCTCAGTGATGCCGAGCCTGCGCTGCTCGACAGCATTGGCGAGCTGTCCCGGCACCTTGGCCTGCAACTGCTGGGTTGCGTGCGCAAGCCGGCCAGTTGCGCCACGCTGCACCGCCTGCTGTCGCAATACTGCGAAGACACACACGCGCCACAACAGGCCGGCGTACCGCCGCATATCCTCGAACTGACTCGCCTGTCCCCCGAGCATCTGGCCTTGTCCCGCGCACAGTGGCGGGTTCGTTACCAGCCGATGATCTGCGCTGCGGGTGCGTTGGTTGGCGTCGAAGCGAGCGTGCGCTGGCAGCACCCGACCCTTGGTCTGTTGGCGCCGGGCCAGTTCTTTACCGTGCCCAATGGGGTAGGGCTGCTCGACGTGCTGACCTGGCATGTGCTCGAACATGCACTGGCGTTCAGTTCGGTGACCTGCCTGGGCAATGGTCAGCCGCTGCCGGTGACGGTGGAACTGCCACCCGCGTTGTTGCCGGATGCCGGCTTCGTCGCACGGTTGGCGCAACTGCTGGTGACGCTGGAACTGCCCGCCAGCGTGCTCACGCTGACGTTGAAGGAGGGCCACTGTGGTCTGCTCGACGGCGAGCAATGGGCGGTGTTGCGTCAGCTCGGTTGTCGTCTTGCACTGGAATGTTCAGGAAGCGCCGTCGGCAATCTGCCGCAACTGTTTGCCCTGCCCCTGAGTGAATTGAAGCTGCCTGCCGAGTTGCTGCGCGGCTTGGCCGCTGACGGCAAGAAGTCGGGCGCGGTGGCGACGGCGTTGATCCTGGCGCGGCGCCTGGCGTTGGACGTGGTGGTGCAGGGCGTGGAAACCTTCAACGATTGGCGGGCCCTGAACCATGTGGGCAAACCGCGGGTGCAAGGTGGTTTTGTCGCAAGGCCGATGGGCGAAGGTGAATTGCTGAAGTGGATGAATGCCCACGAGCCGGCGGCGCTGGCACGAAACGGTGCGGCTTGAGCTGAGTGCTGGCTTTCTGATATTAATCGGTTGGGCAGATTTAATCTGTCATGTTCCGTGGGCATTCTCGCTGAACGTGCAGCGAAGTGACCTGGCCGAACTTTCCCGCCGCTCACAGGGTCAGTTAAAGACCCTTTGTCCTAACGAGGTGAATAGTGAACAAGATGGAATCTGTCAGCTTGTTGCTCAACGAAGCATTCGCACCTTATCTGGTCACGCTGGCGCCCCAGGGGACTACCGATTTTGCCTTGTCGCTGAGCGACGAGTCCGGCCTGGAAGTGTTGCAGCGCACGGTCAGGGCCAGTCAGTTGCAGGATCAGCGTCTGCTGGTGGACCTGGTGGACGGTCTGCAACGCGATCTACGCATTGCCGAAGGACGTTTGCAGCCCTGTGTGATCGCGGCCTGGCAACACGCCCGACAGGATAGGAATTTATCGGCTACCTTGTAGGAACCTTTCCTTAGCAACGTAATCAGACCTTATACAGGCAGCCAGATGGCATTTTGCTCCGATGCTTTCTGACTGTCATACACGAGGCCCAAGGGCCTTCGTTTAACCCCGAGCGGCCTCCCCACCGTCCGGGGTTTCTTTTTGCCTGTTTACGGCGCGTCATCGTCGAAAAAGCGTTCGGCGTCCTTCATGTAGCTTTCGCGCATTTGCGGGTCGAGCCACTGGCCGTAGAGTGGCGGCAGGGTTTCCTTGCGCAGCTCCAGCAGCAACTGGTTGATGTGGGTAATGGCTTCGTGACCCAGCGGCGTATCGGAACAGCCGACGTGGATGAACTGGTACTGCGTCACGCCCTGGATCGGGTAGAACACCAGATCGTCCAGTGACTGGCCCAGTTCAAGGCTCAGATAACGCACCTCCGGCCAGTAGGCCAGCAGCCATTTCAACCGCCCCAGATGCTGCATCTGCAGAAGGCTTCTGACCGCATCGGTGCCGTAATGTGGCGTCAGGTTTTCCGCAGGCGTGGTCTTCAGCACGCTGTCGATCGGTGTGCTGTAGCTGCGTTCGGCGACCATGCCAAGCCGGGCCGGCGGGTTGGCCAGCAGTGCCTTGAGGTCAACGGCGTGGTTGACCAGGAAAGGATCGACCAGTGCCTGATCCTGCTTGCGCACCACCAGGCCGTTGCTCAGGGTGCCCATGCTCGGCACCGAAAAATGGATGAACCGCGCGCGTTCGGGCGTCCAGAGCAGCGTCGGGTCGCAATTGAAGCCTCCTTCCTGGAGCATCTGCAAGGCTCGGGCACGGTTGACCCGCTGGATGCTGTGGTCGTACTCGGGCATGCGCTCGATCAGCATCGCCAGCATCTGGTCCACCGCGCCCTGGCTTTTCCGCGAGCCCTCGAAAATCGTCAGCGGCGGCAAATCACGCAGTAGCCAGATCAGCCGTTCCTTGGCCCACGCTGCGCCCGGCGCGGCCAGCAGCGCGCCGAGCAGAACGCCCAGGCCGAGTCGACGCAGCGCCCCGGTCAGATGGCACCCTGTTCGCGCAGGTTGGCGATGGTCGCTGCGGTGTAGCCCAGCTCACCCAGTACCTGTTCGGTGTGTTCGCCGAGTTTCGGCCCGACCCACTCGGTGGCGCCCGGCGTGTCGGAGAGCTTGGGCACGATGCCGGGCATCTTGAACGGCTTGCCGTCGGGCAGCTTGGCCTGGAGGAACATTTCGCGGGCGAGGTATTGCGGGTCGCTGAACATGTCTTCGGCGGAATAGATGCGGCTGGCCGGCACTTCGGCGGTGGTGAGTGTCTGCATCAAAGTGTCCAGTGGCACACTGTTGGCCCAGCGATCAATGACGCCATACAGCTCGTCGCGGCGCAGGTCGCGGCCGTCGTTGCTGGCCAGGGTCGGGTCGTCGGCGAGGTCGGCGCGACCGATCGCCAGCATGAAGCGCTTGAAGATTGCGTCGCCGTTGGCGCCGATCTGCACGTGCTTGCCGTCGGCGCTGGTGTGGATGGAGGAGGGCGTGATGCCGGGCATGATGTTGCCGGTGCGCTCGCGGATGAAACCGAACACGTCGAACTCCGGAACCATGCTTTCCATCATGGCGAAGATCGCTTCGTACAGCGCCACGTCCACCACTTGGCCTTCGCCGCCGTTCACCTCGCGGTGGCGCAGCGCCATGAGCGCGCCGATCACGCCCCACAGGGCGGCAATGGAGTCACCGATGGAAATCCCGGTGCGTACTGGCGGGCGGTCTTCGAAGCCGGTGATGTAGCGCAGCCCGCCCATTGACTCGCCCACTGCGCCGAAGCCTGGCTGGTCTTTCATCGGCCCGGTCTGGCCGAAGCCTGACAGGCGCACCATCACCAGCTTCGGATTCAGCGCCTTGAGCACGTCCCAGCCCAGGCCGAGCTTTTCCAGCACGCCGGGACGGAAGTTCTCGATGAGGATGTCGGCATCGGCCAGCAGGCGTTTGAGGATCGCCAGGCCTTCGGGATGCTTGAGGTTGAGGGTCAGCGACTGCTTGTTGCGCGCCTGGACGAACCACCACAGCGAGGTGCCCTCGTAGAGCTTGCGCCACTTGCGCAGCGGGTCGCCGCCGTCCGGCGACTCGACCTTGACCACCTGGGCGCCGAATTCGGCACAGATTCGCGAGGCGAACGGTCCGGCAATCAGGGTTCCGAGTTCGACGACCTTGAGGCCGGCAAGAGGTTTGCTGGGCAGCGACATAAGACATCCGTGGCGGTGGGCAAGGCGCTCGTTTTTATCACAGGGCGAAAGGCTCAGATACTGTTGTAGCTCATGATTGTGGGTTCGCTTAGTTGATAGGCGTCGCATCGGGTAGACTGGGCGACTTTCCCCGTTATCAGAAGCCCGCCCCATGGCCCAGCCGTCCACCACCTACAAATTCGAACTGAACCTCACTGACCTCGACCGCGGCGTGTACGAAAGCGTCAAGCAGACCATCGCCCGCCACCCTTCGGAAACCGAAGAGCGCATGGCCGTGCGGCTGCTGGCCTACGCCTTCTGGTACAACGAGCAGTTGTCGTTCGGGCGTGGTCTGTCGGACGTCGATGAGCCTGCGCTGTGGGAAAAAAGCCTGGATGACCGTGTTCTGCACTGGATCGAAGTCGGCCAGCCGGACGCTGATCGCCTGACCTGGTGCTCGCGTCGCACCGAGCGCACCAGCCTGCTGGCCTACGGCAGCCTGCGGGTGTGGACGGGCAAGGTGGTGGATGCGGTCAAGGGCCTGAAGAACCTCAACATCGCCGCGGTGCCGCAAGAGGTGCTGGAAACCCTGTCCACCGACATGCCGCGTGCCATCAAGTGGGACGTGATGATCAGCGAAGGGACGATCTTCGTCACCGACGACCGTGGTCAGCATGAAGTCCAGTTGGAGTGGTTGCTGGGTGATCGCGGCTAAGCCGTCGTCCGTTTTTTTGTTTTTCATGGAAGCCTAAGCCGTCCCATGCGTATCGAGCCGCGTTCACTGCCGTCCACCCTGCCGTTTCTTGGCGACCTGCCACCCCTGCTGACCCGCCTGTACGCCGCCCGTGGCGTGCAGAGCGCGGAAGAGCTGGACAAGAGCCTGGGCCGGCTGCTGCCGTACCAGATGCTCAAGGGCATCGATGCCGCGGTGGACCTGCTGCTGGACGCCCTGGGCAAGCGCCAGCGCATCCTCATCGTCGGCGACTTCGATGCCGACGGCGCCACCGCCAGCACGGTCGGTGTGCTTGGCCTGCGCTTGCTGGGCGCGGCCCATGTCGATTATCTGGTGCCCAACCGCTTCGAATATGGCTACGGCCTGACGCCGGAAATCGTTGCGGTGGCGCTGCAGCGTTCGCCGGACCTGCTGGTCACCGTGGATAACGGCATTTCCAGCGTCGAGGGTGTGGCGGCGGCGCGGGCGGCGGGGCTGAAAGTGCTGGTCACCGACCACCACTTGCCCGGCAACGAGTTGCCCCAGGCCGATGCGATCGTCAACCCGAACCAGCCGGGGTGCGAGTTCCCGAGCAAGTCGCTGGCCGGCGTCGGGGTGATCTTCTATGTGCTGCTGGCGTTGCGCGCGCAACTGCGCAGCCTTGGCCACTTCCAGGACAAGCCGCAACCCAACCTCGGCGAGCTGCTGGATCTGGTGGCCCTGGGCAGTGTGGCCGACGTGGTGCCGCTGGACGCCAACAACCGCATTCTGGTGCACCAGGGCCTTGAGCGCATTCGCGCCGGTCGTGCCCGGCCCGGGCTCAAGGCGATCCTGGAAGTGGCGCGCCGCGATCACCAGCGCATCACCTCCACCGACCTCGGCTTCATCATCGGCCCGCGTCTCAACGCCGCCGGACGTCTGGATGACATGAGCCTGGGCATCGAATGCCTGCTCAGCGAAGACCCGCAACTGGCGCGGGACATGGCTGCGCAACTGGACGAACTGAACCAGGACCGCAAGTCCATCGAGCAGGGCATGCAGCGCGAAGCCCTGGCCCAGCTCAAGGACCTGCCGGTGGAATCCATGCCGTTCGGCCTGTGCCTGTTCGAAGCCGATTGGCACCAGGGCGTGATCGGTATCCTCGCTTCGCGGATGAAAGAGCGTTATCACCGCCCGACCATCGCTTTTGCCGATGCTGGCGAAGGCATGCTCAAGGGCTCGGCGCGGTCGGTGCCGGGCTTCCATATTCGCGATGCGCTGGACGCCGTGGCGGCGCGCCATCCGCAGCTCATCAGCAAGTTCGGCGGCCACGCCATGGCGGCGGGCCTGTCGTTGCCGGCAGAGAATTTCCCGGCGTTTGCCGAGGCCTTCGATGAAGAAGTCCGGCGTCAGTTGCGCGAAGAAGACCTGACCGGCCGCTTGCTGTCCGACGGTACCCTGGCGGTCGAGGAGTTCCACCTCGAACTGGCCCGCGCCCTGCGTCATGCCGGGCCGTGGGGTCAGCATTTCCCCGAGCCGTTGTTCCACGGCGTGTTCCAGTTGGTGGAGCAGCGGGTGGTGGGGGAGCGGCACCTGAAGGTGGTACTCAAGAGCGAATGCGGTGCGGTCCGGCTGGACGGCATTGCCTTCAGTGTCGACCGTGAAGTCTGGCCGAACCCCACCGTGCGCTGGGTGGAGCTGGCCTACAAGCTCGACGTCAACGAGTTCCGCGGCCAGGAAAGCGTGCAACTGATGATTGCGCACATGGAGCCGCGCTGATCGGCCCGGTGACCCGAGGGTAGGAAACTGGTCTAGGCTCAGTAGGACCGGCACTGAGCCGCAGGGAAGAATGAGCGCTCGGTTCGGCCTACCATTCGGAGTCATGGAGAGGTGCCCTCATGAGCCTGTTGCTTGAGCCATACACCCTGCGTCAGTTGACCCTGCCCAACCGCATCGCCGTTTCCCCCATGTGCCAGTATTCCAGTGTCGATGGCCTGGCCAACGACTGGCACCTGGTCCATCTCGGCAGTCGGGCGGTCGGTGGCGCCGGCCTGGTGATTACCGAGGCCGTGGCGGTTACCGCTGACGGCCGCCTCACCGCCCAGGATTTGGGCCTGTGGGACGACGCGCAGATCCCGGGGCTACAACGAATCACCCGTTTCATCACCGCCCAGGGCGTCGTGCCGGGTATCCAGTTGGCGCATGCCGGGCGCAAGGCCAGCACCCATCGGCCGTGGCTGGGCAAGCACGGCAGCATCAAGCCTGAAGACGGCGGCTGGATCCCTGTGGGCCCTTCGAAAATCGCCTTCGACCCACAACACACGCCGCCTACCGAACTTAACGAATCGCAGATCCATGACGTGATCGACGCCTTTGTCGCCGCCGCGAAAAGAGCGCTGGTGGCGGGGTTCAAGGTGGTTGAGGTTCACGCGGCCCATGGCTATCTGCTGCACCAGTTCCTGTCGCCACTGAGCAACCAGCGGCGTGACAGCTATGGCAGTTGTTTCGACAACCGCATCCGCTTGACCCTGCAGGTTACCGAGGCTGTGCGTGAGGTCTGGCCGGATTCGCTGCCGCTGTTTGTACGGGTGTCGGCGACCGACTGGGTCGAGGATGGCTGGAACCCCGACGAAACCGTAGAGCTGGCCAAGCGCCTGAAGGCGTTGGGTGCGGACCTGATCGACGTCTCGTCTGGTGGCACTTCAGTGCATGCCGAGATCCCGACCGGCCCCGGCTACCAGACCCGCTTCGCCGAGCGGGTGCGCAAGGAGTCGGGCATCGCCACCGGCACCGTGGGCATGATTACCGAACCGGCCCAGGCCGAGCACATCCTTCGTACCGGCCAGGCGGATCTGATCTTCCTCGCCCGCGAGCTGCTGCGTGATCCGTACTGGCCGCTGCATGCAGACGATGATCTGGGCGGCAACAAAGCGGTCTGGCCGGCGCAGTATCAGCGGGCGACCAGTCGGGAGCAGCCGATTCATGAGTCGGATTTGAGGGATTGATGCTGGGATATCTTGCAGGCAATCCCAAAGCGTTGGTCGATCGCGATTCTGTAGGAGCGGCCGTTAGCCGCGATGGGCCGTTCCTACAGGTTCCGTGTCAAACCACGGTTCAGCTCAGCTCCCCAACCGCCCGCCACGCCTCATCAATCGCCGCATGCGCGTAAGCACTCCACGCCGCGTCCGAGTTGGCGATGGTGACGTTGCCCAGCGGTTTCTTCGCTTGTTCCATCCACGTTTCAGTCTGTCCGACGTCGTCGTACAGGCTGTTGGTGAAGCACGCATAGCCGTGGGACCAGCGGTTGACGGTGATCGCCAGAATATCTTTCTGGTGATCAAAGCCACCGGGACCGAGCATCCGCTGTAGCTGCTCCCGCAACTGTGCTTCGAGCTGGTCGAAACTTTGCGCATAAAGTTTTGCCCGCCCGGTCCGCGCCTGGTCGCGGGCGTTCATGCCGGCGTTGGGCGTGGTCGGGACGTAGACCATGTGCAAGCCGATCGGTTTGTTGGGGTCTCGCGGGTGTTCGTAGCCGCCCATGCTCACCGGATAGTCCAGCTTGATCCGGCTGTAAGGTTGGGTCGCGGCGTAGATTTCGTGCACGCCAAGCTTCTGGAACGCCTGCCAGTTGCGCACCACGACCTTGGTGTACACCAGCGGGAACTTGACGTTCTGGCTCAGCGCGTTGGCCTGTTCGGCCGGCAGGTCGCGCAGCAGGTACGGGATCATCATGTTGTAGCGGGCCAGCACGCAGTGTTTGCCGCGCACTGGCGTCAGTTGCCCGCCACGGCTGTAGCCGATGTTCACGCCGCCATCGACGTTGCGCACGCTCACCGCCGTGCTGTTGAGGCGCAGACGCACCGGGTGCGCGGCCTGGTCGAGCTGGCTGTAGTCGAATTTCGCCAGGACGATGTCTTCCATGTCCTTGCCCGGCGCCACCTGTGGAATCAGGCTGCGCACCAGCAACCGCGCGACGGAGGCGTTGCCGTCGGGGAAGTGGTAGATGTACGGCTCTTCCATCTCCGCCCGGGCTTCTTCGCTGATGGGGTCGAGCTGCATGGCGGCGAAGCCCGGAAAACCGACGTTGTAGGCGTCGGCGGCGGCCACGGCATCGATGCTCAGGGCCATGAAGTCGTTGGTGCGACCCTGGAAATACGCCACCGCAGCCTGCGACAGGCCCACGTCCTTGAGCAGGAAGTCGCGGTAGCTGGTGCGTTCCAGGTGCGCGGTCTTTTCTTCCTTGGTCTTGCCGGCCAGGTAGTCCCGCGGCGCCTCGTGCAGGTCGATCAGCGCCTTGCGGTCGGCCTCCGGCAGCGGGAAGTCGTTGATGAAGTCGCGGACCGAGCGGGCATTCAGGCGCTCGGGGGCGATGTCGTCGGCCACCATCGGCGTCGGATCACCGGTCACCAGCTTGTCGCTACCGAAGGTCTCCTTGTCGAAGAACACCCCACGCGACAGCTTCAGGTCTGGATAGAAATTGCGGTCGAAGGCGGTCTCGAAGCGCTTGATGTCCACGCCCAGCGCCTTGAGCAGGCCGTTCACTTCCTTGCTGTAGAGGTGGTTCGGCGACTGGAAGGCTTCGCTGCCGCCATAGCCGATGATCATCTGGCCGCCGGCGTTGAATTCGTTGCGCTTGGCGTGGCCGCCGAAGTCATCGTGGTTTTCCAGGACCAGGATCCGCGCCTGCGGGTGGCGCTGGCGATAGAACCAGGCCGCCGACAGGCCACTGAGGCCACCGCCGACCACCACCAGGTCGTACTGTTCGGCGATGGGCAGGGCGTCGGTGTCGAAGGTCTTTTTTTCCCAACCCATCTGGTGCGCCACTTCGAAGGCACCCGGATGGCTGCCGCGCAGGCCGGTCAGCGTCGGCGGATAGTAGCGTCCGTCCGGCGCGGCCTGGAGGATCTGCAGCGGGGTCATCCCCGCCGCGATACCAATGGCGACGCCGTTGAGAAAGTCGCGTCGTGTGATTTGCATGCAAGGTTCCTGTCGATCAGTGCTTGAACATCACGTGTCTGATGCACGTGTAGTCTTCCAGGCCGTACATGGACATGTCCTTGCCGTAGCCGGAGAGTTTCTGGCCGCCGTGAGGCATTTCGCTGACCAGCATGAAGTGCGTGTTGACCCAGGTGCAGCCGTATTGCAGACGCGCCGAGACGCGGTGGGCGCGGCCGGTGTCGTTGGTCCACAGCGACGAGGCCAGGCCGTAGTCGGAGTCGTTGGCCCACGCCAGTACCTGGGCTTCGTCGTCGAAACGGGTGACCGAGACCACCGGACCGAACACCTCGCGGCGCACGATCTCGTCGTCCTGCTGGGCATCGGCCAGCACCGTCGGCTCGAAGAAGAAACCGTTGCCAGGCACCGCCTTGCCGCCGGTGACCAGGCGGATATGCGGCTGGGCGATGGCACGTTCGACAAAGCCCGCCACGCGGTCGCGGTGTTGCGCGGTGATCAGCGGGCCAAGCTCGGTGTCCGGGTCGTCCTGCAGGCCGTACTTGATGGTGGACACCGCCTTGCCGAGTTTCTCCACGAACTGCTCGTAGATGCCGCTCTGCGCATAGATACGGCAGGCTGCGGTGCAGTCTTGCCCGGCGTTGTAGAAGCCGAAGGTGCGGATGCCTTCAACGGCGGCGTCGATATCGGCGTCGTCGAAGATGATCACCGGGGCCTTGCCGCCCAGTTCCATGTGCATGCGCTTCACGCTGTCGGCGGTGCTGGAAATGATGTTGGCGCCGGTGGCGATGGAGCCGGTCAGCGAGACCATGCGCACTTTCGGGTGGCTGACCAGTGGCGCGCCGACGCTCGGGCCCTTGCCGAAGACGATATTGAGCACACCCGCCGGGAAGATCTCGGCGGCAATCTGCGCCAGGCGCAGGGCGGTCAGCGGGGTCTGCTCGGACGGCTTGAGCACCACGGTGTTGCCGGCCGCGAGGGCCGGGGCGATCTTCCAGGCGACCATCATCAGCGGGTAGTTCCACGGCGCGATGGAGGCGATCACGCCGACCGGGTCGCGGCGGATCATCGAGGTGTGGCCCGGCAGGTACTCGCCCGCGGCCGAGCCATTGAGGCAGCGGCTGGCGCCGGCAAAGAAGCGGAACACATCGGCGATGGCCGGGATCTCGTCGTTCAGCGCGGCGCTGTAGGGTTTGCCGCAGTTGTCCGACTCCAGTTTCGCCAGTTCTTCGCCGTTGGCTTCGATGGCGTCGGCCAGTTTCAGCAGCAGCAGCGAGCGGTCCTTGGGCACGGTCTGCGACCAGGCGTCGAAGGCGTGGTCGGCGGCGCGCACGGCGGCATCGACCTGGGCCGACGTGGCCTCGTTGATGCTTACCAGGGTGGTGCCCAGCGACGGGTTCAGCACGTCGTGGCCTGGTCCTTCGCCGGCCACCAGTTGGCCGTTGATCAGCAGCTTGGTTTGCATGATTCAGTCCTCGTCAGGCAGTCAGGGTTATTTGCCACTGCCGGCGACGCTTTCGCCGCCGCGGGTCAGGTAGTAAGCGCCAAGGATCGGCAGCATGGTCACCATCATCACCAGCATGGCGACCACGTTGGTGACGGGGACGTCGCGCGGCCGGCTGAGCTGGTTGAGCAGCCAGATCGGCAGGGTGCGCTCGTGCCCGGCGGTGAAGGTAGTCACGATGATTTCGTCGAACGACAGGGCGAACGCCAGCATGCCGCCGGCCAGCAGCGCCGAGCCGAGGTTCGGCAGGATGATGTAGCGGAAGGTCTGCCAGCCGTCGGCGCCGAGGTCCATCGAGGCTTCGATCAGGCTCTGCGAGGTGCGGCGCAGGCGGGCGATGACGTTGTTGTAGACGATCACCACGCAGAAGGTCGCGTGGCCGACGACGATGGTGAAGATCCCGGGCTCGATGCCCAGGCTCTTGAACGCCGACAGCAGGGCGATACCGGTGATGATGCCGGGCAGGGCGATCGGCAGGATCAGCATCAGCGAGATGCCTTCCTTGCCGAAGAAGCTGCGCCGGTACAGCGCCGCCGAGGCCAGGGTGCCGAGCACCAGGGCGATCAGGGTGGCCAGGCATGCCACCTGCAGCGACAGCTTGATCGACTCCAGCACGTCAGGCCGCGAGAAGGCCACGCTGAACCATTTCAGGGTGAAGCCCTGGGGCGGGAAGCTGAACGCCGAGTCCTCGGTGTTGAAGGCGTAGAGGAAGATGATCAGGATCGGGAAGTGCAGGAACACCAGCCCGCCCCAGGCCGCGATGCGCAGGCCCAACGAAGCTTTTTCAGAGTGCATCGAAGGCCCCCAGGCGTTTGACGATGGACAGGTAGATGGCGATCAGCACGATCGGCACCAGGGTGAACGCCGCGGCCATTGGCATGTTGCCGATCGCGCCCTGCTGGGCGTAGACCATGCTGCCGATGAAGTAGCCGGGCGGACCCACCAGTTGCGGGACGATGAAGTCGCCGAGGGTCAGCGAGAAGGTGAAGATCGAGCCGGCAGCGATGCCCGGCACCGACAGCGGCAGGATCACCTGCATCAGGGTTTGCCGCGGCGTCGCGCCGAGGTCTGCCGAGGCTTGCAGCAGCGACGGCGGCAGGCGTTCCAGCGATGCCTGGATCGGCAGGATCATGAACGGCAGCCAGATGTAGACGAACACCATGAAACGCCCCAGGTGCGAGGTCGACAGCGTGCTGCCGCCCACGCCCGGAATGCCGAGGATGAATTGCAGGACCGGCTCCAGACTGAGCGCCTGCACGAACCACTGGGCTACGCCGCCTTTGGCCAGCAGCAGGGTCCAGGCGTAGGCCTTGACGATGTAGCTGGCCCACATCGGCATCATCACCGCGATGTAGAAGAACGCCTTGGTCTTGCCCGTGGTGTAGCGCGCCATGTAGTAGGCGATCGGGAAGGCCAGCGCCGCGCTGCCGATGGACACGGCGACGGCCATGCCCAGGGTGCGCAGGATGATGTCGAAGTTCGCCGGGTTGAACAGCGCGGCGAAGTTGGCCAGGGTCAGGTCCGGCGTCACCGCCATGGTGAAGTCGTCGAAGGTGTAGAACCCCTGCCACAGCAGGCTCAGCAGTGAGCCGAGGTAGATCGCGCCGAACCAGATCAGCGGCGGGATCAGCAGCAACGCCAGGTACAGATTGGGCTTGCGGTACAGCAGGGTGGAGAAGCGCCGCATCGGCGATCCCGCCGCGGTCAGCGCCGGTTTTTCCAGGGCCAGGCTCATTTCAGCGACCCTCGCTCAGCACGGTTTCGGCCAGTGGCGTCATGGCTTCCCGCGCCCAGTGCGCGGCCAGGCGCTGGCCCGGCTGCAACTGCGCGGCCTCGGCCTGCCACTGGTTGTTGGCCTGGCTGACGTTGAGCAACTGGCCGTTATCCAGCTTCAACTCGTAGCGGGTGGCGCTGCCCTGGTACTGGATGTCGTGCAGCACGCCGCTGATCTGCACCTGATCACTGGCGGCGGCATCGCCGAGGCGGATGTGCTCTGGGCGGATCGAGAACGGCTGGGCGACGCCGCTCAACTGGCTGGCCAGCTCGCCACGGACCACGTTGGAGGTGCCGACGAATTCGGCGACGAAGGTGGTCGCGGGCTTCATGTAGAGGTTGCGCGGGGTGTCCACCTGCTCGATGCGGCCGCGGTTGAATACGGCGACGCGGTCGGACATCGACAGCGCTTCGGTTTGGTCATGGGTGACGAAGATGAAGGTGATGCCGAGCTGGCGCTGGAGCTTTTTCAGCTCGGATTGCATCTGCTCGCGCAGCTTGAGGTCGAGGGCGCCCAGCGGCTCATCGAGCAGCAGCACGCGCGGGCGGTTGACCAGGGCGCGGGCCAGGGCCACGCGCTGGCGTTGGCCGCCGGACAATTGCACCGGCTTGCGTGCGCCGTAGCCGCCGAGGGCGACCATTCCCAGCGCTTCTTCGGCGCGGGCGTGCCGTTCCTGTTTGCCGATGCCCTTGACCTTGAGGCCGTAGGCGACGTTGTCCAGCACGCTCATGTGCGGGAACAGCGCGTAGTCCTGGAACACCGTGTTAACGTCGCGCTGGTAGGGCGGCAGGCCGGCGGCTTCGGCGCCGTGAATGCGGATCGAGCCGTGGCTCGGTTGTTCGAATCCGGCGATCAGGCGCAGGCAGGTGGTCTTGCCCGAGCCCGAGGGGCCGAGCATGGAAAAGAACTCGCCGTCCTGGATATCGATGGACACCCGGTCGACGGCTTTCACCTCGCCGAACAAACGGGAAACCTGGGTGAACTGGACTGCAAGGGTCATGGTGCGGTGCTCCGGATAGGCATGGGGGTGTGCAGCGGCCCAGGCCTGGACGACTGACGACGATGTTGCGTTTAAAAGTGGGAGGACTGGGGCCGCTCTGCGGCCCTTCGCGAGCAAGGTTTCAGTAACCTTGGAAGTCGAGGCTTGCCGCTATCCCTGTGGGAGCGAGCTCGCTCGCGAAGGGCCGCAAAGCGGCCCCAGGCTTCAGCCCTTACCGCCCGCCCATGATCGCAATGTAATCCTGGGTCCAGCGGCTATACGGCACGAACTTGCCGCCTTCGGCCTGCGGGGTTTTCCAGAAGGCGATCTTGTCGAACTGGTCGAAGCCGTTGGTCTTGCAGCCTTCGGCGCCCAGCAGTTCGCTGCCAGTGCACGCCGCTGGCACCGCTGGCGACGAACCGAACCAGGCGGCAACGTCACCCTGGACCTTCGGTTGCAGCGACCAGTCCATCCACTTGTACGCGCAGTTCGGGTGCTTGGCCTCGGCGTGCAGCATGGTAGTGTCGGCCCAGCCGGTGGCGCCTTCTTTCGGGATGGTCGAGGCCACAGGCTGGTTGTCGGCTTTCAGGCCGTTGACCATGTAGCCCCACGAGCTGGACGCGGCCACGCCTTCGTTTTTCACGTCGCTCATCTGCACGGTCGCGTCATGCCAGTAGCGGTGGATCAGCGGCTGTTGCTGGCGCAGCAGATCGAGCACGGCCTTGTACTGGGTTTCAGTCAGTTCATACGGGTTCTGGATGCCCAGTTCCGGTTTGGTCGACTTCAGGTACAGCGCAGCGTCAGCGATGTAGATCGGGCCGTCATAGGCCTGCACGCGGCCTTTGTTCGGCTTGCCGTCCGGCAGGTTCTGCGGTTCGAACACCACGCTCCAGCTGGTCGGCGCCTGCGGGAACACCTTGGTGTTGTACATCAGCACGTTCGGGCCCCACTGGTAAGGCGTGCCGTACACCTGCTTGTTGACCACGTACCACGGGCCGTCTTGCAGGCGCGGGTCGATGTTCTTCCAGTTCGGGATCAGTGCGGTATTGATCGGCTGCACACGCTTGCCGACGATCAGTCGCAGCGAGGCGTCGCCCGATGCGGTGACCAGGTCGTAGCCGCCCTTGGCCATCAGGCTGACCATTTCGTCGGAGGTCGCGGCGGTTTTCACGCTGACCTTGCAGCCGGTTTCCTTCTCGAAACCAGTCACCCAGTCGTAGTTCTTGTCGCTTTCACCGCGCTCGATATAGCCGGGCCAGGCGACGATATCCAGTTGGCCTTCGCCGGCACCTACAGCTTTCAGCGGTTCGGCGGCCTGCAGGCTGGCGCTGGCCAGCAGGGCGGTGCTCAGGGCGCTGAGCAATGCGGTCTTGTGCACGAACATGGTGTTCCCTCTTTTTCAAATTATGGTCGGGGCAGTAAGTGAAAGCGGTACAACGGTCTTGTTAGCGTAGTGCGTATCGTTATTTAGCTCAGGTGTTCGCCGTGGCGGGCCATGATGTGTCTGACCACGCTGTAGTCCTGCAGCGAATCACTGGACAGGTCCTTGCCATAGCCGGAGCGTTTCAGGCCGCCGTGGGGCATTTCGCTGACCAGCATGAAATGGCTGTTGATCCAGGTGCAGCCGTACTGCAGGCGCGCGGCGACCTGCATCGCCTTGTCCAGGTCGCGGGTCCAGACCGAGGAGGCCAGGCCGTATTCGGAGTCGTTGGCCCAGTCCACCGCCTGCGACAGCTCGTCGAAGCGGGTCACGGTGACCACCGGGCCGAACACTTCGCGCTGGACGATCTCGTCGCTCTGCTTGCAGCCGGCCAACAGGGTCGGCTGGTAATAGTAGCCAGGGCCCGAATGCACGGCGGCGCCGGTGACCCGTTCGATATGCGGTTGACTCAGGGCACGCTCGACAAAGCTGGCCACGCGGTCGCGCTGGCGGATGCTGATCAGCGGGCCGATCTCGTTGTCGGCGTCACGCTTGCCGGCGAAACGCAGGCTGCTGACTGCGGCGCCGAGCTCGGCCACCAGTTGGTCGTGGATGCCGGCCTGGGCGTAGATGCGGCAGGCGGCGGTGCAATCCTGGCCGGCGTTGTAATAGCCGTAGCTGCGCACGCCCTCGACCACGGCCTTGAGGTCGGCGTCGTTGCAGACGATCACCGGAGCCTTACCGCCCAATTCCAGGTGAGTGCGCTTGAGGGTCTTGGCGGCGGCCTGGAGGATTTTCTGCCCGGTGACGATATCGCCGGTGAGCGACACCATGCGCACTTTGGCGTGGCTGACCAGATGGCTGCCAACACTTTCGCCGCCGCCGCAGACGATATTCAGCACGCCCGGCGGCAGCAGCTCGGCGAGGGTCGGCGCCAGCGCCAGGATCGACAGCGGAGTGTGTTCGGACGGCTTGAACACCAGCGTGTTGCCGGCGGCGAGGGCTGGGGCGATTTTCCACGCGGCCATCATGATCGGGTAGTTCCACGGCGCGATGGACGCCACCACGCCCAGCGGATCGCGGCGGACCATGCTGGTGTAGCCGGGCAGGTACTCGCCGGCCAGTTGCCCGGTCTGGCAGCGCACGGCGCCGGCGAAAAAGCGGAACACGTCGATGGCGGCCGGCAGGTCGTCCTGGCGCGCCAGGTGCAATGGCTTGCCGCAGTTGAGGGCTTCGAGGCGGGCCAGGTGATCGGCCTGCCGCTGCATGGCATCGGCGATGGCCAGGAGAATGTTCGAGCGCTGTTGCGGGGTGGTCCGCGACCAGGTGGCGAAGGCGCGGTGGGCGGCCTGGATCGCCGCCTCGACCTGCTCGGTGCTGGCCTCGGCGATCTGCGTCAGCACTTCGCCGTTGGCCGGGTTGAAGATTGGCTCGGCCAGACCTGCGCCGGCAACCAGTTCGCCATCGATCAACAAGGCTGTGGACAGCGGGGTCGAGTGCGCACCGGACATTCTTCGAGTTCTCTGTTGTTTTAATTTTTCGCCCGCCAGGGGTGGGCGATATTTCTTACAGAGCCTAGAGCGGAGTGCGCAGGTCGACAAATTCTAAATATTGAAGGGGGCGTTCGATTAAATAGATGGCTTGCGCGCGCTGCCCGGTTCGCGGGCCACGGTGAGGAACGGGTCCACCAGCGCCGGCCGTGCCGTGCCGCGGCGCCAGGCCAGGCCGATATCGAGGGTCTGGTTGAGGTCGGCCAGCGGCCGCGCCTCGATGATGTCGCCTTCCAGCGACCAGGGGCGGTAGGTCATGTCCGGCTGGATCGACACGCCAAGGCCTGCCGCCACCAGGCTGCGCACCGCCTCGGTGGACGCCGTGCGCAGGCTGATCCGCGCCTGCAAGCCAGCGCCGGCCCACATGCGCCGGGCGTTCTGCTCCATTTCATCGACATTGAGCTGAATCAGCGGCTCGTTGGCCACATCGGCGAGGCTGATGCTGTCGCGTTCCAGCAAAGGGTGCTGGGCCGGCAGCCAGAGGCGGTGCGGCGAGTGGGTGAGGACTTCGGTCTGCAAGGCCAGGCGGTCTTCGAGGTTGGACAGAATCAGCACGCCGACATCGATTTCCCCGGCCACCAACAGATGCTCGATATAGGGTCGCTCGTCCTCTGTCACGCGGATTTCGACATTGGGGTAAGCGCGCTGGAAGCGGGTCAGCAGGTCCGCGAGGTAGTAACCGGCAACCAGGCTGGTCACGCCGATGGTCAATTGCCCGGCCACCTGGTCGGTGCTCTGTTGCAGGCTGCGCTTGGCGTTATCCACCGTGGCGAGGATCAGGTGGGCCTGACGCAAAAACTGATGGCCCTGATGGGTCAGGGTCATGCCCTTGGCGTGACGGCTGAACAGGCTGACGCCGATTTCCTCCTCCAGTTGCTGGATGGCCAGGGTCAGCGTGGACTGGGAAATGAACACCGCCTGGGCGGCGGCGGAAATCGACCCGGTTTCGGCGACGGCGATGAAATGACGGATCTGGCGCAGGGTCATCATGACGGGGAGGCTTTTATGAGTTTTGTTGGTGCCTCGGAGTGTATATCTTTTTTTTAGATGGCTTGGGTGGGCGCTGACCAAGCGACACCTTTGTTATTGCCGGCCAGATGCGTATGCCGGTAATCCCGTGAGTGCGTGAGGTAGATCCGTTGAGCGCTCCTTTCCAGTGAGGCAAACTCCGGCCATTGCATGGGTTGATCAGAAAAGAGGGTACGGATGCCGTTTTCATTGGCGGGACATAACGCTTGGACGTTGAGCATTCCACGTGCGTAAAGCCGATCGCTTGTTTCAGTTGGTCAATTTGATTCGTGTCCACCAGCCAATCTCTGCTGAACGTCTGGCCAGCCGAATCGGCGTTTCTGTGCGCTCAATCTATCGATACATCGATGACCTTTCCTTCAGCGGAATTCCGATTTATGGCACGGCAGGCGTGGGCTATGCGCTGGATGCTGATTTTGAGCTGCCGCCGTTAACGCTGAACAGGCTTGAGCTGGATGCGTTGATGCTCGGAGTGGAGATGCTTTCGGCTGCTGCGGATAACGATCTGAGTAGTGCAGCAAAGACATTGCTGAGCAAGATTTCAGCCTCCATCGCCCATCACAAGGTCGACCCTGCTCTGGCAACGATCAGGGCACTTGGGTCAACACCCGATTCGACACGTAGCCATCTGACAATGCTGCGAAGGGCGATCGAAAAGGGTCAGGCGCTACGGATCACCTATACCCGCCTGGACGGTGCGACCTCGCAACGCCTCATCTTTCCCCTCGGTCTTTTCTATTGGGGAGGAAAGTGGACGGTCGGGTGCTGGTGCGATGCGCGGGCGGCGTACCGTGATTTCCGGGTCGACCGCATAGCCTCGATGGTTATTGCCCATGAAGCGTTACCCGACAATCCCGCCCTCGATCTGCATGCGTACATGAAGCATCAGGCAAGCCAATGGCAAGCGATCACCGCGACTGACAATACGTTGTCAGTATGAGCCTCGGACAATAGGGACTTCTCTACACACAGAAGGTCCTCCTTATGCAGCAACCCTGTCATGTACTTGAACTGGCCATTTTCACGGTCAAACAGCAATGCGTAGAACAAATGCCTGCGCTGCGCGCCGGACTGCGCGAAACGTTAAAGAGCTTTCCGGGTTTGATCGAATACCGCGCTTATTGCCCGATGAGCGACGACCGTGTCTTCGTCGACCTGGCCACATGGGACAGTTTCGAGAGTGCAGAGAAAGTGGCAAAAGCGTTCAACGAGGGTGACCCGAGATTCTCCGGGTACATGTCCGCCATTGAAAACCTGACGTTCATGAGCCACTTCGTCCCGGAGTGAGTTCACCTTCAAACAACAACGCCCGTTCTCACACCTTGGATGACTGAACGGGCGTCTCCATCGGCAGCCGCGTCAGCAGGTTGCCGAACAAGGGAAATTGACTTCCCGGGACGCCGAACCGCCGCGACAACGCCGGACAGGCCGAGCGCGGTCTCAGGGCTCCAGCCCGATCCCCCGCAACACCACCGCCGTCACGGTCTGCACGGCCCGCTCGAACTGTTCGTCGCTCAGCGGCTGGTGATCATTGAGCGCCCTGACCTGGTAGTCGAAGTCGGCGTAGTGCTGGGTCGAGGCCCAGATCATGTAGAGCAACGCGAACGGTTCAACGTCGCGGATGCGTTTTTCCTCTACCCACTGGCGAATCTTGTTTTCCTTGAACTTGGCGCCGGCGAACAGGTGTTCGTCGAGGATGTCACGGAACAGCGGGGCGCCGTGCATGATCTCGTTGGCCCAGAGTTTCGAGCCATGGGGGCGGATACGCGAGTGGGTCATCTTTTCGCGCACGTAGCTGGTCAGCACCACGCGCGGGTCGTCGAAGTGCACGAAGCAGGCGCCTTCGCGCTCCCAGACCTTGAGCAGGTTGACCAGCACTTCGCGGTACAAGTCGTCCTTGGTGGTGAAGTAGTAATGCAGGTTGGAGCGGGGCAGGTCGGCGCGCTTGGCGATGTCGGACATGGAGGTGCCCGCGTGGCCCTGTTCGGCGAAGACCTGTTCGGCAGCCAAGAGGATTTTCTCGACGTTTTTGCGCCGGATGTTGATCTTGTGGTTTGTCATTCCGTTCCTTGGCGTTGCCACTTGTGGCGGCAACGCTACTACAAACACCGGGTGATTTCGTTGACGTGGGACGCTTGCCAGGGTCGCTGGAGCCACAGTCTTGTCGGACAATTCTGTCAGCGATGGATCTCCGCGTACATCGGCCAGTGATCTGAGACGCCCTCGGGGTATTTGCCGCCCTCGAAGCGCGCCGGCGAGCCCCATTTGTTCACTTGATAGCGGCTCTGATGAGGCAGGCGAATGCTGGCCGGATCGACCTTCCAGCCGTTGAAACCGGTGGTGGTCATTTGTTGCGGGAACAGCAGCATGTCGAAGAACGACCACTCGCGGTTGCGGTGGTAGTAATAGCTGCCCTTGCAGTCGTTGCAGCCGATCAGGTGCGACACGCTCCAGGTGCTGGCGAGGCGGTCGGCGATGTAGCGGTGCTCGCGCTCTTCGCCGGCGTTGATGTTGAAGTCGCCACCGACGATCGGCAGTACATCAGCAGGCAACTGGCGCTTGAGTTCGGCCAGGTAGTCCACCGCCTGGCGCCGAAGATAGCCAGGGCCGCCGCCGGAGGGCAGGTGCACGGCGAACACCGAGGCTTTCTGGCCGTCCGGCAGGAGCAGGCGTACTTCAAGAATGCCGCGGGTCTTGCCGGTTTTGTCGGAGCTGTCGCCGTTCTCGTTGCGGTAGGGGACCTTGTGCAGGACCGGTCGATCCCACTGCGGCAGGCGGCTCAGCACGGCGGTGTCGATCCCGCGCTCGTCCCAGCCTTCCAGCAACACGCGGGTCTGGTAGTCGGACTTGCCGAGGCGGGCGTTGAGCATGTCCACCACGTTCAGGTTTTCCACTTCCTCCAGCAGCAGGATATCGGGGCCGCGCCCGTTGCCGATCTGGCCAATGACCTCTGCCAGTCGGGTGAGTTTTTCGTCCAGCCGGGCATCGGTCCAGTCGTTGTTCTCGCACTCGTCGCGCCAGGCCGCAACGGTGATTCTGGCGCAGGTCGCCAGGTATTCGGGATGTGCCTGTTTCACGCTGCGCGGCAGGTAGGCGAAGTCTTCCTTGCCCTCGTCGTGCACGGTGTCGAACAGGTTTTCGACGTTCCAGGTCATCAGTGACACACGCTGTTCACCCGTGCCGGAGGAAGGCGTAGCGGTGCAACCAGCGAGGCCGAGGGCAAGCAGTAACGGCAAGAGACGCAGGCTTTGAGAGTTCATGGCTACTCACGTTCAGCGAAGAAAAAAATGGCCGGCAAGACCACCCCGGCCAAAAGGGGATTCAGGAAGCGGGACGACCGGCGACCAACGCGGCGTTGAGCAGTCGGGCAAGGCGGGCGGAGGCCAGTTGTACCTGTTTCTCGGCAACCGGCACGAAGGTGCTCATGTACGTGCCGTCGATGCCGTCGCCCGCGCCGTCACGCGGTTTTTCGTTCATCAGCTTGTCGCCACGGCTGTAGTCCTTGCCGGAGCGGTTGTATTCGATGTTCTTGGCGGCGTAGTCGATATCGCCGCTGTCGTCATCGCCTTGGGTGCGATGGGTGGGCAACTTGCGCTTCTTCTCGGCCTTTTGCGGGTAGATGCCGCCGTCGCGAACGATCTGGCAGGCCTGTTGCGACCACTGCGCGGGGTTGTCCGAGTCGGCAGCGGGAAGGCCTTTCTGCAGCTTGTCGGCGTAGGCCTTCACGTCCAGCTTGGCCGAGCCGAGCAGGAAGTCATCCCACACCTGGCGCAGGTTGTAGGTCTTGCCGCCGGCCTTGACCGGGAAGTCGTAGCCGCCCTTGTCGTCCTTGAAGCTGTTGTTCAGCGGCGAGCTGGCATCGCTGGTGTGGTGGATCAGGAACAGCAGGGCCATCAGGCGTGTCTGGTTGGGCGCCTTGGGATCGGCCAGGGCGGCGCGGTTCCGTTCGATGGCGGCGACGCTGCAGACGCCGTCCGGGCAATCGCGCGGGAGCTGGAAGGTGCAATCGTCGGCCTTGTAGATCACCAGCCGCTGGTTTTTGGTTTGCTGCCACAGCTCTTTGGTCTGCGGGTTCTGGTCCAGGTTGCCGGCCCAGTTGGCCACCACTGCGAAATCGCTCTGCTTGATCAGGCCCAACAGGCGCCCGGCCTCGGCCTTCGCCTCGGGGGTGAGCTGACGCTGGGTCAGTTCGCCGACCAGGGCAGTGCCCTGTTGGCCCCAGGCCAGGACCTGACCGGCCCACAGGCCAGCAACCAGCATCAGGCCGTTACGCAGGGATTGGCGTGCATTCATTTGCAGGTACTCCGTGGCGCGGCGCACTGGCCGCGGGATGAGGGTGAGGTGAAAGGCGTAGAGAGGAACGAGCGGCCATGGGTGCAAGGCGGCATGCCGAAAAAGGCGGCCAGGGTCTGGCCGATATCGGCGAAGGTGTCCCGCTCGCCAATGCTGCCGGCGCTGACGCCGTTGCCCCAGGCGAGTACCGGAATGTGTTCGCGGGTGTGGTCGCTGCCCGGCGCGCTGGGGTCGCAGCCGTGGTCGGCGGCAAGGATCAGCAGGTCCTGCGGGCCCATCTGCGCCAGCAGTTCAGGCAGGCGCTGGTCGAAGGCTTCGAGGGCCGCGGCGTAGCCGGCCGTATCGCGGCGGTGGCCGTAGAGCATGTCGAAGTCGACGAAGTTGCTGAACACCAGGGTGTTGTCCGGCGCATCGGCCAGGGCCTGCAACGTGGCATCGAACAGCGCGGCGTTGCCGTCGCCCTTGTACTGCCGGCTGATGCCCTGGTGGGCGAAGATGTCGCCGATCTTGCCAACGGCGAACACCTGGCCGCCACTGGCGCACAGGCGCTCAAGCAGGGTCGGCGCCGGCGGTGGCACCGCGTAGTCGCGGCGGTTGCCGGTGCGCCGGTAATGCGCGGTGCTGTCGCCGAGGAACGGCCGGGCGATGACCCGGCCGATGCCGTAGGGGTTGCACAGTTCGCGGGCCAGTTCGCACAGGGCGTAGAGCCGCTCCAGGCCGAAGTGGGTTTCGTGGGCGGCGATCTGCAGCACGCTGTCGGCCGAGGTGTAGAGAATCGGCTGGCCGCTGCGAACGTGCACGTCGCCCAGCCGTTCGATGATCGCGGTACCCGAAGCGTGGCAGTTGCCGAGGATGCCGGGCAGCCCGCCGCGGGTAATCAGCGCGTTGAGCAGTTCTGGCGGAAAGCTGTGTTCCGGCGCCGGAAAATAGCCCCAGTCGAACAGCACTGGCACGCCGGCGATTTCCCAGTGGCCGGACGGTGTGTCCTTGCCGCTGGACAATTCCCTGGCGTAACCCCAGGCGCCCTCGACTGGACCGTCGGCGCGCAGGCCCGGCGGGAAGATGCCGCCACTGAGGGCCGTGGCATGACCCAGGCCGAGTCGCGCCAGATTCGGCAGGTGCAGCGGCCCCTGGCGTCCGCGCTCATCGGCCTCGCCGCGGGCACAGGCCTCGGCGATATGCAGCAGGGTGTTGGCGCCGGCATCGCCGAAGCGTTCGGCGTCGGCGCTAGCGCCGATGCCCAAGGAATCGAGGACGAGCAGCAGCGCGCGTTTCATTGCGGCTCCAGGCACAGGCGGGAAATCAGCGCGGGCGCCTCGAAGGGCACGCCAGCAATGCGGTAGGCCGCCTGCACTGCTGCGACGGCTTGCTCGGCCTGGGCCAGATCGCGGGCGTGCACCAGCGCCAGAGGCTGGTTGGGGCCGACCGCTTCGCCGGGGAAACACAGGCGGGTGAGCCCCACGGCGGGGTCGATCGGGTCTTGCGGGTTACGCCGCCCGCCGCCGAGGTTGACCACCGCCAGACCGATAGCGCGGGTGTCGATGCTTTGCACGATGCCCGCTTGCGGTGCCGGCACCGGGATCACTACCGGTGCCGCCGGCAGGTGCGCTTCGGGGCGCTCGGTCAGATCGGCGGGGCCGCCAAGGGCCTCGACCATGCGCTGGAAACGCTGCAGTGCCGCGCCGCTGTGCCAGGCGGCAAGCAGTTGCTCGCGGGCCAGTTCGAGGCTGCTGGCGAGTCCGGCGCAGAGCAGGGTCTGTTCCGCCAGGGCCAGGGTTACCTCCCACAGGCGCTCGCTACGGACTTCACCGCGCAGCAGGGCAATGGCTTCCTCGACTTCCAGGGCATTGCCCGCCGAGCGAGCCAGGGGCTGGCTCATGTCGGTGATCAGCGCACGGGTACGGACCCCGGCGCCATTGGCCACCGCGACGATGCTTTCGGCCAGTGCCGTGGCATCGCCGGGCAGGGCCATGAATGCACCGTTGCCCATCTTCACGTCGATCAGCAGTACATCGAGGCCGGCCGCCAGTTTCTTGCTCAGGATCGAGGCGATGATCAGGTCGATCGACTCCACCGTGCCGGTGACATCGCGGATGGCGTACAGGCGCTTGTCTGCCGGGGCGAGGTCGTTGGTCTGGCCGATGATGGCGCAGCCGACCCCGGCCACCACGTCGCGCAGCCTGGCCATATCCGGCTGGCTGTCGTAGCCGGGGATGCTGTCGAGTTTGTCGAGGGTGCCGCCGGTGTGGCCGAGGCCGCGCCCGGAGATCATCGGCACGTAGCAGCCGCAGGCCGCCAGCAGTGGCGCGAGCGGCAGGCTGACCAGGTCGCCGATGCCGCCGGTGGAGTGCTTGTCCACAACCGGACCAGGCAGGTTCCAGCTCAGCACCCGGCCGGAGTCGCGCATCGCCGAGGCCAGGGCAATGCGTTCCTCGACGTTGAGGCCCTTGAGCAACACCGCCATGGCGAAGGCGGCGGCCTGGCCTTCGCTGATGCTGAAATCGGTGATGCCGCTGACGAAGCGGCGGATATCCGCATCGTCGAGCACCTTGCCGTCGCGTTTGCGGCGGATCACTTCCTGTGGGAGCCAGGCCATCAGTACGCTCCTCGCGTCGGGCTGGCCGTGTCCGTGCCGAGGTGGCGCAGCAGGTCGTCGAGCAGGCTGGAAGCGCCCAGGCGCAGATGCCGTGGCGAGATCCAGTGCGGGCCGTTGATCTGTTCGGCCAGTTGCAGATAGCCCCGCGCATCGGCCAGCGTCCTGATGCCGCCTGCCGGTTTCAGGCCAACGTGGGTGCCGCTGGCGGCGATGCATTCGAGCATGATCCGCGCCGCCTCGACGGTGGCATTGACCTTCACTTTGCCGGTGCTGGTCTTGATGAAGTCGGCGCCGGCATCGATGGCATCCAGGCTGGCCTGGCGAATCAGCGCAGGCGACGCCAGCTCGCCGGTCTCCAGGATCACCTTGAGCACTGCGCGGTCTGCGCATAGCGCCTTGCAGGCGCGGACCAGGGCAAAGCCGCTGTCGGCGTCGCCGGCCAGCAGCGCGCGCCAGGGGTAGACCATATCGATTTCATCGGCGCCATCGGCGAGGGCCTGGCGGGTCTGTTCGAGCACTTCGGCAACGGGGGCGCTGCCGGCGGGGAAGTTGACCACGGTGGCCACCGCCACGGTCTGCGCGCCGAGTTCATCAAGGGTATTGCGCGCCAGGGCAACGAAGCGCGGGTACACGCAGACCGCGGCCACGTGGCCGGCCGGGGTTGTGGCTTTGTGGCACAACTCGACGATGTGCGCGTCGCTGTCATCGTCGTTCAAGGAAGTGAGGTCCATCAGCGCAATCAGCGTGCGCGAGTGCTTTGCATCGAGTTCGGTCATGTCAGTTCACACGCATTCATTGGATTCGGTTCAGATGGCCAGGAAGAGCCCGGCCAGTGCCGCGCTCATCAGGTTGGACAGGGTGCCGGCCACCACCGCCTTGAGGCCCAGGCGGGCGATGTCCGGGCGTCGCTCGGGGGCCATCACTCCCAGGCTGCCCAGTTGGATGCCGATGGAGGCGAGGTTGGCGAAGCCGCACAGGGCGAAGGTGATGATCACCTGGGTCTGCGTGGACAGCACCGCCACGCCCTTGGCGGCAGCTTGTGCCGGGTCGAGGTGGGCGGCGAAGTCGACGTAGGCCACGAACTCGTTGAGCACCAGCTTTTCGCCGATCAGGCCGCCGGCCGTGACGGCTTCGCTCCAGGGCACGCCCAGGACGAAGGCCAGCGGCGCCAGCAGGTAGCCGAGGATCAGTTGCATGCTCAGTTCCGGGACGCCGAACCAGCTGCCGCTCCAACTGAGGATGCCGTTGAACAGGGCGATCAGGGCGATGAAGGCGAGCAGCATGGCGCCGACATTAAGCGCGAGCTGCAGGCCGGACGAGGCACCAAGGGCGGCGGCGTCGATAACGTTGGCCGGCTTGTCGCCGTAGTTCTGCTGCACGTCGTCCGGGCGCAGCTGCGGGGTTTCGGTTTCCGGTTCCATCAGCTTGGCCATCAGCAACCCACCTGGAGCGGCCATGAAGCTTGCGGCAATCAGGTATTTCAGTTCGACGCCGAGGCTTGCATAGCCGATCAGCATCGAGCCGGCCACCGAGGCCATGCCGCCAGCCATGACCGCGAACAGTTCGGAGCGGGTCAGGCGCCGGATGAAGGGGCGGATCACCATGGGCGCCTCGGTCTGGCCGACGAAGATGTTCGCCGTGGCGGCCATCGACTCGGTGCGGCTGGTGCCCAACACGCGGTGCAGGCCGCCGCCGATCACCCGGATCACCAGGTCCATCACGCCCAGGTAATACAGCACGGCGATGAAGCTGCTGAAAAACACGATCAGCGGCAGCACGCGGATGGCGAAGACGAAGCCGCCAGTGCCGAACACGTCGAACATCGTGCTGCTGCTCAAGCCGCCGAAGATGAAGCTGATGCCCTGATCGGCGTAGCCCTGCAGCGAACTTACCGACTCGGAGATACCGCCCAGGGTGCTCTGGCCCCAGGGTACGTACAGGGCGAATGCGCCCAGCCCGGCCTGCACAGCGAACGCCGCACCGACGGTGCGCAAACGGATGGCCTTGCGGTTACTGGACAGCGCCACCGCCAACAGCAACAACACCACGATACCGATGAAGCCCATCGATCATTTCCCCGGAGGATTCAAGTAAGCGCCGCCGACGTCTGCGGTCGGTCTGGCGGGTCTGGTCAAAACTCGATGAAGGCGCCGGGCAGCAATTGCCCGGCGGTCCAGTGGCGGGTTGCCGCGCTGTCGTGGCCGACGCAGATCACGGGGCAGTCCTGCGCCAGCAGCTCCACCATCACCTGGCGACAGGCGCCGCAGGGCGAGATCACCGGCACCTTGGGCGCGTACACCAGCAGCGCCTTGAAACTGCCGGGTGCCAGGCCCTGGCTGATCGCGCTGAACAGCGCGCTGCGCTCGGCGCAGTTGGTCAGCCCGTAGGAAACGTTCTCCACGTTGCAGCCGCGGATCACCTTGCCGTCGGCGGTGAGCAACGCGGCGCCCACGGGGAATTCCGAGTGCGGGCACCAGGCGCTGTCAGCGGCGGCGATTGCTTCCTGCAGCAGGCGATCCTGTAGCGCTTGCCAGTCTTCACTGCGCATTGCTGGCCACCTGCGCTGCGGCTTTCTGGATGCGCTGCTGCGCTTCGGCGAGGCCGCCGGGCTGGCCCGCGCGATCACGCTCTTGCAGGTAGCTGATCATCGCGTCGAGGTCGTTGATCCCGGTGTCGAGGCGGTCACTGGCCTGTTTGAGCACGTTGAAGTTGTCGCCGCCCTCGGCGAGGAAGCTGTTCATGACGATGCGGTAGGGCTGCTCCGGCTGCACCGGCTGGCCGTCGACCAGCAGGCTGCCTGCGAGCACGCGCTGGCCCTTCGGCTGGCTGTCGTCCCAGCGGTAGGTCAGCGAGGCCGAAGGTTGCAGCGGGTAGAAGCCCATGCTGCCGTCCTGCCATTGCTGCTCCAGCAGTTGCCGCAGTTGCGCGCCAGTCAGGGTCAGCAGGATCAGGCTGTTGTTGAACGGCTGCACGGTGGCGACCTGGCCGTAGTTCACCTGCTCCTGGCCGTCCTCCAGGTTGATGTCCATGCGCATGCCGCCCTGGTTCATCAACGCTACCTGGGCACCGAGGGCGCGGGTGGCGGCCAGGTGCGAGTCGGCGATCAGGTCGCCCATGGCCGATTCGCCGGCCTCATTGGTGGTCCGCAGCACTTCGCGAGCGCCCAGGCGGGCCACCGGTTTGCTCAGTTGCGCCTGGCTGCGGGTTTCGATTTCCGCCAGCAACGGAGCGATTTCGGGGCTGGCGTGGTAGCGCTGGGCGTCCACCACCAGGTTGTTGGCTTTGACGTCGAGCAACTGGTGCTTGTCGGTATCCACGGTCAGGGTCAGGTGGGTGAGCAGGCGGCCGAACGAGGCGCCCTGGGTCACCAGCTTGTCGCCGACACGGCACAGGTAGCCTTCGTGGGTGTGGGCGGTGAGCACCACTTTGATCGCCGGGTCGAGCCGCTTGGCCACGTCCACCACGTCGCCGCTCAACTGGCTGCATTCCTGCTGGTCGAAGCGCTCCGGCGTGGCGCCGCCCTGGTGGATCACGGCGACCACGGCGTCGACCTTTTGCGCGGTCAGTTCCGGCAGCAGGGCATTGATCGCCTCGGCTTCATCGATCGTGTACAGGCCTTTCATGCTGTTGGCGCTGACGTAGGCATCGACGTTTCTGAGGGTGGCGCCGACGAAGGCGATCTTCGCCCCGTGGGCCTGTTCGATGCGGTAGGCCGGGAACAGCGCCTTGCCGGTCTGGCGGTCCATCAGGTTGGCGGAAAGGTAGGGGAAGCCTGCGCCCTTGAAGTCCTTGTCGAACTGGCAGGCCTGGGCGGTGCGATCGGACTGGCAGCCGCCGTCGATCTGCCGCAGCAGCTCGGCCTTGCCGTGGTCCAGCTCATGGTTGCCGACCACTGAGAACTTCAGGCCCAGCAGGTTCAGCGCTTTCAGGCTGGGCTCGTCGGCCCACATTGAGGAGATCGGCGGGCTGCCGCCGACCATGTCGCCTACGCCCACCAGCAGCAGTTGCGGATCCTGCTTGCGCAACTCGCCCAACGCACCGCTGAGCGGACCGATGCCGCCGGCCTTGAGCTTGACCTCGCCGTTCTGGAACGGGCTCGGTTGCAGGTTGCCGTGGAAATCGTTGAGGGCGGCGATAGTGACGTTGACCGGCGGCTTCGCCGGTTGGCAGCCGCTGGCCAGCAGCATGGCCGCCAGCAGCAGCGGCAGGGGACGTAGGGCAAGACGTGGATGCGGCATGACGATCCTCGGCCGGTCAGGCAGGTTGCAGGCTGGAGGCAGCCGGCGCGGTAACGGGCCGGGTGCTGAAGGCGGTGCCCATGCCGGCGCGCAACAGGAGCATCTTCAGGTTGTCGTTGATCAGTTCGAGGCGGTCTTGAAGGTGGCTGTTGAACACCAGTCCAACCAGGGCGATGGCGATCCCCAAAGCGGTGGCGTACAGCGCGGTACCGATGCCGCGAGAGACTTCGCCCGGGTCGGAAACACCGGCTTCGGCCAGCGCCTTGAAGGTGTCGATGATGCCGAGGATGGTGCCGAGCAGGCCCAGCAACGGTGCGCCGGCGACCACCGCTTCAAGGATCCACAGGCCATGGTTGAGCTTGCCGCGCATGGCGATGTAGATCGCCTGGCCGAGGTCTTCCAGCTCATTGTGCGAATGCAGGCCGACGCGGCCCTCGAAGAGTTGGCGCAGCAACTGCAACGGCAGGCTGTCGCGCTGGCGCAGCTCGGCGGGCAGGTCGTCGAAGTGGCGCACCTTCTGGTGCAGGGCCGCTTCCAGGGCGCGGGCGCGGCGCAGGTTGTGGGCGAAGAAAATGCCGCGCTCCACCACCACGAAGGCGGCGAGGGCGGCGGCGCCGTACATGATGTAGAAGGTGATGTCGTGAAGCAGGTCCATGTTCATGGCGGGTTACCTCTGGCGGTTCAGGCACGGGGCAGGACCGGCTCGCAGGCCGGTCCTGGCTCTGGGTTAGAAGACAGGGTTAGAAGTTGGCTTCCACGGAGAGCGCGACCGTCTGCTCTTCGCCGATGGTGTAGTAAGGCGTCTGGGCGCCGGCGAAGGCCGAGCCGCTGCCGTTGTAGCGCACCGAGTTGAAGGTGGTGGTCTGCACGCCGGAGAGGTACTCGCGGTTGAACACGTTGTTCAGCGACAGGCGCACGGTGGCGTCCTTGACGAACTTCTTGTTCACCGGCAGGCGGTAGCCGACGTTCATGTCAACGGTGGTGTAGTGCGGGATGCTCTGGTCGTTGGTCAGGTCGCCGAACTGGTTGTCGACGAACTTGCCGATGACGTTGCCGTAGAAGCGACCGTCGTCGTAGCCCAGGCTCAGGTTGAACATGTTCTTCGGCACGCCGGCGATCTGCTTGCCCTTGGTCGGCACGTACACGCCGTAGTACAGGGTGTCGTTCTGCTGCTCGGCCTCGGTGTAGGTGTAGGAGGCGTAGTAGTTGAAGTTGTGCGGCAGCAGGCCGCTGAACTCCAGTTCGACACCCCTGTTCTCGACCTTGCCGACGTTGAGCATCAGGTAGTCGCCGGTAACCTCGTCGCGGCTCGAGACCTGGCGGTCCTTGAACTTGAGGTAGAACAGCGTGGCCGACAACGCCATGTCGTCGGTGGCGTAGCGCCAGCCCAGCTCCTGGTTCCAGCTCAGCTCGGGTTTGAGGCTGATCGAGTCCCCGGCGTTGTAGAGCACGTAGTTGGGCGGTGTGCGCATATTGCGGGTGACGTTGTAGAACGCCTGATTGTCCTCGTCGATCTGGTAGCGCGCGCTGAAGCTCGGGAGGAACTCGTGGTAGGTCTTGTCGCGCTTTTCAGGCGTGTCGTAGAGGCTGGCCTTCAGGTCGCCGTCACGGGTGGAGTGCTCGTAGGCCAGGCCCATGGTCAGGGTCAGGTCGGGGGTAGCGGTCCAGGTGTCCTGGACGAACAGTTTGTGCACCGGGGTGATGGTGAAGTAGTTGCGGCCCTGTACAACCTTGCCGTTGGCGTCCCTGACCTGGTTGGAACTCTCGTAGTTGCCCCAGATGTCGGTCGGGCTGCCATCGGCCTCGAGGTAGATGAACGGCTGGGTCTGGCGCTGGCGGGCGCGTTCGTACCAGTAGCCGAAGTCGATGTTGTGTTCGTCGTTGAACGCCCAGCTCAGCTTGGTGTTGACGCCCGGACGCCAGGTTTCGGTCCAGGACGGGCGGTAGTAACGGCCGCTGACCGGGTCGCCGTCGGCGTTGTACTGGGCGGTGCTCTTGAGGTTGCTCAGGTCATAGTTGCCAGAGCTGTTGGTGGCCCGGTTGAGGGTGGCTGGCGAACCGAAAGCACGGTAGCTGCCGCCGTTGGCCCAGTAGTAGTAAGGCGCGACGGTCAGTTGCAGGTCATCGCGCAACTGCCAGCGGCTGGTGACCGATGCCGTGACGTTTTCGTACGGGTTGCGGCTGGTCTCGTAGCTGGCGGTGGTGAGCTTGCCGGTGGTCGGGTTGTAGGTCGGTACGTTGGGGAAATCGTAGTCGTGGTCCGACTTGTACTGCGCCAGGCTCGGGGAAACGTAGTTGTAGTTTTCCTGCTTGTGGTACTTGATGATGCCCTGGATCGAGTTGCCTTCACCGAACTTGAACAGGCTGTTGAGTTCGAACTTCTCGGCGTCCAGGTCGCCTTTGCCTTTCCATTTGTCGCTGTTGGTTTTCGACGCGGAAATGTAGTTGCTCAGGCCGTTGTATTCACCGGTGTTCAGGCGAACGAAGGTCTTGGACAGATTGTTGCTGCCAACGGTCTGCTTGAAGAACACCCCGGCGTCTTTGCTCGGGGCCATCGACACCAGGCCGATGTTGCCGCCGCTGGAACCGATATGCGGCGCATCCAGTTCGGAGGAGCCCTGGGTCACGAAGACTTCCTGGAGGTTTTCCGGGTCGCCCAGCAGGTTCGGGTACACCTCGAAGCTGCCCGAGTCGTTGATCGGCACGCCGTCCATGGTCATGCCGATCTGGTCGGATTTCATGCCGCGCATGGTGAAGTTGAAACCGCTCAGGCCGGTGCTGTCGTCGCTGGAGACGTTGATGCCGGGCGTGTATTTCAGCTTGTCGATACCGTTGCTTGTCGGACTCATCTTGTCCAGGGCTTCCTTGGTGACCGTGGAGCGCGCCTTGGCCGCTTCCTCCTGCACCATCAAACCGTTACCCACGGTTTGACCGGTAACGTTGACGCTACCGATATCGACGGAGTCTTCCGCCAGTGTCGAAGCGGTCCAACCGCCGCAACCAACGGTCAACATCATGACGAACAGCCGATTGAGTTTCACCAAGCTTCCCTCCCTTGTTAGTGATTGATCGTGTGTGAAGACAGGTGCCAGATTTCGCGCGTGCAGAGGCCCGCCCGGCGATCTGAGCGATCGTCGGCTGGGCTCTTTCCGGGGAACCTAGTTTTCTATGTTGTAAACAAGCGTCGCGATGAAACGGTACTTATCCCTGCCCTCGAACACTGCCTCGGGAAAGGGCCTTACTTGCTCGATACGGCGCAAGCTGGTTTGCGCTGCCTTGTTCAGCAGCATGCTCACGGCTTTCTTCTCGATGCCCGAATCGAGCACCTTTCCTCCCCGGTCGATCAGCAGCCAGATCACGACACTGCCCTCCGGGCGTTGCAGCGATGCCTCGCGGCCTCGCGGGTATTGCTTGTACTTTTCCAACTCCGCGTGCAGCGCGGCGATGTAGCTGTTTTCCAGGGCCGCGATGTTGACCTTGGGCGGCGCCGGCGGTGGTGGCGGCGCAGGTGTCGCGGGCGCTGCCGGTTTGCTCGCCACTGCCGGGGCCACCGCCGCTGGCGGGCGGGCTGGGGGGGGGCCGGCTTGGCCACCGGGTTTTAGCTTGGGCGGCTGCGGCTTGGGCTCAGGCGGTTTTGGCTTGGGCTTGGGCGGCGGTTCCGGCAGCTCGACCACCGGCTCCGTGTCTGGCTCGGGCAGTGGCTCGGGCACTGGTTCCGGCTCTGGCGGCGGTGGTGGAGGCGCCGGTTCCGGCTGCAGGTCCGTCGGATCGATCAGTGCCACCTCCACCGTGGTTTCGTCGTACTTCGGGGTGATCTTCAACTCCGCCTTGAGGGCGCTCTGGACAGCGATTACCAACAGGCAGATGGCCGGCAGGCACGCGATGACTTTTCGCGATTTGAACAGGACCGACATGGCTTACAGCTTTCGCGTGGCGATGGAGACAGACGAAAAACCGTTGCTCTTGAGCAGGTCCATCACGGCCACGAGCCGACCGACTTCAACGTCTCGGTCGCTGTTGAGGATGATCACCAGTTTCTCGCTGGTGTTCTCCAGGCTCTTCAATTGCGCGACCAGTGCGTCTTCACCGAGGTCCTGGCCGTCGAGTTGCAAACGGTCATTCAGGCCGAGGGTGATCACCGCCTTGTTCTGCGGTTTCAACTGCTGGGCGTGGGCGGCTCCGGGCAACTGGGTCTTGATGCCCAGGGCCGGAATCACGTTCAGGCTGATCAGCACGAAAAACACCAGCAGGAACATCATCACGTCGATCATCGGGATGATTTCGATATGCAAGCGTTTCTTTTTCGGTTCTTCCCAACTGCGCATTGCCTTGGCTCTCCACGTTTGTTCGTCAGCCGGCTGATAACGGCGCGGCTACTTCGACTGTGTTGTGAGAGCCCTCGGTGCGAAACCTTTCAAAGCTGTCACTGATGTCAGGAACACCCTAGAAGGAGGAAGTTACAGTTTGATTAAGTGGGTTGTGCGCGTGGCAAAAAGATATCAATCCCGGAAAAACAGTGCGTTTGAAGGGTGTTTGGCGGGCGGTAAAGGGCTAAACAGACTGATTGTTGAACATTCCGGAACCGGTAGTGGGGTGCGGGTCTCAGTCGGTGACAAAACCTTGCGTATCGAAACGAAATTGACATGACTGTCAGTTATTCAGGTAGGCCCCTTGTCGGGCACCACGGGTGTGGCACCTGCGAGTGACAAGGTCCCCATCTTCGAAACGAGAGGTTTGTGTGCTTACTTTTCAACGGATGCTGGCCGTATTGCTGGCGCTGACCCTGACAGGATGTTCCGACCCGTCGCGCCCTGCGGGTGTGCACTGGATTACCCTGCAGCAACTCACCAGCAGCCTCGGCGACACGGCGCCGATGGCGGTAGGGTTCGATATCGACGACACCGTGTTGTTCTCCAGCCCCTGTTTCTATGAGGGCCAGCAGAAGTATTCGCCGGGCAGCAACGACTACCTGAAGAACATGGCGTTCTGGACGGAAACCAACGCGGGCTGTGACCGCTATTCGATTCCCAAGGAGGTGGCCCGTGCCCTGATCGACCTGCATCAGCGTCGCGGCGACACGCTGTTTTTCGTCACCGCGCGACCGCAGACCGAGGGTGAGCAGGTCACCACGATCCTCAAGCAGGCCTTCGCCATCAGGGACATGCAACCGGTGGTGTTCACCTCCGGCCCGGAGAAGGCGCGCTTTCTCCAGGACCGTGGTGTGCACCTCTACTACGGTGACTCCGACAGCGACATCAGTTCCGCCCAGGCCGTCGGCGCGCGTGCGATCAGGGTGATGCGCGCCGCCAACTCGACCAATCAGCCGCTACCCGCCAACGGGGCGTTGGGCGAAGAAGTGCTGGTGGACTCGACTCACTAGAAACGCGCGAGCCGATAGGCATTGACGTTCGGCAACGCAGTGGCGGGCGTCGCCGAGCCCGCCAATGCTGCGACCATCTCCGCCGTCACCGCCGCCTGGGTCAGCCCCAGGTGTTGATGACCGAAAGCCAGCAGCACACGGCCGTCACACACCCGGTCAATCACCGGCAACGAATCCGGCAGCGAAGGCCGAAAGCCCATCCACGGCGTCGCCGCTTCGGCATTCAGTTCGCGCTTGAACAGGCCCTGGCTCAGCCGCTGCAACTGCCGCCCTGGCCATGTTGGCCGGGCGCCCCAGGCCGGCGAATTCGACCGTGCCGGCCAGGCGCAGGCCGCCGGTCATGGGCGTCATGATGAACTTGCGCTCCAGCGAGGTGACGGCGAACGGCAGCCGGTCGTGCTCGTGGGGCAGCATCAGGTGATAGCCGCGTTCGGTATCCAGCGGCACCCGCGTGCCGGTCAGCGCTTCGGTCAGGTGAGCCGAATGAGCGCCGCAGGCGATCAGCACCCGCGGCACCAGCAGTTCGCCCTGTTCGGTGCGCAACACGATGCCGTCGGCCTTGAGTTGCCCGCCCTGTACGTCGCGCTGAACGAACTGCACGCCCGCAGCCGTGGCGGCGTCGAACAGTGCTTCCACCGCCTGATGCGGATCGAGGAAGTGCCCGGTCGCCGGGAAGAACAGACCGCCCAACAGATGCTCGCTCAGTTGCGGCGCGGCAGCGCGCACCGCGTCGGCCTGCCACAACGCCACCTCGACATTCTGCTGGCGCATGCGCGCTTGCAGGGCGTCGATGGCCGCGCGTGATTCCGGGCGCTCGAAGACCAGCAGCGAACCGTCCTGCTTGAGCATTTCGGTGCGGCCAATGGACTCCAGCAGACGCCGCCAGGCCGCCAGGCTGCCTTCGTTAAGGGCGCGGATGCCGGCCACGCTGCGGCGAAACGGCACCGGGCGCAGATTCAGCAGCAGGCGGGTGAACCACGGCAACGCCCGCGGCAGGTATTTCCAGTCCAGGCGCAGCGGGCCCATGGGGTCCATGAGCATGGCCGGCAGGCGCTTGAGGATCGACAGGTCGGCGATGGGAAACACCTGCTCGGTCGCCAGGTGCCCGGCGTTGCCGAACGAGGCGCCCATGCCCGGCGCCTGACGGTCCACCAGCAACACCCGCTGGCCCTGGCGGGCCAGTTGCAGGGCGCAGGCGACGCCGACGATGCCGGCGCCGATCACGGCGATATCCACGTTGGGGGTGAAGGTCGTGGCCATCGATCAGGCCTCTCTCTGGCCGTCGAGCAGGCGCCGCAAGTGCAGCGGATTGCCGTGTTGCAGCGCAGCAGGCAGCAGATTGTCGGGGAAGTCCTGGTAGCACACCGGCCGCAGGAACCGCAGGATCGCCGCCGTCCCCACCGAGGTGCTCCGCGTATCCGAGGTGGCCGGGAACGGGCCGCCATGGACCATCGCATCACAGACTTCCACGCCGGTCGGCCAGCCGTTGACCAGCAGGCGTCCGGCCTTGCGTTCAAGCGTCGGCAGCAGGGCGCGGGCGTCGTCCAGGTCGGCTTCGTCCAGGTGCAGGGTCGCGGTCAATTGGCCTTCCAGGTGTTCGGCCACTTGGCGAACTTGCTCGTCATCGGCACAGGTCACCACCAGCGAGGCGGAGCCGAACACTTCGGCTTGCAGGCTCGGATCGACGAGGAAATCCCGCGCCTGGGTGACGAACAGGTGCGTCTGGCACTGGTTCGGACCTTCAGCGACGAGGCCGGCGGCAGCGGTGTCGGCGTTGGCGTTGCCCGCCAGTGCCTCGATGCCGTTGCGGTAAGCGCTGAAGATGCCCGGGGTGAGCATGGTCTGCGCCGGGCTCTGCCAGATGTGCTGGGCGGCGGTGGCGATAAAGCGGTCGAGGTCGGCACCCTGGCGCGCGATCACCAGGCCGGGGTTGGTGCAGAACTGCCCGGCGCCCTGGTTCAGCGAGGCGACGAAGCCTTGCGCCAGCGCTTCGGCACGGGCCTGCAGGGCGGAAGGGAAGAGGAACACCGGGTTGATCGAGCTCATTTCCGCGTACACCGGAATCGGCTCGGCGCGTGCTGCGGCTGCCTGGCACAGGGCGATGCCGCCGCTGCGCGAACCGGTGAAACCCACGGCCTTGATGCGCGGATCGCAGACCAGCGCGATGCCCACTTCACGGCCGGAACCGTACAGCAGCGAGAACACCCCGGGCGGCAGTTCGCAGTGTTTCACTGCGCGGGCCAGCGCCTGGCCAACCAGTTCGCTGGTGCCGGGATGGGCGCCGTGGGCCTTGACGATCACTGGGCAGCCAGCCGCCAGTGCCGAGGCGGTGTCGCCGCCGGCAACGGAGAAGGCCAGCGGGAAGTTGCTGGCGCCGAACACGGCCACCGGGCCCAGTGCTACCTGACGCTGACGCAGGTCGGCGCGGGGCAGCGGTTGGCGTTGCGGCTGCGCCTTGTCGACGCGCACGTCCAGCCATTCACCGGCGCGAACAGTGCGGGCGAAGGTGCGCAGTTGCCCGCAGGTGCGTCCGCGTTCGCCCTGGATCCGGGCGCGGGGCAGGCCGCTTTCGGCCACGGCGCGGTCGATCAGTTCGTCACCCAGCGCTTCGATCTCGCTGGCGATGCGTTCGAGAAACTGCGCGCGAACTTCCAGCGAGGTTTCCCGGTAGCGGTCGAACGCCGACCAGGCCAGGGCGCAGGCTTGTTCGACGTGCTCGGTGGTGCCGCCCGGATAAGCGGGTTCGAGCACCAGGTTGGTGGCCGGGTCGATCGCGCGGATGGCTTCGCGGCTGCCGGTTACGGCGTGCTGACCGATGAGCATGTTGCCTGTCAGGGTCATAACGGCTCCTGAAATCAATTCGAGGGTGGCCGGCTGCGCACAGCCGGCAAAAAACGCAAGCGGCGCACAAGGCGCCGCGAGCAATCAGGCGATGTTGTTGCTCGCCGACCAGGTGGCGAACCACTGGCGGAACAGCGTGTACTGGGTCTCGGCGTAGTTGCGCTGGGCGTCGCTGAGCACGTCGGTTTCGTTGAAGTGCAGGCTGTATTCGCTGTCGCCGTTGAGCACCATCAGGTGCTTGTAGTACAGCACCAGGTCGCAGCCTTCATCGAAGGACGACAGCACTTGCAGGGCGTCCGACAGTTCCAGTGCCTGGCGGCGGGCGACGGCGTCACCCTTGGCGGCTTTCTTGCTCAGGTCGACCAGCAACAGCACTTCACGCGGCAGGGCGTTGCCGATACCGGTGATGGCACCGGTGGCGCCGCAGTTGACGAAGCCGTGCACGACCTGGGTGTCGACGCCGGCCATCAGGATCACGTCCTTGTCCTGCGAGGTGATGTGCTCAGCGGCGTAGCGCATGTCGGCGGCACCACCGAATTCCTTGAAGCCGATCAGGTTCGGGTACTGGCGGCGCAGCTTGAAGAACAGGTCGGCGCGGGTGGCGAAGCCGTAGTAAGGGCTGTTGTAGATCACCGCCGGCAGTTTTGGCGCGGCTTCCAGGATTGCCGCGAAGTGCGCTTCCTGGGCAGCCGGCGAGGCGCCGCGGGACAGTACACGTGGAATCACCATCAGGCCGTGGGCGCCGACTTTGGCGGCGTGAGCGGCGTGGGACACGGCTTCGCGGGAATTGACCGCGCCGGTGCCGACGATGGTCGGAATGCCGGCGGCCACCAGGCGCGCCACGCCTTCCTGGCGCTCGGCTTCGGTCAGCAGCGGCCAGTCACCCATGGAGCCGCAATAGACCACGGCGCTCATGCCGGCTTCGATCAGTGCGTGGCCTTTTTTCACCAGCGCGTCGAAGTCCGGTTTGCGGTCCGGGGTGCAAGGGGTCATCAGGGCGGGGATGGTGCCGGTGAAGATGTTGGTGGTCATGAGTCTTGGTCCTTTGTGTTCAGTTTGAGTCGGGAGAGGGGGCGGGACCGCCTGGCGGTCCTTCGCGAGCGAGCTCGCTCCTACAGCAGGGGGCTCAGATGCCCCAGGCGAAGGGGTCGTTTTCGTCGATAAGCAGGGTGGCGTCGGCGGTCATGTAGGCGCGGCCGGTGATGAACGGGCGGATGCGCTCGCCGTCCCATTCATAGCGACCTTCGAAGCGGCTGGCGGTGATGCTCGCCTGCACCCAGGGCTCGCCGGCAGCGAGCTTGCCGTCGGCGGCCAGGCACGCGAGCTTGGCGCTGGTGCCGGTGCCGCAGGGCGAGCGGTCGTAGGCTTTGCCCGGGCACATGACGAAGTTGCGGCTGTCGGCCTCGGCGTCGTCGGCGAACAGTTCGATATGGTCGATCAGCGCGCCGTCCTCGCCGTGGATGCCCTGGTCTTCCAGGGCGCGAAGCATCTTCCAGGTGAAGTCGGTGAGCAGGTCGACGTTGCTCAGGTGCAGTTCCTGGCCGTGCTCGGACACCAGGAAGAACCAGTTGCCGCCCCAGGCGATATCGCCGAAGACGCGGCCGTAACCCGGCACGTCCACCGGCACTTGCTTGCGGTAGCGGTAAGACGGCACGTTGGCCACGGTGATCGCGCCGTCGTCATGCAGGGTGGCGCTGACCTGGCCGACCGGGGTGTCGATCTTGTGCTCGCCGGGGGCGATCTTGCCCAGGTGGTGCAGGGATGCGACCAGGCCGATGGTGCCGTGGCCGCACATGCCCAGGTAGCCGGCGTTGTTGAAGAAGATCACGCCGCAGGTGGCGTTTTCCGATACCGGTGGCGTGTACAGCGCGCCCACCAGGACGTCGTTGCCACGGGGTTCGAGCAGGCAGGCGCGGCGCCACTGGTCGTGCTGCTGGCGCAGTGCATCGCGCTTCTGCGCCATGGTCTCGCCGGCCGGTTGCGGGAAGCCGTCCAGCACCAGGCGGGTCGGTTCGCCTTCGGTGTGGGAGTCAATCACGCGGATCTGTTTCATCAGTCAGTCCCTCAAGAATGCGTTGTTGTCAGGTCAGGCCAACAGGCCTTCGATTTCCTGCAGCAGGCTGCGCTCGACCCACACGCCCTCGGCCTGCGAGCGTTGTCGCGCAGCAAAGCGCCGTTGCGAGGGCAGGCGCGCGCCCTGGCCGGTAATGGCGCTGAACAACTGTTCGGCACGTTGCTGGCCGCGCTCGAAATCGTCACCGCCGAAGCGCTGCGGATCGAACGCCAGCAGCAGTTCGCCATGGCACGGTGTGGCGCCGGCACCGGCGTCGAAGGCCAGGGAGTCGGCGCTGGTGAGGTCGCCGATCAGCGCCCCCGCCAGCAATTCGATCATTGCCGCCAGGGCCGAGCCCTTGTGTCCGCCGAAGGTCTGCATGGCGCCGTCCAGCGCGGCGCGGGCGTCGGTGGTCGGCTGGCCTTCGGTGTCCAGGCCCCAGCCCAGTGGAATGGCTTTCTCCTGGCGGGCGTGCAGTTCGATATCGCCGCGGGCGATGGCGCTGGTGGCGAAGTCGAAGACGAACGGTTCCTGTCCCGCCCGTGGCCAGGCGAAGGCCAGCGGGTTGGTGCCGAACACGCCCTGGTTGCCGCCTTCCGGCGCTACCCAGGCATGGCTCGGCGTCATCGCCATGCCCACCAGCCCGTGGGCGGCGATGGCTTCCACCTCCGGCCACAGCGCCGAAAAGTGGAAGCAGTTGCGGATCACCAGCGCCGCCACGCCCTGTTTGCGCGCCGCCTCAACCAACTGCGGCAAGCCGTGCTGGAAGGCCAGCAGCGAGTAACCGAAGTGCGCATCCACCTTGACGATGGCGGGTGCCGGCTGATTCACGGTCGGTTGCGCCGCCGGATCGACCTTGCCCGAGCGCAGCGAACGCACGCACACCAGCACCCGGTACAGGCCGTGGGAGTGGCATTCGTCGCGCTGGCCCTGGGTGATCACCTCGGCGATCGCCCGGGCATGGTCGTCGGCCATGCCGTTGTGGGTCAGGGCGCGGTGAGCCAGGTCGAACACCTGGTCGAGGCTGAGGTTGATGCGCTCGCTCATGGCAGGTCTCCGTTGGCTCAGGACAGTTGGGCGCGGGCGCCGACCGGAGCGGTCTGGGCGCTGTGCTCGACGTCGCTTTCCGATTCGTCGGTCTCCAGTTGCACCAGGTGCGCCGGTACGCCGGTGGCTGCGCCCCAGTAGTAGATGCCGAGTGCGCAGGCGGCCACGACCAGGGTGTCGAACGGATGGGCAATGACGCCCATGCCGCCGAAACTGCCGAGCCAGGAGAGCAGGATGGTCACCGCGTAGAAGCCGATCAGCCAGGCCGACGAGCGCACTTGTTGGGCCAGGCTCAGGTGCTGAGTCGGAACGAAGCGGCCGCACATCAGGTAGATCACGAACATCAGGATTTGCAGGCTGAGCAGCCAGGACACGGTCTTCCAGCCGGACCAGTAGACGATCAGCGCGGCGATGATGAACGACAGCGGACCGAGCAGGCCCATGCGGCGAACGCGGAACGGACGCGGCATGTCAGGGGCATTTCGGCGCAGCGCGGCGACCGACACCGGGGCGACGGCGTAGCTCAGGATCAGCGCGGCGGACACCACGTTGATCAGCGCTTCCCAGGACGGGAACGGCAGGGTCCAGAACACCGACAGGCCGAAGGTCAGCCACAGCGCCGGGCGCGGGATGCCGGACTCTTCGTCGATGCGGGTGAAGACCTTGAAGAAGGTGCCGGTCTTGGCCCAGCCGTAAACCACGCGCGGGGTGGCGTTCATGTAGATGTTGCCGCAGCCGCTTGGCGAGATCACCGCGTCAGCGACTACCAGATAGGCCAGCCAGCCCACGCCCAGCGCCAGGGCGATGTCGCGGTAGGGCAGGGCCAGTTCCTTGGCGATGCCGGACCAGCCGTTGGCGAGCATTTCGGTCGGAATGCCGCCGAGGAAGGCGATCTGCAGCAAGGCGTAGATCGCGGTGGACAGCAGCACCGAGAGGATCAATGCGATCGGGATGGTGCGTTGCGGGTTCTTCACTTCCGAGGCCACCGAGATGATCGGGGTCAGGCCCAGGTAGGCGAAGATGATGCCGCCGGCGGACACCGCCATTTCCACGCCGGAAAGCCCGAATGGCATGAAGCCCTGGGAGGTGAAGTTTTCCGGTTTGAAGAAGGTGAACAGCACGCCGATGACCAGCAGCGGCACGATGAACTTGAACACGCTGATCAGGTTGTTGGACTTGGCGAAGGTCTTCACGCTGTAGTAGTTGAGGGCGAAGAACAGGCAGAGCAGGCCGAACTGCACCAGCCAGCCGAGGACTGTCGGGTCACTGGAACCGACCTTGGTCAGCTCCGGGAACCAGGCTGCGGCGTACTGGCGCGCAGCAACCACCTCGATGGCCACCAGGCTGGAAAACGCGATCAGCGTGATGAAACCCATCAGGTAGCCCAGCAGCGGGCCGTGGGAATAGACCGGGTAACGCACCACGCCACCGGCGCGGGGCAGGGCGGCGCCCAGTTCGCAGTAGACGATGCCCAGCAGCAGAACGGCGAAACCGCCCAGCAACCAGGAAAAGATCCCGGCGGGACCGGCGATGGCCGACACGTGGCTGGCGGCGAACAGCCAGCCGGAACCGAAGATGGCACCGAGTCCGATAAAGGTGAGGTCTATCAATGAAAGTTGTTTTTTGAACTTGCCTTTGCCTGACATGGCGTCGCCTTCTTGTGGGTTATTGGTAGGCAGAAGTGATGTCACTTTGAATGCACTGTTTCGGGGATCACCCAATACGGTGTTTACGGTTTTGTTTAACCGCGTTCTTATAAAAACCATTGCGTTGCGCTAGCGAAGACACACTTCTTCGTTAACCCGGTGCACGCTCGCCAGCGCATTTCAGGACGCGGGCGATTGGTGTTGCCTGTACGTCGTCGCAACGTTTTCGACGACTCAGGCAATGCCAATACAGTGGACTGATCGGCGCCCCGGCGCTTGATGGTTTTCTTCAAGAGTAATGACGAAATCGGCATAGTTAGGAAATTTCCCTATGACTCTTCGGAAAATTTCTGAAGCCTTACAGGCCACGCCTGCTCTGGCGTCTGTCGAGGCTCGACAGCCCGGCAAGGGTGCGGCAAAGTGTCCGCCTGGTCAGAGCCCGCTTGTGGATTTCTACCTGCCGGTCAAAAACGAGAGCCCGCCCCCATGACCCCCAGTGCGTTTGCCATCCTCTGTCAGGGCAACGATGAGTGCCGTCCTGAAACCATCGAAGAGCTGTTGTCCGGCATGGCGTTCTTATTGCCGTTGTTCGATGCCATTCCCAATGTGGCGATATTCATCAAGGATGTTCAGGCGCGTTATCTGTTGGCCAACCTGGCGTTGGTAAAGCGCTGTGGTTTCAAACAGTTGAGACACTTGTTGGGCAAGACCAGCGCCGAAGTCTTTCCGGCGCAACTGGGCCCCGGATATACCGAACAGGATCGCCGGGTACTGGAAGAAGGTCGGGTATTGGAAGATCAACTGGAGTTGCACTTGTATGGCTCGCGCGAACCGGGCTGGTGCTTGACCCACAAGCGCCCGTTGTACAACCGGCGCGGTGAAATCATCGGCCTGGCCGGAGTGTCCGTGGACTTGCAGTCGGCCAGCGATTCGCATCCTGCGTATCAGCGGCTGGCGGCGGTGGACGAGTACATCCGGGCGAATTTTCACCAGCCGGTGACCATGCGCGAGTTGACCCGCGTGGCGGGGATTTCCGTGGCGCAACTGGAGCGCTACTGCAAGCGGGTGTTCCACCTGACGCCGCGGCAGATGATCCACAAAGTGCGGCTGGAACATGCGCACCAGCTTTTACATACCGAGTTGCCGATTACCGAGGTGGCGTTGCGCTGCGGCTATACCGATCACAGTGCGTTTACCCGGCAGTTCAAGGTGCTGACCGGGTTTACGCCGAGGCAGTATCGGCAGGCGACGGGGGGCGTTCTGGTATAGCGCCCCGTTACCAAGGCGCCCTGACCACCACGAACCGGACGCTGTTACCCACATACTGCGGCTGATACCACGTGCTCCCGCAATGCTGGTACGCGACCCCGTTGGCCACCACCGACACACAATCCGGCGGCACCGACGCCACTTCGCTACCGATCGCAATTGCGGTCGCGGTGGTTGCCCCGATCACGGCGGCGGTCGCCCAAGGGTGATACCAGCCATCCGGTGGGGGCGGCGGTGGAGGTGGCGGAGGCGGCATCGGTCCTGGGCCCGGTCCGGGAGGCATGGGATGAGGTCCGGGGCCTGGCTCAGGATGTGGCCCAGGATGCGGTTCTGGGCCGGATGCGGCCCCGGCCCCGGCCCCGGCCCCGGCCCCGGTTGCGGCCGAGGCACAGGCTGCGGCCGGTACCCCGGCTCGAACCCTGGCCGCTGAAACCCGCCTCCCGCCTGATGCGGCACCACGAACGTGCGGCCACCCCCGCCGCCCCGCATTTGCCAGGCCTCGCTCATGGCGGGCAGCAGCAGAATCACGGCAGTGCCGAGCACCAGTGCACCACGCCCGCGCCTCATGGCTGTTCTCCCTTGCGCAGTTCAACCAGTGGCACCGCCAGCGCCTTGGCCGGTGGCGTGAAGGTGAAAGCGTCGGCCTTGATCGGTGAGGTGAGGTCCCAGGCAAAGTTGACGCTATGCCGCGGTCGCTCCGGGTCGTCGCGGCGGGTGATGACCAGCCGGCATGGCAGCGGCGCGGCGCCCTCGCGCAGCCACAGTTGCCAGTCGATATCCGGCTGGCGGTAGGCGTAATGCGTGCAGGTCTGGCCTTCGATGTTCTCTTTGTCGATCACGTAGGCCTGGCTGATGCCGACGTCATCGGCGGTCTTGGCGTTCCAGCGAAACAGGTCGGCCAGCGGCAGTTCGATACCGTAGCGATCGGCCAGCCGGTCCAGCAGCTTGTCGATGCTGGCGGGGGCGTCGCCGTGGGTGAAGTAGTTCAGGCGCTGGTCGTACAGGGTGAACGTTCTGCCGTTGTAGAAGAACTGCCGGCTGGCGCTGTTCTGGTCAACATTGACGTAGAGCTTGTCGGGACGCTGCGCGAGCACCTGGGTGTGGTGCTGGAAGGCGATGGTCTGGCCGCTGTCGAGTTGCTGGTCGGTCTCGCTGCGGGTGCTCAGACTGAAACGTTGAAGGCTTTGCAGGTAATCGCCCAGGGCAACCAGTGCGGCGATGGCCGCCGGGTCGCGTTGCGGGTCCTCTGCGCCGTGTACGTTCGGTGGCAGCAAAGACAGCGACAGCGCCATGGAGGTGGCGGCGAACAACAGCGGTAAGCGCATCGACGAACTCCGTTTGGCAGATGGGCTGTCGCGACAAGCTGCGGGCATCAGGGACGTGCCTGTGCGGGGCATCTCTGAAAGTAGTTGGGCGAAGGACTTAATACAAAAGCGTGGTTAAGCGAATTCGCTATAGGCGGGGCGGTGCGGCCAAACAAAGCAACGATCGCCACCGATTCAAAGGCGTCGCTATTGTCATCAGCGGAAATACATTTTCACCCAGAGGCGCGGAAACCCGCGGTTAGGATTCGGCTCTTATCCGTCAGTGTTTTTCCCACATTGGCCATTCAGGTTTTCCGATCACTACGCTGAAATTTCAGCGAGTGCTGTCAGACAACCTCGCCTCAGGAGGCTCGCAATGAACACCCGTGGTTTGCTCGATCAACTGCTCAAGTCCGGCCAGGACTTGCTGCAAAAACAGACCGGCACATCCTCCAGCGCGAACAAGGACGGTAGCGGCGGCCTTGGCAGTCTCCTCTCCGGTGCCGGCGGTGGTGCGTTGGCGGCGGGGGCGATGGGGTTGTTGCTCGGCAACAAGAAGGCCCGTAAATACGGTGGCAAGGCGCTGACCTACGGCGGCCTGGCCGCCCTCGGCGTGCTGGCCTACAAGGCCTACGGCAACTGGCAGGCGCAACAGGCCGCCGCGCCCAAGGGCGAACCGCAAACCCTCGACCGCCTGCCCGCCGCGCAGGTCGAGCAGCACAGCCAGGCGATCCTCAAGGCGCTGGTGGCTGCGGCCAAGGCTGACGGGCATGTCGATGAGCGCGAACGCGAGTTGATCGAAGGCGAATTCGTCAAACTCTCCGGCAACGACCGCGATCTGCAGCACTGGCTGCACGCCGAACTGAACAAACCGCTGGACCCGGCCGACGTCGCCCGCGCCGCCGGCACGCCGGAAATGGCCGCAGAGATGTACCTGGCCAGCGTCATGCTGGTGGACGAAGAACACTTCATGGAACGTGCCTACCTGGACGAACTGGCCCGCCAGTTGGGCCTCGATCCGGCGCTTAAGGTCGAGCTTGAGAAGCAGGTTCGGACGATCTGAGTCAATGAAATGGGCAAATGGCCACAAATGAGGCCGTTTTGCCCATTCACTCCTGTAGGATCAGTCCCATGCTGGCGTAAGGCGTGGGCTATAATCAGCCCATTTTTCCTGACGCGTAGAACGCTCGAGGGCTGATTGTGAAGAACTGGACATTGCGCCAACGGATCCTGGCAAGCTTCGCCGTGATCATCGCCATCATGTCGCTGATGGTCATTGCCGCCTATTCGCGGTTGATGGCCATCGAAAGCAGCGAAGAAACCGTCCGCTCCGACAGCATCCCCGGCGTCTACTACAGCTCGATGATCCGCAGCGCGTGGGTCGACAGCTATATGCTCACCCAGCAAGTGGTGGGGCTGTCCAATCACCGTGAACTCAACGACGCTGACCTTGCGTTGTACAAGAGCTACGAAGAACGCCTGCGCCAGCAGATGGCCAACTACCAGCAAACCATGAACGACCCCGAAGATGTTGCCAACTTCCAGGCGTTCAAGGCGCAGGTGGACACCTACCACCAAGCGCTGAGCACGGTGCTGGCGGCCTATGGCAAGAAGGATTATCCCGAAGCGCAACGTGTGCTTATCGAGAACCTGACCCCGGCCTGGGCCGACGGTCGCAAGAACCTCAACGGGTTGATCGACTGGAATCGCCGCTCCGCCGATCACGCCACCGACAACATCGTCGCCGCCGTGTCCGCTGCGAAGATCAGCATGATCGTGTCGCTACTGCTGGCGGTCATTGCCGCCGCCATCTGCGGCCTGCTGCTGATGCGCGTCATCACCGAGCCGATGCAGCGCATCGTCCGCGCCCTCGAAGTGCTGCGCGGTGGTGACCTCAGCGTGCGCATGAACCTGGACCGCAAGGACGAGTTTGGCGCCGTGGAAACCGGCTTCAACGAGATGGTCAGCGAACTCACCGGCCTGGTGTCCCAGGCCCAGCGCTCGTCGGTGCAGGTCACCACCTCGGTGACCGAGATCGCCGCCACCTCCAAGCAACAACAGGCCACCGCCACCGAAACCGCCGCCACCACCACCGAGATTGGTGCGACTTCGCGGGAAATTGCCGCGACTTCGCGGGATCTGGTGCGGACCATGACCGAAGTGACTTCCGCCGCCGACCAGGCCTCGGTACTCGCCGGTTCCGGCCAGCAGGGCCTGGCACGCATGGAAGAAACCATGCACCAGGTGATGGGCGCCGCCGATCTGGTCAACAACAAGCTGGCGACCCTCAACGAGAAGGCCGGCAACATCAACCAGGTAGTGGTGACCATCGTCAAGGTCGCCGACCAGACCAACCTGCTCTCGCTCAACGCCGCCATCGAAGCGGAAAAGGCCGGTGAATACGGTCGCGGTTTCGCCGTGGTCGCTACCGAAGTGCGCCGTCTGGCCGACCAGACCGCCGTGGCCACCTACGACATTGAACAGATGGTCCGGGAAATCCAGTCGGCGGTCTCCGCCGGGGTGATGGGCATGGACAAGTTCTCCGAGGAAGTGCGCCGCGGCATGTTCGAGGTGCAGCAGGTAGGCGAGCAGTTGAGCCAGATCATCCACCAGGTCCAGGCGCTGGCACCGCGGGTGCTGATGGTCAACGAAGGCATGCAGGCCCAGGCCACCGGCGCCGAGCAGATCAACCACGCCCTGGCCCAGCTTAGCGACGCCAGCAGCCAGACCGTCGAGTCGCTGCGCCAGGCCAGTTTCGCCATCGACGAATTGAGTCAGGTGGCGGTCGGCCTGCGTGGTGGCGTTTCACGGTTCAAAGTCTGACGTGGCGATGAACGAGCTCAAGCCCCGCCGCAGCGAGGACGCGGCCTGCCAGGGACGGTTGTTCCTGGTGTTCCGCATTGGCGGGCAACGGTTTGCCCTCGACACCCGCGAAATCGCCGAGGTGTTGCCGCGCCTGCCGCTCAAACCCATCGCGCGCACGCCCGAGTGGGTGGCCGGGGTGCTGGCCCATCGCGGCGCGCTGGTGCCGGTGATCGACATCAGCGCCCTCAGCTTCGGCCAGCCGGCGCTGCACCGCACCAGCACGCGTCTGGTGCTGGTGCACTACCGCGCCGACCCGGCGCGCCCGGACCTGCTGCTCGGGCTGATCCTCGAACAGGCCAGCAATACCCTGCGCTGCAACCCGGCGGAATTCCGTCCTTACGGTGTCGATAATCGCGAGGCGCCGTACCTCGGCCCGGTGCGCGAAGACGCCCAGGGCCTGCTGCAGTGGATCGGTGTTCAGGACCTGCTCAGCGACGACGTCCGCGCCTTGCTCTTTCCGCCCGCCGGGACCGCGCTCGAGGTGCAGCCATGAGCATCGAACGGCGGTTCTTCCGCTTTTTGCAGGAGCGCATCGGCCTTGATGTCGCCTCGGTTGGCGAGCAGATGGTCGAGCGCGCCTTGCGCCAGCGCTGCGCGGCGCTGGAGGCCCACGACCTGGACGATTACTGGCTGCGTTTGCAGCAGTCGCCCCAGGAACAACAGGCGTTGATCGAAGCGGTGATCGTCCCGGAGACCTGGTTTTTCCGTTACCCGGAGTCTTTCACCGCACTGGTCGGCCTGGCCCGAAAACGCCTGACCGAACTCGGCGGCGTGCGCCCGTTGCGGATTCTCAGCCTGCCTTGCTCCACCGGCGAGGAGCCGTATTCGATTGCCATGGCGCTGCTCGACGGCGGCCTCGCGCCGCAGGCTTTCCGTGTCGATGCCATGGACATCAGCCCCAATTCCATCGCCCGTGCCGAGCGCGGGCTGTACGGTCGCAACTCGTTTCGCGGCAGCCACCAGGATTTTCGCGAGCGGCACTTCAGCGAATCCGATGAAGGCCATCGCCTCGACGACCGCGTGCGTAAGCAGGTGCACTTCGAGGCGGGCAATGTCCTCGATCCTGCGCTGCTGGCCCGGGAAGGCACCTACGATTTTGTGTTCTGCCGCAACCTGCTGATCTATTTCGACATCCCCACCCAGCAACGGGTATTCGAGGTGCTGAAGAACCTCACCCATGCCGGCGGCGTGCTGTTTATCGGCCCGGCCGAAGGCAGCCTGCTGGCGCGGTTGGGCATGCGGCCGCTGGGGATCGCCCAGTCGTTCGCTTACGTCCGTCATGTGCCCGAGGCCGAGGTGGCGCCGAGCAAGCCGGCCAGCCTTGCGCCCCCGGCCCGTGCGCCGTGGCCCGCGCCGCCAGCGCCCACGCCGCGCCGTCCGCTGGTGCCGACCGCGCCAGCGCCCGCTGCGCGTACCGCGAACTCCGCCCGTGACGAGCAGGCCGGCGAGTTGCTGGCGCAGATTGCCGTGCTGGCCAACGGCGGCAACAGCGAACAGGCCCGTGTGCAGTGTCAACGCTGCCTCAAGACCTTCGGGCCCTCGGCTCAGGTGTTTTATTGGCTGGGCCTGCTCAGCGACACCGCCGGCGATGCCGCCGAAGCGATCAACCAGTACCGCAAGGCGCTCTATTTGGAACCGCAACACCCCGAGGCCCTGGTGCACCTGGCGGCGCTGCTGCAATCCCGGGGCGACACCGTCGGCGCCCGACGCCTGCAGGAACGTGCGGCGCGGCGCGAGCGGGGAGGTGAGCGATGATCGACGCAATCAGCGTGTTGAGCGGCGACGTCGAACAGATCGACGATTGCTGGAACCGCATCGGCGTGCACGGCGACAAGAGCTGCCCGTTGCTGGCCGAGCATGTGCACTGCCGCAACTGCGCGGTGTATGCCGCCGCCGCGACGCGCCTGCTGGACCGCTACGCCCTGGCTCAGGACGCCCACGTGCGCGAGGACAGCGAAGAGCAGGTCCACGCCGGGCCGTCGCTGCTGTTGTTCCGCCTTGGCGAAGAATGGCTGGCCCTGGCCACCCGCTGCCTGGCCGAGGTGTCGCCGATGCAACCGGTGCACTCGTTGCCGCACCAGCGTTCGCGAGTGCTGCAAGGTGTGGCCAATGTGCGTGGCGCGCTGGTGCCTTGCTTGTCTCTGCCCGATCTGCTGGGTTTGGAAGTCGCACCGGCGGCGGCCAGTTCGGCGCGGGTCATGCCGCGCATGTTGATCGTCTCCGCCAGCGGCGGCGCAGTGGTGCTGCCGGTGGATGAAGTGGACGGCATTCATGCGCTCGACCAGGGGCTGAACGGTGAGGCTGTCAATGAAAACCGCTTTACCCGCCAGGTTCTGCAATGGCGTGGTCGCAGCGTGCGGATTCTCGATGAGGATCACCTGTTGTCTGCCGTAGACCGGAGCCTTTCATGACCCCTGAGCAAATGCGCGATGCCTCGTTGCTCGAACTGTTCAGCCTGGAGGCCGAGGCCCAGACCCAGGTGCTCAGTGCGGGGCTGCTGGCGCTGGAACGCAACCCGACCCAGGCCGACCAGCTCGAAGCCTGCATGCGCGCGGCGCACTCGCTCAAGGGCGCGGCGCGGATCGTCGGGATCGATGCCGGCGTCAGCGTTGCCCACGTGATGGAAGATTGTCTGGTGGAGGCGCAGGAAGGCCGTCTGCGCTTGCGCCCGGAACATATCGACGCGCTGTTGCAGGGCACCGACCTGCTGTTGCGCGTTGCCAACCCCGCGGACCCCACCGTCAGCGCCGCAGTCCAGGCGTTTCTGGTGCAGATGGCCGGCCTGCTGCAGCCCGGCGCTGCGCCACCGGTGCCGGCGGTGGCAGCGCCCGCGCCTGTTCAGCCTGAACCCGCGCCCGCGCCTGTGCTCGCCGAGCCTGAAATCGAGGCGGAAGTCGAAGCCGAGCCGGAGCCGCGCCCGGTCCGCCGGGGCAAACCCACCGAGGGCGGCGAGCGTGTGTTGCGGGTTACCGCCGAGCGCTTGAACAGCCTGCTTGATCTGTCGAGCAAGGCTCTGGTGGAAACCCAGCGCTTCAAACCGTTTCTCGCCACCCTGCAACGCCTCAAGCGCGTGCACGGGCAGAGCCTGCGCGCCCTCGACGGGCTCAAGGCGCAGATCGATGCCGGGGAGCAGGGCGCCGAGATTCTCGAAAGCCTCGCCCTGACCCAGCAACTGATGGGCGAAACCCAGCAGATGCTGTTGCAGCAGGCCGCCGACTTTGACGAGTTGGGCTGGCAAGCCGGGCAACGCGCGCAGTTGCTCTACGACACCGCGCTGGCGTGCCGCATGCGGCCGTTCGCCGATGTGCTCACCGGGCAAAGCCGGATGGTCCGCGACCTCGGCCGCTCGCTGGGCAAGCAGGTGCGCCTGGAGATCGAGGGTGAGAAGACCCAGGTCGACCGGGACGTACTGGAAAAACTCGAAGCGCCGCTGACCCATCTGCTGCGCAACGCCGTCGACCACGGCATCGAAATGCCCGAGCAACGCCTGCTCGCCGGCAAGCCAATGGAAGGCACCATCCGCCTGCGCGCCTCGCACCAGGCGGGGTTGCTGATTCTGGAACTGAGCGATGACGGCGGCGGCGTCGACCTGCGCGGCCTGAGCCGCAGCATTGTCGAGCGCCAGCTCTCGCCGGCCGAAACCGTAGCGCAGATGAGCGAGGCGGAACTGCTGACCTTCCTGTTCCTGCCGGGCTTCAGCCTGCGCGACAAGGTCACCGAGGTGTCCGGTCGCGGCGTTGGCCTGGACGCGGTGCAGCATATGGTCCGGCAGTTGCGCGGGCAGATCGAGATGACCCAAAGCAGCGGCCACGGCAGCCGCTTCCACCTGGAAGTGCCGCTGACCCTGTCGGTGGTGCGCAGCCTGGTGGTGGAAGTCAGCGGCGAGGCTTACGCCTTCCCGCTGGCCCATATCGAGCGCACCCTGGAGCTGCCGGCCGAGGCCATCGTGCAGCTTGAAGGGCGCCAACAGTTCTGGCACGAAGGCCGGCATATCGGCCTGGTCTCGGCCAGCCAGTTGCTCAATCGCCCGGCAACCCCGGGTGACGGGCAGAGCATCAAGGTGGTAGTGATCCGCGAGCGCGACACGCTGTATGGCGTGGCGGTGGAGCGGCTGATCGGCGAGCGGGTGCTGGTGGTGATGCCCCTCGACGCCCGCCTGGGCAAGATTCAGGACATCTCGGCCGGTGCGCTACTGGACAACGGTTCGGTGGTGCTGATCGTCGACGTCGAGGACTTGCTGCGCTCGGTGGAAAAACTCCTCAGCACCGGCCGCCTGGAGCGCATCGAGCGCGGCGGCGGCGGGGTGCGCGAAGTGGCGCGCAAGCGCGTGCTGGTGGTGGACGACTCGCTGACCGTGCGCGAGCTGCAACGCAAGCTGTTGAGCAACCGCGGCTACGAAGTGGCCGTGGCGGTGGACGGAATGGATGGCTGGAACGCGCTGCGCAGCGAGGATTTCGACCTGCTGATCACCGATATCGACATGCCGCGCATGGACGGCATCGAGTTGGTCACCCTGCTGCGCCGCGACAGCCGCCTGCAATCGTTGCCGGTGATGGTGGTGTCCTACAAGGACCGCGAAGAAGACCGACGACGCGGGCTCGATGCGGGCGCCGACTATTATTTGGCCAAGGCGAGTTTCCACGATGACGCCTTACTGGATGCCGTGGTTGAACTGATCGGGGGGGCGCAGGGATGAAAATTGCCATCGTCAACGACATGCCGCTGGCTGTGGAGGCCCTGCGCCGCGCCTTGGCCTACGAGCCCGCGCACGAGGTGATCTGGGTCGCCAACGATGGCGCCGAAGCGGTGCGCCGCTGCGCCGAGCAGACCCCGGACCTGCTGCTGATGGACCTGATCATGCCGCAGATGGACGGCGTCGAGGCGACCCGGCGGATCATGGCTGAAACGCCGTGTGCGATCGTGATCGTCACCGTCGACCGCCGGCAGAACGTCCACCGTGTATTCGAGGCCATGGGCCACGGCGCGCTGGACGTGGTCGACACGCCGGCCCTGGGCGGCGGGGATCCCAAGGAAGCGGCGGCGCCGTTGTTGCGCAAGATCTTCAATATTTCCTGGCTGATCGGCCAGCAGCGCGCCAGCAGTGTGCGCCCGGTGTCGACGCCACTGCGCCAGGCCGCGCAACGCCAGGGGCTGGTGGCCATCGGTTCGTCCGCGGGCGGGCCGGCGGCGCTGGAAGTGTTGCTCAAGGGCCTGCCCAAGGCGTTTCCGGCGTCCATCGTGCTGGTCCAGCATGTCGACCAGGTGTTCGCCGCGGGCATGGCCGAATGGCTCAGCAGTGCCTCCGGCCAGGCGGTTCGCCTGGCCCGCGAAGGCGAGCCGCCGCAGCCGGGCCAGGTGCTGCTGGCCGGCACCAACCATCATATTCGCCTGCTCGCCGATTGCACCCTGGCCTACACCGCCGAGCCGGTCAACGAAATCTACCGCCCCTCGATCGACGTGTTCTTCGAAAGTGTGGCGCGGTTCTGGCGCGGCGACGCGGTGGGCGTATTGCTCACCGGCATGGGCCGCGATGGTGCGCAGGGTCTCAAACTCATGCGCCAGCAGGGTTACCTGACCATCGCCCAGGACCAACAGAGCAGTGCGGTGTACGGCATGCCCAAAGCAGCCGTCGCCATCGACGCGGCCGTGGAGGTGCGTCCGCTGGAGCGGATAGCCCCACGTCTAATGGAACTTTTCCCGAAATGACGATATGTATTCAGCCACGCCGGCTCGCCGGCAGTGCCCAGGTGACGACGCATGAATGATCTACCGATCGACGGCTTTTCAGCCTCTGACGAGAACTCGGCGATGGTCCTGCTGGTCGATGACCAGGCGATGATCGGCGAAGCCGTGCGCCGTGGCCTTGCCCAGCAAGAAAACATCGACTTCCATTTCTGTGCCGACCCGCACGAAGCGGTGGCTCAGGCCATCCGCATCAAGCCGACGGTGATTCTCCAGGACTTGATCATGCCGGGCCTGGATGGCCTGACCCTGGTGCGTGAATACCGCAGTAACCCGGCGACCCAGGACATCCCGATCATCGTCCTGTCGACCAAGGAGGACCCGCTGGTCAAGAGCGCGGCCTTTGCTGCCGGGGCCAACGATTACCTGGTCAAGCTGCCGGACAACATCGAGTTGGTGGCGCGCATCCGCTATCACTCGCGCTCCTACCTGACCTTGCTGCAGCGCGACGAAGCCTACCGCGCGCTGCGGGTCAGCCAGCAGCAACTGCTCGACACCAACCTGGTGCTGCAGCGGCTGATGAACTCCGACGGCCTGACCGGGCTGTCCAACCGCCGCCATTTCGATGAGTACCTTGAGCTGGAATGGCGCCGGGCAATGCGCGAGCAGTCGCAACTGTCGCTGCTGATGGTCGATGTCGACTACTTCAAGTCGTTCAACGACACCTTCGGTCATCTGGCTGGCGACGAGGCCTTGCGCCAGGTCGCCGAGGCCATCCGTTCCTGCTGCGCCCGGCCCAGCGACCTGCCAGCGCGCTACGGCGGTGAAGAGTTCGCCCTGGTGCTGCCCAACACTTCGCCGGGCGGTGCACGGCTGGTGGCGGAAAAACTGCGCCAGACCGTCGAAGCCGCGCGCATCGCCCACATCATGCCCAAGCCGGATTCCTGGCTGACCGTCAGCATCGGCCTGGCGACCCAGACCCCGGCCGTCGGCAGCCACTGCCGGCAACTGATCTCGGCGGCGGACAACGCTCTCTACCAGGCCAAGAACAACGGCCGCAATCAGGTGGGGGTCGCCTGACGGCGACCCAGCTGCACGTTACAAGCTGCAAGTTGTAAGTGAAGGCAAGCGCGGTCCCCGGCTTGTCTTGCCGCTTGTAGCTTGCTGCTTGTCGCTGGCAGGGGCTCCTGCGCTATACTCTCCGGCTTTTCACAGAATCCGCACGAGAGCCGCCCGCCCATGGAAATCAATCCGATCCTGAATACCATCAAGGACCTCACCGAGCGTTCCGAGTCTATTCGGGGGTATCTTTGACTACGATCACAAGCATGACCGCCTGATCGAAGTCAACCGCGAGCTCGAAGACCCGAACGTCTGGAACAAACCCGAGTACGCCCAGGAACTGGGCCGCGAGCGCGCCACCCTGGCGCAGATCGTCGAGACCCTGGACGGCTTGTCCGGTGGTCTGGCCGATTGCCGCGACCTGCTGGACATGGCCGTCGAAGAAGACGATGAAGGCGCGGTCGCTGACGTCGTCAGCGAACTCGACCGCCTGCGCGAGTCGCTGGAAGCCCTGGAATTCCGCCGGATGTTCAGCGGCGAGATGGACATGAACAACGCCTACCTAGACATCCAGGCCGGTTCCGGCGGCACCGAGGCTCAGGACTGGGCCAACATCCTGCTGCGCATGTACTTGCGCTGGGCGTCCAAGCGTGGCTTCGACGCCACCATCATGGAACTGTCCGAGGGTGAAGTTGCCGGTATCAAGGGCGCTACCGTGCACATCAAGGGCGAATACGCCTTCGGCTGGCTGCGGACCGAGATCGGCGTGCACCGCCTGGTGCGCAAGAGCCCGTTCGACTCCGGCGCCCGTCGCCACACATCGTTCTCGGCGGTGTTCGTTTCGCCCGAGATCGACGACAAGGTCGAAATCGAGATCAACCCGTCCGACCTGCGTATCGACACCTACCGGTCCTCCGGTGCCGGTGGTCAGCACGTAAACACCACCGACTCGGCCGTACGTATCACCCACGTACCGACCAACACCGTGGTGAGCTGCCAGAACGAACGCTCCCAGCACGCCAACAAGGACACCGCCATGAAAATGCTGCGGGCCCGGTTGTACGAGCAGGAAATCCAGCGCCGCAACGCCGCCTCCCAGGCACTGGAAGACACCAAGTCGGACATCGGCTGGGGTCACCAGATCCGCTCCTACGTTCTGGATGCTTCGCGGATCAAAGACCTGCGCACCAACATCGAGCGCAGCGACTGCGACAAGGTGCTCGACGGCGATATCGACGAATACCTGGAAGCGAGCCTCAAACAGGGGCTGTAACCGCGACACCCATGCGCGAGGCAATGCCCGTAGCCAGCGGGCTTGCCCGCGATCCCCGGTCTGCGACCTGGGACAACGAACCCTGATGGAAAAAGTGACGACATGAGCGATCTACAACTCGACCCGCAAGCCCAGCAACAGGAAGAAAACGCCCTGATCGCCCTGCGCAAGGAAAAGCTTGCCGCAGAACGCGCCAAGGGCCAGGCCTTCCCCAACGACTTCCGCCGTGACAGCTACTGCAACGACCTGCAGAAACAGTATGTCGACAAGACCAAGGAAGAGCTGGAAGCTGCAGCGATCCCGGTCAAGGTTGCCGGTCGCATCATGCTCAACCGTGGTTCGTTCATGGTGATCCAGGACATGACCGGGCGTATCCAGGTCTACGTCAACCGCAAGACCCTGCCGGAAGAAACCCTGGCCGCGGTCAAGACCTGGGACCTGGGCGACATCATCGCCGCCGAAGGCACCCTGGCCCGTTCCGGCAAGGGCGACCTGTACGTTGAAATGACCAACGTGCGCCTGCTGACCAAGTCGCTGCGTCCGCTGCCGGACAAGCACCACGGCCTGACCGACACCGAGCAGCGCTATCGCCAGCGCTACGTCGACCTGATCGTCAACGAGGAAACCCGCGAGACCTTCCGCGTGCGTTCCCTGGTCATCTCCCACATCCGCAGCTTCCTGGCCAAACGCGACTTCCTCGAAGTCGAGACGCCGATGCTGCAGACCATTCCTGGCGGCGCCGCGGCCAAGCCGTTCGAAACCCACCACAACGCGCTGGACATGCCGATGTTCCTGCGTATCGCCCCGGAGCTGTACCTCAAGCGCCTGGTGGTCGGTGGTTTCGAGAAAGTGTTCGAGATCAACCGCAACTTCCGCAACGAAGGCGTTTCGACCCGGCACAACCCTGAATTCACCATGCTCGAGTTCTACCAGGCCTACGCCGACTACAACGACAACATGGACCTCACCGAAGAACTGTTCCGCGAACTGGCGCAGCTTGTTCTGGGCAGCACCGACGTGCCGTACGGCGAGAAAGTCTTCCACTTCGGCGAGCCGTTCGTGCGCCTGAGCGTGTTCGACTCGATCCTCAAGTACAACCCGGAACTCACCGAGGCTGACCTGCTGGACGTCGAAAAAGCCCGTGCCATCGCCAAGAAAGCCGGCGCCAAGGTGCTCGGCCACGAAGGCCTGGGCAAGCTGCAGGTGATGATTTTCGAAGAGCTGGTGGAGAGCAAGCTGGAACAGCCGCACTTCATCACCGAATACCCGTTCGAAGTCTCGCCGCTGGCCCGTCGCAACGACAACAACCCGAATGTCACCGACCGCTTCGAGCTGTTCATTGGTGGTCGCGAGATCGCCAACGCCTACTCCGAGCTCAACGATGCCGAAGACCAGGCCGAGCGCTTCATGGCCCAGGTGGCCGAGAAGGACGCCGGTGACGACGAAGCCATGCACTACGACGCCGACTTCGTCCGCGCCCTGGAGTACGGCATGCCGCCAACGGCGGGTGAAGGTATCGGTATCGACCGTCTGGTGATGCTGCTGACCAACTCGCCGTCGATCCGCGATGTGATCCTGTTCCCGCACATGCGTCCGCAGGCCTGATTTCGTCAGGTTTGATGGCCTCATCGCTGTCTTGTCGGGGCGCCGAACCGCTTCGATGAGGCCCGCGAGAGCAACATGAATCAGCCGCCCTTGGCGGCTTTTTCATGCCTGTAAATCCCAGATTTCGAGGTAACCCGCCAGTGACTCTCCCCATGACACAACAAGGCGCTGCTGGCGTCGCCACCGCAGTGGCAGAAAGCGTGCAGTACCAAGGCCGCAAGGCCAGCCGGCAGGGCAGCGAACAGCGCCGCCAGCAGATTCTCGACGCGGCCATGCGCATCGTCGTGCGCGACGGCGTGCGGGGCGTGCGCCATCGTGCGGTGGCGGCGGAGGCGGGCGTGCCGCTGTCGGCCACCACGTACTACTTCAACGATATCCAGGACCTGCTCAGCGACACCTTCGCCCAGTACGTCGAGCGCAGCGCCGCCTACATGGCCAAGCTGTGGGAGAACACCGAAGTGATCCTGCGTCAGTTGCTCGCCCAGGGCGATGGAAGCCCGGCCTCGCGGGCGCGGCTGGCTGACGAGGTGGCGAAGATGACCGCCGAGTACGTCCAGCGCCAATTGCACAACCGCCGCGACTTCCTCATGGCCGAGCAGGCGTTCCGCCAGGAAGCCCTGTTGTGCCCGCGTCTGGCCGAGCTGGTGAAGCTGCACGAGCAGATTCTGCTGCGTGGTGCCTGCCAGCTTTTGCAGGTCGTGGGCTCGCGTCAGCCGCAGCAAGACGCCATTGTGTTGACGGCAATAATCGAGCAGATGGAATATCAGGGCCTGCTCGATGCCGCAAAACCGCAGGCTGAAGGGCAGATGCTCGCTATTCTTGTCCGTTACCTGCATCTGGTGCTGGCGGCGGAATAAGCCGCGAGCCCCTCAAGGAGAACCCGATGAAAGCCTGGCGTGTGCTGCTGGCCCTGTCTTTCCTGCTGTTGAACGGCTGTCTGGTGACATTCAACGAGCCGATTCCGGCCAACGAGCCGGCACCCAAGGCCCTGTTGGGCAAGTGGACCAGCAAGGATGCCTGGGGCGAACCCCTGACCCTGCTGATCAGCCGCTCCGGTGGCAACGCCTATAAGGCGGTGGCCACGGCCAAGGACAAGCCGCGTCAGGAATACGCGTTCACCGTGTCGCGCCATGGCAGCCGCTGGTACCTTTCGGCGGGCGTGCCCAAGGCCATGGGCGGGAATTTCCTGATCGGCGGCTTCGAAGTGATCGATAACAAGGAACTGGTGGTCTACAACCTCGATGTCGAGCAGGTCAACCAGGCCCTGGAAAAGAAAGAACTCAGCGGCCGCAGCATCGAAGTGCCGGAAGACAACGGCGACGGCGTGTTGATCGACAGCCCGGTGGATCGTGTCCTGGCCTACCTGGATGACCCGGCCAACTCCGACCTGTTCGTCGAAGTGGCCCGTTTCCAGCGTGCCGGCAAATAACTGAAACGAGGAGTGGGGCGTGGACGAGTACCAGCAGACGATACGGACCCTGTCTGATCGCATTGTTCAGGCGCAGACGCCGATTCGCGTGCTCGATGCGGTGAAGTGGGACGATAGCATCCGCCAGGGCTTTCTCAAGGCCAAGGGCAAGGAACCACCGGCGGTGGACCGCGCCTATTACCAGAACCGGCCCTTGTCGTTCGACTCCGGCGCGCTGAAGCTGGAATTCCAGAACATCGAGCGCGACATCACCCGCCGCCTGGGCCAGTTCAACCCTGTCGGGCAGATCATGCGGCGCATGTGCAAGGAGTACCGCATGGTGGTGCGCATGCTCGAAGCGCGCGGCACCGAAGATTTCGGGCTGATCTCCCAGGAACTCTACGGCGCCGCCTCCGACGCCTTCCACGCCGGCGACCCGACCCTCGCCGACCTCGGCCTGATGCTCTCGGACTACCTGAACAACATCGACGGCCGTGGCGACCTCAAGGACGAACCGAAGAACCTCTGCGCCAAGGAGGCGGTGCAAATCCTCCAGCAGCGCCTGAACAAGGTATTCGGCGAGGCCGAGGGCACCATCCGGGTGTTCGAGTCGGACGGCATCGTCGCCGACGCGGCGGCGGGGGCCGACTACATCAAGATCCGCGCCGACGCCATGTTCAACAGCCGCGACGTCCGCGCGCTGGAGGTCCACGAGGGCCTGGTGCACGTCGGCACCACCCTCAACGGCCTGAACCAGCCGATCTGCACCTTCCTCGCCAAGGGCCCGCCCTCATCGACCGTGACCCAGGAAGGCCTGGCGATCCTCATGGAAGTCATCGCCTTCGCGTCCTACCCGAGCCGCCTGCGCAAACTGACCAACCGCACCCGCGCCATCCACATGGTCGAGGAGGGCGCCGACTTCCTGCAGGTCTTCGAATTCTTCCGCGCCCAGGGCTTCGAGATGGCGGAAAGCTACGGCAACGCCAGCCGGGTGTTCCGTGGTTCGGTGCCCAATGGCCTGCCGTTCACCAAAGACTTGTCCTACCTCAAGGGCTTCATCATGGTTTACAACTACATTCAGTTGGCCGTGCGCAAGGGCAAGCTCGAACAGATACCGCTGCTGTTCTGCGGCAAGACCACCCTGGAAGACATGCGGACCCTGCGCCAACTGGTGGACGAAGGCCTGGTGGAACCGCCCAAGTACCTGCCGGAGCAGTTCCGCGACCTTAACGCGCTGTCGGCCTGGATGTGTTTCTCCAACTTCCTCAACCACCTGAGCCTGGACCGGATTGAAGCCGACTACTCGAACATTCTCTGAGCGCTGGCGCGGGCTGTTCGCCCTGGGCCTGATGCTGATGGGCCTGTCCGGGTGCAGCTCGCTGCTGTTCTATCCGGAGCCCGGCCAGCCGTTCACCCCTGAAAAGGCCAAGTTGGCCTGGCGCGATGTCAGCCTGACCGCCGCAGACGGCACCCGCCTGCACGGTTGGTGGCTGCCGGCCAAGGAGGGCGTGGAGGTCAAGGGCACCGTGCTGCACCTGCACGGCAACGGCGGCAATCTGGCCTGGCATCTGGGCGGCAGCTACTGGTTGCCGGAGCAGGGTTATCAGGTGCTGATGATCGATTACCGCGGTTATGGACTGTCCGAAGGCAAACCCGGTTTGCCCGAGGTTTATCAGGACATCGGCGCCGCCCTCGACTGGCTGCAAAAAGCCCCGGAGGTCCAGGGCAAACCGCTGGTGCTGCTGGGGCAAAGCCTCGGCGGTGCGATGGCGATCCACTACCTGGCGCAGCATCCCGATCAGGCGCAGCGCTTCAAGGCGCTGGTGTTTGATGGCGTTCCGGTCAGTTACCGCGCGGTGGGGCGCTTTGCCCTGAGCACCTCGTGGATGACCTGGCCGCTGCAAGTGCCGCTGTCGTGGATGGTGCCCGATGGCGACAGCGCCATCCATTCCATCGGCCTGCTGAAAAGCCCGCCGAAACTGTTCTTCCACAGCATCGATGACGCTCTGGTGCCCCTTGAAAACGGCATCCGCCTGTACCAGGCCGCGCCGCCGCCACGGGTGCTGCAACTGGTGCGTGGCGCCCATGTACAGACCTTCGCCGACCCGACCTGGCGCCAGGTGATGGTGCGTTTCCTCGACGATCCCGAACATTTCAACGGCCTGCGTCGCCTGGCCGAAGTCCCCAATTATCCTGACGAGAAGTCGCAATGAGTGAAGAACGCAACGCCGTCCCCCTGATCATTACCGGAGTCTGCAGCATCGTCGGTACCGTGTGCGCCCTGTGGTACTACGGCTACCTGCATTTCGCCAAGCCGGAGGATGCTCTGCTGTTGTCGGAATTCACCATGCTCAAGACGGTGCCGGGCGAGGACTACAAAATTGCCCTGACCCCCGCGCCGCAAATGGCGCAGTGCATCGATGGCGTGCTGGTGCTGTTCGACATGCAGCAGAAAGGCCTGACCGGCGTGCTGGTGGACAACAAGAAGCAGGCGGTGCGCTGCATGGGGCAGGAAACGCCGCAGCAGACCGAGTGATTGCAAAAAAAGCCATTGCCGGCTGCAGGCTCCACACCACCAACACGATCAGCCGATCTTCGATGACCTGATAAACCAACCGATAGCCAGTCAGTTAAACCAATTGGGGCCGCTTTGCGGCCCTTCGCGAGCAAGCTCGCTCCCACAGGCCCCCGCAAAACCTTGGGTCAGTACTTTGTCTGTCACAACTGTGTGGGAGCGAGCTTGCTCGCGAAGGGCTGCAAAGCAGCCCCAACATAGGCGCTGAAACGCTAACTGACTGGTATCAACCGATAGCCGATGCCTTGCAGCTGGATCTTGTGGCAATCCCGTCGGCGTCCGCGATGAGCTCATCGATATCTACCCTGACGGCAGGCTCCCCACGCCGTTGCCTGACGAGCTCCGCCAGTTGCGCATCATCGATCAGTTCCATCATCGCTTCGTAGCGATCTGGCGGCACCGCATAGAACGCGGGCTCATTTCTGTTGAGGATGACAACGGTTTTGCCGTTGGCTTCGCGCAGGGTGCCCATGGGGTCTTTTTTAAGGTCGGTGACCGATGCGGCTACATCGGCCAGGACCGCGAATGTCATTGCCATGGCAACATTTCCTGATGGGGTGCGCTGTCGGGAGGTGCCTCGTTTCAGGTAGGCCATGGCTGATATCTAAGATCAGCGGCTTTGCCGGAAGCGAAGTAACGCGATGGTAGTTCTTTTTGTGGTGCTTTTAAAGGTGCTTTAAATAGTGTTTTTAATGTGGCAAAACAAAAAAATCCCGCCAATTTGGCGGGATTTTTCATTTCAGCCCGAGGCTTATTGAGCGCTGCTCACGCTGCGCGGTGCCACTGGCTGGTTGTCGTTGGAGATGGTCACTTCCACGCGACGGTTTTGCGCACGGCCCGAGTTGCTGCTGTTATCGGCAACCGGGTATTCCTTGCCATAGCCCTGGGCAACGATACGGGCCGGGTCGACACCGGCACGGACCAGCGCCATGCGCACGGAGTTGGCGCGGCGCTCGGACAGGCCCTGATTGTAGTTGGCGCTGCCGGTGCTGTCGGTGTAGCCCTCGACGATCACCTTGCGGTCAGGGTTTTCCTGGAGGAACTGCGCCAGCTTGGTGATGTTCGGGTAGGCGTTGCTTTTCAGCTCGGCCTTGTTGTAGTCGAACAGCACGTCGCCGAAGGTCACCAGGGTGCCGCGGTCGGTCTGCTTGGCGTTGAGGCTTTCCTGCAATTTCTTGATCTGCGCGTCACGGGCATCCAGGCGGGCCTGGGCGCGTTGGGCAGCGGCGTTTTTCAGGTTGGCCTCGGCGGTGCGCAGGGCGATGGTTTGCTTGGCCACCTCGACGCGCTGGTTGGTCAGGTAGGCGAGCTGGTCGACCTTCTTGTTGTCTTCCTTGTCCATGTAGGCCTTGTCGGCCTTGTTCAGCCAGTCCTGGGCGTCCTTGGTTTCAAGGGCCGCGACCTTGCTCGACTGCGGATCGCTCTGCAGGGCGGAGAAGTTGGTGCGGGCGGATTCCAGATTCGGGTTCGGCTGGTGGGCGCAGGCGACCAGGCCGATACTCAGGGCCAGGAGGGCGGGGATCATCACGTGGTTACGCATAGTGTTCATCCTTTAATCAATTCGAAGTGCACGGGGCGATGGCGCGCTTACTGCGGCTGGGTGGGCTCGGCGGCGCGCATACCTTCTTCGCGCAGTTCCTGAACGCCCTGGCGGGAGTCCTGCAAGGCTTTCTGGGCTTTCATGGCCTGGGCCTTGCGCTCGGCGACGCGGGCATCCCATTCCGCCTGTTCGGCCAGCAGCTTCGCTTCGTCATACTTCTTGTCGTGCATGGCGATTTCGGCTTGCTTGAACTTGTCCTGGGCGGCCTTCATTTCCACGGCGGCGTACTCGGTACCACCGGCGCTGACGGCGGAATTGACCGCCGACTGGGTCACGGCGTACTGCTCGGTGGGTGGCTTGCCAGCACAACCGGCCAATACCAGGCTACTGCCCAGGGCCAGCGCGGCCAGCTTGATCCCGCGCAGTTGGAACGGGGTTTTCTCGATGCGGGTCTTCATGGTGGTCAACTCCATTGGATCACTCCTGATGAACGACGAGTTCCGTAACAGTCCATCGACTTGGCTCCTTCACCCAGAGCTGACGGAGCTCGCAGTGAAGGGTTTTTTGCCGTAGTGGCTATGGGCTGTGACTGGGCCGTTTTTTCAAAAGTTCAGAAAAAGTACCGCTTGTTAGGCGATTTTTTCTGACTAATCGGTCAGTGGAGTTTTGCTGGAACTTTGCCGGTGTGGTGGGGTATTGCGAAGTTCTGGAAGCCTTGTGCGCCGCTTCGCCGGCAGGTGAAAGCGTTCATGGCGAAGCGGCGCAAAGGCTCGGGAAGCAAGGCGAAGAATCAGTGTTTCGAGGTGTCCTTGCTGCTGCTCAGCGCCCGTAAATGCTGGCGCGACAGGGCAAGAAAGCGCGGCGTGGCGCCGACGTCTTCATACAGCGGATCACCTTCCTCATCGGTGGCAATCACCTGCTGTCCCTGAATGTAGGGGAAGCTCGCTTCCAGCTCTTCCAGGGCGGCACCGAGCAGTTCGCCGAGCAGTTCCTCGGCGCGGCGCTTGGGGTACATCTCGGCCAGGGCCGCCAGCCGCGCGGCAGCCTCGACGTCCAGATAAAGCGTGTGACCAGTGGGGCTCAGGCGTCCTTTTGCGTTCTGTTCCCAGTACTGGGCGAGTTCGCGAATTTTCATGATGTCCTCTGTGTAAGCCAATGGGCCTGGTTAAAGCGTAGCCACTTGGCCGAAGGCTGCGCCTTGAAAGCACGACCGGTACTGGGGCACTCTGCTGGCAACGCGGTTTTTCCAGGTGTGGAGAAGGTTGATGACCGATATCGATGTGCGCTTGCGTGAAGATGTTCATCTGTTGGGCGAATTGCTGGGAGACACCGTGCGCGAACAGCACGGCGAGGCCTTCCTGCAGAAGATCGAGGCGATCCGCCACAGTGCCAAGGCCGATCGCAGTGGCGGCGAGGAGCAATTGAGCTCGACCCTCGCGGACCTCGCCGACGACGAACTGTTGCCGGTCGCCCGGGCTTTCAACCAGTTTCTTAACCTCGCCAACATCGCCGAGCAGTACCAACTGATTCGCCGGCGCGACGAGGACCAGCCCGAGCCCTTCGAGGCGACGGTCCTGCCCGAACTGCTGGCCCGGCTCAAGGCTGCCGGTCACAGCGACGATGCCCTGGCCCGTCAGCTCGGCAAGCTCAATATCGAGCTGGTGTTGACCGCCCACCCCACCGAGGTGGCCCGCCGTACCCTGATTCAGAAATACGACGCCATCGCCGCGCAACTGGCGGCCCAGGACCACCGCGACCTGACCGCCGCCGAGCGCGAGCAGGTGCGCGAGCGCCTGCAACGACTGATCGCCGAAGCCTGGCACACCGAGGAAATTCGCCGCACCCGGCCAACCCCGGTGGACGAAGCCAAGTGGGGCTTCGCGGTGATCGAGCACTCCCTCTGGCACGCCATCCCCAGCCATATGCGCAAGGCCGACAAGGCCCTGCACGATGCCACCGGGCTGCGCTTGCCACTGGAAGCGGCGCCGATCCGCTTCGCTTCGTGGATGGGCGGCGACCGTGATGGCAACCCCAATGTCACCGCCAGCGTGACCTGCGAAGTGCTGCTGCTGGCGCGCTGGATGGCGGCGGACCTGTTCCTGCGTGACGTCCACTCGCTGGCCGCCGAGCTGTCGATGCAACAGGCCAGCCCGGCGTTGCGGGCCAAGGTCGGCGAATGCGCCGAGCCGTACCGCGCGGTGCTCAAGCCATTGCGTGAGCGCCTGCGGGAAACCCGGGCGTGGGCCCAGTCGGCACTGAGCGCACCGCAGACTCCGGGGCCCTTGGTGCTGCAGGACAACCGCGAGCTGTTCGAGCCGCTGCACCTGTGTTTCGAGTCGCTGCACGAATGCGGTATGGGCGTGATTGCCGACGGTCCGCTGCTGGACTGCCTGCGCCGTGCGGTCACCTTCGGCCTGTTCCTGGTGCGCCTCGATGTGCGCCAGGACTCCAGCCGCCACGCAGCCGCGCTGAGCGAGATCACCGACTATCTGGGCCTCGGTCGCTACGCCGACTGGAACGAAGAGGCGCGCATCGACTTCCTCCAGCGCGAACTGAGCAGTCGCCGGCCGCTGCTGCCGGCGCACTTCAAGCCGCAGGCGGACACCGCCGAGGTGCTCGCCACCTGCCGCGAGATCGCCAACGCGCCGGCTGCTTCGCTGGGTTCCTACGTCATTTCCATGGCCGGCGCTGCCTCCGATGTGCTGGCGGTGCAGTTGCTGCTCAAGGAAGCCGGCCTGCTGCGGCCGATGCGCGTGGTGCCGCTGTTCGAAACCCTGGCTGACCTCGACAATGCCGGTCCGGTGATGGAGCGTCTGCTGGGTCTTCCGGGCTACCGCGCCGGGCTGCACGGCCCGCAGGAAGTGATGATCGGCTACTCCGATTCGGCCAAGGATGCCGGCACCACGGCGGCGGCCTGGGCGCAGTACCGGGCCCAGGAAACCCTGGTGCGAATCTGCCGCGAGCAGGAAGTGGAATTGCTGTTGTTCCACGGCCGTGGCGGCACCGTTGGCCGTGGCGGCGGACCGGCGCATGCGGCGATCCTGTCGCAGCCACCGGGCTCGGTGGCCGGGCGCTTCCGTACCACCGAGCAGGGCGAGATGATCCGCTTCAAGTTCGGCCTGCCGGACATCGCCGAACAGAACCTCAACCTCTATCTGGCTGCCGTGCTTGAAGCCACCTTGCTGCCACCGCCGCCGCCGCAGCCGGCGTGGCGCGAAGTGATGGACCAACTGGCCGCCGACGGGGTCAAGACGTACCGCGGCGTCGTGCGAGAAAACCCCGATTTCGTCGAATACTTCCGCCAGTCCACCCCGGAACAGGAACTCGGTCGCCTGCCGCTGGGCAGTCGTCCGGCCAAGCGCCGTGCCGGGGGAATCGAAAGTCTGCGGGCGATCCCATGGATCTTCGGCTGGACCCAGACCCGCCTGATGCTCCCAGCCTGGCTTGGCTGGGAAGCGGCGCTGAACAATGCCCTGGCGCGTGGCCAAGGACCGTTGTTGCAGCAGATGCGTGAAGAGTGGCCATTCTTCCGCACGCGCATCGATATGCTGGAAATGGTCCTGGCCAAGGCGGACGCCGATATCGCCCGCTCCTACGACGAACGTCTGGTGCAACCGGAACTGCGACCTTTAGGTGCACATTTGCGCGACCTATTGTCGCAGGCGTGCCAGGTAGTACTGGGGCTGACCGGCCAGCCGGTGCTACTGGCGCACAGCCCGGCGACCCTGGAGTTCATCCGTCTGCGCAATACCTACCTCGATCCGCTGCACCTGCTCCAGGCCGAACTGCTGGCGCGCTCGCGGGAGCGCGAAGCCGCTCTGGACAGCCCGTTGGAGCAGGCCCTGCTGGTGACAGTGGCGGGCATCGCGGCCGGTTTGCGCAACACCGGTTGAGTGTCAGGCGACCTATTGAAGGGTGTCGGATGACGCCCTTCAATAGGTAGGAATAAGGTGTAAGAAGCGTCGGTTGCGACGGGCGCAACCCGTGTAGACCGAGGCTTCTTGTCGCAGGTTTTTCCGACTTTCGACCGCTTGTATGGTCCGGGTGCGCTGTGTATCTTGGACAGCCTTTTGACCGATTTGCGGTCATCGCCCGATTTCCTGCGATTCGCCAATCACGCGAATCCATTGATTTGCTTATAAAAAATGAGGAGCACGAGATGCGCGTAATTCTGCTGGGAGCTCCCGGAGCCGGTAAAGGTACTCAGGCAAAGTTCATCACCGAGAAGTTCGGTATTCCGCAGATTTCCACCGGCGACATGCTGCGTGCCGCGGTCAAGGCCGGCACCCCGCTGGGTCTGGAAGCCAAGGCGATCATGGACGCTGGCAAGCTGGTATCCGACGAACTGATCATCAACCTGGTCAAGGACCGCATCGCCCAGCCTGACTGCGTGAACGGTTTCCTGTTCGACGGCTTCCCGCGCACCATTCCTCAGGCTGAAGCCCTGGTGACTGCTGGCGTCGAGCTGGATGCCGTGATCGAGATCGCCGTCGAAGACGAAGAGATCGTTCAACGCATCGCCGGCCGCCGTGTTCACGAAGGTTCCGGTCGCGTCTACCACATCGTCTACAACCCGCCGAAGGTTGAAGGCAAGGACGACGAAACCGGCGAGCCGCTGGTTCAGCGTAAAGACGACACCGAAGAAACCGTACGTCACCGTCTGTCCGTGTACCACGATCAGACCAAGCCGCTGGTGGACTTCTACCAGAAGCTGGCTGCCAGCAACGGCAAGCCGAAGTACAGCCACATCGAAGGCGTTGGCTCGGTAGAAGCCATCACCGCCAAGGTACTGGCAGCCCTGAGCTGATCCCGTCCCGATGTTTCGCCAACGGCCCGCTTGCGGGCCGTTGTTCGTTTATAATGCCGCTCTTTTTTCTCTCGCCTGGAACCCCCGATGACCACCTTGCTGGCCCTGGATACCGCCACTGAAGCCTGCTCTGTCGCCTTGCTGCATGACGGCAAGATCACGAGCCACTACGAGGTGATTCCGCGCCTGCATGCGCAAAAGCTGCTGCCGATGATCCAGACCTTGCTGGCCGAAGCCGGCGTCGCCTTGTCGGCGGTGGATGCCATCGCCTTTGGCCGTGGCCCGGGCGCCTTCACCGGCGTGCGCATCGCCATCGGCGTGGTGCAGGGCCTGGCGTTCGCCCTGGAGCGCCCGGTGTTGCCGGTGTCGAACCTGGCGGTGCTGGCTCAGCGCGCGCTGCGCGAGCATGGTGCGACCCGCGTGGCCTCGGCCATCGATGCCCGAATGGACGAAGTCTATTGGGGCTGCTATGAGGAACAGGCAGGGGAAATGCGTTTGCAAGGGCTCGAAGCGGTGCTGCCGCCCGAGCAGGTCGCGTTGCCCCAAGGAGCGGACGGCCAGTGGTTTGGCGCCGGTACGGGCTGGGGTTACAGTGAGCGTCTGGCGGTAAAGGTCGAGGGTCAGGATGCGAGCATGCTGCCTCACGCGCTGGACCTGCTGACCCTGGCGCAATTCGCCTGGCAGCGCGGCGAAAGCGTACCCGCCGACCAAGCGCAGCCGGTGTACCTGCGGGACAAGGTGGCGACGCCCAAAGGCGCCTGATCGCCTCCGGTCGGTTATCGCCAAACGCCGTAAACCTTTTTAGTGATATGTGGTCCAGTTATCAGTCGGGCATTTGCGCAGGAGCTCTGGTGCCGCTAAATTGCCATCATTGTCCCTGAGTATTTCGTCATGCGTATCGACGGCTTTTCCTCACAGTCTTATCCGCTCAAGCGCCCCCAGCGCAAAGGGCCGGTGCGTGTGGAAGAGTCGGAGGAAGAAGATCTTCCCGGCGAATTCGAAGTCCAGGCGCAGCCCGCCAGCACCGGCAATGCCAACCGCAGTGCCGGCTTGCCGGCCCGTCCGCAGGACATGATCTTCCCCCGCGCCCGCAACCGCCGCACCAAGCACGCCCTGACCAGCTACATGACCACAGCTGGCTTCGTCGATTGGGAGATGGAAGTACTGGGGCTGGATCTGTACATTTGAGCGGATGAGCCTGTCATCCCTGCCTTATTTTCTCGGTTGTCCGTCCTGGAGCGAAAACGCCTGGCGCGACTACCTGTATCCCGCCGATGCCAAGAGCACTGATTTCCTCGCGTTGTACTGCCAGGTCTTCAATGCCGTCGAAGGCAACACCACCTTCTATGCCCGTCCCGCGCCCGCCACCATCCAGCGCTGGGCCCAGGTCATGCCCGAACACTTCCGTTTCACCGCCAAGTTTCCCGGCGACATCAGCCACAGCGGCGATCTGCACGGGCAACTCGACGCTGCGCGGGCCTTTGTCGAACTGCTCAGGCCGCTGGGCGCGCGGGTAGCGCCGTACTGGCTGCAACTGCCGGCGACCTTCAGCCCCGCACGGCTAGGCGAGCTGGTGCACTTCATCGACGAGATCGACGTGCCGATTGCCGTGGAAGTGCGTAACAAGGCCTTCTTCGCCAAGGGCGAGGACGAGCGCCTGCTCAATCGCCTGCTGCTGGACCGCGGGATCGAGCGCATCTGCCTGGACCCTCGCGCGCTGTTCAGTTGCACCTCGCAGGAGCCCAGCGTGCTCCACGCGCAATCGAAAAAGCCGCGGGTGCCACCACGACCGACCGCCTTCAGCCAGCACCCACAGGTGCGTTTCATTGGCCATCCTGAACTGGAGGCCAACGAAAGCTTTCTTCTGCAATGGCTGGACAAGGTCGCCGCCTGGATCGAAGAGGGGCGCAGCCCCTACGTGTTTCTGCATACCGCTGACAACCGCCTGGCCGCAGCGCTGGCGCAACGTTTCCATCGCGGCCTGATGGAGCGCCTGCCCGGTCTGCCGGCTTTGCCTGAACCCGACCGGGGGCCGCAGGTCGAACAACTTGGCCTGCTGTGATTTCCTGTCGTCTGCCTGGGAGTTCCGACCATGGATGTGCAAACCCTGCGTGCCGAAGCGTTCAAAGCCCTGCATGAGCGCCCCGGCGCTTTCGTGATTCCCAATCCCTGGGATGCGGGCTCGGCGAAAATGCTCGCCAGCCTGGGCTTCGAGGCCCTGGCCACCACCAGCGCGGGACTGGCGTTTTCCCTGGGCCGGCCAGACGCCGAAGGTGCGCTCAGTCGTGAACAGACCCTCGACAACGCCTTGTCTATCGTCGATGCCACCGCCTTGCCGGTCGCGGCGGACCTGAAAAACGGCTTCAGCGACGAGCCTTCCGGCTGCGCCGAGACCATCCTGCAAGCGGCGCGTATCGGGCTGGTCGGCGGTTCCATCGAAGACGCAACCGGCCGCGAAGACGAGCCGATCTATAGCTTCCACCGTGCGGTGGAGCGGGTCGAGGCCGCCGTGGCCGCTGCCCGCAGCCTGGATTTCCCGTTCATGCTCTGCGCCCGTGCGGAAAACCTCCTGCACGGGCGTAACGACTTGGACGACACCATCGCCCGCCTGCAAGCCTTTGCCGAAGCCGGCGCCGACGTGCTCTACGCGCCCGGCTTGCGCAGCGCCGAGGATATTCGCCGGGTGGTGCAGGCAGTGGCGCCGAAACCGGTGAACCTGCTGATGGGCCTTAGCGGGATGACGCTCACCTTCGAGGACGTGCAGGCGCTGGGCGTGAAGCGCATCAGCGTCGGCTCATCGCTGGCCCGCGCCGCCTACGGTGCGTTCTTCGATGCGGCGAAGCGCATTCGCGGTGACGGGCGTTTCGACTACGCCGAGCAGGCGCTGCCGTTCGATCAGTTGAACCAGATGTTCCGGCGCTGACCGCCGTGCGCTACGGCGGGCTGGTGCTGCTGGCGGTGCTGGGCGCCGCGGCGTTCTACGGCTGGAAGCAGGGCTGGCGCCTGCCGGACGAATGGAATCCGTGGGCGCCGCTGGATGTGCGCTCGCCGCCGAACCTGCTGACCTCGTGGAAGCTCGGACGGCTGCGCGATGATCCCCAGCGCTGCGCCGAGACACTGGCCACCTCCGGCCTGCGCTACACCGTGCAGGCCGATAGCCCTGCGAGTGCGACCTGCCCGCTGAGCAATGTGGTGCGGGTCCAGGACGCGCCGATGCGGCTGAGTAGCAGCTTTCTCGCTACCTGCCCAGTGGCGGTGGCCTTCGCCCTGTTCGAGCGCCACGGCCTGCAACCGGCGGCGCAACGGGTCTTCGGCCAGCCGGTGGTGCAGGTGGATCATCTGGGCAGCTACGCCTGCCGCAATATGTACAACCGCGCCGAAGGCCGGCGCAGCCAACACGCCAGCGCCAACGCTCTGGATATCGCCGGCTTTCGCCTGAAAGACGGCCAGCGCATCGAGCTGCAAAAGGACTGGAACGGGGAGGGGCCCAAGGCGCAATTTCTGCGTCAGGTCCACGCGGGGGCCTGCGAGAGTTTCAATACGGTGTTGGGGCCGGACTACAACGCGGCCCATCACAACCACTTTCATTTGGATATGGGCGGCTGGCAGATCTGCCGTTAGGCTCTGTATGAAAAGCCTTGATACTCGGTGATGCTGCGTTGAAAACAGCCTCGGAATGCTCATTTACAACCAGTAAACTCCGCTTCCTCGGCTGTTTTCGCCTTGCCTGACCTTCGTCTCAAGGCTTCTCATACAGAGCCTAGGCGGCGATGCGCACGTTGTTCAGCACCACCGGCCGCGCCCATTGCAGGTCGAATTCCAGGTCGTGCTGCTGCTTGGCCAGGGTGATTTCGTCGAACGGTTCCGGAGCCGGATCCAGCAGGTTGCGTTCCAGCTCGGCGATCGGCAGATGCAGCGGGTACGACGACGGCGCCGGGCCTGGCTCCGGGTGCGGATGCCCCTGGTGCATGACGACCGGGCGGACCCAACTGCTGGTGGTGTCCAGTTGGCGCTGTTGTTCGATCAGTTCGGCGGCGCTGAACGGTGGCGCGGGCTTGTCCAGCAGGTCCAGCTCGAACTCGGCGATCGGCAGGAACAGCGGCTCGGGCGGGGTGATTTCGGTGTCTTGCACGTTGCACAGGCGCTGGCTGTGAATCTGCGCCAGGGTCTGGCTACCGGTGATGGGTTCGCCAGTTTCGACATTCACTTCCTCGACCGGCAGCGGCGCCTGCACGACACCTTCTTCCTGCTGCGCGGCCAGGGCGCGGGCAAAGAAGTCCGACCACAGGTGGCTGACGCCGCCGAGGGTCTGGGTGTTGTGCCGGGCATAGTCACCAACGGGTGAAATGTAGCCGGAAGGAAGTTGAACAATCTCTGACATGGTCGTCGAAGAGCTCTGGCAAAATAGCGCGTACTTTTTTTATCGGCAGTCGTCGCCGATCTTTAACTTTTTTTCAGCAGGAAGGTGAGCGTGGAGCAGCGGTTGGAAGGCGGGATCCGGGTCGAGGCTCTGGCTGCGGACTATCAGGCGCGGGCCGAGCAGTGGGCGGCGCGGCTGGGCCTGCCGCTGCAGGATGACGACGCCGCGTTCGCCGTGCAGGTCGGACCTGAAGGGCTGCAGATCCAGCAACTCGGTCCGCAGGCGCCGGGGCCGGTGCGGGTGGACTTCGTCGAGGGCGCCGCGGCGCATCGACGGGTTTATGGTGGCGGCAGTGGGCAGATGATCGCCAAGGCGGTGGGTATCGCCCAAGGCGTGCGGCCACAGGTGCTGGATGCCACGGCGGGTCTGGGTAAGGATGCTTTCGTGCTCGCCAGCCTCGGCTGCCAGATGCAGTTGATCGAGCGTCAGCCGCTGGTGGCGGCGCTGCTGGAAGATGGCCTGGCCCGCGCTGCGGGGGATGCCGAAGTGGGTGCGATCGTCGCGCGGATGAACCTGCTGCACGGCAACGCCATCGAGCGCATGCGCGACTGGCAGGGCGAGGCGCCGCAGGTGATCTACCTCGACCCGATGTTCCCGCATCGCGACAAAAGCGCCCTGGTGAAAAAGGAAATGCGCGTATTCCGCCCGCTGGTGGGCGATGACCTCGATGCTCCTGCGCTGCTCGAAGCAGCCTTGGCGCTGGCGACTCACCGGGTGGTGGTCAAACGCCCGCGCAAGGCGCCGATCATCGACGGGCCGAAGCCGAGTCATAGCCTGGAGGGGAAATCCAGTCGCTATGACATCTATCCGAAGAAGGCGCTGAAGCCTTAGCGTTTTCGAGGCCCCGGTCTGAACCTCATGGGAGCGGGCCGGGCGGCGCTGCCCTTGCTGGCGATCAGGCCCTCAAGTTTTCACACCCGATAAGCCCGCAAAAACAGTTCCACCACCTCTCGCACATGGGCCTCGGCGTCTTCGGCCTCCAACGGCCCGCCGCAGCCCAGCAGCAACCTGAAGTTCGCTCCACCCTTGAGCAGGCAGAAGAAATGCTCGGCTGCCGTAGAGGTATTGGCCACCCGCAGTATTCCCCGCTCATCCGCCAGGCGCAGCAACGCCTCGGTCTCGCGCAGCACCCGCAACGGCCCCGCCTCGAAGAAAATCTGCCCGAGCTTCGGATCCTGCGGGCCCTGGGCAATGATCAGGCGATGCAGCTTCACCGAATGATCGCTATTGATCAGCACCTGGAACCCGCGCCCGATCTTCAGCAGCACCTGCTCCAGCGGCACGCCTTCAGGCAATTCGAAGATCAAGCCGGGCAATTGCGCCTGACAGGTGGCGACGATCGCCTCGGTGAACAGCGTTTCCTTGTCGTTGAAGTGGCTGTAGACCGTGAGTTTCGACACACCCGCCGCTGCCGCGACCGCATCCATGCTGGTGCTGGCATAGCCATTAGTGAGGAACAGCGTCTTGGCGGCCTCGAGAATGGCCTGGCGCTTGGCCAGGTCCTTGGGCCGGCCAGGGCCGGTGGACACTGCGGAATCGTTGGGCATTGGCTCGTGTTTACAGGTTTCGAAGGGACACATGGTACATGTGCATGGCCTGTCGAGCGCAATCCTCGCGTGACGACCGGCCAAGCCCACTATGCCCCCACGATCATTGTTTGCCCGCTTCCCCCAGCTTGCTCACCAGCGCCTTCGCCACCTCATGATCAGAAAACGGGTTTTGCCCGGTGATCAGTTCGCGGTCCACTACCACATTCGGGCTCCAGGCTGTGGCATAGCTCATGTTGCCGCCCGCGCCTGCCATTGCCTTGGCCGGGTAGAAGAGGATGCGGTCGCCCTTGAGCGAGCTTTCGAACACCTGCTCTTCCGGGTCGGCAAAGATGGTCATGCGGTAGCCCTGATAGATCCAGTCTCTGGCTGCCGGTTTCTCGCCACGCGCCAGCGCCGCCTGATAACCGGCCGGGTCGGCCTGGGCGGATAACAGTGCAATCGGGCCATGGCAGATCGCTGCGGTCGGCTTGCCGGCCTGATGGAAATGCCGCAGCAGGGCGCCCACTTCCGGGTTGTTGGCGAGATCGATCAGTGGCGCGTGACCGCCCGGGATGAACAGCCCGGCATAGCGATCCAGATCACCCGACAGTACCTCCTTGATCGACAGGGTGTTGTTGATGTCCGGCAAGCCCTGCACCACCTTCTCGATGCGCTGCATTTCCGCGGCATCGCCGGCGAAGTACTGCGGATCGACGGAGCGCTGGTCGACGCTGGGCGCGTTGCCTTTCGGCGTGACCAGCACCAGCTTGTAGCCGGCCTTGATCAGTTGGTCGGCCGGGACACCGAATTCATTGAGGTAGTAGCCGGTCGCGTAGTGCTTGCCGTCTTTCAGGGGCAATACGTTTTCGCTGGACAGCAGCACCAGCACTTCGCCCTTGGGCGCGGCGGTGGCGGTGCCCGCGAGCAGCGCGCCGGCTACGGCCAGCGCGATTTTGGTGGTCTTGGTCATTGCATTCTCCAGCTCAGTTGAAGGGAGCGAGGTCCAGTGGGCGGGCCAGGCGCACCTGGGTGGGTGCGGCCAGCCAGTGCGCAGTGGCGCTGCGGTATGCCTGGTAATGCGGGCTTTGGCGATGAGCCTCGACGGCGGCTTCATCGCGGTACAACTCGAAGAGTTCGAACGTCGGCGATTCGCCGTCACGCAGGAACAGGTCGTAGCGCAGGTTGCCCGGCTCGCTGCGGGAATGGCGCACCATCAGGCGCAGGGCCTGTTCCAGCGCATCGAGGTATTCGGGCTTGGGGCTGATGGTGGCGAAGATGCTGAGGGTCATGCGGTGCTCCCGATGTTAATCGCAGTCAATGGACGCCATCTTAGAGACGCCCCTATGATTCGATAATTCGAAAGCTTTTATGTCTGTATTCCAAAAAATGAATATCGCCAAGAAAGACCTGAATCTGTTGTTGGTGTTCCATGTGCTCTACCAGGAGCGCAACGCCTCCGTGGCGGCCGCGCGCATGGCGCTCAGCCAGCCGGCCCTCAGCCACAAGCTGAACAAGTTGCGCCATCAGTTCGGTGACCCGCTGTTCGTCCGCGCACCTCGCGGGCTGACCCCCACGCCCCGCGCCCACGAACTGGCGCCTCATGTCCAGCGGCTGGTCGCTGAGCTGGAGGCGTTTTATGACCTCTGCGACGACCAGGACTTCCTGGCCCGCGCCGAGCGGCTACATCTCTACAGCACCGACTACATGGAGCAGACACTGCTGCCGCGGCTGTTGCCGGTATTGCGCGAGCAGGCGCCGAATCTGGTGCTGATCACCCACAACACAAGGGGCGAGCTGCCCCGCGAGGAACTGGAAAAGGGCACTTGCGACCTGGCGATCGCCGGCTTCTACAAGGACCTGCCCGACACCTTCCATCAACAGCGCCTGCTCGGCGAGGACTTCGTGGTGCTGGCATCGCGGAGTAATCCGCGTCTGAACGACGGCATGGACCTGCCGGCGTTTCTCGCCTGCGAACACCTGCTCACCACCCTCACCGGTGACCTCGACGGCCTGGTGGACCGGGCGCTTCAGGCACGGGGACTACAGCGGCGAGTGGTGGCCGGCCTGTCCAGTTTCGTCGCGCCCACCCGGCTGGTCCGCGGCACTGATCTGCTACTGACCTGCTTGCGGTCACTGGCTGAGGAAGCCGTGGAGCGCGATCCTGACCTGCGCATTCATCCGCTGCCTTTGGACCTCCCGCGAGTGGAAGTGATGCAGATTTGGCACGAGCGCACCCACGCGGACCCGCTACGGCGCTGGTTCAGGCAACGGGTGGTGGCTGCGTTGCGGGAGTAGCGAGGCCCGCTCTGCAATGAGGGCTAAAAGCCAGCTTCCCCGACGCCATACGCTGATTTAATATACCCGTCAGTATAAATATTCGAAGCACCCTTCGCGAAAGGTCATTTCCCATGTTGCGCCATGCCTTGCCCGTCGCTTTGCCCGCTCTTCTTATCGCGCTGTTGTCCGCTTGCGGGCAGGAAAGCACGCCGCCCACCGTCATCCGTCCCGCCATGGTGGTGCAGCCGCAGCCGGCATCGGCGGCGGTGGACAGCTACCCCGGCGAGGTGCGCGCGCGCTTCGAGCCGGAGCTGGCGTTCCGCATTGGCGGCAAGGTGAGCAAGCGGCTGGTGGAGGAGGGGCAACGGGTCAAGGCCGATCAGCCGCTGGCCGAGCTGGACCCGCAGGACGTGCGCCTGCAACTGGAAGCGACCCGCGCGCAGATGGCCGCCGCCGAGGCCAACCTGAATCTGGTGCAGGCCGAGCGCGACCGCTACAAGACGCTGCTGGACCGGCAGATGGTCAGCCATTCGCAGTACGACAACGCGGAAAACCTCTATCGCTCGGGCCTGGCTCGGGTCAAGCAGATGCGCGCCGAGTTCGACGTGGCGGGCAACCAGGCCGGGTATTCGGTGCTGCGCGCGACTCAGGACGGTGTGGTCGCCAAGCGTCAGGTGGAAGTCGGCCAGGTGGTCGCTGCCGGCCAGACCGTGTTCACCGTGGCCGCCGATGGTGAGCGCGAGGTGCTGATCAGTCTGCCGGAGCAGAACTTCGGTCGCTTCGCGGTGGGCCAGCCGGTCGCCGTGGAGCTGTGGTCGCAACCCGGCCAGCGCTTCGAGGGCCGTATTCGCGAGCTGTCGCCCGCCGCCGACCCGCGTTCGCGCACCTTCGCCGCGCGCATTGCCTTCAACACCGGCAAGGTGCCGGCCGAGCTGGGCCAGAGCGCCCGGGTCTTTATCCAGCACGCCGAGCAGATCCCGCTGGCGGTGCCGCTCTCGGCGCTGAGCGCGGAGAACGGTCAGACCTACGTCTGGCGTGTCGATGCCAACAACACCCTGAAACGCACCCCGGTACGGGTCGGCGCCTATGGTCAGGACAGCGTGCCGGTGCTGGAAGGCCTGAGCGCGTCCGACTGGGTGGTCGCCGCTGGCGGTCATGTGTTGCACGAGGGGCAGGAAGTACGGCCGGTGGACCGGTCCAATCGCGTGGTGAATCTGGCGGCCAAGGAGTAAGTCCCGATGGGTTTCAACCTCTCCGCCTGGGCCTTGCGCAACCGGCAGATCGTGCTGTTCCTGATGCTCCTGCTGGCTATCGTCGGGGCGTTGTCCTATACCAAATTGGGTCAGAGCGAAGACCCGCCGTTCACCTTCAAGGCCATGGTCATCCGCACCTTGTGGCCGGGCGCCAGCGCCGAGGAAGTCTCGCGCCAGGTCACCGAGCGCATCGAAAAGAAGCTGATGGAGACCGGCGAGTACGAAAAGATCGTGTCGTTCTCGCGGCCCGGTGAATCGCAGGTCACTTTCATGGCCCGCGACTCGATGCATTCGGCGCAGATTCCCGAGCTGTGGTACCAGATCCGCAAGAAGATCGCGGACATCCGCCACACCCTGCCGCCGGGTATCCAGGGGCCGTTCTTCAACGACGAGTTCGGCACCACCTTCGGCAACATCTACGCTCTGACCGGCGACGGTTTCGACTACGGCGTGCTCAAGGACTACGCCGACCGCGTGCAGATTCAACTGCAGCGGGTCAAGGACGTCGGCAAGGTCGAGCTGGTTGGTCTGCAGGACGAGAAAATCTGGATCGAGCTGTCCAACACCAAGCTGTCCACCCTCGGCCTGCCGCTGGAGGCGGTGCAGAAAGCGCTGGAAGAACAGAACGCGGTGAGCACTGCGGGCTTCTTCGAAACGCCGACCGAGCGCCTGCAATTGCGGGTGACCGGGCGCTTCGACAGCGTCGAGCAGATCGAACAGTTCCCGATTCGCGTGGGCGAGCGCACGTTCCGTATCGGCGATGTCGCCCAGGTGCACCGCGGCTTCAACGACCCACCCGCGCCGCGCATGCGCTTCATGGGCGAGGACGCCATCGGCCTAGCCGTTTCGATGAAGGCCGGCGGTGACATTCTGGTGCTGGGCAAGGCGCTGGAAGTCGAGTTCGCCCGCATTGCCAACAACCTGCCGGCGGGCATGGAACTGCGCAAGGTCTCCGACCAGCCTGCGGCGGTGAAGACCGGCGTCGGCGAGTTCGTCCGCGTGCTGGTGGAAGCACTGGCGATCGTGTTGCTGGTGAGCTTCTTCTCCCTCGGCATGCGCACCGGCCTGGTGGTGGCGCTGGCGATTCCGCTGGTGCTGGCGATGACCTTCGCCGCGATGTATTACCTCGGCATCGGCCTGCACAAAATTTCCCTCGGCGCGCTGGTGCTGGCGTTGGGGCTGTTGGTGGACGACGCGATCATTGCCGTGGAGATGATGGCGATCAAGATGGAACAGGGCTTCGACCGCTTCAAGGCGGCGAGCTATGCCTGGACCAGCACCGCCTTCCCGATGCTCACCGGCACGCTGATCACTGCGGCGGGCTTCCTGCCCATCGCCACCGCGCAGTCCGGCACCGGCGAATACACCCGCTCGATCTTCCAGGTGGTGACCATCGCCCTGCTGGCTTCGTGGGTGGCTGCGGTGGTGTTCGTGCCGTATCTGGGCGAGCGCCTGTTGCCGGACCTGGCGAAACTGCACCGGGAAAAACACGGCACGGGCGAGGGCGAGACGGACCCTTATGGCACGCCGTTCTACCAGCGCGTGCGCCGCGTGGTGAGTTGGTGCGTGGCCCGGCGCAAGACGGTGATCGTGCTGACCATCGCCTTGTTTGTCGGCAGCGTGATGAGCTTCCGCTTCGTCGAGCAGCAGTTCTTCCCGGCCTCCGGTCGCCTGGAACTGATGGTGGACCTGAAGCTGGCGGAAGGCGCATCGCTGGCCAACACCGCCGAGCAGGTCAAGCGCGTGGAGGCGTTGCTCAAGGCGCGGCCGGGCATCGACAACTATGTGGCGTACGTCGGCACCGGTTCGCCGCGTTTCTACCTGCCGCTTGACCAGCAGTTGCCGGCGGCCAGCTTTGCTCAGTTCGTCGTGCTGGCGAAAACCATCGAAGACCGCGAAGCGCTGCGCACCTGGCTGATCGAAACCCTCAATGAGCAATTCCCCGACCTGCGTTCGCGGGTGACCCGCCTGGAAAACGGCCCGCCCGTGGGCTATCCGGTGCAGTTCCGGGTGACCGGCGAGCATATCGAGCAGGTCCGCGCGCTGGCGCGCAAGGTGGCGGCCAAGGTGCGCGAGAACCCGCACGTGGCCAACGTCCACCTGGACTGGGAAGAGCCGAGCAAGGTGGTCTACCTCAACATCGATCAGGACCGCGCCCGCGCACTTGGCGTCAGCACGGCGAACCTGTCGAGGTTCCTGCAAAGCTCGCTGACCGGTAGCAGCGTCAGCCAGTACCGCGAGGACAACGAACTGATCGAGATCCTGCTGCGCGGTACCCAGGAAGAGCGCACCCAACTGGCTCATCTGTCGAGCCTGTCGGTGCCCACCGACAATGGCCGCAGCGTGGCCCTCGCGCAGGTGGCGACCCTGGAATACGGCTTCGAGGAAGGCATCATCTGGCACCGCAACCGCCTGCCGAGCGTGACCGTTCGTGCCGACATCTACGGCAAGGATCAGCCGGCGACCCTGGTCAAGCAGATCCTGCCGACCCTGGAGTCGGTGCGGGCCGAGCTGCCGGATGGTTACCTGCTTGATGTTGGCGGCACGGTCGAAGACTCGGCGCGCGGGCAGAACTCGGTGAACGCCGGCGTGCCGCTGTTCGTGGTGGTGGTGCTGACCCTGTTGATGCTGCAACTGCGCAGCTTCTCGCGGATGGCGATGGTGTTCCTCACCGCGCCGCTGGGGCTGATCGGTGTGGTGCTGTTCCTGATGGTGTTCCGCCAGCCGTTCGGCTTTGTCGCCATGCTCGGGACCATCGCCTTGTCGGGGATGATCATGCGTAACTCGGTGATCCTGGTGGATCAGATCGAGCAGGACATCGCGGCGGGGCTGGGTCGCTGGCAGGCGATCATCGAGGCGACGGTGCGCCGCTTCCGGCCGATCGTGCTGACCGCCCTGGCGGCGGTGCTGGCGATGATTCCGCTGTCACGAAGCGTGTTCTTCGGGCCGATGGCGGTGGCGATCATGGGCGGGCTGATCGTGGCGACGGCGTTGACCTTGCTGTTCCTGCCGGCGCTGTATGCGGCGTGGTTCAGGGTCAAGCGGGAGGAGTGAGTTTCGGGCCTGTCTGGATCTCTCCAGGCAGGCCCGAAACCCTGTGGGGCGGTGCAACGCAGGATCAGAGGGCGCCAAACACCTTCTTGGCCAGGCTGGTCGCCGCTGCCGCCGGGTTCTGGCGGATGGTCTCTTCCTGCTTGCCGATCATCTCGAACAGCCCGTTGAGCGCCTGTTCGGTCACATAGCTTTCGATGTTCGCGCTCTTGGCATCCACCACGCCAAGGCTCGCGGCCTGTCCGGCGAAGCTGTTGTATTGCTTGGCGAGGCCAACCTGGTCGGTCGCCTGCTTGACGATCGGCAGGAACTTGGCGCGGATCTGTTCCCGGCTGGTCTTGCTCAGGTACTGGGTCGCGGAGTCGTTGCCGCCGCTGAGAATGTTCTTGGCGTCATCCACGGTCATTTTCTTCACCGCGTCCACCAACAGCGCCTGCGCTTGCGGAACAGCCGCTTCGGCGGCCTTGTTCATGCTGGTTTCGAGTTGCTCGACCTGTTCACCCATGCCAAGCATTTTCATTTTGCTCGCGACTTTGCCGAGCTTACCCGGCAGCTCGATACGTACGTCCTGATTGTTGCTGAAACCACCAGGCGCACCCAGTTGTTTCACGGCAATCTGCGCGCCTTGGGTCAGGGCGTCTTTCAGGCCGCCGGCGGCGTCTTTCTGGCTCAGGTCGCCAAGCGACAGGGCCATGGCACTGGCCGACAGCAGCAGGCCTGCGCACAGGCCGGTAAAGGTGAGAGCGGGGCGGAACATGGCAGCATCCTTCATCGGGGAGCGATTGAACGGGGACATCAGCGGACCTGATCAACCTTGATCCGCAGCGGTTGTGGGTCGTTGCCGTCGAGCTTGACGCTGTGCTGTTCGGTGCTGATGAACAGCAACTTGCCGTCCAGCTCGATCCGCGCGCTCACCGCGTAGCGGTGGCCGGGTTTGACCTGGGCTGGGTTGTATTGCAGGTGGAAAGGCAGCGGCACCTGGCCGGAAACCTTGCCGCTCTGGCGCGCCAGGGTCACCGCCGGGGCGTCGGCCAGCGAGACGTCGAGCAGGCTGACATCGAGCGTGGCGGCGGGCGGCAGGGCGATGCGTTGCAGGTAGAAAACCTCGCCATCCAGCGCGGCTTTCGAGTCGGGGGTGTGGCTGGAGCAGGCTGCAAGCAGTGAGGCGCAGCACAGCGTAAAGAGTTTTTTCATGGGGTCTCCTGTCCTTGATGCCGGCTTGTGACCGGCATCGAGGACTTTAGCGGATTTTTCGGTAATCGACTTCCCGCACAACTGTCGGATTATTCGTCGACTACAGGCGGATCAAGGCTGCTCGGGGCCCGCGTGCTCTTCGCGGTGCAAGGCGACCTGGCGGATCGACAGGCGCACCTCCGCCGACAGCACGCGCTTGGCCGCGCCTTCGGCCAGCTCGCCGAGCTTGTCGTGGAAGCCCAGCTTGCCGGCGTCGTCCGGCACCAGTACGCCTTGCTCCACCAGGGTCTGGATGAAGTGGCGGAACAGGCTCTTGTCGAAGAATTCCGGGGCATTGAGCCCGTGCAGGATCGACAGGCGCTGGGCCATGACCACGCAAAGGTCTTCCAGCTCTTCGGCGCTGAGGCTGTGCTGGCCGCTGTTGAGCAGCAACGAGGTGGCCATGTAGAAGCGTTGCAGCGTCTGGGTAATCGCCCGCGCCAGCAGAGTCAGCAGCACGAACTGCCGCGAACTCGGCGCCGGACGCAGGTAGACGCCGTTCTCAAAGCGCAGCAGGCCTTGCTCGACGAAGGCTTGCAGCCACTGGTCGATCACCCCGTCCAGCTCCTCCAGCTCCCAGCGCAGGAACAGCTCCGATTGCAGGTACGGGTACAGCGCGCGGGCGTATTGCAGGATCAGTTCGCGGCTCATCCGCGAGCTGCTCTGGAAGAAGCTCGCCAGCAGCGCCGGCAGGGCGAAGATGTGCAGGACGTTGTTGCGGTAATAGGTCATCAGCACCGCGTTCTGCTCGTCCAGATACAGGATCCGGCCCAGGGCATCACGCTGTTCTGCCAGCAGGTCCATGCCCCGCACGTGGCTGATCAGCGCCAGGCCGTCGCCTTCGGGCAGGGTGGTGTGCGGCGAGTAGGGCACCTGGCGCAGCAGCGCGAGGTACAGGTCGAGAATACGGGTCAGGGCGCGTTCGTCCAGGGCCAGGCGGCTGGTGGACAGCAGCGCCACCGCCACCAGGTTGACCGGGTTGACCGCCGCCGCTTCGTTCAGGTGCTGGGCGACTTTCTCACCCAGGCGCGAGGTGGTTTCGTTCAGCCATGCCGGACGGAACTGCGGCCCATGTTGCTGTTCACGCCAGCCGGGTTGCTGCTGGTCGAGGAAGTTGCCGAGGCGGATCGGCTCGCCGAAGTTCACCGACACCTGGCCGAAACGCTGCTTCAGCGCACCGAGCACCTTGAAGATGTCGAAAATCGATTCCTTCTTCTTGCTCGCCCCGCGCAGTTCGCCCAGGTAAGTGCGGCCTTCCAGCACCCGTTCGTAGCCGATGTACACCGGCACGAAGACGATCGGCGTGCGCGAGGAGCGCAGGAAGCTGCGCAGGGTGATCGCCAGCATGCCGGTCTTCGGTTGCAGCATGCGCCCGGTGCGCGAACGTCCGCCTTCGACGAAGTACTCCACCGGGAAACCTTTGGTGAACAGGGTGTGCAGGTATTCGTTGAACACCGCGGTGTACAGCGGGTTGCCCTTGAAGGTACGGCGCATGAAGAAGGCGCCGCCGCGCCGCAGCAGGCCGCCGATCACCGGCATGTTGAGGTTGATCCCGGCGGCGATGTGCGGCGGGGTCAGGCCATTGCGGAACAGCAGGTAGGACAGCAGCAGGTAGTCGATATGGCTGCGGTGGCACGGCACATAGATCACTTCGTGACCTGGGGCGATGCCCTGGACCTGCTCGATATGGTTGACCTTGATGCCGTCGTAGATCTTGTTCCAGAACCAGCTCAGCACCACTTCGAGGAAGCGGATGGCGGTGTAGGTGTAGTCCGAGGCGATTTCGTTGCCGTAGCGCAGGGCGATGGCTTCGGCCTTGGCCACCGGGATTGTCTCGCGCTCGGCTTCATCGGCGATGGCCTGGCGTACCAGCGGATCGTGGATCAGGCCCTTGACCAGATTGCGTCGGTGCGAGATGTCGGGGCCGATGACCGCACTCTTCAGGTTGCGGAAGTGCACCCGCAGCAGGCGCTGGGCCATGCGCACGGTGCGTTCGTGGCCCTTGTTGTGATCGACCAGCTCGCGCAGGTGGATCGGCGCAGAAAACTGCACGCGGGTCTTGCGGCCGAGGATCAGTATGGTCAGTAACCGGCGCAGGCGCCCGGTGACCGCCCAGCTATCGGCGAACAGCAGTTTCCACGGGCTCGATTCGCTGGCCGGCGACTGCCCCCAGAACACACTGACCGGAATGATCTGCGCATCCTGCTCCGGCCGCTGGTTCACCGCGCTGACCAGACGGTCGAGGGTCGGCGGCGCGCCACGCTTGTATTGGCGGCCGAGCCAGTCCGGTTCCGGGGTCAGGTAGAAGAAGGCGGCCGGCTCCATCAGGTCGCCGACGGCGACGGGCAGGACCGGGCGTGGCAGCCCTGCTTTGGTGCATTCACGGTCGATGACGGCGAGGTCGGTCAGCGAGGGGGATTGCAGGGCGTAGAACACCGGACGGCTGCCGTCCAGGTTGAGCGTGAAGGAGGACTGATTGATGGTCTCGGAGCGAACCCATAGGTACAACAGTCGGCGCAGGGCACCGAAAATCAGGCGGCGCAGGGGAGAACGGGTCATACAGTGTCTGCTCTGAAAAATGGGACGCAAGTGCAGCTTGACGGGCAAGTGTGCCGTATCCGCGCAAGTTCAGCAAAAAGCGGTCAGGTCATAAAAAATATTTCATGTCTGTCTTATACTCGGTCCGCCACTTGCAAGATTAATCAGCAAGCGGCGTAGTCCAGGCCTTAAAAAGCCTGGCCGACAAGGCGAGTCCAAAATAAAAATCCGGAGTGTTACAGATGTCGTCTCGTGAGACTGGAAGTGTGAAATGGTTCAACGACGCCAAAGGCTATGGCTTCATTCAGCGTGAGGGCGGGGCGGACGTCTTCGTTCACTACCGCGCGATTCGTGGCGAGGGTCACCGTACCCTGCTCGAAGGGCAACAGGTTGAGTACAACCTGACCCAAGGCCAGAAAGGGCTTCAGGCAGAAGACGTCGTAGGCCTCTGAAGGCCGGCAATGGCGTCAAGCCATAAGCTGCAAGTGGACCGTGCCTCTTGCAGCTTGTAGCTTGCGACTGAATCCCTCAGTGGGTTCTCCAGGTAATCTCTTCTTCACCATCGGTACTGATCCGGATCCAGCGATCGGCGTCGTCTTCACCTTCTTCCTCGACCCAGGTGCCCGGTGCGCAACGTACTTCGACGTTCAGCGCAGCAAAAGCGGCGCGGGCGCAGGCGATGTCGTCTTCCCACGGGGTCTTGTCACTTTCCAGGTAAAGACTGTTCCATTTTCCTACGGCCTTGGGCAGCCAGGTAACAGGAATGTCACCGGCGGTGCACTTGAAGGTCTGACCTTTCTGCTTCCATTCGCTGCACGGACCCAGCGCGGCCTCCAGCCAGGCGGCGATCTGTTTGTGATCGACGTCGGCGTCCTTCAGGTAAATCTCGATATCGGGTTGGCGCATGGGGATCTCCGGGAGGGCTCAGTCTTGCAGCACAAAATAGTCGTAGCGCATTGAAACGGTGACTTCCAGCGGCTCGGCCTGCTCGATGACCGCGGTGCGGCGTTCGGCGCTGGCGCGCCAGCCGTGCGGGGTCATGGCCAGCAGGTTGGCGCGGTCGGCGGGGTGGGTCAGGCTCAGGCGAAACTCCAGGGTTTCACTGTGGGCGTGGGCCATGTCCGCCGGCACCAGGGCCAGGTGCTTGTCGTCGGCGTAGTCGCGCACTTCATCGTAGAGCTTCTGGCGCAGTTCCATCAGGTGGCCGCTGGTCGGTCCGACCCGCATCAGGCCGCCGCCAGGGCTGAGCGGGCGGCGGGCCCCCTGCCAGTCCAGCGGGCTGAAGACGCTGGCGATGAACTGGCAACTGGCGTCGGCCAGCGGCACGCGGGCCATGCTCGCCACCAGCCAGGTCAGCGCCGGGCTGCGTTTGCAGGCGCGCTTGACCGCCTCGCGGGAGATGTCCAGGGCGTAACCGTCGGCCTCGGGCAAGGCGTCGGCGATCTGCGCGGTGTAGTAACCCTCGCCACAGCCAATGTCCAGCCAGCGCCCGGGTGCACGTTCGGCAGCCAGTTCGGCCAGGCGTCGGGCGACTGGCGCGTAGTGGCCGGCGTTGAGGAAGTCGCGGCGGGCCTCGACCATGGCCTGGTTGTCGCCGGGATCACGGCTGTTCTTGTGCTGCACCGGCAACAGGTTCAGGTAGCCCTGGCGGGCCCGGTCGAAACGGTGGCCGGCCGGGCAGCCGACACCGTTGTCGAGGGCGCTCAGGGGCGCGGTGCAGAGGGGGCAGGTGAGCATCAGGCGAGCAACCGGATCAGGGTCTGGTAGTAGATTTCGGTCAGCACATCGAGGTCGCTGGCGAGAACGCGCTCGTTGACCTGGTGAATGGTGGCGTTGACCGGGCCCAGCTCAACCACCTGGGTGCCGAGGGTGGCGATGAAGCGGCCATCGGAGGTGCCGCCGCTTGTAGAGGCGTGGGTCTCGCGGCCAGTGACCGCCTTGATGCTGGCCGACACGGCGTCGAGCAGGTCACCCGGCTCGGTCAGGAACGGCAGGCCGGACAGCGCCCAGTCGATGTCCCACTCCAGTTGGTGCTTGTCGAGGATCGCCGCGACGCGCTGTTGCAGGCCTTCGACGGTGGACTCGGTGGAGAAGCGGAAGTTGAACAGCGCGGTCAGGTCGCCCGGAACCACGTTGGTGGCGCCGGTGCCGGAGTTCAGGTTGGAAATCTGGAAGCTGGTCGGCGGGAAGAATGCGTTGCCTTCGTCCCAGTGCTCCGCGGCCAGTTCGGCCAGGGCCGGAGCGGCCAGGTGGATCGGGTTCTTCGCCAGGTGCGGATAGGCCACGTGGCCTTGCTTGCCGCGAACGGTGAGCTTGGCACCGAGGGAGCCACGGCGACCGTTCTTGACCACATCACCCACCAGCGTGGTGCTCGACGGTTCGCCGACGATGCACCAGTCCAGACGCTCGCCGCGCTCGCGCAGACGCTCTACCACCGCCTTGGTGCCGTGGTGGGCCGGGCCTTCTTCGTCACTGGTGATCAGGTAGGCGATTTTGCCGCGGTGGTTAGGGTAGTCGGCGACGAAGCGCTCGGTGGCGACGATCATGGACGCCAGGCTGCCTTTCATGTCAGCGGCGCCGCGGCCGCAGAGCATGCCGTCGGCGTCGATCAGCGCGTCGAACGGGTCGTTCTGCCAGGCCTGCACCGGGCCTGTGGGCACTACGTCGGTGTGACCGGCGAAGCACAGCACGGGACCGTCCTGGGTGCCGTGGGTGGCCCAGAAATTGTCCACGTCCTCGAAGGGCATCGGTTCCAGCATGAAACCCGCGTCGCCCAGGCGCTGCATCATCTGTTTCTGGCAGTCGAAGTCGAGCGGGGTCACCGAGGGACGGCGAATCAGGTCGCAGGCCAGTTCGAGGGTGGGCGAGAGTTCGGCGCGGGCCGTCATGGGGGACTCCGGGAGCAAGGCAGGGGGGTACGATTTTGGGGCGTTATCTTATAGCAAAAGAGCCCAAAAGGGCCCTTTTGATGAGGCAGGACGTCGTCATTGTGGGCGCGAGCAGGCTCGCTCCCACCGCTTTTGTTATGCCTGTGCCGGCTCTACCGCTTCGACCGGTTTAGGCAGCGACGACAGCAGCGCCATGATCAGCGCCGCCACATACGGCAGCGACTGCACCAGCAGCATGGCCACCCAGAAGCGCATGTCATTGCTCGGCAGGCCCTGGACCAGATAGATCCCGGCTGCCGCGCCCCACAACAGCAGCATGATGAACAGTTCTTCCCGCGCTTCCGACAGCGCCACCAGCACGCCGTGGCTGTCGGCGTTTTTCGGTGTGCGGAAGAACGGAATGCTGGTGGTGAAGAAGCCGTACAGCACCGCTTTGGCGATGGTGTGAGACAGCGCCAGCCCCGCCAACGCGGCGGCGAAGGCGTCTTTCATGTTGACCCCGACCGCGCGGCGATACAGGAACACGATCTTGCCCACCTTGAAGAAGAACAGCGCCAGCGGCGGGATCGCGAAGATCAGCAGCGGCGGATCGACCCGCTGCGGCACGATGATCATCGCCGCCGACCAGAGCAGTGCACCGACAGTGAAGAAGATGTTCATGCCATCGGCGACCCACGGCAGCCAGCCCGCGAGGAAGTGGTAGCGCTGGCCACGGGTCAGTTCGGTGTCCTTGCCGCGCAGCAGGCTGGCGGTGTGGCGCTTGATGATCTGGATCGCGCCATAGGCCCAGCGGAATCGCTGCTTCTTGAAGTCGATGAAGGTGTCCGGCATCAGCCCTTTGCCGTAGCTGTTGTGGGAATAGGCGGCGGAATAGCCTTTTTCGAACACCCGCAGGCCCAGCTCGGCGTCTTCGCAGATGCACCAGTCGGCCCAGCCCAGTTCTTCCAGGACCGAGCGCCGGGTCATGGTCATGGTGCCGTGCTGGATGATCGCGTCGCGGTCGTTACGGGTGACCATGCCGATATGGAAGAAGCCTTTGTATTCGGAGTAGCAGAGCTTCTTGAAGGTACTTTCGTTCTGGTCGCGGTAGTCCTGCGGCGACTGCACCACGGCGATTTTCGGGTCGGCGAAGTGCGGCACCATGTGCTTGAGCCAGTTGCGGTCGACACAGTAGTCCGAGTCGATCACCGCGATCACTTCGGCATCCTTGGCGGTATGCGGGATCAGGTAGTTCAGCGCGCCGCCCTTGAAACCGGCCAGGGGCGAAACGTGGAAGAACTTGAAGCGCTCGCCGAGCAGTTCGCAGTGAGCCTTGATCGGTTCCCAGACCGCTGGGTCCTTGGTGTTGTTGTCGATGATCAGGACTTCGTAGTCCGGATAATCCAGCGCGGCCAGGGCATCGAGGGTCTGTTTGACCATCTCCGGCGGCTCGTTGTAGCACGGCACGTGCACAGAGACTTTGGGTCGGTAGGCTTCGTCCGAGTGCACCGGCAGGAATTCCCGGCGCCGCTTGTTCCAGACGGTTTCGGCCAGTTCGTGAGCCTCGGTCAGCAGCACGATGAACACCCCGAGCGCACCGAGGGCGAGCAGGATGCCAACGGTCAGGCTGAACCAGGTGCTGTATTGCTGGCTGTAGTCATAGCCGATCCATACCAGCACCGAACCGCAGAGGAACGCGGTGAAGGTCAGGAAGGTGCGCCCGCGCTGGCGCAGGGCCGAACCGTCGATCAGCAGCAGGGTCAGCGACAGCAAGGCCAGCACCACCGAGCCGACCGCCAGCACCCGCCATTGCGGGATCGCCACAACCGGGCCGGTGAAGTTGAATTTCTGTTGGCGGGCGGCGTTGAACACGCCCCAGTAGGCGCCGACCGAGCCTTCGTCGCTGGCTTTCCAGGGCTGGTCATAGGCTTCGATCACGAAGTAGTTGTAGCCCTGGCGGTTGAGCTTGTTGACCAGGGTGCGCAGGTAGATGGCCTGGTCCGCCTGGGTGGCGTCGGCGCCACCGCGCATGCGGCCGTTGCTCGGCCAGCCGACTTCCGACAGCAGCAGCGGTTTGCGCGGGAACAGGTGCTTGAGGTCGCGAGCGCGGTCGAGCACGAACTGGCCGGCGTCCTTCATCGGGATAAATTCCCAGTACGGCAGGATGTGCGCGGCCACCAGATCGACGTGCTTGGCCAGTTCCGGGTGTTCTTTCCAGATGTGCCACTGCTCACTGGTGGTAACCGGCACTTTGACGGCTGCGCGGACCCGGTCGAGGTACTGGATCAGCGCCTCGGGGGTGATCTCTTCGCGGAACAACGCCTCGTTGCCCACCATCACCCGCACAACGCTGCGCGAGGTATTGGCCAGTTCGATGGCTTTCTGGATTTCCCGCTCGTTGCGCTCCTGATCCGGGCTGATCCAAACGCCCAAGGTCACCCGCAGGCCGAATTCCTCGGCCAGACGCGGGATTTCCGCCTGGGTGCCTTCGACGGTGTAGATACGGATGCTGTCGGTCAGTTTGCTGAGTTGCTCGAGGTCTTCGCGCAGCTCGGCTTCGGTCGGGTACTGACCTTTCTGTGGGCTTTGTCCGAGCCGGAACGGTGAATAGGAGAAACCGGAGATCTGCTCCGGCCAGTCGGGAGCGGAAACCGGGCGGTTGATCAACGCCCAGAACCCGGTGAAAAGCGCGGCGATCGCCATGACAATCACCAGGTTGAGACCAAATTTACGCGATGACATAGATAGTTCGGGTTCCGGAGGGTGGAACGGGCCAGCGCGAGGTGCGCGGATCCAGGGCGACGCTCAGTCATTTACTGCAGCAACGATGACCAGGCAGCCGTTGGATTTCCTTCAGCGGATGAAGTTCTGAATCCCGTGGTTTGTCGTCCAAGACTTTTTGTAGCGTAGGACATATTGGCGGGACCTTAGCAGCATTGGTGCCATCATTACCAATGTGCGGACCGTCCGATGATGTGCCGGGCGGGCTGTCATTGTTCCCCGAGGGGCCTATAATGCGCGCCGGTTTTTCAGGGTTGGGCCCATGACTACAGATGATCCACGCTTCGCCGGTGTTGCCCGGCTGTACGGCCAGAAGGGCCTGCAACGCCTGCGCGCCGCGCATGTCGCGGTGGTCGGTATTGGCGGCGTCGGCTCCTGGGCGGCGGAAGCCATGGCCCGCAGCGGCGTGGGCGAAATCTCGCTGTTCGACCTCGATGACGTCTGCGTGAGCAACACCAACCGCCAGTTGCACGCGCTGGACGGCAATGTTGGCAAGCCCAAGGTCGAGGTCACCGCCGAGCGCCTGCGCGCTATCAACCCGGATTGCACGGTGCATGCGGTGGCGGATTTCGTCACCCGCGACACCATGGCCGAGTACATCACCGAGGAGATCGATTGCGTGATCGACTGCATCGACAGTGTGATGGCCAAGGCGGCGCTGATCGCCTGGTGCAAACGTCGCAAGATCACCGTTATCAGCACCGGCGGTGCCGGCGGGCAGCTCGATCCGACGAAGATCCAGGTCGCCGACCTCAACCGCACGGTCAACGACCCGCTGGCGTCGCGGGTGCGCTCGACGCTGCGCCGCGACTGGAACTTCTCGCGCAACGTCAGCCGCAACTACGGCGTGCCCTGCGTGTTTTCCACCGAGCAGTTGCGCTACCCGGATGTGGAGGGCGGTATCTGCCTGCAGAAGAGTTTTGCCGGTGAGAGCGTCAAGCTGGACTGCGCCGGCGGCTTAGGCGCGGTGATGATGGTCACGGCCACCTTCGGCATGGTGGCCGCGAGCAAGGCGGTGGAGAAACTGGTGGGCGGCGCGCGCCGCCCGGCCGAGCGCAAAAAGGCTCAGCCGCCCGAAGCGAGCTGAGCCATGCGTTGCAGCACGGCGTTCAGGCCGTTGCTGCGCGAAGGGGAGAGCTGTCGGCCGAGGCCGAGCTGATTGAACCAGTTGGGCAGGTCCAGCGCGCGCAGTTCGGCGCTGGACAAGCCCTCGACCCGCACCAGCAACAACGCCAGCAAGCCGCGAATCAAGCGCGCATCGCTGCCCGCGGCGAAACGCCAGCGGCCGTCTGCTTCATGGGCCACCAGCCACACCTGGCTTTCACAGCCATGGACGCGATTGGCGTCGGACTTTTCCTCATCACTCAGCGGCGTCAGCCGTTCGCCCCACTGCATCAGCAGGCGGGCGCGCTGTTCCCAGCCTGCGGCGGCATTGAAGCTGTCGAGTGCCTCTTGTGCACCGGGTGCGAGGCTCATCGCAGCAGCTCCAGAGCCTGATCCAGCGCGTTGAAGAAGTGCAGCAGGTCGTCCGAATCGTTGTACAGCGCCAGCGACACGCGGATCGCGCCGTCGAGCCCGAGGCGATTGACCAGCGGCATGGCGCAGTGATGGCCGGCGCGCACGGCAACGCCTTGCTCGGTCAGCAGGTGCGACAGGTCGGCGTTGTGCACGCCGTCCACCACGAAGCTGGCCAGGGCCGCCTGCGGTGCGCCGAGCAGGCGAACGCCTTCGCGGTCCTGCAGACCGCGCAGCAGATGGCGGTGCAGCGCGGCTTCATGCTCGGCCACGGCGTTCTGGTCGAGGCTGGCCAGGTAGTCCAGGGTCGCGCCGAGGCCGATCACGCTGGCGATCGGTGGCGTACCGGCTTCGAAGCCCAGCGGGGCCGGGCGGAAACTCGATTCTTCGTATCCGGCCAGTTGCACCATTTCGCCGCCGAACTGCCAGTGGCGCAGCAGGGCCAAAGCCTCATGGCGCCCGTAGAGCACGCCGAGGCCATCCGGTCCGTAGAGCTTGTGGCTGGAGAAGACGTAGAAATCACAACCCAGCCGGGCCACATCGTGCCGGCCGTGGACCACCCCTTGTGCACCGTCGACCACGGTCAACGCGCCTTGGGCGCGGGCATGGTCGAGCAACGGCTGCAAGGGCTGCCAGGTGCCGAGGACGTTGGACAGCTGGCTGACCGCCAGCACGCGGGTGCGCGGACCGATCAGTTGCAGGGCCGCGTCGAGGTCGATCTGGCCGCGGCCGTCCAGCGGCAGGATCACCAGCTTCAGGCCGCGGCGTTTGGCCAGTTGCTGCCAGGGCAGCAGGTTGGCGTGGTGTTCGAGGGCGCTGACAGCGATTTCCTCACCGGCCTCGAAACGTCCTTCGAGGGCGTAGGCCAGCAGGTTCAATGCCGAGGTGGCGCCGTGGGTGAAGACGATTTGCCCGCTGGCACTGGCATTGAGCCAGGCCGCAACCTTTTCCCGGCTGGCCTCGAAGGCCTGGGTCGCCAGGGCGCCCGGCAGGTGCTGGGCACGGTGCACATTGGCTGCGCCATGGGCGTAGTAATGGCTCAGCGCATCGAGCAGGGCTTGGGGTTTCTGGGTGGTTGCCGCGCTGTCCAGATAAGTCTGGTGCTGGCGTTGCAGGGCGGCGATGGCGGGAAAGTCCGCGCGCCAGGGAGAGGGTTGGAACATGATCGTAGGGCCTGAATATCGGGTCTGGCGAAAGGCCAGACCCGATCGTACCACTTAGTTGTGGGCGTGCAGCGCTTCGTTCAGCTCGATGGCCGACTTGTGCGTCTTGCACTCGACAGCGCCGGAAACCGAGTTGCGGCGGAACAGCAGGTCGGTCTGGCCGGCCAGGTCGCGGGCCTTGACCACTTTGACCAGTTGGTTCTGCTCGTCGAGCAGTTGCACCTTGGTGCCAGCGGTGATGTACAGGCCGGCTTCGACGGTGTTGCGGTCGCCCAGCGGGATGCCGATACCGGCGTTGGCGCCGATCAGGCAGCCTTCGCCCACTTTGATGATGATGTTGCCGCCACCGGACAGGGTGCCCATGGTCGAGCAACCGCCGCCCAGGTCCGAGCCCTTGCCGACGAAGACGCCCGCGGAAACGCGGCCTTCGATCATGCCCGGGCCTTCGGTGCCGGCGTTAAAGTTGACGAAGCCTTCGTGCATGATCGTGGTGCCTTCGCCGATGTAGGCGCCCAGGCGGACACGGGCGCTGTCGGCGATACGCACGCCGGTCGGCACGACGTAGTCGGTCATCTTCGGGAATTTGTCTACCGAGAACACTTCCAGCAGCTCGCCTTTCAGGCGTGCTTCAAGTTGCTGCTCGGCCAGTTCGGTCAGGTCGATGGCGCCCTGGCTGGTCCAGGCGACGTTCGGCAGCAGCGGGAAGATGCCGGCCAGGCTCAGGCCGTGAGGCTTGACCAGGCGGTGGGAGAGTAGGTGCAGCTTGAGGTACGCCTCGGGCGTCGAGCTCAGCGCGGTGTCTTCGGCCAGCAGCGTGGCGACCAGCGGCTTGCTGCTTTCAGCGAGGCGGGTCAGCAGGGCGGATTGCAGCGGATCGACAGCCTTGATTGCTTCGGCCAGTTGCGCGGCCTGGGACGTGGTGAAGGTGATGGCCTGGTTGCCGCCTTCATAACCCAGCAGCGGGGCGACGGCGGCGACGAGGTCGGCGGCCGGGTTGAGCAGTGGCTGGGCGTAGAAGACTTCCAGCCAGGCGCCTTGGCGGTTCTGGGTGCCGACACCGAAGGCCAGGCTGAACAGGGAAGTGGACATGCAGTTACCTCGTACTGAAATTGATGAAAAGCGTGCGGCTCACTTCAGCGCGGCCGCGTACAGGTCCGGTTTGAAGCCCACCAGGGTCTTGTCGCCCAGGTCGAGTACCGGGCGCTTGATCATCGACGGTTGGGCGAGCATCAGTTCGACGGCCTTGGCCTGGTCGATGTCGGCCTTCTGGGCGTCATCGAGCTTGCGGAAGGTGGTGCCGGCGCGGTTCAGGATCACGTTCCAGCCGTGCTCGTCGCACCAGCGGTTGAGGCTGTCCCGGTCGATGCCCTGGGTTTTGTAATCGTGGAAGGCGTAGTCGATGGCTTGTTCTTCGAGCCAGCTACGTGCCTTTTTCATCGTGTCACAGGCTTTGATGCCGTAAAGAGTGTAAGCCATTGAACATTAAGGGTTGTCGGGCATGCCCGCGGCAACCCCGCGACTCCTCGGAATTTTGGGTGGGCTGGATTATGCGGCAACAACGGGCACGGCGCCACGGCTGTGGCGCCGGCATCGGACATGCGTGTATCAGGTTGCGACGAGTAGCTGCCGGGACTCGATGAAAATCACCCCGGCTTCCTGCATTTCCGCCATTGCCCGCTCCAGCGAGCCGTCGCTGTCGATGGCCCGGCAGGCGTCCAGCACCACATAAGTGACGAAACCCTTGCCCCGTGCATGCAGCGCCGTCCAGGCGACGCAGAAGTCCAGCGCCAGGCCGACCACGTAGACGGTGGAAATACCCTTTTCCTGCAAGTAGCCGGCGAGGCCCGTGGTGGTCTTCTGGTCGGCTTCGGTGAATGCCGAGTAACTGTCCACCGCCGGATTGCCGCCCTTGCGCACGATCAACTGGGTATGGGGGATGTTCAGCAACGGGTGAAACAGCGCGCCCTCGCTGCCCTGGATGCAGTGATCGGGCCACAGCACCTGCGGCCCGTACGGCAATTCGATGACCTCGAACGGCTTGCGGCCGGGATGGCTTGAGGCAAACGAGGCGTGACCGGCGGGGTGCCAGTCCTGGGCCTGTACCACGTTGCGAAAACCGCCGGCGATGCGGTTGATCAGCGGCACGATCTGGTCGCCGCCGGTCACCGGCAGGGCACCGCCGGGAATGAAGTCGTTCTGCACGTCGATGACGAGCAGGGCGCGATCGGGGCTATCGTTGTTCAGGTCTGGGGCCATCGGACGCTCTTCCTTGTAATCACGGTATGGGAGGGTAAAACCGATGCAGCGGGATAAAAGGCTTGTGTAGCATGGTGTTACACATTCTCCGCCGACCTGCGACTTATGTTCAGCGGTCGCTCGGTGGTCGAGGTCGTTACTATATGTGTCCAATGGCACTCGGCTGTCCAGCGTGCCAGGGAATGCTTTCGAATCGAACAGGAAACACGCCGTATGCAGTCAGCCTATACCGTCCTCATCCTGCTGATGCTGGTCAGTGTCTCCAAGCTCGTGGGACGAATGATCCCGCTGCCGTTGCCGCTGGTGCAGATCGCCGCCGGTGCCTTGCTGGCCTGGCCGACCCTGGGCTTGCACGTGGCCCTGGACCCTGAATTGTTTCTCTTCCTGTTCCTGCCGCCGCTACTGTTCTCCGATGGCTGGCGCATGCCCAAGCGCGAACTGTGGCGCCTGCGCGGGCCGATCCTGACGCTCGCGGTGGGGTTGGTGCTGTTTACCGTGGTTGGCGCCGGTTACTTCATCCACTGGATCATTCCGTCCATTCCGCTGCCCGTGGCCTTCGCCCTTGCCGCGGTACTGTCGCCGACCGATGCGGTGGCGGTGTCGGCCATCACCCAGGACCGCCTGCCGACGCCTTTGATGCACATGCTGCAAGGCGAAGCGCTGATGAACGACGCGTCGGGCCTGGTGACCTTCAAGTTCGCCCTGGCGGCTGCCATCACCGGGGTGTTTTCCCTGGCCGAGGCCAGCCTGACCTTCGTCCTGGTGGCGCTCGGCGGCCTGGCCATCGGCGTTGCCTTGAGCTGGCTGGTGGGCCGCCTGCGCACCTGGATGATCGCTCGCGGCTGGGACGACCCGGCTACCCATGTGGTGTTCATGTTGCTCCTGCCGTTCGCCGCTTATGTGCTGGCCGAGCGCCTGGGCGCTTCGGGCATTCTCTCGGCCGTGGCGGCGGGCATGATGCAGAGCTGGCTCGACTTGTTGCCGCGCCAGACCAGTACCCGACTGCTCAACCGCAGTGTCTGGTCGCTGCTGGAATTCGCCTTCAATGGCCTGATCTTCCTGCTGCTGGGCCTGCAATTGCCGGACATCATCAAAGCGGTGACCAGCCACGAAGCCTCGCTCTGGCCGACCCTGGCCTGGCGCTGCCTGGAGGTGGTGGCGATCTTCGGCGTGTTGCTGCTGCTGCGCTACGTCTGGGTGCAGAGCATCTGGCGGCTGATCGGCATGGTGCGTCGCTGGCGGGGCAAGGGCGAGCTGGTGCTGGGCCCGAATGCACGCTCCTGCTGGCTGCTGACCGTGGGTGGCGTGCGCGGGGCGGTGACCTTGGCGGGCGTGATGTCGGTGCCGCTGCTGATCAGTGCCGGCAAGGACTTCCCGGAGCGCGACCTGCTGATTTTCATCGCCGCCGGGGTGATCCTGCTGTCGCTGGTGTCGGCCTGCATCACCTTGCCGCTGTTACTGCGCGGCGTCGAGAAAAGCGCGGACGACGCCTTGCAACAGGAAGCCGATGAAGCCTGGCGCCGCACTGCCGAGGCGGCGATTCATGCGCTGGAAGCAGAAGAAACCGCTGAGCCGGGCGCGCAGCAGGACGCCTCGCAGGCGGCACTGGCTGCTGAACTGAAAGCTCGCCTGATGGCCGAGTATCGCCAGCAACTCGATGCCTATAACGACAGTGCTGAGGCCCGCGCGTTGGCCGAGCAGATGGATCAACTGGAGCGCCGCTTGCGTTTGCGTGCGCTGCGGGCGCAGCGCCTGGAGCTATATCGGCTGCACCGTCATCACGAGATCGGCGACGATGTGGTGCGCAGGGTGCTGGGGGAGCTGGATTTGAGCGAGGCTAATCTGGGGCAGGTGAAGTAGCCACTGCACCTGCTGAGCCGTCAAGGCCTCGCCGGCCGGGGGCGCAAGCAGCAAACTGCGGAGTCCGTGTTGCGTGCGCCTCGACCAAGGCTGTCCGGACGTTACAAGCGGCGCAAGTACTCTTCAGCGGAAATGGTGCCATCCTCGTCGGTGTCGATTTCATCAAGGAGCTGATTGAGGGTGGTTTCCTTGAATCCTTGCTCGAGCATGCGCTCGACGAACTCCGCCCGCGACACAAATCCATCCTTGTTGATGTCCATGGTGTCCAAGACCGCCTGGGCCTGTGCCACCGTTGGTTTTGTATTAGCCATCATGCTTTCCTCGCGATCCTGCTTTAAGGGAGATACCGCGATTCAAGTCTCACAAGGCGCAGCCCGGCTGCACAACTGACAGAAATATCAGTTGTGCAGCCGGGCTGGATTCTGCTGTTGCAGGGGGCTTTGTTCAGTTCTCGATGAACGCGCGGATGCGTTTTGCCGCCTCGACACATTCCGCCAGCGGTGCCACCAGCGCCATGCGCACGCGGCCGGCGCCCGGATTCACGCCGTCAACGTCGCGGGACAGGTACGAGCCCGGCACCACGGTCACGTGCTGTTGCTCGAACAGGTCACGGCAGAACGCGGCATCGTCGTTGCCCGGGACTTTCGCCCAGAGGTAGAAGCCACCATCCGGTTTTTGTACGTCCAGTACCGGGCCGAGGATATCCAGCACGGCGTCGAATTTCTCGCGATACAGGTCACGGTTGTCGCGCACGTGGGCTTCGTCGTTCCAGGCGGCGATGCTCGCCAGTTGGGTCTGCACCGGCATCGCGCAGCCGTGGTAGGTGCGGTACAGCAGGAAGCCCTTGAGGATGTCGGCGTCACCGGCAACGAAACCGGAACGCAGGCCCGGCAGGTTGGAGCGCTTGGACAGGCTGTGGAACACCACGCAACGCTTGAAGTCGCTGCGGCCAAGTTCGGCGCAGGCGCTGAGCAGGCCCGGCGGCGGGGTCTGTTCGTCGAAGTACAGCTCGCTGTAGCACTCGTCGGCGGCGATGACGAAGTCGTACTGGTCAGCCAGGGCGATGAGCTTCTTCAGGGTTTCCAGCGGCACCAGGGCGCCGGTCGGGTTGCCGGGCGAGCACAGGAAGAGAATCTGGCAGCGCTGCCAGACGTCCGCCGGCACCGCGTCGAAGTCCGGGTTGAAGCCGTTCTGGTCCAGGCAGGGCAGGTAGTGCGGCTTGACGCCGGCCAGCAGCGCTGCGCCTTCGTAGATCTGATAGAACGGGTTCGGGCTGATGATCAGGCCGTCATCGCTGCGATTGACCACGGCCTGGGTGAAGGAAAACAGCGCTTCACGGGTGCCGTTGACCGGCAGCACATGGCGGGCAGCGTCGAGCCAGCCGGCCGGCACGCCGAAGCGGCGCTCGCACCAGTGGGCGATGGATTCGCGCAGGGCCGGCAGGCCGAGGGTGGTCGGGTACACCGCCATCTGGTCGAGGTTGTCGGCCAGGGCCTTGGCCACGAAAGCCGGCGAGGTGTGCTTCGGCTCACCGATCGACAGGGCGATGGCGCGCTTGTCCGCCGCAGGGGTGACGCTGCCCAGCAGGGCGCGCAGTTTCTCGAACGGGTAGGGCTGAAGCTGGTTCAAAGCGGTGTTCATCGGCGCGGGTTCTCGTCAAAGCATTAAATGGTCAGGCGAAAGGGTTCATTGCCACTGGCCTGGTCGACGCGCAACTGTTCGACGATCGCGTCCTGCAGGCGGCTGCACAGTTGTGGGTCGGAAAGCGGTTGGTTGTCGGCATCGGTAATGAAGAACACGTCTTCCACGCGCTCGCCGAGGGTGGCGATCTTGGCGTTCTGCAGCGACAGGTCGAAGTCCAGGAAGATCTTGCCGATCCGCGCCAGCAGGCCCGGGCGGTCAGGCGCGATGATTTCGAGGATGGTCACCGGGCGCTGGGCATCGTTGAGGATGGTCACCTGCGGCGCGAAGGAGAAGTGCTTGAGCTGGCGCGGCACCCGGCGATGGATGATGTTCGGGTAGTCGTCCGGGTTGCGCAGGGCATCGGTCAGGCCGTCGCGGATCTGCTTGATGCGCTGCGGGTTGTCGCCGATCGAGCCGCCGTCGTTGTCGAGCACGATGTAGGTGTCGAGGGTGAACTGGCTGCTGGAGGTGATGATCCGCGCGTCATGGATGTTCAGGTTGAGCTGGTCCATGGCTGCCACGGTCACGGCAAAGAAGTCGTGCTGGTCGGGCGCATAAATGAAGATCTGCGTGCCGCCTTCGAATTCGCGCTGGGTGGTTTCCTTGATCAGCACCAGCGGGCCGCCATCGGCGGGCTGCTGGAGGATCGCGTCGGAGTGCCAGGCGACATCGGCGGCGGTATGGCGCAGGAAATAATCGTCGCCCAGTTGCGACCAGAGCTGCTCGACATCGTCCTGGTCGGTGCCTTCGCGTACCAGAATGTCGAGGGCGGCGCTTTGCGTCTGGCGGATCTGCTCTTCACGGTCCAGCGGGTTTTCCAGGCCGCGGCGCAAGGCGCGCTTGGTCTCGGTGTAGAGCTGGCGCAGCAGGCTGGCGCGCCACGAGTTCCACAGGCTGGGGTTGGTGGCGTTGATATCGGCCACGGTCAGCACGTAGAGGTAGTCCAGATGAACCTGGTCGCCAACCATCTGGGCGAAATCGTGGATCACCTGCGGGTCGGAAAGGTCCTTGCGCTGCGCGGTGGTGGACATCACCAGGTGGTTCTGCACCAGCCAGACGATCAGGCGGCTGTCCCAGGCCGGCAGTTGATGGCGCTCGCAGAAGGCTTGCGCGTCCACCGCGCCCAGCTCCGAGTGATCGCCCTGACGGCCCTTGCCGATATCGTGGTAGAGCCCGGCGAGGTACGCCAGCTCCGGCTTGGGCAGCCGGCCCATGAGCTTGCTGGCCAGCGGAAACTTCTCCGACACCGGGGTGTACTGGAGTTTGCGCAGGTGCTTGATCAGGTTGAGGGTGTGGGCATCCACGGTATAGATGTGGAAAAGATCGTGCTGCATCTGCCCGACAATCAGGCCGAACTCCGGCAGGTAGCGCCCGAGGATGCCGTAGCGGTTCATCCGGCGCAGGTTGCGGTGGATGCCGATCTCGCACTTGAACAGCTCGATGAACAGGCTGGTGTTGCGGATATCGTTGCGGAAACTGTCGTCGATCAGGTGACGGTTTTCCCGCAGCAGACGGATGGTGTCGGCGCGAACGCCCTTTATTTCCGGGTGCTGGGCCATCAGCACGAAGATTTCCAGCATGGCGAACGGCGTGCGCTTGAACACGTTCGGGCGCACGGCTTCGATATAGCCATCGTGCAGTTGAAAGCGCGCGTTCAGCGGCTGGGTGGTGCTGCTGGAGTCGTCGGCGAGGATGACTTCCTCGAAGTGCTGGATGATCAGATCGCTGAGCTCGGCAATGCTCATGACCACCCGGTAATACTGCTGCATGAACTGCTCGATGGCGCGCTTCGGGTTTTCATCCTTGAAGCCGAGCAGGGCGGCAATGCTGCGCTGGTGATCGAACAGCAGGCGGTCTTCGGAGCGCCCGGCGAGCATGTGCAGGGCGTAGCGCACTTTCCAGAGGAACTCCTGGGACGAGGCCAGCAGCTTGTTCTCGCTTTCCAGCAGGAAACCTTCGCCTGCGAGGGCGTGCAGGTTCAGGGTGCCGTACTGGCGCCGGGCGACCCAGAGCACCGTCTGGATGTCGCGCAGGCCGCCGGGCGAGCCCTTCACGTTGGGCTCGAGGTTGTATTCGGTGTCGTTGTACTTGTGGTGACGGGCTTTCTGCTCGGCACGCTTGGCCAGGAAGAACTCCTTGCTCGGCCACATGTGCTCGGGGCTGGTGACCTCCAGCATGCGCAGGCGAAGGTGCTCGGGGCCGCTGATGGTGCGGCTTTCCATCAGATTGGTGACCACCGTCAGGTCGGCACGGGCTTGTTCGGCGCATTCGTCGACGGAGCGCACGCTCTGGCCGACTTCCAGGCCGATATCCCAGAGCAGCGTCAGAAAACGCTCGATCGAGTCGCGGAAAATCTCATGATCGGCGCTGTCCAGCAGGATCAGCAGGTCGATGTCCGAGTGCGGATGCAGCTCGCCGCGACCGTAGCCACCTACCGCAACCAGGGCGATATCGGCATCTTCGCTCCAGTCGAACTGGTTCCAGGCCTGTTGCAGGATATTGTCGACGAACCAGGCGCGGTCCTCGATCAACCGGCGGATATCGCGGCCCTCGCGGAACCGTTCATCGAGCACTTCGCCGGCACGGCGAATGGCTTTCTTGAAGGCCGCGATCGGGCTTGACTTGAGGGCCAGTTCCGCCTGGAACTGGCCACGGTCGAACAGCTCGGGATCCACCTGTGGCATCGAGTCGCGTCCTGTCTGGTCAGGCTGAAGTACGGGGAATGGTGTCGTCTTTGCGCAGGGTGAAGATTTCGTAGCCGGTCGCGGTGACCACCATGGTGTGCTCCCACTGGGCGGAAAGCTTGCGGTCCTTGGTGATGGCGGTCCAGCCATCGCCCAGCACCTTGGTGTCGGCCTTGCCCTGGTTGATCATCGGCTCGATGGTGAAGGTCATGCCTTCCTTCAGTTCCATGCCGGTGCCGGCACGGCCGTAGTGCACGATCTGCGGCTCTTCGTGGAACACCTTGCCGATGCCGTGGCCGCAGAACTCGCGGACGACCGAGAAGCCGTTCTTTTCCGCGTGCTTCTGGATCACTTCGCCGATATCGCCCAGGCGGCAGCCCGGCTTGACCAGTTCGATGGCCTTGTACAGGCATTCCTGGGTGACTCGCGACAGGCGCTCGGCCCAGACCGGCACTTCGCCGACATGGAACATGCGGCTGGTGTCGCCGTGGTAGCCGTCCTTGATGACGGTCACGTCGATGTTCAGCGTGTCGCCGGCCTTGAGCGGCTTCTCGTTGGGGATGCCGTGGCAGACCACATGGTTGATCGAGGTGCAGATCGACTTGGGGAAGCCTTTATAGTTGAGCGGCGCCGGAATGGCCTGCTGCACGTTGACGATGTAGTCGTGGCAGAGGCGGTCCAGTTCTTCGGTGGTCACGCCGGGCTTGACGTGCTCTTCGATCATTTCCAGGACTTCGGCGGCAAGGCGGCCGGCGATGCGCATCTTTTCGATGTCTTCGGCGGTTTTGATGGTGACGGTCATTGCAGGCTCTCTACGGCGCGCAGCGGCGCTGGCAAACAGGAAAGGCGCGATTCTAGCAGAGCGTTGGCGGTTTCAGGGCCCCGCGCCACGGCTGGTGCCTCATGGATGCTGGCATTCTGGCGCGATTGCGCCCGGGGTGCAAAAGGCCGCTAAGGCGATGGTATTGCGGGTTTCGTTCATCGATCGAGTGTGGTATAAAATGCGCCGCTTTCCGGGGATAGCCCCGTCAAGCTCAAACCCACACACGTATCGACACGATGACCTGGGTGCTCCGATCGAAAGATCGCGGGTTGGTCATTGGGATGCGTGGAGGCCCAACCCGACTTATCAAGGAACTATCATGTCCCAAGTCAACATGCGCGATATGCTGAAGGCCGGTGTGCACTTCGGCCACCAGACCCGTTACTGGAACCCGAAAATGGGCAAGTTCATTTTCGGCGCGCGCAACAAGATTCACATCATCAACCTGGAAAAAACCCTGCCAATGTTCAACGACGCTCTGAGCTTCGTAGAGCGCCTGGCCCAGGGCAAAAACAAGATCCTGTTCGTCGGCACCAAGCGTTCCGCTGGCAAGATCGTTGCTGAAGAAGCAGCACGTTGCGGTTCGCCGTACGTCGACCATCGCTGGTTGGGCGGCATGCTGACCAACTACAAAACCATCCGTGCTTCGATCAAACGTCTGCGCGAGCTGGAAGTCCAGGCTGAAGACGGTACCTTCGCCAAACTGACCAAGAAAGAAGCGCTGATGCGCTCCCGTGATCTGGAAAAACTGGATCGCAGCCTGGGCGGTATCAAGGACATGGGCGGCCTGCCTGATGCTCTGTTCGTGATCGACGTTGACCACGAGCGCATCGCTATCACCGAAGCCAACAAGCTGGGCATCCCGGTCATTGGCGTTGTCGATACCAACAGCAGCCCTGAAGGTGTTGACTACATCATCCCAGGCAACGATGACGCCATTCGCGCCATCCAGCTGTACATGGGTTCGATGGCTGACGCCGTCATCCGTGGTCGCAACAACGTTGCCGGCGGCACCGAAGTCTACGCTGAAGAAGCGCCAGCTGCCGAGTAAGTGACGCTTAGCGTCGACTTGGCACGCAAAAAGGGGGCTAGGCCCCCTTTTTGCCACCTTGAAATCCTCCTGTCGCCAAGTGTCCGCATTATCGACGCGCCGCATACAGGTAGTGGATTTCCAGAATTTAGCGCCCGTGAGTATCGGGTGGAATGGTTGAAAACCTATCCAAGAGGATTTTGAAATGGCAGAAATTACTGCAGCGTTGGTCAAGGAACTGCGTGAGCGTACTGGCGAAGGCATGATGGACTGCAAGAAAGCCCTCACCAAAGCCGGCGGCGATATCGAAAAAGCCATTGACGACATGCGCGCCTCGGGTGCCATCAAGGCTGCCAAAAAGGCTGGCAACGTTGCCGCCGAAGGCGCCATCGCCATCAAGGACGACGGCAAAGCCGCCGTTCTGCTGGAAGTCAACTCGCAGACCGACTTCCTGGCTCTGCAAGACGACTTCAAGGCATTCGTTACTGCCAGCGTCGAGAAAGCTTTCAATGACAAGCTGACCGACGTTGCTCCGCTGATCGAAGCTCAGGAAGAGGCTCGCCTTGCCCTGGTTTCCAAGGTTGGTGAAAACGTCAACATCCGTCGCCTGGTGCGCGTTGAGGGTGACGTTGTCGGTACCTACCTGCACGGTAACAAGATCGGTGTTGCTGTTGTCCTGAAAGGCGGTGACGTCGAGCTGGCCAAAGATGTTGCAATGCACGTTGCTGCCAGCAACCCTGAGTTCCTGCTGCCATCGGAAGTTTCCGCTGAAGCGATCGAGCGCGAGAAAGGCGTATTCCTGACGCTCAACGAAGACAAGATGAAAGGCAAGCCAGCTGAAATCGTCGAGAAGATGATTGCTGGTCGTATCACCAAGTTCCTGGCCGAGGCCTCGCTGGTCGAGCAAGCTTTCGTCAAGAACCCGGAAGTCACCGTTGGTGCACTGGTCAAGAAAGCTGGTGCTGAAATCGTTTCCTTCACTTACTTCAAAGTAGGCGAAGGCATCGAGAAGAAAGAAGACAACTTCGCTGAAGAAGTTGCTGCTCAACTGGCTGCTGCCCAGAAGCAATAAGACGGATTCACATCTGTCGCCCCAAAGAGGCTGCCCGCTCACGCGCGCAGCCTCTTTGTCAAAGCGCGAGCGGTTTACAAGATCTGCTTTCGCTCTGGCGCTATTCAAGCGCCACGCTACAGTTGGCGCAGGCTGAAAACAGCCCGCCCGGAATTTTACAAACGCCGCAGGAGAGATTCGCAATGGCTCAGCAGGTGAGTGGTCGTCAACCTCGCTATAAACGCATTTTGCTCAAACTTAGCGGCGAGGCCCTGATGGGCTCGGAAGACTTCGGGATCGACCCGAAGGTGCTGGATCGCATGGCGCTGGAAGTGGGTCAACTGGTGGGTATCGGTGTCCAGGTCGGCCTGGTTATCGGTGGTGGCAACCTCTTCCGTGGTGCGGCCCTGAGCGCGGCCGGCATGGATCGCGTCACCGGTGACCATATGGGTATGCTGGCGACCGTGATGAACGCCCTGGCCATGCGCGACGCGCTGGAGCGCTCGAATATCCCCGCCATCGTCATGTCGGCCATTTCCATGGTCGGTGTTACTGACCACTACGACCGCCGCAAAGGTGTTCGTCACCTGAACTCTGGCGACGTGGTGATCTTCGCTGCCGGTACCGGTAACCCGTTCTTCACCACCGACTCTGCCGCATGCCTGCGTGCCATCGAAATCGATGCCGATGTCGTGTTGAAGGCGACGAAGGTCGACGGCGTGTACACTGCCGATCCATTCAAGGATCCGCATGCCGAGAAATTCGACCGTCTGACGTACGATGAAGTACTCGACCGCAAGCTCGGCGTAATGGACCTGACCGCAATCTGCCTGTGCCGTGACCACAAGATGCCATTGCGGGTTTTCAACATGAACAAGCCTGGCGCCTTGCTGAACATCGTAGTGGGCGGCGCTGAAGGAACTCTGATCGAGGAAGGCGAACAATGATCAACGAAATCAAGAAAGACGCCCAGGAACGCATGGGCAAATCGCTGGAGTCGCTGCACCACGCTTTCGGTCGTATCCGTACTGGCGCCGCGAACCCGCAGATTCTGGCTGGCGTGATGGTGCCTTACTACGGCACCGATACACCGATCAACCAGGTCGCCAGTGTCACGGTCAAGGATTCGCGTACCCTGCAAGTCGTGCCTTTCGAGCGCAGCATGCTGGGTGCCGTGGATAAAGCCATCCTCAACTCGGGTCTGGGCTTCAACCCGACCAACCTGGGTGAGCTGCTGCTGATCTCCATGCCGGCCCTGACCGAGGAAACCCGCAAGGGCTTCACCAAGCAGGCGCGCGACGCCGCTGAAGACGCTCGGGTTGCTGTGCGCAATATCCGCCGTGATGCCCTGAGCCAACTCAAGGATCTGGTCAAAGAGAAGGAAATCAGCGAAGACGAAGAGCGTCGTGCCGCTGATGATGTTCAGAAGCTGACTGACAAGTTCGTTGCTGATATCGAAGTTGCCGTGAAAGCAAAAGAAAAGGACCTGATGGCCGTTTAAGGTCGGGGCTTTTTTTAATGGAAAAGAGCAAGCAGGGTGTGCCTCCATCGGTGCCGCGTCATGTCGCGATCATCATGGATGGGAATAATCGCTGGGCGAAGAAGCGCCTGTTGCCCGGCGTTGCCGGGCACAAGGCTGGCGTGGACGCGGTGCGGGCCGTTATCGAGGTCTGCGCCGAGGCCAAGGTCGAGGTGCTGACCCTGTTCGCCTTCTCCAGCGAAAACTGGCAACGCCCGGCCGAAGAGGTCGGGGCGTTGATGGAGTTGTTCTTCTCGGCTTTACGCCGGGAAGCCAAGCGGCTCAATGAGAACAACATCAGCCTGCGGATCATCGGTGATCGCTCCCGCTTTCACCCTGAACTGCAGGCGGCCATGCGCGAGGCCGAGGCGCTGACCGCTGGCAGTAACCGTTTCATCCTGCAGATCGCCGCCAACTATGGCGGTCAGTGGGATATCGCGCAGGCCGCTCAGCGCCTCGCGCGCGAAGTCCAGGCCGGGCATCTGCGTCCGGAAGACATCACTCCCGAACTCCTGCAAACCTGCCTGGCTACTGGCGACCTGCCGTTGCCGGACCTGTGTATCCGGACCGGGGGCGAGCACCGCATCAGCAACTTCCTGCTGTGGCAACTGGCCTACGCCGAGCTGTATTTCTCCGACCTGTTTTGGCCGGACTTCAAACACGAGGCCATGCGTACCGCGCTGGCCGATTTCGCTTCGCGCCAGCGCCGCTTCGGTAAAACCAGCGAGCAGGTCGAAGCTGGAGCCCGTGCTTAATGCTCAAACAACGCATTATTACCGCGCTGATTCTGTTGCCGATCGCCCTGGGCGGGTTCTTCCTGCTCGAAGGGGCTGGCTTTGCCTTGTTCATCGGGCTGGTGGTCACGCTTGGCGCCTGGGAATGGGCTCGCTTGGCCGGCCTGATGGCGCAGGTTTTGCGGGTGGCCTATGCCGCAGTCATCGCCGGTTTGCTGATGCTGCTCTACCTGATGCCGGATCTGGCGCCCTGGGTGCTCGGTGCTTCGGTGCTGTGGTGGGGCGTGGCAACCTGGCTTGTCATGACCTATCCGCGCACCAGTGAGCTGTGGGCCAGCGCGGCCTGTCGGTTGCTGATCGGTACGCTGATCCTGTTGCCTGCCTGGCAAGGGCTGGTGCTGCTCAAGCACTGGACAATGGGCAACTGGCTGATTCTCGCGGTCATGGTGCTGGTCTGGGGTGCGGACATTGGTGCGTACTTCTCCGGCCGGGCGTTCGGCAAGCGCAAGCTGGCGCCGCACGTCAGTCCCGGCAAGAGCTGGGAAGGCGTCTATGGCGGCCTGGCGCTGAGCCTGGTCATCACGCTGGCTGTCGGTCTGACCCGGCATTGGAGTGTGGGCGAACTGGCACTCGGATTGTTCGGTGCTGCGCTCCTGGTAATGGGCTCGGTGGTCGGCGACCTGACTGAAAGCATGTTCAAGCGCCGTTCCGGGATCAAGGACAGCAGCAACCTGTTGCCGGGTCATGGCGGCGTACTGGACCGTATCGACAGCCTGACTGCGGCCATCCCGCTGTTCGCCGTGCTGTTGTGGGCGGCTGACTGGGGCGTCCTGTGAGTCGCGTACAGCGCATTACCGTGCTCGGGGCCACTGGCTCGATCGGTCTGAGCACCCTGGATGTCATTGCTCGGCACCCGGATCGCTACGAAGTCTTCGCCGTGACTGGCTACTCGCGTTTGAACGAGCTGTTGCAGCTGTGCCTGCGCCATGCGCCCGTGTTTGCCGTGGTGCCGGACGAGGCGGGGGCTTGCACCCTGCGCGAAGGGCTCGCGGCGGCGGGCTCGCGCACTGAAGTGTTGGTGGGCGAGCAAGGCTTGTGTGCGGTCGCGGCTGACCCGCAGGTCGATGCGGTAATGGCGGCGATCGTCGGTGCTGCAGGCTTGCGTCCGACGCTGGCGGCAGTGGAGGCGGGCAAGAAGGTGCTGCTCGCCAATAAAGAAGCGCTGGTGATGTCCGGCGCCTTGTTCATGCAGGCGGTGCGCCGCAGCAATGCGGTGCTGCTGCCGATCGACAGCGAGCACAACGCCATCTTCCAGTGCCTGCCGGGTGACTATGGTCGCGGGCTGGCGCAGGTGGGTGTTCGCCGGATTCTCCTGACCGCTTCGGGTGGGCCTTTCCGTCAGACCCCAGCCAGCGAGCTCGCTGCTGTGACCCCGGAGCAGGCCTGCGCGCATCCGAACTGGTCCATGGGGCGGAAGATTTCCGTCGATTCGGCCAGCATGATGAACAAGGGGCTGGAACTGATCGAGGCCTGCTGGCTGTTCGATGCTCGCCCTTCGCAGATCGAGGTCGTGGTGCATCCGCAGAGTGTGATTCACTCGCTGGTGGATTACGTCGACGGTTCGGTGCTTGCCCAGTTGGGTAATCCGGACATGCGTACCCCCATCGCCAGTGCGCTGGCCTGGCCGGAGCGAATCGATTCCGGTGTGGCGCCGCTGGACTTGTTTGCCATCGCTCGTCTGGATTTCCAGTCGCCCGATGAGCAGCGTTTTCCTTGCCTGCGCCTGGCGCGGGAAGCTGCGGAGGCCGGCAACAGCGCGCCGGCGGTGCTTAATGCAGCCAATGAAATCGCGGTGGAGGCGTTTCTTCAGCGACGCATCCGCTTCCCGGAAATCGCGAGTATGATCGAGCAGGTGCTTGACCAGGAGCCAGTGGTGGCCGTGGATACGCTGGATGCGGTGTTTGCCGCCGACCAGCGGGCCCGGGTGCTTGCCGGGCAGTGGTTGGCGCATCACGGGCGCTGAGGTGCGACACCGCAAGGCGTCGTGCCGGGCCCTGTTGAACGTTATTCGGAGAAAGACATGAGTGCGCTCTACATGATTATCGGCACCCTGGTTGCACTGGGTGTTCTGGTTACCTTTCACGAATTCGGGCACTTCTGGGTGGCTCGGCGCTGCGGCGTCAAGGTGTTGCGTTTCTCCGTCGGCTTCGGCACGCCGCTGCTTCGCTGGCACGACCGTCAGGGTACGGAATTCGTGATCGCCGCGATTCCACTGGGTGGCTATGTCAAGATGCTCGACGAGCGCGAGGGCGATGTTCCGCTCGCGCAGGCCGAGCAGAGTTTCAATCGAAAAACCGTTGGCCAGCGCATCGCGATCACCGCGGCGGGGCCGATCGCCAACTTCCTGCTCGCTATCGTGTTCTTCTGGGCGCTGGCGATGCTTGGCAGCCAGCAGGTACGTCCGGTCATCGGCGGGGTCGAGGCGGGTAGCCTGGCAGCCGTCGCCGGGCTGAGTTCCGGGCAGGAAATCGTTTCGATCGACGGCGAGCCGACCAACGGTTGGGCTGCGGTCAATCTTCAATTGGTTCGCCGTCTGGGCGAAAGCGGAGCGCTACAGGTCGGTGTGCGCACTGAAGGCGCCACCGTTGACAGCGCTCACACGATTACCCTCGATCATTGGCTCAAGGGTGCTGACGAGCCTGATCCGATTCGCTCCCTCGGCATCCGCCCATGGCGCCCGGCGCTCGCGCCGGTGCTGGCCGAGCTGGATCCGAAGGGGCCGGCCCAGGCCGCCGGGCTGAAAACCGGTGATCGCCTGCTGGCGCTGGATGGTCAGGCGCTGAATGACTGGCAGCAGGTGGTCGACACCGTGCGGGGGCGTGCTGACAGCCGCATCGTGCTGACCGTCGAGCGCGATGGTGCTCGCATCGAGTTGCCGGTCACCCTGGCCAGCCGCGGTGAAGGCAAGTCTGCCGCCGGTTACCTCGGCGCTGGCGTCCAGGCGGTCGAGTGGCCGGCGCAGATGCTGCGCGAGGTCAGTTACGGGCCGCTCGAAGCGGTCGGCGAGGGTCTTTCCCGTACCTGGAACATGAGTGTTCTGACCCTCGATTCACTGAAGAAAATGCTCTTCGGCGAGCTCTCGGTAAAAAACTTGAGCGGACCGATAACCATTGCTAAAGTGGCGGGCGCTTCGGCCCAGTCCGGCCTTGGGGATTTCCTGAATTTCCTTGCCTATCTGAGCATTAGCCTAGGAGTTCTTAACTTGCTGCCCATTCCAGTTCTGGATGGGGGGCATTTGCTGTTTTACCTGATCGAGTGGGCGCGTGGCCGCCCACTGTCGGACCGGGTGCAAGGTTGGGGTATCCAGATCGGTATCAGTTTGGTAGTCGGGGTGATGTTGCTAGCCCTGATCAACGATTTGGGTCGACTGTAACGCTTCGCTCAATTGCGAACCTGCCGCCTTTCGCGGCGGGTCGTTTATTGCCAGTTGGAATAAGAAAGGACTTCATGAAACGTCTGCTGCTAACTGCGGCTCTCGCCGCACTGATGATCGCTGAAGTTCACGCCGAGTCCTTCACCATCTCCGATATTCGTGTCAATGGTCTGCAGCGGGTTTCCGCGGGCAGCGTATTTGGTGCATTGCCGCTGAACGTTGGCGATCATGCCGACGACGGCCGCCTGGTGGAATCTACCCGTTCGCTGTTCAAGACCGGTTTCTTCCAGGACATCCAACTGGGCCGTGATGGCAATGTCCTGATCATCAACGTCGTTGAGCGCCCGTCGGTGTCGAGCATCGAAATCGACGGTAACAAGGCGATCAGCACCGAAGACCTGATGAAAGGCCTGAAGCAATCCGGTCTGGCGGAAGGTGAAATCTTCCAGCGGGCGACCCTCGAAGGCGTACGTAACGAACTGCAGCGCCAGTATGTCGCTCAGGGCCGCTACTCCGCCGAGGTCGACGCCGAAGTGGTGCCTCAGCCGCGCAACCGCGTTGCCTTGAAGATCAAGATCAACGAAGGCACGGTCGCTGCCATCCAGCACATCAACGTCGTGGGCAACACTGTGTTTTCCGACGAGGATCTGGCCGGTCTGTTCGAACTCAAGACCACCAACTGGCTATCGTTCTTCAAGAACGACGACAAGTACGCCCGTGAAAAACTCTCCGGTGACCTTGAGCGCCTGCGTTCCTACTACCTGGACCGCGGCTACATCAACATGGACATCGCCTCCACCCAGGTGTCCATCACCCCGGACAAGAAGCACGTCTACATCACCGTCAACGTCAACGAAGGCGAGAAGTACACCGTACGCGACGTCAAGTTGTCCGGTGACCTGAAAGTGCCTGAAGACCAGGTCAAGGCGCTGCTGCTGGTGCAGCCGGGCCAGGTCTTCTCGCGCAAGGTGATGACCACCACTTCCGAGCTGATCACCCGCCGTCTGGGTAACGAAGGCTATACCTTCGCCAACGTCAACGGTGTGCCGCAGCCGCACGATGACGACCATACCGTCGACATCATGTTCGTGGTGGATCCGGGCAAGCGCGCCTACGTCAACCGCATCAACTTCCGTGGCAACACCAAGTCCGAAGACGAAGTGCTGCGTCGTGAAATGCGCCAGATGGAAGGCGGCTGGGCTTCGACCTACCTGATCGACCAGTCCAAGACCCGTCTGGAGCGCCTGGGCTTCTTCAAGGAAGCCAACGTCGAGACCCCGGCTGTTCCGGGTACCGATGACCAGGTCGACGTCAACTACACCGTTGAAGAGCAGGCTTCCGGTTCGATCACCGCCAGTGTCGGTTTCGCCCAGAGCGCCGGTCTGATCCTCGGTGGTTCGATCAGCCAGAACAACTTCCTGGGTACCGGTAACAAGGTCTCCATCGGTCTGACCCGTTCCGAGTACCAGAGCCGATACAACTTCGGCTTCGTGGACCCCTACTGGACTGCCGATGGTGTCAGCCTGGGCTACAACGCCTTCTACCGCACTACCAACTACGATGACCTCGATGTCGACGTGGCAAGCTATGCCGTGGACAGCATGGGTGCCGGTGTCAACGTCGGTTACCCGATCAGCGAAACGTCGCGCCTGACCTTCGGCCTGACTGTTCAGCAGGACAAGATCAAAACCGGTACTTACACCGTTGATGAGATCTTCGACTTCCTCGACAAGGAAGGCGGCGACAGCTTCCTGAACTTCAAGGCCTCGGCCGGCTGGTCCGAGTCGACGTTGAACAAAGGTACCCTGGCAACCCGCGGTCACTCGCAAAGCCTGGTGCTGGAAGCAACTACACCTGGCAGCGACCTGTCGTTCTTCAAGCTCGACTACCGTGGCCAGCTGTTCAAGCCAATCACCAACGACTACACCCTGCGTCTGCATACCGAGCTGGGTTATGGCGACGGTTACGGTTCGACTTCCGGCCTGCCGTTCTATGAAAACTACTACGCGGGTGGTTTCAACTCGGTACGTGGTTTCAAAGACAGCAGCCTCGGCCCACGCAGTACGCCAAGCAACGGCACCCGACCAGGAACTGCAGCAGACCCGGATCAGGATCCACTGCCGTTCGGCGGCAACGTTCTTGTTCAGGGTGGTGTAGAACTGCTGTTCCCGCTTCCGTTCATCAAGGACCAGCGTTCGCTGCGTACCTCCGTGTTCTGGGACGTGGGTAACGTGTATGACACCAATTGCGGCTCCAAGCCTGATTGCGAGAAGCTCGGCCTTTCCGGCCTGGCCAGCTCCGTCGGCCTGGGTGTGACCTGGATTACCGCACTGGGTCCGTTGAGTTTCAGCCTGGCGATGCCGGTGAAGAAACCGGACGATGCTGATACCCAGGTGTTCCAATTCTCTCTGGGTCAGACCTTCTAAGGGTCTGGTCCACGTAAATGACAACGGATTCTGTAGGAGTGCATCGTGCGTAAGTTGACTCAACTGGCGGTACTGGCAGCGGCTCTGGTCGCGACCCCGGCGTTTGCCGAAATGAAGATTGCTGTCCTGAACTATCAAATGGCGCTGCTCGAGTCGGACCCGGCCAAGCAGTACGCGGTTGATGCCGAGAAGAAATTCGGCCCACAACTGACCAAGCTGAAGAACCTGGAAAGCAGTGCCAAGGGCATCCAGGATCGTCTGGTCAAGGGTGGCGACAAAATGGCCCAGGGCGAGCGTGAGCGTCTTGAGCTCGAGTTCAAGCAAAAAGCCCGTGACTTCCAGTTCCAGTCCAAGGAACTGAACGAAGCCAAGGCCGTTGCTGACCGTGACATGCTCAAGCAACTCAAGCCGAAACTGGATGGCGCTGTAGAAGAAGTCATCAAGAAAGGCGGCTTCGATCTGGTTCTCGAGCGTGGCGCGGTCATTGATGTCAAACCTCAGTACGACATCACCCGCCAGGTCATCGAGCGCATGAACCAGTCCCGTTGATATGACGGCGACCATGAAACTCGGCCAACTGGCCGAGTTCCTTGGAGCGACCCTTCAGGGTCCCGAGGAACTCGAGATTGTTGGTCTCGCGACCTTGCAGGAAGCTGGCCCCGGCCAACTGAGCTTCCTGGCTAATCCCCAGTACCGCAAATACCTGGTTGATACCCAGGCTGCTGCGGTGCTTCTGCGTGCCGCAGATGCCGAAGGTTTTGTCGGCAATGCCCTGATCGTGCCGGACCCTTACCTGGCCTACGCGCGCATCTCCCACCTGTTCGACCCCAAACCCAAGGCTGTGGCGGGAATCCATCCCAGCGCCGTGGTTGCGGCGGACGCTCAGGTCGATGCCGGCGCCAGTATCGGTCCCTTCGCTGTCATCGAGAGCGGCGCGGTCATTGCGGCCGGTGTCACCGTTGGTGCGCACTGTTTCGTTGGTGCTCGTTGCGTGATCGGCGAGGGCGGCTGGCTGGCCCCGCGTGTGACCCTGTACCACGATGTTCGCATCGGCAAGCGGGTGGTGATCCAGTCCGGCGCCGTGCTGGGTGGTGAAGGTTTCGGTTTCGCCAATGAAAAGGGCGTCTGGCAGAAGATTGCCCAGATCGGCGGTGTCACTGTCGGCGACGATGTCGAAATCGGTGTCAACACTGCCATCGACCGCGGTGCTCTTGCCGATACCTGCATCGGCAATGGCGTCAAACTCGACAACCAGATTCAGATCGCCCATAACGTACAGATCGGTGACCACACCGCCATGGCGGCGTGCGTGGGCATCTCCGGTAGCACCCGGATCGGCAAGCACTGCACGATCGCCGGTGGTGTCGGGATGGTTGGACACATCGAAGTCTGCGACAACGTATTCGTCTCCGGCATGACCATGGTGACCCGATCCATTACCGAGCCGGGCGGCTATTCGTCCGGGACGGCGATGCAGCCGTTGGGAGACTGGCGCAAGAGTGCGGCGCGTATTCGTCAACTGGACGAAATGGCCAAGCGCCTTCAACAGGTAGAAAAGCGTGTCGATGCCGTGACCTCAGGCAGCCAGCCTTCATCTGATGGCTGATACCCTTTCCTGATCAAGGCAGCTCGATAGCTGTACCGCTTTCTTGATTCGCAAAAGGTGCATGGCGCCCAGCGCATGCTCCCTATCTTTACTACAGGCTTCCCCCAGAAATGATGGACATCAACGAGATTCGCGAATACCTGCCTCACCGTTACCCGTTCCTGCTCGTGGATCGCGTGGTGGAACTGGACGTCGAGGCCCAGCGCATTCGTGCCTACAAGAATGTCAGCATCAACGAGCCCTTCTTCAATGGTCACTTCCCGGCGCATCCAATCATGCCGGGCGTGCTGATCATCGAGGCCATGGCCCAGGCAGCCGGCATCCTCGGTTTCAAAATGCTCGATGCCAAGCCGACGGACGGCACCCTCTATTACTTCGTCGGTTCCGACAAGCTGCGCTTCCGCCAGCCGGTTCTGCCAGGGGATCAACTGATCCTCGAAGCGAAATTCATCAGTTGCAAACGCCAGATCTGGAAGTTCGATTGCCAGGCATCGGTCGACGGCAAGCCAGTGTGCAAGGCCGAGATCATCTGCGCGGAACGCAAACTATGAGTTTGATTGACCCTCGGGCAATCATCGATCCTTCGGCCAAGCTGGCCGATGGTGTCGAGGTCGGCCCTTGGTCGATCATCGGCCCGGATGTCGAGATCGGGGAAGGGACCGTCATCGGTCCACACGTTGTGCTCAAAGGGCCGACCCGGATTGGGCGGCACAACCGCATCTATCAGTTTTCGTCAGTTGGCGAAGACACCCCTGACCTCAAGTACAAAGGCGAGGCCACTCGCCTGGTGATTGGTGACCACAACGTCATCCGCGAAGGTGTGACCATTCACCGCGGCACGGTGCAGGACCGCTCGGAAACCACCCTGGGCGATCACAACCTGATCATGGCGTATGCCCATATCGGTCATGACAGCGTCATCGGCAACAATTGCATTCTGGTCAACAACACTGCGCTGGCTGGCCATGTGCATGTTGCCGACTGGGCAATCCTTTCCGGTTTCACCCTGGTTCACCAGTTCTGCCATATCGGCGCCCACAGTTTTTCCGGCATGGGCACTGCCATTGGCAAGGACGTTCCAGCGTTCGTCACCGTATTCGGCAACCCGGCCGAAGCGCGCAGCATGAACTTCGAAGGCATGCGTCGCCGTGGTTTCAGCGAAGATGCGATCCACGCGCTGCGTCGCGCCTACAAGGTTGTCTATCGTCAAGGCCTGACCGTCGAGCAGGCTATCGTCGAATTGGCCGAACCGGCCAGCCAGTTCCCCGAGGTCGAGATGTTCCGCCAGTCGATCCAGAATTCCGCCCGCGGCATCACCCGCTGATATGTCCGAACTCTGCGTAGCGCTGGTGGCCGGTGAGGCCAGCGGCGACATTCTTGGTTCCGGTCTGATGCGGGCGCTCAAGGCGCGTCATCCGGATGTCCGCTTCATCGGCGTTGGCGGTCCCCTGATGGAAGCCGAGGGGCTCGTCTCCTACTTCCCCATGGAACGCCTGGCGGTCATGGGCCTGGTCGAAGTGCTGGGACGGCTGCCTGAACTGCTCAAGCGCCGCAAGCAGCTTGTTCAGACGCTTATCGATGAAAAGCCCGACGTGTTCATCGGCATCGACGCACCTGACTTCACCCTGAATATTGAATTGAAGCTGCGCCGCGCCGGGATCAAGACCGTGCACTATGTCAGCCCGTCGGTCTGGGCCTGGCGTCAGAAGCGTGTGTTGAAGATCCGCGAAGGCTGCGACCTGATGCTCACCCTGTTCCCCTTCGAGGCGAAGTTCTACGAAGAGCAGGGCGTTCCCGTGCGTTTCGTTGGCCATCCGCTGGCTGACACCATTCCCCTGGATGCTGATCGACAGGCCGCCCGCGGGGCTCTGGGCTTGCCCGACGGCCCGCTGGTCGCCTTGATGCCGGGCAGCCGGGGAGGCGAAGTCGGCCGGCTGGGTGCTCTTTTCCTCGATACCGCTCAGCGTCTGCGTGAGCTGGTGCCGGGTGTGCGTTTTGTTACGCCGTGCGCGAATTCCGCGCGGCGTGCGCAGCTTGAACAGATGCTCGAAGGCCGTGACCTGCCGCTGACGCTGCTCGACGGTCAGTCCCACCAGGCCCTGGCGGCTTGCGATGCGGTACTGATCGCTTCCGGTACTGCCACCCTTGAAGCGCTGCTGTTCAAGCGCCCCATGGTGGTGGCCTACCGCCTTGCGCCGCTGAGCTACTGGATTCTCAAACGCCTGGTCAAAAGTCCCTACGTTTCGCTGCCCAATCTCCTGGCCCAGCGCTTGCTGGTTCCGGAACTGTTGCAGGAGGCTGCAACCACCGAGTCCCTGGCCCAGACCCTGGCGCCGCTGGTGACCGATGGCGTGCAGCAGACCGAAGGCTTCGACCAGATTCACCGCACACTGCGCCGCGATGCCTCGAATCAGGCCGCTGAAGCAGTGTTGGCCTTGCTGGAAACCCGATAAATGCAAATGGGACTGGACTTCAACCTGGTCGAAGACCTTGTCGCCGGTGTCGATGAGGTCGGTCGTGGGCCGCTGTGTGGCGCGGTAGTGACCGCTGCGGTGATCCTTGACCCGAATCGCCCGATTCTTGGCCTCAATGATTCGAAGAAACTGACCGAAGCTCGCCGCGAAAAGCTGTTCGACGAGATCTGCGAAAAGGCCCTGAGCTTCCACATTGCCCGGGCCGAAGTCGATGAAATCGACGAACTGAACATTCTCCATGCCACCATGCTTGCGATGCAGCGCGCGGTGGAGGGCTTGCACATCACTCCCCGCTTGGCGCTGATCGACGGCAATCGCTGCCCCAAGTTGAACGTGCCATCCGCTCCCGTGGTGAAAGGCGATAGTCAGGTGCCAGCTATCGCAGCCGCGTCGATCCTGGCCAAGGTCACCCGTGATCGGGAAATGGCGGCGTTCGAGCTGATCTATCCTGGGTACGGGATGGGTGGCCACAAGGGGTATCCGACCCCGGTGCACCTGGAGGCGCTGGCCCGCCTTGGTCCGACCCCGATTCACCGGCGCTCCTTCGCGCCTGTGCGGGCGGCCTTCGAGGCCCGGGCCCTGATGGCTGATCAGCTAATCCCGGGCTGAGCCATCGGCTCCACCTTCAGTCAGGATCAGAATCCCCCGGCTGTTGTTTTGATCGAGGCCCGGTACAATCCGGGCCTTGTCGTTTTGCGCTGCTATAGGACCATCATGTCGGTTTCATTCGTTCATCTTCGCCTGCACACCGAATTCTCGCTGGTCGACGGCCTGGTACGGATCAAGCCGCTGGCCAAGGCCCTGACCGCGATGAACATGCCGGCAGTGGCGGTGACTGACCAGAGCAACATGTGCTCGCTGGTCAAGTTCTACAAAACCGCGATGGGGGGCGGGATCAAGCCGATCTGCGGTGCCGACCTGTGGCTGGCCAACGACGACCCCGATGCGCCACTGTCGCGCATCTGCTTCCTGGCGATGAATGCCCAGGGCTATCGCAATCTCACCGAATTGATTTCCCGCGGCTGGGTCGAGGGCCAGCGCAATGGCCTGGTGATTATCCAGCGCGAGTGGATTGCTGCCGCCTCCGAGGGGCTGATTGCTCTGTCTGCGGCCAAGGAAGGTGACATTGGCATGGCCTTGCTGGCTGGTAACGCGGTGGACGCCGAAGCGCTGCTGCGGGACTGGATGACGATGTTCCCCGATCGTTTCTATGTCGAGGTGCAACGTACCAACCGCGCCGGCGACGAAGAATACCTGCATGCCGCCGTCGAGCTGGCTGATCGCCTGGGCGCACCGCTGGTGGCCACCAACGACGTTCGCTTCATCAAGCAGACCGACTACGACGCCCACGAAACCCGCGTGTGCATCGGCGAGGGCCGGGCGCTGGACGATCCGCGTCGCTCGCGTAACTACAGCGATCAGCAATACCTGAAAAGCGCCGAGGAAATGGCCGAGCTGTTCAGTGACTTGCCCGAGGCGCTGGAAAACACCGTCGAGATTGCCAAGCGCTGCAATATCGAAGTGCAGCTGGGCAAATACTTCCTGCCGGACTTCCCGACGCCCAACGGCATGGGCATCGACGATTACCTGCGACACGTCTCCCACGAGGGTCTGGAAGAGCGCCTGGCGGTGCTCTGGCCGAAAGAAACCACGCCGAATTACGAAGAGAAACGCCAGACTTATCTGGACCGGCTCAAGTTCGAGCTGGACATCATCATCCAGATGGGATTCCCCGGTTACTTCCTGATCGTTATGGACTTCATCAAGTGGGCCAAGAACAACGGCGTGCCGGTTGGCCCGGGCCGGGGTTCGGGTGCCGGCTCGCTGGTGGCCTACGTGCTGAAGATCACCGACCTCGACCCGCTGGCCTATGACCTGCTGTTCGAACGTTTCCTCAACCCGGAACGGGTTTCCATGCCCGACTTCGACGTCGACTTCTGCATGGACGGTCGCGACCGTGTGATCGAGTACGTTGCCGAAGCCTACGGCCGCAACGCGGTAAGCCAGATCATCACGTTCGGCACCATGGCGGCCAAGGCGGTGGTGCGCGACGTGGCGCGGGTGCAAGGCAAGTCCTACGGCCTGGCCGACCGGCTGTCGAAGATGATTCCGTTCGAAGTCGGCATGACCTTGGAAAAGGCCTACGAGCAGGAAGAAATTCTCCGCGATTTCCTCAAGGTCGATGAAGACGCCAAGGAAATCTGGGACATGGCCCTCAAGCTGGAGGGGGTCACCCGGGGTACCGGCAAGCACGCCGGTGGTGTGGTTATCGCACCGACCAAACTGACCGATTTTTCGCCGATCGCCTGCGATGAAGAAGGCGGCGGCCTGATTACCCAGTTCGACAAGGATGACGTCGAAGCCGCAGGCCTGGTGAAGTTCGACTTCCTCGGCCTGCGTACGCTGACGATCATCAAGTGGGCGATGGAGACCATCAACCGCGAGCAAGCCAAGGAAGGTCTGCCAGACCTCAACATCGATTTCATCCCGCTCGACGACAAGCGCACCTACGACCTGCTGCAGAAAGCTGAAACCACCGCGGTGTTCCAGCTTGAATCGCGGGGCATGAAGGAGCTGATCAAGAAGCTCAAGCCCGACTGCCTCGAAGACCTTATCGCACTGGTGGCACTGTTCCGTCCCGGCCCGCTGCAATCGGGCATGGTTGACGACTTCATCAACCGCAAGCACGGTCGCGCTGAACTGGCGTACCCGCACCCGGATTACCAGTACGAAGGTCTGAAGCCGGTTCTGGCACCGACCTACGGCATCATCCTGTATCAGGAACAGGTGATGCAGATTGCCCAGGTCATGGCCGGCTACACCCTCGGTGGTGCGGACATGCTCCGTCGCGCCATGGGTAAAAAGAAGCCCGAGGAAATGGCCAAGCAGCGCGGCGGTTTCATCGAGGGCTGCGCGGATAACGGCATCGACGGCAACCTGGCGGGTAACATCTTCGACCTCGTGGAGAAATTCGCGGGCTACGGCTTCAACAAATCCCACTCCGCCGCCTATGGCCTGGTTTCCTACCAGACCGCCTGGCTCAAGACGCACCATCCGGCGGCCTTCATGGCGGCGGTACTGTCGGCGGATATGCACAACACCGACAAGGTCGTGACGCTGATCGAGGAAGTGCGCAGCATGAAGCTGCGCCTGGACGCGCCGGACGTGAACTCCTCGGACTTCAAGTTCACCGTCAACGACGACGGCCGTATCGTGTATGGCCTTGGCGCTATCAAGGGCGTCGGCGAGGGGCCTGTGGAGGCGATCGTCGAGGCGCGCGCCGAGGCGCCGTTCAAGGACCTGTTCGATTTCTGTCACCGCGCCGACCTCAAGCGGATCAACAAGCGGACCCTCGATGCGCTGGTGCGCAGCGGCGCGCTGGACCGGCTCGGTCCTTACTTCCACGACGAGATCAAGGCCTATCAGGCTAACGTCGACCTCAACCGCGCGGTGTTGCTCGCGTCCATGGAAGAAGCGATCAAGTCTGCCGAGCAGACCGCACGCACGCATGACAGCGGGCATGCCGACTTGTTTGGTGGCCTGTTCGATGAGGCGGATGTCGACGTGTACGCCAAGCACCGTGCGGCTCGGGAGCTGACGCTCAAGGAGCGCCTGCGCGGTGAAAAAGACACCCTCGGCCTGTACCTGACCGGCCACCCGATCGACGAATACGAAGGCGAAATCCGCCGCTTCGCCCGTCAGCGCATCATCGACCTGAAGCCGGCACGCGATACCCAGACTGTGGCGGGGATGATCATTGCCCTGCGGGTCATGAAGAACAAGAAGGGCGACAAGATGGGCTTCGTCACCCTCGACGACCGTTCGGGGCGTATCGAGGCATCGCTGTTTGCCGACGCCTTCATGGCCGCGCAGTCGCTGTTGCAGACCGACGCCATGGTGGTGATCGAGGGCGAAGTCAGCAACGATGACTTCTCCGGCGGCCTGCGCCTGCGGGTCAAGCGGGTGATGAGCATGGAAGATGCGCGCAACAACCTGGCCGACAGCCTGCGTCTCAAGATCCACGCCGAAGCGCTCAAGGGCGACCGTCTGGCCTGGCTCGGCGACTTGTTCAAGCGTCATCGCGGGGCCTGCCCGATCAGCATGGAGTACACCGGCAGCGACGCGAAAGCCTTGCTGCAGTTCGGCGAGAACTGGCGTATCGACCCGGCTGATGGCTTGATTCAAGCCCTGCGTGACCAGTTCGGGCGTGAGAACGTCTTTTTGCACTATCGATGAATTTTTAATCTCGACCTGAATGCGCCTGATCCCTTAAGGTAGGGCGCCAAACGGATCAACCGGCCGGCCGCCTGGCCGTCGACCCTAGACGGATGCCTATGAACCCGAATTTTCTGGATTTCGAACAGCCGATTGCTGACCTGCAAGCCAAGATCGAAGAGCTGCGCCTGGTCGGCAATGACAACTCGCTGAACATCGGCGACGAGATTGGCCGCCTGCAAGACAAAAGCAGCGCGCTGACCGAGAGCATCTTCGGCAACCTGACCAGCTGGCAGATCGCCCGCCTGGCGCGCCACCCGCGCCGGCCGTACACCCTCGATTACATCGAGCACATCTTCACCGAGTTCGACGAACTGCACGGCGACCGTCATTTCTCCGACGATGCCGCGATCGTCGGCGGTATTGCCCGCCTGGAAGACCGTCCGGTAATGGTCATCGGTCACCAGAAAGGCCGCGAAGTCCGCGAGAAGGTCCGTCGCAACTTCGGCATGCCGCGTCCGGAAGGCTACCGCAAGGCCTGCCGTCTGATGGAAATGGCCGAACGCTTCAAAATGCCGATCCTGACCTTCATCGACACCCCGGGCGCCTATCCGGGCATCGACGCCGAAGAGCGCAACCAGAGTGAGGCAATCGCCTGGAACCTGCGGGTCATGGCACGCCTGAAAACCCCGATCATCGCGACCGTTATCGGCGAAGGTGGTTCGGGTGGTGCACTGGCGATCGGCGTCTGCGACCAGCTGAACATGCTGCAGTACTCGACCTACGCGGTGATCTCGCCGGAAGGTTGTGCCTCGATTCTCTGGAAAACTGCCGAGAAAGCCTCCGATGCCGCCGAAGCCATGGGCATCACTGCCGAGCGCCTGAAAGGCCTGGGTATCGTCGACAAGGTCATCGGCGAGCCACTGGGTGGTGCGCACCGTGATCCGGCCACCATGGCCGCGTCGATTCGTGGCGAACTGACCCAGCAACTGGACATGCTGAAGAAGTTCGACAACGAAGCGCTGCTCAAGCGTCGTTACGATCGCCTGATGAGCTACGGTCTCTGATCTGACGCCATCGTGGCATCTGAACGCGGGGCGGGTACGCTTCCACTAGGTGGAGCGGGCCCGTCCCGCGTTTTCATTTGAGGGCTGGCCGCCATGACTGATCTCGCCTCCCGGCTGCTTTCACGTCTTGCGCCGTGGCGCGGTGCGCGGTCGTGGTGCGTGGGCCTTTCCGGTGGCCTGGATTCCAGCGTACTGCTGCACTTGTTGGCGGAGCTCAAGCGCCGTCATGATCTTCCCGTTCTCCGCGCCCTTCATGTTCACCACGGTTTGCAGGTGGCGGCCGACGCTTGGCCGGCGCACTGCCAGCGGCTTTGTGATTCGCTGGGTGTCGAGTTGCAGGTCTGTCATGTGCAGGTGGAGGAGGGCGCGAGCCTTGAGCAGTCGGCGCGTAATGCCCGCTATTCGGCCTTCATCGAGGTCTTGGGTGCTGGCGACGTCTTGTTGACTGGCCAGCATCGTGATGATCAGGCGGAAACCCTGTTGCTGCGCTTGCTCCGCGGTGCCGGGGTGCGCGGCTTGTCGGCGATGCCGGTGCAACGACGGTTGGGGGCGGGGGAGCTGGTCCGGCCTTTACTGGACATTTCCCGTGATCAGTTGCTGGCATACGCGACGGAGCACGGCCTGCAATGGATCGAGGACCCGTCGAATCGCGATGCACGGTTTTCTCGCAACTATCTGCGTCACCAAGTCCTCCCCGCGTTGACCGCGCGCTGGCCGCAAGCGCATCGCAGCCTGGCGCGTACGGCCGCGCATCTGGCTGAGGCGCGGGAACTGCTCGATGAATTGGCGCAGCAGGATCTGGCCTGCGCTCGGGAGGGTGATGAATTTCCCTGGCTTGAACTGCCTTCGCTGGATTTGCGCAGTCTGGCGCGGTTGTCTGCGGCTCGTCAGCGTAATGCCCTGCAATACTGGCTGGCGGCGTATACGCGTTTGCCGGACAGCGACCATTGGGCCGGCTGGGATGATCTGCGTGATGCCCGCGTCGATGCCTCGCCGGTGTGGCGCCTGACCGACGGCGAGCTGCATCGCGCGGGTAAGCGGATTTACTGGCTGAGTGGTAACTGGCTTGTACCTTTGAGTGAGCCCGCACCCTGGACGGACCTTCTGGAGTCATTGCCGTTGCCGGGAAACGGCAGCGTCAGCCTGAGCGGTGGTGCGCTGTCACAACCCCTGCGTATTGGCTATCGCCGGGGCGGCGAAACCCTTGAATTGCCGGGGCGCGGCCGTCGTGATCTGAAGCGCTTGCTCAACGAACGGCATGTCCCGTCCTTTGTCCGCGGGCGCTTGCCATTGCTGTTTGCGGGGGAGCGCTTGGTGGCCGTGGCGAACCTGCCAGGGCTGGCTGATGGCGATTTGCAACTGACGTGGCGTGCGCCGACGAGCGAGCAAGGTTTGAGATGAAAGGGACATTCCGGTAGACTACGCTCCCTTCTTGATACAGCTTCTGTGACATCGTTTTGAGTCACTGGAGTTGCCGATTACCAAGCAGTTTTTTGCTGGGCGATTCTCAAAATGTGTAGCGAGTTTAGTACCGGGCTTTTCAACCCCGGTCCGTACAGGCGCGGCAGTATTTTCGGATGCACTGTAATTGACGCAGGTGATCGGGGGCTTCGGCCTTCCTTCGCTTTCCCCGGCGGCGCAGACCGCTTTAACGCAGACTTCTAGGGTTTTTCATGACGCGCTACATATTCGTCACGGGCGGTGTTGTTTCTTCATTGGGGAAAGGCATTGCCTCGGCTTCATTGGCGGCCATCCTGGAGGCGCGGGGGCTCAAGGTCACCATGCTCAAGCTGGACCCGTACATCAACGTCGACCCGGGCACCATGAGCCCGTTCCAGCACGGTGAAGTGTTCGTCACCCACGACGGCGCCGAAACCGACCTGGACCTGGGCCACTACGAGCGGTTCATCCGCACGACCATGACCCAGAACAACAACTTCACCACCGGCCGTATCTACGAGCACGTGCTGCGCAAGGAGCGCCGTGGTGATTACCTGGGCGCCACCATCCAGGTCATTCCGCACATCACCGACGAAATCAAACGTCGCATCATCAAGGGCGCCGGCGATGCCGACGTGGCCCTGGTCGAGATCGGCGGCACCGTGGGTGACATCGAGTCGCAACCGTTCCTCGAAGCCATCCGCCAACTGCGGGTCGAAGTCGGCTCCAAGCGCGCGATGCTGATGCACCTGACGCTGGTTCCGTACATCGCCACCGCTGGCGAGACCAAGACCAAGCCAACCCAGCACTCGGTCAAGGAACTGCGTTCCATCGGCCTGCAGCCTGACGTGCTGATCTGCCGTTCCGACCATCCGGTCGATGTTTCTTCCCGTCGCAAGATCGCGCTGTTCACCAACGTTGAAGAGCGTGCGGTGATCTCCCTGGAAGACGTCGACACCATCTACAAGATTCCTGCCGTGCTGCACGCCCAGGGCCTGGACGACTTCGTCGTCGAGCGCTTCGGCCTGCAATGCAATGGCGCCGACCTGTCCGAGTGGGAAAAGGTCGTCGATGCCAAGCTCAATCCAGAGCACGAAGTCACCATCGCGATGGTCGGCAAGTACATGGAACTGCTGGATGCGTACAAGTCGCTGATCGAAGCGATGAGCCACGCCGGTATCCAGAACCGCACCAAGGTCAACCTGCGCTATATCGACTCCGAAGACATCGAGAACCAGGGCACCGGCCTGCTGGAAGGCGTCGATGCCATCCTGGTCCCGGGCGGCTTCGGTCTGCGCGGTGTCGAAGGCAAGATCACTGCCGTTCAGTACGCTCGTGAGAACAAGATCCCGTACCTGGGTATCTGCCTCGGCATGCAAGTGGCGGTCATCGAGTTCGCTCGTAACGTCATGGGCTGGAAAGACGCCAACTCCACCGAGTTCGACCGCAACAGCGGCCACCCGGTCGTCGGTCTGATCACCGAGTGGGAAGATTCCACCGGCGCCGTGGAAACCCGCACCGAGGCTTCCGACCTGGGCGGCACCATGCGTCTGGGTGCTCAGGAATGCCAGTTGGAGAGCGGTTCCAAGGTTCACGATTGCTACGCCAAGGACGTGATCGTCGAGCGTCACCGCCACCGTTACGAAGTGAACAACAACCTGCTGCCGAAGCTGGTTGAAGCCGGCCTGAAGGTTTCCGGTCGTTCCGGCGACGGTGCGCTGGTTGAAGTGGTCGAGTCCCAGGATCACCCATGGTTCGTCGCTTGCCAGTTCCACCCTGAGTTCACCTCGACCCCGCGTGACGGCCATCCGCTGTTCAGCGGCTTCGTCAAGGCGGCTCTGGCTCAGAAGAACAAGGCCTGATCCATGACCCAGAAGATCATTCGCGTCGGTAACATCGAGATCGCCAACGACAAGCCGTTCGTCCTGTTCGGCGGCATGAACGTACTGGAATCCCGTGATCTGGCCCTGAAGGTCTGCGAAGAATACGTGCGGGTTACCGAGAAGCTCGGTATCCCCTACGTGTTCAAGGCCAGCTTCGACAAGGCCAACCGTTCGTCGATCAATTCCTACCGTGGTCCGGGCCTTGAAGAAGGCATGCGGATCTTCGAGGAAGTGAAGAAGACCTTCGGCGTGCCGGTCATCACCGACGTGCACGAGCCTCATCAGGCGCAGGCTGTCGCCGATGTCTGCGACATCATCCAGTTGCCGGCCTTCCTGTCGCGCCAGACCGACCTGGTGGTCGCGATGGCCAAGACCGGCGCGGTGATCAACATCAAGAAAGCCCAGTTCCTCGCACCCCAGGAGATGAAACACATCCTGACCAAGTGCGAAGAGGCCGGTAATGATCAGTTGATCCTCTGCGAGCGTGGTTCCAGCTTCGGTTACAACAACCTGGTTGTGGACATGCTCGGCTTCGGCATCATGAAGCAGTTCGAGTACCCGGTGTTCTTCGACGTGACCCATGCCCTGCAGATGCCGGGCGGTCGCTCCGATTCTGCTGGCGGTCGTCGCGCCCAGGTGACCGAGCTGGCCCGTGCCGGCCTGAGTCAGGGCCTGGCGGGCCTGTTCCTGGAAGCGCACCCGGATCCGGACAACGCCAAGTGCGACGGTCCTTGCGCCCTGCGCCTCGACAAACTGGAGCCTTTCCTGGCCCAGCTCAAACAACTGGATGACTTGGTCAAGAGTTTTCCGACAGTAGAAACCGCATAACGCTCGTTTCTCCGGTACAGTACCGCCCCCTGGTCCATGGCCAGGGGTTTTCTCCGCGGCAGGCCTGCCCGTGCCCCGTGCCTGCGAAAGAGCGGATTCTTCAAGCTGCGTTGTTTTCGTCAATTCTGGAGTGCTTACAACAATGGCAAAAATCGTCGACATCAAAGGTCGTGAAGTTCTCGATTCTCGGGGCAACCCAACCGTGGAAGCAGACGTCCTGCTCGACAACGGCATCATTGGCAGCGCTTGCGCGCCGTCCGGTGCTTCCACCGGTTCCCGTGAGGCACTGGAACTGCGTGATGGCGACAAGAGCCGTTACCTGGGCAAGGGCGTTCTGAAAGCCGTCGCCAACATCAACGGCCCGATCCGCGACCTGCTGCTGGGCAAGGATCCTGTTGACCAGAAAGCTCTGGACCGCGCCATGATCGATCTGGACGGTACCGAGAACAAAGCCAAGCTGGGCGCCAACGCCATCCTGGCCGTCTCCCTGGCTGCCGCCAAAGCCGCCGCCCAGGATCAGGATCTGCCGCTGTACGCGCACATCGCCAACCTGAACGGCACCCCAGGCCAGTACTCCATGCCGGTTCCGATGATGAACATCATCAACGGTGGCGAGCACGCCGATAACAACGTCGACATCCAGGAGTTCATGGTCCAGCCAGTTGGCGCCAAGACCTTCTCCGACGGCCTGCGCATGGGCACCGAAATCTTCCACCACCTCAAAGCCGTGCTGAAGGCCCGTGGCCTGAACACTGCCGTGGGTGACGAAGGTGGTTTCGCGCCTAACCTGGCCTCCAACGAAGACGCCCTGGGCGCCATCGCTGAAGCCGTAGCCAACGCTGGCTACAAGCTGGGCACCGATGTGACCCTGGCTCTGGACTGCGCTGCCAGCGAATTCTACGAAGACGGCAAGTACAACCTGTCCGGCGAAGGCAAGTCCTTCGACGCCGAAGGTTTCGCCGACTACCTGAAAGGCCTGACCGAACGCTTCCCGATCATCTCCATCGAAGACGGTCTGGACGAGTCCGACTGGGCTGGCTGGAAGATCCTCACCGACAAGATCGGCGAGAAAGTACAGCTGGTGGGCGACGACCTGTTCGTTACCAACACCAAGATCCTGAAGGAAGGTATCGACAAGAACATCGGTAACTCCATCCTGATCAAGTTCAACCAGATCGGCTCGCTGACCGAAACCCTGGAAGCCATCCAGATGGCCAAGGCTGCCGGTTACACCGCGGTGATCTCGCACCGTTCGGGCGAAACCGAAGACTCCACCATCGCCGACCTGGCCGTGGGTACCGCTGCTGGTCAGATCAAGACCGGTTCGCTGTGCCGCTCCGACCGCGTTTCCAAGTACAACCAACTGCTGCGTATCGAAGAGCAATTGGGCGCCAAGGCGGTGTACCGTGGTCGCGCCGAGTTTCGCGGCTAAGCGATAGATGGTAAAAAGACAGCACTGCGTTGCGCCATGGTCGTCCTGACGGGTGTTTCGCAGGTGCTGCGAGCGGTGAATCACAAAGCCTGGCTTCGGTCAGGCTTCGTGCCATCAGCCCTTCGCAGTTGCGGTCTTTAGCCACTGGATGTCCTGATGCGTAGTCCTTATTGGTTGTTCCTCGTCCTTCTCGCGCTGCTCGGTGGCTTGCAGTATCGCTTGTGGGTGGGCAATGGCAGCCTGGCCCAGGTGACTGAGCTGCAACAGCAGATCGCCGACCAGCACGCCGAAAACGAACGTCTGCTGGAGCGCAACCGCGTGCTCGACGCGGAAGTTCTGGAGTTGAAAAAAGGTATGGAAACCGTCGAAGAACGGGCTCGCCACGAGCTGGGCATGGTCAAGGAGGGTGAAACCCTCTACCAGTTGGCCCAATGAACTCTTCCTTGCCTGCCTTCTGGGCAGTGATCCCCGCCGCCGGCGTGGGTGCGCGAATGGCCGCCGATCGGCCGAAGCAGTACCTGCAACTGGGCGGACTTACGATTCTCGAACACAGCCTCAACTGTTTTCTCGACCATCCCTGTGTGAAGGGGGTGGTGGTCAGCCTTGCCGCTGACGATCCTTTCTGGCCCGACCTGCCGTGTGCCGGCGACCCGCGTATCCAGCGGGCCGCGGGTGGGCGCGAGCGCGCCGACTCGGTGCTCAATGCCTTGTTGCTACTGCATGCCCAGGGTGCGTCCGACAGCGATTGGGTGCTGGTGCATGACGCCGCGCGGCCGAACCTGGCTCGCTCCGACCTGGACCGGCTGCTGCTGGAACTGGCGGATGACCCGGTGGGCGGCCTGCTCGCGGTGCCGGCCCGTGACACCCTCAAGCGCGCCGACGCCGATGGCCGAGTCAGTGCGACGGTCGACCGCAGCACCATCTGGCAGGCCTACACGCCACAGATGTTCCGCCTCGGCGCCCTGCATCGGGCGCTGGCCGACAGTCTGGTGGCGGATGTTGCGATCACCGACGAGGCTTCGGCCATCGAATGGTCCGGGCAGGCGCCGCGCTTGATCGAAGGGCGCAACGACAACATCAAGGTCACCCGTCCTGAGGACCTTGAGTGGCTGCGTCAGCGCTGGGCGATGCGCGGCTGATGGGTCAGGCCCGCTGATACTCCGGCCTCAGTGCCAGTCCTTCACGCAAGTGATCCACCAGTTTGCGCACTTTCGGCGACAGGTGCCGCTGCTGCGGGTAGAGCGCCCACACCGCCGTATTCGGTGGCTGGTGGGCCTCCAGCAGTGAAACCAGAGCGCCACTGCCCAAATGCTCCAGCACGTAATAGTCCGGCAATTGACACAGCCCCATGCCCTGTAACGCGGCATCCAGCACCGCCTGGCCGCTGTTGCAACGCCAGTTTCCCTGAACCCGTTGCGCGATTTCCCGACCCTCCTGCTGCACCGCCCAGATATCCGAACTGCCGATCAGGCAATTGTGCCGCGCCAGCTCCGACAGGCTGTGCGGCCGGCCATAGCGACTGAGGTAATCCGGCGAGGCGCACACGAACATGCGCCGCGGCGCGATTCGGGCGGCCACCAGCCTTGATTCCTGCAGGCGTCCAAGCCGAATCGCCAGGTCCATGCCTTCGTGGAGCAGGTCGAGGGTGTTGTTGGTCAGCTCGATATCCACCCGTAGTTGCGGGTACTGGGTCATGAAGCGGGTGACCAGCGGCACGATAAAGCGTTCGCCATACGCCACCGCGCAGGTCATGCGCAGCAGCCCCTTGGGTTCGCTGTTGAGGTCGCCCATGGCGCGCAAGGCTTCTTCGCGACCGTCCTGCAGTCGCTGGCAATGTTGCAGGAAGGTTTGTCCGGCTTCACTCAGGGTGACGCGTCGCGTACTGCGGTACAGCAGCCGCGTTTGCAGGCGTTCTTCAAGGCGTGCCACCTGGCGGCTGATATGCGAAGAAGAAACGCCAAGGCGCTCGGCGGCGGCGGTGAACTGTCCGGATTCGGCCACCGCCACGAACTCGTCGATGCCTTCCCAGCGGTTGCTCATTGATTATCCCTGCATGGCAATAATGTTTTGTCTTTGGCTGGATTATTCATCAAAAGCGCTTGAATTACACTGCGTGCTTGAACTGTCCCTCAGTTGGAGAAGATTGATGATCAAGTCCCGTGCCGCCGTTGCCTTCGAGGCCAAGAAACCGCTGGAAATCGTCGAAGTCGACGTCGCCATGCCGAAGGCCGGCGAAGTGCTGTTGCGCGTGGTCGCCAGCGGTGTCTGCCACACCGACGCCTACACCCTGTCCGGCGCCGACCCGGAAGGTATCTTCCCGTCGATCCTTGGTCATGAAGGCGGCGCGATCGTCGAGGCCATTGGCGAGGGCGTGACCTCGGTAGCGGTGGGTGATCACGTGATCCCGCTGTACACCCCGGAATGCGGCCAGTGCAAATTCTGTCGTTCGGGCAAGACCAACCTCTGCCAGGCCATCCGCGCGACCCAGGGCAAGGGCCTGATGCCAGACGGGACTACCCGTTTCTCCTACAAAGGTCAGCAACTGTTCCACTACATGGGCACCTCGACCTTCTCCGAGTACACCGTGCTGCCGGAAATTTCCGTCGCCAAGATTCAAAAAGAGGCGCCGCTGGAAAAGGTCTGCTTGCTCGGCTGCGGCGTGACCACCGGTATCGGCGCCGTGCTCAACACCGCCAAGGTCAAGCCGGGTGACACCGTGGCAGTCTTCGGTCTTGGCGGCATCGGTCTGTCGGCGATCATTGGTGCGGTCAAGGCCAAGGCGTCGCGAATCATCGCGGTCGACATCAACCCGAGCAAATTCGAAATCGCCCGCCAACTGGGTGCGACCGACTGCGTCAACCCGAAGGACTACGACCGCCCGATCCAGGAAGTGATCGTCGACCTCACCGACGGCGGCGTGGACTTCTCCTTCGAGTGCGTAGGCAACGTGCAACTGATGCGTGCGGCACTGGAATGCTGCCACAAGGGCTGGGGTGAGTCGGTCATCATCGGTGTCGCTGGTGCCGGGCAGGAAATCGCTACCCGTCCGTTCCAGTTGGTCACCGGCCGCGTCTGGCGTGGTTCGGCCTTTGGTGGCGTGCGTGGCCGCAGCGAACTGCCGAGCTACGTCGACATGGCGGAAAAAGGCGAGATCCCGCTGGATACCTTCATCACCCACACCATGGGGCTGGAGGACATCAACAAGGCCTTCGACCTGATGCACGAAGGCAAGAGCATCCGCAGCGTCATCCATTTCTGAGGTGCTCATGAGCCTGGAAAATATCTCCTGTCAGAAGAGTTCCGGTGGCTGGCACAAGCGTTACCGCCACCGCTCCGAGGTGCTCGGTTGTGACATGGTGTTCGCCGTCTACCTGCCGCCGCAGGCCGAGCAGGGCGGCAAGCTGCCGGTGCTGTACTGGCTGAGCGGCCTGACCTGCACCGACGAGAACTTCATGCAGAAAGCTGGCGCGCACAAGCTCGCCGCCGAGCTGGGGATGATCATCGTCGCGCCGGACACCAGTCCGCGCGGCGCCCAGGTGCCGGGTGATCCTGACGGTGCCTGGGACTTCGGCCTCGGTGCGGGTTTCTACGTGAACGCCACGCAGCAGCCGTGGGCGGCCAACTACCGCATGTACGACTACGTGGTGGACGAGCTGCCAGCACTGATCGAGGCGCATTTCCCGGCCTCGGCCCAGCGCGCTATCAGCGGTCATTCCATGGGTGGGCACGGTGCGCTGGTGTGCGCGTTGCGCAATCCGGGTCGCTATGTGTCGGTGTCGGCCTTCGCGCCCATCAGCAATCCGATGGATTGCCCGTGGGGCCAGAAAGCGTTCAGCCGCTATCTGGGCGAAGACCGTTCGCGCTGGCGCGAGTGGGATGCCAGCGTCCTGATCGCCCAGGCCAGCGAGCGCTTGCCGTTGCTCGTAGACCAGGGCGATCGTGACGACTTCCTGGAAAACCAGCTCAAGCCGCAGGTGCTGCAACAGGCCGCGCAAGCCGCGGGCTACCCGCTGCAACTGCGCTTGCAGCCGGGCTATGACCACAGCTATTACTTCATCGCCAGCTTCATCGATGACCACCTGCGACATCACGCCACAGCCTTGGGGATTGGCCAGGACTGAGTCCTACAATTCAAGCCCAAGGCCCGGCAAAGTAGGTAGAATCACGCCCTGACTCAATCAGGGCGTTTTTTTATGCGTATTGGCCACGGCTACGATGTGCACCGCTTCGCGGACGGCGACTTCATCACCTTGGGAGGCGTGCGGATCCCGCACAAGTTCGGGCTGCTCGCCCATTCCGATGGCGACGTGCTGTTGCATGCCCTGAGCGATGCCTTGCTTGGCGCTGCTGCGCTGGGTGATATCGGCCGCCACTTCCCTGATACCGACCCGCAGTTCAAGGGCGCCGACAGTCGTGTTCTGTTGCGTCATGTGGTTGGCATCGTTCAGGCCAAGGGCTGGAAGGTCGGCAACGTCGACGCAACCATCGTTGCCCAGGCACCGAAGATGGCGCCGCACATCGAACACATGCGTGCGCTGATCGCCGAAGACCTGCAGGTCGAGCTCGACCAGGTCAACGTCAAGGCCACCACCACCGAAAAACTCGGCTTTACCGGGCGTGAAGAAGGCATTGCCGTGCATGCCGTCGCGTTGTTGCTGCCCGCATGAACGAACTCGATCTTCTCGGTCCGCGCGCCAGCGGGCCGGCACTGGGTAGCGCAGTGCTCAAGGCTGTTGCGGAAGACTTCCAGGTCGATGAAGTGCTCGACATCCCGCTGTCGGGAGAGGGTGAGCACCTTTGGCTGTGGGTCGAGAAACGCGACCTCAACACCGAAGAGGCCGCCCGCCGTCTGGCCCGCGCCGCTGGCGTTCCACTGAAGACCATCAGCTACGCCGGGCTGAAGGACCGCCAGGCCCTGACCCGTCAGTGGTTCAGCCTGCATTTGCCAGGCAAGGCCGATCCGGACCTGAGCGCCGCAGAAAACGAAACCCTGCGCATCCTCAAGCGCACTCGTCATTCGCGCAAGTTGCAGCGTGGCGCGCATTCGGCCAACGGTTTCACCTTGCGACTGACTCGGCTGCAGGCGGATCACGCGGCGCTGGATGCTCGTCTCGAACAACTGAAAGCCGAGGGTGTTCCCAACTACTTTGGCACCCAGCGTTTCGGGCATCAGGGTGGCAACGTCGAAGAGGCGCGCCATTGGGCCGAACGCAAGGCCCTGCCGGAGCAGCGCAACCTGCGTTCCCGGGTGCTTTCCAGTGCTCGCAGCTATCTGTTCAACCGGGTGCTGGCCGAGCGTGTGAGCGACGGTAGCTGGCAGCGTGCCCAGGTTGGCGATCTTCTGGCATTCACTGATAGCCGTAGCTTCTTTCCGGCAGGCGAGCCGGAATGTAGCGATCCACGATTGGCCATTCTCGACTTGCATCCCACCGGGCCGTTGTGGGGTGAAGGGTTACCCGCGACGCAGGGCTTGGGCGGCGCCATCGAACAGCGTGTCGCCAGCCAGGAAGCAGCCCTGTGCGAATGGCTTGGCAATGCCGCGCTGAAGCAGGAACGACGCATTCTGCGACTGCCCATTGGGCGTCTGACGTGGCATTATCCAGAGCCTGATACCCTGCAACTGGAATTCATCCTGCCGGCCGGATGTTTCGCCACCGTCGTGGTGCGCGAACTCATTGACCTGGTCCCGGTAGGGCAGACGGACAGCCCATGCGTATTCTGATTTCCAATGACGACGGGGTCATCGCACCCGGACTCGCCGCGCTCCACGATGCGCTGGCGGATTACGCCGAGTGTGTGGTGGTCGCCCCGGATCAAGACAAGAGTGGCGCCAGCAGCTCGCTGACCCTCGATCGTCCGCTGCACCCGCAAACCCTGCCCAACGGCTTTATCAGCATCAACGGCACACCGACCGACTGCGTTCACCTGGGCCTGAATGGCCTGCTTGATCGCGTGCCGGATATGGTCGTTTCGGGGATCAACCTCGGCGCCAACCTGGGTGATGATGTGCTGTATTCAGGCACTGTCGCTGCAGCACTGGAAGGGCGTTTCCTGGGGGGCACCTCGTTCGCGTTCTCGCTGCTGTCGCGCCTGCCCGACAACCTGCCGACTGCTGCCTACATCGCGCGCAAGCTGGTGGAGGCGCAACAGCGCCTGGAACTGCCGCCGCGGACGGTGCTAAACGTCAATATCCCGAACCTGCCGCTCGATCGCATTCGCGGCATCCAGCTGACCCGACTGGGGCACCGCGCGCGGGCTGCAGCTCCGATCAAGGAGGTCAATCCGCGTGGCAAGGAAGGTTACTGGATTGCGGTGGCCGGTGATGCCGAGGACGGTGGTCCGGGCACGGACTTCCATGCGGTCATGCAGGGCTATGTGTCGATCACGCCACTGCAACTGGACCGCACCTTCCATGATGCCTTCGAGCGCATGGATGGATGGTTGGAGGGCGTGCTTTGATGCGTGATCAGGGCGACATGATGCGCCGCGGTATCGGCATGACCTCCCAGCGAACCCGCGAGCGGCTGATCCAGCGCCTGTGCGAGGAAGGGGTGTCCAATCCCCGGGTGCTGGATGTACTGCGTCTTACGCCGCGGCATTTGTTCGTCGATGAAGCGCTGGCGCATCGCGCCTATGAAGACACCGCCTTGCCGATCGGCCATAACCAGACCATTTCACAGCCTTTCATGGTCGCTCACATGAGCGAAGTGCTGCTTGAGGCGGGGCCTTTGGACAAGGTGCTGGAAATCGGCACCGGCTCCGGCTACCAGACTGCCGTGCTGGCGCAGTTGGTGGAGCGGGTGTTCTCGGTGGAGCGCATCAAGGTGCTGCAGGATCGCGCCAAGGAGCGTCTGACCGAACTGAACCTGCGTAATGTGGTGTTTCGTTGGGGCGACGGCAGCGAAGGCTGGCCGGCATTGGCTCCGTACAACGGGATCATCGTCACTGCGGTAGCACCGGAAGTGCCTCAAGCGCTGCTGGATCAATTGGCACCAGGCGGACGCATGGTGATCCCCGTGGGCGCCGTCGGCGAGGCCCAGCAGCTACTGCTCATCGTACGCGAGGAACATGGATTCTCCCGGCGTGTGCTCGGCGCCGTGCGCTTCGTTCCGCTGCTCAACGGAACCCTGTCCTGACCGGTCTTTATTTTCAGAAGCGGCGAATTCTCGGGTCGACGTCGGGTCTATGAGGCGGGCACTGTAAACCTGAGTCTGCAACGGTTCACGTTTTGCACCTGTTCAGAGCGCGCAAGACGCTCATGCCTGGTTATAATTGCAACGTTATTGCATTTTCAAACTCGACACCATTTAAGGGAGCGGCGGGGGAGTCAAACAGTCATTGGGCAGCGTATGGGTCTTTCAAGCATCAGGCTTCTGGTGGTTGCACTTGCCTTTGGCACGCTGGTGACAGGGTGCTCCCGCACCCCTTCTTCTTCCAGCAGCGCACGCGTGGTCGATCGCAACAGTGCAGCCGCCAAACGTCCTGCGGTCACTTCCGGGCAATATGTCGTACGTCCCGGGGACACGTTGTTCTCCATTGCCTTCCGCTACGGCTGGGACTACAAGGCCCTGGCCGCCCGCAACAGCATCGCGCAGCCCTACACCATCCGTCCTGGCCAAACGATCCGTTTCGACGAACCCGGTTCCACCTCTTCACGGGTCGTTTCGTCAACGTCGCCGTCGAGCAAAACCACAGTGACACGGCGTCCCGCCGGCACCCCGCCGCCGGTGAAATCGACAGGTACGGCCGCGACGGCCCCGATCATCACACCTTCCACAGCGCCCACGCAGGTGCCCGCCGCAGAGCGTTCCAGTGGCGGTTGGGCGTGGCCGGCAAACGGCGTGTTGATTGGAAAATTTGCTTCAAACGGTAGTTTGAATAAAGGCATTGATATCGCCGGGGATTTGGGACAGCCTGTTTTTGCAGCGTCTGATGGTTCGGTGGTGTACGCCGGTAGTGGCTTGCGGGGCTACGGTGAACTCGTAATCATCAAGCACAATGAAACCTACGTTAGTGCCTACGGTCATAACCGCAGGCTTTTGGTTCGGGAGGGACAGCAGGTCAAGGTCGGGCAGACAATTGCCGAAATGGGGTCCACTGGCACAGATCGGGTGAAACTTCACTTTGAGATTCGCCGATTGGGCAAACCGGTAGACCCCTTGCAGTTCCTGCCAAACCGCTGATTGGTTGGTACCCGGCCTGTTCCTTAGCGTAATGGGGACAGGCTCTAGCGATGCCATGGATAAGGTACGCTCGAGTCTGAGTTCGAACTCAGCAAAGGACTATAACAATGGCTCTCAGTAAAGAAGTGCCGGAGTTTGACATCGACGATGAGGTTCTCCTCATGGAGACCGGCATCGTTTTGGAAACGGATGTGGTGTCAGACGAACCTGCTGTATCTTCGGTTCGGACAAGGGCCAAACAAGGCTCTTCGCTCAAACAGCACAAGTACATCGATTACACCCGAGCACTTGATGCGACCCAGTTATATCTGAATGAAATCGGTTTCTCTCCTCTGCTTACACCTGAAGAGGAAGTCCACTTTGCGCGCCTGTCGCAAAGCGGCGACCCGGCGGGACGCAAGCGGATGATCGAGAGCAACCTGCGTCTGGTGGTGAAGATCGCCCGGCGCTACGTCAACAGGGGGCTTTCCCTGCTCGACCTGATCGAAGAGGGCAACCTCGGTCTGATCCGTGCGGTCGAGAAGTTCGATCCAGAGCGCGGCTTCCGTTTCTCCACCTATGCCACCTGGTGGATCCGGCAGACCATCGAACGCGCGATCATGAACCAGACGCGGACCATTCGCCTGCCCATCCATGTGGTCAAGGAACTGAACGTCTATCTGCGCGCCGCGCGCGAGCTGACCCAGAAACTCGACCACGAGCCTTCCCCGGAAGAGATCGCCAATCTGCTCGAGAAGCCGGTTGCCGAGGTCAAGCGGATGCTTGGGCTCAACGAGCGGGTTTCCTCGGTGGATGTATCGCTGGGTCCGGATTCGGACAAGACACTGCTCGACACCCTGACAGATGATCGTCCAACGGATCCTTGCGAGCTGTTGCAGGACGATGATCTGTCCCAGAGCATCGATCAGTGGCTAAGCGAGCTGACTGACAAGCAGCGTGAGGTGGTGATTCGCCGTTTCGGTCTGCGCGGTCATGAGAGCAGCACCCTGGAAGATGTAGGGCTGGAGATTGGCCTGACCCGTGAGCGGGTGCGTCAGATTCAGGTCGAAGGGCTCAAGCGCTTGCGTGAGATCCTGGAGAAGAATGGCCTGTCCAGCGAGTCGCTGTTTCAATAATTAAAACGATCCGCCTTGCCCACAGAACGCCCCGACCTGATCGGGGCGTTCTTGTTTATGCGGCTGCCTGAGTGAGTTCCGTCAGAGCTGAGTGTTTTTGTGTAAGTCATCACTTACATCGCATGTAAGCCTTTGCAGTAAATAGGGGTAAATTTTACGTTCAATATGGTCTGAGTTTTTTATAAATCATTGAAAAATAAGAATTTATAAGAATGATTCGACAACCCATGTGTCTTTTTTTGAGAGCCATTGCCAGTTGCGGCGGCGGCGGCAAACGTTAATATTTGACCTGTGTCTACGGACTGACACAGGTTTTCAACGGATGAAGACCAAGGACATCGCAAGACGCGATTCATCAGGATGATGATAGGGAATACAGGGACTACGGAAAAAAATGTGGGCGGGTCAAACCGCCCCTTTTTTTGTCTGCGAAAAATGAAAAAAGGCCCGTTAGGGCCTTTTTTGTTGATCGGGGCGCAAGTCTGGGACTCAGCGCTCCAGATCCTTGATCTTGCCTTTGACGCCGTCGAACTCTTCGGCTTCCGCCAGAGCGTCTTTCTTTTCGGTGATGTTCGGCCAGATTTCCGCCAGCTCGGCGTTCAGCTCGATGAACTCCTGCATGTCATCAGGAACTTCATCTTCCGAGAAGATGGCTTGGGCGGGGCATTCAGGCTCGCACAGCGCACAATCGATGCACTCATCCGGGTGAATGACCAGGAAGTTCGGGCCTTCGTAGAAGCAGTCCACCGGACAGACTTCTACGCAGTCGGTGTACTTGCACTTGATGCAGTTGTCGGTGACGACGAAGGTCATTTCTAATTCTCTCCTCAGGCGACGGCAGCGGTGCCCTTCCAGTCAGGGCCGCTCGGTTTGGTAGGTTGGCGGCGAGCCAGGCTAATAACTCGCCGCTCCGCCAAACCGCGCGGGATTCTAACAGCTTGTAAGGCCGCGCGTTATAACAGAGTCTTCAGTTCATAGAGCATTTCGATAGCTTGGCGCGGCGTCATGTTGTCCATGTCGAGTTTGCCGATCCGTTCAATCGCCGGATGCGGCAGGCTGGCGAACATGTCGCTCTGGTGCGGGACTTGTGGCGCGCTTGGGCTGGAGACCGCCTTCGGCACGTCATGGGGCAGGCTGGAAGTCTCCAGACGGCCGAGGTGCTCGCGGGCTCGTTGAATCACCACGGACGGTACGCCCGCCAACTGCGCCACCGCCAGGCCATAGCTCTGGCTGGCAGGGCCCGGCAGCACGTGATGCAGGAAGACAATACGTTCGTTGTGCTCGGTGGCGTTCAAGTGCACGTTGGCCACCAGCGGCTCGCTTTCCGGCAACACGGTCAGCTCGAAGTAGTGCGTGGCGAACAGCGTGTAAGCGCGCAGTTGAGCCAGTCGCTCGGCGGCGGCCCACGCCAGCGACAGACCGTCGAAGGTGCTGGTGCCACGACCCACTTCGTCCATCAGCACCAGGCTGCGTTCGGTGGCGTTGTGCAGAATATTGGCGGTTTCGCTCATTTCCACCATGAAGGTGGAACGGCCGCCGGCCAGGTCATCGCTGGAACCGATGCGGGTGAAGATGCGGTCCACCAGGGACAGTTGACAGCCGGCTGCGGGCACGTAGCTACCAATATGGGCCAGCAGCACGATCAATGCGGTCTGGCGCATGTAGGTGGACTTACCGCCCATGTTCGGGCCGGTGATGATCAGCATGCGGGTGCTGTCATCCAGGGACAGGTCGTTGGCCACGAAGGGGCTGGTCAGCACCTGTTCGACCACCGGGTGGCGTCCCTGGTCGATCTTCATGCACGGCTCGTCCACGAAGGTCGGACAATTCAGGTCCAGGGTCAGGGCGCGCTCGGCCATGTTGCTCAGCACGTCCAGCTCGGCCAGGGCCGCGGCGGTGTCCTGCAGCGGTGCGAGATGGCTGATCAGCGTTTCCAGCAGCGCGTCATAGAGCATCTTCTCGCGGGCCAGGGCGCGGCTCTTCGCCGACAGCGCCTTGTCTTCGAAGACCTTCAACTCAGGCGTGATAAAGCGCTCGGCGCCCTTGAGAGTCTGGCGACGGATATAGTCCGCCGGCGCTTGCTCGGCCTGTTTGCTGGGCAGTTCGATGAAGTAACCGTGGACGCGGTTATAGCCGACCTTGAGGTTGGCAAGGCCGGTGCGGGCCTTTTCCCGGGCTTCCAAGTCGATCAGGAACTGGCCGGCGTTCTCACTGATCGACAGCAGTTCGTCCAGTTCGCTGTCGTAGCCGGTCTTCAGCACGCCGCCGTCGCGGATGACGGCTGGCGGGTTGTCGATGATGGCTTTTTCCAGCAGGTCGGCCAGTTCCGGATAAGTCCCGGCGATGGCTGCCAAGCGGGCCAGATGCGGCGCTTCCAGCTCGGCCATGGCGTTCTGCAGCTCGGGCAGGGCGCCGAGTGCATCACGCAGGCGTGCCAGGTCGCGCGGTCGAGCGTTGCGCAGGCCGATACGGGCGAGAATCCGCTCGATATCGCCGATGTCTTTCAACTGAGGTTGCAGGCGTTCGAAGCGATAGCTGTCGAGCAGGCAGCGAATCGAACCTTGGCGTGCTTGCAGGACTTTAAGGTCGCGCAGCGGCCGGTTCAGCCAACGGGTCAGCAGACGGCTACCCATGGCTGTCTGGCAGCGATCGATCACCGATTGCAGGGTGTTGTCGCGTCCACCGGCGAGGTTGACGTCCAGCTCCAGGTTGCGCCGGCTGGCACCATCGAGGATGACGGTGTCATCCAGGCGCTCATGCTTCAGGCTGCGCAGGTGGGGCAGGGCGGTGCGCTGGGTTTCCTTGGCGTAGCCCAGCAGGCAGCCGGCGGCACCGATCGCCAGGGTCAACTTGTCGCAACCGAAGCCTTTAAGGTCTTGGGTCGAGAACTGCTGGCAAAGGCTTTTGCGGGCTGAATCACGGTCGAAGTCCCACGGAGCGCGGCGGCGTGAGCCACGGCGTTTCTCGGCGGGCAGACCTTGCGGCCAATCGTCCGGGATCAGCAGCTCCACCGGGTTGATCCGCTCCAGCTCGGCCAGCAGGTTTTCCCAGCCTTTGAGCTCTTGCACCGTGAAGTTACCGCTGGTGATATCCAGCACCGCCAGGCCAAACAGTCGCTCATCGCCGAGAACAGCGGCGATCAGGTTGTCGCGGCGCTCGTCCAGCAGGGCTTCATCACTGATCGTTCCGGGCGTGATGATCCGCACCACTTGGCGTTCCACCGGGCCCTTGCTGGTGGCCGGGTCGCCGATCTGCTCGCAGATCACCACCGACTCACCCAGCTTCACCAGCTTGGCCAGATAGCCTTCGAGCGAGTGGAAGGGGATGCCACACATGGGAATCGACTGCCCGGCCGACTGACCGCGGGCGGTCAGGGTGATATCCAGGAGTTTTGCGGCTTTCTTCGCGTCTTCGTAGAAGATCTCGTAGAAGTCGCCCATGCGGTAGAACATCAGCTGTTCGGGATGCTGATTTTTCAGCTTCCAGTATTGCTGCATCATCGGGGTGTGTGCGGAGAGATCAGACATTCAAGGCCTTACAGCGGGTGTCTTTTGGAAGGTAGTGAAGGGCGCTAATACTACAGGGATTTCTCCTGCGACGCTGAGACGGGGGTATGTCAAATTCTCGCAGGCGCAAGGGCGTGCATATCTTCGCAAGTCAAATGACCAATGCATATTCGCATTGCTTTTCCTGTTGACCCTCGGCAATATGCGTTCCATGCAAAAGCGCAATGTAGCCACCGTCCTGAAATCACTGCTGGACCGCCACGGGATCTCCGCCACGGAGTTGCACCGGCGGACCGGCGTGCCCCAGTCCACCCTGTCGCGGATTCTCGGCGAGAAGATCGTCGATCCTTCGGACAAGCATGTGTCGAAAATCGCCGAATATTTCGGTGTGAGCACTGACCAGCTACGCGGTCGTGTCGACCTGGGCGACAGCCGCGAGCCGGGCCTGTCTGTCGATCATGCCGAATTGCGCGATATCAGCCTGTGGGACGATGAAACCCCCGTCGAGGACGACGAGGTTTCCGTTCCTTTTCTTCGTGAGGTCGAGTTGGCAGCAGGATCAGGAAGATTCGTCATCGAAGAAAGCGAGCGCGCGCGTTTGCGTTTCGGCAAGCGCAGCCTGCGTCACAACGGCGTGCAGTTCGATCATGCCAAGTGCGTGACGGTGCGTGGCAACAGCATGCTGCCGGTATTGCGCGATGGCGCCACGGTGGGGGTCAACACCGGCAAGAGCTCCATCGGCGATATCGTCGACGGCGACCTTTATGCGATCAATCACAACGGCCAGTTGCGGGTGAAGCAGCTTTACCGCTTGCCCACCGGTATCCGCCTGCGCAGCTTCAACCGCGACGAGCATCCTGACGAGGACTACAGCTTCCAGCAGATGCAGGAAGAGCAGATCGCCATCCTCGGTCATGTGTTCTGGTGGGGCATGTACGCCCGCTGAACCCTCCCCGGCATCATCCAAAACCCGCTTCGGCGGGTTTTTTTTCGCCTGTCGAAAACCCTTCGCGACCAATACAGGCGGGGCTTTGATGCGCAAATGCAAATCCACCAATGCAAATATTTCCAAAAATGCATTGACTGTATATGCATCCATGCATAAAGTTTGTCTCAAGCCGGTCAGACACCGGCGGAAAGACAGGCAGCGATGAACAGGCCTCAACTGTTCAGAGGGTTGGCAACTGACCCGGGTGTGCAGCGTAAAGCACCGTAAGCAGTTATCCGGCGGGCAGGTGGCCGCGGTCGGAGGAACAATCTGAAGCGGAGACGCCCTGCACACCAGTCGTGGCAGACGTTTCAACAACGCATTACTGAAAAGCCTGGATGTCCGGGCTTTTTGGAATGCCGAGTGACAACTCGGTCCCATCCCCGTCCGGCCCGTCGCTGTGCGGGAAGAACAAAGGAGGCAGGACCGTGACAAGCGAGCAACAGACGTTGCTGGAAATGCCGATCTGGCTGGTGATCGTCCTGGCGTTGCTGGGCGGGGTATCCGGTGAGATGTGGCGAGCAGACAGGGCCGGTGCCCGCGGCGGAGCGCTGTTCAGACGACTGGCGCTGCGCTCGGGGGCCTGCATGGTCTGCGGTGTATCGACGGTGATGCTGCTGTATGCCAGCGGCCTTTCGATCTGGGCGGCCAGTGCCTTTGGTTGCCTGACTGCGGTCGGTGGTGCGGACGTGGCCATCGGTCTTTACGAGCGCTGGGCCGCGAAGCGATTGGGCCTGGAACAGCCGAGCGGGCAAGCAGGCGAAGACAGTAAGGAGAGACCGTGAGCGAACTGAGCAGACTACATGAGGCCATTACCGCGACCATCAAGGCTGCCATGCCGCAGCTAGAGACCGTCAGCAGTTACACCACGGTGCAGCAGGACACGGCACTGCCCGCGCTGTTCCATACCATCACCGGCCTGGAGCCGAGCACCGATCCGGGCGATGGCCACTCGTGCATTCTCGCGACCTTCGAGGCACGCATTGCCGTCGATGGCCACCGCCCGCAGGCGGCGCTGGAAAGCGCCGAGCTGGCCGCCCAATTGATGGTGGTGCTGCGCAAACAGTACTGGGGCATCGACTTCGTCGAAGAGGCCCACACCCTTCAGGCCTTGCCGCAGGCGACGGATTTGCCGACGACAACCTGGGTATTGCAATGGCAGCAGGTGCTGCACTTGGGTGAAGCCCAATGGCACTGGCCGAATCAACCGCCAGGATCGCTGGTGTTCGCCTTCGATCCGGACAGTGGTCCGGGCAAGGAAGGGGACTACAAGGCGCCGGAGGATTTCGCATGAGCTACGCAAGCTCCATGCATGACCGGATGATTTCTGCATTGTTGATTCCGTGCCGGGTAGTGGCGGTGGACCTGGCCGCAGCCCGGGTACGGGTTTCCGATGGCGCCGGCTGGACCAGCGCCTGGGTGCGCTGGCATAGCCAGGCCGCCGGCAAGGCGCGCCACTGGCGTGCGCCGAGCATCAATGAACAGGGCGTGCTCATCAGCCCCAGTGGCGAGCCGGCGCAGGGCACTTTCGTTCCCGGTCTTTATGGCAACGCCGGCGACCAACCGGACAACCGCGAACACGTCGAAGTCTGGCGCTTCGACGACGGCGGTTCACTGATTTATGACTGGCAGGCGAGCAGCTACAGCATCGACCTGCCGCGCGGAACCCTCACCCTCAAAGTCGGCGGCAGCACGCTGGTGGCCACGCCTGATGCAATCGAACTGACCGCCGCCAACATGACCTTGAATGGCCCGGTGCGGATCAACGGAGCACTGCAGGTTACGGGGGATATCCACGGCGGCGGCGCGATCATCGACACCGCCGGCAACACGCCGAACCACAAGCACTGAAACCTGCCCGCCGACGCGGGCTTTTTTATGCCAAGGAGAACGCCATGGCGAACCTGAATCACAACATCGCAGTCGACACCGGCCTTCCGTATGTCCGCTGCCTGTCGAGTGCTGATCTACGGGAGTGACGCGATGATCGGAATGGATCGCCGGACCGGTCAGCCGTTATCCGGCATTGCACATTTGCGGCAGTCCATCGAAGACATCCTCGGCACGCCGCTGGGTAGCCGCCGCATGCGCCCGGACTACGGCAGCAAGCTGCGGCGCTTTGTCGATCTGCCGGTCAACGAGGGCTGGAAAAGCGCGGTACAGGCGGAAGTAGCCCGTGCCCTGGTGCGCTGGGAACCACGCCTGAAACTGGAGCGGGTCCGGGTGCTGTCGGTGGTGAACGGGCAAGTGAGCCTGCAACTCACCGGACAATACCTGGGCGATAGCCAGATCCTGGAGGTGACGGCATGAGTGGTATCGAACTCTCGGCGCTGCCCGCGCCGCAGGTGTTGGAAGATCTGGATTTCGAGGACATCTTCCAAGGCGACCTGGCGGCCTTCAAGGCGCACATGGGCGAGAGCTGGAACGCACAGTTGGAAAGCGACCCGGTGACCAAGCTGTTGGAAGTCGGCGCCTATCGGACCTTGCTCAACCGGGCTCGGGTCAATGATGCGGCCAAGGCGCTGTTGCTGGCTTATGCCCAAGGTAGCGACCTGGATCAGTTGGCGGCCAACGTTCGCCTGCAACGCTTGATCGTGCAGGAGGCGAAGCCGGACAACATTCCGCCCACCGAACAGATCCTCGAGGAAGACGACGCCCTGCGTGAGCGCATTCAGCTCGTCTACGAGGGACTGACCACCGCCGGGCCGCGCAACAGCTACATCCTGCATGCCCGCAACGCCTCGGGGCTGGTGGCCGATGCCACGGCGGAGAGTTCTTCTCCTGCAGTGGTTGACGTCACGGTGTTGAGCCTGGATGGCAATGGTGTAGCCAGTCCGGAATTGCTGGCGGACGTGATGGCGTACTTGAATGCCGACGATGTCCGGCCCGTGGCCGATCGCCTGAATGTCCGCAGCGCCGAGATCCTGCCGTACCGGATCGACGCAGTGCTGCATATGGTCGGCAACGGTCCGGAAAACGAGGCGACCCTGGCCGAGTGCAGGCGCCGATTGCAGGCCTGGATCAATCCACGACGGCGTCTGGGTGTTGAAGTGCCGCGTTCGGCTATCGACGCGCAACTGCACATCAGCGGTGTGGCCCGGGTCGAGCTGACGGGCTGGGCCGATATCCGCCCGAGCAAGGCGCAGGCGGCATGGTGCGACGGCTTCGATCTCAAGCTGGGAGGCTGATATGACTAGCCTCCTGCCTATCAACAGCACGTTGCTGGAGCGGGCCATCGAGGCTGCATCGACCGACGCTCCCGAGATCCCGTTGCGTGTGCTGTACAACCCCGACACCTGCCCGGCGCACCTGCTGCACCAACTGGCCTGGGCCTGGTCGGTGGATCGCTGGAATGACAGCTGGTCCGATCCGGTCAAGCGCGCGGTGATCCGTTCCTCGTTCGACGTACATGCCCGCAAGGGCACCCTCAGCGCGTTGCGCCGGGTGGTCGAGCCGTTCGGTTACCTGATTGAAGTGGCCGAGTGGTTCAACACCGTGCCGCAAGGCGTGCCGGGGACCTTCGCGCTGAAGATCGGCGTGTCCGACAGTGGCATCAGCGAAGAGACCTACGAGGAACTCACCGCCCTGATCGACGATGCCCGGCCTGTCAGCCGGCACCTCATCGGATTGGCCATTGCCCTCGACACCAAGGGCTACCTGCGCGTTGCTCTGGGCCTGAGCGAAGGCGACGACATCGACATTTACCCGCCCATCCTTCGAGACATCGAGGTGCGCGGCAACCACGGCTTCATCGGCCGTGACCATCAAATCGAAACCCTGGACGTTTACTCATGACTGACCAGAACAGCCAGTTCTTCGCGATCCTCACCGCGGTGGGGGAGGCCAAACAGGCCAACGCGAATGCTTTGGGCGTGCCCTGGACCTTCGCCCAGATGGGCGTTGGCGACGCCAACAATACCGACCCGGTGCCGTTGCGCACCCAGACCAAACTGATCAACGAGCGGCGTCGTGCGCCGCTGAATCAGCTTTCGGTCGATCCGAAAAACGCCAGCATCATCATCGCCGAGCAGGTGATTCCGCCGGATGAGGGTGGTTGGTGGATTCGCGAAATTGGTCTCTACGATGCCGCCGGCGATCTGGTGGCAGTGGCCAACTGTGCGCCGAGTTTCAAACCGCTGCTGAGTCAGGGGACGGGCAAAACGCAGGTGGTGCGGTTGAACCTGATCGTGACCAGTACGGCCAATGTGCAGTTGAAGATTGATCCTTCAGTGGTATTGGCAACGCGGGATTACATCGAAACCGTGATCATGACCGTGCTGCCGCCGACGCGACCAGCAGGAACGTACACCAAAGTTCAGGTCAACAATCGCGGTGTGCTGATCGCAGGTGATAATCCAACGACGCTGACGGGCTATGGCATTACCGATGCGATGCCTAAATATGCCGGGGGCCTTCTGACTCGGCCCGATGCGGTCCAGGGCAAACTCAGGGAAGTAGCCGATACTCGCTTCGTTACTCTTACTGACGCGACCACTGATCGTCCTGCTGGTCTTACCTATGGCGTTGGTATGCATGTGGCGTGGGGTGCAGGCGAGCAAGGCATTGACTTTATTGGAAGCCTGGAGGGCCAGGAGAACTTTTACGTTCGTCATTACACAAAATGGGGAACTGAAGCATATCGTAGGCTTTGGACTGATAAGAACTTTAATCCGGACAGCAAGGCTGACAAGGACAAGGCTCTCGCAGTTGGCAATGTAGTTAGTCAGCAGCAGCCAGTACTCGCCTCGCCGACTACCGGAACACCAACCGGGACCTACGCCTCTGGTGCACTAATCTTGCGTGAAGCCGGAGAAGTCGGGGGTACGGAAACTCGCGAAATGTTTGCGCCGGGAATCGGCTTCCATTGGTTAGGGAACATCGCTGGCAAGCTGGTGATGGACTCTGTTGGCAAACTGAAATGGAACGGGTTGCCTTTGTTGGTTGGTCAAGTTGCGAGTCAGACAGAAGTTGATGTCGGAAGCACCGATACCAACGTCGTGACACCCTTCAAGTTGCGCTGGGGTTTTCGCATGCTTGTTGGCGGTAACGGTTATGTAGTTCTACCGAAGTGGCTGGGCGGATTAATCCTGCAATGGGGTGTCACTTCGGAGCAACTCGTCAATACCGTTGGAAAAACGACCGCTTATTTCGCCTACCCCATTCAGTTCCCCTCCGGCGCATTGTTCGTCACCACCAGCAACGTAGGAACATCCGAACCGCGCAGCAGCGGTGTTGCATCAAACGTTTATGACGCCTCCGGTCTTTTGGTCTCGTTCGAGAATGCCAGGTCGGATCAGTCCGTAGCTGCTCGCTGGTTCGCGATTGGGAGTTGAGAAATGACAAAATTCATTACCTTCGACGAGAACGGCGTGCTGAAAGCGCGCTTGATCGATGGTCTTCATGCGATCCCCGAGGATGCCGTTACGGTTCCAGAGGACTTGTGGAGTCAAACCATTCAGGACACTGACGGAATCTGGCGGATCGATGATGAAGGCAATATTGCCAAACACCCGTACGTCACGGTTGCTGACCTGCCAGCAGTAGAGCGTGCCTGGAGAGATGCCGAACTAGAGCGCATCAAATGGCTCCGCGAACGCCATCGCGACCAACAGGAACTGCAGACACCCACCACCCTGAGCAATGAGCAATTCAGCCAGTTACTGGCCTATCTCCAGGAACTGCGTGACTGGCCTCAGTCCGAGGCATTCCCGGAGGCCGAGGAACGTCCGGTCGCCCCTTCCTGGGTAATTGACCAAATCAACTGAAGCCCCGCACCCGCGGGGCTTTTTCTTACCCGCAACACCCCCGAAAGGCCCCGCACTGACGGGGCCTTCTCACATCTGGAGAAATACCAATGAGTGGATTCTTCCACGGCGTTACCGTCACCAACGTTGACACTGGTTCGCGCAGCATCGCGCTGCCTTCCTCTTCCATCATCGGCCTGGTGGACACCTTCACCGAAGGCCCGACTGCCACTGCCAAGGCCAACGACCTGGTGCTGATCACCAGCGAGCGTGAAGCCATCGCGGCGTTCGGCGCCGATGCGGCGATCACCAAGGCTTGCCAGGCGATCTATGCCCGTGCCAAGGCGGTCATCGTCGCCTGCGGCGTGGCCAAGCTGACCGACGCCGCCGAGCAGACTTCGGCGATCATCGGTGGCGTGCTTGCCGACGGCAAACGTACCGGCCTGCAAGCGCTGCTCGACGGCAAGAGCCGTTTCAACGCCCAGCCACGCCTGCTGGTGACGCCAAAGCACAGCGCCACCCAAGCCGTGGGCACCGCCCTGGTTGCCTTGGCCGACAAGCTGCGCGGCCTGGCCATCATCGACGGTCCGAACACCACCGACGAGGCCGCCCTGGCCTATGCCGAGAACTTCGGCGCCAAGCGTGCCTTCCTGGTCGATCCGGGTGTGAAGTACTGGGACACCGGTGCTGACGCCACTGTCGATGCCCCCGCGTCGGCCTGGGTTGCCGGCCTGTTCGCCTGGACCGACAGCGAGTACGGCTTCTGGGCCTCGCCGTCGAACAAGGAATTCGTCGGCATCACTGGCACCACCCGCCCAGTGGAATTCCTCGACGGCGACGAGACCTGCCGCGCCAACCTGCTGAACAACGCCAACATCACCACCATCATCCGTGATGACGGCTTCCGTCTGTGGGGCAACCGCACCCTGTCCAGCGATCCGAAGTGGGCCTTCGTCACCCGCGTGCGGACCATGGACATCGTCATGGACGCGATCCTCTACGGTCACAAATGGGCGGTTGACCGCTCGATCACCGCGACCTACGTCAAGGACGTGACCGAAGGCCTGGAGAACTTCATGCGCGACCTGAAAGCCCAGGGCGCGATCATCAACTTCGAGGTCTACGCCGACCCCGAGCTCAACACCGCCAGCCAGCTGGAGCAGGGCAAGGTGTACTGGAACATCCGCTTCACCGACGTCCCACCTGCTGAAAACCCCAATTTCCGTGTCGAGGTCACCAACCAGTGGTTGACCGAAATCCTCGACCAGGCCGCTTAAGGAGAACTACCCATGGCAATGATTCCGCAAACCCTCGCCAACCTGAACCTGTTCGTCGACGGCGTAAGCTTCCAGGGCGACGTCAGCAGCCTGACCCTGCCCAAGCTCGCCATCAAGGTCGAAACCCATCGCGTCGGTGGCATGGACACCGCCATCGAGGTCGACCAGGGCATGGAGGCAATGAGTGCCACCTTCAAAACTACCGGTATCCGCCGCGAAGCGCTGAAGTTCTTCGGCCTAGCCGATAGCACCGCTTTCAACGGCACCTTCCGCGGCGCTTTCAAAGGCCTGAAGGGCGCCATCACCCCTGTGGTGGTCACCCTGCGCGGCATGCTCAAGGAAGTGGAAATGGGCGACTGGAAAGCGTCCGAGAAGCCCGAGACCGCTCACGTCGTTTCCCTGACCTACTACAAGCTCGAAATCGATGGCCGTGCGATGTACGAAATCGACCCGCTGGGCATGAAGCGCGTCATCAACGGCGTCGACCAGCTCGCCGCCCAACGTTCGGCCCTGGGCCTCTGAGATAAGGACAAGCTCGTATGACGCAAGCAACGAAAATTCCCGCCTGGCTGACAGTGAGTGCTGACCGTGTTGTGGTCAAACTCAGCCGTCCAACCGAAGCCAATGGCGTGCAGGTCGACAGCTTGTCGCTGCGCGCCCCCACCGTGCGTGACCTGCGTGCCGCGCAGTCGGGTGGCGCTGACGACGAAACCCGGGAGTTGAACCTGTTCGCCTCCCTTGCAGAAGTTGGCACCAAGGACCTGGAGGGGCTGACGCTGAAAGACTACAGCCGTTTGCAGGCCGGCTATTTTCGCTTGGTGCAAGACGACGAGCTTTGATCCCTCAAGGCACAAGGCGGCAGCGAAGCGGCTCGCGAAAGAGCTGAACTTCTCTGCCGCCGAGATCATGACCATGTCGTACAGCGACATGGTCTGGTGGCTCACAGAGTGAGTCGGGTTTGCGCGCAGGGAGGAACTTATGGCGAGCGAACTGGGAGGGAAAATGACTCTGGTGGTGGGCAGTGCGGTGGTTTCCACTATCGGCACAGCCTTTGGCACCGTTTTGAACACCGTCGAGAATCGCCTCAAACAGTTGGAGCAGCAAGGCAATCGAACCACGTTTCTGCGAAAGGCCGTCCAGGAAGCCTCCGACTTGGAGCAGCAACTTGCACAGGTGGAGGAAAAGGGATCCAGTGCTGGGATTGAGTTACAGAGCAAGCTGGACAAGGTCAGGGACAATCTGCGGGAGCAGAAGGTTGATGTCACACGGCTGAGTGACACCTATCAGTCGCTCGGACGAGTGATGGAGGGCATCGAGCAGCAAAAGCAAGGCATGCAATCGATTACCGAGGGCAAGCAGCTCTTTGCTAAAGCCAAGACAAGTCTGACCGGGATGATGAAGCCGGTGCAGACCGCTGCTGCGTTCGATGAGACGGTGGGCAAAGTCGTTCTGAGCGCAGGGGTTCGTGATCCAGAAAAACGGGTCGATGAGAAAAAGAACCTCACGAGCAAGGCCAACGAGATTTCGCGCGAAACGAAGTTAAGTGCCGGCGATGCGGTCGGTCTGGTTGGGCAGTTGGTTGAGCAAGGTCTGAAGCTTGATAAAGCAATAGAGCTTGCGCCTGCCGCTGCAAAATTTTCAGTCAGTCAGGGCGTTGACCAGAAGGATGTAGTCAATCTGATCGGCGCGTTGTCGAAATCAGGCGTCGGGACCAGCGCCGAAATGGAGTCCGTGCTGGGGGGATATGCGGCGCAGGCTGCGGCTGGTGAGCTTGGTATCGCCGAGATGACCACGTCTGCCATCAAGCTGATTCCCGAGATGACCAGCAAAGGCTTCAAGGGTGTCGACTCAGCGTTGCAATTGGGCGCGATGACACAATCGCAGGCTGCCGAAGGCTTAGATTCTGCTGCTGTCAACGAGAAGATCAAAGGTGTGATTGCCAGCCTGAAGCCTGGCAAACCTGAAGATAACGCTGAACAATTCAAGCTGGCCATGGGCACCTCTGAAAAGGCCGTCAACGGTTATTCTGCGGCCATGGGCACTTCCGCAAGGGGTGCCGAGACGCTTGAGAACCATATGGCTCAGCGCAAGGCAGATCCGGGCTATCAGTTGCAGGCTGCCTCCAATTCTCTGGAAGAACTGAAGCGCAGCTATGGTGCGATTCTCCTCCCAGTTGTTGGTTCGGCTGCCGAAGGCTTCACGACCGTTACCAATGCGCTCACCGATCTGATGAGCAAATGCCAGCCTGTGGTGCTTCTGGTCTCGGGGCTGGCGGCAGTGGTGTCGGGACTTGGTGCTGCTGCCGGTGCTTACAGGGTTGGCAAAGGTGTCGTTGACGTAGGACTCGGGCTTTACAAGCAATCCTCGGGAGCAGCTCAAGGAGGTGATCGAGGCTCAGTTGTTTCTTCGCTGTCCAAGCTCGCTCTCAATGTGCTCGGGATTGGTGGTGCGGGTGGCGCCGAGTCGGGAAGTATGGGCAGTTCGGCTCCCGGCCTGGCCCAAGACGGTAACACTGTGAATGTTAGGGTGGTCAACCTGGGCGATATGATTTGGCGCCCGGTTGGGAATGCGGCAGCGAATAAAAAGGGCAAATCCAAAGCAGCGGCTGGTGCACAGGTTACGAGGTCGCGCGCTGGTTCTTGGGAAGAAGGCCAAGGCCAGCGAACAGGCAACAAAGAAGACAAAAAGAAAGCCAGGGAAGCCAAGAGAGAAGCCAGAGAAGCCAGGAAGAGAGGCGAAAGCATTCACTCGATCAACGTCGAGACGATCTCGACAAGCTCCGTTTCTGGCAATTCAAACAATGGTGCCACGGGTGTTCTCGGAAGTGCGGTGACAACGCAAGGCTCCAGTGTTGGAGGCACTCATTCCCCCTCCGTTTCTGGCATTTCAAACAATGGTGCCACGGGTGTTTCCGGAAGTGCGGTGACAACGCAAGGCTCCAGTGTTGGAGGCACTCATTCCCCCTCCGTTTCTGGCATTTCAAACAATGGTGCCACGGGTGTTCTCGAAAGTGCGGTGACAACGCAAGGCTCCAGTGTTGGAAGCACTCATTTCCCCTCCGTTTCTGGCATCTCAAGCAATGATGCCGTGGGTGTTTCCGGAAGTGCGGTGAGAACGCGAGGCTCCGGTGTTGGAGGCTCTCATTCCACCAACGGCCCAGACATTGCAAACGATATCGTCATGGGAGGGGGCGCAAGCGCGGTGACATCGCCAGGCTCCAATGCTGGAGGGTCTCACCCCACCTACAGCTCCGGCCCAAACGACGGTGTTATGGGGTTTTCCGGAGCCCGGTCACCAACGCGAGGCTTCAACCTTGGAAGCTCTTTTTCCCTTGGAAACCTGAAAGCAGCTCTCAAGCGTGTTCCAGGTGAAGCTTTGGTCGATGGAGCCATGACGGCTCTGGAGGTCGTACTGAGTGCCGACACATCTGAAGAAAAGGCCGAAGGTATTGGCGCCGCGGCAGGAAGTGCGGGTGGGTCCGTGGCAGGAGGTGCAATCGGCGCGGCCATCGGTCAGATTCTTATCCCTATCCCGGGAGTAGGCGCCGCGATAGGAGGGATGGTTGGGACTTCGCTTGGCGGTGACGCAGGTGCGGCGTTCGGTGGTTGGTTGGGCCGCCTCTGGGGGGGAAGCAAAGAAGAGGCAGGCAACTCAAGAGCACAAGGGGCTTCGGTTACGGAGAGCCTATCGAATCTGTCTCTCAGCGGTGTTATCGGGGAGGCATATCAATATGCGAGCCGCCTCCCGTGAACAGGTCGTAGTGTCCGAACGTGGTAGAGCGGTTGCCAACCTGCCGGCTGACGTACCCTCTTTCAACACGCTTTCGCTTCCGGCTGGAGGTGTGCAGCCGAGCGCATCATCCGTACCAACTCAGCAAAACATCACCTTGTCTCCCAGTATTCCCATCAATGTCCAAGGCAACATCACCAATCCGGATGATCTGATACGCATGCTGGCACCCGCCATTCAGCGGATGTTCTCCGATCTGGCTGAGCGGGCAAACAGAGGTGGTCGGAATTGGGATTCCCCTGCAGTCACCTATAACGCTTGAGGAACTCTCATGGCCTACATGAAACAATTACAGTCCGGGCTGCGCTCGTTGGTGGCCGCAGGCGAAGCGGGACGGCACAACGTTGATGGCATGCTCGAGCCCTTGAATGGTGCGGTCGGCGACATCAATGAAGCGGCCGCCGAACTGACGGCCTTGCCCGTCGTCGGTGAGGTGATCGGCGCCAAATTGCAGCGCACCATGCGTACCATTGGTGTTGCCCAGGCGAAAGTGAATAAGGTTCTTGCCCGATACGACCATGCAGTCGAAAAAGTCGTACACGTTCAGGAGCGCGTCGCCGAGTTTTCCGAGCATTGGGACAAAGCCAGCGCAGCGATCAATAGGGTAGCCGGTCGGATCAGCCCGTCACTGGGTGCCATCGTGCCCACCAGCGGTTTCGCACCGCAGGCAACGCCACCGGAAGAGGCGGTCAAGCCGTATCCCCATCTGCTGATCCTTCAGCCGCTTCAAGCGGAGTCGGAGGCGTTTTACTTCAACCTTGATACCGCGGCGTTTCACGAGCTCAAGCGCAGCAGTGGTTTCAACTGGAATGGTCAGGAGCGTCTGTCGCGCAGCAAGGCACAGCAGGCAGTCAGCCTGGGGGATGACAGAGTCACCATCAGCGGAGCGATTTATCCGAATTTCAAGGGCGGTCTGGGTCAGTTGCAGCGCTTGCGCAGCATCGCCAGGCAACTCAAGCCGCTGAGCCTGAGTACCGGCTACGGCGAAATGCTCGGCACTTGGTGTCTGGTCAATATCAGCGAAGAGCAAAATGCGCTGATGGCCGGCGGCATTCCGGGACGGCAGGGTTTTACACTGGAGTTCACGAACTATGGCGACGATATGCAGAACGTCTGAGGGGGATCTGCTCGACACCCTCTGTCAGCATTACTACGGGCATTTGAAAGGCAGCGTCGAAGCGGTGCTCGATGCCAACCAGGGGCTTGCCGATGAGGCTCAGCCTTTCCGTGCCGGAGTGCTGATCAGGCTGCCGGTATGGTCCGCTACTGCCGATGCCACGGTATTGCTGTGGAGTTGAGAAGTGCTTTGTACTTCAGGCCCCGCCACGTGCGGGGCCTTTCTTTTTCTGGAGCCTGAATCATGCAACCTGTGTTTCGCATCGTTGCCGACGGTAAGGACATCACCGCACTGATCAATGACCGGCTGCTGATGTTGCGTACCTCGGACAAATCGGGAATGGAGTCCGATGATTTCGAGTTGAAGCTTGACGACCGCGATGGTGCCCTGGCATTGCCCACCAGGGGCGCCCATGTCGAGGTGTTCCTCGGGTACGCCGGACAGACGCTTACGCGTCTGGGGCGCTATGTCGTCGACCAGATCACCGTCTCCGGACCGCCGACGACCATGGATATCAGTGGCAAGGCCAGCGATATGCGCGGTACTGGCAAGACTATCCGAAGTGGCAGCTGGGAAGATGTGCCACTGCAACGAATCGTCCAGGACCTTGCTGCCCGCAACGGCTGGCAGCCGCAATGTACGGTAACCACACGCATCCCGAGAGTTGATCAGATTAACGAATCGGACCTCAACTTCATCACCCGCCTGGCAAGACAGTACGACTGCACCGCCAAGGTTGGCGATGGCAATTTGCTGGTGTTGCCGCGCCAGGGTGGGCAAAGCGCGAGTGGCAAGGCGCTTGGGACGGTCACCCTTGAGCCTCGCGAAGTTAGCAGTTGGCGATTCCAGCTTGAGGATCGCGGCACCCACAAGGCGGTGCAGGCCAGGCACCAGGACAGCAAGAGCGGGGAGCAGAAAACGGTCCAGGTGCCGAATGGCGACGCCCCCGACAGCCAGGAAGCGGTGTACACCGACCGGCATCTGTATCCCAACAAACCCGCCGCCGAACAGGCTGCCAAGGCGCGCGTGGCGGCACTCAACCGTGGTAGTGCCAGTCTTTCACTGGAAATGGCCGGACGCACTGATCTGTTCGCTGAACGTATGCTCATTGCCCACGGTTTCAAAGAGGGTCTCGATGGCGAGTACCTGATCGAAAGCGTCAACCAGACCTTCACCAACAGTGGCTGGACGACCTCCGTGCAATGCAATGGCGGCAAACAAGGCAAGGCCAAGGCGAAGAGCCAGAAGTCCAGTCAAACCAAACCGCTCAAGGTCGAGCAGCGCGAGGGCCAGAAATGAATCTGAATGAAACCGAACTCTTCCGCATTTACCCAAACGCCCGCCCGACAGCGGGCGTTTTCGTTCCTGCCCTGAACGCCGCGATGGCGCACTGGGGCATCGACACCCCACGCCGCATCGCCGCCTTTCTCGCCCAGATCGGCCATGAGTCCGGCCAACTGCGCTACGTGAAGGAACTGGGCAGCGACCAGTACCTGGCCCGCTACGATACCGGCAGCCTGGCGCTGCGCCTGGGCAACACCCCCGAGCCGGACGGCGATGGCCAGCGTTATTGCGGCCGCGGCCTGATCCAGATCACCGGGCGCAACAACTACCGCGCGTGCAGCATGGCGCTGTTCGAGGACGATCGCTTGTTGGCGAAGCCGCAGATGCTCGAAGAACCACAGTGGGCCGCTGAGTCGGCGGCCTGGTTCTGGCATTCGCGGGGGCTCAATCAACTGGCGGACCGTGGCGAGTTCAATCGCATTACCCGGCATATCAACGGCGGCCTCAATGGTCTGGAGGACCGTCTGAAGCTCTGGGCGCGTGCGCGTGAGGTGCTGTGTTGAGCGCGGGGCGTTCCATCGGTTTGTGGCTGTTGCTTCTGACGGTCGCGGCGCTGACCTGGCAGGTCCAGGCGTGGCGCTACGGTCAACGGCTGGCGGTGCAGGAGGGCGACTATGCCCGTGAACGCCAGCAACTCGCGGAGGTCGCCAACGCGCGTTTGCAGAACGAGCGCCAACAGCGGCTCGCGCTGGAACAGCGTTTGCGATCCCTCGACCAGACCCATTCCAAGGAGCTTACCGATGCCCAACAGGCTCAGGCACGCCTGCGTGACCGGCTGGCTACTGCTGATCTGCGGTTGTCAGTCCTCATCGCCAGTGACGCCGCCCCCTCTTTGCCAGCCGCCTCCGGCGCCGGCGGCGTGGTTCATGACCCCCCGCGAGCCCGACTTGACCCGGCGCATGCTCAACGAATTGTCGCCATCGTCGCCGACGGTGACGAAGGACTGATCGCCCTGCGCGCCTGTCAGGCTTACGTGCGGGCGCTGGCGTTCTGAGTGGTGTAGGGTAGGCGCCAGTTTTTCCAAGGAGCCTGCCATGGACCCGATCACCGCTCTTTCCGCCCGGCTGGGGGAACATCTGCGTCGTTTCAATGCCCAAGTGACCACCGCCGAATCCTGTACCGGCGGCGGTATCGCCGAGGCCATCACCCGCATCCCCGGCAGTTCAGCCTGGTTCGAGGCCGGTTACGTGACCTATTCCAATGCCCAGAAGACCCGGCAGTTGCAGGTGCCGGAGGTGCTGTTCGGTCAGGTCGGCGCGGTGAGCCAGGAAGTGGTCGAGGCGATGGTCCGTGGCGCCCAGGCGGCGAGCGGCGCACGTTTTGCCGTGGCGGTGAGTGGCGTGGCCGGACCTGATGGCGGTTCGGCGGCCAAACCGGTGGGCACCGTATGGCTGGCCTGGGGAGACGCGGGACGCGTTTTCAGCGAGCGCTGGCACTTCGACGGAGACCGCGAACAGGTACGCCGACAAACGGTAATCGCCGCGCTAGAGGGCTTGTTACATCTTGGAGCCGAGTAAATCGCGAGTCGGGGGTAGGCGGAAATAAATCCCTGTGGAATAATACTGGCTACTTATACAGTTGTTTCTGGCCGTCAGGCCCTATCGATTACGTGAGGACTTCAATGGACGACAACAAGAAGCGTGCCTTGGCTGCGGCCCTGGGTCAGATCGAACGTCAATTCGGTAAAGGCGCGGTCATGCGCATGGGCGATCACGAGCGCCAGGCGATCCCAGCCATCTCCACTGGCTCGCTGGGCCTGGACATTGCCCTTGGCATCGGCGGCCTGCCACGAGGCCGTATCGTTGAAATCTATGGTCCGGAATCGTCCGGTAAAACCACGCTGACCCTGTCGGTGATTGCCCAGGCGCAAAAAATGGGCGCCACCTGCGCCTTCGTCGACGCCGAGCACGCGCTGGACCCTGAATACGCTGGCAAGCTGGGCGTCAATGTCGACGACCTGCTGGTCTCGCAGCCGGACACCGGTGAGCAGGCCCTGGAAATCACCGACATGCTGGTGCGCTCCAATGCCGTTGACGTCATCATCGTCGACTCCGTGGCAGCCCTGGTGCCAAAGGCCGAGATCGAAGGCGAAATGGGCGACATGCACGTCGGCCTGCAAGCTCGCCTGATGTCCCAGGCGCTGCGCAAGATCACCGGTAACATCAAGAACGCCAACTGCCTGGTCATCTTCATCAACCAGATCCGCATGAAGATCGGTGTGATGTTCGGTAGCCCGGAAACCACCACCGGTGGTAACGCCCTGAAGTTCTACGCTTCGGTTCGTCTCGACATCCGCCGTACCGGCGCGGTGAAGGAAGGCGACGAAGTGGTTGGTAGCGAAACCCGCGTCAAGATCGTCAAGAACAAGGTTGCTCCTCCGTTCCGTCAGGCTGAATTCCAGATCCTCTACGGCAAGGGTATTTACCTTAACGGCGAAATCATCGACCTGGGTGTGCTGCATGGGTTCCTGGAGAAATCCGGTGCCTGGTACAGCTACCAAGGTAGCAAGATCGGTCAGGGCAAGGCCAACTCCGCCAAGTTCCTGCAGGACAACCCGGAAATCGGTGCGGCCCTCGAGAAGCAGATTCGCGACAAGCTGCTGAACACCGGTGCTGTTGACGCCGCAGGTAAAGCTGCTGCTGCGCAAGCTTCCGCTGAAGACCTGGCCGACGCTGACGCCGACTTCTGATCCCGCGCCTATGTCCGTCGTACTCGATACCCCCGTCGCCGTAAGACGGACTGCTATGGACCTGCTCGCACGCCGCGAGCACGGTCGTGCCGAGCTGGCGCGCAAGCTGCGCCAGCGCGGTGCTTCTCCTGAAATGATCGAGCACGAACTCAACCGCCTGGCGGATGAGGGGCTGCTAAGCGAATCCCGTTATCTGGAAAGTTTCATCAGTTCCCGTGGTCGTTCGGGTTATGGCCCGGCGCGTATCCGCGAAGAACTGACCCAGCGTGGCCTGCCACGGGCTGATGTGGAGCAGGCGCTACGTGAGGCGGGTATCGACTGGCAGTCGCAGTTGAGCGATGTCTGGCGGCGCAAGTTTGCCGGGCAATTGCCAGCCGACCCGCGGGAGCGAGCGAAGCAAACCCGTTTTCTGGTCTATCGCGGTTTTTCGATGGAGATGGTCGGCCGCTTGTTGAGCGGCCGAAGCCTGGACGATTGAGCTGTTTCAGGTGACCTTGAGCGGTTCTCGCGCGCGCTGAGTCACTTGTGAGGACGGTTGGGCGTTGGCCCAGTTTTCCGGCAGGTTGATGAAGTCCACCAGCTCTCGTAGCCGACCCTGGTCGCGGCCATTGAATGCAAAGACAAGTCGGTGCAGGTGGCTGAACTGGACATCGTCCTGGTCCTCGCCGGTATAGGCGTGCTGGACGAAGTTACCGCTCAGTCGCAGATCGGCAAAACCGTTCTCGATATCCTGTACCGCGGCTTCACTCAACGGATGCTGCATGCGCAGGACGAACTGGTTTTTCAGCCAACGGCTGGAGTGGTAGTTGCGGTAGAACTGGTTGATTTCCTCGACTGCCTGATCGGCGCTGTGCACCAGGCGCAGCAGTTTCAGGTCGCTTGGCAGGATATAGCGGTTCTCTTCCAGTTGGCGGGTGATGAAGTTCAGCGCGTCTTGCCAGAAGCTGCCTCCCGGCGCATCCAGCAACACCACCGGAACCAGCGGGCTCTTGCCGGTCTGGATCAGCGTCAGGACTTCCAGTGCTTCGTCCAGCGTGCCGAAGCCACCAGGGCAGAGCACCAGAGCATCGGCCTCCTTGACGAAAAACAGCTTGCGAATGAAGAAAAAGTGGAACGGCAGCAGCTTGTCGGTGCCGTCGACCGTCGCGTTGGCATGTTGCTCGAAGGGCAGGGTGATGTTGAAGCCGAGGCTGTGTTCTACGCCGGCGCCCTCATGCGCCGCGGCCATGATGCCGCCACCGGCACCGGTGATGACCATCAGATCGGAGCGGGCCAGGGTCGCGCCCAGTTCTCGGGCCAGTGCGTAGATTGGATGTTCGACCGGCGTTCGTGCCGAGCCGAACACTGTTACCTTGCGTCGCCCTTTGTACTGTTCCAGCACGCGGAAGGCATGGTCGAGTTCGCGAAGGGCCTGGAGGGTGATCTTGGCGTTCCAGCGGTTGCTATCGTCGTGGGCCATGCGCAACACGGTGAGCATCATGTCCCGGTACAGCGGCAGGTTCGGGCTGTTGGCAGCGACCAGATTCAATTGCTGATCGATATGTTCGAGGTCGATTCCCTCATTCTTGAAGTGGCTGGCGAGCAGCTCGTTAGGTTTGTAAGGCATTCAAACGTCTCCTTTCTGCAGCAAAACCTCAGACCAGATCAGGATCGGGACCTGGCCGCGACACTACTTGAGTCGCTGGCTGCGCAGGCCGTGGCTGGATGGCCCCGGCGTTGCAGTGGACCTTGAAAGGTCTCGTCGCAGTAATGATTTCGATCCCTTTGCTTGTCATCCTGGCAACACAACCGTCTCGGACGACCCTTCGCTGTCCGAAAGATGAAAGGTATTTGTAATCAATCTAGACCCTGCGGTGTGTTTGCGCTTGGTTCAACATGTGCGCATAAGGTCATGACAGATAATCGTTTTATTCGCTTTCGCAATCAGTACGGGACCGCTCGTCAGATGGGATCCAATCTTCCGGCTTGTCTGGTTAACTGATCAATAGCGACGAGTGCATCGCAGGGAGGCTGCTAATGCAAAGAGTCCAACGCGTCATTCTTGAAATCGACAGCCAGTTGTTTCGACTTCTGCAAGGGTCGGCCCAGGCCAACAACCTGAGCCTTGAAGAGGAATGTCTGCGCAGGCTTTCAGGAGGAGAGCGGCGCTCTCGCTACCTGCAGGCACTGGTAGCGGAGTTGCGCGCCGACGAGGAACAAAGGCGCGAAAGCAGTAGCTTGATGTAGCGCGGCACCATCACTTTTTCTTCTTGCCATTGAGCCCACAGCTCTGTGCATTGAAGTTCTCGGTAGCTACCGGGCGATTGGTCTTGTACTCGGTGAACTGATAAGTCAGCACTGCGCCGCGTGCCAGCAATTGGCGATAACCGGTATTGCTGCAAACACTGGAGCCCAACTGATCACGCACTTTGTCAGGGTTGGCGCGCATCTGCTGAGCGTGGCTTGCCCGCACACTGAGGTGGTTGATCAGTTGCGGCCCGTGGACGGTGTAGCCCTGGTCAAGAATGTCTTCGTTGATGGCACGCGGGGTACCGACGCTGCTGTCCTGGGCAACCTTCTCCAGCATTTGGGTCAATTCGTATTCCTGCTTGGACGCGGCATTGGCGGCAAGAGGCAGGACCAGCAGCAAGCCCAAGGTAGGGGCGATAAAACGCAGCATTCATTTCTCCAGATTCGGTAACTGGCGCTTTGACCTGCATCCGCACGCCGTGTTCCCTCACCGGGTGCAGGCAGTGGCAGCCATCAATAGGTGCGGGATTATAGTGGAGTAGGACAATTCCCTGCACGGCAAAGCCGTTGTGCCGTAAACTTTGCGCCTTTCGCCCCGCCGAGTCTGCGCTGTGCTTTCCCTCATCTGTTCTCGCCGTATCCCGTCATGAGCCACGCCGTATCACGCCTGCGTACTGAGCGCCTGTCCCGCAGTATCAAACCCTTCGTTGCTCGTGGTGCGCGGGCGCCGCGCTGTGCGGATTGCCGGGTAATCGCCGAGTACTGCCTGTGCGCCTGGCGTCCTCGGACCGCCGCCGAGTCGGCCGTGTGCCTGCTGATGCACGACACCGAGCCCCTCAAGCCGACCAACACAGGGTGGTTGATCGCCGATGTGATTGCCGATACCACGGCATTCGGCTGGCAACGCACTGTCGTCGAACAGGACTTGCTGGCGCTGCTTGACCACCCGCAATGGCAGCCTTACATCGTCTTCCCGGGAGAGTTTGTCGAGTCGCAACGGGTGGTGACCGGTGTCGAGCCGGGGGAGGGCAAGCGTCCGCTGTTCATCCTGCTGGATGCGACCTGGACCGAAGCGCGCAAGATGTTTCGCAAGAGCCCGTATCTGGACCGCTTCCCGGTGCTGAGCCTGCAACCGGAGCAGATTTCCCGCTATCGGCTACGCCGTTCCAAGCGTGACGACCACTTCTGCACCGCCGAAGTGGCGGCGATGTGCCTTGAGCTGGCAGGCGATCAGGTCGCGGCGCAAGCGCTGGATGCTTACCTCGACGTGTTCAGCACCCACTACCTGGGGGCCAAATTCCAATTGCCGCTGGATCTGGACGACGCCGTCCATCAGCGCCTCAAGCCCTTCCTATAGTCCAAGGGGCAAGTGTTACGCTTTGCTTCATAATGATGGAGTCGGCACCAGAATGAGCCGGGGGCGAACTTGACCACCCCGTCCCGCCTCGTCATCCTTGGCGCCGATTCGGGCACGTCGAGGGCTTGAATGCTGTATTCACTGGCCCCGCTGTGCCTTTTTGGCGTACGGCATTGCTGCTGTCGCCTTGAGTTGCTCCGACAGGTTCCGGCCCCTCCCGGCACCTGCACAGAACAGGATCATTAGATCGATGGCCACATACGAAATCCTGATTGCCGATGACCACCCTCTTTTTCGCAGCGCTTTGCGCCAGGCCGTGACCCTGGGGCTAGGGCCTGATATCCGTCTGGTGGAAGCTGCCAGCATCGCCGAACTGGAAACCCGCCTCACTGAAAAATCCGACTGGGACCTGGTGCTGCTCGACCTGAACATGCCTGGTGCCTATGGCTTCTCGGGCCTTGTGCTGCTGCGTGGGCAGTACCCGCAGATCCCGGTTGTCATGGTCTCGGCCCAGGAGGAAGCCTCCGTCGTGGTCAAGTCGCGCGAGTTCGGTGCCAGCGGCTTCATTCCCAAGTCCAGCCCGCTGGAGTCCATCCAGGACGCGGTGCGCAAGGTGCTCGACGGCGAGGTCTGGTGGCCGCCGCAGGCGTTCGAGAAGGTCGATGTTTCCGCTGAGGCCAAGGCCGCCAGCGAAGGCCTGGCCAGCCTGACGCCACAGCAGTTCCGGGTGCTGACCATGGTCTGTGAAGGGCTGCTGAACAAGCAGATCGCGTACGAACTGAGCGTGTCGGAGGCGACCATCAAGGCGCATGTCACCGCTATTTTCCGCAAGCTCGGCGTCCGTACGCGGACCCAGGCAGCGTTGCTTCTGCAACAACTTGAATCCGTTTCGGCCGGATAAGGCCATTGGCCTTCACGGTTTTTTTACCCGCGGTGTACTAGCCTGCACCGCTTCCCAACAGTTCGAACGGCACTCTATGTCTCCTTTCAAGGGCCAGACCGGCCTCAAACGTATCTTCAATGCTGCGGGTTATTCCCTGGATGGATTGCGTGCGGCATTTTCCGGCGAAGCGGCGTTTCGTCAGCTGGTGCTGCTGAACGTGATCCTCGTGCCACTGGCGTTCTGGCTGGATGTCAGTCGCGCCGAGCGGGCGATCCTGATCGCGGTCTGCTTGTTGGGGCTGATTGTCGAACTGCTCAATTCGGCGGTAGAGGCTGCCATCGACCGTATTTCTCTCGATCGCCACCCGCTGTCGAAGAACGCCAAGGACATGGGCAGCGCCGCGCAACTGGTGGCGCTGACCATGGTCGGAGTGATCTGGGGCGTCATTCTCCTCTAGGCAATACTCGGCAGCACGATCTCGTCGCTGCGTTTTACGCCCGCAGTGAAGGTCCGGCACAGTTCGAGGAACTCTCGCATGGCTGAAGTCTGATACTTCTGCTTGTGCCAGATGAAGTAGAACTGCCGCGCCAGGTCCAGATCCGGCGTTTCGACCGCCACCAGGCTGCCGCGGCGGAAGGCATCACGCAGGGCGAGGCGGGAAATGCAGCCGATGCCAAGCCCGGACTCCACCGCGCGCTTGATGGCTTCGGTGTGCTCCAGCTCCAGGCGGATATTGAGAATCGAACGGTGATGACGCATCGCCTGGTCGAAGGTCAGTCGCGTGCCGGAGCCTTCCTCGCGGAGAATCCAGGCTTCCCGGGTCAGTTCCTCGAGGCTGGCCTGGCCGCGCTGGGCCAGCGGATGCTGCGGGGCGCAGAACACCACCAGTTCGTCCGCGACCCACGGCTGCACTTCCAGGTCCGGGTGGTTGCAGTCACCCTCGATTAGACCCAGATCAATTTCGTAATGAGCGACCTGATGCACGATATGTGCAGTGTTCTGCACATGCAGTTTGACCTGGCTTTCCGGGTGAACCTGCATGAAGCTGCCGATCAGCAGCGTCGCCAGGTAGTTGCCGATGGTCAGCGTCGCGCCCACCGCCAGCGAGCCGAAACCGGACTTGCCGTTGAGCAGGTCTTCGATTTCCTTGGCCTGGTCGAGCAGCGCCACCGCCTGGGGCAACAACTGATGGCCCAAGGCGTTGAGGCTCAGGCGCTTGCCGGCGCGGTCGAACAATTGGCAACTGGATTGCCGCTCGAGTTCGGTAATGGATGTACTGGCGGCCGACTGCGAAAGGGCCAGGATATTGGCCGCGCGAGACACGCTTTGATGCTGTGCAACGGCCACGAAGACCTGAAGCTGACGAAGTGTAAATCGCATATCTATATAACCGATAAGACATATCTTGATAATTCAGTTAACAGATATTGTCCTCCGCACTAAACTATCGCGCAATCGCGCTCACGGTTTAGCGCTGCGTTTTTTTCAGGAGCCCCCTACATGAGCAACATGAACCACGAACGTGTCCTCAGTGTGCACCACTGGAACGACACCCTGTTCAGCTTCAAGTGCACCCGCGACCCGGGCCTGCGCTTCGAGAACGGTCAGTTCGTGATGATCGGCCTGCAGCAGCCTAATGGCCGCCCGCTCATGCGCGCTTACTCCATCGCCAGCCCGAACTGGGAAGAGCATCTGGAGTTCTTCAGCATCAAGGTGCCGGATGGTCCGCTGACTTCGCAGTTGCAGCACCTGAAGGAAGGCGATGAAGTCATCATCAGCAAAAAGCCTACCGGCACGCTGGTGCTCGACGACCTGAATCCTGGCAAGCACCTGTACCTGCTCAGCACCGGTACTGGCCTGGCGCCGTTCATGAGCGTCATCCAGGACCCTGAAACCTACGAGCGCTTCGAGAAAGTGATCCTGGTTCACGGCGTGCGTTACGTGAACGAAGTCGCCTACCGCGAGTTCATCACCGAGCACCTGCCACAGAACGAGTTCTTCGGCGAGGCGCTGCGCGAAAAACTGATCTACTACCCAACCGTTACCCGCGAGCCGTTCGAGAACCAGGGCCGTCTGACCGACCTGATGCGCAGCGGAAAACTGTTCAGCGACATCGGTCTGCCACCGATCAACCCGCAGGACGACCGCGCGATGATCTGCGGTAGCCCGAGCATGCTCGACGAAACCAGCGAAGTGCTGGACAGCTTCGGCCTGAAGATCTCCGCGCGTATGCGTGAGCCGGGCGACTACCTGATCGAGCGCGCCTTCGTCGAGAAGTAAGCGTTACGCACCATGAAAAACGCAGGCCGCGCGGCCTGCGTTTTTTTTTGCCTGTTGAAAAGCGGGAGCTAGTCGGTCACCACTTCCAGCACCCGGATACGCTCCGGCTGCGGGTAGTGCCAGCGCACCTGCACATCCCAGAACTTCACGCCATACACCCGCTCTGCGGGCGGCACCTGATAGGCCGGGCGCGGATCCTGGGCCAGGCACTGTTCTATCAGTTCCACCAGTGGCTCGCCGAGGCGCTGCGCATGGCTGTGGGCCTGGGGCAGGGCGCTTTCGCTCCATTCCACGTCGATCGCAGCAGGCGGGGCGCTGGCCATGGTGTTGCTGGCCTCGGCGATGCTGTCGGCATACGGCACGTAGGGCTTGATATCCAGCACTGGCGTGCCGTCCAGCAGGTCGATGCCTGAAAGAAGAAGACGGCCCGGCTCGACTTTCTCCAGCCTGACCACTGACTGGCCAATCCCATTGGGCCGGTGAGTGGCCCGGGTGGCAAAGACGCCCATCGAGGTGTTGCCGCCCAGCCGCGGCGGACGCACCTTCAGCCGCGGTTTGTCTTCCAGCGCCTGGTGGAACAGGAACAGTAGCCACACATGGCTGCTCTGCTCCAGGCCCGCCACGGCCTCGCCGGTATCGAACGGCGGCACCAGTTCCAGCACGCCCCGCGCCGCGGGCGCCAGTTGAGGCTGACGCGGGATGGCGAACTTCTCCTTGAAACAGGAGCGGACGAAGCCGACGGGCGAGACGTTGTAGTGCATGGGCTCAGCCACGGATCCGCAGGGTCAGACCCTTGAGGAAGTTGCGCAGCAACTGGTCGCCGCAAGGGCGGTAGTTGTTGTGCCCGACCTTGCGGAACAGGGCGCTCAGCTCCGGCTTGGACACTGGGAAGTCAGCAGCCTTGAGGATGGCGTGCATATCGTCTTCCTTGAGCTCGAACGCCACCCGCAGCTTTTTCAGGATGACGTTGTTGCTCACTGGCAGCTCGATCGGCAGCGGGGGGCGACTTTCATCACGACCGCGGCGGAACACCACCAGGCCGTCGAGGAAATGCGCCATCGCCTCATCCGGGCAGTGGACGAAGCCTTCGTCCTCGTCCTTTTTCAGGTAGCTGGAAATCTCTGCGTCGCTGACCTTGAAGCCGTTGCTGCGAGTGATCTGGGCCACTTTCGTGTCGGAAATGTCCAGCAGGTAGCGCAGGCTGCGCAGTACATCGTTGTGAATCATGTGAAGTGTCCTGATCGGGAGCTTCGCCAGCGTGGCGAGGCTTAGAATTTTTCTTTGCTGTCCAGATAGCGCCACTGCCCGGCTGGCAGTTTGCTCATGGATACGCCGCCTACACGGATGCGGCGCATGCTGACCACCTGCAGGCCGACACTGCGGCAGAGCAGGTCGATCAGGCCGGACGCGGGGTTCTTCAACACCATGCGCAGGCGGGTCTCGTTCTGCCAGCTCGCCTTGATCTTCGGCAGTTCGTGGCCTTTCCAGTTGAAACCGCGGTTCAGCCGCTCAAGGCCGTGCTGGGTGATCTGGCCGCTGACTTCCACCACGCATTCCTGCTCCAGGCGATTGAGGTCCACCGTGACCTTGCGCACGGTCCGCCAGTCCTGGCTGTACACCTGGAGTCCGCTGGCGCCTGGTTGCAGCTCGGCGAGGCAGGTCAGGCGGGCGAAATGCCCGCGCAGTGCGCGGCGGCCTGCGGAGTGGGCTTCGGAAAGGGTCTCGGGGGTCATGCTCAGGCAGCCACTCTGCGAATCCTGTCCGGCCTCCTGGTGCAGCAGCAGGGTGACGGCTTCCAGTGGTTCGGTGGTGGCGCCGGGGAGCAGGGCGACGGTCTGTCCGTCGACCTGGAATTGGGGTTCATCGATGACCTGGCCATCCACTGTGACCCAGCCTCCGCCGATATAAAGCTCGGCCTCGCGGCGGGAACAGCCGATGAGGGCGATGAGGCATTTGGAAAGACGAGTGGTTTCAGACATGAGCAGAGGCCGTGGTGCGAGGGAATGGCGGTCATTGTAACCGCCCGTGAGGAGATGCGACCGGTCCGGAAAAAACAAAGCCCCGTGGAGGGGCTTTGGGTTCCTGTGAGGGCGCTGACCGTCGCGGGGTGCCTTAGATAGGCTCGGCCCACAGGTCGTATTCGTCGGCATCGACCACGCGGCAACGGACCTTGTCGCCCGGCTTGAAGCCGTGGTCACCATCGATGAACACGTTACCGTCGATTTCCGGTGCGTCGAAGAAGCTGCGACCGACCGAACCTTGCTCCTCGACTTCGTCGATCAGCACTTCGATCTCCCGGCCGATGCGCAGTTGCAGGCGCGCGGTACTGATCGCCTGCTGGTGCTCCATGAAGCGGTCCCAGCGTGCCTGCTTGATCTCGTCCGGGACTTCGTCCAGGCCCAGGTCGTTGGCGGGCGCGCCTTCCACCGGCGAGTACTGGAAGCAGCCGACGCGGTCGAGCTGTGCTTCGGTGAGCCAGTCCAGCAGGTACTGGAAGTCTTCTTCGGTCTCGCCGGGGAAGCCGACGATGAAGGTGGAGCGGATGATCAGTTCCGGGCACTGTTCGCGCCATTTCTTGATCCGCGCCAGGGTCTTGTCTTCGAACGCCGGGCGTTTCATCGACTTCAGCACTTTCGGGCTGGCGTGCTGGAACGGGATGTCGAGGTACGGCAGGATCTTGCCGGCGGCCATCAACGGGATCACGTCATCGACGTTCGGGTACGGGTAGACATAGTGCAGACGGACCCAGGCGCCCAGGCTGCTGAGGGCTTCACACAGCTCCAGCATGCGGGTCTTGACCGGGCGGCCGTTCCAGAAGTCGGTCTTGTACTTGACGTCGACACCGTAGGCGCTGGTGTCCTGGGAAATCACCAGGATCTCCTTGACGCCGGCCTTGACCAGGCGCTCGGCTTCGCTCAGTACTTCGCCGACCGGACGGCTGACCAGCTTGCCGCGCATCGACGGGATGATGCAGAAGCTGCAGCTGTGATTGCAGCCTTCGGAAATCTTCAGGTAGGCGTAGTGACGCGGGGTCAGCTTGACGCCTTGCGGCGGCACCAGGTCGATCAGCGGGTTGTGGTCCTGACGGGGCGGCACGACTTCGTGCACGGCGTTGACCACCTGCTCGTACTGCTGCGGGCCGGTAACGGCCAATACGCTCGGGTGCACGTCACGGATATTGCCTTCCTCGACGCCCATGCAGCCGGTGACGATGACCTTGCCGTTTTCCTTGATGGCTTCGCCGATCACTTCCAGGGATTCGGCCTTGGCCGAGTCGATGAAGCCACAGGTGTTGACCACCACCACATCAGCATCCTGATAGGTAGGCACGACTTCGTAACCTTCCATGCGCAATTGGGTCAGGATGCGCTCGGAATCAACGAGAGCCTTCGGGCACCCGAGTGAGACAAATCCTACCTTTGGCACGGAAGGAGTAGCGGTCGTGGACATGGTTAACCTCGGTGTAGAGGGGTTGCCGCGGGGATAGGGTGGGCAACCCTGCTGGGCGCTCTGGGGCGCCTCTGGTCAAAAAGTGCGCAATTCTAGCGAGCGACAACGCGCTTGACCAGCAGAAAAGCGACGAACGCTGCGCTATGCTTCGCGGCATTGCGTTGGTGTCAATGTCAGACACCGACGCCAAGGTTCAGCCAGCAGCAAAAATAATAGCGTCTGGCGCGAAATTTACCGGTCTGCGGTTCTTGCATGCGGGAGTGGTTGATGGTTCAGGCTAACAGTGAAGCCGGGGCGGGGCATGGCGCAACAAAATCGCTGGGCCTGCTGGTAGCTGCTGTCGGGGTGGTCTACGGCGATATCGGTACCAGCCCGCTCTATACGCTCAAGGAAGTCTTTACCGGCGGTTACGGGGTGCCGGTCAACCATGATGGTGTGTTGGGGATTCTCTCGCTGATCGCCTGGTCGCTGATCTGGGTGGTTTCGATCAAGTACGTGACGTTCATCCTGCGCGCCGACAACCAGGGCGAGGGCGGCATCATGGCGCTTACGGCGCTGGCCGCGAGGGCGTCGGCGCCGTATCCGAAGTTGCGGGCAATGATGGTGGTCTGTGGCCTGATCGGCGCCGCGCTGTTCTACGGTGACAGCATGATCACGCCGGCGGTATCGGTACTGTCGGCGGTGGAAGGGATGGAGCTGGCCTTCGACGGCATCGATCACTGGGTGGTGCCAATCGCCCTGGTCGTACTGGTGGCGTTGTTTCTGGTGCAGAAACACGGTACGGCGAAGATCGGCATCCTCTTCGGGCCGGTCATGGTGGCCTGGTTTCTGGTGCTCGCGGCCCTTGGCCTGCATGGCATTTCGCAAAGCCCGGAAGTGCTCAAGGCGTTCAATCCGGTCTGGGCCGTGCGCTTCTTCATTGTCCATCCGGGCATGGGCGTAGCGATCCTTGGTGCGGTGGTGCTGGCGCTGACGGGCGCCGAGGCGCTGTATGCGGACATGGGCCACTTCGGCCGTAAACCGATTGCCCGCGCCTGGTTTGCCCTGGTGCTGCCGGCGTTGGTGCTCAATTACTTCGGTCAGGGCGGATTGCTGCTGCAGAACCCCGACGCGGCGCGCAACCCGTTCTATCTGCTGGCGCCGGGCTGGGCGTTGCTGCCGTTGATCGCGCTGTCCACCCTGGCCACGGTAATCGCCTCCCAGGCGGTCATTTCCGGGGCCTTCTCCCTGACCCGCCAGGCCATCCAGCTCGGCTATATTCCGCGAATGCAGATTCAGCACACCTCCAGTGACGAGCAGGGCCAGATCTACATCGGCGCGGTGAACTGGACGCTGATGGTTGCCGTGGTGTTGCTGGTGATCGGTTTCGAATCTTCCGGTGCGCTGGCTGCGGCCTATGGCGTTGCGGTAACTGGCACCATGCTGATGACCACGCTGCTGGTTTCGACGGTGATGCTGTTGCTGTGGAAATGGCCACCTTTGCTGGCGGTACCGATCCTGTTGGGCTTCCTGTTTGTCGACGGGCTGTTTTTCGCTGCCAACCTGCCCAAGGTGCTACAGGGCGGTGCCTTCCCGGTATTGGCGGGGAGCGTGTTGCTGCTGTTGATGAGCACCTGGAAGCGCGGCAAGCAGATTCTTGTCGAGCGCATCGACGAAGGCGGGTTGCCGCTGCCGATCTTCATCAGCAGTATTCGCGTGCAGCCGCCGCATCGGGTCGAGGGCACCGCAGTGTTCCTCACTGCACGGGCGGATGCCGTGCCCCACGCGCTGTTGCACAACCTGCTGCACAACCAGGTGCTGCATAGCCAGGTGGTGTTGTTGACGGTAGTCAGTGAGGATCGGCCGCGGGTGCCGGAGCAGGAGCGCTTTGAAGTCGAGGCTTACGGCGACGGGTTCTTCCGGGTGCTGTTGCACTTCGGCTTCATGGACGAGCCGGACGTGCCGGCAGCCCTGAGGCTGTGCCACCTTGAAGAGCTGGATTTCAGCCCGATGCGCACCACCTACTTCCTCAGCCGGGAGACGGTGATCGCCTCGCGCCTGGAAGGCATGGCGCGTTGGCGCGGGAACCTGTTCGCGTTCCTGCTGAAGAATGCCAACGGTAACCTGCGATTCTTCAACCTGCCGCTGAACCGGGTGATCGAGTTGGGGACACAGGTCGAGATTTGATCCAGGCGGGGCCGTAAGCCGGCCCCGCCAACACTTATCTCAGTTCTGCTCCGCCACGCTGGTCTTCCCCTGGCGGCTCTCGATTTCACCAATCAGCTTGCGTGCCAGCGCCGGGTAGTTCTCATCGAAGTGATGGCCGCCCGGCAGCTTGAGTTTCTCGCCTACGGCGGTGGTGTCGGTGCAGCCGCTTTCGTCGGTCTCTTCCACACCGTAAACACAGAGCACTTTTCCGGCGGGCATCTTCGCCATTTCCGGCCCGGTCGGGGCCTCTTTGCCGGCGTTGCCGAGCCAGCCTTCCACTTCGATCTCGAAACTGCCGCTACGGGCGAATGCCAGCAGGATGACGGCGTCGATACGCTTCTGGTCCTCGACCGGCAGGCGGTTGTAGATCGCCGGCAGGACGTCGGCGCCGAACGAGTAACCGGTCAATACGAAGCGTTTGGTGCCCCATTTCTGACGGTAGTGCTGCATCAGTTCCGACAGATCGACAGCGCTTTGCTCGGGCGTCTTGTGCTGCCAGTAGTAACGCAGGGTGTCGATGCCGACCACCGGATAGCCCAGCTTGGCCATCTCGCCGGCGACATCGCGGTCCAGGTCACGCCAGCCGCCGTCACCGGACAGGAACAGGGTCACGGTGTCGGTGGTTTGGCCGGCCGGGACTTCAACAACCGGAATGCTCATGGCATTGCCGTCTTCGCCCACCAGCGCCTGGGTCAGCTGTGCCTTGAGCACCTGCGGTAGATGGATGTCGTAGTCGCTGATGCTGGTTTCGGCATTGGCCTGGTTGCGCACGAAGGCGGCGCTGGCGTCATCCGGGTTGTCGTTCCACGCCACGTTCCAGTGGCCGTGCGGTGCGGACGTGGCTGATTGAAGCTTGCAGCCCGCGCGTTCCAGGGTGAAGTCCACGGAAATGGCCTGGGCCTTGTCATCCTTCTGTCCGGCGAGCCAGTCCCAGGCGAGGTTCGCCCCCGGGCCGATACCGGCGACCAGGGTTGGTGCGCCGTTGAGTTGTTGCTGGGCCAGCTGCAGTGCCTGCTGTTGAAGGTTGCAGTCTGCGGGCGGCAGGGTGACCTGCACCAGTTGGGCTTCGCCGCTCTGGCTCAGGTCCAGCAGTTGCTTGTCGCTCAACAGTTGGTCTTGCGGCGAAGCGATGACCACGCGGGCTTTGGCCTGGGCGCCGGGTGTGGCGCGAACCAGGCTGCTGCCATCGCTGAGGGTCAGGTGTTCCACATGAGCCTCTGGAGCTGGGCGCGTCCACAGCCAGAAGCCTATAGCGGCTGCGAGCAGCGCCACCATCAGGGCACCGAGCAGGTAAAACCAGTAGCGTCGAATCATCAGCGTTTCACCAATCCAGTAAGACCGCCCGCGATCAGGGCGGCAGTGTCGGCCAGTGCCACCAGCGGATCAAGTCCGGCGGGGACGGCCATGTAACGGGGTTCCCAGTCGGGCTGGAATTTGTCTTTGAAGCGGCGCAGGCCCTGGAAGTTGTAGAGCTGCTCGCCGCGATGGAACACCATCGAACCCAGGCGCTGGGTCAGTGGTGCGCCGCGTCGTGGCTGCAGGCCCGACAAGGGCACCATGCCGAGGCTGAAGCGCGCATATCCATGCTGTTTATAGTGTTGGATCAGACCGACCATCATGAATTCCATGGTCAGTTTCGGCGCGTCGGGATGGGCGCGCATAAGGTCGAGGCTGGCCAGTTCGCGGCTGTGGGTCTCCAGCAGGTTGGCGAATGCCACCGGCTTGCCTTCGAAGCGGATCAGGGCGATGCGGAAGTGTTGCAGATAGTCTTCGCTGAAGCGACCGAGGGAGAAACCTTTTTCTCGGACGTTCTTGCCTGTCAGCCAGGCGTCGGAAATGAGCTTCAGTTCTTCCAGCGGTGCCTGACCGGGCTCATGGATTTCCAGGCTCAGGCCGTCCCGTCCGCCGCGGTTCCAGGTGTAGCGCAGGTCCTTCATTTCCTTGCCCTTGGCGTCCAGGTCGAAGCGCAGCAGGTTGACCCTGGCTTCCTCGCCCAGCTTGATCGCGCTCAGGCCGATGTCCATATAGAAGGGCAGGTTCTCGGCGCGGACCTGATAGAACACCGGGCGGGCATGGTGAATATCGCAGAGGTCGCGGAACTGCCAGATCATTTCGGCGCGGCGCTGCGCCGGCCCGATCGGGTCATACAGGGCAACCAGGCTGCGGCCGCGGCGGGCGTACATCAGGAAGGCGTCATCGTCAGGGTGGAACAGCAGCGCCTTGTCGCCGGTCAGGGCCAGGCCGCCGTCGGGCTGATCCGACGCCAGCAGGATGCGGTTGGCACGTTGCAGCTCTTCCTCATTGGGCAGATGGATCACCGGCCGGGCGGTGCGCAGCAGCCAGGTCAGGGCGACCACCACGAGCAGTACCGCGCTGCCCAGCGCCGAGCGCAGGCCACGCGGGGCGTCCGCATCGAGGGTAAATTGCCACCAGAGTTGATTGCTGTAAGGCACATCCTGGTAGGCGAACAGCAGCAGCCAGATCGAAGCGCCGACCACGCAGGCGCTGGCAACCAGGTAAACCGGCGAGAACGGCAGCTCCAGCAAGCGGCTGGGGCGGTAGAACGAGCGACGGAACACCGCCAGCAGGCAGGCGGTAAGCGTCAGCAGGCTGGCCTCTTCCCAGTCGAAGCCTTTGAGCAGGGACAGCAGGGCGCCCACCAGCAACAGAACGGTGGTCAGAATCCACGCCGCAGACAGGCGCCGGCGCAGGCCTTGGGCGAGCAGCAGGCAGAGCACGCCGACCAGGCTGGCAATGAAGTGGGACGCGTCGATCAAGCGATGAGGAATCAGGAAACCGAGGTGTTCCAAGCGGGTGTCGATCTCCGGCGTTGCGCCGGAAAACAGCAGCACGACGCCGGACAGGAACACCAGCACCGCGAGCACCGGAGCAGCCAGCCCCGAGGCGACTTTGATGGCCTGCTGGGCAAAGATGAACCGGCGGGCCTCGCTGACAAGCAGCACCACGCAAGCCACCAGCATTGGCAGCAACACGTAGATCAGGCGGTACAAGAGCAAGGCGGCGGCAAGGGGCGCGGCACCCAGTTGATTGGCGAAGGCTGCCAGCAGAATCGCTTCGAATACCCCGACACCACCAGGGACGTGGCTCAGCACGCCGGCGGCCAGCGCCAGCAGGTAAACCAGCAGGAATGCACCAAAGGGCGGCGCTTCTGGCAACAGCAGGTAAAGCACGGTAGCGGCCGCGGCGACGTCCAGTGCGGTGATGAACAGTTGCAGCAGGGTCAGGCGGGCGCCGGGCAGGCGCAGGGTGCGGCGACCGATGCGAGTCAGCAGGACGTCGGTGTAGGGCTGTTCTGGCAGGCGGCGTCGATACAGGCCGTAGGCCAAGGCCGCGCTAAGGACGAGAACGGCAATGGCGATGCCGCCCAGCAGGGCTTGCGGCAAGCGCAGGGCCGATGAGGCGGAGGCCAGGTCGCTCAGGGTCGCCAGTGCGGCCAGAGGTGGCAGCGCGCAACCCAGCGACAGGCTGGCGAACAGGGTCATGCGCGCCACTTCGGCGGCACCGATACCCTGACGAGCGTACAGGCGATAGCGCACCGAGCCACCGGACAGCAGCGACAACCCGATGGCATTACCAATGGCGAACGCGCAGAAGCCGCCCATGGCCAGGCTCGATGGGGGTAGCTTGACGCCGGCAAAGCGGCTGGCGGACCACTCGTAGCCGAGCAGAATCACGAAGCCCGCGACGGTGGCCAGGAAGGCTCCGCCCAGCGCGGGTGCGGGAATGCTCAGCAGCGAATCGTGCAGCGCGTAGATATCCAGCTCACTGAGCAGATGCCGACAGGCGATCAGCGCAACGCCGAATAGCAGCAGCGTTACCCCAAGGCCGATGGGCTGGCGATACTTGCTCAACAGCTCCAGCCAGCGCAGCCGATGGGGTGCGATGGGTTGGGCGGCAGTCACGTGGGGTTCAGCTTCAGCGGTTGGGCGCATCAATCACCTCGGGGATTGTGCGCGACAGGATGGGAGTATCCGGTCAAGTTACCAATCCCTATGGAAAAATAGTGCCTGAATATTACTAGCGTTCAGGCGAATCCGTGCGGGTCATGATAGTTAAAGAAGTTTCACATTGTCGCCGGGCAGGGAAGGGGCGGGCGAGTTTTTTCAACGCATAACAAAAAAGGCCACTCTTTCAAGTGGCCTTTCTATGTTTGGTTGCGGGAGCCGGATTTGAACCGACGACCTTCGGGTTATGAGCCCGACGAGCTACCAGACTGCTCCATCCCGCGTCTGTGGGGCGCATTCTACAGCGTGGCGGTTTGCTGTCAATGCTTAATTATTGATTTTCAAGAAATTCCTGCTAAGGCCTGAAAATCAGGCAAAGAAAAAGGCCACTCTTTCGAGTGGCCTTTTTCTTTAACTTGGTTGCGGGAGCCGGATTTGAACCGACGACCTTCGGGTTATGAGCCCGACGAGCTACCAGACTGCTCCATCCCGCGTCTGTGGGGCGGATTCTACAGGGATACGATTCCCTGTCAATCAATAATTTGAAGAAATCCTTTTTTCTTCAAATGGTTAGCATTCCTGGCAAGTGACTTGACGGTCATTTGCCGCGAGCAGACCGCGCTATTCAGCGGCTGTGCGGAGGTTTAGATGCGCAGGGCAAGGTCGAGTGAGATACTGCGCGTACGAATTTTCCTTACCAACGGTCGTCCATGCTTCAGCGCAAGATCATCCATATCGACTGCGATTGCTTCTACGCGGCTATCGAGATGCGTGACGACCCGCGTCTGGCCGGGCGACCGCTGGCGGTGGGCGGATCGGCGGACCGCCGTGGCGTCATTGCGACCTGCAACTATGAGGCACGCGCTTTCGGGGTGCGCTCGGCGATGTCGTCGCGACATGCCTTGAGCCTTTGTCCCGACCTGCTGATCGTCAAGCCGCGAATGGATGCTTATAAAGAAGCGTCGCGGGAAATCCATAACGTCTTTCGCGAATACACCGACCTGATCGAGCCCTTGTCCCTGGACGAGGCTTACTTGGATGTCACCGAAAGCCAGCGCTGTTCCGGTTCGGGCACGCTGATCGCCCAAGACATCCGCCGCAAGATTTCGCAGCGCCTGCATATCACCGTCTCGGCGGGAGTCGCGCCGAACAAGTTCCTCGCCCAGATCGCCAGCGACTGGCGCAAGCCCAACGGGCTGTTTGTCATTACGCCGGCAGAGGTGGAGGATTTCGTTTCCGTGCTGCCGGTGAGCAAGCTGCATGGCGTCGGCAAGGTGACCGCCGACAAGCTGCACCGTCTGGGCATCGTTACCTGCGAGGAGCTTCGGCAGTGGGAGCGCCTGGCGTTGGTGCGGGAGTTTGGCGGTTTTGGCGAGCGACTTTATAACCTCGCGCGTGGGCTCGATGAGCGGCCGGTGCAGAACGACAGCCGGCGTCAGTCTGTCAGTGTGGAAAACACCTACGACCATGATCTGCCTGATCTGGCCAGTTGCCTGGAGAAGTTGCCGGAGTTGCTCGAGTCGCTGAACGGCCGGATGGCGCGCATCGATAGCAGCTATCGCCCTGGCAAACCGTTCGTGAAGGTCAAATTCCATGATTTCAGCCAGACCACGCTCGAGCAGGCCGGGGCAGGGCGGGACTTGGAAAGTTACCAGCAGTTGCTCAGTCAGGCGTTTGCCCGGGGCGGGCGGCCTGTCAGGTTGCTGGGTATTGGCGTGCGGCTTCAGGATTTGCGCGGTGCGCATGAGCAATTGGAATTGTTTCCGGCGCCCTGAATAAAAAAAGCACCGACTTGCGACAAGGCCATTCAGTTAACCCTATTGGGGCTGCTTTGCAGCCCTTCGCGAGCAAGCTCGCTCCTACACTGTAGGAGCGAGCTTGCTCGCGAAGGGCCTCAACAGGTTTAACTGACTGACGTAACCGACTTGCGGTGCTTTTTTGCAGGTGGCGAGCTGATCAATGTGCGCCAGGATCCGCAACCAGGCGGCCGGCCTTCTTGGTCAGCGCTTGCAGAAACTCCTGTTGCAGTTCCGGATCGTTGCGGGTCAGCTCGATCAGGCTCTGCTCCAGTTCGCTGGCTTCTTCTTCCAGCCCCAGCTCGGACAGCCGCTTGACGCGGTGTACCCACTGGTTGACGTCGTCATCTTCGAGGTCATCGAAGATCAGGTCATGGGCTTCCGTCAGTTTGCTGCGCAGCGTACTGCTGACCAGCAGGCTGGCGTCGGCGCGAACCGGATTGTCTTCATCGGACACCGACAGATGCAGCGTGCCGATATGGGTGAGGTTCTGCTCGCTGAACGGGCTGTCCAGCAGGTTCAGGCGCAGAACACCGTTACGGTCGGTGGTCAGCTCATGAACCATCTTGCCGGCCTTGACCTCCACCGGGCGCTCGCCCCAGGGCAGGCTGGTGTATTCCTGGCGTTTGTCCTTCTGCACTTCGTCGATACCGGCCAGGTTTTGCTGGGCACGGCCGTTGGACTGCGTGTTCATGAACGGGTTGAGCCCGGCAAAACCGTAGCTGAGCCAGTCATGGGTGATGCTGTCCGGCAGGCTGCCGAGGGCAAAGACGTTCACCACGTTGGCGCCGATACCGGCGACCACCGCCACCGCGCCCAGCGGAATCTCGTAGATTTCGCGCCAGGGTTGGTACGGCGTGTAGCGATCGTAACGTCGGGTCACTTCGAATTCAGTCACTTCGAAGTTCTTCTGTTCATGGATGCGCACACGGCGTTGCGGCAACTCGAGTACCTCGGGTTCCCCCACATCGATCTGCAGGCTGTGCTCGAGCAGCTTGCGCTCGATGCGTTCCTCGTGCTCGCTGCGCTGGGACATCTGGTTGGCGCAGCCGCTCAGGAGCACGGCGCCGCACAAGGCGGCGCCCCCGAGGGTTAAGGTACTTCGTCTGAACATGGCTACTCTTGCGTTGGCTATCAGCGACGAATGCGGGCTTGCAGGAACGATACGACCTCAGCTACCGGCAGGGATTGAGCTTCGCTTTCGGTGCGATGCTTGTACTCCAGTTTGCCTTCAGCCAGGCCGCGATCGCTGACGACGATGCGGTGCGGGATGCCGATCAATTCCATGTCGGCGAACTTGATGCCGGGGCTGGTCTTCTTGTCGCGGTCATCCAGCAGCACTTCGAAGCCGGCGGCGGTCAGTTCGGCATAGAGCTTGTCGGTAGCCGCACGAACTTCCTCGGTCTCATAGCGCAGCGGTACCAGGGCGATCTGGAACGGCGCCAGGGCGTCGCTCCAGATGATGCCTTTGTCGTCATAGTTCTGCTCGATCGCCGCAGCGACCACGCGGGAAACGCCGATGCCGTAGCAGCCCATGGTCAGGGTGACCGGCTTGCCGTTCTCGCCCAGGACCTGGCACTTCAGCGCTTCGCTGTATTTGGTGCCGAGCTGGAAGATATGGCCGACTTCGATGCCGCGCTTGATCTGCAGGGTGCCCTGGCCGTCCGGGCTCGGGTCGCCTTCGACCACATTGCGCAGGTCTGCCACTTCAGGAACCGGCAGGTCGCGTTCCCAGTTCACGCCGAAGTAGTGCTTGTCGTCGATGTTGGCGCCGATGGCGAAGTCGCTCATCAGGGCGACCGAACGGTCGATGACGCAAGGCAGCGGCAGGTTCAGCGGGCCGAGCGAGCCGGCGCCAGCGCCGATGGCGTCGCGCAGTTCGGCTTCGTTGGCCATGACCAGGGGATCGGCCACCTGAGGCAGTTTGGTTGCCTTGATTTCGTTGAGTTCGTGGTCGCCACGGACGACCAGCGCGATCAGCTTGCCTTCTTCCGCCGCGTGGACGATCAGGGTCTTGATGGTGCGCTCGATCGGAACGCCAAAGCCTTCGACCAGTGCGGCGATGGTCTTGGTGTCAGGGGTATCGGCCAGGCGCAGCGCTTCGGTCGGCGCCGGGCGCACGGTTTCCCGTGGGACAGCCTCGGCTTTCTCGATGTTGGCGGCGTAGTCGGAGCTGTCGCTGAAGATCACATCGTCTTCACCGGACTCGGCCAGCACGTGGAACTCGTGGGAGTAGCTGCCACCGATCGAGCCGGTGTCGGCCTGCACCGGGCGGAAGTTCAGGCCCAGGCGGGTGAACACGTTGCAGTACGCCTGGTGCATGCGGTCGTAGGTTTCCTGCAGGGAAGCCTGGTCTGCATGGAAGGAGTAGGCATCCTTCATGATGAATTCGCGGCCGCGCATCAGGCCGAAGCGTGGGCGGATTTCATCGCGGAATTTGGTTTGGATCTGGTACATGTTCAGCGGCAACTGTTTATAGCTGCTCAGCTCGTTGCGGGCCAGATCGGTGATGACTTCTTCATGGGTCGGGCCCACGCAGAACTCACGGTTGTGACGGTCTTTCAGGCGCAGCAGCTCAGGGCCGTACTGCTCCCAGCGACCGGACTCCTGCCACAGCTCGGCTGGCTGGATGGCGGGCATCAGCACTTCCAGGGCGCCAGCGGCATTCATTTCCTCGCGAACCACCGCTTCGACCTTGCGCATGACTCGCAGGCCCATCGGCAGCCAGGTGTACAGGCCGGAGGCGAGCTTGCGGATCATCCCTGCACGCAGCATGAGCTGGTGGCTGATGACGACCGCGTCGGAAGGGGTTTCTTTTTGTGTGGCGAGCAAATATTGACTGGTGCGCATGATAGGCCGTTGTCGGTTGCTTAACTGAAATGACCCCGCATTGTACGGGGGGGAATCCGAGACGTATAGGACGCAGGAAACTGAAACTGCTGTAAGTGGATCACCGGAAAGGAAAAAGCCCGGCGAGGCCGGGCTTTTTCGTGCTGAGGTCTGTTGGCCGTGAGGGCTTACAGGATGCTCAGTGGGTACTCGACGATCAGGCGCAGATCGTTGTTGTCTGGCGCGTAGTCAGCTTCATATGCATCGTTGGCACGGTAAACGGCGTAGCGAACGCGCAGGGACAGGTCTTTGGCTGGGCCTTCTTGCAAGACGTATTTGGTCTCGAAGTTCCATTCGTGTTCCTTGCCCTCGGTGTTCGAGGAGGTTTCGATGTTGTCGCCTTTGATGTAGCGGGTCATGAAGGTCAGGCCCGGTACCCCGTAGGACGCCATGTTCAAGTCGTAGCGAGCTTGAATGGACTTCTCTTCCTTGCCGAGGAAGTCGGAGATCTGGATGGAGTTGGCTACGAAGATGGTGCCGTTACCGTCGACGCCGTAGTTGTAGCCGGTGTCACCGCTGGAGCGTTGGTAGGCCAAGGTGAATTTGTGGGCGCCCAGGCTATAAGCACCAGCGAAGCTCCACAGTTTGTTGTCCAGCTCCCCGTAGCGAGCTTCGCCCTGATCCTTGGAACGGTAGGCGTTGAAGTCGAAGTTCAGCGCTTGTTGATCGCTCAACGGAACGGTCAGGTTCAGGTTGACGTATTGTTTCTTGAAGTATTCTTCGACATCCGATGCAGCAATGGTGCCGGTGAAGGTGTCAGTGAAAGCGTAGGTTGCGCCCGCGATGTTAGCGGCCGTCAGGCCTTTCGTGTTACGGCCGTTGATGCTGTCATGACCCATGCCAGTCTGGGAGCTCAGCGAGGTGAAGCGACCTGCGGTCAGCTCCAGGCCTTTGATTTCCTTGCTGGTAATCAGAGTGCCGCGGGCCAGTTCAGGCAGCAGACGGCTGTCGTCGGTAGCGAAAACAGGGCTGGCGACGAATTGGTCACCATATTTCAGCACGGTGTCGGAGATACGGAATTTGACCGCTGCGCCGGCTTTGCCTTGCGAATCTTCCGGGTGGCCATCGCTATCGTTGCGGAACAGGCCGTTGCCTGCGCTGCTGCTGGTGCGGCCGCTGCCACCGTCGAAACGAACGGAGCCCATCGCGATCACATCGGCACCTACGCCCACTGTACCTTGGGTGAAGCCGGATTCGAATACTCCCAGCAGCGAAGCACCGCTGTCTTCGTTGTAGCCGTTTTCGTAGCCGCTTGCCTTGTCTGGATTGACCCGGTTGCCAGTGCCGTGCTTGAAATCACGGTTCATGTACATGGCGCGGGTTTTCAGGTTAACGGTGCTGTCTTCAACGAAACCCTTGGCTTCTTCCTGCGAAGACGCTACTGCAAACTGCGAGGTGCCTGCCGCTACGGCCAGGGCGATCATGCTCCACTTCATCACGCGCATCGTGATTTGCTCCTTTGGTTTTTAGGAAGATTACTGCTGCCCCACCTGGTTTTTTTATTGGGGCGGCTCTTTCTTGTTTGAGTCGGCGGAATGTATATCACGCTGACTGACGTTGGCGATACTTGCGAAACGAACCTTGCGGGAACTTTATGGTCGTGTCGCAAATAGTTATATCCGTGTCGCAAATTACTTCCCGAGTCAGACGGGTCGTACAACTCCAGCGCTGTTTCGGATTAACCAGGGACTGCGCCTCAAGCGCTAAGTCCTTGATGCCCAAACTCCTTGGTCGCCCGTGCAGCTGTTGTTATTTGTCGCAGTCCACTTGCCTATGCAGGCGGCGTGCCGACCATGCTCAGGGTGAATGCAACAAGCGTGCTCAGATTAGCCAGGTGTTGACGAAATTTTCACTTTTTTCTCGTCAGGGCTGCGAAACGTCCGAAAAACCGGGGCCGAAAGATCCCTTGGCTCTTGGTCAGATAGTTTTTCGATATAAATGAAAAACCGACCTCGAAGTCAGGACGTTACCGTCGCGGGGCTCTGAATGGGTAGTTTGGGGATAAGTGGCGCTCTGATACGGTTCGGCTGGCGCTATTTTGGTGCGAAAAGTAGCGCTCTGTTACCGGCCCCCGGAAACAGGGGCTTCGCCGCACTCTCAAGCGCGGATATCTGGTGCTTTTTCGGTGCTTTGCTGGCCGGTTCGTGCCCCTCACCGCCATCAGGAGTATCCTGCTGCCATTGTCCGCCTGGGCGGATTGCGATGATCAATGAGGAGAATGCCCCTGTGTTTGCTTTGGACCCACGCCTTGAACAAGACACTTTTGCGCTGGGAGATTTTCCTCTTTGCCGTCTTTTACTTAGTAAGGATGCTAACTATCCCTGGTTTATTCTGGTTCCGCGTCGAGCCGGCATCAGCGAAGTATTTCAATTGGATGACAGTGAGCGCGAGCAACTCTGGAAGGAAACCAATTTCCTGAGTGAAACACTCAAGCATTGTTTTGCTGCCGACAAGATGAATGTTGCTGCGTTGGGGAATGTTGTTAGCCAGTTGCATATGCACGTGATTGTTCGTCGGCGGGGCGATGTGGCGTGGCCGGCGCCGGTCTGGGGGAATAAACCTGCAATTGAATATTCGTCTGATCAACTGAGTGAGGTGCGTCAGCGCCTCGGCGCAGTATTGGGCGATGATTTCCGTTTTGTGGAGGCATGAACCATGAGCCTTGAAGCGCGGGTAATGGAGCTGGAAAGCCGTGTGGCCTTTCAGGACGACACCTTGTTGGCCCTGAATGATGTGCTGGTTGACCAGCAGCGGGTGGTCGAGCGGTTGCAACTGCAGATGGCCGCTTTGCTCAAGCGTTATGAAGATGTCATGGGGCAGTACGAAGCCAGCGAAGAGGAAGCGCCTCCGCCGCACTACTGAAGCCATCGGACACAAAAAAAGCCGCGACAGCCCTTGGTGGGTTGTCGCGGCTTTTTTGTGCGCCGTCAGCGGCGAGGTGCTGCGATTACATCTTCAGCCTGCAGGCCTTTGTCGCGATTCATCACCGAGAACTCGACGCGCTGGCCTTCGACCAGGACGCGGTGGCCTTCACCGCGGATTGCCCGGAAATGCACAAAGATATCGTCGCCCGAGTCGCGGGAGATGAAGCCGAAGCCTTTGGAGGTGTTGAACCATTTCACGGTGCCCGTATCGCGGTTGCTCATGTCGTAGTTGGCAGGGGCGGCGCTGCTGCGTGCCCTGGCCTGTTTCATGAGGCCGGCGGTCAGGTGCAGGACCACCGCGAGCAGGGCGCTGGCGAGACCGGCCAGGTTGCCCAGTTCCGGAAGTGCCAGGAGTGCCAGGGCTTGCAGGGCCACGGCCAGTACCAACAGAAGGCTGGCAGCGATCTGCAGATAATGGCGTGCACCTGTGTAGTACTGCGGCACGACCGGTGCGAGGATCAGGTTGAGCAGGCCGAACAGGCCCAGGTAAATGGCATCGGGTTGTTGCAGGTAGGGCGTGATATCGGCCCTGAGGCTTGGAATGAAGGACAGCAGCAAAGCAGCTGCGCCCGTCAAGAGGTGGACGATCTTGAACATGGTGGTTTGGCTCGCATCTTATTAGGCGGATCACAGGAAGAGCTGGGCCCACGGTGCGTGGTGCATGAATAGGCGCAAAAGCGTGGGGGAACCAGCCTATGCGCCATGGCGTTCACAGTCAGCCATGGCGGCACGCCGTCTATTTAACAGCAAAGCCCCGGGCTTCTCAAATCAGCGGGATGCCCGGCCATCGCGGGCTGCAACACTGTGTCGCGGGGGGAAGGCTGCGCGTGGGGAAAACTCTTGATACAGTGGGGCGGTTGCTTGTTGAATCGATAATCAGAGGAAGGAATTTTTTATATGGCAATCGATATCGGAATCAGTCAAGAAGATCGCAAGTCTATTGTCGACGGCCTGTCGCGCCTGCTCTCGGACACTTATGTGCTTTATCTCAAGACGCACAACTTCCACTGGAACGTCACCGGTCCGAGCTTCCGTACATTGCACCTGATGTTCGAAGAGCAATATAACGAACTGGCGTTGGCGGTGGATTCCATTGCCGAACGTATTCGTGCACTGGGCTTCCCGGCGCCGGGTACCTATTCGACTTACGCCCGACTTTCTTCGATCAAGGAACCGGAAGGTGTTCCTTCTTCGGACGATATGATCAAGCAATTGGTCGAAGGTCAGGAAGCCGTGGTGCGTACTGCTCGCGGTCTGTTCCCGCTGCTCGACAAAGTCAGTGACGAACCTACCGCCGACCTGCTGACCCAGCGCATGCAGGTTCACGAGAAAACCGCGTGGATGCTGCGTTCGCTGCTGGAAAACCAGTAAGCCTCACGCCGTCGCCGGGCCTTGCTCGGCGGTGCACTGAGCCCGGCCTCTTTCTGAAAGAGGCCGGGCTTTTTCATGGTGTTCAACTTCAACTTTTCGAGGCAGGGAAATATTTTCTCTGGTTATTCAAGTGGCGTGTTATTGCCGAGTAATCCTACGGCAATAGTGCGGGCGTCTGCTGGTGCTGGATAATTCATCGGCGCTTCATGTCGGGGGCATGCAGAACTGTAGTGCATGTATTCATTTCCCTGTCTTGAAGCGTGGTATTGCAATGTCTCGACGCTTGAATCATGGAGTGCGCCAGGCGGGCGAACTCCAGCGTATCGGTATCGACCCTTTCGAGTCGGACTTCAATATGAAACTTGCTCAGCCGTTATCGCGTTCGGTGCGCTTGAACGGCTTTGCCACCTGTTTGCGTCTCGAGACGATTTACTGGTTAGTGCTTGAGCGTATTGCCCGGGCCAACCACTGCACCGTCAATTCCGTGTTGTCCCATGTCGACCGGGAGGTGCACCTGCGTCACGGCGGTGTGAAAAATTTCAGCGGCCTTGTGCGGGTGATCTGCGTGGTGTTTCTGCTTGACGGGGAAGGCGTTTCGCAAGAGGAGGGCGTGCCTGCGAGGTTGTAGATGAATGGGCGGGGGCGCGACGCGGACTTCTGACCGTTGGTGAAAGCAGGGCTTGCGTCGGGCTGCACAGCCCCGGCTAACCATATATAATCCCGCCTTTTACTGTGCGGCGCGGCCCGCGCAGGGATCAACGAGAAACGCCTCATGCCTCTTTACGACTATCAATGTGCGTCCTGCAGCCACCAGATGGAAGTTCTCCAGAAGATCAGCGCCGCGCCGCTGACCGACTGCCCGGCCTGCCAGAAGCCTGAACTCAAGAAGGTCTTGTCCGCTCCCGGTTTTCGCCTGGGCGGCAACGGCTGGTACGAAACCGATTTCAAGACCGGCGCGAAAAAGAACCTCGCTGGCAGTGGCGACTGAGTTGAACTGAACTGCCCGGGTCTTGCACTATTGACCCTTTCGGGTCGTCAAGGCCTTTACGAATTCACGAATGACGAGAAGCGAAACCACCATCATGATGCGCAGCCACTATTGCGGCCAACTGAACGAGAGCCTGGAAGGTCAGGAAATTACCCTTTGCGGCTGGGTCCATCGTCGTCGCGACCACGGCGGGGTGATTTTCCTCGATATCCGTGACCGCGAAGGCCTGGCTCAGGTTGTTTTCGATCCGGATCGCGCAGACAGCTTCGCCGCCGCCGACCGTGTGCGCAGCGAATATGTGGTGAAAATCACCGGCAAGGTGCGCCTGCGTCCGGCCGGTGCGGTCAACCCGAACATGGCTTCTGGCCAGATCGAAGTGCTCGGCTACGAGCTGGAAGTCCTGAACGAAGCCGAAACCCCGCCGTTCCCGTTGAACGAATTCTCCGACGTTGGCGAAGAAACCCGCCTGCGCTATCGCTTCATCGACCTGCGTCGCCCGGAAATGGCCGACAAGCTGCGTCTGCGTTCGCGCATCACCTCCAGCATCCGTCGTTTCCTCGACGAGAACGGTTTCCTCGACGTCGAAACCCCGATCCTGACCCGTGCCACGCCTGAAGGCGCGCGTGACTACCTGGTGCCGAGCCGCACCCACGCCGGTAGCTTCTTCGCGCTGCCGCAATCGCCGCAGTTGTTCAAGCAGCTGCTGATGGTTGCCGGCTTCGACCGCTACTACCAGATCGCCAAGTGCTTCCGCGACGAAGACCTGCGTGCCGACCGTCAGCCTGAATTCACTCAGATCGACATCGAGACCAGCTTCCTCGACGAGTCCGAGATCATCGGCCTGACCGAAAGCATGATCCGCAAGCTGTTCAAGGAAGTCCTGGACCTGGAGTTCGGCGAGTTCCCGCACATGACTTACGAAGAAGCCATGCGCCGCTACGGTTCCGACAAGCCGGACCTGCGTATCCCGCTGGAACTGGTAGACGTTGCCGACCAGCTCAAGGATGTCGATTTCAAGGTCTTCGCCGGCCCTGCAAACGATCCGAAATGCCGCGTTACCGCCCTGCGTCTGCCAGGCGGCGCCAGCATGCCGCGCAGCAAGATCGACGAGTACACCAAGTTCGTCGGTATCTACGGTGCCCGTGGCCTGGCGTACATCAAGGTCAACGAGCGCGCCAAGGGCGTTGAAGGCCTGCAGTCGCCGATCGTCAAGAACATCCCTGAAGCCAACCTGAACGTGATCCTCGATCGCGTGGGCGCAGTCGACGGCGATATCGTCTTCTTCGGTGCCGACAAGGCCAAGGTCGTCAGCGAAGCGCTGGGCGCACTGCGTATCAAGCTGGGTGGTGACTTCAACCTGTACACCACCCAGTGGGCGCCAATGTGGGTCGTCGACTTCCCGATGTTCGACGAGAACGAAGACGGCAGCTTCAGTGCGCTGCACCACCCGTTCACCGCGCCGAAGTGCACTCCAGAAGAGCTGGAAGCCAACCCGGCCGGCGCTCTGTCCCGCGCTTACGACATGGTCCTCAACGGTACCGAGCTGGGCGGCGGTTCGATCCGTATCCACCGCAAGGAAATGCAGCAGGCGGTCTTCCGTCTGTTGGGTATCGAGGCGGCAGAACAGGAAGAGAAATTCGGCTTCCTGCTCGACGCCCTGAAGTTCGGTGCTCCGCCTCACGGTGGCCTGGCCTTCGGCCTTGATCGCCTGGTGATGCTGATGACCGGCGCCCAGTCGATCCGTGAAGTGATCGCCTTCCCGAAAACCCAGAGCGCCGCATGCGTCATGACCCAGGCACCTGGCCTGGTCGATGCCAAGGCCCTGCGCGAGTTGCATATCCGTCTGCGCGAACAGCCGAAGGCTGAGTAAGCGGACACCGAGGCGCATCCGATTGGATGCGCCTTTGCGTTACGGCACATGATTTAGTGGTTTCTTTCTGCCTGCGCGTGGAAAGAAGTGATGGTGTTTCAAGGATTTCTGGAGTCAGTTATGGCGGGTCATTCCAAGTGGGCGAATATCAAGCACCGCAAAGAGCGCCAGGATGCCAAGAGAGGCAAGATCTTCACCAAGTGGATTCGTGAACTGACCGTCGCCGCCAAACAAGGCGGTGGCGATCCGTCCTCCAACCCGCGTCTGCGCCTGGCCCTGGACAAGGCGCTGAGTGCGAACATGAGTCGCGACATCATCGACCGGGCGGTTGCCCGCGGCGCCGGCACTGCCGAGGCCGACAACGTCGAAGAGCTCAGCTATGAAGGTTATGGTCCGGGTGGCGTGGCCGTCATGGTTGAAGCCATGACCGACAACCGCAACCGTACTGCCGCTGCTGTACGTCATGCGTTCAGCAAATGTGGTGGCAACCTCGGTACCGACGGTTCCGTGGCCTATCTGTTCGAGCGCAAGGGGCAGATCAGCTTTGCTCCTGGCGTCGATGAAGATGCGCTGATGGAGGCGGCGATGGAAGCGGATGCCGATGACGTGGTCAGCAATGACGATGGCTCGTTCGACGTCTTCACCTCGTTCGCCAGCTTCTATGCCGTGCGCAGTGCGCTGGAGGCCGCAGGCTTCAAAGCGGATGACGCGGAAATCGTCATGCAGCCGACCACCAGTGCCGAGCTGGACCTGGACGGTGCGCAGAAGGTGTTGAAACTGATCGATATGCTGGAAGACCTGGACGACGTGCAGAACGTCTACTCCAATGCTGAGATTCCTGACGAGGTCATGGAAAAGCTCGGCTGAGGTTTGCGCCTGGCTTTATTGGAGGCCGGCCCCGTTACCAGGCGCGTAGCGCTTGTGAGGGGGCCGGCTTCTGTTTTTTGACTCGGCGCATTGATGCGCCATTGATCACGCAGGCGTTATGACTCTGATTCTTGGTATCGACCCCGGATCGCGGATTACCGGCTATGGGGTGATTCGTCATTCCGCGCGCGGTTGCGAATACGTGGCGTCGGGCTGCATCCGCACCGGCAGCGGCGAGCTGCCTGAGCGCTTGCAGGTGGTTTTCCGCGGCGTGCGCGAAATCATTCGCCAGCATGGCCCGGTAACCATGGGTATCGAGCGGGTGTTCATGGCCCGCAACGCCGACTCGGCGCTCAAGCTGGGTCAGGCGCGAGGTGCGGCCATCGTGGCCGCGGTGGAGGAGGGGCTGGAAATCGCTGAATACAGCGCCAGCCAGGTCAAGCAGGCCGTTGCCGGCACCGGCGGGGCCAACAAGGAGCAGGTGCAGATGATGGTCGTGCACCTGCTCAAACTGACGCAGAAGCCGCAAATCGACGCCTCCGATGCCCTGGCGATCGCCTTGTGTCATGCCCATACGCGCTCCAGTCTGATTCCTCATGGGCTGGGTGTCGCGCGCAGCCGCAACGGACGCCTGCGTCTCTGATAGCATCCACGCTTTTAAAGTGATCCGTCCGCCGTCGGCCGCCTGATGGCGAGCTGGCTGGCGGATTCGCCGCAAGGCCGGACCGGCCCTGCCGGCACCCATGAGAAAGGACCTGAACGTGATTGGACGTTTACGCGGCACCCTCGCTGAAAAGCAGCCGCCGCACCTGATTATCGACATCAACGGCCTTGGCTATGAGCTGGAAGTGCCGATGACAACGCTCTACCGGCTGCCCAAGGTCGGCGAAACGGTGACCTTGCACACCCATCTGATAGTGCGCGAGGATGCCCACCTGCTGTATGGCTTCCATGAAAAGCGTGAGCGCGAGCTGTTCCGTGAGCTGATCCGTCTCAATGGTGTAGGGCCCAAGCTGGCGCTGGCCTTGATGTCGGGTCTGGAAGTGGACGATCTGATTCGATGCGTTCAGGCTCAGGACACTTCGGCGCTGGTCAAGGTGCCAGGGGTTGGCAAGAAGACCGCCGAGCGTCTGCTGGTCGAACTCAAGGACCGCTTCAAGGCCTGGGAAACCGTGCCGAGCATGTTCCAGCTGGTGCCGAATGGGCCTGCGCCTGTTCCCGTGGCGTCCACCGCCGAGGCCGACGCGGTCAGCGCCCTGATTTCCTTGGGCTATAAACCTCAAGAGGCCAGCCGTGCAGTGGCGGCTGTGGATACCAAGGGCCTGAGCAGCGAAGAACTGATCCGGCGCAGTCTCAAGGGGATGATTTAAGTGATCGAAGCCGACCGTTTGATAACTGCTACCGGCCGCGACCGCGAAGAGGTCCAGGACCGGGCGATTCGTCCGCTGCGGCTGGCCGAGTACATTGGTCAGCCGGTGGTTCGCGAGCAGATGGCCCTGTTCATCCAGGCCGCCCGTGGCCGTAACGAGTCCCTGGATCACACCCTGATCTTCGGTCCTCCGGGGCTGGGCAAGACCACGCTTGCCAACATCATTGCCCAGGAAATGGGCGTCTCGATCAAAAGTACTTCCGGCCCCATTCTTGAGCGCCCCGGCGATCTGGCGGCGTTGCTCACCAACCTTGAACCCCATGATGTGTTGTTTATCGACGAGATCCACCGGTTATCGCCGATCGTCGAAGAAGTCCTGTACCCGGCGATGGAAGACTTCCAGCTGGACATCATGATCGGCGAAGGACCGGCGGCGCGGTCGATCAAGCTGGACCTGCCGCCGTTCACCCTGGTTGGCGCTACCACCCGGGCCGGCATGCTGACCAACCCGCTACGTGACCGCTTCGGTATCGTCCAGCGTCTGGAGTTCTACAACAACGCGGATCTGGCAACCATCGTCAGTCGCTCGGGCGGAATTCTCGGCCTGGAGATCGAAGACGAAGGTGCTTTCGAAATCGCGCGGCGGGCTCGTGGCACGCCGCGTATCGCCAACCGCTTGTTACGCCGGGTGCGTGACTATGCCGAGGTGCGTGGCAAGGGCGATATCACCAAGCCGATCGCGGACATGGCGTTGAACCTGCTGGATGTCGACGAACGTGGCTTCGATCATCAGGACCGGCGTCTGCTACTGACCATGATCGAGAAGTTCGACGGTGGTCCGGTCGGTGTGGACAGCCTGGCGGCCGCGATCAGCGAGGAGCGACACACCATCGAGGACGTGCTTGAGCCTTATCTGATCCAGCAGGGCTACATCATGCGCACGCCTCGGGGCAGGGTGGTTACCCGACATGCATACCTGCACTTTGGGCTGAATATTCCTACGCGAATGACAGAATCATCCGGTAGCACTGATTTTTCTGAACCGAGCGATGAATGACAGATTTATCGGCTGCTTTTGTGGTCCTATCCGCGGACAGGGTCCGGGCGCGCTGGCAATACGACATAATCCGTCAAAAACAGTTGGTGGGGCGGATTGGCAAGCTGAGGAGTTAGCACTAGAGTATGCGCGCGCAAAATGGGGTTGAGCCGTTCGCACATCGTTATCGCGTCTATTACGAAGACACCGATGCGGGTGGCGTGGTGTATTACGTCAATTATCTGAAATTCATGGAACGGGCCCGCACCGAACGGCTGCGCGATCTGGGTTTTGCCCAGTCGTCGCTGGCGCAGCAGAACACGCTGTTCGTGGTCCATTCCGCCGAGGCTCGCTATCACGCGCCGGCCCGTCTGGACGACGAGTTGCGGGTCACCGCGCAAGTGCTTGAATTGAATCGTGCCAGCCTGCGCTTCGTGCAGCAGGTCTGGCGCGAAAGTGACGCAACGCTGCTCTGCGAAGGGCAGTTCCTGGTGGCCTGTGTGCGCGCCGATACTTTCAAACCCCGAGCCATTCCCTCCGAGCTGCGCGCAGCTTTCATCGAGGCGGGTGCCCCGGGTATACATTCAAATGCAGGAGATTAAGCGTGGAAGCTAACGTCGTCGACCATACCTCCATGTGGAGCCTGGTCAGCAATGCCAGCATTGTGGTGCAGCTGGTCATGCTGGTACTGGTTGCCGCATCGGTGACTTCATGGATCATGATTTTTCAGCGCAGCACCATGCTGCGCGCCGGTCGTCGTGCCCTGGAAAGCTTCGAAGAGCGCTTCTGGTCGGGTATCGACCTGTCCAAACTGTATCGTCAAGCGGGTAGCAACCCTGACCCGGATTCGGGCGTCGAGCAGGTGTTCCGTGCCGGCTTCAAGGAGTTTTCCCGTCTGCGTCAGCAGCCAGGTGTCGACCCTGATGCGGTAATGGAAGGTGTCGGTCGTGCCATGCGCGTAGCGATCTCCCGTGAGGAAGAGAAGCTCGAGCAGAGCCTGCCATTCCTTGCGACCGTCGGTTCGACCAGCCCCTACATCGGACTGTTCGGTACCGTCTGGGGGATCATGAACTCCTTCCGCGGTCTGGCTACCGCGCAACAGGCCACCCTGGCCACGGTTGCACCGGGTATCGCTGAAGCGCTGATCGCCACCGCCATCGGCCTGTTCGCGGCAATTCCCGCGGTTATCGCCTACAACCGTTTCGCTGCTCGCAGTGAAGTGCTGATCGGCCGCTACTACACGTTCGCCGACGAGTTCCAGGCCATCCTGCACCGTAAAGTGCACACCAGCGAAGAGTGATCAGGTAAAACCCCATGGCTCGAGTTCGTCAAAAACGCAAGCCGGTCGCCGAGATGAACGTGGTGCCCTACATCGATGTGATGTTGGTACTGCTGGTCATCTTCATGGTGACCGCACCGATGCTTAACCAGGGCGTGAAGGTCGACCTGCCCAAGGTTTCCAGCGAAGCCTTGCCGCAGGACAACAACGTTCAGGTTCTGACCATTTCGATCAAGGCTGACAAGACCTACTTCTGGAACCTTGGCAGCGAAGTCGACACCGAAAAGCAAATGGACAAGGCCATGACCTTGCCGCAAATGACCGACGCGGTGACCAAGATCATCGCTGCCGGGCGCGATCAGGGCAAACAGACCCAGGTCTTCATCCGTGGCGACAAGTCCGTCGACTACGGCGCGGTCATGGGCGCCATGGGCGGGTTGCAGAAGGCCGGTGTCGGTAACGTTGGCCTGATTACCGAGGCGCCCTGATGCAACAGCGAGAGCCATCCGCCTCGGAAAGTTACTTCTGGCCCAGCGTCTGGGCCGTCGCGCTGCACGTTCTGGTGTTCGGCATGCTGTTCGTCAGTTTTGCGTTCACGCCTGAGTTGCCGCCGTCCAAGCCTATCGTTCAGGCAACCCTGTACCAGCTGAAATCCAAGAGTCAGGCCACCACCCAGACCAATCAGAAGATTGCCGGGGAGGCGAAGAAAACGGCTTCGCGCCAGACCGAAGAAGAGCAGATGGAGCAGAAGAAGGTCGAGCAACTGAAGCAGGAAGCTGTGAAAGCTGCGGAACAAAAGAAAGAAGAGGCTGCTCAAAAAGCCGAAGAGGCGCGCGAGGCCGCAGAAGCCAAGAAAGCCGATGAGGCCAAGAAGGCTGACGAGGCGAAGAAAGCCGAGTCTGCGAAAAAGGCCGAAGAAGCGAAAAAGGCTGAAGAGAAGCAACTGGCTGATATCGCCAAGAAGAAAGCCGAAGACGAAGCCAAGAAAAAGGCTGAAGAAGAGGCCAAGAAGGCGGCGGCAGAAGAAGCCAAGAAACAAGCGGCCGAGGATGCCAAGAAGAAGGCTGCCGAGGACGCGAAGAAGAAAGCCGCTGTCGCTGAAGAAGCGAAGAAAAAAGCAGCGGAGGACGCCAAGAAGAAAGCAGCCGCCGATGCAGCCAAGAAAAAGGCTACAGAAGCAGCGCGCAAGGCGGCGGAAGACAAGAAAGCACAGGCACTGGCCGAGCTGTTGTCCGACACTACCGAGCGTCAGCAGGCTCTGGCGGACGAGCAGGGTGACCAGGTGGCCGGTGACTTCGACGACCTGATTCGCGCCCGTGCAGCTGAAGGCTGGGCTCGACCCCCGTCGGCGCGCAAGAACATGACGGTAGTCCTGCAGATTGGCATGTTGCCTGATGGCACCGTTACGACGGTCACCGTTGCCCGCTCCAGCGGCGATGGGCCGTTCGACGCTTCCGCGGTTGCGGCAGTCAAGAACATTGGTCGTTTGACCGAGATGCAGGGTTTGAAACCGAGCGAATTCAATCCTTATCGTTCATTCAAGATGACATTCACACCTGAGGACCTAGCCTTGTGATTAACCTTCTTAGAGGACTGCTGGTCGTTCTCTGCTGCGCAGCAGGGATGGCCAATGCAGAAGAAAAGAACATCCTGGTAACCAGTGGCAGCGATCGAGCCACGCCGATTGCCGTGGTGCCTTTCGGTCTGCAGGGCGGTAGCGTGTTGCCTGAGGACATGGCTGACATCATCAGTAACGACCTGCGCAACTCAGGTTATTACTCGCCGATCCCGCGCCAGAACATGATCAGCCAGCCGAGCCAGGCCAGCGAAGTGATCTTCCGTGACTGGAAAGCGCTGGGTGCCCAGTACGTGATGGTCGGCAGCATCGTGCCATCGGGCGGTCGCCTGCAGGTGCAATATGCGCTGTTCAACGTTGCCACCGAGCAACAGGTGCTGACCGGCAGCGTTTCCGGCAGCGTCGACCAACTGCGCGATATGTCCCACTACATCGCCGACCAGTCGTTCGAAAAACTCACCGGCATCAAGGGCGCATTCTCCACCCGCATGCTCTATGTGACGGCCGAGCGTTTCTCCACCAACAGCACTCGTTACACTTTGCAACGATCTGACTATGACGGCGCGCGCGCCGTGACCTTGCTGCAATCGCGCGAGCCGATCCTGTCGCCGCGTTTTGCACCGGATGGCAAGCGCATCGCGTATGTGTCCTTCGAGCAGCGTCGCCCGCGTATCTTCGTCCAGCACATCGATACGGGTCGTCGTGAGCAGATCACCAACTTCGAAGGTCTCAACGGCGCGCCAGCCTGGTCGCCGGATGGCAACCGCCTGGCCTTCGTGCTGTCGCGCGACGGCAACCCGGAGATCTACGTGATGGACATGGGTTCGCGTCAGATGACCCGCGTCACCAACAGCCCGGCCATCGATACCGAGCCGTTCTTCGGCAAGGATGGCTCGACGCTGTACTTCACGTCGGACCGTGGCGGCAAGCCACAGATCTACAAAACCACTATTGGCAGCGGCAGTGCCGAGCGTGTGACGTTCGTGGGCAACTACAACGCCAACCCGAAACTTTCCGCCGATGAAAAGACCCTGGTCATGATTCATCGTCAGGATGGTTTCACCAACTTCAAAGTGGCGGCGCAGGATTTGCAGCGTGGCAGTGTAAAAATTCTCACAGAGACCAGTCTTGATGAGTCACCCACTGTTGCGCCCAACGGCACCATGCTAATCTACGCCACCCGCCAGCAGGGCCGGGGAGTCTTGATGCTCGTCTCTCTCAACGGACGCGTGAGGCTCCCGCTTCCTACCGCTCAAGGCGAAGTCAGAGAACCGTCCTGGTCCCCTTACCTGAACTGATGCGGCGCTACACGTTTTACTTAACACACTGGGGTTCATTAGGAGTTTCACGATGGAAATGCTGAAGTTTGGTAAGTTTGCTGCGCTGGCTCTGGCCATGGCCGTAGCTGTAGGTTGCTCCTCGAAAGGCGGCGACAACGCTGGCGAAGGCGCTGTTGATCCAAACGCTGGTTACGGCGCTAACACTGGTGCCGTTGACGGCAGCCTGAGCGAAGAAGCTGCTCTGCGCGCAATCACCACCTTCTACTTCGAATACGACAGCTCGGACCTGAAGCCAGAAGCCATGCGCGCTCTGGACGTTCATGCCAAGGACCTGAAAGGCAACGGCGCTCGCGTCGTTCTGGAAGGTAACACCGACGAGCGTGGTACTCGCGAATACAACATGGCTCTGGGCGAGCGTCGTGCCAAGGCCGTTCAGCGCTACCTGGTGCTGCAAGGCGTTTCCCCAGCTCAGCTGGAACTGGTTTCCTACGGCGAAGAGCGTCCAGTTGCCACCGGCAACGACGAGCAGTCCTGGGCTCAGAACCGTCGCGTCGAACTGCGTAAGTAATTCGATATGCGAGCGTGCCGTCGTGCTGTAACCGTCCTGGCTCTCACGCTGCCTCTCATGGCAGCGGCTGAGGTTCCTGTTGTTGATGACAACGCTGGCTATAACGGCGCAAGCAGTTATCCGCCTGCGGGTTACGGTACGAACGGCGCCTATGCCGGGGGAGGGGTTTCGGCCCCTGCCTCTGCACAGGGCCAGCTTTTCATGCAGTTGCAACAAATGCAGGAACAGATAGAGCGTCAACAGAACACTATCGAGATTCTGCAAAACGAAGTTGCACGTCTGAAACAGGAAGGCCTGGAGCGTTACCAGGACCTGGATCGACGTATCTCCAGCGGCGCTGCCCCGGCACCGACCGCGACTCCCGAGAATTCCGCTGACGGTGGTGCTTCTGCGCCGGCCGCCGGCAATACTGCACCGGCCGCCAACCCGCCCGCCGCGAGCAGCGAACCTGGCGATCCAGCGAAGGAAAAGCTCTATTACGACGCTGCCTTCGATCTGATCAAGGCCAAGGATTTCGACAAGGCCAGCCAGGCGTTCAATGCCTTCCTGCGCAAGTACCCCAACAGCCAGTACGCGGGCAACGCCCAGTACTGGTTGGGTGAAGTGAACCTGGCCAAAGGTGACCTGCAAGGCGCCGGCCAGGCATTCGCCAAAGTCAGCCAGTTGTACCCGAAGCACAACAAGGTGCCTGATTCGCTATACAAGCTGGCCGATGTTGAGCGTCGCCTGGGTCATACCGACCGGGTCAAAGGTATTCTTCAGCAGGTGGTGACCCAATATCCGGGCACCTCGGCTGCACAGTTGGCTCAGCGCGACCTGCAGAAGCTCTGATCCGCACGTTTTAAAAGAAACCCGCGCTTGTCGCGGGTTTTTTCGTTAGAATTTGCGCCCTTTTATGAAACACGCTGCTGCGGATAACGCTATGCCGGGTTCGCAGCGGTGCCTGACGGAGGCGGACAGCCTGTTTAGCTGTTACGCCCGTGGCGACTATGCAAGACACATTACGCATCACCGAAGTTTTTTACTCTTTGCAGGGTGAAACGCGCACCGCTGGCTTGCCCACGGTATTTGTGCGCCTCACCGGCTGCCCCTTGCGCTGCCAATATTGCGACAGCGCCTATGCCTTCAGCGGCGGCACCGTACGCACGCTCGACTCGATCCTCGAACAGGTTGCCAGCTTCCGGCCGCGCTACATTTGCGTGACGGGCGGCGAGCCGCTGGCCCAGCCCAATGCCATCCCGTTGCTGAAAAGGCTCTGTGACGCCGGGTACGAGGTTTCCGTGGAAACCAGCGGCTCGATGGACATTGCGCCCGTCGACCTGCGCGTCAGCCGCGTCGTGGACCTGAAAACCCCAGGCTCTGCGGAAGTCCACCGCAACCGCTACGAGAATATCGAGCTGCTGACCCCGAACGATCAGGTCAAATTCGTCCTCTGTTCGCGCGAGGACTATGACTGGGCGGTATCGAAGCTGATCCAGTACGGTCTCGACAAACGTGTCGGCGAAGTTCTGTTTTCGCCTAGCCATCATCAATTGAGCGCAACCGATCTGGCTGACTGGATCGTGGCCGACAATTTGCCGGTTCGTCTGCAGATGCAGTTGCACAAACTGCTCTGGAACGACGAGCCGGGACGCTGACAGGAGCTTTTGCAATGAGTGAGAAACGCGCGGTAATTTTATTGTCGGGTGGCCTGGATTCGGCCACCGTGGTCGCCATGGCCAAGGCCGAAGGCTATGACTGCTACACCATGAGCTTCGATTACGGCCAGCGCCATCGCGCCGAGCTGGATGCGGCAGCCCGGGTGGCGCGGGACCTGGGTGCGGTCGAGCACAAGGTCATTGGCCTGAACCTCAACGGGATTGGTGGCTCGGCCCTGACCGACAGCAGCATCGATGTCCCCGAGACCCCAAGCGAGGGCATTCCGGTGACCTACGTGCCGGCGCGCAACACGGTGTTCCTGTCGCTGGCGTTGGGCTGGGCCGAAGTGCTGAATGCGAGCGACATCTTCATTGGTGTCAATGCCGTGGACTACTCCGGCTACCCGGATTGCCGTCCGGAGTTCGTCGAGGCGTTCGAGCGCATGGCCAACCTCGCGACCAAGGCCGGGGTAGAAGGCAATGGGTTCCGGATCCAGGCGCCGTTGCAGAACCTGAGCAAGGCGCAGATCGTCCAGGCGGGCATGGCCCGTGGCGTCGACTACAGCCTCACTGTTTCCTGCTATCAGGCGGATGATGAAGGTCGTGCGTGTGGCAAATGCGATAGCTGCCGCCTGCGTGCGGATGGCTTTGCTGCGGCCGGCGTACAGGACCCGACTCGCTATTTTTGAATTATTTTGCGATGGGGTGTTGATTTCCTGTTAGAAATCAGTATTATACGCGCCATCCAACGGGTCGTTAGCTCAGTTGGTAGAGCAGTTGGCTTTTAACCAATTGGTCGTAGGTTCGAATCCTACACGACCCACCATATAAAGTTGGCAGTGTTAAAACCGGAAGTTGGCAGATAGTTGCTGAATGATGGTAGACACAACCGACGGTGAAACACCTGAAGAAGCCCGCGTTCCGATAAGGATCGCGGGCTTTTTCGTTTCTGTCGTTCGCGTTTTTAGTGCGTCTCGCGAGTGCGAAGAACTGGCACGGTAAACAGTGGACATATATCACCACTGTCCCGCTGTTTACCGTGCCGGTCGGTCAGTTTTAGAGCGTCCAGTTGATCGTTAGCATGGCGTTGCGGGGTTCGCCGTACAGGCTGTTACCGAAGTCAGTGTTGGAGCTGATGTCCTGGTAGTAGGTCTTGTCGAAGACGTTGTTCAGGTTCAGTCGCACGTGAACGGTCTCCGAAGCCTGATAGCTGGTCATCAGGTCTACCACGGTGTAGGCCTTTTGTTCGATACGGTAGTCGAACGTGGTCAGGTAATCATTGGTGCCTTTGTTGTAGACGGTGTTCTGCCGATACAGGCCGCCACCGATACTCCAGCGGCTCAGATCGCCAGGTAGCTGATAGGTAGTGAACGCCTTGAATATGTGTCGGGGGATGTTGGTGGCGAACAAGCGCCCCACGTTGTCTTCGTTGGCGTCCTTTGTATATTTGGCGGCGGAGTAGGTGTAACCCGCCCCCAGTTCCCAGCCAGGCGCCAGGGTGCCGTTGATTTCCAGCTCGATCCCTTCGCTTCGTACTTCACCCGCCGCGTCATAGCAGGTGCCGCCGATCGGCGTGCACTGGATGGGGTTGAGTAATTTGGCGCGGTTCTCCTGATCGATACGGAAGATCGCTGCGCTGGCATTCAGGTTTCCATCAAAGTACTCGCCCTTGATACCGAGCTCGTAGTTTTTGCCCTTTATCGGCATCAGCGCGTTGTTCTGGGTATCCAGCTCGGTCTGCGGGCGGAAAATATCGGTGTAGCTGACATAGACCGAGTGATGCTGGTCGAGGTCATAAACCGCACCGGCGTAGCGCGTGAGGTTGCGCGTCACTTTGTTTGGCAGGCTGCTGGCTGATGATTTTCCGTTCCACCGGGTATCCACATCATGCTCGTACCAGTCCAGGCGCCCACCAAGGATGACTTTCAGGTCATCCGTGATGTTCAGGCGAGTAGTGACGTAGGTGCCTTCCTGTTGCGTGGTGCGATGCTGCGTCCAGGGATTGGCGCTCACGTCGGGTTTGGGGATGCCGGTGGGGTTGTAGAGATCAGTATTGGTCTCCACGTCGATGGGCAGCCCCTTGCCGTTGAACGTCAGGTCCCTCTTGCTGGCGCCCACGACCAGTTCATGGGTGCGGCCAAACAGCGAGAAGGGGCCGGTGACGTAGCCGTCATAGCTGCTTTGCCGGTCTTTATAGTCGTATCTGCCGATGTACTGGCCGAACTGATCGTAGTTATCGCCCATGCGCTCGGGAAGGGAACCGAGCATGTCCAGTTTTGACCAGCTCTTGCTGGCGGCCAGGAGCATTTTCCAATTGTTGGCGAAACGGTACTCCAGGCGAGTGAACGCCGTGGTGTTGTCCTGATCCCAGTATTCCCATTTGCTGCCCAGGTACGTCGAGCGCTTCAGGTGCAGGTCACTACCGTCGGCGGCGACGGGCAAGCCGCCCCAGGCGCTGTTGTGATTGGCATTCTGGTTGGAGGCGCCAAAGGTCAAGGTCGCATCGTCGTTCAGGTCGGCTTCGGTGATGGCGTAGAACACCGAGCGTTCGGCGCTGGTGAAGTCCTGGAAGCTGCCCTTGGTCTGATACGCGGTGACCACTCGGCCGCGCAGGGTGCCGCTGTCGTTCAGGGCGTTGGACGCGTCGAACTCGCTGCGATAGTTGTCCCAGCTACCGGCGCTGCCGGTGATGCTGATACGCGGCGTGGCAGTCGGGCGCTTTCGCACCATGTTGATGGCCGCCGCCGGGTTGCCGGAGCCTTGCATCATGCCGGTGGCGCCGCGCACCACTTCCACGCGATCGAAAATCGCCATGTCCGGCGAGGAGTTCATGTCGCGGCTGAGGTAGTGGGACAGATCGTTGGGCAAGCCGTCGGTCATCAGGTTTTCGATGGCGAAGCCGCGGGAGTAGAACGTCGAGCGTTGTGGGCCGTCTTTGGTGATGGCGATGCCGGGCGTGCTTTTGAGCACGTCTTCCAGCGACCTCATGTTCTGGTCGTCCATGCGCTGGCGGGTAATGACCGTGACCGACTGCGGTGTTTCGCGAATCGACAATGACAGCTTGGTCGCGCTCTGCATCGTGCCCGTGGTGTAGGAGCCGGTGTTTTCGCTGGTCGACCCCAGTACCGCGCCAAGTACGTTGGTTGCGCCCAGTTCAAGCGCTCCCGTGCTGTCGTGTGCCTGCACCAGCGAATATCCGCCACTGCCCAGCGCCACCGCATCGACGCCGCTGCTCAGCAGCAAGCGATGCAGCGCTTCATCCCGCGAATAGTGCCCCTGAACGCCCGGAGACTGTTTGCCCCGCGCCAGTTCCGCATCAAACGAAACGCTGATGCCGGCGATCGAGCTGAATTGCGCCACTGCCTGATCGAGGGGGCCGGCGGGCACATTGAAATCCAGTTCGCGCTCGACCGTGTGCGGTGCCGCCGCTGCCGGGGCGACCAGCGTGCTGCTCACGCTTGCGCCCAGCACCAGGCTCAGCAGGGCCAGATGCACTGCGCGCTGTAGCGGGCGGTTTGGGAAAGGGGCGTTGATCAAGCCGGGTTCGGTGAGGTGTGCGTGATGCGGCATGCTGTTTCCTTACGCTCGTTGGCAATGGCGGCGTCTGTGCGCCTCTACTTGGCAAGCCGAACGAGAATCAGAATCACCAACCCCTCTTTGAAATTTTTTACTGGCGACGCTCAGGCTGCTTCGAGGCGCACCCAGTAGCGGGTAAAGCGCCGTAGCCGCAAGGGCAGGGTCAGACGCAGGTTTTCCAGCACGTTGTCGGTGTTGCGCAGATGAAAGGAGCCGGACACCCGCAACCCGGCCACCGCCGGGTCGCAGCTCAGATAGCCAGGGCGATAACGTTGCAGTTGCTGGAGAAAGTCATCCAGCCGCCAGCCGTTCACCACCAGCGTGTCGTGTAGCCAGGCGTCGGCCTGGGCGGTGGCTGGCTTCACGGGTTCCAGTGCGTCAGCGCTGAAGCTGACCTGCTCACCTGCTTGCACGATCAGCGTGGTGTGGGGTTGATTGGCGGGGCGTACCAGGACGGCATGCTCCAGCACGGTCAGGCGGGTCTGATCCTGTTCCTGCTGCACGATAAAACGCGTGCCGAGCGCCTGCAGGCTGCCTTCGGCGGTATGCACGATCAAGGGCCGGGCGGTCTTGTCCTTGGCGGTCTCGACGAGGATTTCGCCGCTGAGCAGCAAGAGTTCGCGCAACTGCTGGCTGTAGCGGATGTTCACCGCCGTGGCGGTATTGAGGTGCAGTTGACTGCCGTCCTCCAGATGAATACTGCGTCGCTCTCCGATCCCGGTGCGTTGGTCCGCTGCCCACTGGGGCAGCGGCGTGACCCTCCAGCCCAAGGTGCCGGCGGCGCCGGTGGCCAGCAGCACGGAAAGCACTTTCAATACGTCGCGGCGCTTGGCGTGCGCGGCTTTGAGGATCGGGCTACCAATCGCTGGCGCAAGCCGTTCGAGTTTTCCTTGCAGGCGCCCGAGCCGTTCCCAGGCCAGCAGATGGCGTGGGTCGCTCTGCAGCCATCGTTGATGCTCGCGGTGCAGCGACTCATCCGGCGTGCCGGTGCGCAGGTCGACGTACCATTGGGCGGCCGCTTCGAGGGTGGCGATATCGAGTGCCGGGGCTGCCAAGGCTCAGTCCTCCATCAGCAGCAGGCACTGGGTCAGGGCGCGCACGGCGTGTTTTCTCACGGTGTTGACCGAGATTTGCAGGCGCTGGCTGATTTCCACGTAGCTGAGTCCGTCGAGATGGGCCATCAGGAATACGTCGCGGGTGCGGGTGCCGAGGGCATCGAGCATCTGGTCGACTTCCAGCAGCGACTCGATGATCAGCAGGCGTTCTTCCGGGGAGATATCCAGCGCTTCGGGAATCGCTGCCAGTGTTTCCAGGTAGGCCTGTTCCAGCGAACGGCGGCGGAACATGTCAATCATCAAGCCGCGCGCCACGCGGCTGAGATAAGCCCGTGGTTCGCGAACAACGTCGGCCCTGCGCTGGGTCAGCACACGTAAAAACGTGTCTTGCGCGAGGTCCGCGGCCTGCTCGCTGCAGTTCATGCGCTTGCGTAACCAGCCCTTGAGCCAGCCGTGATGCTCCTCGTAGAGGGTGTGCATCGCTGCGTGATGAACCAGATCGGACATGGGATAACCCGAAGTTACAATTGATAATAAATCTTATTATCTTGAAGCCACGGGGTGTTGGCAAGTTGCCTTCAGTGAGCTGGCCGTGAAGGCAATACAGGCTGGGAGACTTTCAGGGCGGGCCCCGGTGACCGAATACCGGGTGCCCGAAAGGCTGGATCTCACGATGGTCACTCGTGAATCGACACCTGGTTACGGCCATTTTTCTTCGAGGCGTACAGCGCCTGGTCGGCCCAGGCGATGAGGTCGGCATGGCCGTCCGAGGGCTGACTGAGATCGGCGACACCCAGGCTGATGGTGAAGCGAATGCTTTGCCCCTCGTGCTGCACTTCCAGCCCCTCGATGGCTTTGCGGAATCGCTCGGCGAAGGCGCTCGCACCATGCTTGTCGGTATCCGACAGCACTACGCCGAACTCCTCGCCGCCATAGCGCCCGGCCACATCGGTATCGCGCACATACTCGCGCAGCATCGCGGCGACCTGTTCGATCACCTTGTCGCCCGCCTGATGGCCGTAGGTATCGTTGATGCGCTTGAAGTGGTCGATGTCGAACATCACCAGGCTGGTGTGGTTGCCGTGGCGCTGGTGACGGGCGTAAGCGACTTTCAGGCTGTCTTCCCAGTGGCCGCGGTTGTACAGGCCAGTCAGGCGGTCGGTGCTGGAGAGCTTCTGCAGTTGCGCGTTGGCCGATTGCAGCATGCGCCGGTTGGTGGCGACGTCGGTCACGTCATAGATCACCAGGCAGAAGTGGCTGATGCTGCTGTCGGTGGAGCGCAGCGGGAACAGCGTGGTGTTCTGGTACATGAAGTCTTCCTGCCCGGTTATTGGCTGGTAGTTCTTGAACCGCACCAGATAAGGGCGCTGCTCCCACACTGTGAACGCGGGCGTGCCCAGGGTCGCAACGCTTTCCAGCTTGTGGCTGAACCAGCCGACGTTGACCTCCGGGAAGAGGGTGAAGAACGATTCGCTGTGGGCGTCCTTGGGAGCAACGCCCGAGCGGTTCTCCATGAAAGTGTTCCAGACCTGGACGCGGTAGTCGCGGTCGAGCACCACCACGCCGACGTCGATGCTTTGCACGATCGCCAGCAGCCAATGGAACTCGGTCAGATCAATGGGTTTGTTCATGGGTCAGTTCATCAGGTACGCGAGTTTGTGGGTCAGTCGTTCGATGGAGTCTTCGGTGAACAGGAGCAACAGGTCGAAGCGGATATCGTGTCCCTCCAGACCGTAGCTGATCTCCACCGCGAGGGTCTTCTTCCAGCGCTGCTGGTTGACCCGGATCAGTTCTTCGATACCGGCATGCTGGCCGAGGATCTGCGGGTGACACTGGGAGAACACCACGTCGACCTGCTCGGCGATACTGCTGAGGCAGGCGCCGATGAGGACGCTGGACAGATCCAGGAGCATTTCCAGGTCGGATGATTCGCTGTTCTGATGCTGCATCAGACGCGCCATGTCGGCGATTTCCGAATCATGGAACATCAGCAGGGCTTCGCCGGCGATACCGCCACCGATAAAGCCCTGGCAGACCGCGGTGAGTTGCTTGCAGCGTCCGGCATCGGCCAGGGCCATGTGCAACTCGCCGACTTCGAGTACGTTGACGTTCGGCACCGGCAGTTGCACGAAAACCCCGAGCACCTTGGCGATCAGCGCGGCGGCGCGGCCAATGGCGACGTTGACGGTTTCGCGAAACACTTCATTGAAGGTGACGTTGGTGTTGGTCGCCGGACGGTGGCTTTGCGCCGCTTGCCCCGGCAGGCTCATCAGCCCCAGCTCGCCAAGGGTCTGGCGCAGTTCTGCCTGGTCGAAAGGCTTTTGCAGGAACGCCAGGGCGCCCAGTTCGCGGACCCGCCGCACCGCTTCCTGCTGCACATCCCCGGAGATAACGATGACGGCGGCCTTCAAGCCTTCATCGCGCAAGGCGTGAAGCACTTGATAACCGTCCATCTCCGGCATGTTCAGGTCGAGAACCACGACCTGGCCGAGACCTTTGCGAATGGCGTCCATGCATTGATGGCCATTGCTGGCCTGGGTGATCGACACCGGCCAGTCCGCTGGCAGCGCCCGCAGGACCTGCTTGCGGGCAACAGTAGAGTCATCACATACAGTTAAGGTCGTCACTGACACAAATCACGGCTCGTTATCTGGAGTTGTGGAATGATTTCATTATGCCATAACCGTACAAAGCCTACGCTTAATAGATAAGGGAATCACTGATAAGAAAGCATGTGCGCATACGGTTTTCCCTGATGCATGACGTCAGGCTTTGCCGTACCCGGCGTATTCACCATGTGCATGCACAGTTCATACACATTTCGCGATTTATTGATGAAATCGGCAAAAAAGGCTCGCGATCCCGGCTGGTGGCTCTTCGATGTTTTCGCCACAGCGCAGCCGGATCGATCTCTTCACACTCCCTTCCTTCGTTCTGTCCATCAGGGATTCCCGGTCGGTGTCGGCCCTTTAACCCCGGGAGGTGAAACGTTTGCGTCGATTTGTCGGACAAAGACCTTCGCTGCTGTCAGAGAGACATCAAGGGGTGGTATGTTTCGTCTCAGAATGAAGTCGAAATAGTGGATAGATCATGCCTAAAGCGTCCCATCAAGATTTGCGTCGTGCGTTCCGTAAACTGCTTGCCTCCCCTCGTTGTTACCACACCGCCTCGGTGTTCGATCCGATGTCAGCGCGCATTGCCGCCGACCTCGGTTTCGAGGTGGGTATTCTGGGAGGCTCGGTGGCGTCGCTACAGGTATTGGCTGCACCTGATTTTGCCTTGATCACCCTCAGCGAGTTCGCCGAACAGGCCACTCGCATCGGCCGTGTTGCACAACTGCCGTTCATCGCCGATGCCGACCATGGCTACGGTAATGCGCTGAACGTGATGCGCACCGTGATCGAGCTGGAGCGCGCTGGCGTTTCCGCGCTGACCATCGAAGACACCCTGTTGCCGGCCCAGTTCGGCCGCAAGTCCACCGACCTGATCAGCATCGAAGAAGGTGTCGGCAAGGTTCGCGCGGCGCTCGAGGCCCGGGTCGATCAAGAGCTGTCGATCATTGCCCGGACCAATGCCGGCGCGATTCCGACCGAGGAAGTCATCGCTCGCGTCGTCGCCTACCAGAACGCCGGTGCCGACGGCGTGTGCATGGTCGGCATCCGCGATTTCGAGCACCTGGAAGAGATTGCCCGTCACGTCACCGTTCCGCTCATGCTGGTCACCTACGGCAACCCGCAACTGCACGATGACGTGCGTCTCGCCGAGCTTGGCGTGCGCATTGCCGTGGACGGCCACGGCGCCTACTTCGCCGCGATCAAGGCGACCTACGACTGCCTGCGCGAGCAGCGTCGCATTACCAGCTCCGCCTCCGACCTGAGCGCGACGGAGCTGACGCACACCTACACCCAGCCAAATGACTACATCGTCTGGGCGCGTGAGTTCATGGACGTCAACGAGTAAGACGCTTCGTTGTCTCGGGCGCGAGGATTGCCAGGTCGCACTTCCTCGCGTCCGATGCTGTAGTAGGCAAGGCCCGCATCGGCCATGTGCGCCGGTTCGAACAGGTTGCGTCCGTCGAAGATCACCTGATCGAGCAGGCGTTGCCTGACCAGTTCGCTGTCCAGCACTTTGAAGTCCTCCCACTCGGTGACGATCACCAACGCGTTGGCGCCTGTCAGCGCGTCCTCCTTGTTGTCCAGCAACTCCAGATCATTGCGCTCACCGTAGCGACGACGTGCTTCGTGCCGGGCTTGCGGGTCGAAGGCGCGTACTTTCGCGCCGGCTTGCCATAGCGCCTGCAGGAGTACCTGGCTGGAGGCTTCGCGCATGTCGTCGGTATTGGGCTTGAACGCCAGGCCCCACACGGCAAACGTCTTGTCGGACAGGTCTGCGTTGTAATGCTGGAGAATCTTTTCGAACAGGCGATGTTTCTGTCGCTGATTGATGGCATCCACCGCTTGCAACAGGCGGGGCTGGTAGTCGTGTCGCTCGGCAATCCGCTGCAGGGCCGTCAGGTCCTTGGGAAAGCACGAGCCGCCAAAGCCGCAGCCGGCATAGATGAAGTCGTAGCCGATGCGTGGGTCCGAGCCGATGCCACGGCGCACGGCTTCGATGTCAGCGCCCAGGTGTTCGGCGAGGTTGGCCATTTCGTTCATGAACGAAATCTTTGTCGCCAGCATGCAGTTGGCCGCGTACTTGCTCAGCTCGGCGCTGCGGGCGTCCATGCTGATGAAAGTGTCGTGATTGCGGCTGAAGGGGCTGAACAGTTCCTTCAAAAGGGCCAGCGTCGCGGTGCTGGCGCCGCCGATGATGACCCGGTCGGGGCGCATGCAGTCGATGACCGCCGAGCCTTCCTTGAGAAACTCCGGGTTGCTGACCACGTCCAGTTGCGCGGCGCTGTCCGGGCGCAGACTGATCAGGCGGGCCTTGATGGCATCGACGGTGCCGACCGGCGAGGTGGATTTGTTGACGATGACTTTCGCGCCGTGGGCGTGCCGGGCGATGGCGTCCGCGACCGCGAAGACCTGGCGCAGGTCGGCGCTGCCATCGGCCAGTGGCGGGGTGCCTACAGCAATGAAGATCACGCTGGCGGCTTCGATGGCGGGTACCGCGTCGGTGCTGAACAGCAGGCGGGAACTGGCCAGGCCTTTGTGCAGCAGCGCCGGCAGGCCGGGCTCGAAGATCGGGCAATGGCCGCGGGACAGCGCGTCAACGCGTTCGGCATCGACATCCACGCAGCACACCCAGTGTCCAACCTCGGCCAGGCAGGCGGCCAGGGTCAAACCAACATAACCGGTACCAAACACAGCAAGTTTCATACGAAGCTCCGTTATCAGGCCGATGCTGTTCCTCCTGCCCGGGCAGGCAGCGCATGGCCTGAACATGTCAGCGTCCGATGACAGTTATGTGAGTGTCTGGCGGGGTTGTGACGTGGATCCTAGGACGTTGGCTGCGGGCATCGGATTTGGCCTCGGAAACAGACTACGAAATACGTCGAGTTTTCCAGCGTATCGGTGGCGGATTCCTGAGCTTTTTGCCCGCGATCGCGGTGCTAACCTCCCGGCCCCTGATGCCCGGTACGCAAGGTCCGGGTGGTTTTCTCCACTGTCTGGACCTCTTCATGAAAAAGATACTGGTTGCACTCGCTGGCGTTGTTGCGCTCAGTGCTGCTGGCTGTGCGTGGATCACATGGAACACCGGCAAATCAATGCCGACACGGATGGATGCGCTGCTGGAGCATGCCAACCAGCAATTGCAGGTAGCGCTGGGGCACGAGGGGGAGGCAAAAATCGAGCTGCTTTCGAGCACCTTTCATACCTTCAGTGCCGATGCCCGTTACCGGGTGACCTACGAGTCGGTGGGGCAGGACCCTGTTCAACTGGAGTTCGTTGATCGTATCGAGTACGGGCCGTTACCGTGGTCGAGAGTGACGCGCATGCAACTGATGCCAGTGATGGCTACAAGCAATTTCTCATTGGTCGAAACTGAAGGCTCCGCGACCTGGTTTTCCGCCAGTAAGGGGGAGATTCCGTTGCGTGGGGGTATCAGCGTCAATTACGACGAAACCATCAATACCCACGTCGAGTTCGCGCCGTTCGAGATCACGGAGCAGGACTATTCGCTGTCGTCCAGCGGAGGAAGTTTGCTCCTGAGTTCGGCTCAAGATGACGACGCCGTGGCTATTTCCGGCGAGATGGAGCGCCTCAACATACATCTGAAGAGTAGTGGGAACATCCGCAGTGTATATCTCTATCTCGTGGGAATAGGTGTGAATGCTCACTTGGGAACAAGTCTTCAGGGGCTGCGGACCGGTTGGCTGAAAGTCGGTTCGACGGATGTCGGATTTCAATCTTCCGGTAAGACTCTATCGTTTGGCCGGGTCGCGTTGCATGATGAGTATCAGGTTGCCGAGGGCGGGTATTCGAGGCGGCAGATAGTCGTTGCTCCGAATATCCGGCTGGCTGGTTGGCCGTTTGGCAGCGCTCGGCTGGCGTGGCGTGTCGAAGGGCTGGACCCGGCGGCGCTCAAAGGATTTTTGCAGGGAAGGCGCTCGGGAGTGTGGAGCACTATGAACGCGGCAGATGTTGCCGAGACAAATGGAGCAGATACCGATCCGCAAGGGTTGTTGAGCGAATCGGACGATCGGCTTGAAGCAGCCATGCTCAAGCTGCTGACGAACAGGCCGAAATTCGTACTCGAAGAGTTGTCATTCAAAGTGAGCGAGGGAGAGAGTCGGGCGGACATGTCTGTTCAATTTCGTCGGCCGGACGATGACAGTATTTCCTTCGCTGACTTGATTGAGCAGATGCCTGAGTCGGGCAATGTCAATCTCGAGATTTCCAAATCGACTATCGATGCCTGGGCGCGTCCCTTCAACCTCGGAAGGTTCACTGCGGACGCCATGCTCGGAGTGTTCAGCAGTCGAACCTTGTGGGAGATACTTTCAGTCGAGGCTGAGCGGAGTCCTTTTCTGGTAGTGGTGGACGACAGCATTCTGATGAAGCTGCAACTTAGCCCACCTAATGATGTGGATCTCAATGGCAAGAAGATGACAAGGGAGGCGTTCTTGAGAACGATCTGGATGGATATGGCCAGACGATCGCTGCCCGCATTGCACTGAATCCCGCAGCATAAATGCTACTCTCGCCGACTTGAAGGCCCGGACCCTGGTGTCCGGGTTTTCTTTTCCAAGGAACGCAACTGGATCACTTCATGAAGAAAACACTGGTAGTTATCGGCGGGCTGGCTGTATTGGTCGCGGCGACCTGGACGTCGATCGCGTGGAACACCGGCCAGCAACTGCCCGCGCAGTTGAACGCTGCGCTGGCCGACGTCAATCGCCAACTGGCCGTGGCCATGGGCACGCAAATGCAGGGCAAGGTGGAATTGCTTTCCCTGGAGTCGCATAAGTTCACCAGTCTCGCCCGCTACCGGGTGACCCTCAGCGACCCGGACGGAGAGTCGGTGGCGCTGGATTTCGTCGATCACATCGAGCACGGGCCTTTCCCGTGGTCGCGGCTCAAGCAGTTGCAACTGGCACCGGTTATGGCTGCGAGCACTTATGCGCTTGAGAAAACCGACAAGACCGAGAAATGGTTCGCCGCCGCAGGTGATCAACTGCCGTTGGGCGGCAGCATGAGCCTGAGTTATGGCGGTGCCGTGCGCACCAACGTCAAGCTGGCTCCGCTGGAAGTGAAGGGCGAGGAGGGCGTGATGTTCTCGTTTTCCGGTCTGACGCTGCAGGTCGACACCGACGCCCATGGCGATGAGCTGCGCTTCGGGGCTGCCATGGAGCACCTGACCCTGACCCAGGGCGACGGTTCGACACTGGACTTCGGCCTGAAGGACCTTACCTTCGCCGCTGACATGAGCAAGAGCCGTTACGGCTTCTATACCGGCTCTTATGCGGCCGATTTGGGAGAGGTATCGATCGTCTACGATGGGCAGCCGTCGCTGAAGTTCGGCCTGGACCTGCGTGACACCTACCGCATCGAGAACGACGGTCTGGCGCTCAAGGGTGTGTATCAGGTTTCCGACATCAGCTATGCCGACAAGCCGCTGGGCAGAGCACGCATGGGCTGGAGCGTGCAGCGCCTGAATCCCGAGGCCATCGGCAAACTGGTGAGCTGGTATGAGCAACATATGCCGGAGCTGGAAGCCATTGCCTTGGAACAGTCCGATGGTGCCCAGCTTCTGAACGATCCGCTGTTGAAGGATGTATTGCAGGGCGTGCTGGCCGGCCAGCCACGGGTAGCGCTGGAGGAACTGTCGTTCAAGACGGCCAGTGGCGAAAGCCGCGTTGACCTCGCTGTCGACCTCGCCGGTGTAGCGCTGGCGGACCTGCCGCCTGAGCAGGCGCTGGCCCAATCGATCAAGTCGGTCCAGGCCAATCTGAAGGTCTCCAAGCCAATGATCGGTGATATCGCGGCCCGGCGGGCCACGCTGGATGGCCTGGATGCCGACTCGATCCGGCAGGCGTCGGCAGCGGGCGAGATGGTCGGCATGATGGCCTTGCAAACCCAGATGGCGACGGTGCAGGGTGACAACATCCAGATACACCTGGGTTACGCCGACGGCCTGGTGGACTTCAACGGGCAGAAAATGACCGTTGAGCAGTTCGACGCCTTCGTCCGGGGACGTGCCGCACTGCTGACCGGTGCTGCTCAGTAATCTCCTTGCTCCGCGGGCGACGTGTCGAGCGTCGCCCGCCGGCGTTACCGGGCAAAAATCTCTTTAGAATTCATCCGATTATCTGTAGCCTTCGGCGACTCATAAAACCGAGGTTGCAGCGGACTTTTGCCGAGAATGCAAAGGCCAAGCTGTTACCCGATTTGTCCGTGCCCGATGATACACTCGACTTACGCGCATCAGCGCCAGCAGGTCTTGCGAACATGACGCAGATTTCCGAACGCCTTCTGGTCCAGGCCCATCTGGACGCCAAGCAGCCCAAGCCGCTCACGCCTGAACAAGAGGCCGAATACCGTGCCGCCATCGCCGCCGAACTCAAGGCGCAGGATGCGGTGCTCGTCGCCCACTACTATTGCGATCCGGTGATCCAGGCGCTGGCCGAGGAAACCGGGGGTTGCGTGGCCGACTCCCTGGAGATGGCCCGCTTCGGCAAGAACCACTCGGCCAAGACCGTGCTGGTGGCCGGCGTGCGCTTCATGGGCGAGACCGCGAAGATCCTCACCCCCGAAAAACGCATCCTGATGCCGACCCTCGACGCCACCTGCTCCCTCGATCTGGGTTGCCCGGTGGACGAGTTCTCGGCCTTCTGCGACAAGCATCCCGAGCGCACCGTGGTGGTGTATGCCAACACTTCGGCTGCTGTGAAGGCCCGTGCCGACTGGGTGGTGACCTCCAGTTGCGCGCTGGAAATCGTCGAAAGCCTGATGGACAACGGCGAGACCTTCATCTGGGCGCCGGACCAGCACCTGGGCAACTACATCCAGAAGCAGACCGGCGCCGACATGCTGATGTGGGACGGTGCGTGCATCGTTCACGAAGAATTCAAGTCGCGACAACTGGCCGATATCAAGGCCCTGTACCCGGACGCCGCGATTCTGGTGCACCCGGAATCGCCAGCAGCCGTCATCGAGCTGGCTGACGCCGTGGGTTCCACCAGCCAGTTGATCGCCGCCGCACAACGCATGCCGAACAAGAGGTTCGTGGTCGCCCCCGATCGCGGCATCTTCTACAAGATGCAGCAGCTGTGCCCGGACAAAGAGTTCATCGAAGCGCCGACCGCCGGCAACGGCGCGACCTGCCGCAGTTGCGCGCACTGCCCGTGGATGGCGATGAACACGCTTGAGCGCACCTTGCAGTGCCTGCGTGAAGGGACGAACGAGATTTTCGTGGAACCGGCATTGATTCCGCAGGCGATCAAGCCGTTGCAGCGGATGCTGGACTTTACCCAGGCCGCGCGGCTGAAGTTGTCCGGTAACGCTTGAGTCTTTCAGGGCTGCTCGGCAGCCCTTCACAGGATTTGCGCCAACCTCGTTGTCGGGGCGGGCTCAAATCCCGTGGATTCAGGCGACAGGCCTCAGCGCATCATGTCCTTGACCATTCGTTGCTGCTCCAGCAAATCCCGCTGGCGGGCGTCGATCCGCGACGCGAGCTGAAAGTTGGTGCCCGCCCGGCGCTTGGCGTAATCCAGTTGTTGCAGCGCCTGGTCGAAATCGCCGGTGAGGGCGAAGAACTCGGCGCGTGCCTGGTGCAGCCCGATGGTGTTGCCTGAAAGCCCGCGGGCTTCGGCCAGGTCGTACCAGATATCCGGGTCGTCGCCGCGGTTCTTGATCAGGGCTTCCAACGCTTTTTCGGCTTCGGCGGGTTTGTTCTGCTTGAGTAGCAGGTCGGCCCGAACCTGTTGCAGCGGATAGTTGCCCGGGTAGAGCTGGCGCATCTTGTCGACCCGTTGCTGAGCATCGGCCAGACGGTTGTTGGTGATGTCCAGGTCAATCTGGGTCAGGTTGTAGGTGATGTCGTTGGGTGATTTGGCCAGCAGCGGCTTGAGATTTTCCCGCGCTTCATTGAGTTGGCCGCCCTTGATCTGCGCCAGCGCCAGGCCGTAGCGCGCAGCGTCGAGGGTGGGGGTTTCATCCAGCAGGGCACGGAAGCGCTTGGCCGCGAGGCCCGGCGTCCCTTCATAGAACAGTTGCACCCGGGCACGCATCAACTGATAGCGCAGACTGTCTTCGGTGCCGCCGGCAGGGGCCTGTTCGGCGCGGTTGCGGGTGTCGGCGATACGCGATTCGGTCACCGGGTGGGTCAGCAGGAATTCCGGCGGCTTGGCGTCGAAGCGGTACTGGCGCATCAGCCGCTCGAACATGGACGGCATGTTGCGCGGGTCGTAGCCGGCTTTTTCCAGGTTGAGGATGCCGATACGGTCGGCTTCCTGTTCGTTCTGGCGAGAGAACCGCCGCTGTTCCTGGATGGCCGCCGCCTGGGTGCCGGCGATGGCGGCGATACCGGCGTCACCGGCGCCGGAAGCGGCAATCACGATGCCCGCCAGCAGGGCGGCCATCATCGGCAGTTGCATGCGCTGCTGGGCTTCGACGCCACGGGCGAAGTGGCGTTGCGACAAGTGCGCGAGTTCGTGGGCCAGTACCGAGACATATTCGCCCTCGGTCTGGGCATTGAGGAACAGGCCGCCGTTGACGCCGACGATCCCGCCCGGAGCGGCGAAGGCGTTCAGGTCGGGGCTGTTGATCAGGATGAACTCCAGGCGGCGGTCCTGCAGTTGGCTGGTTTCGGCAAGACGGTAGACGCTGGACTCGACGTAATCCTTGAGCTGTGGGTCCGACAACTGGCTGACATTGCCGCGCAACAAGCTCAGCCAGGCCCGGCCCAGTTGGTGTTCCTGCTGCGGAGAGACAATGGCAGAGCTGGCGTCGCCAAGTGACGGCAGGTCGTCGGCGTGGCTTGGAAGCGCCAGCAGGCAGGCCAGTGTCAGCAAGGTAGGGCGCAGAAAATTCATGCACGAAGCTCTGGTCGACAAAGAGCCTTACTGTAGCCGCCTCGCACGGTTGCGACCAGTGGCGGTATTCTGCGAGGCTTGCCGGCGCCGCATGCCAGCGTTGTCTGGCCGCCTGGTTTTTCTGGAGAGTTTTGATGACTGACACCTTGCACCACGATGCCGAACTGGACGCCAGTGGCCTCAACTGTCCACTGCCGTTGCTCAAGGCCAAGCTGGAGCTGAATCGCCTTGCATGCGGTGCGGTGCTCAAGGTGATTGCCACCGATGCTGGCTCGCAGCGCGACTTCCGCACTTTTGCCAGGCTGGCCGGTCATACGCTGCTGCTCGATACCGCCGAGGGCGGGGTTTACACCTATTGGCTGAAGAAGGCCTGAGTTTCTTTCGTACCCAAGGATCGTCGATGTTCAAAGTGCTACGCAGTTGGCTGCACCGCTATTTCTCCGACGAGGAAGCCGTGGTGTTGGCGGTCCTGTTGTTTCTCGGGTTCACCGCCGTATTGACCCTGGGCGGCATGCTTGCTCCGGTGCTGGCGGGCATGGTCCTGGCGTTTCTGATGCAGGGGCTGGTGAACGCCCTGGAGCGTCTGCGCGTGCCCAGCAAGGTCGCGGTGGGTTTGGTCTTCACCCTGTTCATGGGGGCGCTGGGCGTGTTCCTGCTGGTGTTGGTGCCGTTGCTCTGGCATCAACTGATCACGCTGTTCAACGAGTTGCCGGGCATGCTCGGCAAATGGCAGTCGCTGCTTCTGCTGCTGCCTGAGCGCTACCCGCACCTGGTATCCGATGACCAGGTGCTGCAGGCCATCGAAGCCATGCGCGGGGAAATCGGCAAGTTCGGCCAGTGGGCGTTGACCTTCTCGCTGTCGAGCCTGCCGCTGCTGGTCAATGTGATGATCTACCTGGTGCTGGTGCCGATCCTGGTGTTCTTCTTCCTCAAGGACCGCGAGACCATTGCGCGCTGGGTCAGCGGCTATCTGCCGCAGGAGCGTGCGCTGATGACGCGGGTGGCCGAAGAGATGAACCGGCAGATCGCCAATTACATTCGCGGCAAGGGCATCGAGATTCTGATTTGCGGCGTGGCGACCTACATTGCCTTCGTTGCCCTCGGGCTCAACTACGCGGCGTTGCTGGCGCTGCTGGTGGGGCTGTCGGTGGTGGTGCCTTACGTCGGTGCGGTGGTGGTGACGGTGCCGGTCACCCTGATCGCGCTGTTCCAGTGGGGCTGGGGCGACCAGTTCATCTACCTGATGGCCGTCTACGCAATCATCCAGGCCCTGGATGGCAACGTGCTGGTGCCCTTGCTGTTTTCCGAAGCGGTGAGCCTGCACCCGGTGGTGATCATCTGCGCAGTGCTGCTGTTCGGCGGGCTGTGGGGCTTCTGGGGGATCTTCTTCGCCATTCCACTGGCGACGCTGTTCAAGGCCGTGCTGGATGCCTGGCCTCGTCGTGAGCCCGCAGTGGCACCGTTGCTCTGAAACAAGACGGGGCATGTTCGACATGCCCCGTTTGATATTCACGCCTTGTTCAATTCTTCCGCTGCGGCAAGCACCGCGGCCACATGACCCGGCACTTTCACGCCGCGCCATTCCTTGTGCAGCACGCCGTTCTTGTCGATCAGGAAGGTGCTGCGGTCCACGCCCAGGTATTCCTTGCCGTAGAGCTTCTTCAGCTTGATCACGTCGAACAGTTGGCAGATGGCCTCGTCCTTGTCGCTGATCAGCTCGAAGGGGAATGCCTGCTTGGCCTTGAAGTTCTCGTGGGACTTGATGCCATCACGGGAAACGCCGAACACCTCGGTGTTGGCGGCCTGGAAGGCAGCATACTGATCGCGGAAGTCCTGGCCTTCGGTGGTGCAACCCGGCGTGCTGTCCTTCGGATAGAAATACAGCACCACCTGACGGCCTTTCAGGGTGGCAAGGCTGACCTGCTGGCCGCTGGTGGCCAGCGCCTGGAAATCGGCGACGGGTTGGTCGAGTTCAACGGCCATGGGCAATCTTCCTTACATCGGGTTCTGTGGGCGCCAAGGTTCGATCAGCGCATCGAGGTTGAGCGCGTCGGCGAAGTCCAGGAACTGGTCACGCAGCCAGCTGATCTGGGTGCCGGCCGGCAGGGTGACGGTGAACGTGGCATTGAGCATGGTGCCGCCGGTCTGCGGTGCCTGATAGGTATCGCAGGTCAGGCTTTCCAGTTCGACATTGTGGTCGATGAAGAACTGGCACAGCTCATTGACGATGTCGGGGCGGTAGGCAGCGCTGACATAGGCGACATACGGCAGCGACAGCGGACGCACTTCCAGATCGGCGCTGCGCACCACGTTGACGATGAAGCCGTGCTTTTTAGCCAGGCTCGGCAGCGCGCCTTCGAAGCGCGCCAGGGCATCCCAGTTGCCGGTGATCTGCAGAATCAGCGCGCTGCATTCGCCGTGGCGGCTCAGACGAGAGGTCACCACCGAGCAGCGACTGTCGTTGCTGGCCCGGCAAAGGATGTTGGTCAGTTCCATCGGGCTTGGGCCCAAAGCACTGACGACAAGGAATTGTTCGCGGACGGTGGGGGTGGACATAGCATTCCTAAAGCGATGAGCGGTCGGTACTTGACGGGGTGAACAGGCTGTTCAGCGTGCTCCCGGGCCTCTGGATCGAGGCGGCGGACACTGTCGGGGCACGTTGTCGGCAGCCCGGCAGGCCGCTATGTACCGATCAAAGGACGAAGGGTAGCGAAAATGGCCGCCGAGGGGAATGCTCTGCCCGCCTGCGTCGCTTGTGCAAGCCCGATGGCGCCAGTACCATTACCGCTCTCTTTTTCCGGCAGGAGCAGCTTCATGATTGCGGGCAGTATGGTGGCATTGGTCACACCCATGGATGCACAAGGGCGTCTGGACTGGGACAGCCTCAGCAAACTCGTGGACTTCCACCTGCAGAACGGTACCCATGCCATCGTCGCAGTCGGCACCACCGGCGAGTCGGCAACCCTCGATGTGGAAGAGCACATCCAGGTTATCGAATTCGTGGTCAAGCGCGTCAATGGTCGCATCCCGGTCATCGCCGGTACCGGTGCGAACTCCACCAGCGAAGCCGTGCACCTGACCCAGAACGCCAAGAATGCCGGCGCCGATGCCTGCCTGCTGGTGGTGCCGTACTACAACAAGCCGACCCAGGAAGGCCTGTACCAGCACTTCAAGCACATCGCCGAAGCCGTCGACATCCCGCAGATTCTCTACAACGTTCCCGGCCGCACCTCCTGCGACATGCAGGCCGAGACCGTGATCCGCCTGTCCACCGTGCCGAACATCATCGGCATCAAGGAAGCCACCGGCGACCTGAAGCGTGCCAAGTCCATCATCGACGGCGTGAGCGAAGACTTCCTCGTGCTGTCCGGCGATGATCCGACCGCTGTCGAACTGATCCTGCTGGGCGGCAAGGGCAACATCTCGGTGACCGCCAACGTCGCCCCGCGTGAAATGGCCGACCTGTGCAACGCTGCACTCGAAGGCAAGGCTGACGAAGCCCGCGCCATCAACGAAAAACTGATGCCTCTGCACAAGCACCTGTTCATCGAAGCCAACCCGATTCCGGTGAAGTGGGCTTTGGTTGAAATGGGCCTGATGCACCAAGGCATCCGCCTGCCGCTGACCTGGCTGAGCGACTCCTGTCACGATACGGTACGCCAGGCCATGCGCCAGTGCGGCCTGCAGTTTTAATTGAGGACGTACACCGCATGAAGCGATTGGCTGGTCTTTCCGCCCTTGCCCTGATCATTTCCAGCACCAGCGGTTGCGCTTGGCTCTGGGGCGAGGACGGGTATTTCCGTGACCGTGGCAGCGACTACCTGGAGGCCACTCAAAAGCCGCCCATGCAGTTGCCGCCTGATGTGAGCAACGTCAAGCGTCTCGACCCTCTGCTGCCGATTCCGCGCAACGTCGCGGACGACAACGTCAAGGGTGAATACGAAGTTCCGCGTCCGCTGCCGCTGGCGGCCAGCGCCGACGCTACCGATTTCAGCCTGCAGAAGAGCGGCGCCGCTCGTTGGGTTCTGGCCCAGCGCGCTCCGGCCGAAGTCTGGCCGGTTGCCCGCCAGTTCTTCGAGGACAACGGTTTCCGTATCGCCGAAGAGCGTCCGCAGACGGGTGAGTTCAACACCACCTGGCAGCGTTTCGACGAGCTTTCCGCCTCCATGGCCGAGCGCCTGGGCGGTGCCGCCAGCAGCCGCGACAACGAGGTCCGCGCGCGGGTCCGTATCGAGCCGGGCGTGCAGCGCAACACCAGTGAAGTCTATGTGGTGACCGTCGAGCGTGCCGCCGGCAGCAGTGCCGAGCAGGAATTCCCGGCCCGTTCGACCAACTCCGGCGTCGACGCCGTACTGGTCGACGAAATGCTTGCCAGCATGACCCGCAGCGCCGAGAAGGGCGGTTCGGTGTCCTTGCTCGCGGCCCGTGATTTCGATGCACCTAGCCGTGTCAGCCTGAGCGAAGACGGTAGTGGTAACCCGGTTCTGAACCTCGGTGCCGATCTCGATCGCGCCTGGTCCAGTGTCGGTCGTGCCCTGGAGCACGGCGAATGGCGCGTTGAAGACATCAACCGCAGCCTGGGCTTGTACTACATCAACCTGGCCGAGAAAGCCGAGCCGAAAAGCGAGCCTGGTTTCTTCAGCCGCGTCTTCGGCAGTGCGCCGAGCAAGGAAGAGATCGAAGCCCGTGCCGAGCGCTATCAGGTTCGCCTGAGCAAGGTGGGCGACAGCGTCCAGGTTACCGTCGAGAAGAACATCAATACCGTGGCCCCGGCCGATGTGGCCCGTCGCGTACTGAGCGTCATTCAGGACAACCTGGGTTAAGTGCGCTTCGCGGTACTTGGAAGCGGCAGCCAGGGAAATGGCACGCTGATCAGCAGTGGCGACACGCACGTACTGGTCGATTGCGGATTTTCCCTGCGTGAAACCGAGCGGCGCCTGGCGCGGCTCGGTGTATCGCCAGACATATTGAGCGCCGTGCTGGTGACTCACGAACATGCCGATCATGTGCATGGGGTGGGGTTGCTGGCACGGCGCTACAATGTTCCGGTCTATCTCAGTCGTGGCACTTTGCGCGGGTTGCGCAAACCGCTGGAAGCGACAGGGTTTCTCGCGGCGAACGATACGTTCGACGTGGGCGCCCTCAGCATTCGTGCGGTGGGTGTGACGCATGATGCGCTGGAGCCTTTGCAGTACGTGTTCACGGATGGTCGACGGCGCCTCGGCGTGCTGACCGACCTGGGCTCGTACGACACGACTTTGCTGGACCATTACCGGGGCCTGGATGCCCTGCTGATCGAAGCCAACCATTGCCGTGACCTTCTGGCACGGGGGCATTACCCGCAGTTTCTCAAGCTGCGGGTTGGCGGCGATTACGGACATTTGAACAACCATCAGGCCGCGCGCCTGGTGGCGGAGTTGGGGTGGGAAAATCTGCAGCACCTGGTGCTGGCCCACCTCAGCAGCAAGAACAACCTGCCACAGCTGGCCCGGCAATGTTTCGTCGATACCCTTGGGTGCGACCCGGACTGGCTGCAAGTGGCCAACCAGGATTGTGGGCTCGACTGGCGCGAAATCGTCTAGCCCCCTCTCATTTAGCAAGCGGAGCCCATCATGGAAAAACGTGAAGAACTCTACCGCGGCAAAGCCAAGTCGGTTTACAAGACCGACGACGCTGACCGCTTGATCCTGCTGTTCCGCAACGACACCTCTGCCTTCGATGGCAAGCGTATCGAACAGCTCGACCGCAAAGGCATGGTGAACAACAAGTTCAACGCCTTCATCATGCAGAAACTGGAAGAAGCCGGTATTCCGACCCAGTTCGACAAGCTGCTGGGGGACAACGAATGCCTGGTCAAGAAGCTGGACATGATTCCGGTCGAGTGCGTGGTGCGTAACTTCGCTGCTGGCAGCCTGGTCAAGCGCCTGGGTGTCGAGGAAGGCATCAAGCTGGAGCCTTCCACCTTCGAGCTGTTCCTCAAGGACGACGCGAAGGGTGATCCGTTCATCAACGAATCCCACGTCGTTGCCTTCGGTTGGGGTACCGCCGAACAACTGGTGAAGATGAAAGCCCTGTCGTTGAAGGTCAACGAAGTGCTGAGCAAGCTGTTCGACGACGCTGGCCTGCTGCTGGTGGACTTCAAGCTGGAGTTCGGCGTATTCCACGGCGAAATCGTCCTGGGTGACGAGTTCAGCCCGGACGGTTGCCGCCTGTGGGACAAGGAAACCCGCAAGAAGATGGACAAGGACCGCTTCCGCCAGGGCCTCGGTGATGTGATCGAAGCTTACGAAGAAGTCGCAAAACGCCTGGGCGTGCCGCTGTAATTCGGCACGTTCGCGCAAGCATCTGAAAGCACGCGATTTTTTTCATCCAGGGGCTTCGCCTTTGGCAAAAGTGCTGGTATGATGCGCGCCATTGGAGAGATGCCGGAGTGGCCGAACGGGACGGATTCGAAATCCGTTGTACTGGCGACAGTACCTAGGGTTCAAATCCCTATCTCTCCGCCATATTAAAGGCCCCGAGCGCTTATAGCCCTCGGGGCCTTTTTCATTTGGGGGAAACGAAAAGAATATCAGCTGCGGAAGTAAGCTATGCCGCGCTCTTCTTTTTCAATGTGCAACCCTGCACCGGCTGCAACCCGCAGTGATGCTTTATTGTTCGTCTTCACTTCAGCTTTGAATGGTCCGGCAACCTCTCTCATGACGAGCCTGAGCATTTCTTTCGCCACACCAGTCCCTCTTGCTTCTGGAGCCACTGTCCAGGACAACTCGGTCTCCACGCCATCGCAATCGGCGCGCACAGTCCCTACCCGGGTGCCTGACTTTTCTGCGATGAACAGTGCCCTGTCGGGATTTTCAAGCACTTGCTCCAGCCATGCCATATGACCTTCCACGTCTACCGGTTCGGTGCAATGGCTAGCCTCTCTTGTGGCGTCGTCGTTTCGCCAATCAAGCAACGCTTGCCCATCTTCCAGCGTGGCGCGTCTCAGCGAGATATGTACATCCATTTACGTTACCTCTGATATTGCCGTGTGTTTTGCGAATAGCAGTCTGTCGCAAAGCAGTTGGTTGCACCACTGAGTCGCATTAGCAGCGTCCATATTTTCTTCGCTCCCCCTTCATTCCTCCACTCGTATCAGCCGCCCTCCGGTGTGATGGCCCTGGGCTGCTTTGCAGCCTTCGCGAGCAAGCTCGCTCCTACACTGTAGAAGCGAGCTTGCCGGGGCGCCGAACCGTCGAGAAGGGCGTTAACAGGTTTAACTGACTGGCATTTGGCTATTAGCGGCTTTTCAGTATGCGAACTTTATATTTACAGTAATGTAATGTTCGGGTAATAGTCATGATAATAAAGGTTCTGAAATTTTCGGGGAATCACTACTTCTCTCAGCGTCTTTTGAAATAACTTACATGTCTCGGTTTATTGTTCTGGTTTCTTATTGATTCGGAAATATCGGATTACCATTGCTTGATTGTTCTTTTGTTTGCAAAAGAACCTAATGGCCGCCGAATCCATTTCCAGAGATTAATGACATGACTGCTGTTTCCATTCTCGGCGCCGGGCACTGTGGCTGTGCCTTTGTCGCAGACCTCTCTCATCGCAATATTGAAACGCTGTTATATGCGCACCCCCAACACAGCGGCAACCTCGATAGCATCGAGGCCGCGGGTGGATTGACCTCATCGTTGGTGCCCGGTAGTTGTTTTCAACCGAAACTGAGCACTTCCATTGCCGAGGCGCTTGCGTTTTCCCGCTTCCTTGTCATCACGGTTCCCGCCTATGGTCATATGACCCTCATCGATGAGTTGGCTGAATTCGATTTGAGCCGGCACGTTGTCATTTGTATTACCGGTAACTTCTTCAGCCTTGTCGCGCGACGCAAGCTGAATGCCAAGGCAATCATTGAAACCAGTACGTCTCCCTATGCCTCGCGCTTTGATGATGGTCATGTGCGTATTACAGGGATAAAGAAAACGCTTCCCGTCGCGTCCCTGCCCGTGGCGCTTGATGCAACTGTCCGGCGCGATATCGAGGCGCTATTTCCGATGCCGCTGGACTGGCGGGGCAAAGTGCTGGAAATCGGGCTTTCCTGCGGCACCCGCGGCATTCATCCGGGTCCTGCCTTGATGAACGCCGGCTGGGTCGAGACCTCTGGCGGGGATTTCTATTTCTATCGGGAAGGGATATCGGCTTCGGTTGGCAAGGTGGCCGAACAACTCGATCAGGAACGACAAGGCATCGCGCGTGGTTTTGGCCTACACACCCGTCCAGTGGTGGACATCCTCAATGGCTTCTATGGTCGCTCGTTTACCAGTTTCAACGAGTTCGCCAGCAATTCGCCTGAGCACAATTCCTTGCACATGGCGCCGGACCATATGCGTCATCGCTTCGTTTCCCAGGATGTTCCCTATGTGCTGGTGCCCTGGTTCGAGCTGGGCCAGCGTATTGGCGTGGACTGCTCGATGATTGGTTCGATCATTCGCCTGGCATCCGCGGTCAACAACACTGACTACCTGGCACAAGGACGCAACCTTCGCGCCCTCGGCCTGGAAAACGTCTCGCGGGACGAGATTCTCGCCAGTGTCGGCGCGGAAAGCGCAGGGCTATGAGTGCAGTCAGGCGCGCGATTATCTGCAAGTTGCTTTCAGCGCTGCTGATTGCCGGGATGTACGGTTTGATCAAGGGATTGGGACAGGATTACCCGGTGGGCCAGATCCTGTTCGTACGCAATCTGTTTGCGTTGATCCCGATCCTCTTGCTGATCCATTACCTCGGTGAGTGGGGCGCGCTACGGACCCGCAATGTCGGGGCGCATTTACGCCGCTGCACCTTTGGTACCGCCTCGCAGGTGCTCTGTTTCGCCGCGGTGGGTTTGTTGCCACTGGCCACGGCCACCGCCCTGACCTACACGGCGCCCCTTTTCATCGGGCTGTTTGCAATGCTGTTTCTTGGCGAGTCGGTGAGCCGTGGAAGATGGCTGTCCTTGCTGTCCGGTTTCCTCGGTGTCTATCTCATCGTGCTGCCGAGCGCGGGCAGTGTCGAGCCGGGCGTACTGATCGCTCTGGCGGGAGCCATCGCCACAGCCGCCGCCTTGCTATCCATCCGCTCCATGGCCAGTGAAGAAAAGGGCACTGCAGTGGCGTTTTACTTCACGGTGTTTGGTGCAGTGGCGGGGGCGCTGTCGTTGTGGTTTGACAGCGTTGTGCCTTCGCTGGAGGAGTTGCCGGTGCTGGTGGCAATCGGGTTGTTGGGCGGTGCGGCGCAGATCCTCCTGACGTTCGCCTACCAGAATGCGCCCGCCACGCTGATGGCACCCTTCGAGTACTCGACTCTGGTCTTTGCCAGCCTGATCGGATTCCTGGTCTGGGCCGATGTCCCGGCTGGCAATGAACTGCTGGGCATCGCGGTAATCGTCGGAGCGACGACCTGGCTGACCCTGCGCGAGCGCAAGGTCGGGGCTTGAGGGAGTGGGGCAGGTCTCAGAGGTCCAGGCGTTCGGCAATTTTCCTTGAGAGCAATGCGGCACCATCGCCCTCGGGGACCAAGTGGTCGTAGTCGCCAAAGTGTTCGTCGATAAAGTCGGCGTCGGCGTAGCAGTCGAGGATGTTCATGTTGAAGCTGGGACGTAGGCAGTCCATCAGTTGCTGCAATTCGAACGCACCGCGGAACAGATAGGACGCGTCCTCGCCGGCGACAAGCTGGTAATCGCGGTGCATCGGTGGAATTACCAGCAGCACCCGGTGACCGCGCTCGGCGGCCAGCATCAGCAACTGAGCCAGGTACTGATTGCCATCTTCCTTGCGGTTGAGCCGCAGGTGATCCTCGACCCGCTGCTGCACGCTGTAGTCAGCTGGCATGAAGGCTTTCTGGTGTTGTGGCAAAAAACCGGACTTCCCGCCGAGTGTGTCGTCGATGCCTTCCAGGCGGCCTTCCAGTTGGGCTGCAATCGTCGTCAAATGCGCATCGTCATAGCGCTGCCCAAGCCGGAACACTTCGTTCATCAGCGGTGCTAGGGTTTTTTCGCTGGGTGACTGTTCCAGCATGTTGCCGGAGGAGAACAGCGAGTAGAAGACGATCAGCGTGTCCAGGTTCGGTGCCTGGCTGGCGGCGTATTGGTAAAGCGCCAGGGAATGGCGAAAATCCTGGGAGCGGCTGCACAGGTTGAATGAGCCGGGGCAATACGCTGGATCGAACGCGAAGTCGCCGTGGGACGACCCGAGGGCGAGGCGGGTGATGCTGTGCTTTTCCTGTTGGAACATCGCGCGCTTGGCAGCGAAATAGGCGATCAGGCCCGGCAAGGGATTGCTGTTGTCCATCAGCTGTTCTCGGTGGAATAGGTATCGCGCACAGACTCGACGCTCGGGGAATGCTCGGTGATGAAACCACGTTGCATCGACTTGTGCAGGGTGAATGGATGCTTGGGCTGGATTAGCGTCGGCCGTCGATCCGCAAAAATCTTGCCCGACTGCCCGGAGTTCCGTCTGGTTGCACCAGTGGCAATGTTAAGGTGGGCGCAGTATACAGGCCCTTTAGGCCTGACTCACTTTTGCGGTCCTTGGAGACCACGATGCAGAAAATTGTGATTTTCGGGGTGCTGGACACCGCGCAACTGGCGCACTACTACCTGAAAAAAGATCCGACGGTGGAGGTAGTCGCTTTCACCGTGCACGGGCGTTACATACCGGAGTCGAAGCAATTCGAAGGCCTGCCGGTCGTGCCGTTCGAAACCCTCGACGACTGGTTCCCCAGCAGCGATTACAAACTCTTTGCCCCCATGACCGGACGCAAGATGAACCGTCTGCGCGAGTCGGTATATCTGCAAGGCAAGGACCAGGGTTATGACTTCATCTCCTATGTAAGCCCGAAGGCTACGGTCAATGACAATGTCATCGGCGAAAACTGCTTTATTCTCGAAAACAGCGTTCTTGAGCCGTTTGCGGTGATCGGCAACAACGTGGTCATCTGGAGTGGCAGCCATGTCAGCCACCATGGCGAGATCAAGGACCATGTGTTTCTGGCGCCCCGGGTGGTTCTGGCCGGCCACTGCCTGGTTAACGCGTATGCCTGGCTCGGGGCCAATTCAACCGTCATCAACCACTGCACCATCGGTGAAGGTACTTGTGTCGGCATGGGCGCATTGATCACCCAGGACACGCAACCTTGGCAGTTGTATATCGGCGCGCCTGCGCGGGCGGTCAAGAGTAGTCAGGAACTGGATTTCTAGTGCATGCAGTCCGCTGACTCTATCGCGAGCGTTGTCGTGCCCTGAGCCTCAAAGGGAGTACGCAGCCAGGTGCGGCGCGATGCCGTCGGGGCCGACTTCCATCAGCGCATCGATGATCGACAGATAAGGCGTGAAGCCTTCGCCACGCTGCGGGTAGGGCCGCGAGTGCATGGCAATGAAGCGCAGGTCTATGCCTCGCTCCGCGAAAGCTGCCGGCTCATACAGCGAGCGCCCGCCTTGGGCATTGATGTAGGTCGTCGCCTGCTCCTGGCGACAGATATCAAGGATGCGCGCTTGCGCTGTCAGCGGACTGTTTTCGTAGACCTGGCTGCTGGGCACGATCCGCGTTTTCAGGTCCATGAAGCCGGCGAGGGTACGCAACTGGTGGGTGAGGAATCCGGCCAGGTTGCTGTCGTCGTGGGTCAGGATTTGCTCGACCACCGGAAACACCTGATCGAAACAGGGCGCTTTTCGGTAGGCCATTTCCAGCGTGCGCAGCAGGCGCCGCTGCCACTGTGTGTCGGGAGCGATCTCGATATCGCAGATCTTGCGGTTCTGCGAGGCCTGCAGCAGCGGCAGGGTGATCAGCCCCGGCGCGTTGTTGATGAGGATCCGGTTGCGATTGATCCAGCCGCGATTGATGTAGTTCACGTCGTCGTAGACCACGAAGCAGTCCGACGCGTGCAGCAATTGCCAGTAGCCGATGTAGGGAAACAGGTACGGCTGCATGATCGCCACGGCTGTCATGCGTTGGTCCCGGCGATCAGCCCGATGATGAAGTCCACGGTCTCGTGTTCCAGATTGGGGTAGATCGGCAGGCAGATCACCTGTCCCACCACGCGGTTGGCCACCGTCAGGTTGGCGGGGTTGGCCGATGGCAGGTCGCGGTACATCGGCAGGTTGCTGAGCAGCGGCTGGAAGTAGAGACGACCATGAATCTGGTGTGCGGCCAGGTGTTCGAACAGGACGTCTCGCGCCAGCGGATAGGACGGTTCGACGAGAATCGGGAAATAGGCATGATTGGCCAGGTGCTCGCCGACACCGTCGATACAGCGGATGCCGGCGACCTTGGCTAGCCCCTCGCGGTAGCGCTGGTCGATCAGCCGGCGCCGGTCCAGGGCCTCGATGAGGTGTTCCAGTTGCAGCAGGCCGAAGGCGGCGTGGATTTCGCTCATCTTGCCGTTGGTGCCGACGAACTCCACCGTGGCACCGCCGGGAACAAGGCCGAAGTTCTTCAACTGATCGACACGGCGCTTGGTCGCTTCGTCGGGGCAGATGATGGCACCGCCTTCAAAGGTGCTGAACACCTTGGTGGCGTGGAAACTGAGCACCGACAGGTCGCCGTGGCGCAGCAGACTACCGCCTTCATCACGCACGCCGAAGGCATGGGCCGCGTCGTAGATGACCTTGAGTCCGTGGCGTTCGGCGACCTGGCGGATGCCCTGAACGTCGCAGGGATGGCCGTAGCAGTGCACCGGCAGGATTGCCGTTGTGCGCTCGGTGATGGCCGCCTCGATCCGTGCGGGATCGATGTTCATGGTGCTCGGATCGATATCGACGAACACCGGCGTGAGGTGGTTCCACAGCAACGAATGGGCAGTAGCGACGAAAGAGTAGGGCGTGGTGATGACTTCGCCGCTGAGCCCTGCCGCCTGCACGGCCGTAATCAGCGCCTGGGTGCCGTTGCAGAACAGCGATATGTGCTTCACGCCCAGATAGTCGCAGAGCGCGGCCTCAAGGCGTTGTTCCATCGGGCCGCCGTTGGTCAGCATGCGCCGGTCCCAGATTTCCCGCAGGTAGGGCATGAACGCTTCCAGGTCGGGAAGCGCGGGCTGGGTGACGAAAATGGGTTCTCTGTCGCTCATGGGTTACGCATCGTCATAAAGGGTTTCCGTGGTCGCCGACAGGTGTCGGTCGACCTGCCTTTCGGCAGCGCTGTACATGGCCTTGGATGTTCAGAGCGGTTGGTCGAATTCATGACGGGCCCAGAAGCTGCGCATGATGTCCCAGCAGCGTCGCGACTCCTCCTGAACCAGACCAGCGTAAAGCACCTGACATTGCTCGGCATGATGGCGGAAGCTGCTCAGCGGCTCTATCAGGTACACCGTGTTGCCCTTCAAGGCGAGGTTGATGAAGATCGCCACGTCAGGTGCCCACGGGATGGGCTGTTCATCCACGGACAGGAAGTCCGGGGTGACATCGATCATGTCTTCGCGCCGGAACATCACGGTGGTCGGCTCGCCGACGAAGTTGAGATACGACTGCATCAGCGCGGTGCCCAGCGACAGCCCCTCGATCATCGAGTCGCTGGCCACCGGTGCCCGGGTCGCGGCGATATCCGGCAGCGGCGCATTGTGCTCGTCGATGCGCTGACGCTTGGAGGTCACCAGGCTGATATCCGGGTAGTCAGTGAAACTCTTGATCATGCGCTCCACGCATTCGAGGTCGAGCAGGTCATCGTCGTTGAGGAATTTGATGAACTCACCGCGGGACTCCTTGAGGCAGAGCAGGTGGTTGAGGCGGCCGATGTCCTTGCCCGCATCCGGGTTGCGCACATAACGGATGCGCGAGTCGAACTGGCCGTACTCGGCGGCGATCTCTTTGATGGCATCGGTCGGGCAGTCGTCGCAGATCAGGATTTCCAGGTTGCGGTAGGTCTGGTTCAGCGCGCTTTCCAGAGCCTGGTGCAGGAATGTGGTTCTGTAGGTCGGCATGACGATGCTGACCAGCGGCTCGTCGCCAGCGGCCAACTGGCGCAGTGGTTTGCGGAACTCCAGAACCAGTTGCCCCGGCGCGTCGGACTCCAGGCCGCTGAGGGCCGGGTCGCTGCTCGCGCCTGGCGCGGTGTTCGCCAGCGGCTCCAGGCCGATCATCTTGCAGATTCGCGTCAGTTCCGCTTCGTCGTAGATCCACGCCTGTTGGCGCAAGGCGTTGTTGAAGCGCTCGCCGCGGCTGACGCCCGGCGCCGTTGGATCGGGCCGGTCGCTGAGGTAATTGTCGATCAGCGCCTTGAGGTCAGTGGTGACCAGGCGGATCACGCCGCCCGGTTGCAGCACCCGGCGGCACTCGTGCAGCAGGCGAATGCCCTGATTGCGGCCTAGGCGCTCAAGCAGATGAGCACTGTAGATACCCGGAACCGTGCCGCGCTCCCAAGGTAGCGCCTTGCCCTGTTCCAGGTGCAGGTCGGCGCCTGGTGCGTCCAGGTCGATATTGAAAAAGCCCTGGCGTTGGTGATCGGCACAACCGAGGTTCAGGTAGATAGAGTGCATAGTTATCGCTTCGAATTTGGCGTGATGTTCAAGGGCCGGGACCCTAGGCTCTGTATGAAAAGCCTTGAGACGAAGGTCAGGCAAGGCGAAAACAGCCGAGGAAGCGCAGTTTACGGGTTGTAAATGAGCATTCCGAGGCTGTTTTCAACGCAGCATCACCGAGTATCAAGGCTTTTCATACAGAGCCTAATCACTGTGTCGGCAGCGTGGGCGGGTTCATGACCACGACAGAGGTTGTCGAGAATATCTGATTTTCCGCCAGGCCCGACAGGCGCAGCTTAACGAAGCGGCCATTGCCAAGAGGTGATGGCATTTTGCTTGACGACCGTTGCGCCGGCCCTAGACTGGCCGCATTCCAATGGAAGTCGGGTAGAGGGGCCAGGGTATGGATTCCAGGTTTTCCCGGGATGGCGCCGCGCGCCGCCCGGCGTTCTCGCGTTTGCCGGTCCCGATCGACCTGCCACCCCTGCTGGCGGCGCTCGCAGCGCTGGATGAGCACCTGTGGCAAGGGCATTTCAACCAACGCTATTTCGAAGGCGACTGGAGCGGTATTGCGCTGATCTCGTCGGCGGACGCTACGGGTGAACTGACCCACGGCGACGGCCCCGCGGTCGAGCGCCAGCCCTGGTTGCGCGACTCGCGCTGGCAGCAAGGTCTGCGCGGGTTGCAACTGGATATCCGCAACGCCCGGCTGATGCGCCTGGGGCCGGGCGGGCATATCCACGAACACCGTGACTATGACCTCGGCGGGCCGGATGCCGACATGCGCCTGCATGTGCCGCTGCTCACCCCCACGCAGGTGGACTTCATGCTCGAAGGCCGGCGGGTACCGATGGCCGCGGGCGAGTGCTGGTTTCTCGATCTGGACCGCCCGCACAGCGTGCAGAACCACGACAGCAGCCCGCGCATTCACCTGGTCATCGATTGTCGTCCCGGGCCTTGGCTCGACGCCGCGATCGACAGTGGGCTGGCCACGACGCCTGCGGCTGGGGTGGGCCGTTTTGCCCAGGCTTTCGCCGATTTCGCCGGCTGGCTGGAACGCAACCCGCAGGCGAGCGCTACCTTGCAGGCGCTGCGCGACAAGGACACTTTCGTTGAGCGGACGCTGGCGCTGGCGGGCGAGCAGGGCTTCATCTTTGGCCGTGACCAGGTGCGCTCGGCCATGCGCGTCGGACGTGCGCGCTGGAGTGATCAATGGAAAGTCTGAATTTGCAGGGCTGGTTGCCGATCAACGTCTGGCAGGACGGGCCGCAATGGCGCGTGGACTGGTGCTGGTTTGGCCAGCAGCGGCTGGACCAGCCGTTTTTCCGCGACTCGGTGGACGATGCCTTGTCCCTGCCGTTCAACCAGGCCTTCCGCCGGCAGACGTCCCTTGCGGCGTTGAGCCAGTGGCATGCGGAGGCGCCGGGCGTGGCGCCGAGCGCGTTCGTCTATCACGCCTCGCGGTGTGGTTCGACCCTGATCAGCCAGATGCTCGCGCAACTGGACAGCCATGTGGTGGTGTCCGAGCCACCCGCGCTGGACACTTTGCTGCGGGCGGAACTGCCCCGCGAAACACGCTTGGCAGCGATTCGCGGGCTGCTCTCGGCCTATGGCCAGGTGCGCAGTGGGCAGGAGCGGGCGCTGGTGATCAAGCTCGACGCCTGGAACATCCGCGAGCGGCAATGGCTGCGTGAATGTTTCCCCGAGGTGCCGTGGCTCTACCTCTACCGCGAGCCGCTGGAGATCGCCGTGTCCCATGTGCGCCAAGGCGGCATGCAGATGATTCCGGGCATGCTCGGTTCGGCCTGGCTCGATGGCGACCAAGGCGAGAGCGGGCGCGAAGACGAGATCGCCCGGCGCCTCGGCCTGATGCTGGCGGCGGGCCTTGAACACAGCCGCGCGGAGGGCAATCTGCTGGTCAACTACAACGAATTGCCCGGGATCATGGGTGAACACCTAGCAGGCTTTTTCGGCCTCGACCACGAGAGCGCACAACTCGCCTTGCGCGCGGCCGGTCTGCACGCCAAGCAGACGTCGCAAGCGTTCGTGCCGGACAGCCAGCGCAAACGCGACGAAGCGTCAGCGGTGTTGCGCGAGCGAGTCGAGTTCTGGACGCGGCAGTCTTACGAGGCGCTGGAGGCATTGCGTCTGGGAGCGCGCTGACGCGGGGGAGAGGCTCGCCTGCGTCAGCGCCGTGGGCGGAATCAGGGTTTCAGGTGGGAGACGATCTCGTCTTTGATCAGCAGGCGTTCTTTGCGCAATCTGGTGACCTTGTCATCCGGGCTGCCGTCCCGTTCGGCCTCGACCACTTCGTTGTCCTTGCTCAGGTAACGGGCGTGCAGGCTGCCCAGGTGGTGGTCTTTTTTCTTGTGGTCCTCGAATGCTTCCCGGGTCAGTTGCAGGTCTGCGAGTAAATCGTGCTTAACCGGCATGGTGACGGTTCTCCTGAGGTTGAGGGCGTGAATCTTCAGGATAGTTGCCTTTGTCGGGATGGGTAGCTGGAGTAGGCTGTGGCTCTTTGTCCCGCCTCAGGAAACCGAAATGCCCCAACTGCACCTGGAGTACAGCGCCAACCTGCGCACCCTCGATACCGACAAGGCGCTGCTGCGCCTGAACAACGCGCTGGTCGCCAGCGGCCAGTTCAGCGACGAGCTGGATATCAAGAGTCGGGCAGTGGCCCATGAGGCGTTCCGGGTCGGCATCGCGCCGGTCGAACGGGCGTTCGTGCATGTGAAACTGGCGCTGTTGAGCGGTCGCTCGCCGGAAATCAAACGGCAACTCTCCGCCAGCCTGCTGGAGGCGCTGAAGGATGTGGTCCCGGCCCAGGCGGGGGTGGATATTCAGTTGTGTGTGGAAATTCTCGATATTGATCGTGATTCTTATTCCAAAGTACGTTTGCCTGCGTGAAGCCAGTCAAAAACAGCCGCTGTTTCTGAACCGCGGCTGAACGGCGGGCGCGGATTAACAATCCTTCATCCAGAACATTGTTTGTTCGCGCTTTTTTCACGGAAAATTGATGAATGCCTGCTTACAGTTCGCCCGGTAAAAAGGCGGGTGCCGCAACGGCCCTGGCGGGGAACTCTGAATAAGCGAAACGTCATGTTGAAAATAAAGTCGTTGCGTCCCGAATGGGTGACGCTGTTGGCCAGTGTCTATCTGTTGCTTGGTTTCAACTCGGTGCTGTGGGGGCACGTCTCCACGGTCCTCCAGGGCGACAGCCACGCGCTATTGCTGCGGCTGGCGTTCGGTGCATTGCTGTTGTGTGCCTTCAACTTTGTACTGACCCTGCTGACGTTTCGAAGAACCCTCAAACCGCTATTGGCGCTGTTGTTCATTGTCAGTGCCGGGGTGGCGTACTTCATGAATCAATACGGCGTGCTGATTGATATCGGCATGCTGCGCAATACCGTGGAAACCAATGTAACGGAAGTGCGTGATCTGCTCTCGCTGAAGTTGCTTGTTTATATTGTTTTGCTGGGCGTAGTGCCGACGCTAATTTTGTTCAAGACCCCCGTCAACTTCCGCACGCTGCCCCGCGAGTTGTTGCGCAAGTTGTGGGTTGGCCTGGCCAGTCTGCTGATCCTGGCGGCGGTGGCGATGCTCAACTATCAGGGCCTGGCCTCGCTGTTTCGTAATCACCATGAGCTGCGTCTGATGGTGGTGCCGAGCAACTACATCGGCGCTTCGGTGAACTACGTGCGGGAAAAAGTCGGCGGGGCGACCCAGTCGTTCCGCAAGATCGGTGAAGACGCCGCGCTGTCGCCGGCCTGGTCGAGCCATCCCCGCAAATCGCTGACTGTGCTGGTGGTGGGCGAGAGCGCCCGGGCGGAGAACTTCGGCCTGCTCGGCTACAGCCGCGACACCACCCCTCAGTTGGCGAAAGAGCAGGGGCTGGTGGCGTTCAGCAATGTCACCTCCTGCGGGACCGAGACCGCCGTGTCGGTACCCTGCATGTTCTCCGGCATGACCCGCAAGAACTACGACGCCACCACCGCCAAGAACCAGGAAGGCCTGCTCGACATGCTGCAGCGCGCTGGACTTGCGGTGTACTGGCGCGACAATCAGTCCGGCTGCAAGGGCACCTGCGATCGGGTGCACTTCGAAGATGTCAGCAATCTCAAGGAGCCGGGCCTGTGCGCCGACAGCGAATGCCATGACGAAATCCTGCTCAAGGACCTGGCTGCGCGTATCGACGACCTGAAAGAAGACACCGTGCTGGTCCTGCACCAGATGGGCAGCCACGGCCCGGATTACTACAAACGCTATCCGCAGCAGTTCGAACGCTTCACCCCGGTTTGCCATAGCAACGCGCTGAACGAGTGCGACCGGCAGAGCATCATCAACGGCTACGACAACACCCTGACCTACACCGACCACGTGCTGGCCTCGCTGATTGACGTGCTGCGCAGCAAGCAGGACAAGGTGGACACGGCGATGCTCTACCTGTCCGATCACGGCGAGTCGCTGGGCGAATACAACCTGTTTCTGCACGGCACGCCCTACATGGTGGCGCCGGACCAGCAGAAACATGTGCCGATGCTGGCCTGGTTCTCCGACAACTACCGCAGCAGCTTCGGCGTGGATGTCGACTGCCTGAAACAGGAGCGTGACCAACCGCTGAGCCAGGACAACCTGTTCCACTCCATGCTCGGTCTGTTGCAGGTGAAAACCGCCCTGTACAACCCGCAACTGGACCTGTTCGCCGGTTGCCGGCCGAAAGGGACTACCTCCTGAGTCGGATGCAAAAAGCCGCTTCGTCTGCTTCTCTTACAAACCATAGGGAGAGGGCTGTCGGGCGGTTTCCCGGCAGTGGCCTGTGCCGTATATACTGCGCGCCATTGTTCGTGGGAGAGCCTTGTGGCCATCGATATTCACTGGATTTCTGACGACCGCAGCCTGGCGGAGCATTGCCAGCAGTGGCGTCAACTACCCTTCGTGGCACTCGACACCGAGTTCATGCGGGTCGACACCTTCTATCCCAAAGCCGGTTTGATCCAGGTCGGCGATGGGCAACGCGCCTTTCTGATCGACCCGCTGCTGGTCAACGACTGGCAGCCGCTGGCCGAACTGCTCGAAGATCCCGCCGTCACCAAGGTGCTGCACGCCTGCAGCGAAGACCTCGAAGTCCTCCTGCGCCTGACCGGCAGCCTGCCGGCGCCGCTGTTCGACACCCAACTGGCCGCCGGTTACCTCAACCTCGGTTTCTCCATGGGGTACTCGCGGCTTGTGCAGGAAGTGCTGGGCATCGAACTGCCCAAGGGCGAGACCCGCTCCGACTGGCTGCAACGCCCACTCTCCGAAACCCAGATCAGCTACGCCGCAGAAGACGCCGTGCACCTGGCCGAGCTGTACGTGCGCCTGCGTCCGCAACTGAGCGACGACAAGAACGCCTGGGTACTGGAAGACGGCGCCGAACTGGTGCTGCAACTGCGCCGCGATGTCGATCCCTATGAGCTGTACCGCGACGCCAAACTGGCCTGGAAACTCTCCCGCGCCCAGTTGGCGGTGCTGCGCGAGCTGTGTGCCTGGCGCGAGCGCGAGGCCCGGGCGCGTGATTTGCCGCGCAACCGCGTTGTGCGTGAGCACGCGCTGTGGCCGATGGCCCGCACCCAACCGGACAACCTGACGGCGCTGGCCCGTATCGAAGACATGCACCCGCGCACCCTGCGCCAGGATGGCGAGTTCCTGCTGGACCTGATCAAGCGCACCGGCAGCCTGCCGCCGTCCGAGTGGCCGCCGGCGGTGCCCGAGCCGCTGCCGATCGAAGCCTCGGCGCTGCTGAAACAACTGCGGGCTATCGGTCAGGCCGAGGCCGAGCGCCTGAGCATCGCCCCGGAGCTGATGCTGCGCAAGAAAACCCTCGAGGCGCTGCTCAAGAGCGGTTACCCCGACGGCCCTTACCAATTGCCTGATTCGCTGCGTGGCTGGCGCCGCGAGCGGATGGGCCAGGCGCTGCTGGACTGCCTGGCCACTGCTGGAGAAGTCTCGTGAAACGTATCTGCTCGATCTACAAAAGCCCGCGCAAGAACGAAATGTACCTTTACGTGCTCAAGGCCGATGGCCTGGCGCGCGTACCCGAAGGGCTGCTGCCCGCCTTCGGCACGCCGCAACTGGCTTTTGACCTGGTGTTGAGCCCGGAGCGCAAGCTGGCCCGCGAAGACATCACCAAGGTTCTGGAAAACCTCGACCAGCAGGGTTACCACCTGCAGATGCCGCCGCTCGAGGACGAGTACATCGAGCACCTGCCCGAGGAACTGCTGCGCCGCAACGATCCGGTCTGATCCCGTCCCCCTTTTCGTCTCCATGTGGCCAGCCGCCGTACGCTGGCCATCCCGCCGTTTTGCAAGGTTGTAATCGATATGCGCGTATTGATCGCCGAACAGGATCACGCCCTCTACACCCGTCTGCTGCGTGAGGCCCTGCCCGATCTCGAGATCTTCACCAGTGGCGATTCCGCCGAACTGTCGCGTCTGGCCGCGGATTGTCCGGTCTGGCTCGGTCAGCCGGACCTGTTGGCGACCTTGTTGCGCCAGGGGCATCGCCCGGACTGGGTGCAGTCGACCTGGGCCGGAATCACGCCGCTGCTGGCCCATGGCTTGCCCCGTGAATACCGCCTGACCCGCGCTGTGGGCATCTTCGGCCAGGTCATGGCCGAGTACGTGCTGACCTACATGCTCGGCCACGAACGCGAAGTGCTCAGCCGGCTGATGAGCCAGGTCGAGCGCAAGTGGGATGGCCGCTCCGGGCGCAGCCTGGAAGGGCGCCGGGTGCTGATCGTGGGCACCGGTGACATCGGTCGTCAGGTTGGCGAGTTCCTCGTGCCGTTCGGCGTTCACCTCTATGGTGTCGCCAGCCAGCCACGTGTGTTGGCGCCGTTTATCGAAGTGGCGGGGCTGGATGACCTCGGTCGCCTGGTGGGCGAGGTGGACTATGTGGTCAACCTGCTGCCGGACACGCCGGCTACCCACGATATCTATGACGCTGCGCTGTTCGCCCGCTTCAACCCCGATGCGCTGTTCATCAATGCCGGTCGTGGCATGGCGGTGGTCGATGGTGACCTGGTCGACGCACTGACCAAAGGCCATCTGGCCGGCGCGGTGATCGATGTCTGCCGCCAGGAGCCGCTGCCGCGCAACCATCCGTTCTGGACCGCCCTGGGCCTGCTGCTGACCGGGCACAGCTCGGCGCCGACCTCGCCGGTGGCGATGGCGCGGTTGTTCGTGGAGAACCTGGGGGCGTATGGCGCGGGAGAGGAGTTGCGCGGGGAAGTGGATTTCGCGCGGGGGTATTGAGATGGCTATCGCTGCGGTTCGGTGCCCCGAACCGCAGCGATAAAGCGCTAGCGCCTTACAGCGTAAAATCACCTTCGGCCGCCAGCTCACTCAGCGGACGACGCGGGCTCGGCACTTCACGGGCCTGCAGGTACTCGGCCAGGGTAGCCTTGTCGCCCAGCTTGCCAATGGCGATGACCGCATGCAGCACGTACTCGTCAGGGATCTTCAGTTCCTTGCGGGTCAGTTCCTGATCGAAACCGGCCATACCGTGGGTGTGCCAGCCGCTCAGGCTGGCCTGCAGGGCCAGGTGACCCCAGGCGGAACCGGTGTCGAAGGTGTGCCACAGCGCCGGGGTTTCTTCGCTGGCGCCGGGGGCGGTGAAGGTGGTCTTGGACAGCACGATCACCAGCGCCGAGGCATGCTGCGCCCAGCTACGGTTGAATTCGTTGAGCAGGCCCAGGTAACGCTCCCAGTTCGCGGTGTCGCGACGGGCGAAGAGGAAACGCCACGGTTGCGAGTTGTAGGCCGACGGCGCCCAGCGTGCGGCTTCGAGGAAACTCAGCAGGGTTTCTTCGGCGATCGGCTCGGCGGTGAAGGCCCGCGGTGACCAGCGCTGGATGAACTGTTCGTTGATGGCGTATTCGGCAACGCGAGGATTGGCGCTCATGCGGGTTCCTGACAGGGGGGTATGAAATGATTTGCAAAACTACGCCTGTCCTACACACCCTGACAAGCGGTCTGGCAAAGGCGAAGCACTCGTCCTAGACTGGCGCCGCTCGATAGAGCAGAAGAATTTTGAAACAGGATCACCGCGACATGCAGGCAACTCCCGAACCGTTCTGGACCCGCAAGACCCTCGAGCAGCTCGATCGTCTGGAGTGGGAGTCGTTGTGCGATGGCTGCGGCCTGTGCTGCCTGCAAAAGCTCGAAGACGAAGACGACAACAGCGTCTATTACACGCGGATCGCCTGCAAACTGCTGGACCTGAAGACCTGCCAGTGCAGCGACTACCCCAACCGCTTCGCGCACGTACCGGACTGCATCCAGCTCACCCCGGGCAAGGCGGATCAGTTCAAGTGGCTGCCGCCTACCTGCGGTTATCGCCTGGTCAGCGAGGGCAAGGACCTGCCGCGCTGGCACCACTTGGTGTGTGGCGACCGTGAGCAGGTGCACAAGCAGCACATATCACAATCCGGACGCATGCTCAGCGAGGAGAGCGTGGACGAGGATGACTGGGAAGACTATCTGATTTTCCGCGCCAGCTAAGGTTTGCTGTAGAGCCTGCTTTCGCGGTCATCGCATTAAAACAAGGAGTCGGGCGATGTCTGTGCGTCACCATCTGGCGTGGGTCGTGTTGTTGCTGGCGAGCAACGCCGCCTGGGCGAAAAAAGTCGATCTGGACTACCACGTGCGCTTGCTGCCGCAGACCGGGCAGGCCGAAGTGCGCGTGACCCTCGCCGACGGCGCGCCGGTCCGCAGCCTCGATTTCGACCTGGGCAAGGAAGGCCTGTACAGCGACTTCAAGGCCGACGGCCCGTGGCAAGCACAGGCCGACAACCAGCGCGGCGTCTGGCGTCCGGCACCGGGCAAGGCCAGCCTGAGCTATCGGGTGCACCTCAACCATCGTATGAAGAACGGCAGCCATGACAGCCGCCTGTCGTCGGAGTGGGCCCTGTTTCGCGGTGATTACCTGGTGCCGCCAGCCCGTCTCGACCAGCAGGACGGCACCGAATTGGTGGCCCGGCTGACCCTGGAACTGCCCGCCGGCTGGAAAAGCATCGAGACCGCCTGGCCGCGGATAGGCAAGCAGCGTTTTCGCATCGACAACGTCTCGCGCCTGTTCGACCGCCCCACGGGCTGGATGCTGGCCGGCAACGTTGGCGCCCGGCGTACCCAGCTGGGCGACACCGAGGTCAGCGTGGCCGGGCCGTTCGGCCAGGGGCTGCGGCGGATGGATGCGCTGACGTTGCTGACCTTCGTCTGGCCGCAGTACCAGGCGGTGTTCCCGCGTACTCCGCCGAAGCTGCTGCTGGTTGGCGCGCGCGAGCACCTGTGGCGCGGCGCGCGGGCGGCGAACAACTCGATCTTCCTCAACAGCGCCACACCGCTGGTCAGCGAGAACGGCAGCAGCCCGCTGTTGCGCGAGCTGGTGCGGGTGTTCGCGCGGATCAGCGACCGCGAGGGCAGCGACTGGATCACCGAGGGGCTGGCCGAGTACTACTCCATCGAACTCTTGCGTCGTGCCGGCGGCATCAGCGATGACCGCTACCAGGCGCTGCAAGCGCGGCTGAACAAGGAAGGCAAGGCGGTCACCAGCGTGCGCGGTGAGCAGATCAGCGGCGCCACTGTTGCCCGGGCCGTACTGCTGTTGCAGGCGCTGGACCGCGAGATTCGCCTGCACAGCCAGAACAAGCGCTCACTGGACGACCTGACCCGCGCATTGATGCGGGTGAACAGCGTGAGTACCACGGAGTTCGTGCAGTTGGCGGAGAGTGTGCTGGGGCGGGAGTCTGAGGTGTTGCAGAGTTCGTTGTTGAAGTAGTGCTTCATCCCTGCCTGGCTATCTACAGATCTTTTAGGCAGGCACAGGGCGTCGGATCCCAACGAATTGTGGGAGCGGATTTATCCGCGAAGGGCCGCAATGCGGCCCTGAATCCATCCAGCACCCTGTTCCTTCCTGGCCTGGATCTCACATTCAGGCGTCCCTGCGGTCGAAAGAAATGCCGGACATAGACTGTCAACTCGTGCTGGATGGTTTTGGGGCCGCTCTGCGGCCCTTCGCGGATAAATCCGCTCCCACAGTTTGCGGTGGCATGACGTCCTGTGCTAACTGCGAGATGTGTAGACACCCATGCAGCGACGCGGCCTTCAGATCACGGCTTCGGATTCACCAACGAAACATTCCCCGTCACCGTCGCTTCCCGCGTAGCCGCCTCGGCGCTTGCCTTCAGCGCCTTCAACTCACTGCCGCTGCGCTCAATCCGTGAACGGATCTGGTCGAGGTCGGCGCGGCCGCGTTCCAGCAGGCTCTTGGCCGAGCAATGGCCGGTGACGCCACGGGCCAGCACTGCGCCGCCGATCGCCATCTGAACCAGGCCGAACAGGCCGCCGCGGCGCAATCCCTTGCCCACCATCAATACGCCGGTGGCCACGGAGCCCGCGCGCTCCCAGCCGGTGAGGTTCTGATCTGGCGTGCTCTGGAAAGGCGTAGTCGGAATCTCGATCTTCTGGGACATGGACAATGCTCCTGTCGGGTGCGTGATAGTCAGCAGACCGCCGGTGCGCGACCGGCGTTCCCTCGGTGTGGCCGGTTACTTGAAGCGCGGGCCGGAGCGGGTGTTCAAACCCTTGGCCATGCGGTCGTAGAGCACCACGTTCACGGTGGCCGCAAGGTTCATGCAGCCGTTGGTCGGGATGTAGATGGTTTCTTCGCACCAGGCGCGGACGTCTTCGTCCAGCGAACCGTCTTCGGGACCGAAGATGTAGATGGCGCGATCCGGGTGGGTGTATTCCGGCAGCGGGCGGGCGCCCTCGACCAGTTCCACGGCGACCGGGGTGCAGCCCAGGGGAATGATTTTCTGCAGGTCGTCGATGCCGATCAGCGGGATGTCGTAGTGAACCCGCTTGGTGTCGGTGACGAAGTCGCGAGCGCGTTCATAACGCTTGCCGGTGTAGAACACCGAGTTGACGCCATAGCAACCGGCGGCGCGCATGACCGAGCCGACGTTTTCCGGGGATTTGGGGTTGTACAGGCCGATGCAGCTGTACCGTTTGTTCGCCACGTGCCGGGCCCCTTCGCAAAAAAACGCGATTATACGGGGTCACCGGCATGGCTTTGCACGAAAAGTCGGACTTCAGTCCTTCTTCATCAACCCGGCGAGCGCGGCGAACGGGTTATGGGTGGCCTTGGCGATGCTCGGGGTGCTCAGCGAACCTTCGCTGAAGTATTGCTGGTCGGTGTAGCGGGAGTGCTCGTTGTCGTGGCAGTACAGGCACAGCAACTCCCAGTTGGAGCCGTCTTGCGGGTTGTTGTCGTGGTTGTGGTCGCGGTGGTGCACGGTCAGTTCGCTCAGGCGCTTGCCGGCGAATTCACGGGCGCAGCGGCCGCAGACGTGGGGGTACATTTTCAGGGCTTTTTGGCGATAGCCCCGTTCATCGTCGCGCTTGGCGTCGGCGAGAATGCGGTCGAGCCGCGCAGTGGCGGCAGCGGAGGAAGATGAAGTCATTTTTATACCTGCTCGGGCTTGTTACGGTTTTGACGCCAGTTTAACGCCACTGCCCGCGTCTGGGCAGGCAAACCGCCGCGCGGCGGAGTAGCCTGTAGTGTAGAACCTCGACCAGGAGCCCTCCATGCGTCTGACGAGCATCCTGCTTTGCCTGGCTTTTATCGCCACGGCCCAGGCCGCCGACCTGCAACCGCGGGTCATCGCACCGGTCCCCGGCGCCCCGGGAACCGCCACCCCGACCCCGTATCCGCAGGTGTCGCCGCCTGTCGTGCCGCGTGCCGCTTCCGGCAAGCCGGGAGCGCCCTTGCTGCCACCCGTGCCGCTGCCCGCACCGCCCAAGGATCAACCGTTGCCGGGGTTATCCCCAGACGCCGGCAAGGAGCGGGCGAAAGACGATTAGACCTGCTGCGACAAGCGTTGGCCGTCGAGCATGCGCAGCCGTTTGGACAGGGCCACGGCCAGCGCGCGGATGATTTTCGCGGCGATCTTCGGCGCGTCGTTGAGCATTTTTTCCAGCGAGTCCTTGCCCAGGCTGAGCAACTGGCAATCGCTGGCGGCCAGGCACGAGGCCGAACGCCGCTCGCCGTCCAGCACGGCCATTTCGCCGAAGGCGCGGCCCTTGCGCAGGATGGCGATTTCCACTTCGCGGCCGTCGGCGTCGGTCTTGCGCACCGATACCTGGCCGTGAACGATGATGCACATGAAGGTGCCGGCATCGCCTTCGCGGAAGATTTCCTGGCCTGCGTCCATGCTGCTCAGGGCGAAATAGCCGGCGGCGGCGAGGAAGTCGCCGGGCAGGAGCTGGTCGAACAGGCCGCAGTCCATCAACAGGTCGCGGATTTCGTTGGTGAGGAAGGTGGCTTCAGGCATCGCGTTCCGTCTTTCTTGTTGTCGAGTTGTGGTGATCGCACCGCGACTGGCGTCGCGGTGCAAGCTCTGACAACGGAAAACGCGATTTACACCACATCCAGCTCATTCAGGATGAAGGCATATTCCAGCGCCACGTCGCGCAGGCCCTGATAACGCCCGCTCATGCCACCGTGGCCGGCGCCCAGTTCGGTCTTGAGCAGCAGGGGATTGCCGTCGGTGCGGGTCACCCGCAGGCGTGCCACCCACTTGGCCGCTTCCCAGTACTGCACGCGGCTGTCGTTGTAGCCGGCGATCACCAGCATGGACGGGTAGGCCTGGGCTTTGACGTTCTCGTAAGGCGCGTAGGCCTTGATCCGCGCGTAAACCTCCGGCTCCTGCGGGTTGCCCCATTCGTCGTACTCGGTGACGGTCAGTGGAAGGTCGGGGTCGAGCATGGTGTTGAGCACATCGACGAACGGCACTTCGGCGATGGCGACCTTGAACAGTTCCGGGCGCTGGTTGAGCACCGCGCCGATCAACAGGCCACCGGCGCTGCCGCCGCTGATCGCCAGTTGCCCGGCGCTGGTCACGTTTTCGGCGATCAGGTGCTCGGCGCAGGCGATGAAGTCGTCGAAGGTGTTCTGCTTGTGTTCCTGCTTGCCGGCGCGGTACCAGGCCTCACCCAATTCGCCGCCGCCACGCACATGGGCGATGGCAAAGGCCACGCCGCGCTCCAGCAAGCTCAGGCGGGCATGGGAGAACCACGGGTCGAGGCTTTCGCCGTAGGCGCCGTAGCCGTACAGGTACAGCGGCACCGGACGGCCGAGGTCTTCGCGGCGCTGCACCAGGCTGATCGGGATGCGTGTGCCGTCGCCCGCAGTGGCCCAGAGGCGTCGGCTGACATAGGCGTCGGCATCGAACGGGCCGAGCACCGGAGTTTGCTTGAGTACGGCCTGCTCGCCGTTGGCGAGGTCCAGTTGACGCACCTGCGCCGGGCGGTTCAGTGCCTCGTAGCGCAGGCGGATGCGCGAACTGGCGAATTCCAGGCTGTCCTGCACGTACAGGCTGTAGGCGGCATCCGGCAATTGCACGCGGTAGACCGGCAGCCCTGCCGGATGCACTTCGATGATCGGCAGGCCGCCTTCACGCAGGCTCAGGGTCAGGGCGCTGGCGTTGAGGGTCAGGCCTTCCAGCATGATGTCGTCGCGGTGCGGGACCAGGACCTGCCAGTCGGCGCGGCTCGGTACCGCGTCGCTTGGTGCTTGGAACAAGGCGAAGTTGATGCCGTCCTGGTTGCTGCGGATGAGCCAGCGCCACTCGCCGTCGAGCTGGCCGTGGTCGGGGTAGTACTCGTGGCCTTCGACCCGCGCGGCCAGGCAGGTGAAGGGCTGCTCCGGGGTTTGCGCGTCCAGCACCCAGGCTTCGCTGGTGGTCTTGCTGTTGAGCAGCAGGATCAACTGGCGCTCGGAACTGGCCCGGTAGCAGTGCAGGAAGAAACGCCCGTCGGCTTCTTCGAACACCGCTTCGGCGTCGGTGCTGCCGAGGCGGTGGCGATACAGGCGGAAGGGCCGGTGGGTGTCGTCCAGTTCGGTGAAGAACAGCGTCTGGCTGTCGTTGGCCCAGGTCATGCTGCCGTCGCAGTCATCGAACGGCAGCTCGCGGATTTCGCCGCTGGCCAGTTCCTTGACGTACAGGGTGTAGATCTCGTCGCCACTGGTGTCGAGGCTGTAGGCCAGGCGCTGGTGGTCGGGGCTGACGTTGAAGGCGCCGAGGCTGAGGAAACCGCCGTCGGCCAGGGCGTTGGGGTCGAGCAGCAGTTCTTCGCGGTCCTGGTCGACGCTGTTCGAGTCGTCTGCCGGACGCGGGCAGCGATAGTGCCGTGGGTATTCGTCGCCCGCCGTGGTGCGGGTGTAATACAGGTACGGGCCCCAGGGCGAGGGCAGCGACAGATCCGTTTCGAGGATGCGGCCCTTGATCTCTTCGAACAATTGCTCGCGCAGGTCCGCCTGGTCGGCCAGTTGCGCCTGCTGGTAAGCGTTCTCGGCTTCCAGGTAGGCCATGACCTCCGCGGCGTCGCGCTCCTGTAGCCAGGCGTAGGGATCCGGTCCGTCGCCCTGGCGGGCGATCGGTGCAGGGGAAGCGTTGGCGGTAGCGGACATGGGGTTCTCTTGGCTGGGGGGCGCCTGCGCGCGGAAAAGCCGTTATCATAAGCGCCTGTTTGCCTACCTTTCCACGGACGCCATGACCGAAAACGACTATCTGTTCGCCTGGGGCCTGTACGCCCTGGCCGCCCTGGGCTGCCTGTGGGTGGGTTTCCGCATCACCGGCTGGATGTGGCGCTGGCTGCGCGAGCCGCTGCGGGTGCTGATGGCGGTGCTGCTGCTGACCCCGACCATCATCGACCCGGTCAAGGAGCTGTTCGCCCCGGCTATCGCCATCACCGCCCTCGACATGCTGTTCAAGGTCGGCAACAACGTCTGGCGCGCCGCTTCCGATCTGGCCATGTACGGCATGATCGCCTTCGCCCTTTACCTTATCTTCGTCGCCATCCGCCTGCCGCTGGAGGCCCGCGCCCGTGCCCGTCGCGAGCGCGCCGAAGCCGCCGCCAAGCGTGATGCCGACGAGGTCATGGCCGAGCCCGTTACAAGTGCCAGCCGCTATCGCGAGGAGCCGCCGGAATTGCCGCCGGGCGGCCCGCGCCAACGTCTCGAACCGCGTCTGTAACGCCCTGGAGCGACCCGAGCAATGTGTGAACTACTGGGCATGAGCGCCAACGTCCCCACCGATATCGTTTTCAGCTTTACCGGGCTGATGCAGCGCGGCGGCCGCACCGGCCCGCACCGCGATGGTTGGGGCATCGGTTTCTATGAGGGGCGCGGCCTGCGGCTGTTCCAGGACCCGGCCGCAAGCTGCGAGTCGGAAGTCGCCAACCTGGTGCAGCGCTACCCGATCAAGAGTGAAGTGGTCATCGGCCACATCCGCCAGGCCAACGTCGGCAAGGTCTGCCTGTCCAACACCCACCCGTTCGTCCGCGAACTGTGGGGGCGCAACTGGTGCTTCGCGCACAACGGCCAAATGCCCGCGTTCAACGGTCAGACGACCTTCTACCGGCCCATCGGCGACACCGACAGCGAAGCGGCCTTCTGCGACCTGCTCAACCGTATCCGTGAAGCCTTCCCGGAGCCGGTGGAGGTGGAAGAGCTGATTCCGGTGCTCGAACAGGCCTGCAACGAATACCGCGGCAAGGGCGTGTTCAACTGCCTGCTCAGTGATGGCGACTGGCTGTTCTGTTTCTGTTCGACCAAGCTGGTACACATCACCCGGCGTGCGCCGTTCGGCCCGGCCCGGCTCAAGGATGTCGACATGATCGTCGACTTCCAGGCCGAAACCACACCCAACGACGTGGTCACGGTCATCGCCACCGAGGCGCTCACTGAAAACGAAACCTGGCACCGCTACGAGCCCGGCCAATGGGGCCTGTGGCGGCGTGGCGAATGCATCGCACGGGGCCAGACCCGCTAAGGAAAGGCGTCATGCTCAGAAGCTACCTGCGATTGATCCTGTTCACCTGCGGCTTGCTGCTGGGGGTGCAGATTCCCGGCCTGATCAACGACTACAGCCAGCGTGTCGAGGCGCATCTGCTGGAGTCACGCGAGGGCCTCAAAGGCTTCGAGCAAACTGCGCAGCGCTTCTTCAAGGGCGATTTGCAGGCGCTGGTGCGGCATTACCGCGCCAGCGACGACCCGGTGTTCCAGAGCGATGCCAACAGCATCGACAGCCTGCTCAGCCGCAACCAGATGCTGGAAAGCGAATGGCAGGCGCTGCAGAGCGGTTGGCTGAGTCGCACCCTGCACGTGCTGACGCGCCCGGATCCGGCGATCCGCGAAGAAACCCTCAAGGGCTACAGCTACCAGATCCTCCTGACCCCGGACGCTGCGGCGTGGGGCCTGGGTTGCGCGGTGTTGTTCGCGCTGCTGATCGAGAGCCTGTTGCTGCTGGTCGGGTGGGTCATCATGGGCGGCCGGCGGAAGGCTGTGCAGCCAAGCTGGCGTTGAACCGTTAAACCGGAGGCCCGTGTGAGTCGTCTGCTCCTGAACTGCGACATGGGCGAAAGCTTCGGCAACTGGACCCTGGGTCTTGATGCCGAAGTCATGCCTTTCATTGATTGCGCCAACATCGCCTGCGGTTTCCACGCCGGCGACCCCGGCATCATGCGCCAGACCGTGGCCCTCGCGGCGGCCAACAAGGTGTTGGTCGGCGCCCATCCCGCCTACCCGGACCTGCAAGGCTTCGGCCGCCGGTCCATGGCCTGCAGCAACGAGGAAATCCGCGACCTGCTGCATTACCAGATCGGTGCGCTGGACGGCATCTGCCGGGTCCAGGGCACCCACGTCGCCTACGTCAAACCCCATGGCGCGCTGTACAACGACATGATGGCCAACCCGGACACGCTGCGCGCCGTGCTCGAAGCCGTCTCCGCCTACGACTCGACCCTGCCGCTGATGCTGATGGCCACCGCCGATGACAGTGCGGCGCAGGCGCTGGGCGACGAATTGGGCGTGACGCTGTGGTTTGAAGCCTTCGCCGACCGCGCCTATGACGCAGCGGGCCGGCTGGTGTCGCGGCGTCTGCCGGGGGCGGTGCATCACGATCCTGCTCTGGTGCTGGAACAGGCCCTGCGCCTGGCCCGCGGCGAGCCGCTGACCGCCAGCGATGGCAGCGCGGTGCGGCTGCGCGCCCAGACCCTTTGCGTGCACGGCGACAACCACAGCTCGGCGGCGGCGGTGCGGCAGATCCGTGAGGCGCTGGACGCCCTGGCCACCCCATGAAGCTGCGCGTCGAAGTGGTCGCCATCGATTGCCTGATGGTCCGTCTGTTCGATGCCATCGACGAAGCCAACATGCCGTGGATGCTCGCCGCCAGCCAGCGGCTGCGGGCGGTGTTCGGCGAGCGGCTGATCGATCTGGTGCCGTCGTACACCACGCTGATGCTGCAGTTCGACATGCTGCAGTGCTCGCCGCTTGAAGCGCGCAACCTGATCGATAACGCCCTGCGTGACCTTCAGCCGGACAACGGCGCAGGCGGGCGGCGGCTTGAAATTCCGGTGTGGTACGACGCCAGCGTCGGCCCCGAACTGAGTGTGCTGGCGGCCCGTTGCGGCGTGTCGGAGGACGAGATCATCCGCCGTCACAGCGGCCGTGAGTATCAGGTGTTCGCCCTGGGTTTCGCGCCGGGCTTTGCCTTTATGGGGCTGGTGGAAGAATCCCTGGCCTCGCCACGCCTGGCGACCCCGCGCAAGCGCGTGGCGGCCGGCAGCGTCGGTATCGCCGAGCGCCAGACCGCGGCTTATCCGGCGCTGTCGCCGGGCGGCTGGAACCTGATCGGACGCACCCCCGCGCCGTTGTTCGACCGCCAGCGCGACGGCTACAGCCTGCTGCAACCCGGTGATCGCGTGCGCTTCGTCGCCATTGCGCACGCCGAGTTTCTGGCTTTGGGCGGCGACGACACCCCGCAGGAGCAACAGCCATGAGCGTTCTGACCGTCGAGGCCAGCACGCCGCTGTGCCAGTTGCAGGACGCCGGCCGCTTCGGCGTGCGTCACCTGGGCGTGACCCAGGGCGGGGCGTTGGACTGGGTGTCGGCGCGCTGGGCCAACTGGCTGCTGGACAACCCGGCGCAGGCGGCCGTCATTGAAATCACCCTCGGCGGTTTTGCCTTGGTGGCCGAGGCGGATTGCTGCCTGGCCCTGGCCGGTGCCGATCTGGATGCCCGGCTGGACGATCAACCGCTCAAGCCCTGGCGCAGCTTTACCCTGCGCCGGGGCCAGCGCCTGCGTTTCAACCAGCCGCTGCACGGTGCTCGCGCGTATCTCGCGGCGCCGGGCGGCTTCGCGGCGCCACAGGTGCTGGGCAGTTGCGCGACGGTGGTTCGCGAAGGGCTTGGCGGGCCGGATGGCGAGGGGAGGGCGCTGATCAAGGGCGACCGGCTGGAATGTGCTGGCCAGACGGCGGGGCGGGGCGAGGTGCCGTTGGCGTTACGGCCTTCGTTCGAGGGCGAGCCGTTGCTGGATCTGGTGATGGGCGCGCAACTGGGCGAGTTCAGCGGGCAGAGCCTGTTCGACGCCTTCAACCGTGACTGGACGCTGGACAGCCGGGCCGACCGCATGGGCATTCGCCTGCTGGGGCCGGCGTTGCAGTATCAGGGCCAGCCGATGATTTCAGAGGGCATTCCGCTGGGCGCGGTGCAGGTGCCGCCGGATGGGCAGCCGATCGTGTTGCTCAACGACCGGCAGACCATCGGCGGGTATCCGCGGTTGGGGGCGTTGACGCCGTTGGCGCTGGCGCGGCTGGCGCAATGTTTGCCGGGGGAGAAGGTGCGGTTTAGGGCGGTGGTGCAGGAACTGGGGTGGGCCGAGATGCGGGATTGGTTCAAGAGGTTTGTTTGAGCTGAGGGGCCTCATCGCTGCACAGGTATCTACACATCTCGCAGGTAATCGCAAACCGTCAGCCACTTGCAATCCTGTGGGAGCGGATTCATCCGCGAAGGGGCGCGTAGCGGCCCCAAAACCATCCAGCACGAGGTGGTTGTCTAGGTCCGGCATTTTTGTCGACCTTCAGGATGTCTTGATGGGAGATCCAGGCCAGGCAGAAACAGTGTGCTGGATGGATTTAGGGCCGCTACGCGGCCCTTCGCGGATGAATCCGCTCCCACAGGTTGGTGAGCTGCGAGATGTGTAGATACCCATGCAGCGATGAAGCCCCAGAGAGCAACAAGAATTACTTAGACAAAAACCTCATCCCTTCTTCCAGTCCCCGCAACGTCAGCGGATACATCCGGTCTTCCACCAGTTCGCGCATGATGTTGGTCGAGGCGGTGTAGTTCCAGGTGTCTTTCGGATACGGGTTGATCCAGATGAGCTTCTTGAATTTCTCCATGAAGCGCTGCATCCACACGTAACCCGCTTCTTCGTTCCAGTGCTCGACGCTGCCACCCGGCTGGGTGATTTCGTAGGGCGCCATGGCCGCGTCACCGACAAACACCACTTTGTAATCAGCGCCGTACTTGTGCAGCAGGTCCAGGGTGGAGGTGCGTTCGGAGGTCCGCCGCAGGTTGTTCTTCCACACCGATTCGTACACGCAGTTGTGGAAGTAGTAGTACTCCAGGTGCTTGAACTCGGTCTTGCAGGCGGAGAACAGCTCCTCGCAGGTTTTCACGTGGGCATCCATCGAGCCGCCGATATCGAACAGCAGCAATAGCTTCACGGTGTTGCGCCGTTCCGGGCGCATCTGGATGTTGAGCAGGCCGGCGTCGCGGGCGGTGTGGTCGATGGTGCCGTCGATATCCAGTTCTTCGGCGGCACCCTGGCGAGCGAACTTGCGCAGCCGGCGCAGGGCCAGCTTGATGTTGCGGGTACCCAGTTCGACCTGGTCGTCGAGGTTTTTGTACTCGCGCTGGTCCCAGACCTTGACCGCCTTGCCCTGGCGCTTGCCGGCATCGCCGACGCGGATGCCTTCAGGGTTGAAGCCGCCCGAGCCGAACGGGCTGGTGCCGCCGGTGCCGATCCACTTGTTGCCGCCGGCATGGCGTTCCTTCTGTTCTTCCAGGCGTTTCTTGAACTCTTCGATCAGCTTGTCCAGGCCGCCAAGGGACTGGATCTGCGCGCGTTCTTCGTCGCTCAGCGAGCGCTCGAATTCCTTGCGCAGCCAGTCTTCCGGGATCAGGGCTTCCAGATGCCGGTCGAGGTTTTCCAGGCCCTTGAAATAGGCCGAGAAGGCGCGGTCGAACTTATCGAAATGACGTTCGTCCTTCACCAGGATCGCCCGCGACAGGTAGTAGAACTCGTCCATGTCGGCGAAGGTGACCCGCGCCTTCAGCGCATTGATCAGGTCGAGCAGTTCACGCACCGACACCGGCACTTTCGCCGCGCGCATTTCATTGAACAGGTTGAGCAGCATGGCATTCGCCCCCGTTGGCTCAGCGGTTGCCGCGACGGCTCATGAAGGCCAGGCGCTCAAGCAACTGCACGTCCTGTTCGTTTTTCACCAGGGCGCCGGCCAGCGGCGGGATGGCCTTGGTCGGATCGCGCTCGCGCAGCACCGCTTCGCCGATGTTGTCGGCCATCAGCAACTTGAGCCAGTCCACGAGTTCAGAGGTGGAGGGCTTTTTCTTCAGGCCCGGCACTTTGCGCACGTCGAAGAACACGTCCAGCGCTTCGCTGACCAGGTCTTTCTTGATGTTCGGGTAGTGGACGTCGACGATTTTCTGCAGGGTGTCGCGGTCAGGGAAGGCGATGTAGTGGAAGAAGCAGCGGCGCAGGAAGGCGTCGGGCAATTCCTTTTCGTTGTTCGAGGTGATGATGATGATCGGGCGCTGCTTGGCCTTGATTGTCTCGTCGATCTCGTAAACGTAGAACTCCATCTTGTCCAGTTCCTGCAACAGGTCGTTGGGGAACTCGATGTCGGCCTTGTCGATTTCATCGATCAGCAGGATCACTCGCTCTTCGGCTTCGAATGCCTCCCAGAGCTTGCCTTTCTTCAGGTAGTTGCGCACGTCGTGGACCTTGTCCACGCCCAGTTGCGAGTCGCGCAGGCGGCTGACCGCATCGTATTCGTAGAGACCCTGGTGGGCCTTGGTGGTGGACTTGATGTGCCAGGTGATCAGCCGGGCGCCGAAGGATTCGGCCAGTTGTTCGGCGAGCATGGTCTTGCCGGTACCCGGCTCGCCCTTGACCAGCAGTGGTCGCTCCAGGGTGATCGCCGCGTTGACCGCCAGTTTCAGGTCGTCTGTGGCGACGTATGCGCTGGTGCCTTCGAACTTCATGTGCCCATCCTCATTGCGGATGCCAAGGGGCATGGCCCTGGCGGAAAATTGTCATGCGCGACTATAACGTGCGTCCTACAAGACTGGGAACGCAGACGGCCCATTCAGTCTCTGAATGGGCCGTCACTCAATGACTCAGTCAGACTTGGGCGGCGAGCGTTCATATCGTGCGCTGAAGGCCTGGATAAAGCCGTTGCGCAGGATCTGCAAAAACGCCTCGAAGGCGCTGATATCGCTTTGATGCACGCTGCCGGAAAGTTCGACGCGGGTGGCGAACTGGTTTTTCGGCTGGTTCTTCAGCACCGTTTCGCTGGCGCCGACCAGCGCTTCCCAGATCGAACGGAAGAAGCTTTTGTCTTTGTTCTCGACGTCCTGCTGCCAGTTGAACACCTCGACATCCCGCAGCAACGGCTTGATATAGCCGCTGAGCCGGCCTTTCTGCGCCCGGGCTTCGATCACCAGGTCGCCATGGCCGGCGTTGAAGTCGAACTTGCCGTAGGCGCTGGCGAAGTCATTGAGGCGGCGTAACTGGATATCGGTGGCGCGCAGGCGGAATTCGAAGTCTTCGAAATTGCTCAGCGGGTCGAAGGTGGCGGTACTTTCCACGGCGGCGTCGCCCAGCAGGCGGGCCTTGCCTTCGAAACTGGCGTCGCGGCGGCCTTCCTTGTCGACCACGTTGGTCAGGTTGTGGATGCTGGCGTTGAGCTGGGTTGCCTTGAGCGCGACCGGCGGTTTGGAGTTGAAGTTGCGGGAGGGCAGGGGGCCGTCCTGAATCAGCACTTCGTTGAGGGTGATCGGCAGGGGGTTTTCCAGTTGTTGCCGCCCGTTGGTGCCGCGACCGGTCTGCGAGGCTTGTTTATTGCCGCCGTCGACGAAGTTGAGCTCGGGCTTGAGGAAGGTCACCTCGGCGACCACCGCATGGTCGTACCACAGCGAATGCCAGCTTACCGACAGGTCGATCAACGGCGCGTCGAGCAGTGGCACCGGGACTTTGCCGCTGGTCTTGACGATGGTCAGGCCGTTGATCTTGTAGGCGCCGCGCCACCACGCCAGGTCAACGTCGGCGACCTGGCCGCGGTACTCGCCCATGTCAGCGAGCTTGCCATTGAGGTAGTCGCGCACCAGCCAGGGCAGCGACAGGTGCAGGGCGAGCAACAGCAGGATCAGGCTGGCCAGGCCCAGCAGCGGCCAGCGGTAGCGGCGTTTCATCGGCGTCTCCCGGATGCGCATGAAGGGTTGACCGCCGTCAATGGCGCGGAGTTCGGCCGGGGTAGACGCACCCCCATGGCAGGCTTACCCTTGAGGTTTTCGCTCGGTGCCAAAAGGATCTCCTGCCATGAGCCGTATCTTCGCTGACAACGCCCATTCCATCGGCAATACGCCGCTGGTGCAGATCAACCGCATCGCCCCGCGCGGCGTGACCATCCTGGCCAAGATTGAAGGGCGCAACCCGGGTTATTCGGTCAAATGCCGGATTGGCGCGAACATGGTCTGGGACGCGGAAAGCAGCGGCAAACTCAAGCCGGGCATGACCATCGTCGAGCCGACCTCGGGCAACACCGGTATCGGCCTGGCGTTCGTCGCTGCGGCCCGCGGTTACAAGCTGTTGCTGACCATGCCGGCGTCGATGAGCATCGAGCGCCGCAAGGTGCTCAAGGCCCTGGGCGCCGAACTGGTGCTGACCGAGCCTGCGAAAGGCATGAAAGGCGCCATCGAAAAGGCCAACGAAATCGTTGCCAGTGATCCGTCCACCTACTTCATGCCGGCGCAGTTCGATAACCCGGCCAACCCGGCGATCCACGAGAAAACCACCGGCCCGGAAATCTGGAACGACACCGACGGCGCGGTTGACGTGCTGGTGGCGGGCGTCGGCACTGGCGGCACCATTACCGGTGTTTCGCGCTACATCAAGAACACCCAGGGCAAGGCGATTCTCTCGGTGGCGGTGGAACCGGTGGTGTCGCCGGTGATCACCCAGGCCCTGGCCGGCGAAGAAATCAAGCCGAGCCCGCACAAGATCCAGGGTATCGGTGCCGGTTTCGTGCCGAAGAACCTCGATCTGTCGATCGTCGATCAGGTCGAGCTGGTCAGCGATGACGACGCCAAGGCCATGGCCCTGCGCCTGATGCAGGAAGAGGGGATTCTGTGCGGGATTTCCTGTGGCGCGGCAATGGTTGCTGCGGTGCGCCTGGCCGAGAAGCCGGAAATGCAGGGCAAGACCATTGTGGTGATTCTGCCGGACTCGGGTGAGCGCTATCTGTCGAGCATGCTGTTCAGTGATCTGTTCACGGATCAGGAAAACATGCAGTAAGCGATGGGCGCACTGCTAACCCCTGATCTCCGGCAAATCCACGATCCCGCCGTTGTTACATAATCCTCAAAACTCTCTATCAGGCCTCGGTTGTTTTTACCGGGGCCTGTTCGGTTTATCATGGATGATTTCCGGCGCCGAGCCTGAACGAAAATTCCAGGAGTGATGCATGACCTTTTCCTTCGTCGCCAAGGCTGGCGTTCTGCTGTTGTTCTTCGGCAGCGTGCTGTACGTGCACTTGCGCGGTAAGGCACGCCTTCCCGTACTGCGCCAGTTCGTCAACCATTCGGCCTTGTTCGCGCCCTACAACTCGCTGATGTACATGTTCTCCGGCGTGCCGTCCAAGCCGTACCTGGACCGTGAGCGCTTCCCCGAGCTGGATGTGCTGAAGAACAACTGGGAAACCATCCGCGAAGAGGCCATGCACCTGTTCGATGAGGGTTACATCCGTGCCGCCGAGAAGGACAACGACGCCGGCTTCGGCTCGTTCTTCAAGAAGGGCTGGAAGCGTTTCTACCTGAAGTGGTACGACAAGGCCCTACCTTCGGCCGAGCTGCTGTGCCCGAAGACCGTCGAGCTGGTCAACAGCATCCCCAACGTGAAAGGCGCGATGTTCGCCCTGCTGCCCGGCGGCAGCCACCTGAACCCGCACCGCGACCCGTTCGCCGGTTCCCTGCGCTATCACCTGGGGCTGTCCACCCCCAACTCCGACAACTGCCGGATCTACGTCGACGGTCAGCCCTACGCCTGGCGCGACGGTGAAGACGTGATGTTCGACGAAACCTACGTGCACTGGGTGAAGAACGAAACCGAAACCACCCGGGTGATCCTGTTCTGCGACGTCGAGCGTCCGCTGAGCAGCCCGTTGATGACCCGTATCAACCGCAAGGTCAGTGCGTTCCTCGGCCGCGCCACCGCGCCGCAGAACACCGATGACGAGCGCGTCGGCGGGATCAACCAGGCGTATGCCTGGAGCAAGAAGTTCAGCAATGTCATCAGCGCCCGGGTGAAAACCTTCAAGCGCGCCAATCCCAAGGCCTACCGCGTGATGCGGCCGGTGCTGGCGGTGGTTGTGGCGTATCTGCTGTATCGCTGGTTGTTCTGATTTCAATCGCTGGCAAGCGGCGCACCGCTTGCCAGCGAGAGTGTCTTGCGCCATTAAATGGCCACGGTTATAGTCCTCAGCACTTCATCTCATCCGAAGACCTCTTCATGTCCGCCACCCCACTCACCACCGTATTCGCTACCGCGCCCGACGCGGTCGTGGTTGTGCGTGCGCCGGCGGTCATCAGCCCTCCTTCACCTGTCAGCAGCGTCGTTGTGGTGGTAGTGGCCTGATCGGCCCATATCCCATCCCGATCTTCTGAGTGCGGCCCCTCCGGCCGTTCGGCTTACTTGCCCGAATACAGGTGGCAAATTCATGTCTGTTCTTACCAAAGCATCCGTGGCCTCGGCGGCTACCACCAGCCTGTTCGTCCTGCTCTGGAGCAGTGGCGCGATCGTCTCCAAGCTGGGACTGGCCCAGGCGACGCCGTTCGCTTTTCTGCTGATCCGTTTCCTTATCGCCCTGGGTGGCCTGTTGTTGCTCGGGCCGCTGCTGCGGCTACGTTGGCCCCGTGAACGCAGCGCTATCTGGCAGGCGCTGGCAACTGGCGGCGTGCTGCTGGGCGCCTACCAGATCTTCTACTTGCTGGCGCTGGACCTGAAGGTCACGCCCGGTGTCATGGCCACGGTCATGGGCGTGCAACCGATCCTCACCGTCGCGCTGATGGAGCGGCAACGCTCGTTCAGCCGGCTGTTCGGGTTGTGTCTGGGCCTGGGCGGGCTGGTGCTGGTGGTCTGGCAAGGGCTCGGCCTGGGCGGGATTTCCCTGGCCGGCATGGGCTTCGCATTGCTGGCGCTGGCGAGCATGACCGTCGGTTCGATCATGCAGAAGCGCATCACCCGCGACCCGCTCGGCACGCTGCCGTTGCAATACCTCTCCGGCCTGTTGCTGTGCGGGTTGTTCGCACCGTTCCAGCCGCTGGCGGTGCAGCCGGGCGCGCAACTCTGGGGCTCGTTGCTGTGGATGGGCCTGGTGGTCTCGGTGCTGGCGACCCTGTTGCTGTACCGGCTGATTGCCCGGGGCAATCTGGTCAATGTAACCAGCCTGTTCTACCTGGTGCCGGCGGTCACCGCGGTGATGGATTACCTGATCTTCGGTAACCGTCTCGCCGCGTTGAGCCTGCTGGGCATGGGGCTGATCGTTATCGGCCTGCTGTTCGTGTTCCGCCAGCCGGCGCGGGCTTGAGCACCAGCCACAAGGCCAGGCCGATCAGCAGGCCACCGTAGAGGTGCGCCGTGGAGATCGGCTCGTCCAGCAGCCAGGCACCCCCGAGCACGCCGAATGCCGGGATCAGGAAGGTCACGGTGGAGGATTTCACCGGGCCGATTTCGCTGATCAGGCGGAAGTACAGGATGTAGGCGAAGGCGGTGCACACCAGGCCCAGGCCCAGCAGTGACAGCCACACCGGCCATCCGCCCCAGCTTGCGGGTGGCTGGGTGGCGACGCTCCAGGCGAATAGCGGGGTCAGCAGCAAGGTTGCACCCATCATGCTGCCCAGCGCGGACAAACGGCTGTCGAGGCCGCCGCGCTGGTCCAGCCAGCGCCGGGCGAGAAAGCCCGACAGGCCATAGCAGGTGGTGGCGCCAAGGCAGGCGAGGGCACCCTGCATCAGCTTCAGGTCGAAGGCCACCGGCCCGGCACCACTGAGAATGCCAACCCCCAGCAGACCGAGGAAGATCCCCAGCAACTTGGGCAGGGTCATGGCTTCATGGAAGAACAGCGCGCCGATCAGCACGCCCATCAGCGGCGTGGTGGCGTTGAAGATTGCCGAGTAGCCGGCGGGCAGCACCTGCGCGGCCACCGCATACAGCGTCGCGGGGATCCCCGAGTTGATCATGCCCAGCAGCAGCGCGACTTTGAACTTGCCCTGGAAGTCCCAGCGCACCCGCAACAGCGCGAGGATCAGCAGCAACCCGGCGCAGGCGATCGACACCCGGAAAAACGCTGTCGGCACGGTGCCCAACACCGGGGCGATGATGCGCATGAACAGAAAGCTGGCGCCCCAGACGGCGGCGAGGATCAGCAAACGGGACAAAGCGATGGGGCTCACGGGACTCTCCGGGCAGAAACGGGGGAAGGAGTGTAAGGCATAAGCCGGGGCGATCTCGTCCGCTTTCTTGCGGGCTGAATCCGTTCATGCCGGTTAATGTCGGCCAGTGCGCAAAAACGCCTCTTCGCGATGCTGGCAGAGTGGTTCCGATTTGGCCGATCCGCCCCTGTGCAGCGGCCTGCGCCGCGGTTACTCTCAGGCTTTCGTCCTTTGTGCCAGAGGTCCAGATATGCCCCAGCAATGGCCGGCCGCCGATATCGCCCGGATGATCCTCGAAGGTTTCGACAACTACCGCGAGCACTTCCGCCAGATCACTGTCGGTGCCCGCGAGCGTTTCGAAAAAGCCCTCTGGCAACAGATCCAGAGCGCCGCTGCGGCGCGGATCAATCTCTACGAGGAAAAGGTCGCCGAGGTCAGCACCCGCCTGCACGAGGGCTTTGACGCCGAGGTGCTGCTGGATGTCTCGTTCTGGCCGCTGGTGAAGAGCGCCTACATCAACCTGATCGACCCGCGCCTCGACGATGAACTGTCGGAGACCTGGTACAACTCGATCTTCTGCAGCCTGTTCAGCCACGACCTGATCAGCGACGGCTGCATGTTCATCCACACCACCCGGCCGTCGCTGCGTGCTCATGAGCGTGCAGCGCAGACCCGCGTCTATCGCCCGGACGGGCAACTGGCGGGGCTGCTCGGGCAGATTTTCAACGACTACCGCTTCGATGTGCCCTACGCCGACCTGCCGGGCGACCTGGCCCGTCTGGAAGCGCAATTGCGCGACAACCTGCCGGACTGGGTGTGCAAGGACCCGCAGTTACAGATCGAGCTATTCTCGCCGGTGCTCTACCGCAACAAAGGCGCATACCTGGTAGGGCGGATTTTCACCCAGGACGAGCAATGGCCGCTGGTGATCCCGCTGCTGCACCGCGAAGGCCATGGCATCGAGATCGACGCGCTGATCACCGACGAAGCCGATGTGTCGATCATCTTCTCCTTCACCCGCTCGTATTTCATGGTGGATGTACCGGTGCCGGCGGAATTCGTCGGCTTCCTCAAGCGCATCCTGCCGGGCAAGCACATCGCCGAGTTGTACACCTCGATCGGGTTCTACAAGCACGGCAAATCGGAGTTCTACCGGGCGCTGATCAACCACCTGGCCAGCACTGACGACCGCTTCATCATGGCGCCCGGCGTGCGCGGCATGGTGATGAGCGTGTTCACCCTGACGGGCTTCAACACCGTGTTCAAGATCATCAAGGACCGCTTCTCGCCGTCGAAAAGCGTCGACCGCGCCACGGTGATCGAAAAGTACCGCATGGTGAAGAGCGTCGACCGCGTGGGGCGCATGGCCGATACCCAGGAGTTCGCCGATTTTCGCTTTCCGGTGAGCAAGTTTGACCCGGAGTGCCTGGCCGAGCTGCTGGAAGTGGCACCCTCGACCGTGACCCTGGAAGGCGACACGGTGCTGGTGCGTCACTGCTGGACCGAGCGGCGCATGACACCGCTGAACCTGTATCTGGAAAACGCCACCGACGCCCAGGTCCGCGAAGCACTGGACGATTACGGTCTGGCGATCAAGCAACTGGCGGCGGCGAACATCTTTCCCGGCGACATGCTGCTGAAGAACTTCGGCGTCACCCGTCACGGCCGGGTGGTGTTCTACGACTATGACGAAATCACCCTGCTCACCGAGGCCAATTTCCGCCGCATCCCGGCGCCGCGCTTCCCCGAGGACGAGATGTCCAGCGAGCCCTGGTATTCCATTGGCCCGCATGACGTGTTCCCCGAGGAGTTCCCGCCGTTTCTCTTCGCCGATATGGGTCAGCGCCGTCTGTTCAGCCAGTTGCATGGCGAGCTGTACGATGCCGAGTACTGGAAAGGGCTGCAGGACGCGATCAGCGCCGGGAAGGTTATCGATGTCTTCCCGTACCGGCGCAAAGGCCGCGAAGAAGTGATCGCCTGACGGACCGCTTCAACTTTTCAGACACTTCAGCTCACTGAAGTCGCGCCGCACCTGGGCCAGCCGGCTGTCCAAGTGCTGGCGCTGTTGAGCGCTGCTCTGCGCCATCAGGTCCACCAGCAGGCTGCGCAGTTGCTCTTCGGTGTTCTGGAAGGCGACGCGGTATTCCGGGGTCCAGAATTGTTCGCGGTTTTTCAGCAGATCACCCAGGCGCGGCTCGAAGTTGTCGCTCTGGCGCTGGTCCATCAGGTTGCTGAATTCGTTCTGCCAGTGAGCACGGTTGGCGATCCAGGCGCGGTTCTGCTCGCCCAGGCTCGCCGACCAGGCGGCGACCCGTTCCTGTTGCTGCGGATTGAGGCCACCAAACCAGGGCGACAGACGTTTCTCCATCCGCTCGCCACGCTGCGCGATCTGCTTCGATAGCGGCGTTTTCACGTATTTTGCCTGCCGCTCGCGAATATCTTCCGCGAAGCTCTGGCGCATTTCCCGCACCTGCTCGTCATCCATGCCCTTGAGCAATTGCGCCGCCGACGGGGTGATCTGCTCGGCGACCCGGGCGACGGCCTGACGCGCCTCTTGGGTACGCGCCTGCAAGCCCTGATCGGTGACCTGATCGTCGGCGACCATGCTGCGAATGCGGTCCATCCAGTCCAGATAACCGGGCAGCTGGGTTTTGCAGTGCCAGGCCAATTGCTGCTTGAGGCGCTCGTTGAGCCAGCTTTTCTGCTGACGGTTCATGTCCAGGTAATCGCTTAGGGACCAGGGCACCAGCACATCGAGGTTGCGGTAGGCGAGATCCAGCCGGGTGCACGACAGCAGAAACAGGCTGGCGACGATCAAGGCAGCGGGGCGCAGGCAGCGCAGTAGACGAGCGGACATGGCGAGTCCCTTCGGTTGGCATCCTTACTGGGTATAGAACAGGTCTTCCCATACCGGTTCAACCTGATCTCCTTCAGCAATGAAAGCGCTGATCTGTCGGGCGATTCCCATGGTTCGGGTGTAGAATGCGCGGCTCGCAACGAGGATTTTCGGACATGGCTTTAGTTGGGCGTTACAACACCTTGCAGGTGGTCAAGCACACAGACTTCGGTCTGTACCTGGATGGCGGCGCGGATGGCGAGATTCTTCTGCCCAACCGCTATATCCCCAAGGACACGCCCAGTGAGGTCGAGGACTGGCTGAACGTCTTTGTCTATCTGGACAGCGAAGACAAGCTGATCGCCACCACCGAGAAGGCCAAGGTCCAGGTGGGCGAGTTCGCCAGCCTCAAGGTCATCGAAATCAACAGCATCGGCATCTTCCTCGATTGGGGCCTGCCCAAGGACCTGCTGATGCCGTACTCCGAAGAAAAGCGCCAGATGCGCGCCGGTGAGTACTGCGTGGTGCACGTCTACCTCGACCGCCGCACCCGCCGCATCACGGCCACCGCCAAGCTGGACCGCTACCTGGACCAGACGCTGGCCAACTACCGGGTCGGCCAGCAGGTTGACCTGCTGGTGGTGGAAGAGAGCCCGATGGGCTTCAAGGCCATCATCAACAACAAGCACTGGGGCCTGATTCACAAGAACGAAGTGTTCAAGTTCCTGCGTTCCGGCAAGCAAGAGAAGGGCTACATCAAGGAACTGCGTGCGGACGGCAAGATTGCCCTGAGCCTGCAGCCTATCGGCCAGGACGCCGCCCTTGGCCTGCACGAGCAGATCCTGGCGAAGCTCAAGGCTTCCGACGGCGTGCTGCCGCTCAACGACAAGAGCGATCCGCAAGTGATCAGCGATATGTTCGGGGTCAGCAAGGGCAACTTCAAAAAGGCCATCGGCGCCTTGTACAAGAGCGGTCAGATCGTGATCCACGACAACCGCATCGAGCTGGCCTGATCAGCGTTGGCGATAACCGGAGAAGTCCAGGTTGTCGCCACCGGGCCGCAAGTCACGCAACAGCGAGTCACGGTCGGCCGACAGCGCAAGGCTGATGGTCGCGCGGCGTTTGCCGGCGTTACGCACTTCCATCTTCTCCTGGTGCGTGCGCAGGTCGCGCACCGGCACTTTCAGGTGCTGCAGATTGTCAGTCTCGGGGGTGTGCAGGAGCAGATTGACGAACTCACTGTTCTTGCGCAGCCAGGCCACCGGGACATCGAACCACCACAGGTTGCGCTTGCTGTCGAGCACCGCGAATAGCGTGTTGTCGCTGTTCAGCATGGGTTTTTCCAGCGCCTGGTTGCGCCGGGCGATGGCGGTGGGTTTATCGAGTTTCATGCAGGTTTCCTACGGGTGACGCTTGAAAGGTCGGATATTGTGCTGGCAATGCTGTGAAACATAAAGCGACCGCTTTGGTTCTCAACGTCCTCTCTGAACTTTTTCCAGAAATGATGTCAATTTGATTGCGCAAAACCAGCGTCGACAATTGAAGTCGCCTTATTTAGTGCCAGGCTGGTCCCTGGTATCGCCATGGAAGAAAAGAAATGCGGGTACTCATCGCTTTGCTGTTGATGTTCAGCGGGTATGCCAATGCCAGTTGTGGAACGATCAGCGACTCCGATCAGCGAACCTACTGCTATGCCAAGACGGGCAGTGGCAGTTGCGGAACCATCAGCAACTCCGATCTGCGTACGCAATGCTATGCCGAGACTGGAAACGGCAGCTGCGGCACGATCAGTGATAGCGACCAGCGCACCTACTGCTATGCCAAGACCGGGAACGGCAGCTGCGGAACCATCAGCAACTCCAATTTGCGCACCCAGTGCTACGCCGAGACCGGTAACGGCAGTTGCGGCACGATCACCGACAGCGACCAGCGCACCTACTGCTACGCCAAGACCGGCAATGGCAGTTGCGGGACCATCAGCAACTCGGATCTGCGCACCATGTGCTATTCCGAGACCCAGTGAGCCTTCGGACGAAAAATAAATGAAACTCCGCGCTTCGCTCGCTACTCAACCAACATGTCAATTCTGACGTTCCCTTCCAGGAGAAATCCCATGAGTGGCACCAAAGATAAAGTCAAAGGCGTGGCCAACGAAGCGGTCGGCAACATCAAGCAAGGCGTCGGCAAGGCTACCGACAATGATCGTCTGCGCGCGGAAGGCAAGGCCCAGGAACTCAAGGGCGAAGCCCAGCAAGCGGTCGGCAAGGTCAAGGATGCCGTGAAGAAGCCTTGATTGCTGTAGCTGTCGGAAAGCGGCCATCTTCGGGTGGCCGTTTTTTTGTCCGCAGGATTGAATCGCGACCATCTGCGTGGGGTCTATTAGACTGTTTTGTAACTTTTCCCAATTTCGACCCGGGAACCAGTGCTTCGGGCAGCGAAAGGAGACGCCATGATTCTTCCCCACTTGCGCGGGATGCCACTACACCGCGTGCTGGTGCGTACGGTCAGCGAGTTTCTCGATGACGAGATGTCCACCTACGCCTCGGCACTCGCTTACCAGATGCTGTTTTCGTTGTTCCCCTTCCTGCTGTTTCTCATCGCCCTGATCGGTTTCCTGCACCTGCCGGACTTCTTCTCCTGGCTGCGCCTGCAGTCGGAGTTGGTGTTGCCGCCGCAGGCGCTGGAGCAGGTCAACCCGGTGATCGACCAGTTGCAGCAATCCAAGGGCGGCTTGCTTTCGGTGGGTATCGTCATCGCCCTGTGGACCGCCTCGGCCGGCGTGCGCCTGATGATGAGCGCGATGAACGCCGCCTACGATGTGGCCGAAGGCCGTCCGGTGTGGAAGCGCATTCCACTGTCGATTTTCTACACCATCGGTATTGCCGGCATGCTCCTGGCGGCCGCGGCGCTGATGGTGCTGGGGCCTCAGGTCATGAGCTGGGTGGCTTCGCAAATCGGAATGGAAGAAATCATCGTCACGGTGTGGACGGTGCTGCGCTGGCCGGCCATCGTGATTCTGATGATGGTGGCGGTGGCGTTGATCTACTACGTGATGCCCGATGTGAAGCAGGAATTCCGATTCATCACCCCCGGCTCGGTGCTGGCGGTGGTGGTGTGGATCATCGCGTCGCTGGGCTTCGGTTATTACGTGAAGACCTTTGCTGACTACAACGCCATGTACGGCAGCATCGGCGCGATCATCGTGCTGCTGCTGTATTTCTACATTTCTGCGGCGGTGTTGTTGCTGGGCGCGGAGATGAACGCGGTGATCGAGCACATGTCCGCCGAGGGCAAGGACCCGGGGGAAAAAGAACCCGGTGAAAACGCTGCCGAGCATGATAAAAAGCATGTTTCCGGGCTGGGGCGCGATCATTCCCTGGCTCCCGAGGCAGAACCTGTCAACCGAGCCCCCCATGATTCATGACATTCTCAAGATGGGCGATGAGCGCTTGCTGCGCATCGCCCCGCCGGTCCCGGAGCATATGTTCGGCAGCGCCGAACTGACGCAACTGATCGACGACATGTTCGAAACCATGCGCCATGTCGGCGGTGTCGGCCTGGCCGCGCCGCAGATCGGTGTCGACCTGCAACTGGTGATCTTCGGCTTCGAGCGCAGCGAGCGTTACCCGGATGCCGAGCCGGTGCCGCAGACCATCCTGCTCAATCCGGTCATCACGCCGATGGGCAGCGAACTGGAAGAGGGCTGGGAAGGTTGTTTGTCGGTGCCGGGTCTGCGCGGCGTGGTCAGCCGCTACAAGGGCATCTACTACGAAGGCGTCGACCCCGATGGCCAGCCGATCCGCCGCACCGCCGAAGGCTTTCACGCCCGGGTGGTGCAACACGAGTGCGATCACCTGATCGGTCGCCTCTACCCCTCGCGCATCCACGACTTCAGCCGCTTTGGTTACACCGAAGTGCTGTTCCCCGGTCTGGACCCGGCCAGCGACGACTGATCCCGCGCCATCGCCAGCAATGGCTTGCTGCGCCGGTAGCGGGCCAGGCGTTCGGTGAGGACCGCCGGCAGCGCTTCATCGACGGTGAAACCAAGCCGTTCGTAGAACCCCTGCAGATCCGGATGGCAGAACAGCCAGATAAAGCCTTCGACCTGTTCGCTGGCTTCGTCGATCAGGCGCCTGGCGACCTGCTGCCTGCGCCAGTCCGGCGCGACCAGCAGGCCGGTCAGCCACTGACCGCCCGGCACCGCTGTCAGGTTCAGCGCGGCGATGATTTCCCCCGCCCGGGCGACCCAAACCACGCTGTTCTCGCTGGCGCGCATTGGCGAAGCATGGCGTTTGTAGAATTTATTCAGCAGCGGCCGCTCGGAGGGACTCAGCAGACTGCACGGGATCGGGCTCGGGTTTGGCACGGGGCGAGGGCTCTGGCACGGGCGTTTGCGCTGGGCGCAAAGCGTCGCCGACAGGTAAGGATTAGCGATTATTGTTGCGAAAACGGTAACAGTGAATGTCAGGCTTCGCGATTCAACGAAGTTAGCAGATCAGTAAACTGAGCGCATCCCCAGTAAACAACTTCTACCGGGATCGGTACTTCGTGTTATGTCCGCTTATTGATATAACAACTTCTCCGCGCCACCTCGGCACATGAAGTCAATCTGTTCGCTCGATTGCTTTAAAGGCCCAACTCTCATGAAAGCATTAATTGCAGCTGCACTGCTTGCCGTCTCTTCGTTCGCACTTGCCGACACGGCCGCACAGCCCGCCGTTGAGCAATACAGCTACGGCACCAAGCTGGATATCGCCAAGGTCATCAGCCTGTCGAATATTCCCAATGTCTGTGAAGTGGTACCGGCTACCATGGTTTACGAAGATCATCAGGGCCAGCGCCACACCGTCGAATACCGGGTCATGGGTGACGGTTGCAGCCAGGGTTGAAAGTTAAACTTGGTTGATTCAAAGCCCCCGCTTGAACGGGGGCTTTTTATTATCTTGAGTTTGCACTTGTAGACGGTTTATTAGTGTGGCTTCGATAACCAATCAGGTTCTTTCCCGCTCAAGCAACTGCTGTTTGCGCGCCACGCCCCAGCGATAACCCGACAGGTTGCCGTCGCTGCGCACTACTCGATGGCAGGGCACCGCCACCGCGATGCTGTTGGCCGCACAGGCCTTGGCCACGGCGCGAACCGCCTTGGGCGAGCCGATGCGTTCGGCGATCTCGGCGTAGCTGGCGGTGCTGCCCACCGGAATATCCCGCAACGCCTGCCAGACACGCTCCTGGAACGCTGTGCCGCGCAGGTCCAGCGGCAGGTCGAGGCCGATCGCCGGCGCTTCGACGAAACCCACCACCCGCGCCACCAAATGTTCGAACGCGGCATCGGCGCCGATGAAATGGGCTTTGGGGAATTTGTCCTGCAGGTCTTGCAGTAGCGCCTGTGGGTCGTCGCCCAGCAGGATGGCGCAGATGCCCTTGGCGCTTTGTGCGACGAGAATTGCCCCCAGCGAGCACTGGGCGATGGCGAAGTGGATATCGGTCTTGGCGCCGCCATCGCGGTAGGTCGCCGGAGTCATGCCGAGGCGGGCATTGCTGGATTCGTAGAAGCGGCTGTTGGAATTGAAGCCCGCGTCGTAGAGCGCCTCGGTAATGGAGTCGGCACGCTGCAGGTGCTGGCGCAGCTTGTGCGCGCGGTGCGCCGTGGCGTAGGCCTTGGGCGTCAGGCCGGTGGCGCGCTTGAACACCCGGTGGAAATGGTACGGGCTCATGTTCACCTGCTCGGCCAACTGCTCCAGGCTCGGTTCGGTCTCGGCTTCTTCGATCAGCTTGCAGGCCCGGGCGACTTGGACTGCGTGTTGCCGCGCCAGGTCGTTCTGGTCGGTGCCGCGGCGTCGGCTTGGCCGGTAGCCGGCGGCTTCGGCTTCGGCCGCAGTGGCGAAGAACTCGACGTTTTCGATGCGCGGCCGGCGCGCCGGGCTGGACGCGCGGCAATAGACGCCGGTGGTGCGCACGCCGTAGACGAACGACGGGTCGGCGACCGGGTCGCGGGCGAGCAGGGCTTGCCAGCGTGGATCGGATTCGCTGACCGTGGGTTGGGTTTTAGGGCGCATGTTCTTCCTCCGAAAAGCCGGGGCCTGTCCATCAATGGCAGCAAGCCAGCTGCTGACGCTGGATCACAGTCTAGAAATCCCCGGACCACGGAAAACTCCGCTGCTTGCTTTCGAATTCACTTTGTCGGCACCCGCCACAGATACCACGTCGCCACTGTGCGGTAGGGGCTCCAGGCCGTGCCTAGTTCCTGCAGGTGCTTGCGCGTCGGTTGTGCGGCCAGTCCCTGCAGGCGACGGTAGCCCTCGCGCACGCCGAAGTCATCGACCGGCAGGATGTCCATCTGTTCCAGGGTGTAGATCAGCAGCATTTCCACGGTCCAGCGGCCGACACCGGGCAGCCGGGTCAGGCGCTCGATCAGCACTTCATGCGCCAGTTGCCGGGCCTCGTCGTGATCCGGCACCAAGCCGTCCAGCCGAGCCTGGGCGACGGCCTGCACGGTGTTGATCTTGCGCCCGGAAAATCCACAGGCGCGCAGTTGCTCCGGCGTGGTCGCCAGCAGTTGCGCGGGGGTGGGAAATGCGGCGTCCGGATAGAGCGCGAGAAAGCGCGCGAGGATCGCCTCGGCGGCGCGCGCATGCAGTTGCTGGTAGGCGATGGCGCGGACCAGCGCCTGGTAAGGATCGCGGGTCGGCAGCGGGGTGTGCAGGCACGGGCCGATCGCCGCGATATGCGCGGCCCAGGCCGGGTCTTGCTGGCTGAGGTGGGCGGCGGCCTGGGTGTAGAAGGTTTCGAGTGACGTCATGAGGGATCCGTTTCCGTAACAGCGGCTTGAGTGTAGGAGGGCGGGCGCGGCTGTCACTCCGGATCCTGCGCGGCGAATTCGTCCAGCACCTGCGCCACCCGTTCCAGCGCCTGTTTCAGCTCGGCCCGGCTGCGGGCGGCGGTGAGGCTGACGCGGATCGCCGGCACCTGGCCCTGCTTGACCGCGAACACCTGGGCGGGCACGACTTCGACGCCTTTGGCCCGACAGGCCGCGGCCAGCACTTCGCCCGGACGCGGGCCGCTGACCCAGACATGTGGCGACGGCGTGGCCTGAAGCGCCAGCGCCGGGCCCAGCAGCCTGGTCGCCAGGCGCCAGCGTTGATTGACCTCCTCGCGCTGCCAGGCGAGCTTGCGCGCGGCGGTGCCGTCCTCGATCCAGCGGCAGGCGATCTGCAGGACCAGCGGGGCGATGGGCCAATGGGTGGCCTGGGAATACGGGTCGATGCGCTCCAGCAACGCCGCGTCGCCGACGATCCAGCCCAGGCGCAGACCGGCGCAGACGGTCTTGGACAGGCTGCTGACCAGCAACCCTCGCGGGCCCAACAACGGCAGCAAGGGCGGCTGGTCGCCCAGGGCGCCATAGACATCGTCCTCCACCAGCAGCAGGTCCAGCCGTTCCACCACCGCGGCGATATCGCGCCGACGTTGTTCGCCCATGCACGCGCCGGTAGGGTTGTGCAGCGCCGGCGTCAGCACCAGCACCCGGGCGCCGCTGGCCCGGGCGACGCGGTCGAGGTCGTCGGGGAGGATGCCTTCGTGGTCCATGGCGACGCCGTGCAGCGGCAAGCGCAATTGCCGGCAAGCGGCCTTGATCCCGGGAGCGGTCAGCGCTTCGACCATCACCGCTTCGCCGGGCTGGCAGAACGACAACAGCACACTGAACAGCCCCTGCTGAGCGCCACCGCACAGCAGCACCTGCGCGGCGGTCAGGTGCACTCCGCGCTGCGACAACCAACTGGCGCCGTGCACGCGACCGAGCAGCAACTGTTCGGCGCCGAGGTAGTGTTCAAGGGTGTGGCTTGGGGTTTGCTGCAGCAACTCGCGCAGGGTCCGGTCGAAATCCTCGCTGTCGGTATCGACCACGGGCACGTTGGTCGACAGGTCGATCTGCGAACTGCCGTTGTCCCGCTGTTTGAGGCGAAACAGCGTGGCCTCCTTGCTGCCGGCGAGCACGTAGGTGCCGCGACCCACCTCGCCGGAAACCAGATGCCGGGCCGCCGCCTCGCGATAAGCCTGTTGCGTGGTGCTCGGGTTCAGGCCCAGCGCCCAGGCCAGGCGCCGCTGCGGCGGCAGGCGGGCGCCGACCTGAAGCTCGCCGCTTTCGATGGCGCGGGCGATGGCGGCGACCAGGGCCAGGTAGCGGGGTTGTCCGTCATCGGGAAGGCTGGGGATCCACATGTTTTATTGTCGGCCATGCAATATAAGGTTTTACCCATACAATGCGCGGCCACTAGGATCGGGTCAAATCCCCTGACCCGAGGTGTTCCATGTTCGATCTGCCTGCCTTGCGCGAAGCCGCCCGCCTGGTCCACGCCCAGGTGCCCGCCACCCCGCAGTACGCCTGGCCGCGGCTGGCCGAGCGGCTGGGTTGCGAGGTCTGGGTCAAGCATGAAAACCACACGCCCACCGGTGCCTTCAAGGTGCGTGGCGGCTTGCTCTACGTGCAATCGCTGCAGGGCCGTTCGCCGGCCGTGCGTGGCCTGGTTACCGCCACCCGCGGCAACCACGGCCAGAGCATGGCGATGGCGGCGCGCAATGCCGGGTTGCCGATCATCATCGTGGTGCCCGAAGGCAATTCACGGGAAAAGAACGCGGCCATGCGCGCCCTTGGCGCCGAGCTGGTGGAGCACGGCAGCGACTTCGATCAGGCCCGGGCCGAGGCTGCGCGGCTGGGGCAAGTGCATGGCTACGAGAGCGTGCCGCCGTTTCACCCGCAACTGATTCGCGGCGTGGCCACCTATGCGCTGGAACTGTTCGAGGCGGTGGCCGCGCTGGATGCGGTTTATGTCCCGATCGGCATGGGCTCGGGGATCTGCGGGCTGATCCGCACCCGTGATTTGCTCGGGCTGAAGACCGAGATCATCGGCGTGGTGTCCACTGAGGCCGACGCCTTTGCCCGCAGTGTCGAGCAGGGCCGCATCGTCACCACCGAAACCGCCGACACCTTCGCCGACGGCATGGCCTGCCGCATTCCGCAGCAGGAAGCTTTCGACATCATCCGCGAAGGCGCGGCGCGCATCGTCCGGGTCAGCGACGATGAAATCGCCCGCGCCATCCGCATCTACCACGAAGACACCCACAACACCGCCGAAGGCGCCGGCGCGGCGGGCCTCGCTGCGTTGCACCAGGAACGCGAGCGGCAAAAAGGGCGCAAGGTGGCGGTGATTCTCAGCGGCGCGAATATCGATCGGGAGCAGTTTGCGCGGGTGTTGTTGGGTGACTGAAAAGTCTTGAATGGATCTAGACGGAAAGGGTGCTATCTTGATTTGATAGCATCCGCGAATGAACAATCGACATCGCAAAACCCTCGAAACCATCTTTCGGTCACCCACCAGCAGTTCGCTGGTGTTTGCCGATATCGAAGCCTTGATCGTCTTTCTAGGTGGCTCGGTGCATGAGCGTGAAGGGTCGAGGGTCAAGCTGGTGCTGGGACTGCAGCAATGGCGCTGCCACCGGCCACATCCCGGCAAGGAGGCCAGGCGTTATCAGGTTGAGGAGGCCCGGGAGTTTCTCCTGCGGGCAGGAGTTGAACATGAGTAGCATGAGTTACAAGGGCTATTCGGCCCGAATCGAATATGACGCCCGCGACGATATCTTCGTCGGGCGTGTCCTGGGTGTGCGGGACATCATCAGCTTCCACGCCAGTTCCGTCAGTGCGCTGCACGAGGCGTTCCAGCTGGCGCTAGAGGATTACCTGAGCGATTGCGCGGAACGCGGAGTTGCTCCGGAAAAACCGGCTTCCGGCAAGGTGATGCTGCGTATCCGCCCGGAAGTGCACGCCGCCGCCACGATCGCCGCGCAGAAGGCCGGCAAGAGCCTCAATCAATGGGCTGATGAGGTGTTCGAGCAGGCCGCTCTGGTCTGATCCGCGCGCAATTTCTTCCAATACATCCCCCACAGGATCCGTTTTAATGCCGGCTGCCTTTTCCTGTAGCCGGTAGCGGATCGTTCATGCCTTTTTCCAACGGATTTCTTCTGAGCCTGTCGCTGTGCCTGGACATCGGCGTGGCCAATATCGCGATGATCACCCTGGCCATGCAGCGTGGTTTCTGGCAGGGCATGTGGCTGGGCCTGGGGACCTGCGTCGGTGATCTGCTCTACGCCTTGGCGGCGCTGGCCGGGATGACCGTGCTGTTGCAGTTCAGCGCCGTGCGCTGGGTGCTGTGGATCGGTGGCTCGCTGCTGCTGGTGTGGTTCGCTGTGAAGATGTTGCTGGCCGCGATTCGCGGCGATGCGCACCTGGACACCGAGGCCAAGGTGGTGCGCGAGTCGCCCTGGCGGGAGTTTTTGCGCGGGATCTTCTTGGCCATGTCGTCGCCCAGCGCAATTCTCTGGTTCGCCGCAGTGGGCGGTGTGCTGATCTCTCGCTCCGGCGCCGGTGGGCCGGCGGAGGCGGGGGTATTCCTGAGCGGCTTCTTCAGCGCCGGAGTGCTCTGGTGTGTGACGCTGTGCGGCGTGGCCAGCCACGGTGGGCGGTTGCTCGGTGATCGTTTGTTGACCTGGTCTTACCTCGCTTCGGCAGCGATCTTCTGCTATTTCGCGGTCTATGTGATCGTTTCCGGCTACCGCGAATTCATCCTCGCGCCGACGCTCTGAACGCCTGCCAGTAACTGTTCGGGGTCACGCCCATGACCCGGCGAAAGGCGTTGATGAAGTGGCTCTGATCGTAGAAGCCCAGCGCGTCCGCCACCTCCGCCGGATGCAGGCCATCACGCAAGCGCCGCCGCGCTTCGCTCAGGCGCAATTGCATGTGGTACTGCAAGGGCGCCAGCCCCGTGGCCTTTTTGAAGCAGCGCACGAAGTGGTATTTACTCAGCCCTGCAGCGGCGGCCACATCCTCCAGCGCAAGTTTGGCCTGCGGCGTGTCGCGCATGAGTTGCATGGCCAGGCGCAGTGAGCCCGCCTGTTCGATGGCCGGCGTCGTCGGTTGTTCGAGCAACTGGGCGAGCAGGGCCAGTAGCGCTTCTTCCTGATACGCCGGTTCGCCGGCGTCCGCTTTGGCGAAGTCGACAATGGCGCGGTACAGCGCCGTGTTGTGCAGCACACCCTGGGCGAAGCTCAAGCTGTCATCAAACTGTTGCAGATTGTTGTCCCTGGCAACGTGGCGCAGGGCGCCCGGGTCCAGATGCAGGCTGATGTATTCGACACCGTCCTCGGCGAACTCCGAAGCCTGCACCGCCAACGGGTTGTACAGCGTGACACTGCCGGGCGGTACTTCGAGGGTCTGGCCGTCCAGCCAGATGCGCTCGTTGCCGCGCAGGTTGGCGCCGAGCACATATTCGTCGTGGGTATGCCGCTCGAAGCAGGCCGAACTCGCCCTGACCCAGGACGACTCGACCAGGCCGAAGGCTTGGAGTGGCTGACTGATTAATGCCATTTGGCAGGTTTCCCCGGGTACGCAACGCGGCTACGCTAGCGGAGTGCCATTAGGCGCGGCAACCCATAATGCCGCCCGTCATGGATCTTTATGAATTGACCTTGTGAGGCATGGATATGTCGACCCAAATGGAAGCCGGGTTTGCTCCCGCACGATTCGAACATGGGCGGTCATTCACCATCGCCGGTTTTGGCGAGCGCTACACCCAACAGACCAACAAGAGTATTCCTGCGCTCTGGGATCGTCTGGCACCGCAAATCGGCAAGATACCGGGCCAGATTGGTGACGACACCTATGGCGTGTGCTGCAACTTCGACGGCCATGGCGGGGTTCTGTACATCGCCGGCGTGGAGGTGCGCAGCACCAGCGTCCTGCCGCCGGATTTCACCTGGCACACCTTGCAACCGAGGCGTTATGCGGTGTTCGAGCACCGTGGCAAGCTGAGCGGCCTGGGCCATACCTTCGAAAAAATCTGGAAACAGTGGCTGCCGGCTTCCGGTGAGCGCGCCGCCGAGGCACCGGAGTTCGAGCGCTATGGCGATGATTTCGACCCGGAGACTGCCAGCGGACTGGTAGAAATCTGGATTCCGCTGGAGGGCTGACACGCGAGTGACCTGTCCTCCCAAGCGGCGCTGCAGCGAGCGCCGCTTGCGGGCAGGTATCAGCCGAAGGTGATCGGCGGCGGGCTGACCAGGTCGACGGTCTGCTGTTTGCGCGGGGCGAGGATCTCGGCTTCGCCGTCCACCACCAGCTCTTCGTTCTGGTTGAACACGCGGGTGGCGATGCGCACGCGGAATTTCGGCAGTTTTTCGAGAATCTCCAGGCGCACGGTCAGGGTGTCGCCGATCTTCACCGGCTTCTGGAAGCTCATTTGCTGGCCCAGGTAGATGGTGCCGGGGCCAGGCAGTTCACAGGCCACCGCCGCACTGATCAGCGCGCCGCTGAACATGCCGTGGGCGATGCGCTCCTTGAACATGCTCTTGGCCGCGAACTCGGCATCCAGGTGCACCGGGTTGTGGTCACCGGACATCGCGGCGAACAGTTGGATGTCACGTTCTTCGACGGTCTTGCTGAAGCTGGCAGTCTGGCCGACTTCGAGGGATTCGTAAGGCGTGTTGGTGACCTGGGTCATTCGTGGTGCTTCCTTCAGGGCGCGACGGGGGCGGGCAGTATTACTCGCTACGGGCTGGCCGGCCAAGGGCCAGGGTCTGTTCCAGCCAGTCGATAAGCTGCGCGGTAACCTCGTCGCGGTTGGTTTCGTTGAGCAATTCATGCCGTGCCCGCGGATAGAGTCGCAGTTGCACGTGCTGGTTCCCGGACAGGCGCAGGGCGCCGGTCAGATCTTTCAGACGCTTGCCGGCACTCACCGGATCACATTCACCGCCCATGACCAGAATCGGTAGGTTCGGATCGATCTGCGCGAGGTTAGCGGGGCGGCTGATGTGTTCAAGGCCGGTGAGCAGGTCGATCCATAACCGGTTGCAGCAGCGGAAGCCGCACAGCGGATCGGCGACGTAGCGGTCGACCTCGGCGGGGTCGCGGCTGAGCCAGTCGAAGGCCGTGCGGGTCGGCTTGAACGCCTTGTTGAACGAACCGAACGACAGCCATTCGATCAGCGCGCTGCGTCCTTGCGGGCCCTGACGCCAACTTTCCAGACGAGCGATCTGCCGCGCCGCACGGTAGAGCGCCGGAGGCTGGAAGTTCGAGCCGCTGAGCACCGCGCCTTGCAGGCTGCCGCTGTGGTGCAGCAGGTACGCCTGGGCGATGTAGCTGCCCATGCTGTGACCGAACAGAAACACCGGCACGCCCGGATACTGCTGGCCGATGTGCTGATTGAGCAGACCCAGGTCGTTGACCACGGCATTCCAGCCATTTTCACGGGCGAACAGGCCGAGGGTGCCGAGTTCGGCAGTTCGGCCGTGGCCGCGCTGGTCGTGGGCGTACAGCGCGAACCCGGCACTGCTCAGCGCCTCGCCGAGGCGCTGGTAGCGGCCGGCGTGCTCGGCCATGCCGTGGGCCAGCAACACCACGGCGCGCACCGGCGTGGTCGGTAGCCATTGATGGACATAAAGGCTGCAATGATTGCTGGCCGGCAGCCAGAAGGCGTCATGGAACATGGCGGATTTCCCTGTACGGATCGCGGGTGCAGCTACTGTATAGCCTATAGCCAGCGCCTGGATCGAGCCACGCGGGGCGCTGAGATTCACACGGTCAATGACGGTCCTTGGCGTATTTGCCACCTGTGGCGGAGCTGCTAACGTCGGCAGAATGCCGTTTTGCAAGCAGGCAACCGGCCCCGTCAAAGGCTCAGGAACGAGGACAATAATAAATGCACGCCGATTTCTGGAACGACAAGCGCCCCGAGGGCGTCCCTTCGCAGATCGACATGAGCACCTATAAATCGGTGATCGAAGTGTTCGAGCGCTCCTGCAAGAAGTTCGCCGACCGTCCGGCCTTCACCAACCTGGGCGTGACCCTCACCTATGCCGAGCTGGACCGTTACTCCGCGGCTTTCGCCGGCTGGCTGCAGCAGTACACCGACTTGAAGCCGGGCGATCGCATTGCGGTGCAGATGCCCAATGTCCTGCAATACCCCATTGCCGTGTTCGGCGCGTTGCGCGCCGGGCTGATCGTGGTCAACACCAATCCGCTGTATACCGCCCGTGAGATGCGCCACCAGTTCAAGGACTCCGGCGCCCGCGCGCTGGTTTACCTGAACATGTTCGGCAAGCTGGTGCAGGAAGTGCTGCCCGATACCGGCATCGAGGTGCTGATCGAGGCGAAGATGGGCGACATGCTGCCCGCCGCCAAGGGCTGGCTGGTCAACACCGTGGTGGCCAAGGTGAAGAAGATGGTCCCGGCCTATCACTTGCCGCAGGCGTTGCCGTTCAAGCAGGTGCTGCGCCAGGGCAGGGGTCATTCGCTCAAGCCGGTGCAGTCGAACCACGAGGACATCGCGGTGCTGCAATACACCGGCGGCACCACCGGCGTGGCCAAGGGGGCGATGCTCAGCCACGGCAATCTGGTGGCGAACATGCTCCAGGTGCTGGCGTGTTTTTCGCAGATCGGTCCTGACGGGCAGAAGCTGCTCAAGGACGGCCAGGAGGTGATGATCGCGCCGTTGCCGCTGTACCACATCTATGCCTTCACCGCGAATTGCATGTGCATGATGGTCACCGGCAACCACAACGTGCTGATCACCAACCCGCGCGATATTCCCGGCTTCGTCAAGGAACTGAAGAAGTGGCGCTTCTCGGCGCTGCTGGGGCTGAACACGCTGTTCGTCGCGCTGATGGACAACCCCGATTTCAAGAACCTGGATTTCTCCGCGCTCAAGGTCACCAACTCCGGCGGCACCGCGCTGGTCAAGGCCACTGCCGAGCGCTGGGAGCAGATCACGGGCTGTCGCATTGTCGAAGGTTACGGCCTGACCGAAACCTCGCCGGTGGCCAGCACCAACCCTTACGGGCAACTGGCGCGGCTGGGCACCGTGGGCATTCCGGTGGCGGGCACGGCGTTCAAGGTCACCGATGACGACGGCAACGAGCTGCCGCTGGGTGAACGCGGCGAACTGTGCATCAAGGGGCCGCAGGTGATGAAGGGCTACTGGCAGCGTCCGGAGTCCACCGCCGAAGCGTTCGACGCCGAAGGCTGGTTCAAGACCGGCGATATTGCGGTGATCGATCCGGACGGCTTCACCCGCATTGTCGATCGCAAGAAGGACATGATCATCGTCTCGGGTTTCAACGTGTACCCGAACGAAATCGAAGACGTGATGATGGCGCACCCGAAGGTCGCCAGTTGCGCGGCCATCGGCGTGCCGGACGAGCGTTCCGGCGAGGCAGTGAAGTTGTTTGTGGTCGCGCGCGAGGGCGGCGTCAGCCTGGAAGAGCTCAAGGCCTACTGCAAAGCCAACTTCACCGGCTACAAAGTGCCCAAGCACATCGTGTTACGTGACTCGCTGCCCATGACGCCGGTGGGCAAAATTCTTCGTCGCGAGTTGCGCGAACCGGCTTGAGCAGCTACAAGCTATAAGCTGAAAGCGGCAGGATAGAGCGGTTTATCGCACTATCCTGCCGCTTGTTATTTATGGTTTTTACTTGCGCTTAGAATCTTTACTCTAAATATGACCAATGATTATTCATGAGTCATTTTAGTGACCAGTTGGGCCGCTTTAGCTCTAGGCGACCCCTGGTAAAGCTGCTACTCTCGGCGCGCTTCTGGTCAATCGGTTTGCAATAAACCGACATCAAATATCAATAATAATCGCATCGACGCGGTGAAGAATTCGCTGTGCTGGAGGAGTGGGCTTCCATGATTGAAAACTTTTGGAAGGATAAGTACCCAGCCGGGGTTGCCTCGCAAATCAATCCTGATGAGTATCCGAATATCCAAGCGGTGTTGAAGCAGTCCTGCCAGCGCTTTGCCGATAAACCGGCATTCAGCAACTTGGGCAAGACCCTGACTTACGGCGAATTGTACGAGTTGTCCGGTGCCTTTGCTGCTTATCTGCAGCAGCACACCGACCTGCAACCCGGCGACCGCATTGCCGTTCAACTGCCGAACGTTCTGCAATACCCTGTCGCGGTCTTTGGCGCCATGCGCGCCGGTCTGATCGTGGTCAACACCAACCCGCTCTACACGGCGCGGGAAATGGAACATCAATTCAACGATGCAGGCGTCAAGGCGCTGGTGTGCCTGGCGAACATGGCGCACCTGGCCGAGAAAGTCGTGCCCAAGACCCAGGTCAAGCACATCATCGTCACCGAGGTCGCCGACCTGCTGCCGCCGCTCAAGCGGCTGCTGGTCAACAGCGTGATCAAGTACGTGAAGAAGATGGTGCCGGCCTATCACCTGCCGACCGCCGTGAAGTTCAACGACGCCCTGGCCAAGGGGCGCGGCAAGTCGGTCAAGGAAGCCTCGCCTTCCCATGACGACGTTGCTGTCCTGCAATACACCGGCGGCACCACCGGCGTTGCCAAGGGCGCCATGCTGACCCACCGCAACCTGGTGGCCAACATGCTGCAGTGCAAGGCGCTGATGGGTTCGAACCTCAATGAAGGCTGCGAAATCCTCATCACCCCGCTGCCGCTCTATCACATCTACGCCTTCACCTTTCACTGCATGGCGATGATGCTGATCGGCAACCACAACATCCTGATCAGCAACCCGCGCGACCTGCCGGCGATGGTCAAGGAACTGTCGAAGTGGAAATTCAGCGGCTTCGTCGGGCTCAACACCCTGTTCGTCGCCCTGTGCAACAACGAAAGCTTCCGCGCTCTGGACTTCTCGGCGCTGAAAGTGACCTTGTCCGGTGGTATGGCCTTGCAGTTGTCGGTGGCCGAGCGCTGGAAACAGGTGACCGGTTGCGCGATCTGCGAAGGCTACGGCATGACCGAGACCAGCCCGGTCGCGTCGGTCAACCCGGCGCAGAACATCCAGGCTGGCACCATTGGCATTCCGGTGCCCTCGACCCTGTGTCGTGTGGTTGACGATGCCGGCAACGAGTTGCCGCTGGGTGAAGTGGGCGAGTTGTGCGTCAAGGGCCCGCAGGTGATGAAGGGCTACTGGCAGCGTCCGGACGCCACCGCCGAAATCCTCGATGCCGAAGGCTGGTTGAAGACGGGTGACATCGCGGTTATCCAGCCGGACGGCTACATGCGGATTGTCGATCGCAAGAAAGACATGATTCTGGTGTCCGGCTTCAACGTGTACCCCAACGAGCTGGAAGACGTCATGGCGACCCTGCCGGGTGTGCTGCAATGCGCGGCCATCGGCGTGCCGGACGAGAAATCGGGTGAGCTCATCAAGGTGTTCATCGTGGTCAAGCCGGGCGTGACCCTGACCCGCGAGCAGGTGATGGAGCACATGCGTGCCAACGTCACCGGCTACAAGGTGCCGCGCTTCGTCGAGTTCCGCGATACCTTGCCGACCACCAACGTTGGCAAGATCCTGCGGCGTGAGCTGCGGGATGAAGAGTTGAAGAAGTTGGGTCTGAAGAAGATCGCCTGATTCAAATCGGGGGCCGCTTTGCGGCCCTTCGCGAGGGTCCTTCGCGAGCAAGCTCGCTCCTACAGCATGCGTGAGGATTGTAGGAGCGAGCTTGCTCGCGAAGACGCCCGAATAATCAGCGCAATTTCTCAAGCATCTGGTAGTACCACATCCCCGCCGCCAACAGCGGATTCCCCAGCACATCGCCCAGCGGCACGCGCACATGCGAGCAGCCGGCGAAGGTGTCGAATTTCTCCAGCGTCCCGGTAATCGCCTCGGCCATGATCTCGCCCATGATGTGGCTGCTGGCAACGCCATGCCCGGAATAGCCCTGGCAGTACCAGACGTTGTCCGACAGCTTGCCCAGTTGCGGAATGCGGTTGACCACGATGCCCATGGCGCAACTCCACTGGAACTCGATCGGCACGCCTTTGAGCGCCGGGAACGTGCGCTCGATGCACGGCCGCAGTTCGCCAGCGATATCCCGTGAGTCGCGACCGGAGTAGTTGGCGCCACCGCCGAACAGCAGGCGGCCATCGGCGGTCATGCGGTAGTAATCGAGGACGAAACGGCAGTCGTACACGGCCAGATCCTGCGGGTTGATCTGCTTTGCCAGGTCGCCCAATGGCGCGGTGGTGACGATGCCGCCCATGGCCGGGAAGATCTTGCCCTTGAGCTGACCCGGTTCGAGCTTGTGGTACACGTCGCCGGCCAGCAGCACCTGCTTCGCGTTGACCCGGCCCTGGGCGGTGACCACTGCCGGATTGGCGCCATGCACGATGTCCAGCACCTCCGAATTTTCGAAGATCAGCGCGCCCAGGCTGTGGGCGGCACGGGCTTCGCCCAGGCACAGGTTGAGCGGATGCAGGTGCAGGTTGCGCAGGTTTTTCAGCGCGCCGAGGTACAGCGGCGAATCCAGGTGCTGGCGCATGCCTTCGCGGTCCAGCAACTGCACCTGATCGCCCATGCCGCGCCGCTCGGCTTCTTCGGCGAAGGCCCGCAGTTCGGCCATGTGCGACGGCTTCATCGCCGCGTGCAGGTGACCGTGCTTGAGGTCGCAGTCGATGCCGTAGCGCTGCACCCGCTGCTCGATGATCTGGTGACCGCGAAAGCGCAGGTGCCAGATGAAATCATCGACGTCATCGCCCAGTTTGCCGCGCATCTGTTTGCGCATCGCTTCACCGCCGGACAGGCTGCCGGTGCCCTGCCCGCCGTTGCGCCCGCTGGCGCCCCAGCCGATGCGGTTGGTTTCGACGATGGCGACTTTAAGACCGCGCTCGGCCAGTTCCACCGCGCTGGCAACGCCGGTGAAGCCGCCGCCGATGATCACCACATCGACCTCGACCGTGCCTTGCAGGGTCGGGTACTGGGTTGGGTCGTTGAGGCTGGCGGTGTAGTAGGACGCGGCGCGCTGCGCGGTACGCGGGTTCAAAGCTGCATTCATGATTCGGATCCTTGGCGGAAAAAGAGAAGAGGGTTCAGGCCTGGGTCAGGTACCAGCGCCAGTCCTGTTCGCCGACTTCGCCCATGAACTGGCGGTACTCCGCACGCTTGACCGCCAGGTACACGCCGAGGAACTCGGCGCCCAGGGTGTCGCGGGCCCAGGCCGAGCGTTCGAGCGCGGTGAGCGAGCTGAGCCAGTCGGTGGGCAGCAGTTCGGTAGCCTGGGCGTAGCCGTTGCCTTCCACCGGCGCGCCGGGGTCGAGCTGCAGGCGCAGGCCGTGATGGACCGCACCGAGCAGGGCGGCGGCGGCCAGATAGGGGTTGGCGTCGGCGCCGCAGATGCGGTGTTCGATATGCCGGGTCGGCGCCGGCCCGCCGGGCACGCGCAGGCTCACGGTGCGGTTGTCGATGCCCCAGGTCGGCGCCAGCGGCGCGTAGCTGTTGGCCTGGAAGCGGCGGTAGGAGTTGGCGTTGGGGCAGAACAGCAGCAGCGAATCGAGCAGCGCATCGAGCATGCCGCCCACGGCCTGGCGCAACAGCGGCGTGCCGGCCGGGTCTTCGCTGGCGAACAGGTTGTTGCCGTCAGCATCGGCCAGGCTCACATGCAGGTGCATGCCGGTGCCGGCCAAGTGGTCGAACGGCTTGGCCATGAAACAGGCCTGCATGCCGTGCTTGTGCGCCACCCCCTTGACCAGCCGCTTGTAGCGCACCGCCTGGTCCATCGCCAGCAGGGCGTCGCCGTGTTCCAGGGTGATTTCCACCTGGCCGGGGGCGTATTCCGAAATCGCGGTGCGGGCCGGAATGCCCTGGGCCTTGCAGGCGGCGTAGAGGTCAGCGAGGAAGGGTTCGATCTGTTCCAATTCACGCAGGCCATAGACCTGCGTGCTTCGCGGTCGCCCGCCGTCGGCGTCCAGCGCCGGCTGGGGTCGGCCTTGGTGGTCGCGCTTCTGGTCGAGCAGGTAGAACTCCAGTTCGCAGGCCATCACCGGGTGATAACCCTCGGCCTTGAGCGCGTCGACTACCCGCACCAGCACATGGCGAGGATCGGCGATGGTCGCCGGCAAGCCCTCGCTCGGGTGCATGCTGACCTGCACCGCTGCCGTGGGAATCTGCCGCCACGGCAGGCGCACCAGGCTGCCTTCCAGCGGATAGGCGCGGCAGTCGATATCGCCGACATCCCAGACCAGCCCGGAGTTTTCCACATCTTCGCCGTGCAGGGTCAGGCCGAGGATGGTGCTGGGCAGCGGCCGCCCGCTTTCGTAGACCGCCAGCAGTTCCTCACGGTGTAGCAGCTTGCCGCGCGGCACGCCGTTGGCGTCGAGGATAAACAGCTCGAACATCTCGATATCGGGATTGGCGGCCAGGAATGCCCGGGCCTGTTCTACAGGGGCAAAGTGCATGGGTGCTCTCGCTTGCGCCATGGCGGCGCACAGGACCGGCCGCGCAACGGCGGACGGTCATCGACAGAAAGGCCGGCGCACGGGCGCGGCCGAGGGATCGGTCAGGAGAGCGGAGTGTCTGGCGGGCGGGCGTGGCGGCAATGCCACAGCGCCCAGAAGGCGAGGATCACATTGAACAGCGGGTTTTCACCACGGCGGGCCCGCACCTTCGGGAACGAAGGGGCCTGGCTGGGACGGGGCACGGCGGCGGGTGAAGTCATGCAACGATACTCCCACGCCGTCGAAGGTTCATTAAATTGGCGTTTGTATACCTTCAGTTCGGCCGCGGCTAAACAATTGCCCGTTCCCCGTGAGCCGTGCCGAGGCGGGGCAAATCTGCGACAATCGCCGCCCAACTAAAGCCGATAAGTCCAGGCAGGGCCCACCTGCCCCTCGAAAGACCTCATGACTGACCAGAACGCCGCCATCGGGCAACTGTTGAAAAATATCGACCACGCCATGATCGCCGAGCGCCACCGCTTGCGCCGGCAACTGCACGAGCTGCGCAAGCGCCCGGACGAGGCCAAGCTCGCCCAGTGGGCCGCGAAGGTCCAGGCGTCCTGTGACCAGGCCAGTGCGCGCCTGGCCAGCATCCCGCAGATCCGCTACGACGACAGCCTGCCGATTGCCGCCAAGCGCGACGAAATCAAGAAGCTGGTGGCGGAAAACCAGGTGGTGATCATTGCCGGCGAGACCGGCTCGGGCAAAACCACCCAGTTGCCGAAGATCTGCCTGGAGCTGGGCCGTGGCCAGTTCGGCCAGATCGCTCATACCCAGCCGCGTCGTATCGCGGCGCGCAGCGTCGCCGCCCGGGTCGCCGAGGAAATGGGCACGCCGCTGGGCGCGCTGGTCGGTTACCAGGTGCGTTTCGAAGACCAGAGCGACGCCAATACCCTGGTCAAGCTGATGACCGACGGCATCCTCCTGGCCGAAACCCAGCACGACCGCTTTCTTGAGCGCTACGACACGATCATCGTCGACGAAGCCCACGAACGCAGCCTGAACATCGACTTCCTGCTGGGCTACCTGAAAACCCTGCTGCCGCGCCGTCCCGACCTGAAAGTCATCATCACTTCGGCGACCATCGACCTGGAGCGCTTCTCCAAGCACTTCAACGATGCGCCGCTGATCGAAGTGTCCGGCCGCACCTATCCGGTGGACACCTGGTACCGCCCGCTGACCAGCGAGCAAGACGAAGAGGGCAACCGCGTCGAGGACGACCTGACGGTGGACCAGGCGATTCTCGCCACCCTCGATGAAATCGCCGCCCATGAGCGCAGTGTCGGCAAGGGTCCGGGCGATGTGCTGGTGTTCCTGCCCGGCGAGCGCGAGATTCGCGACGCCGCGGAGATGCTGCGCAAGGCGCAGTTGCGCCACACCGAGATTCTGCCGCTGTATGCGCGGCTGTCGCCGGCCGAGCAGCAGCGCATTTTCCAGTCCCATCCTGGGCGTCGCGTGGTGCTGGCGACCAACGTCGCCGAGACCTCGCTGACGGTGCCGGGCATCCGTTATGTGATCGACAGCGGCACCGCGCGCATCAGCCGCTACAGCTACCGCGCCAAGGTTCAGCGCCTGCCGATCGAGGCCGTCTCCCAGGCCAGCGCCAACCAGCGTAAAGGCCGTTGCGGCCGGGTCGAGCCGGGCATTTGTGTGCGGCTGTACAGCGAAGAAGACTTCAACGCCCGACCCGCCTTCACCGATCCGGAAATCCTGCGTACCAACCTCGCTGCGGTGATCCTGCAGATGCTGCACCTGCGCCTCGGCGAGATCGACGCGTTCCCGTTTATCGAGCCGCCGGATGGCAAGGCCATCAGTGACGGCTTCAACCTGTTGCAGGAGCTCTCGGCGGTCAACCGCGAGAACCAGCTCACGCCGCTGGGCCGCCAACTGGCGCGGCTGCCGGTCGACCCGCGGCTGGGCCGCATGCTGCTCGAAGGCGCCAAGCAGGGCAGCTTGCAGGAAGTCTTGATCGTCGCCAGTGCGCTGTCGGTGCAGGATCCGCGCGAGCGGCCGCCGGAACGCCAACAGGCCGCCGACCAGGCCCATGCGCAGTGGAAAGACGCGGATTCCGACTTCGCCGGGCTGGTCAATCTCTGGCGCGGCTTCGAAGAGCAGCGCCAGGCGCTGACCGCCAGCCCGCTGCGCAACTGGTGCCGCAAGAATTTCCTCAACTACCTGCGCCTGCGTGAGTGGCGCGATGCCCACCGCCAGCTCGCGCTGATCTGCCGCGACCTGCAACTGGGGATCAACAAGGAGCCGGCGGATTTCCCGCGGCTGCACAAGGCGATCCTCTCCGGCCTGCTCAGCCAGATCGGCCACAAGGCCGAGGAAGGCGACTACCTCGGTGCGCGTCAGCGGCGGTTCTGGATTCATCCGTCCTCGGGCATCGGCAAGAAGCGTCCGCAGTGGCTGATGACTGCTGAACTGGTGGAAACCACCAAGCTGTACGCGCGCATGGTGGCGAAGATCGATTCCGACTGGATCGAACCGCTGGCCGGGCATCTGCTGAAGAAAAACCACTTCGAACCGCACTGGGAGAAAAAGCGCGGGCAGGTGGTGGCGTTCGAGCAGGTCACCCTGTACGGGCTGATCGTGGTGGGCCGGCGTGCGGTGCACTTCGGGCCGATCGATCCACAGATGTCCCGCGAGCTGTTTATCCGCGAAGGCCTGGTGGGCGGTGAAATCAACTCCCGCGCCAAGTGCCTGGCGGCCAACAAACGCCTGCTCGAAGAGCTGGACGAACTGGAAGCCAAGGCCCGTCGCCGCGACATCCTTGCCGACGAAGAAACCCTTTACGCTTTCTACGAAGAGCGGCTGCCGGCGGACATCCACCAGACCGCCACCTTCGACAGTTGGTACAAGGTCAACAGCCAGAAAGACCCGCAGTTGCTGATCATGCGCGCCGAAGACGTGCTGGCCCGCGAGGCCAGCGAAGTCACTGCCGCGCAGTACCCCGACACCCTGCGCCTGGGCGATCTGAGCCTGGCGCTGAGTTATCACTTCGAACCCAACCATCCACGCGATGGCGTCACCGTGCGGGTGCCGGCGCCGTTGCTGCCGAGCCTGCCGGGCGAGCGTCTGGAGTGGCTGGTGCCGGGGCTGCTGGAAGCCAAGTGCATCGCCCTGGTGCGCAACCTGCCCAAGGCGCTGCGCAAGAACTTCGTGCCGGTGCCGGACTTCGTCAAGGCGGCGCTGTCGCGCATGACCTTTGCCGAAGGCTCGCTGCCTCAGGCGCTGGGCCGTGAGCTGCTGCGCATGACCGGTGCGCGGGTCAGCGACGAGGCCTGGGCCGATGCGGCCGAGCAGGTGGAAAACCACCTGAAGATGAACCTGGAAGTGGTCGACGGCGAGGGCAAGTTCCTCGGCGAAGGCCGCGATCTTGCCGAGCTGACCGCGCGCTTCGCCGCCGCCAGCCAGGCCGCGCTGGCCGTGCCGCAGTCGGAAAAGACCCAGAAACCGGTGGAGGCCAAAGTCTTCGGCAAGGTCGAGCAGACTGCGCAGCAGAAGATCGCCGGGCTGTCGATGACGGTCTACCCGGCGCTGGTGGAAGAGGGCGGCACGGTCAAGGAAGGGCGTTTCTCGACTCAGGCCGAGGCCACGTTCCAGCACCGCCGCGCCTTGCAGCGCCTGCTGTTGCAGCAACTGGCCGAGCCGGCGAAGTTCCTGCGCGGCAAGCTGCCGGGGCTGACCGAACTGGGCCTGCTCTACCGCGAGCTGGGCCGGGTCGAGTCGCTGGTCGAGGACATCCTGCTGGCCAGCCTCGACAGTTGCGTGCTGGAAGGCGAAACCACCTTGCCACGGGACGGCGCCGCACTGGCCTCGCTGGCCGAGCGCAAGCGCGGTGACTGGAGCGAGCACGCCGAGCGGCTGGCGCGGCTGGTGCTGGACATCCTCAAGCTCTGGCACGGCCTGCAGAAGCGCTTCAAAGGCAAGATCGACCTGGCCCAGGCTGTGGCGCTCAACGATATCAAGCAGCAACTGGCCAACCTGGTGTATCCGGGCTTCGTCCGGGAAACCCCGGGGGTGTGGCTCAAGGAACTGCCGCGCTACCTGAAGGCGGTGGAACTGCGTCTCGAGAAACTGGGCTCGCAAGTGCAGCGAGACCGGGTGTGGAGCGGCGAGCTGAGCAACTGTTGGGCGCAGTACAAGGCCCGCGCCGACAAGCATGCCCAGGAAGGCAAGCGTGACGAGCAGTTGCAGTTGTACCGCTGGTGGCTGGAGGAATACCGCGTCTCGCTGTTCGCCCAGCAACTGGGGACCAAGGTGCCGATTTCCGACAAACGCCTGGCCAAACAGTGGAGTCAGGTGGACGCCTGATTACGCTTCCCACACTGTTCCGGGTTGTCGTCTGACAGAGGCCAACCCGGCGCAGTTGTGGCACACTTGGCGGCATTTCCCGCTGCCCCGGCGCTGGTCCGACGGGGTGGCCGACAACCAAACACTGCGTAATGCCCCTGGCGTCGGGGTCATTGCCTGTACGAGTTGGCACCTTGGTGCCAGCTCGCCGAACCGAACAGGCCGTTGCCCGGCTGGCAATGGCCCCGAACAGAGGATCGACCGTGCATAACGTCGTCATCAGCGGCACTGGCCTGTACACCCCGGCCAACAGCATTTCCAACGAAGAGCTGGTGGACTCTTTCAACGCCTACGTCACGCAGTTCAACGCCGACAACGCCGAAGCCATCGCCCGTGGTGAAGTCGAGGCCCTGGCCGAGTCCAGCGCCGCCTTCATCGAGAAGGCTTCGGGGATCAAGAGCCGCTACGTCATGGACAAGGACGGCATCCTCGACCCGCAACGCATGAGGCCGCGCCTGCCCGAGCGCAGCAACGACGAACAGTCGATTCTCTGCCAGATGGGCGTGGCCGCCGCTGAACAGGCCCTGGCCCGTGCTGGCCGGACTGCCGCCGATGTCGATGCGGTGATCGTTGCCTGTTCCAACCTGCAGCGCCCTTATCCGGCGGTCGCCATCGAAATTCAGCAAGCGCTGGGCATCAAGGGCTTCGGCTTCGACATGAACGTCGCCTGTTCCTCGGCCACCTTCGGTATCCAGGCCGCGAGCAACAGCGTGCAACTGGGCCAGGCCCGTTCGGTGCTGGTGATCAGCCCGGAAATCTGCACCGGCCACCTGAACTTCCGTGACCGCGACAGCCATTTCATCTTCGGCGACGCCGCCACCGCCGTACTGGTGGAGCGCGCCGACCTGGCGACCTCCGAGCATCAGTTCGACATCGTCAGCACCAAGCTGCTGACCCAGTTCTCCAACAACATCCGCAACAACTTCGGCTTCCTCAACCGCGCTGCGGAAGAGGGCGTCGGCGCGCCGGACAAGCTGTTCGTCCAGGAAGGCCGCAAGGTGTTCCGCGAGGTCTGCCCGATGGTCGCCGAGCTGATCGGCCAGCACCTTTCGGAAAACAACCTCAACGTCAGTGACGTCAAGCGCTTCTGGCTGCACCAGGCCAACCTGAGCATGAACCACCTGATCGTGAAGAAACTCCTGGGCCGCGATGCGCTGGAAGAAGAGGCACCGGTGATCCTCGATCGCTACGCCAACACCAGCTCGGCTGGTTCGGTGATTTCCCTGCACACCCACCAGGACGACCTGCCCAAGGGCGCGCTGGGCGTGCTCAGCTCGTTCGGTGCGGGTTACTCGATCGGCAGCGTGATTCTGCGCAAACGCTGATCTGCCGCGAGGCCGAAAAGCCAAAAACGCCCGATCCGGGTTACCGGATCGGGCGTTTTTTTATCCTGGTGTAATCTTCATGCGATGAAGGCAAAGTGCCTTTAATGGCTCGCAAAGCCCCGGAAACCGGGCGTTTTGCATATGCCTATTCGAAGTAAAAAAGTTCCCCTGTCACAAAACATTTATATAAAAGCCACTGATCTGAAATAACCCCCCGCCAAGATTCCTCCCCAGCACAAGTGGCCTAAGCCGCGTGTTTTTTCAACGTAATCAAGACCATAAACGTTAGGGGAGCTTCATCGATGATCCGTAAGCACTTCGCAGGTTTCGCAGCCAGCGCATTGGCAATGGCCGTTACCGCCCAGGCTTTCGCGGGTACCGTGACCACCGACGGCGCCGATATCGTAGTCAAGACCAAGGGCGGCCTCGAAGTCGCTACCACTGACAAGGAATTCAGCTTCAAGCTGGGCGGTCGTATCCAGGCAGACTACAGCCGATTCGACGGTTTCTACACCCGCAATGGCGACACCGCAGACGCCGGCTACTTCCGTCGTGCTTATCTGGAACTCGGCGGCGTGATGTTCACTGACTGGGCTTACCAGATCAACTACGACTTCTCGCACAACTCCGGCGGCGACAACCGCTCCGAAGATGGTTACTTCGACGAAGCGTCGCTGTCCTACAACGGCTTCAAGCCAGTCTCGATCAAGGTTGGTCGCTTCGACCCTGAGTTCGGTCTGGAAAAAGCCACCAGCTCCAAGTGGGTCACCGCGCCAGAGCGTAACGCCGCGTACGACCTGGTTGACTGGACCAACGGTCACAACGGTGGCCTTGGTATTCAGGTTTCCGGCAATGCCGGCGACTCGCTGTACGGCTCCTTCGGTGTATTCGCCAAAGACGCCGTCAACACCGCCGCCACCACCACGCCGGCGGCCCCCGCTGTCGGCGACAAAGATGGTGACAGCACCAAGCAGTTCAACCTGCGTGTCGTCTTCGCTCCGCTGCACGACACGGGCAACGTTCTGCACTTCGGTGTAAACTTGGCCCAGCGCGACCTCTCTGACACAGCGTTCGACGGTCGTATCCGCAGCCGTCTGGGCATGCGTGGCGTAAGCACCGACGGCGGCCAGGATGCCGGCGCCAACGGCAACCGTCTGACCCTGGGCGGCAACTCCAACAGCCCTGTGGGTTCCTACGACACCGACCGTGCGCTGGGTCTGGAAGCTGCCTTCGCTACCGGTCCTTTCTCGGTACAGGGCGAGTACATCAAGCGCAAAGTCGAAGCTGACGCTGCCGCTTACCAGGACATCAAGGCTGATGGTTACTACGCTCAGGTTGCCTACACCCTGACAGGCGAAGCCCGTGCCTACAAACTCGGCAAATTCGACAGCATCAAGCCTTCGAACAAGCAGATCGGTGCCTGGGAACTGTTCTACCGCTACGACCACCTGAGCGTCGACGATGACAATGGCACCTTCGCCAACATCAGCGACATCGAAGCCAAGGTGCACAACCTGGGTCTGAACTGGTACGCCAACGAGTCGATCAAGCTCAGCGGTACCTACGTAAAAGCCAAGGTCGACAACGCCCAGAACGTCAATGGCGACGACGACGGCGACGGTTTCGTACTGCGCGCGCAATACGTGTTCTAAGCAGCAACGCTCCTTCATCCGTTAAATTTCAGCCCCACTTCGGTGGGGCTTTTTTTTGACGAGCAGTGGCAAGTGACAAGCCTCAAGTTGCAAGAAAGGGCAGATCGTGTCGCGGCTTTCTCTTGCAGCTTGCAGCTTGCAGCTTGCAGCTCGCGACCGGCACACTTCACCCCATGCCGATCCTGACCCTGAATCACCTCGCCGATCTCGACGCCGCCACCTGGGATGCCTTGCTTCCCGGTGACCAGCCGTTCCTGCGCCATGCCTTCCTCACCAGTCTGGAAGACAGCGGCAGTGTCAGCCCGCGCACCGGCTGGACGCCGTCCCATCGCATCCTCAGCGCCGCCGACGGCCAGCTTCTGGCAGCCATGCCGGCCTACGTCAAAACCCACTCCTTCGGTGAATACGTGTTCGATCACGGCTGGGCCGATGCCTGCGAGCGGGCCGGTATCGGTTATTACCCGAAGCTGCTCTGCGCCGTGCCGTTCTCGCCGGTGGGCGGGTCGCGCCTGCTGGGGCCGCCCGAGGCGCTGGCCGGTTTGCTCGATGAGGTCGAGGAATCGTTGCTGCAGCAGGGCCTGTCCAGCCTGCATGTGAATTTCACCGATGATGCCAGCGACGACGCCTTGCGCCACCGCGACGGCTGGCTGGAGCGCCTCGGTTGCCAGTTCCACTGGCGCAATCAGGGCTACCGCGACTTCCAGGACTTCCTCGACGCCCTCAGCTCGCGCAAGCGCAAGCAGATGCGCAAGGAACGCGAGCAGGTGGCGGGGCAGGGCATCGAGTTTCGCTGGTACCGCGGCGCTGAGTTGAACGAGGCGCAGTGGGACTTCGTCTTCGCCTGTTACGCCAACACCTACGCGGTGCGCCGACGCGCGCCGTACCTCACACGCACTTTCTTCAGCCTGCTGGCCGAGCGCATGCCCGACGCCATTCGGGTGGTGATGGCGGTGCAGGGCGGGCGTGAGGTGGCGATGGCGTTCAGCCTGGTTGCGGGCGACAGTTTCTATGGCCGCTACTGGGGGTGCCTGGCCGAGTTCGACCGGCTGCATTTCGAAACCTGTTTCTACCAGGGCATGGACTACGCCATCGCCGAAGGGCTGCAACGCTTCGATGCCGGCGCCCAAGGCGAGCACAAGCTGATTCGCGGGTTTGAACCGGTAATCACCCGTTCCTGGCATTCCCTGCTGCATCCCGGCCTGCGCTCGGCCGTGGATGATTTCCTGCGCCAGGAGCGTGTCGGGGTGCTGGCCTACGCCGAGGAAGCCCGTTCAGCCTTGCCGTATCGGCAGGGCTGAACGAAGCAGGGCGTCAATCGACGCCGACGAAACCGCCGGTCTGGTGATGCCACAACCGCGCATACAAGCCTTGATGTGCGAGCAGCTCGGCATGGCTGCCCATCTCGGCGATGCGGCCTTTTTCCAGGACCACCAGGCGGTCCATCCGGGCGATGGTCGAGAGGCGGTGGGCGATGGCGATTACGGTCTTGCCTTCCATCAGGGTTTCCAGGCTTTCCTGGATTGCCGCCTCGACTTCCGAGTCCAGCGCCGAGGTCGCCTCGTCCATGATCAGGATCGGCGCGTTCTTCAGCAGCACGCGGGCAATGGCGATGCGCTGGCGCTGACCGCCGGAGAGCTTGACGCCGCGCTCGCCGACATGGGCATCGAAGCCGGTGCGGCCCTGGGCATCGGTCAGTTCCGGGATGAACTCGTCGGCTCGCGCCCCGCGTACTGCGGCCCATAGTTCTTCATCGGTAGCGTCGGGCTTGCCGTAGAGCAGGTTGTCGCGGATCGAGCGGTGCAGCAGCGAGGTGTCCTGGGTGATCATGCCGATCTGCCCGCGCAGGCTGGACTGGGTGACCTGGGCAATGTCCTGGTCATCGATGAGGATGCGCCCGCTTTCGAGGTCGTACAGCCGCAGCAGCAGGTTGACCAGGGTCGATTTGCCGGCGCCGGACGGCCCGATCAGGCCGATCTTCTCGCCGGGGCGGATGTCCAGGTTGAGGTCGCTGATGATCCTGCTGCCCTTGCCGTAATGGAAATCGACGTGCTCGAAACGCACCGCGCCACGCTCCACCTTCAGCGCCGGCGCGCCGGGGTGGTCGGTGATGCTGACCGGCTGGGAGATGCTCTGCAGGCCGTCCTGGACCATGCCGATGTTTTCGAAGATGCCGTTGACCACCCACATGATCCAGCCGCTCATGTTGACGATGCGGATTACCAGGCCGGTGGCCAGGGCGATGGCGCCGGCGCTGATCAGCGACTGGGTCCAGAGCCACAGGGCCAGGCCCGTGGTGCTGACGATCAGCAGGCCGTTCAGGCTGGTGATGACCACGTCCATGCTGGTGATGACTCGGCTGGCCAGTTGGGTCTTTTCGGTCTGCTCGCGGATCGCTTCGCGGGCGTACTGCTGCTCGAAGTCGGTGTGGGCGAACAGCTTGAGGGTGGCGATGTTGGTGTAGCCGTCGACGATGCGCCCCATCAGCTTGGAACGAGCATCGGAAGACACCACCGAACGTTCCTTCACCCGCGGCACGAAGTAATAGAGCGCGGCGATGTAGCAGGCGATCCAGGTGATCAGCGGCAACATCAGCCGCCAGTCGGCCTCGGCGAACAGCACCAGCGAACTGATGGCGTAGATCGACACATGCCAGAGCGCGTCCATGGCCTGCACCAGCGAATCGCGCAGCGAGTTGCCGGTTTGCATGATGCGCTGGGCGATGCGCCCGGCGAAGTCGCTCTGGAAGAAATTCAGGCTCTGCTTGAGCACATGGGTGTGGTTTTGCCAGCGGATCATGCTGGTCATGCCGGGGCTGATGGCCTGGTGCACCAGCAGGTCGTGCAGGCCGACGAACAGCGGCCGGAGAATCAGCGCCACCACCAGCATCCAGGTCAGCTCGCCAGCGTGTTCACTGAACAGGTTGACGTTGGGCGTGCCCTGGGCGAGGTCGATGATCCGGCTCAGGTAGCTGAACAGCGCCACCTCGATCAGGGCCACGATCAGGCCCAACACCATCAGTACCGCAAAACTTGGCCAGACCTGGCGCAGGTAATACAGGTAGAAGGGCAGGACCGTGGTCGGCGGCGCCGCGGTGGGCGCCTCGCGGAAGATGTCGATCAACTGCTCGAAACGACGGAACAGCATGTAGAAGGTCACTCCTGTTTGAGGGCCAAGCGCGCCGCCCGTGGGTCACATCCCTGTGACACTACGATCAATCGATACGCTTGGCCGATTTGATGTACACCGGATCAGCGGGTACATCGCGCATGCCTCTTTTGCTGGTGGTGGGCGAATTGACGATCACATCGACCACGTCCATGCCCTTGGTCACTTTGCCGAACACCGCGTAGCCGGCGTCGCGGCCGGGATCGAGCATGGCATTGTCGACCACGTTGATGAAGAACTGGCTGGTCGCCGAGTTCGGGTTGGAGGTCCGCGCCATGGACAGCGTGCCACGGGCGTTGTGCAGGCCGTTGCTGGCTTCGTTGCGGATCGGGTCCTTGGTAGGTTTCTGTACCATCTGGTCGGTGAAGCCGCCGCCCTGGACCATGAAGCCCGGAATCACGCGGTGGAACACCGTGTTGTTGTAGAAGCCGCTGTCGACGTACTCCAGGAAGTTCTTGGTGCTGATCGGAGCCTTTTCCGCGTTCAGTTCGATTTCGATCTGGCCGACGCTGGTGTCCATCAGCACATGAGGATTCTTTTCCGCTGCCATCAGGCTGCTGGCGAAGGCGACCGAGCAGGCGGTCATGAGGATTTTCTTCAGCATGAACTCAATGATCCTTGAGAGGTGGTTGGCGCCGCAGCGAGAAACTGCAGCAGGGTCTGGTTGAAATGTTGGGGCTGGTCCAGCGGCGTAGCGTGCCGTGAATCGGCGATGACCGCCAGTCGTGCGCCGGGAATCAGGCCGACGTAACGCTCCTTGAGCGCCACCGGGGTGTAGTCGTGGTCCGCGCTGATGACCAGGGTAGGACAGTCGATCCGCCCGAGGCGTTCCTCCACGCCCCAGCCGACGATGGCGTCGAAACTGGCGAGGTAGGCACGTTTGTCGTTTTTCGCCCAGCGTTCGGCCATCTTGCGCCGCAGGTCGGCCTGCTCGGGTTTGGGGAACAACCGCGCGGCCAGGCCCTTGCCGATGGTCCCGAGGCTCAGGACCCGGGCCAGGGTCCAGCGCTTGGCCCACTGCCAGTAATCGTCGCGGCTGCGCACTTTCACTTCCGGCGCGCTGTTGACGATGGTCAGGCTGCGCAGCCAGCCGGGATGGTCCACGGCAAACTGGAAACCGACCATGCCGCCCATGGACAGGCCCACCAAGTGCACCGGGCCGGTGTGCAGGTGTTCCAGCAGGGCCATCAGGTCGGCGCTGAAACCGGCGATGCTGTAGGCCTCGCGGGGTTTGTCGGAACGGCCGTGGCCGCGCAGGTCGAGGAGGATCACGCGGTAATCGGCGGCCAGCACCGGCACCTGGAATTCCCAGTCCTGGCAACTGGAGCCGAGGCCGTGCAGCAGAACCAGGGGTTCGCCCTGGCCATATTCTTCGTAGTGCAGTGTGCAACCTTCATGTTCGAAGTAGGCCATGGGCGTTACCTGTCAGGCTTGGGCGGGAGCGGCGAAGGGCACGTCCAGCGGCGCGGTATCGAAGTTGCGCAGCAATTCGATGAGGATCTGCGTGGCCGGGCCCAGTGGCTTGTCTTTGTTGGAGTAAAGGTAGAACAGCGGGTGGCGGCTGCCACCCTGATCCAGCGGCAACGGCTTGAGCAGGCCTTCGCGCAGCTCGCGCTCGATCAGGTGGCGCGGCAGCCAGGCAAAGCCCAGGCCGCTGCTGACGAAGGTGGCGGCGGTCGCCAGGCTGCCGACGGTCCAGCGTTGTTCGGCGCCGAGCCAGCCGACATCGCGGGGTTGCGAGCGGCCGGAATCGCGGATCACCACCTGCAACTGGCTTTCCAGGTCCTGGAAGTTGAGCACCCGGCCCAGGCGGTGCAAGGGATGCTCGGGGTGGGCGACGGCGACGAACTCCACCGCGCTCAGTTCGGCGCCAAGGTAGCCGGCGATGCTGAAACTGCTGATGGCCAGGTCGGCGATACCTTCGTGCAGCACCTCTTCGACGCCGGACAGCACCTCTTCGCGCAGGCGCACCCGGCAGCCGCGGCTTTGCGGCATGAACGCGCTCAGGGCGCGGACCAGGCGGGCGTTGGGGTAGGCGGCGTCCACCACCAGGCGCACCTCGGCTTCCCAGCCCTGCTCCATATGGTGGGCAAGGTCTTCCAGTTGGCTGGCCTGCTTGACCAGTTGCCGCGAGCGGCGCAGCAACACGCCGCCGGCATCGGTGAGCACCGCCTTGCGCCCGTCGATGCGCAACAGCGGCACGCCCAGTTGGTCCTGCATCCGCGCCACGGTGTAGCTGACCGAGGATTGCGAGCGGTGCAGGGCTTCTGCGGCCTGGGCGAAGCCGCCGTGATCGACCACGGCTTGCAGGGTCCGCCACTGATCCAGGGTAACGCGCGGCGCTTTCATCTTCGGCTCCTGTTGTCCTAAGCTGCGCTCTTTGCGTGGAGAGCGCCGTATGAAGAAAAGTTGTCTTGCCTTGCTGGCCTTGCTTCCGCTCACGGCGCTGGGTGCCTATCCCATCGATGTTGAAAAGCACCTGGAAAGCGGCATCAAGATCGATGCCGCCGCCGACTCCACTGCTTACAACATGGGCGCGATCACCCTCAACAACTACGGCGATGTCGCCGCGCGGTGCAAGCTGAGCTTTCGCAACGGCCCCGAGGCGCCGCGCGTAAAATGGTTGCAAGTGCCGGCGAAGCAGAGCGCCCGCAGCAGCGTCACATTCAACCGCGAGATTCTCAGGCTGCGCATCGCGGTGGACTGCAAAGCGCAATAAGCAAATTAACTGATAGATTTAACCGAGTTTTTACGCTTTTTTATCGATAGGTCAATCATTAATCTTGCCTCCATCGACTTAGCGACCTTGCCGATGGAGGCAACCTTCATGTCCCGCGTACTGATCATCGAAAGCAGCGCCCGCCAGCAGGATTCGGTTTCCCGCCAACTGACCCGCGATTTCGTCAACCAGTGGCAAGCCGCCAACCCGGCCGACAGCGTCACCCTGCGTGATCTGGCCGTGAATCCCGTGCCGCATCTGGATGCCAACCTGCTTGGTGGCTGGATGAAGCCCGAAGCCCAGCGCAGCGCCGACGAACTGCAGGCCCTGGCCCGCTCCAACGAATTGACTGACGAAGTGTTGGCTGCCGACGTGTTGGTGCTGGCGGCGCCGATGTACAACTTCGCCATTCCGAGCACCCTGAAAGCCTGGCTGGACCATGTGCTGCGTGCCGGGATCACCTTCAAGTACACCGAAACCGGCCCGCAAGGCCTGCTGACCGGCAAGCGCGCATATGTCCTGACCGCCCGCGGCGGCATCCATGCCGGTGCTGCCAGCGACCATCAGGAACCGTACCTGCGCCAGGTGCTGGCGTTCATCGGCATCCACGATGTGACCTTTATCCACGCCGAAGGCCTGAACATGGGCGGCGACTTCCACGAGAAGGGCCTGAACCAGGCCAAGGCGCAACTGGCCGCGGTGGCCTGATTCAACGATTTTTCCCTGCCTGACACCCCTTTTTGCTCCTTTGGGTGTACTGCCCGGTCGATTGCCTCGCGCTCGACCGGGCTTTTTTATGGGCGTTTCGGGCCGAACCGCAGCGATGAGGTCCTTGACCACACCGCCCAAACCAATCCCGACAATTGCACCCGGATACCCCAACCCGCTAAGGTCGCCGCCTTGATCCCCGAGAGGCCGCCATGCACTACCTATTGATCGTCGCGCTGATCCAGGCGTTTTCCTTCAGCCTGATCGGCGAATACCTCGCCGGCCATGTCGACAGTTACTTCGCCGTGCTGGCCCGGGTCCTGCTGGCCTTGCTGGTGTTCCTGCCGCTGACCCGCTGGCGCCAGGTGGAGCCGCGCTTCATGCGCGCCATGCTGCTGATCGGCGCGCTGCAGTTCGGCATTACCTACGTCTGCCTGTACCTGAGCTTCCGCGTGCTGACGGTGCCGGAAGTGTTGCTGTTCACCATCCTCACGCCGTTGCACGTGACCCTGATCGAAGACGCCCTGAACCGGCGCTTCAACCCCTGGGCGCTGATCGCGGCACTGGTGGCGGTGGCCGGCGCGGCGGTGATCCGCTTCGACAGCATCAACCCGGACTTCTTCATCGGCTTCCTGCTGCTGCAACTGGCCAACTTCACCTACGCCGCTGGCCAGGTTCTGTACAAGCACCTGATTGCCCGCCATCCCAGCGACCTGCCGCACTACCGGCGTTTCGGCTATTTCTACCTCGGTGCCTTGCTGGTGGTGTTGCCGGCGTTCTTGCTGTTCGGCAACGCGCAGCATTTGCCGAGCACCGACGTGCAATGGCTGGTGTTGTTGTTCCTCGGCTTGTGCCCGACGGCGCTCGGGCTGTACTGGTGGAACAAGGGCGCCTGCCTGGTTTCCGGCGGCACCCTGGCGGTGATGAACAACCTGCATGTTCCGGTGGGTTTGCTGCTCAACCTGCTGATCTGGAATCAGCACGAGCCGCTGGGACGGTTGTTCCTCGGCGGGGCGATCATTCTTGCGTCAGTCTGGCTCAGCCGCCTCGGCAACCAGCGCCCGCTGCTCACGGGGCAGGCTGGCCGCTAGCAGGCTGTTGTCGCCGGGCAGCGGGTGTCTAAACGTCCGCGCCCGGTTTCAATGCCACCGCGGCTTGTGCCGTCTGCAAGGCGTGCAGCAGTTTTGCCAGTGACTCCGTCGGCACCTGCCCCTGTCGGGTGATGCAGTGGAACACCGCGCTGTACTTCAGTCGCTGCGGTGCAATGACCCGCAGCATGCCGCGCGCCACCCAGATATCGGCGTAGTGGGTGGGCAGATAGCCGATGCAGGTGCCGGAAGCAATCAGGGTGGCGATGGCTTCCATGGACGAAGCGCTGACCGAGTTGCCGAACCGCAGCTTGTGCGGCCGGCGGGTTTCGAGCATGTAGCCACGGTCTACGTAATCCGCCTCGCCGATTTCCTCGTCGGTGAAATTCTGCCTTGGGCGGGCGAAGAACGGATGCCCGCGTCCGCAATACAGGTTCTGTTCTTCCTCGAACTGCGGTTGGTAGTGCAGGCCGGAAAGCTGGTGGTTGAAGCAACCAATGGCGAGGTGCAGACGCCCTTCAAGCACCGCTTGCTCCAGCTCGTCGGCGCGCATGATCTGCAGGTCAATGCGGGTGCTGGGCGAGGCCTGGCGAAAGGCCGCAAGGGCCAGCGGCAACGGTGCCTGGGCGAGCGACAGCAGGTTGTCGACGCTGCCGATCTGCAAGAACTCCGGGGCCTTTTCGTTAAGCATGACCACCCGCTGGTGAAAGCGGTCGATGTCGGCATACAGCTCCCGCGCTGCCGCATAGGTTTGCGCGCCTTTCTCGGTCAGGTGAAAGCCGTTCTTGCCGCGACTGCACAGGGTGTAGCCGAGGCGAACCTCCAGATCGCGCACCAGGGTGCTCAGGCGAGGCAGGCTGGTATTCAGGCGTACCTGCGCGGCGGTGAAGCCTCCAGCTTCGGCGATGGTGCAGAAGATGCGCAATTTGCGCAGGTCCACGTCTGAGAGATTGGTGAGCATAAGACCCTCCGGTGCAGCTTCACGAATGCCATGGGGGCAGCCCTTATACCAGCAAATGTGCCCTGCGAACCGCACGGATAGACGCCGTGCGCTAGTTGCGATTTCGAGTAAGTCAGCTTCTGAACTCCAGGATTTACCGACCATTTCTTTCTTCCGATACTCACGCCGCTGCTGGGCAGCAGTTGTGCCGGGCAGGGTTCCACTGCCGCAGCCCAGGCGAGAACGGCTTTATCCAGAAGAAAAATAATGTCTACGGAGTGCAGCATGGCAACTCAACGCAGCAGCGGGTCGGGTCGACCCACCATCGAAGCGCGCTCAATCGACTATGTGCCGCGTGCAGAGCGGCACGGCAAGGTCTGGCACCAGGGGCCGTTCTGGTTCACCGGCAACTTCGTGTTTCTCACCATGATGGTCGGCTTCGTTGGCCCGAGCATGGGGCTGAGCATTCTGTGGAGCGTATTGGCGGTGGTCCTGGGGGCCGGCTTCGGCACCGTGTTCATGGCGTTGCACGCCAACCAGGGTCCGAAAATGGGCTTGCCGCAGATGATCCAGTCCCGCGCGCAGTTCGGCAGCCGTGGCGCCATCGTGCCGTTTGCCGCGACCATTTTTGTCTACATCGGGTTTATCGTGTTCGGCGTCATCATGGTGACCCAGGCCTTGCAGTTGGTGCTGCCGGGCTCGACGTGGTTCTGGTACCCCGCGCTGATCGTGATCAGCATCGTGATCGCCGTGGTGGGTTATGACCTGTTGCACTTTGTGCAGCGCTGGCTGACTTACCTGCTGATTGCGGTGTTCGGCATCGTTACGGTCATGGCTGTTACCGCACTTCCGGCAGCGGTCCCGACACCGGTCAACCTGGGCTGGAACACCACCGCGTTTCTCGTGCAGTTGTCGCTCGCCGCGGGTTACAACATCAGCTATTCGGTGTACGTCTCCGACTATTCGCGCTACCTCCCTCAAGACTCATCCAGCCCCAAGCTGATCTCCTGGACTTACCTGGGCGCAGCAACGTCGGCCGCCTGGCTGATGTCGCTGGGTGCGGTGTTGTCCAGCTACATTCCGGGCGCCGATGGCATCGTGGCGCTGGTGCAAACCGGCAATTACTTCTTCCCCGGCTTCGGCACATTCGTCGCGTTGGTAGGGGCGGTCGCGCAATTGTCAGTCACCGGTATCAACAGCTACGGCGCCATGCTGACCGGCATCAGCGCAGTGGACGGTTTCCGGCCAGTACGCCCTGGTGTCCGGGTGAGAGTGATCGGCCTGAGCGTGGTGGGCCTGCTGTCGCTGGCAGTGGCGTTGGCGTTACCGGAAGCCTATATGGCCAGCTTCAATGGCTTTGTGCTGCTGATGCTGTACTTCCTGATCCCGTGGACGGCGGTCAACCTCGTCGACTTTTATGCGATTCGCAAAGGCGGATACGCCATCACCGAAATCTTCAATCCGCACGGTGTGTATGGCCGTTGGGCCTGGCGCGGCGTGTTTGCCTACTTGGTCGGCTTCGTTGCGATGGTGCCGTTCTTCTCTCTTCCGTTTTTTGTTGGCCCGATCGCTGAAGCACTGGGCGGGGCGGATATCGCTTTCATCCCCGGCCTGGTGATTTCCGGAGGCCTGTATTTCGTGCTGGCGCGCAATCTCGAACGTTCTTCGGAGATTGCCGCACAGCGCCAGAGTCAGCTGGTATTGGAAGGTGTTGCTGGCTGAGCGTTCTCTGAATAACGACCAATAAGAAAGAGGTTTTTGAATGACCAGCAAACGCGAAAAAACAGTCGCCATTGTGCAAATGCCGGCGGCTGTTCTTGATCGAGTCGAATCGCTGCGCCGGGCAGCCGACTATATTCAGACCGCTGCACGCCAGGGCGCGCAACTCGTGGTGTTTCCGGAAACCTGGCTGAGCTGCTACCCGGCCTGGGTATTCGGAATGGCGGGATGGGACGACGCGCAAGCCAAGCATTGGTACGCCAGGTTGCTGGCAGACAGCCCGGTTATCGGCCTTCCTGACGACATGGACGATGATCTGTCGATGCTTCGCGAGGCTGCGCGGGTCAATGCCGTCACCGTGGTGATGGGGATGAACGAGCGTTCCCGGCACCATGGCGGCTCGCTGTACAACTCGCTGGTCACTATTGGCCCCGAGGGCGCCATTCTGAATGTGCACCGCAAACTGACGCCCACCCATACGGAACGCACGGTGTGGGCCAACGGCGATGCCTCGGGGCTGCGGGCTGTCGACACGGCGGTTGGCCGCGTCGGCGGGTTGGTGTGCTGGGAGCACTGGCACCCGCTGGCGCGTCAGGCCCTGCATGCGCAGGACGAACAGATTCATGTGGCTGCCTGGCCCGATATGCCGGAAATGCACCATGTTGCCGCCCGTTCCTACGCCTTCGAGGGGCGCTGCTTTGTGCTCTGCGCCGGGCAGTATCTGGCTGCGGATGATGTGCCTGCCGAGTTGCTCACGGCGTATCGCCGTGGCGTTGGCGGCAAAACGCTGGACGAGGGCGTCCTGTTCAGCGGCGGATCGGGAGTGATCGCTCCCGATGGTTCGTGGGTCACCGGGCCGCTCTTTGGTGAGCCCGGCATCGTCCTGGCAACCATCGATCTGGCGCAGATCGATGCCCAGCACCATGACCTCGATGTGGCCGGGCATTACCTGCGCCCGGATGTTTTCGAACTCTCGGTTGATCGACGTGTGCGCACCGGGTTATCGCTGCGCGACGCTTGATCGCTTTCCTCGAACGTGAATCCCGGGCGGCCGTTCATCGGTTCGCCCGAAACCAGTAAGGCTGACGTTATGGTTCATGCACTTCTTGCTACCGCGCTGTTCTCCATCGCGTTGGGCGCGCTTTCCGGCTTTGCCGTCCTGGCGTCTGTCGACTATCCGGCAAAGCTTCGCGCGCTGGGCGTGGTCAACCCGATGCGCGTGAGGCAGGCGCATATGGACTGGATCATCATGGGGACGGTGATGGCGGTGACGGCGCTGGCCAATCCGCACCTGCCTGATTGGGTCGTTGCGCTGGTGATGTTCGGTGGTGTGGTGAATCCGCTGACGTTTGTGCCCATGGCGTTCTCCATCACCGTGGAGACCACCAAGGTGTTTCAATGGGTGTCGTTCGTGTCCTTTGTTTCGCTGAGTACGGGGCTGATCGCGGCGGCGGTTATTTTTATCGGTGCTTGAATGGTGTGAGTTCCCGAGCCCGCTTGCGCGGGCTTTTCCATTCTGGTCTTCACGCAAAACGTGCCTTGCGCCGCTGTGTTCAGGCCAATTCGTCTTCTACAACCTGCGGCGCCAGCGCCTTGGCCGAAAGCCCCGCGCGCAGGTCGTTGCCGCTTGGCTGTTGGTACAGGCTCAGGCCGAACTCCGGCAGCACCGCCAGCAGGTAATCGAAAATATCGCCCTGGATTCGCTCGTACTCGGCCCACACCGTGGTGCGGGTGAAGCAGTAGATTTCCAGCGGCACACCTTGGGCGGTGGTTTGCATCTGGCGGACCATGCAGGTCATGTTCGGCTGGATGTCCGGATGGCTTTTCAGGTACGCCAGGGCGAAAGCGCGGAAGGTGCCGATATTGGTCAGCCGGCGACGGTTGGCCGACAGCTCCGCCACCTGGCCCTGGGCCTCGTTCCAGCTACGCAGTTCGCTGCGCTTGTGCGCCATGTAGTCGGTCAGCAGGCGCACTTCGCCCATGCGCCGCTCTTCCTCGGCGGTGACGAAGCGCACGCCACCGGCATCGATGAACAGGCTGCGCTTGATCCGCCGCCCGCCCGATTGCTGCATGCCGCGCCAGTTCTTGAACGACTCGCTCATCAGGCGCCAGGTAGGGATGGAGACGATGGTCTTGTCGAAGTTCTGCACCTTCACGGTGTGCAGGGTGATGTCCACCACGTCGCCGTCGGCGCCGACCTGGGGCATCTCGATCCAGTCGCCGACCCGCAGCATGTCGTTGCTGGTCAACTGCACGCTGGCGACGAACGACAGCAGGGTGTCCTTGTAGACCAACAGGATCACTGCCGACATTGCACCCAGGCCCGACAGCAGCAACAGCGGCGAACGGTCGATCAATGTGGCGACGATGATGATGGCGCCGAACACGTAGAGCACCATCTTCGCCAGTTGCACATAGCCTTTGATCGAGCGGGTGCGGGCGTGTTCGGTGCGGGCGTAGATGTCCAGCAGGGCATCGAGCAGGGCGCTCAGGGCGAGCACCAGGAACAGGATGGTGAAGGCCAGCGCCACGTTGCCGAGGAAATGCTGGCTGGTGGCGCTGAGTTCCGGCACCAGCTTCAGGCCGAATTGCACCACCAGTGAGGGTGTCATCTGCGCCAGGCGGTGGAACACCTTGTTCTGCAGCAGGTCGCCAAGCCAGAGCAGCGCCGATTGGCGGCTCAGCAGCTTGATCGCGTGAAGGATGAGAAACCGCGCCACCCGCCCCAGCACCAGGGCGATGACCAGCAGCACCGCCAGGCCGAGCGCGGCGTGCAGCAGCGGTTGTTGGTCGAGGGTGCCCCAGAGGTCAAGGGCGTTTTGCCAGAACTGTTGAATAGCCATGCGCTGCGGAAATTCTCCGTAACCTTTTAAAAGAAGTGCCAATTAGAACGAATGTACCGGGCCTGCGGCAAAAAGAAATTCGGCTCGGGCGCCGGAAAACGTTACCCTATGTGGCTGAATTTCCGCTCATGCCCGAGGTTACATCCGTGTTTTCCCAATTCGCCCTGCACGAACGCCTGCTCAAAGCCGTGGCCGCACTGAACTTTGTCGAGCCTACCCCTGTGCAGGCGGCCGCCATTCCCTTGGCGCTGCAAGGGCGCGACCTGCGGGTCACGGCGAAAACCGGTAGTGGCAAGACCGCCGCATTCGTCCTGCCGCTGCTCAACCGTCTGGTCGACCTGAACCAGAAACGCGTCGAGATCCGCGCGCTGATCCTCCTGCCGACCCGCGAGCTGGCCCAGCAGACCCTGAAGGAAGTGGAGCGTTTCTCCCAGTTCACCTTCGTCAAGGCCGGGATGATCACCGGTGGCGAAGACTTCAAGGAACAGGCTGCGATGCTGCGCAAGGTGCCTGACATCCTGATCGGCACCCCGGGCCGTCTGCTGGAGCAACTGAACGCCGGCAACCTGGACCTTAAACACGTGCAGGTGGTGATCCTCGACGAAGCCGACCGCATGCTGGACATGGGCTTCTCGGAAGACGTCGAGCGCCTGTGCGGCGAGTGCCCGAACCGCGAGCAGACCCTGCTGTTCTCCGCCACCACGGGCGGCGCCGGTCTGCGCGAAATGATCAGCAAGGTGCTGAAGAACCCTGAGCACCTGATGCTCAACAGCGTCAGCCAGCTCAACGAAGGCACCCGCCAGCAGATCATCACCGCCGACCACAACCAGCACAAAGAGCAGATCGCTCAGTGGTTGCTGGAAAACGAGACGTACCAGAAGGCGATCATCTTCACCAACACCCGGGTCATGGCCGACCGCATCTACGGTCACCTCGTGGCCAAGGACATGAAGGCGTTCGTGCTGCACGGCGACAAGGACCAGAAAGACCGCAAGCTGGCCATCGAACGCTTCAAGACCGGCGGCGCCAAGGTGCTGGTGGCGACTGACGTGGCTGCCCGTGGCCTGGACGTCGACGGCCTGGACCTGGTGATCAACTTCGACATGCCGCGCAGCGGCGACGAGTACGTGCACCGTATCGGTCGTACCGGTCGTGCGGGTGCCGAAGGCCTGGCGGTGTCGCTGATCTGCCACGGCGACTGGAACCTGATGTCGAGCATCGAGCGCTACCTGAAGCAGACCTTCGAGCGTCGCACCATCAAGGAAGTGAAGGGCACCTACACCGGTCCGAAGAAGGTCAAGGCGTCGGGCAAGGCCGTTGGCGTGAAGAAGAAAAAGACCGACAAGAAGGGCGACAAGAAAGCCGTGGCCAAGCGCAAGCCGACGGCCAAGCCGAAGCCTAATGCACCGCTGACCAGCTCTGATGGCCTGGCGCCGCTGAAGAAGCGCAAGCCGGCTGCTGCGGCGGAGTAAGGTTCAAGGGTCTCATCGCCGGCTTCCCGGCGCTGAGACCCTCAAATTTTCCAGCACCCTCACGTTTTCTTCTCGGCCTCCCGCAATTCCTGCAGCCGCTTGTTGATCAACTGACATTTGTCCGGCAAATCACTGGCCTCCGTGCCCAGCTTCATTCCCTGCAACTCCTCGTTGATTTCCTTGGCCTTCTGCGGGTTCTGCTCGGTCAGGCGGGTCACTTCCTTGGCCAGTTCCTCGCGTTTCTCCGTGGCTTCTTCCAGCGTGCATGCCCAGCTCGGCAAAGCGAACAGCAGGCTGGCGGTGGCGGTCAGCATCATCAGTGTCTTCATGGTCGGGCCTCGTTATCCATGGCGGGTGATGTTCCCGGTTGAGGGGCGCGCCATCGGGAAAGTTCAGTCGAACCGTGGCGCATGCGGCCGGTCACAACCTTACATACCCCCACCGAGGCCGCACCCATGAGCACCGTGTATGACTGGGACCTGATCGAACGTCTGCTGCATGAAGTCCAGAACAGTGCCGGACACAACTTCACCCCGCGCCCCTATGCCGAGCAGCACGCCGCGCAGCTTGCCGCCGAGGGCGATGCGGTGCCCGACCTCGACCACCTGAAGACCCGCGCCTGCGACTACGAGCGGCTGCTGGTGGAACGTGGCTACATCGTCAGCCGGCCCGAAGAGGAGGGCGGTAACGGCGAAAACTTCGTCCTCACCGAGCGCGGTTCACGGTTGCTGAGCCTGATCGACAGCAGCATTCCGGGCAACGATCACCCGCGCCAGGTGCTCGATGAACAGGCCGATGCGCTGGACGAAGCGACCTTCGACGAGGTGGCCTCGAAAGCCCAGATTGCCTGAGCGAGTCAGACATATCTGGTAATAGCTAACGACAACCATCAATAATTGGCGCCAATTCTTCGTTGCCAAGAGGTTGCCATGCCATTGCCAGAAGTGGGGTGCCGCTCATGAGCGCATCCCGTCGCGATCCCGATGCCTTCGCCTTTCAGGTCATGCTGGGGCTGTGCCTGATCTGGGGCGTGCAGCAGGTGATGGTCAAATGGGCCGCCGCCGATATCGCCCCGGTGATGCAGGCGGCGACCCGCTCGGGGATCGCCGCGTTGCTGGTGGGCCTGCTGATGTGCTGGCGTGGCGGCTGGGAGCACGTGGGCACCACCTGGCGCGGAGGGCTGCTGGCGGGCGCGTTGTTCGGGATCGAGTTCCTGTTTATCGCCGAAGGGCTGACGCTGACGTCGGCGGCGCATATGTCGGTGTTCCTCTACACCGCACCGGTGTTCACCGCCCTCGGTTTGCATTTCATGCTGCCCAGCGAGCGGCTGCGGCCGCTGCAATGGCTGGGCATCCTGCTGGCCTTTGGCGGGATTGCGCTGGCCTTCGCTGGCGGTATTTCCCTGGATGATCTCAACGGACCAATGTTGCTCGGCGATGCCTTCGGTGTACTCGCTGGCGCGTCCTGGGGCGCCACCACGGTAGTGGTGCGCTGCTCGCGGCTGTCGGAGGCGCCGGCGACCCTGACGCTGTTCTATCAGTTGGCGGTGGGCTTTGTCGGTCTGCTGTTGATCGCCGCCTTCAACGGCAAGCTGACCCACGTCAGCCTGACGCCCATCGCCATCGGCAGCGTGCTGTTCCAGGCGCTGGTGGTGTCGTTCTTCAGCTACCTGACCTGGTTCTGGCTGCTGCGCAAGTACCTGGCGTCCAACCTTGCGGTGTTTTCCTTTATCACGCCGATCTTCGGCGTGACCTTTGGTGTGCTGTTGCTGAACGAACCGCTGAGCCTGAACTTCGTGATCGGCGCGCTGTGTGTGTTGCTCGGCATCGTCATGGTCAGCGCCGAGCAGTGGCTGCGCAGGCGTCTGCGTTCGTTGCTGGGGCAGCGCTAGACCGCGAGGCCAGGGCACCGGCCAGCATCAGCCCGGCGCCAGCGACCAGCAGCGCCGGTTGCAGGCTGCCGGCGAACAGGTTGCTCAGCGCCGCCAGCAACGGCCCGCCGAGCTGACCGATGGCGAAACAGGCGGTCAGCAGGCCGGCGTTGCGTTGGGTGGCGTGGGGCGCCAGTTCCCGCGAGCGCTGCATCACCAACTGCATGCAGGCCAGGAACGGCGTGCCGCAGAAGATCACCCCCAGCGCCAGCCCCGGACCGTCGCCCATCAGGCAGGCGAGCACACCGATGGCCTGCAGCCACAGTGTCACCCTCAACCAGGTTGAGGTGCTGCCCGGCTGCGGCCGGCGCAGGCTCAGCAGCATCACCCCGACCGCGGCGGCGAGGCCGAAGCCGGGCCAGAACAGATCGGCCATCCACTGGCCGTGAAAGCGTGCGCTGGCCATCTGCGACATGAACGTCGCCGGGATGATGTAGCCGATGCCGTACAGACCGTAGATCAGGCCCAACCGCGGGATACCCCGCGAAGGTGTGGCGGCCAGTGTTGGCGCTGGCGTGGCTGGCGCCGCCTCCGGCTGCGGCAACATCGGCCGCACGGCCAGCAGCATGACCAACGCGGCAGCGGCATAGATCAGCCACAACGGCGCCGACCCCAGCCCGTACAGGTTCGAAACCAGCGCCAGCAGCCCTGTCAGCATGATGCCCAGGCCGGGACCGGCGAACACCAGGGCGCCCAGTCGCGGCAGGTTGCTGCGTGCGGCGAGGGGCTGGCTCAGGCTGGTGATCATCACCATTACCCAGGCGCTGGCCACGCCGGTGCCGAAGCGCAGCAGGGCGTGGGTCACAAAGTTGTCAGCCCAAAACGACAGCACCGTCAGCAGCACGCACAACCATAACCCGAGGTTCAGACGCAGCCGCACTTGCTGTGGGCGGCGGGCGAGCATGGCGTCCAGCGCGCCGAGGAAGTAGCCGAGGTAGTTGGCCGCAGCGACCAGACCGGCGGCGATCAGGCTCAGTTGGCCTTCGCCGACCAGATGCGGCAGTTGCGGGGTAAGGGCGAAGCGGCCGATGCCCATTGCCATCATCAAGGCAACGAAGCTGGCCAGAAGACGCAGTGTCGGCGACATGTCCGGTATTCCTCTGCAAGGCAAGTGATGCGTTCAGACTACCGGCGGTTGCTTTTCTTAAAAAATGAATAATGATGAGCAACTTGTTCACTTTTGGAGAACGGCTGTGGAACTGAGCCAGTTGCGCATCTTTCAGGCGGTTGCCGAAACCGGTTCGGTGACCCGCGCCGCCGAGCAATTGCACCGGGTGCCGTCGAACCTGTCGACGCGTTTGCGTCAGCTCGAGGAGCAACTGGGCGTGGAACTGTTCCACCGCGAGCGCCAGCGTCTGCAGTTGTCGCCGGCCGGCAAGGTGTTGCTGGACTACGCCGGGCGCATGCTGGCGCTGCACGATGAGGCGTTCGCGGCGGTGCAGGGCGGAGAGCCGGCCGGCGAGTTCATCCTCGGCAGCATGTACAGCACTGCGGCGATTCACCTGCCGGGGTTGCTGGCGCGGTATCACCGGACTTACCCGGCGGTGAACCTGCAGGTGCAGACCGCGCCCAGCGGCGAGTTGCTGGAAGGGCTGCTCGCCGGTCGGCTGGACGCTGCCATGCTCGACGGGCCGCTGTCGCTGGCCGGTCTCGACGGCGTGCCGCTGTGCGAGGAAACCCTGGTGTTGATCACCGAGTCGGATCATCCACCGGTGCGCAGCGCACGGGATGTGGCGGGGCGTGCGGTGTTCACCTTCCGCAAGGGCTGTTCCTACCGCATGCGGCTGGAGGCGTGGTACGCCCATGATCACGCGGCGATGGGCCGGGCCATGGAGATCGAGTCCTACCCGAGCATGCTGGCCTGTGTGGTGGCGGGTTCCGGGGTGGCATTGATGTCGCAGTCGATGCTCGACAGCCTGCCGGGGCGCGAGAACGTCGCGGTGCACCGGTTGCAGACGCCTTTCGATCTGGCGACCACCTGGCTGGTGTGGCGGCGGGGCATGCGTGGGGCGAATCTGGATGCCTGGGTGAACCTGCAGGAAGACGGGCGCGAAGGACCGCCTGTCGGAACGGCGCTCAGCGCTTGATGCAGGTCACGGGCGTAGGAATTTACGCAAGCGATTTGTAGGACTTGAGGCTATGATTGCTAGGAAACATCGTAGCCAAACTGGATTGGACGATGACCCTCAAGGGGGAAATATGAAAAACCTGATGATGAACTGGCTCCATGACCTCGCTGTTGCCTTGGGTCTGATCCCGCCGATGCAACCGGTACCGATCCCCAGCGACGACGAGAAGCGCAAGCGTCAGCCTCGACGTTGAAGTATTCAGAGGTCCCATCGCTGCGGTTCGGCGCCCCGAACCGCAGCGATGGGGCTCTTCATCCCAAAGAAAAAGGGCCTGCTTTGCGCAGGCCCTTCTTGTTTCAAGCCAGTTTCGCCGCATTCACTTCCGAGCGGGACATCAGGCTGACCACCACGAAGCTCACCAGGGCGATCGCCAGGCTGTAGTAGATCGGGGTGTTCGCGTCCATGCCGTCCTTGATCATGAACACCAGCGCAGTAACGAAGCCCAGCGTCATGCTGGTGATCGCGCCGCGGGTGGTGGCGCGTTTCCAGTAGATGGCACCGATCAGTGGAACCAGCATGCCGCCCACCAGCAGGTTGTAGGCCAGGGTCAGGGCGCTGATCACGTCTTCCACCACCAGGGCGATAGCCAGCACGGCCAGGCCGGTCAGCAGGGTGAACAGGCGGTTGATCGACAGGCTCGACTGTTTGCCGCCGCGCAGTTTCGGCAGCAGGTCTTCGGTCAGGACCGTGGACGCAGCCAGCAGGCCGGCACTGGCAGTGGACATCATTGCCGCCAGCGCAGCAGCGATCACCAGGCCGCGGATGCCGTCAGGCAGGGCGGATTTGACGATGGCAGCGAAGGCGTTGTTGGCGTTGCCCAGGTCCGGCAGCAGCACGTGAGCGGCCATGCCGATCACCGCGCAGACCAGGCCGTAGATCACGCAGTACACGCCTGCGGTGGTGCCGGCGTACTTGGCAACCTTCTCGTCACGGGCGGTGAACACCCGCTGCCAGATGTCCTGGCCGATCAGGATGCCGAAGAAGTAGATCAGGAAGTAGGTGATGATCGTGTCCCAGCCGATGGTGGTCAGGCTGAAACTGGACGCCGGCAGCTTGGCTACCAGTTGGTCCCAACCGCCAACGCGGTACAGGCAGATCGGCAGCAGGACGAACATCAGGCCGACGGTCTTGATCACGAACTGGACGATGTCGGTCAGGGTCAGCGACCACATGCCGCCGATGGTCGAGTACACCACCACCACGCCGCCGCCGAGCAGGATCGCACTCCAGAACGGCAGTTCGAACAGCACTTGCAGGACGGTGCCGATGGCCAGGGTCGAGGTCACGCCGATCATCAGCGCGTAGGCCAGCATGATCACGGCGCTGGCCTGACGGGCCATGGGGTTGTAGCGCTTTTCCAGCACCTGGGTGACGGTGAAGATGCGCAGGCGCAGCAGCGGTTTGGCGAGGAACAGGTTCAGGGCGATGATGCCCAGGCCCAGTGCCGCGCACAGCCAGAAACCGGAAATACCGTGCACATAGCCCAGTTTCACGGTGCCGACGGTGGACGCGCCACCCAGTACCGTTGCGGCCATGGTGCCCATGTACAGGCTTGGGCCGAGGTTACGGCCGGCCACGAGGTAGTCCTCGTGGGTCTTTGCCTTGCGCATGCCGTACCAGCCCAGTATCAGCATGCCGGCGGCATAAATCAGTACAACGAATATGTCCAAGGCCATGGGTGTCTCCAATTATCTTTTTTATGTGAGATCGATCTCGCGGTCGGGTAGGCCGCCGCGGGTCATTCTTCGTAGCGCGGCCCGTTTTCAACGGGCCGCCGTCATGGCTCCTGCCTGATATCTTTCCTTGCCTTGGCTATTAGCGACGTGCAACGCCGGGCAGTACGCAGAGCATTTCGTAGAGCAGGTTGGCGCCGAGCAACGAGGTGTTGCCGGTGGTGTCGTAGGGCGGGGATACCTCGACCAGGTCGCAGCCGATCAGGTCGAGACCCTGGCAGCCCCGGATCACTTCGATCGCCTGGATGGTGGTCAGGCCGCCGATTTCCGGGGTGCCGGTGCCGGGCGCCCAGGCCGGGTCGATGCCGTCGATGTCGAAGGACAGGTACACCGGACCGCCGCCGACTTTCTCGCGGACTTCGGCCATCAGCGGTTCCAGCGACTTGTGCCAGCACTCTTCGGCCTGCACCACGCGGAAGCCCTGTTTGCGGCTCCAGTTGAAGTCTTCAGCGGTGTAGCCCTGGGCGCGCAGGCCGATTTGCACCACGCGGTCGCAGTCCAGCAGGCCTTCTTCGACGGCGCGGCGGAAGGTGGTGCCGTGGGCGATTTTCTCACCGAACATGTGGTCGTTGACGTCCGCGTGGGCGTCGATGTGGACCAGGCCGATCTTGCCGTGCTTTTTGTGCAGGGCGCGCAGGATTGGCAGGGTGATGGTGTGGTCGCCGCCGAGGGTCAGCGGGATGACATTGTGTTCGACGATGGTGTCGTAGGCTTCTTCGATGATGCGCACGGCGTCGAGCAGGTTGAAGGTGTTGATCGCCACGTCGCCGATGTCGGCCACCGACAGCGAGTCGAACGGGGCGGCACCGGTGGCCATGTTGTACGGACGGATCATCACCGACTCGGCGCGGATCTGCCGCGGGCCGAAGCGGGTGCCGGAGCGCAGGGAGGTGCCGATGTCCAGCGGCACGCCGATAAAGGCGGCGTCGAGGCCGGCGGGACTTTGCAGGTGGGGCAGGCGCATCATGGTTGCGATGCCGCCGAAGCGCGGCATTTCGTTGCCGCCCAGTGGTTGGTGCAGGATCTTGTCCACGGTTTCGGGCCTCATCGGTTCGATTGTTCTAGTTGTTGAAACCTGTTCTCAACACCGGCCAGCCAGCCGAAAGTGCCCTGGAACAGTTGCAGTGCGGCGAAGTCTGCAAAATGTAGTGCCGTAGAAGAATCGCTACAGGCAAATACTTAGTTCAGGTTTTTCTGAACTATCGCCGGGAGCGGGGTTAGACTGTCGCCATTTCCGACCTGCGGACCTCCGTTTTCATGGCCTCGAACCTGCCCGATCTGAAGCTGCTGCGTATCTTCGCCAGCGTGGTGCGCCACCAGGGTTTCGCCAATGCCCAGCGCGACCTCAACCTCTCCACCTCGGCCATCAGCACCTACATGAGCCAGCTCGAGGCCGCCCTCGGCATCGTGCTGTGCCATCGCGGCCGTGGCGGCTTCAGCCTGACCAGCAAGGGCGAGCTGTTTCACCAGGAGACCTTGCGCCTGCTGGCCGAACTGGACGGTTTCGAGCAGTACGCCGCAGCGCTCAAGGGCGAGCTGCGTGGGACCCTCAACCTGGGGGTGATCGACTCCACCGTGGGCGATCGCGCCTTGCCGCTGGCCGAAGCCATCGGCGCCTATAGCCAGGAACACCCGGCGGTGCACCTGCATTTGTCGGTGTCCAGTCCGTATGAGCTGCAACTGGGGGTGCAGGACAACCGCCTGGACCTCGCCATCGGCGCCTTTTCCACGCGCATGAGCGGGCTGGTCTACCAGCCGCTGTACCGCGAGCAGCACTGGCTGTATTGCAGCAACCGCCACCCGCTGTTCAGCGAGCGGCGCATTCCAGAGCAGGTCATCACCCAGCAGCGCATGGTCGGCCGGGGCTACTGGAGCCAGGCGGAACTGGCCCGGCACGGCTTCAAGCACAGTGCCGCGACCGTGGAAAGCATGGAGGCGCAACTGATCCTGGTGCTGTCTGGCGCCTATATCGGCTACCTGCCGGAGCATTACGCCCAGGCGTGGGCCGATAAAGGCGATTTGCGGGTGCTATCTCCGGCGACCTTCGGTTATCAGGCGCCGTTCTCGATGATCATCCGCCGTGGCCGCAGTCGCGAACCGCTGATCCAGACCTTCCGCGACCTGCTGCGGGCACAACTGACGCCAGCGTGAGGCGAACGTCGGCGAAAATTACTTTGTGCGAGTGGTAAAAAGCATCACGAAAGCGTTAATGCTCTGCTACTACTTTTCTTGCCGTGATGAAACTTCCTCCCCACCTTGTCAGCAGGGAACGCCCAAGATGCGCATGAATTTGCCCGTCAGTGAGCAGGAAAGAACCTTCCCCCAAGAGCAGCGGCTGATCTCCACCACCGACCTGACCAGCCGCATTACCTATTGCAACGATGCGTTCGTCGCCATCAGCGGGTTCACCCGCGACGAGCTGCTTAACCAAACCCATAACCTGGTACGCCATCCCGACATGCCCCCTGCGGTGTTCGCCCATATGTGGGAAACCATCAAGGAGGGAAAGCCGTGGATGGGCGTGGTCAAGAACCGCGCCAAGAACGGTGACTTCTATTGGGTCAGCGCCTATGTCACGGCCATCTACGAGAACGGTCGGATCAGTGGCTACGAGTCGGTGCGCTCGCTGCCCAGCCGCGATCAGGTGCAACGCGCCGCCGCGTTGTACGAGCGCTTGCGCGCCGGACGTTCACCCACCCCGTGGGCGGCGCGCACGCTGGATGTGCTCGAACATGGCTGGCCATTGGTCGGGGCTGGCGTGGTGTCGGTGGCCGCCTATCTGGCCTTGCCGCAATACGCCGCCCTCGGGGTGTTGATGGCCAGCCTGTTGGCGGCCTGGTTCCTGTTGGAAAACCGCCAGAGCCGGGTGATCCGCCGCACCCTGGGCGAGCACCCGAAAGCATTCACCAGCCCGCTGGTAGCCCTGACCTACAGCCGCAACCTGGGCCTGCAGGGGCAATTGGACCTGGCGATGATCAGCGAGGAAGCGCGCCTGCAGACGGCGCTGACCCGGCTGGTGGATGCTGGGGTCAGCGTACGAACGCGGGCGTCACAGTCGTCGGATTTGTCCGGTGCCCAGGCGCAGATGCTCGACCGCCAGCGCAGCGAGACCGACCAGTCGGCGACGGCTATCGCGCAGATGGCGGCGACTATCCAGCAGGTGACCCAGAACGTGCAGAACACCGCGCACGCGGCGTCCGATGCCGACGAGCTGACCCGCCAGGGCAGCACGCTGGCGCAGCAGAGCCTGCAGGCGATGAGCAGCATGGCGGATGCGGTCAACGATATCGGGCAGGCAGTCCACGCCCTGGCCGAGCAGACCCAGTCCATCGGCAGCGTGGTGGATGTGATCACCTCGATCGCCGAGCAGACCAACCTGCTGGCCCTTAATGCCGCCATCGAAGCGGCACGGGCCGGCGAGCAGGGACGCGGCTTCGCCGTGGTCGCCGACGAAGTGCGCTCGCTGGCCCAGCGGACTCGCGCCTCGACCGAAGAAATCCACCAGATCATCGCCTCGCTGCGTGCGGGTGCCGATCGGGCGGTGACCAGCGCCAACAAGGGCGAGCAGATCTCCCGCGACAGCGTGCACAGCGTCGAGGCGGTGCAGGTCGCACTGAGCGGGATCAGCGAGGCGGTCAGTCGTATCACCGGCATGAGCCAGCAGATCGCCACGGCCTCCGAGCAGCAGAGCCATGTGGTGGAAGACATCAACCAACAGATCGTGCGCATTGCGCAGTTGTGCGATCACAGTGCCGGCCAGGCCAGGCAAGGGGCCGAAATCAGCCAGGAGCTTGAACGCATGGCCGAGTACCTGCACGACCTGGCCGAACGCTTCAACCGCTAGTCGCACCAACCTGCCCACAGGGATGTGGGTCTTTTCCGGGACTGCTGTGGCACACTTTGTCCGCCCAGGAGAACCCGATGTCCAGAATCCAGTGCGAGCGCTGTCAGCGTCCGCAGTCCCTTTGCCTTTGTCCCTTGATCCCGTCGCTCGACAGCCGCACCCGCGTGGTCCTGTTGCAGCATCCCGATGAAGTCCGTCATGCCCTCAATACCGCGCGCCTTGCCGCCCTTGGCCTGCGCAATGGCGAGTTGCGGGTGGGCGAGGTGTTCGACGGGCTGGCCGAACTGATTGCCGCGCCGGGGTATCGGGTGGGCTTGCTGTTTCCCGGTGAACAGGCGCAGCCGTTGCGGGCGTATGGCGAAGACCTGGATCCGCGTCCCTGGCTGCTGATCGTGCCGGATGGCACCTGGCGCAAGGCGCGCAAACTGCTCTACCTGAATCCGCTGCTGGACGCGTTGCCGCGGGTGACCCTGGCGAGCGTCCAGCCTTCCCGCTATCGGCTGCGCAAGGCGCCGGAAGCGGGGGCGCTGTCGACCATCGAGGCGGTGACCCAGGCGTTGAATGTGCTGGAAGGGGAAGCGCGATTCGATGAGTTGCTCAGGCCATTCGATGCCTTGATCGAGGGGCAAATTGCGGCGATGGGGCGCGAGACGTTCGAGCGTAATCATTTGCGCTGATGTGTGAGAGCTAGAGCGCGCATCGCGAGCAAGCTCGCTCCTACAGTTCACATTGCACCGTGCCGTGGACTTTGTAGGAGCGAGCTTGCTCGCGATAGCCCTAGGCAACACAGCCATTTCCCAGGTGAAGCCCGTGGTTGAGACCGCCTTCGCGACGGTTCGGCGCCCCCACAAGCTCGCACCTACAGAGCAATGGGGCCACTGTCTAACGTTCCCGCAACGCCTCCGTCCGCGCCTTCAGCACCGGCTTCAGCAAGTAATCCAGCACACTCTTCTCGCCGGTAATGATGTCCACCGTCGCCACCATCCCCGGGATGATCAGCAGCGGTTTGTTGTCGCCGCCCAAATGATTTTTGTCGGTACGCACCTGGATCATGTAGAAGGCGTTGCCTTTGTCGTCGGTGACGGTGTCAGCGCCGATCAACTCCAGCCGCGCCTTGAGCCCCCCATAAATGGAATAGTCGTAGGCGCTGAACTTGACCATCGCGCTCTGCCCCGGATGCAGGAACGCCACATCCTGTGGCCGGACCTTGGCTTCGATCAGCAGGTTGTCTTCCAGCGGCACCACTTCCACCAGGTCGCTGCCGGGCTGGACCACGCCGCCGATGGTGTTGACCTTGAGCAGCTTGATGATGCCGTGAACCGGCGACACCACCGTGGTGCGGTTGACGCGGTCGTCGATGGCGACGCTGGTGGCGGTGATCTTCGACAGGTCGGTGCGTTTTTCGTTGAGCTCCTTGGCCGCGTCGGAGCGGAAGGTGGCCTCGGATTCTTCGATCTTGCTCTTGATCTCCGCCACGGCCGATTCGGCCCGGGGGATCGCCAGGCTGGTGGCGTTCATCGAGCCGCGGGCTTCTACCGCGCTGCGTCTGAGGCGGAGGATTTCCACCGGCGAAATCGCCCCGGTTTTCACCAACGGCGTCGACATGTCCAGCTCCTGCTGCAGCAGGGCCAGGCCCGAGCGGTACTGGTCCAGCTTGGAGCGGAACTCGGCCAGTTCCTGGGTCTTCTGCCGCAGTTGTTCGTTGAGGGTCTGCTTCTCGCTGTTCAGGCGGCGCTGGCGCGACTGGTACAGGGCCATTTCATCCTCGGCCACTTGCGGCGCCTTGCTGCGCACTTCCGGGGAAACCTGGAACGGCTTGCCCTCGGTCTCGGCGGACAGCCGCTCGACCTGGGCGGTGAGGGCATAGCGGTCGGCCTCGCTCTCGCCCTTGTTGGAACGAAAGCGGGTGTCGTCCAGGCGCAGCAGGGTGTCGCCCTTGTTCACCATCTGGCCTTCGCGGACGAAAATCTCGGTGACGATGCCGCCCTCCAGGTTCTGGATCACTTGGACCTTGCTCGACGGAATCGCCTTGCCTTCACCGGTGGTCACTTCGTCGAGCACCGCCAGCTTGGCCCACACCAGCGCAACCAGCAGCAAGGTCGCCGCCAGCCACACGGTGAGCCGCGAGCGGCGCGGCGAGTCTTGCAGGGTGGCGTTCGCCAGGTCCGGCAGGTATTCGTGCTCGGCGGTCTTGTTGAAGCTCTGGAAGTAGCTGCGTAGGGCGGACATCGCGCACCTCTTGGGAGACTAAAGGGCCTGACCGATACGGCCCTTGCGCAGGGCGTCGATCACCGCATCCTTGGCGCCGTCGGCAACGATCTTGCCGTTGTCCAGCACCAGCAGGCGGTCAACCAGGCTGAGCATCGAGGTGCGATGGGTGACCAGCAGCAACGTTTTGCCCTCGATCCAGCCCTGCAGGCGCTGGCGCAGTTGTTCTTCGCTGCTGTTATCCATGTGGCTGGTGGGCTCGTCCAGCACCATGATCGGCGGCTCCAGCAGCATTGCGCGGGCCAGCAGCACGGCTTGGCGTTGGCCGCCGGAGAGCAGTTGGCCGCGCTCGCCCAGCGGGCGGTCGAAACCGCGCGGGTGTTGCCGGGCCAGCTCGCTGACGCCGGTCAGTTCGGCAACTTCGAGCATCCGCGCGTCACTCACGTAACGCGCTCCCAGGGTCAGGTTGTCGCGCAGGCTGCCGGCCAGCAGCGGCAGGTCATGGGCGACGTAGCCCAGTTGCTGGCGCAGGTCGGTGATGTCCAGTTGGCGCAGGTCGAGGTTGTCCAGCAGGATCTGGCCTTCATCCGGCTCGTAGAAGCCCATCACCAGCCGCGCCAGGGTGCTTTTGCCCGAGCCGCTGCGACCGATGATGCCAATCCGTTCGCCCGGTTTGACGCTGAAGCTGACGTTGTTCAGCGCCGGTGCGGTTTGCCCGGGGTAGCGGAAATTGACCCGGCTCACTTCCAGCGCCCCTTGCAGTCGGGTGTTTTCCAGCGGTTGCTGGTCGCTGCGGCGTTCCTGGGGCAGGGCCATCAGGGCGTCGGTGCTGCGCATGGTCAATTGCGCCTGTTGATAACGGGTGATCAGCCCGGCGATCTGCCCCAACGGCGCGAGCACCCGGCTGCCGAGCATGTAGCAGGCAACGAGGGCGCCGACGCTGAGGTTGCCGGCGATGATGCTGTAGACCCCGGCGACGATGGTCGCCATCCCGCAGAACTGCTGGATGAACAGCGTGCCGTTGGTGGCCAGGGCCGAGAGTTTGCGGGCGTGGACGTCCAGTTGGGTGAGGGCGCCATGGGTGCTTTCCCACTGGTATTGGCGTTCACTTTCGGCGCCGCAGGCCTTGAGGGTTTCCAGGCCGCCGAGGGTTTCGATCAGCAGCGCCTGGCGTACTGCGCCGAGGCTCAGGCTTTTCTGCACGGTGTCGCGCAGGCGTATCTGGATCAGCAGGGCGAAGACGATGGTCAGCGGGAAGGCGACCAGCGGAATCACCACCAGCCAGCCGCCGAGTAGACCGATCACTGCGAGCATCAGCACCACGAAGGGCAGGTCGATGACGCTGGTGAGGGTCACTGCGGTAAGGAATTCGCGCAGGCCCTGGAAGTCGTGAATGCTTTGGGCGAAGCCGCCGATGGTGGCCGGGCGGGCCTTCATCGACATGCCGGTGATGCGCTCGAACAGGGTTGCCGAGAGGATCATGTCGGTCTTCTTGCCGGCCTGGTCGAGCAGATGCGCGCGGACCACCCGCAGCACCAGTTCGAACAGGGTGCCGACCAACAGGCCGATGACCAGCACCCAAAGGGTCGAAGTGGCCTGGTTCGGCACCACGCGGTCGTAAGTCTGCATCACGAACAGCGGGACCATCAGGCCCAGCAGGTTGATCAGCAGGCTGGCCAGCAGGGCGTCGCCGTACAGCCAGCGGGATTGTTTGAGGGTGTCGCGAAACCACGCATTGACTCGCGGCACCAGCGGGTTGCGCAGGTCTTCGAGCTCATGCCGGGGGCGGGCGAAAAGGACCTGGCCTGCGTAGGCTTCGTCCAGTTCCTGGCGGCTGACCCACTGCTCGCCGCCGTCGGCTTCGCAAGGCAGGATCAGCGCCTGGTCGTCGTCTTTCCAGCGCCGCAGCACCGCGCAGCGGCCGTCCTTGAACAGCAGCAGCACTGGCAGGTTGAGCGCGGAAATCGCGCCCAGCTCACGGCGCAGTACCCGCGCCTGCAGGCCGGCCCGCGCCGCCGCACGCGGCAGCAGATCAACGTTCAGCCGTTGTTGCGGCAACGGCAACCCGCTGCTCAGGCTGGCGCGGCTGGCCGTGCAACCGTGCAGCTTGCAGAGAATCAACAGCCCATCGAGTAACGGATCATCGAAACTCTGGCGTTGGTCCGCCGAGCTCGCCGGTTGCATGCTGGTCACAATGGCCTACTCCTCAGCCGAGGCGGCGGAAAATACTCAACGCATTTCAGGCAACCGCGCGTCGGTCTTGACGTCGCTCTGGGCGACGGCTTCGACCGGTAGCGAGATTTTCTGCTTGCTCAGCAGCTCGCCCATGTTGGCCAGTAGCCGATAGCCGGAGAACTCCTCGATGTAGCGCACTTCGACGTAGCGCCGGTTGGCGTTGTACAGCTCGTTTTCGCTGTCGAGCACATCGAGCAGGGTACGTTGGCCGAGGCCGAACTGGTCCTGGTAGGCCGCACGCACACGGGTGGTGGTCTCGGCGTACTGGCGAGCCGATGGGGTCTGTTTGGCAGCGTTCTGCAGGGCGTTCCAGGACAGCGACAGGTCCTCGGTGAGGGTGCGCAGCGCGTTGTTGCGGATGTCCATGGCTTGGTTGATCTTGTGCGCGTCGGACTGCAGGCGGGCTTTGTCGCTGCCGCCGCGGAACAGGTTGTAGGTCATCACCACGCCGGCGTGCCAGTCGGTGTTGGAATGGCCCGGCTCGCCGCCCAGGTTGTTGTTGGCGGCGGTGGACAGCTCGGCGTCCAGGCGCGGGTAGAACGGCGACTTCGCCACTTCATATTGTTGCTCGGCGGCCTGGATGTCGGCCTGGGCCGATTTCAGGTAGGGGTTGTTCGCCAGCATGTCCTGGCGAGCGTCGACCAGGCTGGTGGGGAGTTCGCCTTTGATCGAAGGCGGGGCTTCCAGCTCGTCGGCGGTGCGGCCGGTGACGCTGAAGAAATTCGCCTCGGCATCGGCCAGGTCGACTTCCGCGGTGTACAGGTTGTTTTCCGCCAGTGCCCGGCGAGCGGTGGACTGGTCGAGGTCGGCGGTGCTGCCGACGCCGCGCTCGCTGCGCAGGCCGATCTGGTCGTTGACCCGCAAGTGGGCCTGCAGGTTGTTCTTGGCCAGGGTCACCAGTTCGCGGCGCTTGAGCACTTCGAGGTAGACCTCGATGGCGCGCAGGCCGATGGTCTGCGAGGTGGCTTGCAGGTAGTAGGCGCGGGAATTGACCACCGCTTCAGTGCGGGCGACTTCATTGGAGGTATTGAAGCCGTCGAACAGCATCTGCCGCAGGCGCAGCTCCGACTGGGTGTAGTTCAGGGTTTCCTTGTTGTGGCTGCGCGTGCCGTCGACATTCAGGGTGCGAGTATTGGTGTTGTCCGAGCGCTCACGGCCATAGCCGGCAACCAGATCGACGCTCGGGTAGTAACCGCCGCGCGCGAACTTCACATCTTCATCGGCAGACAACCTGCTGTTTATTCCTGCCTTGGCTTCGGGGTGGTAATCCACGGCGCTTTGCACTGCTTCCTGCAAAGACATTGCCTGGGCATTGGCGCAGGCCATGGCCAGTAAAACTGCACTGGTGAGGGGGTTCAAAACACGCATGGGTTACTTCTCCCTGAGTTCCATTTTTAGGTGCTGCATCGCCAATAAAATGACGAAAAATTAAGGTCAAACCGTTTCAGGCTTGTAACAACAGAGCTAAGAACATTTGCGCGCGAAGCTAAGAAGAAATTTTCATAAGGGTTATGCGAAAAAAAACTTATGCGGTCTAAGGAAACCAGCACATTGTTTAACCCAAGCGCCACGTATACCGGGCGCTGAGGCGCTTTTTTACTGGCGCCAGAAAGTTTTCAGGTGGTATCTCGACATAGGGCATGAAAGGCGTGGAGGGGAAGGGAAACACCGCAAATGTTGGCGACGGAAATTTGGCGTAAGGCCAGTTGCCAGTAGGTGTTCTCAATCCATTGCGACAACGTCGATCCGGATCGTGGATTTCCTCTGAAATCCCCCGGTCGTGGCGGTCGCAGGCACTTCGATCCGGGCATCGGTCATTTGGCCCGCACACGAAACGCCACGTACTTCCTGCAAGAGAACTCGGCGGTGGAGGAGTGGGTACATGGCTCAGTCAATCGGTGTGGTCAGCAAGGTGGTCGGTCTGGTGTTCGCGGTCGCGAGTGACGGAACCCGGCGGGCGTTGGTCGAAGGCGACCGTCTGTTCGTTGGCGAACAACTGGAGACCGGCGCGGCCGGGGCCGTGGCGGTCCATCTGGCCAACGGCGGGGACCTGACCCTCGGCCGCGACAGCAGCCTGACCCTCTCCAGCAACCTGCTGAATCATCACGCGCCTCATGTGCAAGCTCCGGATATCGTGACTCCGACTGAAGCGCAACTGACCGACGTCGAGAAACTCCAGCAAGCCATCGCCGCCGGCGGCGACCCGACCCAGGATGCCGAAGCGACCGCTGCCGGCCCGGGTAACGGCGCGCCCGGTGCGTTGGGCGGCGGACACAGTTTCGTGTTGCTGACCGAAGTGGGTGGCCGGGTCGATCCGGTGATTGGCTTTCCCACCGCCGGCTTCAACTTCCAGGGCGACCTGGTGGACCTGCGCACCGGCGATGTGACGCACGATCAACCTCTCCCACCCTCGGTGAACAACCCCATCAGCCTGAATGGCCTGGCGGTGCAGGGCGGCGAGATCACCGTCAACGAAGCCAATCTGCCACAGGGCTCGGCCAGCAATCCCGGCGCCCTTACCCAGGGTGGGACCTTCACCGTGGTTGCGCCCGACGGGGTGTTCAACCTCAATGTCGGTGGCGTGAATGTGCTGACGGCTGGTGTTGTCACTGGCGTAGGACAGTCCTTCACCACCGGTGCCGGCAACCTCCTGACCATCACCGCGTACGACCCGGTCAGCGGCACTGTCAGCTACAGCTACACCCTGACCACCGCCGGCAACTCGCTGGGCGAGAGCATCCCGGTCACCGCCAGTGACAGCAACGGCGATGTCACCAGCGGCAGCCTCGATGTCACCATCCTCGACGATGTACCGCGGGCGGTAGACGACACCAATGCCTCGGTGGCCACCGAAGCCTCGACCGTATTGACCGGCAACGTTCTACCCAACGACATCCAGGGCGCCGACCGCACGCCCAACCCGATCATTCCGGGAACCTTCACTGGCACCTACGGCACGCTCGTACTGGCTGCGGACGGTTCCTACACCTACACCCTGAATCCATCGGACCCGGACTTCATCAACCTGCACGGTGGCGGTCACGCGACCGAGACCTTTACCTACACGCTGACCGATGCCGATGGCGACACCAGCAACGCCAACCTCGTGCTCAACATCACCAACCTGGATGATCCGGTGGTGCTGGGCGGGGTGGGGGCCAATGCCGGGGCGATCAGCGTTTTCGAGAAAAACCTGAGTACCGGCAGCAGCCCGGATGCGGCCGCGCTGACCCAGACCGGCAGCTTTACCGTCACCGCGGCGGATGGCTTGCAGACCTTGAGCGTGGGCGGCATCAACGTTATTTCCGGCGGCGTGGCGGTCACTTTCCCGCAAACCGTGACGACACCGCTGGGCAACACCCTGACAGTCACCGGCTACAACCCGGCCACCGGGGTGGTGACCTACAGCTACACCCTGCTGGACAGCGAAACCCATCCGGCGGGCAACGGGGCCAACACCCTGACGGAAAGCTTCACCGTAGTCGCCACCGATACCGACGGCAGCTCCAGCACGGCCAACCTGAACGTGCTGATCGTCGATGATCAGCCTGTTGCAGTAGCGGACAGCAATGCGTCGGTCGCTACCGAAGCCTCGACAGTGCTGACCGGGAATGTGCTGACCAACGACATCCAGGGCGCCGACCGGGTGACCGGACCGATCACCGCAGGCACCTTCACCGGGACCTACGGCACACTGGTACTGGCTGCAGATGGTTCCTACACCTACACGCTGAATCCTGCCGACCCGGACTTCTTCAACCTGCACGGTGGTGGTAACGGGACCGAGACCTTTGCCTATACCCTCACCGATGCGGATGGCGATACCAGCACCGCCAACCTGGTGCTGAACATCACCAACCTCAACGACCCGGTGACGCTGACAGGCCTGGATAACAGCGGCGGCGAGCTGAGCGTCTACGAGAAAAACCTGAGTGATGGCAGCAGCCCGGATGCCGGAGCGTTGACGCAGACCGGCACCTTCACCATCAGCGCGCCGGATGGACTGCAGACCCTGAGTGTCGGTGGCATCAATGTCATCAGCGGCGGCGTGGCGGCCGGCTTCCCGCAATCCACGACCACCTTGCTCGGCAACACCCTGACCGTCACTGGCTATAACCCGAGCACCGGCGTGGTGACCTACAGCTACACCCTGCTGGACAACGAAGCGCACCCGAATGCCGGCGGCACCAACAGCGTGACCGAGAGCTTCAGCGTTATCGCCACCGACACCGATGGCAGTAGCACCAGCGGCAGTATTGACGTCAACATCGTCGACGACGTGCCGACGGCTGTTGCGGATACCAACGCGTCGGTTGCTACGGAAGCGTCGACGGTGTTGACGGGGAATGTGCTGACCAACGATATCCAGGGTGCCGACCGGGTTGCCGGGCCGATTACTGCGGGTACCTTCACCGGAACCTACGGCACGTTGGTATTGGCTTCGGATGGGTCTTACACCTATACGCTGAATCCTGCGGATCCGGACTTCTTCAATCTGCATGGTGGGGGTACGGGGACTGAGACGTTTGCCTACACCCTGACTGATGCTGATGGCGATACCAGTACTGCGAATCTGGTTCTGGATATCAAGAATCTGAATGATCCAGTCACCCTTAATGGTCTTGAAGCGGCGGGTGGTGAGCTTTCGGTTTACGAGAAGAATCTGAGCGACGGGAGTAGCCCGAATATTCCGGCATTGACTCAAACCGGCACCCTTACGGTCACTGCGCCGGATGGGTTGCAAACCCTGAGTGTGGGTGGCATCAGCGTTATTTCTGGCGGGGTGGCGGCTGGTTTCCCACAAACCGCAACGACCCCGCTGGGCAACACGCTGACAGTTACTGGCTACAACCCAAGCACCGGTGTGGTGACCTACAGCTACACGTTGCTGGATAACGAAGCTCATCCGAATGCTGGCGGCATCAACAGCCTTACCGAGAGCTTTACCGTCACGGCTACCGATACTGATGGCAGCACCAGCAGTGGCAGTCTCGACGTAAACATCGTTGATGATGTGCCAACCGCCGCCCCTGACACCAATGCGTCGGTTGCTACCGAAGCCTCGACGATGCTGAGGGGGAATGTGCTGACGAACGATATTCAAGGCGCCGACCGTGTTACTGGACCGATCACCGCCGGTACCTTCACTGGAACCTACGGCACGTTGGTATTGGCTGCGGACGGTTCTTACGCATATACGCTGAACCCTGCGGATCCGGACTTCTTCAATCTGCATGGTGGCGGCACGGGTACTGAGACGTTTGCCTACACCCTGACTGATGCCGACGGCGATACCAGTACTGCGAATCTGGTTCTGGATATCAAGAATCTGAATGACCCAGTCACCCTTAATGGCCTTGATGCGGCGGGTGGTGAGCTTTCGGTTTACGAGAAGAATCTGAGCGACGGTAGTAGCCCGAACACGCCGGCACTGACCCAAACCGGCACCTTTACTGTGACTGCACCGGACGGCCTGCAAACGCTCAGCGTGGGCGGTATCAACGTTATTTCTGGTGGTGTGGCCGCCGGTTTCCCGCAAACCGCTACGACCCCGTTGGGCAACACGCTGACAGTCACCGGCTACAACCCAAGCACCGGCGTGGTGACCTACAGCTACACACTGCTGGATAACGAAGCGCATCCGAATGCGGGCGGCATCAACAGTCTCACCGAGAGCTTTACCGTCACGGCTACCGATACTGATGGCAGTACCAGCAGTGGCAGCCTCGACGTGAACATCGTCGACGATGTGCCAACCGCCACCCCTGACACCAATGCATCGGTCGCTACCGAAGCCTCGACGGTGCTGACGGGGAATGTGCTGACCAACGACATCCAAGGTGCCGACCGGGTTACCGGGCCGATTACTGCGGGTACCTTCACCGGAACCTACGGCACACTCGTGCTGGCTGCGGACGGCTCCTACACCTACACCTTGAATCCTGCGGATCCGGACTTCTTCAATCTGCATGGTGGGGGAACGGGTACTGAGACGTTTGCCTACACCCTGACTGATGCTGATGGCGATACCAGTACTGCCAACTTGGTCTTGGACATCAAAAACCTGAATGATCCAGTCACCCTCAATGGCCTTGATGCGGCGGGTGGGGAGCTTTCGGTTTACGAGAAAAAACTGAGCGGCGGTAGTAATCCGAATACTCCGGCGCTGACTCAAACCGGCCCCTTTACCGTGACTGCGCCGGATGGTTTGCAGACCCTGAGGGTGGGTGGCATCAACGTTATTTCTGGTGGTGTGGCCGCCGGTTTCCCGCAAACCGCCACGACACCTTTGGGCAACACGCTGACAGTCACTGGCTACAACCCAACCACCGGGGTGGTGACCTACAGCTACACGCTGCTAGATAACGAAGCGCATCCGAATGCGGGCGGCATCAACAGTCTCACCGAGAGCTTTACCGTTACCGCGACCGACACCGACGGCAGCACCACCAGTGGCAGTCTCGATGTGAACATCGTTGATGATGTGCCGACGGCTGTTGCGGATACCAATGCATCGGTTGCCACCGAAGCCTCGACGGTGCTGACAGGGAATGTGCTGACGAACGATATTCAAGGCGCCGACCGTGTCACCGGCCCGATCACCGCCGGCACCTTCACGGGCACCTACGGCACCCTCGTACTGGCAGCGGACGGCTCCTACACCTACACGCTGAACCCTGCGGATCCGGACTTCTTCAATCTGCATGGTGGCGGCACGGGTACTGAGACGTTTGCCTACACCCTGACTGATGCCGACGGCGATACCAGTACTGCGAATCTGGTTCTGGATATCAAGAATCTGAATGACCCAGTCACCCTTAATGGCCTTGATGCGGCGGGTGGTGAGCTTTCGGTTTACGAGAAGAATCTGAGCGACGGTAGTAGCCCGAACACGCCGGCACTGACCCAAACCGGCACCTTTACTGTGACTGCACCGGACGGCCTGCAAACGCTCAGCGTGGGCGGTATCAACGTTATTTCTGGTGGTGTGGCCGCCGGGTTCCCACAAACCGCAACGACCCCGCTGGGCAACACGCTGACAGTCACCGGCTACAACCCAACCACCGGCGTGGTGACCTACAGCTACACCCTGCTGGATAACGAAACCCATCCAAACGCCGGCGGCATCAACAGTCTCACCGAGAGCTTTACCGTCACCGCGACCGACACCGACGGCAGCACCACCAGTGGCAGCCTCGACGTGAACATCGTCGACGACGTGCCAACCGCTGCGCCGGATACCAACGCCTCGGTCGCTACCGAAGCGTCGACGGTGCTGACAGGGAATGTGCTGACGAACGACATCCAGGGGGCCGACCGGGTTACCGGTCCGATCACTGCGGGCACCTTCACGGGCACCTACGGCACACTCGTGCTGGCTGCGGACGGCTCCTACACCTACACCCTGAATCCTGCTGATCCAGACTTCTTCAATCTGCATGGTGGGGGAACGGGTACTGAGACGTTTGCCTACACCCTGACCGACGCGGACGGTGATACCAGCACCGCCAACCTGGTCCTGAACGTCAAGAACCTGAATGACCCAGTAACCCTCAATGGACTCGATGCTGCGGGTGGCGAACTGACGGTCTACGAGAAAAACCTGAGCGACGGCAGCAACCCGAACACGCCGGCACTGACTCAAACGGGGACGTTCACTGTCACTGCGCCGGACGGTCTGCAAACCCTGAGCGTAGGTGGCATCAGCGTTGTTTCTGGCGGGGTGGCGGCTGGTTTCCCACAAACGGCTACGACGCCTTTGGGCAACACGCTGACAGTCACTGGCTACAACCCAACCACCGGGGTGGTGACCTACAGCTACACGCTGCTAGATAACGAAGCGCATCCGAATGCGGGCGGCATCAACAGTCTCACCGAGAGCTTTACCGTCACCGCGACCGACACCGACGGCAGTACCAGCAGTGGCAGCCTCGACGTGAACATCGTCGACGACGTGCCAACCGCTGCGCCGGATACCAACGCCTCGGTCGCTACCGAAGCGTCGACGGTGCTGACAGGGAATGTGCTGACGAACGACATCCAGGGTGCCGACCGGGTTACCGGTCCGATCACTGCGGGCACCTTCACGGGCACCTACGGCACACTCGTGCTGGCTGCGGACGGCTCCTACACCTACACCCTGAATCCTGCTGATCCAGACTTCTTCAACCTGCATGGTGGGGGAACGGGTACTGAGACGTTTGCCTACACCCTGACCGACGCGGACGGTGATACCAGCACCGCCAATTTGGTCCTGAACATCAAGAACCTGAATGATCCGGTCACCCTGAATGGCCTTGATGCGGCAGGTGGCGAGCTTTCGGTTTACGAGAAGAATCTGAGTGACGGTAGTAACCCGAATACTCCGGCGCTGACTCAAACCGGCACCTTTACGGTCACTGCGCCAGACGGCCTGCAAACCCTGAGCGTGGGCGGTATCAACGTTGTCTCTGGCGGAGTGGCCGCCGGTTTCCCACAAACCGCAACGACCCCGCTGGGCAACACACTGACAGTCACCGGCTACAACCCAAGCACCGGCGTAGTGACCTATAGCTACACCCTGCTGGATAACGAAACCCATCCAAACGCCGGCGGCATCAATAGCCTCACCGAGAGCTTTACCGTCACCGCGACTGACACCGATGGCAGCACCACCAGCGGCAGCCTCGACGTAAACATCGTCGACGATGTACCCACCGCCGCCCCTGACACTAACGCCGTCACCGCCACCGAAGCCCAACTGACCCTCACCGGGAATGTGCTGACCAACGATATCCAGGGCGCCGACCGTGTCACCGGCCCGATCACCGCCGGCACCTTTACCGGAACCTACGGCATATTGGTCCTGGCAGCGGACGGCTCATACACCTACACCCTGAACCCCTCGGACCAGGACTTCATCAACCTGCACGGTGGTGGTACCGGAACCGAGACATTTGCCTACACCCTGAAGGATGCGGACGGCGACACCAGCACCGCCAACCTGGTCCTCAACATCAAGAACCTCAACGACCCGGTCACCCTCAACGGCCTCAACGTTGCGGGCGGCGAACTGACGGTCTACGAGAAGAACCTCAGCGACGGCAGCAGTCCAAACACTCCGGCGCTGACTCAAACCGGCACCTTTACGGTCACCGCGCCGGACGGTCTGCAAACTCTAAGTGTTGGTGGCATCAATGTCGTCAGCGGAGGAGTGGCCGCCGGGTTCCCACAAACCGCAACGACCCCGCTGGGCAACACGCTGACAGTCACTGGCTACAACCCAACCACCGGCGTAGTGACCTACAGCTACACCCTGCTGGATAACGAAACCCATCCGAATGCGGGCGGCATCAACAGCCTCACCGAGAGCTTCACCGTCACCGCGACGGATACCGACGGCAGCACTACCAGCGGCAGCCTCGACGTAAACATCGTCGACGATGTACCCACCGCCGCCCCTGACACTAACGCCGTCACCGCCACCGAAGCCCAACTGACCCTCACCGGGAATGTGCTGACCAACGACATCCAAGGCGCCGACCGTGTCACCGGCCCGATCACCGCCGGCACCTTCACGGGTACCTACGGCACCCTCGTACTGGCAGCGGACGGCTCCTACACCTACACCCTGAACCCCTCGGACCAGGACTTCATCAACCTGCACGGTGGTGGCACCGGCACCGAGACATTTGCCTACACCCTGAAGGATGCGGACGGCGACACCAGCACCGCCAACCTGGTCCTCAACATCAAGAACCTCAACGACCCTGTCACCCTCAACGGCCTCAACGTTGCGGGCGGCGAACTGACGGTCTACGAGAAAAACCTGAGCGACGGCAGCAGTCCAAACACTCCGGCGCTGACTCAAACCGGCACCTTCACCGTCACCGCCCCGGACGGTCTGCAAACCCTGAGCGTGGGCGGCATCAATGTCGTCAGCGGAGGAGTGGCCGCCGGTTTCCCACAAACCGCAACGACCCCTCTGGGCAACACCCTGACAGTCACCGGCTACAACCCAACCACCGGCGTAGTGACCTACAGCTACACCCTGCTGGATAACGAAGCCCATCCAAACGCCGGTGGCATGAACAGTCTCACCGAGAGCTTCACCGTCACCGCGACGGACGCTGACGGCAGCACCACCAGCGGCAGCCTCGACGTCAATATCATCGACGATGTGCCGACGGCGCGTCCCGATGCGGTCTCGGTCATCGAGGGCGATACGGTGACCGGCAATGTCCTGACCAACGACACCAAGGGTGCCGACGACCCCGGCAGCAATGTGGTGGTGGGTGTCCGCGCTGGCTCCAATACCGCGACGTCGGCCATTGGCTCGCTGAACACCAATGTCGCCGGCACCTACGGCACCCTGACCCTGGATGCCGCGGGGAATGCGGTGTATCACGCCAATCCGAACTCGGTAGCGGCGGCCGGTGCGCAGGACGTGTTCACCTACACCATTCGGGATGCCGACGGTGACGAAAGCACCACGACCCTCACCGTCAATGTGAAGGATTGTGCGCTGATTGCAGGTCAGGACCAGGACGTGACGGTTTATGAAAAAGCCCTGGACCTTATCAAGGATGGTCAGGACCTGGCCGCCGGTACGGTGGTCGGCAGCGATCCCGGTGCGACGACGGAAACTGGCAGTGGGACGTTGGTAGGGTCGGTGTCGGGCGGGTCTGGCGCCATCTCTTACAGCTTGATGGGAAGCTCGACGGGGTCCTACGGCCAGATCCTGCTCAACGCTGACGGTACCTACAGGTACACCCTGACCTCGGCACCGAAAACGCCGGGTGGCGCCAACGATGGCGCGAATGTGATGACCGAGTCCTTCACCTACAAGGCGACGGATGCGCTGGGCAACTTCACCACCAGCACCATCCTGATCAACATCGTCGACGATGTGCCGAAGGCCGTAGGCGCGACGCGCTCCGTCACGCCGGGGCAGGTGGACTCCAACCTGCTGCTGGTCATCGACGTGTCGGGCAGCATGAACGATGCTTCCGGCGTGCCGGGGCTCACGCGTCTGCAACTGGCGAAACAGGCCATTGCCGCATTGCTCGACAAGTACGACGACCTGGGCGATGTCAAAGTGCAGATCGTTACGTTCTCCACCGGTGCTACCGGGCAGTCGGCGGTGTGGGTCACGGTCGACCAGGCCAAGACCATCGTCAATGGTCTCAGTGCCGGCGGGTCGACGTACTACGACTCGGCCACGACCTCGGCGCAGAGCGCCTACACCACTGCCGGAAAAATCGTGGGTGCGCAGAACATCACCTACTTCTTCTCCGACGGTGAGCCGACCTCCGGGCACGCCATTTCCGGCACCCGGGAAACCACATGGACCAATTTCCTTGATGCCAACGGGATCAAGTCCTACGCCATTGGTCTGGGCACCGGAGTCAACGCCAGCAACCTCAATCCGCTGGCCTACGACGGCAGTACCCATACCGATACCAATGCCACCGTAGTGACCGACCTCAACCAGTTGAACTCGGTACTGTCTGGCACCGTTCAGGGGGCGCCGATCACCGGCAGCCTGATGAGCGGCGGGTACTTCGGCGCCGATGGCGGCTTTATCAAGTCGCTGGGGGGGGGCGGCACGACCTATACCTACGACCCGAAAGGCAATTCCAACCAGGGTTCCTACGCCACCAGTGGTACCGATCGCGGCACCTTCGACACTGTGACCAACAGCATCACCGTCAAGACTGTCATGGGCGGCTCGCTGGTGGTGAACATGGATACCGGCGATTTCACCTACACCCCGCCGAAGGACAACGGCAGCAGCCAGGTGGAGAACGTCGGTTTCGTGGTCAGCGACAACGACGGCGACCTGAGCAATGCCAGCCTGGTGATCAATGTCTACACCAACGCCGCGCCAGTGGCGGGGGCCGACCACATCATCACCAATATCCTCTCGGCCAATATCACGGTGCCGGCTGAGGCCTTGCTGGCCAATGACACCGATGCCAACAACGACCGCCTGACTGCTTCGCCGATCACCTTCAATACCGGCTGGAGCGCCCGCGGTGCCGACTTCACTGTTGGCAGTACCACGCCGACGGTGTTGTTCAATGGCAACGGGGACAGTCCGGCGAATCAGTTGAAGGACATTGCCCGCAGCACCTTCACCGGCACCAGCGGTTCAATGACCGCGGCACTGATCGTCAGCGGCTATCTGGGGGCGGTCTCGAACACCAACGCCAACGATGAAGACGTGATCACGGTCACCCTGAAAACGGGCGAGAGCCTCAAGCTCGACCATGACCGGCCTGCCGGCAACGTGCTGATGGAGTGGAAGGATGCGTCTGGCAGCTACCAGACGATCGCTGACGGCAGCTCTTTTGTTGCCAGCCATGACGGGGTCTACAGCATCCATGTGGTCAACCTCACCAACACCAGCGGCAGCGGGGTCAACAACGCCGAGAACTACCAACTGACCATGACCGTCGATTACTCGGGCGCGGCCAACAATACCCCGCAGTACAACGGCAGCTACACCGTCAGCGACGGACACGGCGGCACCGCCACCGGCGCGCTGGATATCACCTATCAGGACAGTTCCACCCTGACCGGCACCGCCAATGCCGACACCTTGCTCGGCGGCAGCGGTAACGACACGCTCAACGGCGGGGACGGCAATGATGTGCTGGTGGGCGGCGCCGGCAATGACTCGCTGTATGGCGGCAACGGCAATGATTTGCTGATCGGCGGCCTTGGCAACGACCTGCTCGACGGCGGGGCCGGTATCGACACGGCGAGTTACGCCAGCGCCACCAGCGCTGTGACGGTCAATCTGAGCCTTGCCGGTCAGCAGAACACCATAGGCGCGGGGCTGGACACGCTGGTCTCGATCGAAAACCTGATCGGCTCTGACTACAACGACACTCTCACAGGGGACGGCGGCGCGAATCGTCTGGAGGGCGGCCTGGGCAATGACACGCTCAACGGCGGTGGTGGCGACGATGTGCTGATTGGCGGCCGCGGGGACGACACCATGACCGGGGGGCCAGGCAGCGACACGTTCCTCTGGCAGCAGGGCGATACCGGTCACGATGTGGTGACCGACTTCACCCCCGGCACCGACCATCTGGACCTGTCGCAATTGCTCCAGGGGGAAAACACGACGTCGGCTTCGCTGGATGACTATCTGCACTTCAAGGTGACCGGCGCGGGGGCCAGCGTTGTTTCGACCATTGAGGTCAGTTCGGTGGCCGGGGCGACGCCGACCCAGACCATCGATCTTGCCGGTGTGGACCTTGCCCAGCACTACGGGGTGACGGCGGGGGCGGGCGGGGTGATCGCTTCGGGGGCGGACACGGCGACCATCATCAACGGCATGATCAATGACCATTCGTTGAAAGTGGATACGGTTTAAGGGCGGGGACCGCGGGAGTGGCGCTGCACGCGGCGCCACTCCCGCTTTTTTTCAGCGCGGCAGGCGAAGGGTTTTCTGTCGCAGGATGTAAATCGTCACCAGCACCGCACTGGTCAGCATGAAGCCACGGGCCCAGGGCGAGGGCACCAGGTAGCACGAAAAGCTGATACTGGCCCACATCAGGCCGATGGCGTAGACCTTGCCCTTGAGGGGAATGCCTTCGCCGCTGAGATAGTCGCGGATCCACGGCCCAAGGCGCGGGTGGTACACCAGCCAGTCGTGGAAACGGGGGGAGCTGCGGGCGAAACAGGCGGCCGCGAGCAAAAGAAAAGGGGTGGTTGGCAGCACCGGAAGGAAGATGCCAATCACCCCTAGCGCGACGCTGAGCCAGCCGATGGCCAGCAGCAGGTAGCGCACGAACGCGAACTCAGTGGTGGCGCGGCTTGAGCAGGGCCGGCTTTTCTTCTGGCGCGTGGCAGAGCAGGTACAGCGCGGTCAGCGCTTCCGGAATCTGCACGATCATGTCGTCCATCAGGTTCGCGTCGCTGGCGATATCGGCGAACTCTGGCTGTTCATCGAACAGACCGGAACCGACCATGATCGGCAGGAGCATTTCGCTGACTTCTTCCTCGGCGCTTTCGAACCAGGCTTCCTCACGCAGGAAGACACCTTCCATGAAGCCGATGCACCAGCCGCGCAGGTCGGAATCATCTGGCTCGTCGCCCAGGTCGAGGTCGCATGGCAGCTCGAATTCCTCGTCGCTGGCCAGTTGACGGGCGATGTGGGCCTTGAGCTGGATCAGCGTGGCTTCGATCTCGGCACGCTGTGCGTCGTTGGCGTAGTGAGGTTCCTCGGCGAACAGGGCGTCGATCCACTCACGGTCGGTCACCTCTTCGGCGCTGATCGACAGCGCGGTCAGGTAGCCGTGGGCGGCAACGTAGTCCAGCGCCTCTTCGTGCAGCTCGTCGGCGTCGAGGAAGGCTTGCAGGCGGGTCAATTGCTCAGCGAAGGACATTAGGGGCTACCTTGGAAATATAACGATGCTGAATTCTAGCATTTTGCAGCACCTGCAACGCAAAGGATGACGGTCTATCGTGCAACCCCCTTTGGCGTTGGGTGCTCGGGTATACTGCCGGCTTTTTTCCGGTGGGTGCGGATTTCCCCGGTAAAAGCTGCTTGCGCATTTTTGTGTGAGTCGCGGACGGTTTTCATCCAGCCTGTGGCCGGGATGGTTTCACGATTTTTGGAGTGGTTATGCTCGAACAGGCTCAGCGCGTCCTCAAGGATATCTTCGGCTACGACAGCTTCCGGGGACGCCAGGGGGCGATCATCGAACGCGTGGCCAACGGCGGCGATGCGTTGGTGCTGATGCCCACGGGCGGCGGCAAGTCGCTGTGCTTCCAGGTTCCGGCGCTGTTGCGCAATGGCCTGGCGGTGGTGGTTTCGCCGCTGATCGCGCTGATGGAAGACCAGGTGGCGACCCTCGACGAGCTGGGCGTAGCCGCCGCCTCGTTGAACTCCACCCTGAGCGCCGAGCAACAGCGCGAACTGGCCGGGCGGATCCGCCGCGGCGAGCTGAAAATGCTCTATCTCGCGCCGGAACGCCTGGTGCAGCCGCGCATGCTGGACTTCCTGCGTGAACTCGATATTGCCCTGTTCGCCATCGACGAGGCTCACTGCGTATCGCAATGGGGCCATGATTTCCGCCCCGAATACCTGCAACTGGGCCAGTTGGCCGAGTACTTCCCTAATGTGCCGCGCATCGCCCTGACCGCCACGGCCGACATGCGCACACGGGAAGAAATCGTCACGCGTCTGCACCTGCAAGACGCCGAGCGCTTTCTCTCCAGCTTCGACCGTCCCAACATCTTCTACCGCATCGTGCCCAAGGAGCAGCCGCGCAAGCAGTTGCTGGCGTTCCTTGGCGAGCGCCGCGGTAACGCCGGGATCGTTTACTGCCTGTCGCGCAAGAAGGTCGATGAGGTCGCCGCGTTCCTCTGCGACCAGGGCTTCCCGGCGCTGCCGTATCACGCCGGGCTGCCGGCCGAGACCCGTGCCGCCAACCAGCGCCGCTTCCTCAATGAGGAAGGGCTGATCATGGTGGCGACCATTGCCTTCGGCATGGGTATCGACAAACCCAACGTGCGCTTCGTCGCCCACCTCGACCTGCCAAAGTCGCTGGAAGCCTATTACCAGGAAACCGGTCGTGCTGGCCGCGACGGCCTGCCTGCCGATGCCTGGATGGCGTACGGCCTGCAAGACATGGTGATGCTCAAGCAGATGCTGCAGAACTCCGAGGGCGATGAGCGGCACAAGCGCGTCGAGCAGCACAAGCTCGACGCCATGCTCGCCCTCTGCGAAGAAACCCGCTGCCGCCGCCAGGCCCTGCTGCGCTACTTCGACGAGGAACTGCCGCAGCCCTGCGGCCATTGCGACAACTGCGTCGACGGCGTGCAGACCTGGGATGCCACCGAGTCGGCGCGTCAGGCGCTGTCGGCGGTCTACCGCACTGGCCAGCGTTATGGCGTCGGTCACCTGGTGGATGTGCTGCTGGGCAAGGACAACGAAAAAATACGCAACTTCGGTCACGAGAAGCTGGCGGTCTATGGCGTCGGCAAGGCCCGCGCCGAGGGTGAATGGCGTTCGCTGTTCCGCCAGTTGGTGGCGCGCGGCCTGGTCGATATCGATCTGGAGGGCTATGGCGGTTTGCGCTTGTCCGACAGTTGCCGGCCGTTGCTGCGTGGCGAAGTCAGCCTGGAGCTGCGCCGCGACCTCAAGCCGCAGACCAGCAGCAAGTCCAACAGCAGCGGCGGCAGCCCGGCCAGTCAACTGGTGCGCGGCGAAGAGCGCGAGCAGTGGGAAGCCCTGCGCGCCCTGCGCCGCAAGCTGGCCGAGGAGCACGGCGTACCGCCTTATGTAATCTTCCCCGATTCCACCTTGCTGGAAATGCTCCGCAGCCAGCCGACCAGCCTCAGCGAGATGGCCCAGGTCAGCGGCGTTGGTGCGCGCAAGCTGGAGCGTTATGGCCAGGCCTTCCTCGAAGTGCTGGGCGGCGCAGCCGAGGCGCCTCCGGTGGTTGCCGATCTGCGCCACGAACTCGTCACCCTGGCCCGCGCCGGCATGACGCCGGCACAGATCGCCGGGCAGTTGCAGTGCAGCGAGAAGAACGTCTACAGCCTGCTCGCCGAGGCCATCGGTCGCCAGGAACTGTCGTTGGAGCAAGCCCTGGACCTGCCGGAAGACCTGATGGCGGAAGTGCAGGATGCGTTCCTCGATGGCGAGGGCGAACTGCCGCCAGTGTCGGAGATCAGCCCGCTGTTCGGCGCGCGGGTGCCGGAAGGCGTGCTGTATTGCGTGCGCGCTGCACTGGCGTCCGAATTCGAGATGTGACCGGCGCGTCTGTCATGATTTTTTACGTTTGCCGCGAAGCCTCGTCCAGATGAACCTTGCCTAAGGGCAACGGCCATGGTTAGCTGGCTAATAATTAGTTCTGATTATGAGTTTTTTATGCCGTTGACCGATCAACACCGCTTCGGGATGCAACTGGCCCATATGTCCCGGGGCTGGCGTGCCGAACTGGACCGCCGCCTGGCGGGCCTGAACCTGTCTCAGGCGCGCTGGCTGGTGCTGTTGCACCTGGCCCGCTTCGAAGAAGCACCGACTCAGCGCGAGTTGGCGCAGAGCGTGGGGGTCGAAGGTCCGACCCTGGCCCGGCTGCTCGACAGCCTCGAAGCCCAGGGGTTGGTGCGGCGTCAGGCGGTGGTGGAAGATCGCCGCGCGAAGAAGATCGTTCTTTGCCCACCGGCCAAGCCGCTGATCGACCAGATCGAAACCATCGCCAACGCCCTGCGGCTGGAGTTGTTCATCGGCGTGGATGAAGAGGACCTGGCGGTGTGCATGCGGGTTCATACGCGGATTCTGGCGAACCTGGAAAAGTCCAAGGTCTGACCGGATCTGGCAAGACAAAAAAACCGACGTGTTGTGCGTAATGTCAGTCAGTTAGCGTTTCAGTGTCGATGTTGGGGCTGCTCTGCAGCCCTTCGCGAGCAAGCTCGCTCCCACAGGATCCCTAGCAAAGGTGCAGTTTGTGGGAGCGAGCTTGCTCGCGAAGGGCCGCAAAGCGGCCCCAATCGGTTTAACTGACAGGCATTACGCATTGTGTGCCGATTTTTTATGGCTCCTACAGCTAACCCCCCTTCAGAACGTCTGCCCCAAATTCAGATAAACCGCCTTCTCATCCTCGCTGTTGAAGCCATAACTGAAGCTCAACGGCCCCAATGGCGTATCAAAACCGACGAACACACTCGCCGCGTTGACATAACCACTGTCGAACTCATTGTCGTTGTTCCAGACTCGCCCGCGTTCCAGCGAGCCGCCCAAGTACAGCGGGAAGTCCAGCGGCAGGTAGGCGCGTGGGGTCAGCCGGCGGTAATAGACCATGCGCATCAGGCTCAGGTTCTGCCCTGACAGCGAGTTCTGGCGGAAGCCTGAAAGCTGCCGCGGCCCGCCCATCACCATGCTCGACACCACCACGTCGGCATCGTCCAGCGTCCGTCCGTAACGTCCGCCCAGCACCCAGGTGTTCGGGCCGCTGCTCAGTGCCTTGTCCAGTTTGAAGTCCCATTGCCGGTAACGTTGATCGGAGCCGAGGTCCGGTTCGAACTGGCGCAGGGTCAGGCGGATGTCTTCGCCGCTGTGGGGGAAATAGACGTTGTCCAGGGTGTCGAAAGAATACTTCAGCTCGTAGAAGCCTTCGTTGAAGTTGACCTTGGGCAGGTCCTGGTCGCCGATCCGCACCTCGGCCTTGCCCCAGGCCTGGCCGACGCCGAAGCGCACTTCACCGCTGTTGCCGATCTGCCGGCCGAGGTTCAGGCCGAAGCCGTAGCGCTCCAGGCGGTATTCGGCGACGGGGTCGTTGTCCAGCGTCGCCTCGATGTTCTGCGAGCCGAGGTTCAGGTACGGCGCGACGAAATAGCGCGAGCCGGTATCCAGCGGCTGGTAGAACTCGCTGTACAGCTCCTGCACATCACCGATCTGCGCTCGGGTCAGCCATTCCGCGCCGAGCCTGTTGATGCCGTTGACCCGGTAGCTGGCGCCGAGGTTGAAGGCGCTGTCGCCGCGCATGTCATCCGAGAGGTTGATGCCCAGGCGCAGGTAGTCGGTGCCGCCGCGGCGACCGCGGGCGTTGATCACCAAGGTGTTGTCCTCGCCCTTGTGCACCACGCGGTACTGGACCCGGTCGAAGTAGTCCAGGCCGTACAGGGTGCCCATGTCGGTCTGCAGGCGGTCCAGCTCCAGTGGCTGGCCGACGGGTTGGCGGATGTAGTAGCGGATCACGTCGTCGCTGACCTTGGAATCGTTCTCCACCTTGATTGCGGTGATCACCGGGGTCCGTTGCCCTGGAGAGCGGGCCACCGCCAGCTCGGCGCCGCTGCCTTCGACATGGCGCAGGGCGGCCAGGCGAGGGCCGAGAATTTGTGTCGCCCGGTAGCCAGCATCGACCATTTCCGGCGCTCGACCGAAGTCGGTGACGCCGAAGCTGGCCAGTGACGGCTGAATCAGGATGTCGTCGCGCTTGAGGGCGGCCAGTTGTTCTTCGGAGTTGCGCCGGGTCATCAGGGTGATGGACTGGTTGAGCACATCGACCACCGTTGCCAGTTGCTTGCGGTTGCGCAGCGGCGTGCCGATATCGACGACGATGGCGATGTCCACGCCCATTTCCCGCACGATATCCAGCGGGATGTTGTCCACCATGCCGCCGTCGACCAGCAGCCGACCCTCCAGCTCGACCGGGGCGAACACCGCCGGGATGGACATGCTGGCGCGAATCACCTGGGGCAGGTGGCCTCGGCTGAACACCACCTTCTCGCCGCTGGCGATATCGGTGGCCACCGCGCGGAAGGGGATCGGCAGTTTGTCGAAGTCGCGGGTATCGCTGGTGTGGGCCAGCAGGCTTTCCAGCAGCAGCGCCAGGTTCTGGCCCTGGATCACCCCCAGCGGCAGGCCGAGGCTGCCGTCGTCGCGGAAGCTGATTTTCTGTTTGATCAGGAAGTCGCGGTCGTCCTGTTTGCGGCGGAACGGGACGTCCTTGCGCGGCGGCGCATCGGAAAGGGCCTGCTGCCAGTCGATCGACAGCGCCAGTTTCTCCAGTTCCTCGATCTTGTAGCCGGAGGCGTAGAGCCCGCCGATCACCGCGCCCATGCTGGTGCCGGCGATGGCGTCGATCTTCACGCCCTGTTCTTCCAGCGCCTTGAGCACGCCGATATGGGCCAGCCCGCGAGCGGCGCCGCCGGACAGCACCAGGCCGACTTTGGGCCGGGTAGCGCCAGGCTTGGCGGTCTCGGCGGCGAACAGGGAAAGGGTGGTGGACAACAGCAGCAGACAGAGCAGCAGGCGGCGCATCGTGGCTCTCGGAGCGAAGGGCAAAGACCGCTAGTATAAGCGCCACACATTTTGTTTGAGGTTGTTACCGTGAGCGCGCCGAAGCCGGAAATTGTCATCACCTATTGCACGCAGTGCCAATGGCTGCTGCGCGCGGCCTGGCTGGCCCAGGAACTGCTCAGCACGTTCAGCGACGAACTGGGCCGCGTGGCGCTGGAGCCCGCCAGCGGCGGCACGTTCCGCATCACCTGCGATGGCGTGCAGATCTGGGAGCGCAAGGCCGACGGCGGCTTCCCGGAAGCCAAGGTGCTCAAGCAGCGGGTGCGCGACCTGATCGACCCCGAGCGCGACCTCGGTCACAACGACCGCTGAGGTTCAGCTTTGTCCGGCGGCGGCCTTGCGCGGCTCGGCGCTGGCGGCGAGGCGGCTGGACACCACGATCGCCAGGATAATCAGCGCGCCGCCCAGCAGCATGCGCGGGGTGGGCGTTTCGGCGAACAGCAGCCAGGCCATGGTGATGCCGTAGACCGGCTCAAGGGCGAACACCACCGCAGCGGTGCGTGCCTTGATCACCGCCAACGACGCGACGAACAGGCTGTGGGCGACGCCGGTGCAGAACACCCCGAGCAGGCCGATCCACAGCCAGTCCATCGCCGGGACTTCCGCCAGCGACGGCGCCGCGACCGGCAGCAGGCACAGGGCGACCACCAGGTTTTGGCACAACGCGGCCTGCACCGCGGGGATGCGCCCGCCGCCTGCGCGGTTGGTCAGCGACAACAACGAGAACAGCAAGCCCGAAAGCAGCGCCCAGAGCAGGCCCGCAGTGGCTTCGCTGGCGAGGTCGAAGTCGGGGGTGACCAGCACCAAACCGATGCTCACCAGCACCACCAACAGCAGTTCGTTACCGCGAATCCGCTCGCGGAACAGCAGGCCTTCGAGCATCACCGTGAAGGCCGGGAAGCTGGCGAAGCCCAGGGTGGCGATGGCCACACCACCGACTTTTACCGCGATGAAGAAGCTCACCCAATGCCCGGCCAGCAGCACGCCGCCCAGTCCCAGGCGGCGCCAGTCCTGGGCTTGCAGCGGCCGCCAGGCCGAGCCGGCGAGGCGGGCGAACAGGCCGAGGGCGAGCACCGCGAAGGCGGCGCGGCCGAACACGATGATCGAGGGCGCGGCACTGGCAAGCTTGCCGAAAACGCCGGTCAGGCCGAAAAACAGCGCGCCGATATGCAGGGCGCCGAGGGCGGTGCGGTGGTTCATGGGAGTCCTTGATGAGCAGGCGACAGCGTGGCCAGTGTAAGGCGGGCCACGTCGGGGTGTCTGTCGCGGTCCTCGCGTCAGTTGTCGCCAGACTCGCGGCGCAGCGCACCGGGGCTGCGACCGAAGGCCTTGAGCATGGCGGCGGCGAAGGCGCTCTGGGAACTGTAGCCAACCCGGCTGGCGATCTCGCCGACCGGCAAGGAGGTGGCTTGCAGCAATTGCCGGGCGCGCAGCAGGCGGCGCTGGCGAATGTAGTCCATCGGCGTGATGCCGCGCTCGGCGATGAAGCGGGCGTGCAGGCGTGCGCTGGACAACCCGGCCAGCCGCGCGAGGTCCGCGACCTGCAACGGATAGGCCGCGTACTGCTCGATATGGGCGTCGAAGCTGGCGTAGGGCAGTTCGCGCTGGACCGGGCTGGCGCTGGCAGCGGCATTCAAGCTGGCGAGCAACAGCACCGCGCCCTGGCGGGCAATCAGCGGATCGCTCACCGGGCTGTGGGCCAGCCAGTCCACCAATTGCTGCTGACGAGTGTCCAGCAGCAGCGGGCCGGGTCGTTCCAGCAGGCGGTGACAGTCACCCGCATGCGCGCCGAGGCTGCTGGCCAGCCAGTTGTCGGCGGGCACATCCAGCACCAGGCAATGGCTGCCGGTGTCGCTGCCGCACGTGTGGTGAGCGCCGGCGGGCACCACCATGAGGTCCTGGCGCTCGACCCGCGCGCCGCGCCCGTCCACTTCGAAATCCAGGCGCCCACGCAGGCCGAACACCAGTTGCGGGTGCTCGTGGCTGTGGGCGATAAGGTCATCGCGGTAGTGGCGCAGGGAGAGGATCGGGCCGCAGCTCATGGCGAGGGTCCAGGCGGGTGAAAGGCGCCAGTTTACTCCGCCGCGGCTGTCATGGGACTGCCGTATGGCTGTCATGTTCGATTAACCGCCGGCTGGCAAGCTCGCCCAAAGTCTGCCGGAGCCCCGCCCATGAACAGTGCCGCGTCGATCAAACCCTCGCGCAAGCAGCGCGTACGTACCCTGTGGATTTCCGACGTACACCTGGGCACCCGCGACTGTCAGGCCGAGCATCTGTCGCACTTTCTCAAGCGCTATCACGCCGACCGCATTTACCTGGTCGGCGACATCATCGACGGCTGGAAGCTGCGCGGCGGCATGTACTGGCCGCAGGCCCACACCAACGTGATTCGCCGCCTGCTGACCATGAGCAAGCGCGGCACCGAGGTGATCTACGTCACCGGCAACCACGACGAATTCCTCCGGCGCTACTCGAAACTGGTGCTGGGAAACATTCATCTGGTAGACCAGGCCGAGCACCTGACCGCCGACGGCCGCCGCCTGCTGGTGATCCATGGCGACCAGTTCGACGTCATCACCCGCTATCACCGCTGGCTGGCCTTCCTCGGCGACTCGGCCTACGAATTCACCCTGACCCTCAACCGCTGGCTGAACCACTGGCGGGCGCGCTACGGCTATGGCTACTGGTCGTTGTCGGCGTACCTGAAACACAAGGTCAAGAGCGCGGTGAACTTCATCAGCGACTTCGAGGAAGCCATCGCCCGCGAGTGTGTGAAACAGGGCTTTCATGGAGTGGTGTGCGGGCATATCCACCACGCCGAGATCCGCAAGGTCGGCGAGATCGACTACCTCAATTGCGGCGACTGGGTGGAGTCATGCACGGCGCTGATCGAGCACTGGGATGGCCAGATCGAGTTGTATCGGCTGGCAGATGACCAGGCGCGCCAGGCCGAGCTGGAAGCCTCGCGGCTGGCGGAGTCCGTGCAGGGCTGATTTCAGTCGGATGCCTAGGCTCTGTATGAAAAGCCTTGATACTCGGTGATGCTGCGTTGAAAACAGCCTCGGAATGCTCATTTACAACCAGTAAACTCCGCTTCCTCGGCTGTTTTCGCCTTGCCTGACCTTCGTCTCAAGGCTTTTCATACAGAGCCTAGAAGCTCACCTTCCCCAGCAGCATGTCGCGGTACATCGCGAAATCCCCCAACAGGCTGTAGAGCGGATAGCTGAAGGTGGCCGGGCGGTTCTTTTCGAAAAAGAAATGCCCGATCCAGGCAAATCCGTAGCCCGCGAACGGCACCGCCAGCAGCAACAGCCACTTGCCGCTGCCGATGGTGTAGGCGAGCAGGGCGATCACCAGCGTGGTGCCGACGAAGTGCAGGCGACGGCACGTGGGGTCGCTGTGCTCGCCCAGATAGTAGGGATAGAACTGGGCGAAGCTGTTGAAACGCTGCAGATTGTCCACGGCTTTAGCCTCCCTGTTCTTGTAAGTTTGCAACCTATAAGGCGTGGAGCCTGAACTGAGTCTAGAGTCAGTAGCTGTATCAGCAAGTGACAATAGGCGCCACTTTAGTATCCTTTGCGTCTCCCCAGAACCTGAGCCCGCCATGAACGAGAGAACCACGTCAGCAAGCTGGGCCTCCGGGATTGTCAAAGCGCTCGAGCTTGAGGGGCTGGACTGTCCCGCCCTGTTTCGCAAGCTTGGCCTGGATTTCACCGCGCTGGACGATCCCGACGCGCGCTTTACCCAGGACTCGATGACCCGCCTCTGGCAACTGGCCGAGGACTTGTCCGGCAACCACGCCATCGGCCTGAACATGGCCCGGGTGGTGCGGCCGGCGTCGTTTCATGTGGTGGGTTATGCGCTGATGTCGAGCCGCACGCTGGCCGAAGGTTTCGAGCGTCTGGTGCGTTATCAGCGAATCATTGCCGAGAGCTCGGACCTGAGCTTTCACCTCGGTCCGGAAGGCCACGCCCTGATCCTCACCGTCCACGGCGACCATCTGCCGCCGCCCCGCCACAGCTCTGAAGCGTCGCTGGCCTGTGCGTTGTCGCTGTGCACCTGGCTGAGCGGGCGGGTGATCCAGCCGCGGCGGGTGCTGATCCAGGGCCCGCAGCCGGACGACATCGAACCCTACAAGGCGGCCTTTCACTCGCCGCTGGTGTTTGGTGCGCCCTACGACGCGCTGATCTTCGACCCGCAAGACCTGCAGGCGCCGCTGCCCACCGCCAACGAGGCGATGGCGACCCTGCACGACCGTTTCGCTGGGGAATACATGGCGCGCTTTTCCGAAAGCCGGGTGACCCACCGCGCCCGCCAGGTGTTGTGCCGGGTGCTGCCGCAGGGCGAACCCAAGCGCGAACTCGTGGCCCAGGCGTTGCACCTGTCCCAGCGCACCTTGCAGCGTCGTTTGCAGGAGGAGGGCACCAGCTTTCAGGCCCTTCTGGATGATACTCGGCGCGAACTGGCCGAGCAGTACCTGGCCCAGCCGGGCATGACCCTGCTGGAAACGGCCTATTTGTTGGGATTCGCCGACCCGAGCAATTTCTTCCGGGCCTTTCGCCGCTGGTTCGATGTCACCCCCGGCGAATACCGCGCCCGCCGCCACGGACTGAACCAGCCCGAGGCGACGCCAGCGCCGGTCAGTGACGCCAGAACGCCGGCATACATAGAACCAGCACAGTAATGATCTCCAGGCGGCCGAGCAGCATGCCGCCGGCAAGGATCCATTTGGCCGCGTCTGGCAGGGTGGCGAAGTTGCCCGCCGGGCCGATGGTCTCGCCAAGGCCGGGGCCGACGCCGGACACGGTGCTGGCGGCGCCAGTCAGAGCGGTCATCCAGTCGACGCCGAGCAGCGACAGCAGCAGGGCGATCACGCAGATGGTGATGGCGAAGAAGAACGAGAAGGTCAGGATCGAACGGACGATTTCCTCGTCGAGCCGGTGACCGTTGTATTTCTGCTTGATCACCGCCCGCGGGTGGATCAACTGGTTCAGCGACGCCTTGAGCAGGATGTAGGCGACCTGGAAGCGGAAAATCTTGATGCCGCCGGCGGTCGAGCCCGAGCAGCCACCGATGAAGCCCAGGTAGAAGAACAGCATCAGCGAGAAGTTGCCCCACAGGCTGTAGTCGCCCAGGGCGAAACCGGTGGTGGTGACCACCGAGGTGACGTTCAGCGCGACGTGGCGCAGGGCGTCAAGCCAGTGCAGCTTGGTGGTGGCCCAGTACCAGGTGCCGAGCACCAGCCAGGTCACCACCAGCAACAGCAGCAAGCCCTGGACCTGCTGGTCCTTGATCAGCGCCTTGCGGTTGCCGCGCAGGGTCGCCACATACAGGGTGAACGGCACGCTGCCGCAGATCATCACCACCACCGCGACCCAATGCACGGCCGGCTGCTGCCACTTGGCCAGGGACAGGTCCGAGGTGGAGAACCCGCCGGTGGAAATCGCCGACATGGCGTGGTTGATCGCATCGAACGCGTTCATTCCCGCCAGCCAGAAGGCCAGGCCGCCGAGCGCGGTAATGCCGATGTACACCAGCACAATGGACTTGGCGACCATGTGCGAGCGCGGCATGACCTTCTCGGAGCGGTCTGATGATTCGGTCTGGAACAGGCGCATGCCACCGATGCGCAGCAGCGGCAGGATCGCCACCGCCATGCCGATGAAGCCGATACCGCCGAGCCAGTGCAGCAACGAGCGCCACATCAGGATCCCCGGCGACATGTTGTCCAGGCCGCTAAGCACCGTGGAGCCCGTGGCGGTAATACCGGACATGCTTTCGAAGAAGGCGTCGGTGTAGCTGATGTGCTGGGTCAGCAGGAACGGCAGCGCGGCGAAGATGCACACCACCAGCCAACTGCTGACGGTCAGCAGGTACATGTCCCGCGGGCGCAGATGCACGTGTTCCGGCCGGCCGGGAATCACCAGCGCGAGGCCCGCGATGAAGGTGATGAGGCTGGACCAGAGGAACGACGGCATGTCGCTGGTGCGTTCGAAGATGACCAGCGTCGCCATCGGCACGACCATGCTGACCGCCAGAGTGATGAGGAAGATGCCGATAATGAAACCGATGATCCTTAAGGTCGGCAACGCCATGTGATCTGCTCTGACTCGAAACGGAAGGGCGCCATTCTACCTGCGGGCCTTTTTAAGTAAACGTCGCTGTGGTGTTTGATCGGCAGGGCACTAGAATGGGCCCTCATTTTTCGACCTGGAGGGTAGCCGATGGAGGCTCTCGACGTTTTGCTCAACCGTGTTTCCGTTCCGCGCCTGACGGACCCGGCGCCCAACGCCGCCCAGCGTGAAGGCCTGTTCCAGGCGGCCTTGCGTGCACCGGATCACGGCCAGTTGCGGCCTTGGCGTTTCCTCACGGTCGAAGGCGAGGCGCGGGCCCGTCTGGGCGAGCTGTTCGCCGAAGTGGTCGCGCTCAAGGGCGATGCTACCGAAGCCGCTCTCGACAAGGCGCGCGCCATGCCTCTGCGGGCGCCGCTGCTGGTGCTGGTGATTGCCCGGACCCAGGAGCACTTCAAGGTGCCGGTGTCCGAGCAGGTGCTGGCGGCGGGGTGTGCCGCCCACGGGATTCTGCTGGCGGCCCATGCACAAGGCATCGGCGCGGTGTGGCGGACCGGCGAGATGGCCTACTCGGAGCATGTGGCCAAGGGCCTGGGGCTGGAAGCGGGGGAAGCGTTGATTGGCTTCCTGTACCTCGGCACGCCAATGGGTGAGCCGCGGACTGCGCCGGTATTGAAGACCGAGGACTTTGTCAGCGCCTGGGGTTGATTTCCGGGCTCATCGCGACGGCTCGGCGTGCCGAACCGTCGTGAACGCACAAATCAGGCACCCCCACCCGCCTGAACCGGCAATACCAGCGTCGCCACAAACCCGCCCTGCGGGTGATTGGCCAACTGCAAACTCCCGCCATGGCGCTCCGCCGCCCGCCGCGCAATCGCCAGGCCCAGACCATGTCCCGGCGCACTCTGTCCAGGTGCACGGAAAAACGGCTCGCCCAACTGCTCCAGATGCTCCGGCGCCACGCCCGGCCCGTGATCGCGCACGCTGATGACTATCCGCTCGCCCTCCTGTAATGCCGTGACCTCGATCGGCCAACCTTCCGGACTGAAGCGCAAGGCATTGCGCAGCAGGTTGTCCAGCGCCCGCTCCACCATCGTCGGCCAGCCCTGAAGCGTGAGGCCCGGGGCTTCCTGGATCTGGATCTCCTGCTCCGGCGCGCTCAGTTGCGCGTCCTTGCACACGCTGTTCAGCAGCGTATTGAGGTCTACGGGCTCTGCGTGGGCATGCTCGGCATCGACCCGCGCCAGCACCAGGATCTCGCTGATCAAGGCTTCCAGCCGGTCGCACTCGCGGGTCAGGCGTGGCCAGTAGGTTTCCCGCTGTTCCGGTTCCGCTCGCTCGGCCAAGGCCAGGGCGATGCGCAACCGTGCCAACGGCGAACGCAACTCGTGGGAAACGTCGCGCAACAGTTGGCGCTGGCTACCGATCAGGCTTTGCAGGCGCGAGCCCATGCGGTTGAAGTCGTTGGCCAGAACGCCGAATTCATCACGACGGCTGGCCAGCCGCGCCAGGCTGTTCTGCTGGTAGCTGGCCTGGCCGAGGTCATGTACCGCACCGCGCAGACGACTGAGCGGGCGGGTAATGGACAGCGTGACCAGCAGGCTGAACAGGGTCAGCACCACCAAGGTGATGCCCAGTGCACTCAGGGGCCAGATCAGGCTCTCGCGGTGCCAGGCATCCAGTTCGGGATGCGGGATGCGGTAAATCAACAGGTAGGTCGTGCCAGTGCCGGGGCTGGTGTATTCCTCGGTGAGGCGGCGCCAGGGCAGCGGGCGATCGTCATTGCCTTGCCGCGCTTCGAACACCGCCGCGCGGCGCGGGAACGTACCTGGTACCACGGCTTCGCCGGCCTCGTTGAGCACCTGCGTATCGATGTGGTAGCGGTGTTTGCGTTGTTCGAGGTAGCGCTGGGCGATTTCCGGGCCTTGCTGCTCGTAGCGTTCGGCCCAGTTTTTCGCCAGGACGTTGAGGCCCGGATGACGACTGAGAATCCAGGCGTCCTGGTTGAGTGTGTGCCCGAGCAGGATCGACAGACCGGCGACCAGGGCGATGGCGAGCCAGAAGCTGGCCAGGATACGCCAGAACAGTGAACGCAAGGGCAGTCCCTCTAATGACGGAAGCCCGGCCTGCATGAGCAGGCCGGGCGGGGGAGGTGTGACAGCTTACTGGGCCTTCTTGCCGTTTTCAGCTTTCCAGGCCTGGAACTGTTGCCATTCGGCGCGGCGTTCCTCGCGTTTCTTCTGCAGTTCGTCGAACTGCTTCTGTTGCTCTGGCTTGAGCAGGGCGCGAATGTCTGCCTGGGTCTTGTCCTGTTTGGCCTTGAGCTCGTCCTTCATGGCTTTCTGCTCGGCGGCTGGCAGTTTTTCCAGGTAGTGCTGGGTGACGTCGCGGCGGTTCTTCATTTCTTCGCCCATCAGCTTGCCAACTTGCTGGCGCTGTTCACGGCTCAGGTCCAGTTGGGCGAAAGGCGCGTCACCGCGGTGGTGCTCGCCGTGGCGTGGGCCAGGGCCTGGGCCGCCTTCGGGCATGGCCATGGCGACGGTTGGCAGGGCGGCAGCGAACATCAGGGCGATAAGGGTCTTGCGCATGGTGTCTCTCCTATCTGTAGGCCGGTCGTTACCGGATGTGGCCAGTTTATGGAGATCAAGGTCAGCGGCGGTCAGCCAAGGGTAAAGCCTGGGTAAAGACCGCCGCGAACCTGACTGACACAGCGCTTACAGGCTGTAGTAGTAGCCGCGGCTGCGCAGCGCGACGATGCGCGGGCGACCGTCAGGGTGGGGGCCGATCTTCTTGCGCAGGTTGCTGACGTGCATGTCCAGGCTGCGGTCGTAGAGGGTCAGTTTGCGGCCCAGGGCGATCTGCGCCAGTTCCTGCTTGTCCAGCGGTTCGCCGGGTTGGCGCAGCAGGGCTTCGAGGATGCGGCTTTCGGAGAGGGTCAGGGTCAGCTCGCGTTCGTCGATCTCGACCACGCCACGCGCCGGGCTGAAGTTCAGGTCGCCAATTTCAAGCTGGCTCGGTGCTGCGGGGGCATGGCTGCGGCGCAACACGGCGCGCAGGCGGGCGGTCAGTTCGCGAGGGTCGCAGGGTTTGGCCAGGTAATCGTCGGCGCCCAGTTCCAGGCCGAGGATGCGGTCCAGTGGTTCGCCGCGGGCGGAAAGCATCAGCACCGGCAGCTCGGGGTGCTCGCTGCGCAACTGCTTGAGCAACTCCAGGCCGCTGCCGTCGGGCAGCATCACATCCAGCACCACCGCCGCCGGGGCCTGCTCGGCCAGAGCTTTGCGGGCGCTTTGGCCATCGTGGCAGGCGCGGACCTGAAACCCTTCCTGGCTCAGCCAGTGGGCGAGCAGCTCGCAGAGTTCCTGGTCGTCGTCAATCAGTAACAGCTCACTCATGTCTCACTCAATTCAACCATTGCTTGCGCCTTCTGTGGCTACCGCTGACAAAGATACCGCAGAGCACGGCGATCAGGGTGACCGCACTGCCGATCACGAACCATTGCTGCTGATCGGTCAGCAGTTTAGGGGCCGTGCTGGCCTGGGACTCCTTGAGCATCAGCTTGAGGCGCTGGTTTTCCTGGCGTAGCCGGCCCAGTTGCGCGTTTTCGCGCTCGCTGTCGGTATTTTGCAGTTGCTGGGTCAGTGCTTCGCGTTGAAGCTCGCTCTCTTTCAGTCGCTGCTGCAACTCGGTGATCTGGCTGCCCGCACTCAGCGACAGCGGTGTGGCTTCTTCAGCCTGGGTGAGCGGGCTCAGCAACAACAGGCACAGCAGCATGGACAACGGACCTTGACGCATCGGAACTCCTGTAATTCCAGTCGAGTGTTCAGGGTGTTGTCGGCCGTGCGATGAGAATAATGAGCAACTGCCCCGATTAAAAGCGGGGACGGCGCGTCGGCCTTGGCCGGCGCGCCGTGGGTGTTACGGCAGGACTTGCTTGAAGGGCTTGACGATGACGTTGTCGTAGACGCCGGCGGCGATGTACGGGTCAGCGTCGGCCCAGGCCTGAGCGGCTTGCAGCGAGTCGAACTCGGCGACGATCAGGCTACCGCTGAAACCGGCGGCGCCCGGGTCGTTGCTGTCGATGGCCGGGTGCGGTCCGGCCAGGACGATGCGTCCCTCAGCCTTCAGTTGTTGCAGACGCTCCAGGTGCGCCGGGCGCGCGGCCAGGCGGTTGTCCAGCGAGTTGGCAACATCGGTGGCGATGATGGCGTAGAGCATGTCATTCCTCGGATTTTGGAGTGGAGGGATCGCTGTCGTGCATGTGACGGGACAGGTAGACACCCTGGCCGACCAGGAACAGCACGGTCATGCCCAGGCTGCCGAACACTTTGAAGTCGACCCAGAAGTCCTGGAACGTGAAGGCGACGAACAGGTTGGCCGCGCCGCAGATCAGGAAGAAGGCGATCCAGGCCAGGTTCAGGCGGGTCCAGACGGGGTCCGGCAGGGTCAGCGCGTGGCCCATGATGCGCTTGATCAGCACCTTGTCGCCGACGAAGTGACTGCCGAGGAACGCCAGGGCGAACAGCCAGTTGACCACCGGGGCTTTCCACTTGAGGAAGGTTTCGCTGTGGAAGGCCAGCGTCAGGCCGCCGAACACCAGGCAGGCGACCAGGGTCAGCCATTGGCCTTTTTCCAGCTTGCGCTGGCGGATGAGCAGGGTGCCGTAGACCACCAGCGAGCTGATGATCAGCACCGCGGTGGCGCTGTAGATGCCGCCCAGGCTGAAGCTCTGGCCGGCGACGTCGACGACGCGGGGATCGAGTTTGTAGACGATGAAAAACAGGAGCAGCGGGATGAAATCGATGAATTGTTTCACGGTGGCAGCCAGGAGCGGGATGTGTCGGCATAATAACAAACCTCAATGAGAGGGAAAGCGTCACCCCATGAATGTTGATCTGCACTGCCACAGCACCGCGTCAGACGGCTCGCTGACTCCCACCGATCTGGTTGCCCGCGCCTATGAACAGGGCGTCCGGATGATGGCTCTGACCGACCACGACACCCTCGAAGGCCAGCTTGAGGCCCGCGAGGCGATGCACGCGCGCGGCATGCAATGGGTCAGCGGGATCGAGCTGTCGTGTACCTGGTCGGGCGTCACCATCCACGTCCTGGGTTACGGATTCCCGCTGGATGCCCCGCCGTTGCTGGAGGCCGTCGAGTCCCTGCACCGCGGCCGCTGGCTGCGCGCCGAGGAAATCAGCCGGCGCCTGGCGGCCAAGGGCATGCCAGGCGCGCTGGAAGGCGCGCGGGCGATCCAGCAGGCCCTCGGCGACAGCGGCAACGCGCCGGCGCGCCCGCATTTCGCCGACTTCCTGATCAGCGCCGGCTACGTCAAGGACCGCGCCGAAGCGTTCCGCAAATGGCTCGGCGCCGGCAAGCTGGGTGACGTCAAGCTGCACTGGCCGACCCTCGACGACACGGTAGAGACCCTGCGCGCCGCTGGCGCCTGGGTCAGCCTGGCCCATCCGATGCATTACGAACTCACCCGCAGCAAGCGCCGCCGGCTGATTGCCGACTATATTCAAGCAGGGGGACAGGCGCTTGAAGTGGTCAACGGCATGCAGCCGGCCGAGCAGGTCGGCACGTTGTCCATCCTGACCCGTGAGTTCGGCCTGCTGGCCAGTGCTGGCAGCGACTTCCATGGCCCGGGCACCTGGTCCGAAATCGGTGTCTACCGGCCTCTGCCGGAGGATCTGCCACCTCTGTGGCGTCGATTCAAACATGAGCAGCCATCCGCGGCCGTCTGAACAGGAAGACAACGTGAGTCAATTTTTCCAGATACATCCGGAAAATCCGCAGCCGCGCCTGATAAAACAGGCGGTCGAGATTATCCGCAAGGGCGGGGTGGTGGTGTATCCGACCGACTCGTCCTACGCGATGGGTTGCCAGATCGGCGACAAGAATGCGGTGGAACGGGTCCGTCAGTTGCGCAAGCTGGACAAGAACCACAATTTCACGCTGATCTGCTGCGATATGTCGCAACTGGGGCTGTTCGCCAAGATCGATACCGGCACTTTCCGTCTGCTCAAGGCGCATGTGCCGGGGCCTTACACCTTCATCCTCAACGCTACCCGCGAGGTGCCGCGCCTGCTGTTGCATGAAAAGCGCCGTACCATCGGCCTGCGCGTGCCGGACCATCCCATCGCTCTTGCGCTGCTGGAAGAACTCGGCGAGCCGCTGATGAGCGTCAGTCTGGTGATGCCCGGCGAGTCCGAGCCGATGACCGATCCCTATGAAATGCGCCAGGCGCTCGAACACCACGTCGACCTGATCATCGACGGCGGTTTCGGCGGCCTGAAAGCCTCCACCGTGATCAATTTGTCCGGAGACGAGCCGGAAGTCATACGGGTCGGTTGCGGCGACCCCGCGCCTTTCATGGTCGAAGCGTGAGCATGGTCGAAGAGGTAGAGGTGCCGGTCGATCCCCAGGCCGGCGCCCAGCAGGAACTGCCGCTGGTCATGGTCTATGGCCAGGCCCTGACCGAAATGCCGGTGGACCTGTACATCCCGCCGGACGCCCTGGAAGTGTTCCTCGAAGCCTTCGAAGGCCCGTTGGACCTGCTGCTCTACCTGATCCGCAAGCAGAACGTCGACATCCTCGATATCCCGGTGGCGGAAATCACCCGCCAGTACATGGGCTATGTCGAGCTGATGAAAACCGTGCGCCTGGAACTGGCCGCCGAGTACCTGGTGATGGCGGCGATGCTGGCCGAGATCAAATCACGAATGCTCCTGCCGCGGGCCGAGCAGGCCGAGCAAGAAGAAGACGACCCGCGCGCCGAGCTGATTCGCCGCCTGCAGGAGTACGAGCGCTTCAAGGCCGCCGCCGAGGACATCGACCAACTGAGCCGGGTCGGCCGCGACATCATCGTGCCGCGCCTCGACGCCCCGCAGGCCAAGGCGCGCAAGCTGCTGCCGGATGTCTGCATCGAAGAAGTGCTGATGTCCATGGCCGAGGTGCTGCGCCGTAGTGACCTGTTCGAAAGCCACCAGATCAGCCGCGAGGCGCTGTCGACCCGCGAGCGCATGAGCGAAGTGCTTGAGCGCCTCAAAGGCGGCGGCTTCGTGCCGTTCGTCGAGCTGTTCACCGCAGAGGAGGGCAAGCTCGGCGTGGTGGTGACCTTCATGGCGATTCTTGAGCTGGTCAAGGAATCGCTGGTCGAACTCGTGCAGAATGAGCCCTTCGCGCCGATCCACGTCCGGGCCCGGGCAGAATGAATTCAAGAGCAACCGCATGAACCTGAACGACCCGCGCGATCTGGCGCCCCTGCTCGAAGCCTTCCTCCTGGCCTCGGGTAAACCGCAATCGCTGGAGCGGCTTTTCGAGTTGTTCGAAGAGGCCGAGCGCCCTGACTCCAGCGTATTCAAGGAAGCCCTCGAGGTGCTGCGCACCTCCTGCGCCGGGCGGGCCTTCGAACTGGTGGAGGTCGCTTCTGGTTATCGCCTGCAGATTCGCGAGACGTACGCGCCGTGGGTCGGCCGGCTCTGGGAAGAGCGTCCGCAGCGCTATTCCCGGGCATTGCTGGAGACCCTGGCGTTGATCGCCTATCGCCAGCCGATCACCCGCGGCGAGATCGAGGATGTGCGTGGCGTCGCGGTCAATACCAATATCGTCAAGACGCTGCTGGAGCGCGAATGGGTGCGGATCGTCGGCTACCGCGAGGTGCCTGGCCGGCCGGCGATGTTCGCCACCACCAAGGTTTTCCTCGACCACTTCAACCTGAAAAGCCTCGACGAATTGCCCTCCCTCGCTGAACTGCGGGAAATGGAGCCGGCGCCGATGCCGCCGATGGACCTGGACGACCTGCCCGTGCCCGCGCATTTGCAGGCCCTGGCCGATGCCAGCGGCGAGCCTGATGGCGAGGCGCCGGTGGAAGAAACCAGCTTCCGCACCTTGCTGGTGGAACTGGACGCAATGGAAGAAGGCTTGAAAACCGACTTCGACGACCTGCTGCGTGACCTGCCTTCAGCGCCTGAAGAAGCGGCGGATGAAGCGCTGGACGAAGACGACAGCCACGACGCGTTACCCGAAGCAACCCGCGACTGATCCACCGTCCGGCGCAAATGCGCGGCGCCGATGGCGATATAGCGCTACGCTCTGATGCGTTTGCGCCGGGATCAGCGTATGATTCGCGACCTTTTTGGTGCTTGGCGCACCAGAAGCCCAGATTTGAATCTCTACACCGGGAGGTGCCCAGATGAGTGAACAAGACCTGCAAGATAGCCCGCCACGTCCGTCCGGCGAAAAACTGCAAAAAGTACTCGCGCGCATTGGCGTGGGTTCGCGCCGTGACGTAGAAGCCTGGATCGGCGAAGGCCGCATCAAGGTCAACGGCGTTGTCTCCACCCTCGGCCAGCGTGTCGACCTGCACGACGCCATTTCCGTCGACGGTCGCCTGATCAAGCGCGAAGAAAAAGCCGAAGCCGTACGCCGCGTCATCATGTACAACAAGCCTGACGGCGAGATCTGCACCCGTGACGACCCGGAAGGCCGTCCGACCGTGTTCGACCGCCTGCCGCGGCCGAAAGAAGGCCGCTGGATCAACGTCGGCCGCCTCGACATCAACACCACTGGCCTGCTGCTGTTCACCACTGACGGCGAACTGGCCAACCGTTTGATGCACCCGTCCTACGAGATGGACCGCGAGTACGCCGTGCGCGTGCGCGGTGAAGTCGACGACGACATGATCGCCCGCCTCAAGGAAGGCGTAGTGCTGGAAGACGGTCCGGCACGCTTCACCGATATCCAGCAGGCGCCGGGCGGTGAAGGCTTCAACCACTGGTATCACTGCGTGGTGATGGAAGGCCGTAACCGTGAGGTTCGCCGCCTGTGGGAATCCCAGGGCCTGGTGGTCAGCCGCCTGAAGCGCGTGCGTTTCGGTCCGGTGTTCCTCAATTCCGACCTGCCGATGGGCCGCTGGCGCGAAATGAGCCAGGGCGAAATCGACATCCTGGCCGCCGAAGTGGGCCTGACCCCGGTAGCGATGCCAGCGATGAACGCCAAGGCCAAGGACAAGCTGGAGCGCATGCAGCGTAAATCCAGCAAGCCTGTGGGTCGTGGCGAGCGCGTGCGGACCCTGCGTCCGGCGAAGGACGGCGCCACCGAGCGTTCGCCGCGCCAGCCGCGCGACGATTCCGCGCGTAAAGGCCGCAGCACCGTTGCCGAACGTCCGAGCGACGTGCGCCGCAAGCCGGCTGGCGCGCCGAAGCGTCCAGGTGGCGGCGGTTCGGGTCGGGGCAAGCCTCGCTCTGAGTAAGGGCCGGGGAACAAAAGAGCCAACCTCTGAAAAAAAGCCAGTCAGTTAATCTGACTGGCATTTTTTATGCCCCAAGCAAACCGCGCATTACTTTTCGCTTAATGCGGCAAGTACATGCTCAGGATCGTTGTTGATCGCTCGGAGCAATGCACGGGCCGGGCCTTCAGGCTCTCGGCGCCCTTGCTCCCAATTGCGTAGCGTTCCTACTGCAACATCAATGTGCTTGGCGAACATGGCCTGCGAAAGTCCAGTTGCTTGGCGGATCTTCTTCACTTGAACCGCGTCTATGTGGAATTCACGGGACGGCTGGCGTTCCCCGCGATCGATCTCATCCATCTGCGTCATGCTTTCCACAAGACGATCGAAGAGATTCTTTTCCATTATTTCCACCCTTTGTTAAGTGCGCGTAGTTGCGCTTTCTGACTATCAGACAAGGTATCCAGAATTCCTTTGCGATATATCAGAATCATTCGTATCTGAAACGCCGAGGTGACGTGGTAGTAGATCACCCTTACGCCACCACTCTTGCCTTTGCCTTTGGCTGCCCAGCGGATTTTCCGCAGGCCACCCGTTTCCTCAAGAAGAGCTCCGGCCGCAGGGTGCTTTGCGAGATAGCTCTGCAGAGCCCGGTACTCTTCATCGTCCAAATGCTCCTTCAGGTCGGAGGTGAAAATGGGTGTTTCGATGAAGATCATGCAATCCCTGCTATACGTCATTGGCGTAGTCGGATGATAGGGGGCGACTCAAAACTCTACAAGCATCCGCATGTGGTGTTTCCTGCTCAGGAGACGAGTGGTGTGAGGGGCTCCGGCCAGCACCAGCGCCGATAAGCCTTCCTTGGCCACCTAACAATCTCTCCCTGGCAATTTTTTGAACCACTTTGTAAATAATTTGTTACGAGGTCGGGCCGCTTCTCCAGCCAATCCGCAGCGCCATTCGTCTTGTAAACATTCCGTGCCGAAAATCCCCTTCCGACCCGCTTTACGTTCGCGTCAACACCTTGCTCCAGCCCCCGTAGCACGGTGTTATGTGCGCCATTGCCATGTGCCTGACCCGCCGCAGAGTGGGGCAGAAAAAAACAACAAAAACGGAGGGCGCCATGTACGCCATTCACCATCCCAGGCTTCATTTCTCCCGCTGGAACGCTGCGTGCCGTCAACAGAACGTTACGCGATGTGTTGACCCTTACGTCAATGCAAGGGTATACAGTGCGCCGCGTTTTACCTGTGACCCTATTGCGTACCGCGCAACCTTGCTGATTCCAGGCTGAGCGACCGGGCCCCATTGCCCGTGTCGAACCGCCCGTTTTCAAGCGCCAAGGTAACCACCTTGTCAATTCCGCTGCGCCACGAGCGTGGTGGGTCCGATCCCGTCACAGATAAAAACAACAGGTGACTTCGTTCATGAGTGGACAAAACCCACATTCAGGTGAGCTCAAGCGCGGCCTGAAAAATCGCCACATCCAGTTGATCGCCCTCGGCGGTGCAATCGGTACCGGTCTGTTCCTCGGCTCGGCCGGGGTGATGAAATCGGCCGGCCCGTCGATGATTCTCGGTTACGCCATCTGCGGCTTCATCGCCTTCATGATCATGCGCCAGCTCGGCGAGATGATCGTCGAAGAGCCGGTCGCCGGCTCCTTCAGCCACTTCGCGCACAAATACTGGGGCGGTTTCGCCGGCTTCCTGTCGGGCTGGAACTGCTGGATGCTGTACATCCTCGTGGGCATGTCCGAACTGACTGCGGTCGGCAAATACATTCACTACTGGTGGCCGGAGATCCCGACCTGGGCCTCGGCCGCGGCGTTCTTCATCCTGATCAACGCGATCAACCTGGCTAACGTGAAGGTGTTCGGCGAGGCCGAATTCTGGTTCGCCATCATCAAGGTCCTGGCCATCGTCGGCATGATCGCCCTGGGCAGCTACATGCTGGTCAGCGGCAGCGGCGGCCCTGAGGCTTCGGTCAGCAACCTGTGGGAACACGGCGGGTTCTTCCCCAATGGCGTTGGCGGTCTGGTGATGGCCCTGGCGATCATCATGTTCTCCTTCGGCGGCCTGGAAATGCTCGGTTTCACCGCAGCCGAGGCCGACAAGCCGAAGACCGTGATCCCGAAAGCGATCAACCAGGTCATCTACCGCATCCTGATTTTCTACATCGGTGCCTTGGTCGTGCTGCTGTCGTTGACCCCTTGGAACAGCCTGGTGGCCAACATCGACGCGTCCGGCGGTTCCTACAGCGGCAGCCCGTTCGTCCACGTGTTCTCGATGCTGGGCAGCAACACCGCGGCGCACATCCTCAACTTCGTGGTCCTGACTGCGGCGCTGTCGGTGTACAACAGCGGCACCTACTGCAACGCTCGCATGCTCTACGGCATGGCCGAGCAGGGTGATGCCCCGGCGGGCCTGGCGAAGATCGACAAACGCGGCGTGCCCGTGCGTTCGATCCTGGCGTCGGCGACGGTGACCCTGGTGGCGGTGCTGCTCAACTACTTCATGCCGCAGCACGCGCTGGAAATGCTGATGTCGCTGGTGGTCGCGGCGCTGGTGATCAACTGGGCGATGATCAGCTACTCGCACCTGAAATTCCGCCAGCATATGGACCGCACTGGCCAGAAGGCGCTGTTCAAAGCCTTGTGGTACCCCTACGGCAACTACATCTGCCTGGCGTTCGTGGTGCTGATCCTCGGCATCATGCTGCTGATCCCGGGCATCCGTAATTCGGTGTACGCGATTCCGGTCTGGTTGCTGGTGATGTGGGTGGGCTATGTGCTCAAGAGCAAGCGTTCCGCAGCGGCGCCTGCCGTGAGCACGGCGGTCAAGTAAGCTTGGGCGTGGCGGTTCGGTGCGCCGAACCGCCGCGAGAAGCCCCAAAACCAGCAACACCGAGTATCCTGACGCCCAGCCACCGATCTGGGCGTTTCCATGCTTGTCCTCTCCAACACTGTCCACATCCCCGACGAAGAAATCGAGTTGAATGCCATCCGCGCGCAAGGCGCGGGCGGGCAGAACGTCAACAAGGTTTCCAGCGCCGTGCACCTGCGTTTCGACAGCCAGGCGTCTTCCTTGCCGCCGTTCTACAAGGAACGTCTGCTGCAGGTCAGTGACAGCCGGATCACCCGCGACGGCGTGATCGTGATCAAGGCCCAGCAACACCGCACCCAGGAGCAGAACCGCGCCGATGCCCTCGAGCGCTTGCGCGAGCTGATTCTTGCGGCGGTCAAGGTGGAAAAGAAACGGCGACCCACGCGCCCGACCCTGGGCTCCAAGACCCGGCGTCTGGACACCAAGAGCAAGCGTGGGGTAATCAAGGCAGGCCGCGGAAAAATCGACTACTGATACGCGAAAGGACTCTCATGGCTTCTGAACGGAATCTGACCTGGCACCCGACTGCCCTCGATCCTGCCACCCGCAACGCCAGCGGCCAGCGCCCGCTGACCCTCTGGTTCACCGGTTTCAGTGGTTCGGGCAAAAGCACCCTGGCCTTTGCCATGGAGCGCGTGCTGGTCGGGCAGGGCATTGCCTGCTGCGTGCTGGATGGCGACAACATCCGTCATGGCCTGTGCAGCGACCTGGGTTTCGATGCCCACAGCCGGACGGAAAACATTCGGCGAGTGGCGGAGGTGGCGCGGTTGATGAACGATGCCGGGCTGGTGGTGATGGCCGCATTCATTTCGCCCTATCGACGTGATCGCGACACCGCGCGGGGGATCATCGGCGCTGAGCGCTTTCACGAAATCCACGTCAGTGCGCCACTCGACGTATGCGAGGAGCGTGATCCCAAAGGGCTGTATCGCAAGGCGCGGGCGGGGGTGTTGAGTGGGTTTACCGGGATCGATGATCCCTACGAAGCGCCGCTGACGCCGGACGAGGCGCTGAATACCGACAGCCTGTCGCTGGAGCGTTGCATGGAGATTCTGCTGGCGCGGGTGCGCGGGGGAGGTTGTTCTTGAGCGTGTGAAAACCGGTTGGTGGGGTGGTCCCCCGTTAACCGAGGTTTTCACACGTCCTGTGGTGCGCGGTTATTCCTGGTCGGCGCTCGGGTTTTCGTCGCCTTGTGGTTCAGCCGCTTGGGCTGTTTCGGCGCTGTGAGTGGCGGGCGTCTGTTCGACGGGGTTCAGGCTTGGGAAGGGAAGATTCGGGATTTCATGCATCTCGTCGTTCCTCGCAAGTTCGATAGTTGAAAGATTACGCGATGGCGCGTGGTTGGCTCCTGAGAAGCCGGGGGCAGGATACAGCAGTCTGCGTGACAGAATGAATTTTCCTGCTGTTTGGTAGGAAAATTACAACATTTGAGCTGTGAAGCTCGCTCCCGCGCACCGGGTGTGCGTAGGAGCGAGCTTGCTCGCGATGGCGGTGTTAACCCGCGACGACCTTAGCCACAGACGTCCGCGATCGCCGCCGCCAGCACATCCAGTCGGGCTTCGTCCGCGCCGGCGACGTTCGCCCGCCCGGTGCTCACCATGTAGATGCTGTGCCGTTCCCGCAGTGCCGCCACGTGCTGTGGCGACAGTCCGGTGTAGGAAAACATCCCGCGTTGCTCAGCGATATGGGCAAATCGCTCGCCCAGGCCGTGGGGCTTCAGCGCGTCCACCAGACCGACCCGCAGCTGGGCGATCCGCTGGCGCATGGCTTCAACTTCTTCGATCCACAGGCTTTTCAGCGCCGGGTCACCGAGAATCTCCGCGACCACCGCCGCGCCGTGATCCGGCGGGGTGGACCACAGGTTGCGGGCGATGAACGCCAGCTGGCTGCGCACATCCAGCAACTTCTGCGCATCAATGCTGCACACCAGCAGGGCGCCGGTGCGTTCACGGTAAAGGCCGAAGTTCTTCGAGCAGGAACTGGTGATCAGCAACTCGGGCAGTTCGGCGGCAAACAGCCGCACGGCCCAGGCGTCCTCTTCCAGTCCGTCGCCGAAGCCCTGGTAGGCGAAGTCGATCAGCGGCAGCAGCGAGCGCCGGCGCACCACCTCCAGCACCGCCTGCCAGTCATCCCGCGACAGGTCGAAGCCGGTCGGGTTGTGACAGCAGGCGTGCAGCAGGACGATATCGCCCTCCGGCGCCGTCTCCAGCGCGGCGAGCATGCCGGCGACATTCAGACGGTTGTCCGCGCCGACATAAGGGTAGTGGCTGACCGTGAGGCCGGCGCTGGCGAAGATAGTTTCGTGAATCGGCCAGGTCGGGTCGCTGAGCCAGATGCCGCGGCCAGGCAGGCACTGGCGGGCGAATTCCGCAGCCAGGCGGAGAGCGCCGGTGCCGCCCGGGGTCTGGGTGGCGCCGACGCGCTGTTCGGTCAGCAATGGCGAGGCGCTGCCCAGCACCAGTTCGCAGAGCAGCCGACCGAACGCGGCATCGCCGTGTCCGCCGACGTAACTCTTGCTGGCCTGCCGATCGACCAGACGCTGCTCCGCCTGTTTCACCGCCGCCGGCACGGGCGTCAGGCCCTGGGCGTCCTTGAACACGCCGACACCCAGGTCGAACTTGGCGGGATTGCTGTCCTTGGCGTACGCCTCCATGAGGCCGAGGATCGGGTCACCCGGAACCCGGGTGATGGCCTCGAAGTGCATCACTTGCGGCCTTCGGCGGTCTGGGCGACCTCGTCGGTGCGCGCGGCCATGATGAAGTCGTTACGGTGCAGGCCCTTGATCGAGTGGCTCCACCAGGTGACGGTGACTTTGCCCCACTCGGTCAGCAGGCCTGGGTGATGGCCTTCGGCTTCGGAGATTTCGCCGACGGCGTTGGTGAAGGCCAGGGCGTGCTTGAAATTCTTGAACAGGAAGACTTTTTCCAGCTGCATGATCCCGTCGCGGACTTCGATGTTCCAGTCAGGAATCTGCGCGATCAGTGCTGGCAGTTCGTCGTCGCTGACTTTCGGCGCATCGGCGCGGCAGGCTTCGCAGTGGGCTTGGTTCAAGGCGTTCATAAGGTTTTCCGCAAGTGGATTGTTATAGGTGTGCAGGGCGGCTCAAGCGGCCACCTTGGGTGGAAATTTCGGCGCGTGCAGGCCGAGCTGCATGGCCTGGCTGACGATGCCCATGATGTCTTCGTGCGCGAGGTCAAACAGGCGCTTGAGATTCGGCAGGGCAAAGTAGACGGGCTGCAGAATATCGATGCGGTAAGGCGTGCGCATCGCTTCACGCGGGTCGAATGGCTGGTGCTCGGGCTCGTCGGAGAGACTGTAGACCGTCTCTTTCGGCGAGGACAGGATGCCGCCGCCGTAGATCCTGCGGCCTTGCGGCGTATCGATCAGGCCGAACTCGATGGTCATCCAGTACAGGCGGGCGAGGTACACGCGCTGTTCCTTGGTGGCGGCCAGGCCGAGCGTGCCGTAGGTGTGGGTGAATTCGGCGAACCAGGGGTTGGTCAGCAACGGGCAGTGGCCAAAGATCTCGTGGAAGATGTCCGGCTCTTGCAGGTAGTCGAGTTCTTCTTCGCTGCGAATGAAGGTCGCCACCGGGAAGCGCTTGCTGGCCAGCAGTTCGAAAAAGGTCTGGAAGGGAATCAGCGCCGGCACCCGGGCAACTTGCCAGCCGGTGGTGGCGCCCAGTACGGCGTTGATTTCGGAGAGCTGCGGGATGCGGTCATGGGGCAGGTTGAGCTGTTCGATGCCGTCCAGGTATTCCTGGCACGCGCGCCCCTCGATCACCTTCATCTGCCGGGTGATCAGGGTGTTCCACACCGCATGTTCCTGCGGCGGGTAATCGATAAAACCTTGCGCATCGGGCTCACGGGCCACGTATTGCGTCTGTTTCATGCTGCTCTCCTGATGAGGGCTCTTATTGTTTTGAAGGCTTGCGCCGTGCCCTTAGAGATAGCCGCTGGCTTTGAATTTTTCAGCTACCTGCGTAGGTGAAGGTCCGCGCCAGCAGGCGGTTTTTGTAACGCAGATTTTACGAGTCGGGCCGTGATGCGCAAAAGCGCGGCCCTGTGGCCCTGTGAAAGCCGGTTTTTGTAACGTATTATTTACAAATTTTCCGACACTCAAGCAGAAAAGTCGTCGGTCTCACTGCTTTGTAGGACCTTTCATGCGTATCAAAGTGCATTGCCAGAACCGCATCGGCATCCTGCGGGACATCCTCAACCTGCTGGTGGCCTATGGCATCAACGTCGCCCGCGGCGAGGTGGGAGGCGAACACGGCAACGCCATCTATTTGCACTGCCCGAACCTGATCAACCTGCAATTCCAGGCGCTACGGCCGAAATTCGAGGCGATCACCGGGGTCTTTGGGGTCAAGCGCGTGGGGCTGATGCCGAGCGAGCGTCGGCACATGGAGTTGAATGCTCTGCTTGGCGCGCTGGATTTCCCGGTGCTGTCGATCGACATGGGCGGCTCGATCGTTGCCGCCAACCGTGCGGCGGCGCAGTTGCTCGGGGTGCGGGTCGATGAGGTGCCGGGGATTCCGCTGTCGCGCTATGCCGAGGATTTCGACCTGCCGGAACTGGTGCGGGCCAACAAGTCGCGGATCAATGGGTTGCGGGTCAAGGTCAAGGGCGATGTGTTCCTGGCGGATATCGCGCCGCTGCAATCCGAACACGATGACAGCGAGGCGCTGGCCGGCGCGGTGTTGACCCTGCACCGCGCCGACCGCATCGGCGAACGTATCTACAACGTGCGCAAGCAGGAACTGCGCGGGTTCGACAGCATTTTCCAGAGTTCGCGGGTGATGGCGGCGGTGGTGCGGGAGGCGCGGCGCATGGCGCCACTGGATGCACCGCTGCTGATCGAGGGCGAAACCGGCACCGGCAAGGAACTGCTCGCTCGCGCCTGCCACCTCGCCAGCCCGCGCGGCCAGGCACCGTTGATGGCGCTCAATTGCGCCGGATTGCCTGAGTCCATGGCCGAGACCGAGCTGTTCGGTTACGGCCCCGGCGCCTTCGAGGGCGCGCGCGCCGAAGGCAAGCTGGGGTTGCTGGAACTGACCGCAGGCGGCACGCTGTTTCTCGATGGCGTCGATGAGATGAGTCCGCGTTTGCAGGTGAAGTTGCTGCGCTTCCTGCAGGACGGCTGCTTCCGCCGCGTAGGTAGCGACGAAGAGGTTTATCTGGATGTACGGGTGATCTGTGCGACCCAGGTGGATTTGTCCGAACTCTGTGCCCGTGGCGAATTCCGCCAGGACCTCTATCACCGCCTCAATGTCCTGTCGCTGCACATTCCGCCGCTGCGCGAATGCCTTGATGGCCTGCCGCCGCTGGTGGAGCACTTCCTCGACCAGGCCAGCCGGCAGATCGGTTGCCCTCTGCCGCGCCTGGCGCCGGCGGCGCTGGAGCGGTTGAGCCAGTACCACTGGCCGGGCAACGTCCGGCAACTGGAGAACGTGTTGTTCCAGGCGGTTTCACTGTGCGAGGGCGGGGTGGTCAAGCCGGAACATATTCGTCTGCCGGACTATGGCGCCCGCCAGCCATTGGGTGAGTTCTCGTTGGAAGGCGATCTGGCGCAAATTGTCGGACGATTTGAAAAGGCGGTGCTGGAATGTTTGCAGGGTGACTATCCAACCAGCCGGGCACTGGGTAAACGGCTGGGCGTTTCCCATACAACCATTGCCAACAAGTTGCGTGATTATGCAATTGGAAAGTCCGGCGAATAATTCGCGGAACTATAAAAAGGCGGGAGTTTTATTAAGAGCGTGTTATCAGGGCGTGGCGCCTCTTTTTAGTAAAAAGAGGCGCGACAGCCACGCAAGGTTGATTAGCCGTTAGAGCAGCCGTTACCCATGACGCGGTATTCGAGGATGTGCTTCTGGCCTTGGGAATCTTCATAGGTCATGCGGGCTGGAACCACTTCGCAGACGTTCGGGATCTCGCTCATCGAAATGACTTTGGCGATGTCCAGATGTTGCGAGTAGCTGTACTGTTCAACCGGGATCTGCTCGGCGGTGGAGTTTGCAACTTCGTCGGCCATTGCCGCTGCGCAAAAACTACCGAGTGCCAATACCAGTAAAGCTTTCATCTTCAATTTACCTGTCCAGGGTCGAAAGAGGGGGCGTAGCGCTTGTGGCGCTACGTTGCAGCAAAAGTAAAACCGGAAAGTTATTTCGGGATTAACGTGCCTTCGTGGGGGCTGTTACCTGAGTTAATCTCGTTGCCGTTGCTGGCGAGGTGAATTTTAGGGCTGGACATGAAACTGAAACAGTCGGTGTTTTGATAAACACTGTTGGCAAATTTTGTAACAATCGACCCCAACGGGCCTTCTGTTTCTTTGGGAGTAGAGGGCGATGCCCGTTCTAGAGCGGTTCCGGCCACGTTGTGGCCGAAAAGACCGCCCTGTTACTACCAACGTCGAATGGCCTGAGAGGCTCTGTTACAGTTAAAACGAGGTCATACAAAAACAACTATTACACCGAGGTAACAAAGATGAGTGCGGCTTCCCTGTACCCCGTTCGTCCCGAGGTTGCGGCGAATACCCTGACTGACGAGGCTACCTACAAGGCCATGTATCAGAAGTCGGTGATCAACCCGGACGGCTTCTGGCGTGAGCAGGCTCAGCGCCTCGACTGGATCAAGCCATTCACCAAGGTCAAGCAGACCTCGTTCGACGATCACCACGTCGATATCAAGTGGTTCGCCGATGGCACCCTGAACGTTTCCTACAACTGCCTGGACCGTCATCTGGCCGAGCGTGGCGATCAGCTCGCAATCATCTGGGAAGGCGACGACCCTTCCGAACACCGCAACATCACCTATCGCGAACTGCACGAGCAGGTCTGCAAATTTGCCAACGCCCTGCGTGGTCAGGACGTTCACCGCGGCGACGTGGTAACCATCTACATGCCGATGATCCCCGAGGCCGTGGTCGCCATGCTGGCTTGTGCCCGCATCGGCGCGATCCACTCGGTGGTCTTCGGTGGCTTCTCGCCGGAAGCCCTGGCCGGCCGCATCATCGACTGCAAATCCAAGGTGGTGATCACCGCCGACGAAGGCCTGCGTGGCGGTCGCCGCACGCCGTTGAAAGCCAACGTCGATGACGCGCTGACCAACCCTGAAACCAACAGCATCCAGAAAGTCATCGTGTGCAAGCGCACTGGTTCCGACATCAAGTGGAACCAGCACCGTGACATCTGGTACGAAGACCTGATGAAGGTTGCCGGCAGCGTCTGCGCCCCGAAAGAAATGGGTGCCGAAGAAGCGCTGTTCATCCTCTACACCTCCGGTTCCACCGGCAAGCCGAAGGGCGTGCTGCACACCACCGGTGGTTACCTGGTCTACGCCGCCATGACCCATGAGCGCGTGTTCGACTACCGTCCGGGCGAAGTCTACTGGTGCACCGCCGACGTCGGCTGGGTCACCGGCCACAGCTACATCGTCTACGGCCCGCTGGCCAATGGCGCGACCACCCTGCTGTTCGAAGGCGTGCCGAACTATCCGGATATCACCCGCGTGTCGAAGATCATCGACAAGCACAAGGTCAATATCCTCTACACCGCCCCGACCGCCATCCGCGCCATGATGGCCGAAGGTCAGGCCGCAGTTGCCGGTGCCGATGGCTCCAGCCTGCGTCTGCTGGGTTCGGTTGGCGAGCCGATCAACCCGGAAGCCTGGAACTGGTACCACCAGGCGGTCGGCAAAGAGCGTTGCCCGATCGTCGACACCTGGTGGCAGACCGAGACCGGCGGCGTGCTGATCAGCCCGCTGCCAGGCGCAACCGCACTGAAGCCAGGCTCGGCGACCCGTCCGTTCTTCGGCGTGGTGCCGGCGCTGGTGGACAACCTGGGCAACCTGATCGAGGGCGCCGCTGAAGGCAACCTGGTGATTCTCGATTCGTGGCCAGGCCAGGCGCGTTCGCTGTACGGCGACCACGACCGCTTCGTCGACACCTACTTCAAGACGTTCCGCGGCATGTACTTCACCGGTGACGGTGCCCGTCGCGACGAAGACGGCTACTACTGGATCACCGGCCGCGTCGACGACGTGCTCAACGTTTCCGGTCACCGTATGGGTACTGCCGAGATCGAAAGCGCCATGGTCGCCCACCCGAAAGTCGCCGAAGCGGCGGTGGTCGGTGTGCCACACGACATCAAAGGGCAGGGCATCTACGTCTACGTCACCCTCAACGGTGGCGAGGAACCCACCGAGGCGCTGCGCCTGGAGCTGAAAAACTGGGTGCGCAAGGAGATCGGTCCGATCGCTTCGCCAGACGTCATCCAGTGGGCGCCGGGCCTGCCGAAGACCCGTTCGGGCAAGATCATGCGCCGTATCCTGCGCAAGATCGCCACGGCCGAGTACGACGCGCTGGGCGACATTTCCACCCTGGCCGATCCGGGCGTGGTTGCGCACCTGGTCGAGACCCACAAGACCATGAACGTCGCCTGAGGCGCCGAATGTTTCGCAGGGTAAGCCAGCAGTCGTTTCGCGGAAGAGCTGTGTAGTACCTCCCGAACGTGGCTTGCCCCGCGATCTTTCGAAGACAACCCAAGGCCCCGCCAGCATGAGCTGCGCGGGGCCTTGGGTTTTTTGTTACTTCGACTTTCATCGGTAACCTTTCTGTCACTGGATTCGTACGAAAACGGGGCATTAGGAAACGTGAATGTGCGCTATTGGTGCGTTATTTCATGAAATTTCCCACACTCAATCGGCTGGACTTGCCGTGATACAAGGCTTTGCCAATAATAGGCCCGCTTATTGCTTCGGTTACAGGTTATTTGTTTTTCGCTTTTGCATAATCCTCGAAAACTGTCAATATCCCCCGGCCATTCTTCCAGCGCTTCTGTAACTACTTGTCGCTTTGAAGAAATATCGGCTTCCGAGCTGTCGTTAAAATGCCGATCACTCGCTCGTGGCACCGGACCGGTGGTCAGGCCCCGCGCAGCTCTGCGTTGTACTCATTCGCATAGTGGGCAGTCGAACTGCCTGGCATTGCCCTTTACCGATTGGAGTTCCCAGATGAAAAAACTCGCACTGCTTGGCGCACTGGCGCTGTCCGTGTTTTCCCTGGCATCGCTGGCTGACGAAAAACCGCTGAAAATCGGCATCGAGGCCGCCTACCCACCGTTCGCTTCGAAAGCACCGGACGGCAGCATCGTCGGCTTCGACTACGACATCGGCAACGCCCTGTGCGCCGAGATGAAGGTCAAGTGCACCTGGGTCGAGCAAGAATTCGACGGCCTGATCCCGGCCCTGAAGGTCCGCAAGATCGACGCCATCCTGTCGTCCATGTCGATCACCGAAGACCGCAAGAAGTCGGTTGATTTCACCAATCGCTACTACCTGACCCCGGCTCGCCTGGTGATGAAGGACGGCACCGCCATCAGCGAAGGCCTGACCGAACTGCAAGGCAAGAAGATCGGCGTGCAGCGCGGCTCGATCCACGACCGCTTCGCCAAGGAAGTCCTGGCTCCGAAAGGCGCCACCATCGTTCCTTACGGCACCCAGAACGAAATCTACCTGGACATCACTGCGGGCCGTCTGGATGGCACCGTTGCCGATGCTACGCTTCTTGAAGACGGTTTCCTGAAGACCGACGCCGGCAAGGGCTACAGCTTCGTAGGCCCGGCCTTCACCGACTCGAAATACTTCGGTGACGGCATCGGCATCGCCGTACGCAAGGGCGACAAGGAAAACCTGGAGCGCATCAACGCCGCCATCGCCGGTATTCGTGCCAGCGGCAAGTACAAAGAGATCCAGGACAAGTACTTCAACTTCGATATCTACGGCCCGGAAAGCAAGTAACCGTCGTCGTGTCACCTGTTCAATGGTGCAAGCAGCAGAAGCGCTGAGGCTTGCACCATTTTTTCATCCCTAAGGTCGAGGACCTCATCATGTTGAAAGGCTACGGGGCAGTCATCCTCGATGGAGCGTGGCTGACGCTACAGCTCGCCTTGTCGTCCATGGCCCTGGCCATCGTGCTCGGCCTGATTGGCGTGGCCTTGCGCCTGTCGCCAGTGCGCTGGCTGGCCTGGCTGGGCGATCTTTATGCCACGGTGATTCGCGGCATTCCCGATCTGGTATTGATCCTGCTGATCTTCTACGGCGGCCAAGACCTTCTCAACCGCGTCGCGCCGCTGTTCGGCTTCGACGACTACATCGACCTCAATCCGCTGATGGCGGGTATCGGCACCCTGGGCTTCATCTTCGGTGCCTACCTGTCGGAAACCTTCCGCGGCGCGTTCATGGCCATTCCCAAGGGGCAGGCCGAAGCCGGCATGGCCTATGGCATGAGCAGCCTGCAGATCTTCTTCCGGGTGCTGGTGCCGCAGATGATTCGCCTGGCGATTCCCGGCTTCACCAACAACTGGCTGGTCCTGACCAAGGCAACCGCGCTGATTTCCGTGGTGGGCCTGCAGGACATGATGTTCAAGGCCAAGCAGGCGGCCGATGCCACCCGCGAGCCTTTCACCTTCTTCCTGGCAGTGGCGGCGCTGTACCTGGTGATCACCAGTGTTTCGCTGCTGGCCCTGCGTTACCTGGAAAAACGCTACTCGGTTGGCGTAAAGGCGGCTGAACTATGATTTTCGACTACAACGTCATCTGGGAAGCCCTGCCGCTGTACTTTGGCGGCCTGCTGACCACGCTCAAGCTGCTGACGATTTCCCTGCTGTTCGGCCTGTTGTCGGCCATTCCCCTGGGGCTGATGCGGGTGTCGAAACAGCCGGTGGTGAACTTCACCGCGTGGCTCTACACCTACGTGATCCGCGGGACGCCGATGCTGGTGCAGTTGTTCCTGATCTACTACGGCCTGGCCCAGTTCCAGGCGGTGCGGGAAAGCTTCCTCTGGCCATGGCTCTCCAGCGCGACGTTCTGCGCTTGCCTTGCGTTCGCCATCAACACCAGCGCCTACACCGCAGAAATCATCGCCGGCAGCCTCAAGGCCACGCCACACGGCGAGATCGAGGCGGCCAAGGCGGTCGGCATGTCGCGCTACAAGATGTACCGCCGGATCCTGCTGCCATCGGCCCTGCGCCGGGCGCTGCCGCAGTACAGCAACGAAGTGATCATGATGCTGCAGACCACCAGCCTGGCTTCGATCGTCCCCCTGATCGACATCACCGGTGCGGCGCGGACCGTCAACGCCCAGTTCTACCTGCCATTCGAGGCGTATATCACCGCCGGCGTGTTCTATCTGTGCCTGACGTTCATCCTGGTCCGCCTGTTCAAGCTTGCCGAACGCCGCTGGCTCGGCTACCTGGCGCCGCGCAAGGGCTGAGGCCCGCGGCAAATTTTTCGCCCTTGGCGTGTGTTCACGACTGAACGCTTTGTGAGAACCGACAGCATGTACAAACTCGAAGTCCAAGACCTGCATAAACGCTATGGCAGCCATGAAGTGCTCAAGGGCGTATCGCTGGCCGCCAAGGCCGGTGACGTGATCAGCATCATCGGCTCCAGCGGTTCTGGCAAAAGTACTTTCCTGCGTTGCATCAACCTGCTTGAGCAGCCGCACGCCGGCAAGATCCTGCTCAACAACGAAGAGCTCAAGCTGGTGCCCAACAAGGACGGCGCGCTCAAGGCGGCCGATCCCAAGCAGTTGCAGCGCATGCGTTCGCGGCTGTCGATGGTGTTCCAGCATTTCAACCTGTGGTCGCACATGACCGCGCTGGAAAACATCATCGAAGCACCGGTGCACGTGCTTGGCATGAGCAAGAAGGACGCGTTGGAAAAGGCCGAACATTACCTGGCCAAAGTCGGCGTTGCCCATCGCAAGGACGCCTATCCTGGACACATGTCCGGCGGCGAGCAGCAGCGCGTGGCGATCGCCCGCGCCCTGGCGATGGAGCCGGAGGTCATGCTGTTCGACGAGCCGACCTCGGCGCTGGACCCGGAGTTGGTGGGTGATGTTCTCAAGGTCATGCAGTCGCTGGCCCAGGAAGGCCGGACCATGGTGGTGGTGACCCACGAAATGGGCTTCGCCCGTGAGGTTTCCAACCAGCTGGTGTTCCTGCACAAAGGCCTGGTGGAAGAAACCGGCAACCCGCGCGAAGTGCTGGTCAATCCCCAGTCCGAGCGTCTGCAGCAGTTCCTTTCGGGTAGCCTGAAATAAGCGCGCGGTTTATCAGACTGCCGCTTTGCACCAAAATAGGTCATGCTGCGCCACCCGCGCAGCCTGCACCAGGCTTTCTCCCGCCCGTCTACGCTGACGGGCGCCAGACTCACTTCAGGTTTCGGACCGCACTTCATGACCAACCAGCGAATCGGTTTTCTCATCTGGCCCAGCACCAAGGCGCTGACCCTTGCGCTGGCCGAAGAGGTGCTGCGTGTGGCGCAGAAGGTGCACCCGGACGTGACCTACGAATTGGCTTTTCTCCAGGCCGAAGCCCCTGCCGAAGGTGACTGGCGTCTGCCGGGCGAGCCGTGGACCGGGCGCCTGGAAAACTGCCAGAAGCTGTTTTTGCTGGCTGATGAACCGCCGGCAGCGGTTGGCGCAGCACTGGCTGGCGCGCTCAAGCAACTGGTGCGTTCCGGTTGTGTCGTGGGCGGCTTGTCGGCGGGGGTTTATCCGCTGGCGCAGCTCGGGCTGCTGGACGGCTACCGCGCTGCGGTGCACTGGCGCTGGCAGGATGATTTTTCCGAGCGTTTCCCCAAGGTGATTGCCACCAGTCATTTGTTCGACTGGGACCGTGATCGCCTGACCGCATGTGGTGGCATGTCGGTGGTGGACCTGCTGCTCGCGGTGCTGGCGCGGGATCACGGCGCGGAACTGGCCGGGGCGGTGTCGGAGGAACTGGTGGTCGAGCGCATTCGCGAAGGCGGCGAGCGTCAGCGCATTCCGCTGCAGAACCGCCTTGGCTCCAGCCATCCGAAGCTGACCCAGGCCGTGCTGCTGATGGAGGCCAATATCGAAGAGCCGCTGACCACCGATGAAATTGCCCAGCATGTCTGTGTGTCGCGTCGGCAACTGGAGCGGATCTTCAAGCAGTACCTGAATCGTGTACCGAGCCAGTATTACCTGGAGCTGCGCCTGAACAAGGCGCGGCAGATGCTGATGCAGACCAGCAAATCGATCATCCAGATTGGTTTGTCCTGCGGCTTCTCTTCCGGTCCGCACTTCTCCAGCGCGTACCGCAATTTCTTCGGCGCCACGCCGCGGGAAGACCGCAACCAGCGCCGCAACAGCTCGCCGTTCGAACTGTCCTCGGTGCCTGCCGAGCGGGGTTGATCGTCAGGGCCTCATCGCGGGCTTGTCGGGGTGCCGAATCGTGGCGATGAGGCCGCAATAGGCACCCTTGTCCTCCAATTGCATCCCTCCTCATGACCGCTTGGTCATCTCCCCACAGAAAAACCCTCAATCCCTCGCAACGCGTCTCCCCGCCAACACCCCGCACCGTTTAAACTGCGCCTTTGCGACCCTATTTGTCGCATTGCCGAAAGCCTTGGAAAAACAGGGTTTGGCGCTATAAGAAGTTGTCGCTTGGCGGCAAGGCCGAGTGTTCATCTCTCCTTACAATCCCCCCCATCGCTCGCCAGTTCCAGGCAGGCGTTCCTCTTCAGGAGACTCCGATGTCCGTTGAGCAAGCTCCGGTGCAACGCGCCGATTTCGACCAGGTAATGGTTCCCAACTATGCGCCAGCAGCGTTCATTCCCGTGCGTGGCGCCGGTTCCCGAGTCTGGGACCAGTCGGGCCGCGAGCTGATCGATTTCGCTGGCGGCATCGCCGTAAACGTCCTGGGGCATGCCCATCCGGCACTGGTCGCAGCACTGACCGAACAGGCCAACAAGCTGTGGCATGTGTCCAACGTGTTCACCAACGAGCCGGCCCTGCGCCTGGCCCACAAGCTGGTCGACGCGACCTTCGCCGACCGTGCGTTCTTCTGCAACTCCGGCGCCGAGGCCAACGAGGCCGCATTCAAGCTGGCCCGTCGCGTTGCCCACGACCGTTTCGGTCCTGAAAAGAACGAGATCATCGCCACCGTCAACAGCTTCCACGGTCGCACCCTGTTCACCGTGAGCGTCGGCGGCCAGCCGAAGTACTCCGACGGTTTCGGCCCGAAGATCACCGGTATCAGCCATGTGCCGTACAACGATCTGGAAGCGCTGAAAGCGCAGATTTCCGACAAGACCTGCGCCGTCGTGATCGAGCCGATCCAGGGCGAAAGCGGTGTGGTTCCGGCCGACAAGGCCTACCTGCAAGGCGCCCGCGAACTGTGCGACAAGCACAACGCGCTGCTGATCTTCGACGAAGTGCAGACCGGCGTTGGTCGTACCGGCGAGCTGTTTGCCTACATGCACTACGGCGTGATCCCGGACATCCTCACCAGTGCCAAGAGCCTGGGCGGTGGTTTCCCGATCGCCGCGATGCTGACCACCGAAGACCTGGCCAAGCACCTGGCCGTCGGCACCCACGGCACCACCTACGGCGGTAACCCGCTGGGCTGCGCCGTCGCCAACGCCGTGCTGGACATCGTCAACACCCCAGAGGTGCTGGCAGGCGTCAAGGCCAAGCACGAACGCTTCAAGTCCCGTCTGGAACAGATCGGTGAGAAATACGGCCTGTTCAGCCTGGTTCGCGGTCGCGGCCTGTTGATCGGTTGCGTGCTGACCGATGCCTGGAAAGGCAAGGCCAAGGACGTGTTCAACGCCGCCGAGCAAGAGGGCCTGATGGTCCTGCAAGCCGGCCCGGATGTGGTGCGTTTCGCCCCGAGCCTGGTGGTGGAAGATGCCGACATCGATGAAGGCCTCGACCGTTTCGAGCGCGCTGCCGCCAAGCTGACCCAGGCCTGATACGCCTCTGCTGTACCGTCGCTGGCCGTCACCGGCCAGCGAACCGATTTCATGTGGCCTGTGCCTGTCGTGCACACGCCGCTTTTTTTGCGCCGACCGTTGTCGGCCCGTATACCCGAAAGGAGTGACACCATGCTGGTGATGCGCCCCGCGCAAATGGCTGACCTGGGTGAAGTACAGCGTCTGGCTGCGGACAGTCCCATTGGTGTCACGTCCCTGCCGGATGATGCCGGTCGCCTGAGCGACAAGATCGCCGCCTCCGAGACCTCGTTTGCCGCCGAAGTCAGTTTCAATGGCGAGGAAAGCTACTTCTTCGTCCTCGAAGACAGCGCCACCGGCAAGCTGGTCGGTTGTTCCGCCATCGTCGCCTCGGCCGGTTACTCCGAGCCGTTCTACAGCTTTCGCAACGAGACCTTCGTGCATGCGTCCCGCGAGCTGAAGATCCACAACAAGATCCACGTGCTTTCGCAGTGCCACGACCTCACTGGCAACAGCCTGCTGACCAGCTTCTATGTGCTGCCGGAACTGGTGAACAGCGCCTGGGCCGAGCTGAATTCCCGTGGTCGCCTGCTGTTCATGGCTGCCCATCCCGAGCGTTTCGCCGATTCGGTGGTCACCGAAATCGTTGGCTACAGCGACGAGAACGGCGACTCGCCGTTCTGGGATGCCATCGGCCGCAACTTCTTCGATCTCAACTACGCCGAGGCCGAACGCCTGTGCGGCTTGAAGAGCCGTACCTTCCTCGCCGAGCTGATGCCGCATTACCCGATCTACGTGCCACTGCTGCCGGACGAGGCGCAGGAAGCCATGGGCCAGGTTCATCCGCGGGCGCAGATCACCTTCGACATCCTGATGCGCGAAGGCTTCGAGACCGACCACTACATCGACATTTTCGACGGCGGCCCGACCCTGCATGCGCGGGTGTCCGGCATCCGTTCGATTGCCCAGAGCCGGGTTGTGCCGGTCAAGCTGCAGGAGCAGCCGACCAAAGGCGGCCGTCAGTACCTGGTATCCAACGGCCAGTTGCAGGATTACCGCGCGGTACTGCTGGAACTGGACTGGGTGCCGGGCAAGCCGGTTCACCTGAGCCCGGACGCCCTTGAAGCGCTGGGCGTAGGCGAGGGCGCCAGCGTGCGCCTGGTCGCGGTTTGATACTGCGGTTCTGATACCAAGAATTCGGCCGAGTTTCGCAGGTGCCAGCAGGTGCCTGCCCGAGGAGATAGCATGATCGTTCGTCCCGTACGCAGCAGCGACCTACCGGCGCTGATCGAGCTGGCGCGCAGCACCGGCACCGGCCTGACCACCTTGCCGGCCAACGAAGAGCGCCTGGCCCACCGGGTCGGCTGGGCCGAGAAGACCTTCCGCGGCGAGGCCGAGCGTGCCGACGCGGACTACCTGTTCGTGCTGGAAAACGACGACGGCATGGTGGTGGGCATTTCCGCCATCGCCGGTGCCGTCGGCCTGCGCGAGCCCTGGTACAACTACCGGGTCGGCCTGACCGTCAGCGCGTCCCAGGAACTGAACATCTATCGGGAGATCCCGACGCTGTTCCTGGCCAACGACCTGACCGGCAACTCGGAGCTGTGCTCGCTGTTCCTGCGGGCCGACAGCCGCACTGGCCTGAATGGCCGCCTGCTGTCCAAGGCGCGGATGTTGTTCATCGCCGAGTTCTCCGAGCTGTTCGGCAACAAGATCATCGCTGAAATGCGCGGCATGTCCGATGAACTGGGCCGTTCGCCATTCTGGGAAAGCCTGGGCCGGCACTTCTTCAAGATGGAATTCAGCCAGGCCGACTACCTCACCGGCGTCGGTAACAAGGCGTTCATTGCCGAGCTGATGCCCAAGTTCCCGCTCTATACCTGCTTCCTTTCGGAAGCGGCGCGCAACGTTATCGGGCGTGTCCACAGCGACACCGAGCCAGCGCTGGCGATGCTCAAGAGCGAAGGTTTCAGTTATCAGGGCTACGTCGACATCTTCGACGCCGGCCCGGCCATCGAGTGCCAGACCAGCAAGATCCGCGCAGTCCAGGACAGCCAGACCCTGGTACTGGCCGTCGGTACGCCGGGCGACGATGCCACGCCTTACATCATCCACAACCGCAAGCGTGAAGACTGCCGCATCGCCGCAGCACCTGCGCGCCTGGCGGCCGGCACTCTGGTGGTCGATCCACAGACTGCCAAGCGCCTGCGTCTGAGCGTTGGCGATCAGGTTCGTGCGGTTCCGCTGTCCGCTGCCCGGGAGGCCAAATAATGAGCACTCACTACATCGCAGGCCAATGGCTGGCCGGTCAGGGCGAGGCCCTTCAATCGCTGGACCCGGTCAGTCAGGCCGTGGTCTGGCAAGGGCAGGGCGCCACTGCGGAACAGGTCGGACACGCCGTTTCGGCGGCACGCCAGGCGTTCCCGGGCTGGGCCCGGCAGTCGCTGGACATGCGCATCGCCGTTCTGGAAGCCTTTGCCGCGCAACTCAAGGCCAACGCCGACGAACTGGCCCGTTGCATCGGTGAGGAAACCGGCAAGCCGCTGTGGGAAGCCACGACCGAAGTGACCAGCATGGTCAACAAGGTGGCGATCTCGGTGCAGAGCTACCGCGAACGTACCGGCGAGAAGAGCGGCCCGCTGGCCGACGCCACGGCCGTCTTGCGCCACAAGCCACACGGCGTTGTGGCGGTGTTCGGCCCTTACAACTTCCCGGGCCACCTGCCCAACGGCCACATCGTGCCGGCACTGCTGGCGGGTAACGCCGTGGTGTTCAAGCCCAGCGAACTGACGCCCAAGGTCGCGGAACTGACGGTCAAGTGCTGGAACGACGCCGGCCTGCCAGCGGGCGTGCTCAACCTGGTCCAGGGCGCGCGGGAAACCGGCGTGGCGCTGGCTGCCAATCCGGGTATCGACGGCCTGTTCTTCACCGGCTCCAGCCGCACCGGCAACCTGCTGCACCAGCAGTTCGCCGGCCGCCCGGACAAGATCCTGGCCCTGGAGATGGGGGGCAACAACCCGCTGGTAGTGGACGAGGTCAAGGACCTGGACGCTGCCGTTTACACCATCATCCAGTCCGCCTTCATCTCCGCCGGCCAGCGCTGCACCTGCGCGCGCCGCCTGCTAGTGCCGCAAGGCGCCGGGGCGACACGCTGCTCAAGCGCTTGGTGGAAGTGAGCAAGAACATTTCGGTCGGTGCCTTCGACCAGCAACCGGCGCCGTTCATGGGCTCGGTGGTTTCTCTGGCGGCGGCCAAAGCCTTGATGGATGCCCAGGCGCACCTGCTCGCCAACGGCGCCACCGCATTGCTGGAAATGACCCAGCCACAAGCCGGCGCCGCGCTGCTGACCCCGGGCATTGTCGATGTCAGTGCCGTGGCCGATCGCCCGGATGAGGAGTTCTTCGGCCCGCTGCTGCAAGTGATCCGTTACAGCGATTTTCCGGCGGCCATCGCCGAAGCCAACAACACCCAGTACGGCCTCGCCGCAGGCTTGTTGTCGGATTCCCATGCGCGTTACCAGCAGTTCTGGCTGGAAAGCCGCGCCGGTATCGTCAACTGGAACAAACAACTGACCGGCGCCGCCAGCAGCGCGCCGTTCGGTGGCGTCGGCGCCAGCGGCAACCACCGCGCCAGTGCCTATTACGCGGCGGATTACTGCGCCTACCCGGTGGCTTCGCTGGAAACCGCCAGCCTTGTACTGCCTGCCACGCTGACGCCCGGCGTCGCCCTATAACAACAGGTTCACGGAGCCTTAGCCGATGAAATCGTTTGAAGTGAATTTTGATGGTCTGGTCGGGCCGACGCACAACTACGGCGGCCTGTCATATGGCAACGTTGCTTCGCAGAGCAACAGCCAGCAGGGCTCGAACCCGCGTGAAGCGGCGCGTCAGGGTCTGGCGAAGATGAAAGCGCTGGCGGACATGGGCTTCAAGCAGGGCGTGCTGGCCCCGCAAGAGCGCCCGGACGTGGCCGCGCTGCGCAGCCTGGGCTTCAGCGGCAGCGATGCCGAAGTCATCCAGCGTGCGGCGAAAGAAGCCATGCCGCTGCTGGTCGCCAGTTGCTCGGCATCGAGCATGTGGGTGGCCAACGCCGCGACGGTCAGCCCCAGCGCCGACACCGCCGACGGCCGTGTGCATTTCACTGCCGCCAACCTGAACTGCAAATACCACCGCAGCATCGAGCACCCGACCACCAGTCGCGTGCTGGGCGCCATGTTCGCCAGCCAGCAGCACTTCGCCCACCACGCCGCGTTGCCGGCGGTGGCGCAGTTTGGCGATGAAGGCGCGGCCAACCACACCCGCTTCTGCCGTGCCTACGGCGAGCCGGGCGTCGAGTTCTTCGTTTTCGGCCGCAGTGCCTTCGATACCCGCTACCCGGCGCCGCAAAAATACCCGGCGCGGCAGACCCTCGAAGCCTCCCAGGCGGTAGCCCGCCTGCATGGCTTGAGCGATGACGGCGTGGTCTATGCTCAGCAGAATCCATCGGTCATCGACCAGGGCGTGTTCCACAACGACGTGATCGCGGTCGGCAACGGCGAAGTGCTGTTCTACCACGAAGACGCCTTCCTCGAGACCGAGCAGGTACTGGCTGAACTGAAGGCCAAACTGGCCGCGCGCGGCGGTGACTTCAAGGCGATCTGCGTGCCGCGTGCCCAGGTGTCGGTAGAGGACGCCGTGCGTTCCTACCTGTTCAACAGCCAGTTGTTGTCCCGCGAAGACGGTTCGATGCTGCTGGTGGTGCCGGAAGAATGCCGCAACAACGAGCGGGTCTGGGCCTACCTGTCGGCGCTGGCCGGCCAGGGCGGCGCGATCAGCGAGGTGCGGGTCTTCGACCTCAAGCAGAGCATGCAGAACGGCGGTGGCCCGGCTTGCCTGCGCCTGCGCGTGGCACTGAATGAAACGGAACTGGCGGCGGTCAATCCAGGGGTTATCATGACGGCGCCGTTGTACGACACCCTGACCCAATGGGTCGACAAGCACTACCGCGACCGCCTGGTCGAAAGCGACCTGGCCGATCCGCAACTGCTGGTGGAGTGTCGTACGGCACTGGATGAACTGACCCGGATTCTGCAACTGGGCTCGGTTTATCCGTTCCAACTCCAACCCTGAAAGAGCACTCGAACATGTCTGACGCCCTGCAACTGATCCTTGAAGATGAAGATGGCAACCAGCACGAAGCCTCCACCAGCCGCTTTGCGGTGATCTGGCAAGGCAAGGAAGTCTGGATTCAACAGGATGGCCGCGGCCAGTTGCTGATCGGCGTCGACGTGGACGAGGGCGACACTGAGTTCGCCACACTGCTGCTGCGCCCACTGGCCACCAACCTGGTCAGCCTGGAACTGGAAATGGAGCCGGCCGATGCCGGCGACGATGACGATCACGTCCACGGTCCCGATTGCGGACATCATCACTAAGGAACGACACCATGCTCGCCCTCGGCAAACTGCTTGAGCTGACCCTTGCCGGTCGTGAACCGGCAGAGAAGACCCAGTTGACGGTCGAGGGCGTGCGCTTGCGCTGGCTCGCCGAGGGGGCGCTGGAAGTCCGCCCGCCCGAGTCGCGGGATATCGGCCTGGACATCCTGCTGTCCGCCGGCATCCACGGCAATGAAACCGCGCCCATCGAACTGCTCGACGAGTTGCTACACGGCATCGCCCGCGGTGACGTCAAGCCCCGGGCGCGGATGCTGTTCCTGTTTGGCAACCCCGAGGCGATTCGGCGGGGTGAGCGTTACCTTGAGCAGGACGTCAATCGCCTGTTCAACGGCCGCCATGAGCTGTCCAGCGGATCGGAGGCGTTGCGCGCCTGCGAGCTGGAACGCCTGGCGACCACCTTTTTCAGTCTGCCGGGGCGTACCCGGTTGCACTACGACCTGCACACCGCCACCCGCGGTTCGAAGATCGAGCAGTTCGCCCTCTATCCCTATAAGGAAGGGCGTCAGCACTCCCGCCGCGAACTGGCCCGCCTGCGCGCCGCCGGCATGGAAGCGGTGCTGCTGCAGAGCAAGACCTCCATCACCTTTACGGCCTTTACCTATGAGCAGCTCGAGGCGGAGTCCTTCACCCTGGAGCTGGGCAAGGCGCGGCCTTTCGGGCAGAACGAGCAGGTCAATCTCGACCGGCTCCAGGCGCGGCTGATCCAGATCATCGAAGGCGTTGAGCCTGAGCAGCCGGACGGGCTGGATGGGTTGCAACTGTTCAGCGTCGCCCGCGAGATCATCAAGCACAGCGACAGCTTCCACCTGCATTTGCCGGCGGACATCGAGAACTTTTCGGAGTTGTCCAAAGGCTATCTGCTGGCCGAAGACCTGGCCGGGACGCGCTGGGTCGTGGAGGAGGAGGGCGCTCGCATCATCTTCCCCAACCCCAAGGTGAAGAATGGGCTTCGAGCCGGGATACTGATCGTTCCGGCCTCGGCTGAGGGCCTGGGGCAGTAATCGCGGGCTTGCCGGCGATCAGGTCAGGACAACGAAAAAGGCCGCGGATTACTCCGCGGCCTTTTTCATTTATACCGCCAGCTTCTGCGGTGTTTCGTTGCGGCGCAGTGCGCGCAGCTTCAACAGCGTATCAGCGCAGGTGGTCGCTGCTTCCTGGCCCTTGAGCACGAAATGCTCGAAGAAGAACTTCTGGTGCTCGTCGCCAGCATGGAAGTGGTGCGGGGTCAGGACCACCGAGAACACCGGCACTTCGGTTTCCAGTTGAACCTGCATCAGGCCGCTGATCACCGATTGGGCGACGAACTCGTGACGGTACAGGCCGCCGTCCACCACCAGGCCAGCGGCGACGATGGCGCCATAGCGGCCGCTGCGGGCCAGCAGTTTGGCGTGCAGCGGGATCTCGAAAGCGCCGCCGACTTCATAGAAATCGATATCGCCGGCCTGATAGCCGTGCTTGGCCATTTCCTCGACGAAACCTTTGCGGCTCTGATCAACAATATCTTTGTGCCAGCACGCCTGGACGAAAGCGATACGTTCGTTGCCGTGGGATTTGCTGTCGATTGGGGTAGGTTGCATTGAAACGGACTCCTGTTTGTATGAGAAACAGGGCAGATGGATCGAATGGGATGGTCGTCCTGCCAATGCGTGGACGAACGGACACAGCGGTGTCTATCCCGTTCTCTCTTTATCCGGACTATGACCGTCGGCCTCGGAATCACACCGGGTCTGCTGACCTTGCAGGCTGTGCCCACAAGCGCTCGCGGGCTATGCGCATTGCGCGCAATTACCGCCGGTGGGGAATTGCACCCCGCCCTGAGAACGTTGCCATCACCTGTGATGGCGACGCCGTTTGTAACATAGTTTTTGGCAGAACGTATAGCCTGCTAACTAAATCGCCTGGATAAACGTCATTTCATCCTGAATGCATGCTTCCATCGTATAAACACACTGCACCTGGCACTCAGGCTAGATATAATGCGGCCCTTTGCCGTCGTTTCGTCTATTTGACGCGCACATTTGCCTCAGGCCGCCGTTTCCGTGGAAGAACCTATGAAAAGCGCAGAAATCCGTGAAGCCTTCCTTCGATTCTTCGAAGAACAGGGACACACCCGAGTCGCCTCCAGCTCCCTGATTCCGGGCAACGACCCGACCTTGCTGTTCACCAACGCCGGTATGAACCAGTTCAAGGACTGTTTCCTCGGCCAGGAAAAGCGCGCCTACACTCGCGCGGTCAGCAGCCAGAAATGCGTGCGTGCCGGCGGCAAGCACAACGACCTGGAAAACGTCGGCTACACGGCGCGCCACCACACCTTCTTCGAAATGCTGGGCAACTTCAGTTTCGGCGACTATTTCAAGCGTGACGCGATCACCTACGCCTGGACCTTCCTGACCTCGGACAAGTGGCTGAACCTGCCGAAGGAAAAGCTCTGGGTCACGGTCTACGCCTCCGACGACGAAGCCTATGACATCTGGACCAAGGAAGTCGGCGTTCCGGCCGAGCGCATGGTCCGCATCGGCGACAACAAGGGCGCGCCTTACGCCTCCGACAACTTCTGGACCATGGGCGATACCGGCCCGTGCGGCCCGTGCACCGAGATCTTCTACGACCACGGCGCCGACATCTGGGGCGGCCCGCCCGGTTCGCCGGAAGAAGACGGCGACCGCTACATCGAGATCTGGAACAACGTTTTCATGCAGTTCAACCGCACCGCGGACGGCGTCCTGCACCCGCTGCCGGCGCCTTCGGTGGACACCGGCATGGGTCTGGAACGCATCAGTGCGGTCCTGCAGCACGTTCACTCGAACTATGAAATCGACCTGTTCCAAAGCCTGCTGGCCGCTTCGGCCAAGGCCATTGGCTGCAGCAACGACGCCCAGCCGTCGCTCAAGGTGGTCGCTGACCACATTCGCTCCTGCGGTTTCCTGATCGCCGACGGCGTGCTGCCATCGAACGAAGGCCGCGGCTACGTGCTGCGCCGCATCATTCGCCGCGCTTGCCGTCACGGCAACAAGCTCGGTGCCAAGGGCAGCTTCTTCTACCAGATCGTTGCCGCGCTGGCGGGCGAGATGGGCGAAGCTTTCCCTGAGCTGAAATCCCAGCAGGCGCACATCGAGCGCGTGCTGAAAACCGAAGAAGAGCAGTTCGCCAAGACCCTGGAGCAGGGTCTGAAGATCCTCGAGCAGGACCTGGCCGAACTCAAAGGCAACGTGGTACCGGGCGACGTGGTGTTCAAGCTGTACGACACCTACGGCTTCCCGATGGACTTGACCGCCGACATCGCCCGCGAACGCGAGCTGACCATCGACGAAGCAGGCTTCGAGCGTGAAATGGACGCCCAGCGCGAGCGCGCCCGTTCCGCCAGCTCCTTCGGCCTGGACTACAACAGCCTGGTCAAGGTCGACGTGGACACCGTGTTCACCGGCTACACCACCACTGAAGACAGCGCCAAGATCGTCGCCCTGTACAAGGACGGCCAGTCCGTCCAGCAACTGGGTGAAGGCGAGGAGGGCGTGGTGATCCTCGATCGCACGCCGTTCTACGCTGAATCCGGCGGCCAGGTGGGCGACACCGGCTACCTGCTGGCGGGCGCCGTGCGTTTCGACGTGCGTGATACCACCAAGACCGGTGGTGCGTTCCTGCACCACGGCATCGTTGCCAGCGGCAGCCTGAGCGTTGGCGCCCAGGTCGACGCCAAGGTAGATGCCGACGTCCAGCACGCTACCTCGCTCAACCACTCGGCCACTCACCTGCTGCACGCTGCGCTGCGTCAGGTTCTCGGCGATCACGTACAACAGAAAGGCTCGCTGGTGGACAGCCAGCGTCTGCGTTTCGACTTCAGCCACTTCGAAGCGATCAAGCCAGAGCAGATCAAGGCGCTGGAAGAGATCGTCAACCGCGAAGTGCGCAAGAACTCCGAGGTGCAAACCGAAGAGACCGATATCGAAACCGCCAAGCGCAAAGGCGCCATGGCGCTGTTCGGCGAGAAGTACGGCGACAATGTGCGCGTGCTGAGCATGGGCGGCGACTTCTCGGTTGAACTGTGCGGTGGTATCCATGCCAAGCGCACCGGTGATATCGGTCTGCTCAAGATCATCAGCGAAGGCGGCGTGGCCTCTGGCGTGCGTCGTATCGAAGCGGTCACCGGCGCTGCGGCGCTGGCTTACCTGAACGGCGCTGAAGAGCAGTTGAAGGAAGCCGCGCAACTGGTCAAGGGCAGTCGCGACAACCTGATCGACAAGCTGTCGGCTGTGCTCGAGCGCAACCGTCAGTTGGAAAAACAACTGGAGCAACTGCAGGCCAAGGCCGCCAGTGCCGCCGGTGACGACCTGGCCAACAGCGCGGTGGACGTCAAGGGCGTCAAGGTGCTGGCTGCGCGTCTCGACGGTCAGGATGGCAAGGCCCTGCTGGCGCTGGTCGATCAACTGAAGAACAAACTCGGCCGCGCAGTGATCCTGCTCGGCAGTGTCCACGAAGAGAAGGTCGTACTGGTCGCAGGCGTGACCAAGGACCTTACCGGCCAACTCAAAGCCGGTGATTTGATGAAGCAAGCCGCTGCGGCGGTGGGCGGCAAGGGCGGTGGTCGTCCGGACATGGCGCAAGGCGGTGGCGTGGACGCCGCGGCGCTGGACGGCGCACTGGCCCTGACCGTGCCATTCGTAGAGCAGGGGGTCTGAGGCGCCTGCGGCCCGTCGTCTAGTGGCGGGCCGTGGGCGTTGTGATTGTTTATTGGGTGCCCTTCACGGGCTGAGGCGGCTTTGAAATGGCGTTGATCGTACAGAAATTTGGCGGGACTTCGGTCGGCACAATCGAGCGAATCGAGCAGGTTGCCGAAAAGGTCAAGAAATTCCGCGAAGCTGGCGATGACCTGGTGGTTGTGCTGTCGGCGATGAGCGGCGAAACCAACCGCCTGATCGACCTTGCCAAGCAGATCAGCGATCAGCCGGTTCCGCGTGAACTGGATGTGATCGTTTCCACGGGTGAGCAGGTGACTATCGCCTTGCTCGCCATGGCACTGATGAAGCGTGGCGTTCCGGCGGTTTCCTACACCGGCAACCAGGTGCGGATTCTCACCGACAGCGCGCACAACAAGGCGCGCATTCTGCAAATCGACGATCAGAAGATCCGTGGCGACCTCAAGGCCGGCCGCGTGGTTGTGGTCGCAGGTTTCCAGGGTGTCGATGAGCACGGCAACATCACCACCCTCGGTCGTGGCGGCTCCGACACCACCGGCGTGGCCCTTGCGGCAGCGCTGAAGGCTGATGAGTGCCAGATCTACACCGACGTGGACGGTGTCTACACCACCGACCCGCGCGTCGTGTCCCAGGCCCAGCGCCTGGACAAGATCACCTTCGAAGAGATGCTGGAAATGGCCAGCCTCGGTTCCAAGGTGCTGCAGATCCGTGCCGTCGAGTTCGCCGGCAAGTACAACGTTCCGCTGCGCGTGCTGCACAGCTTCCAGGAGGGTCCGGGTACCCTCATTACTATTGATGAAGAGGAATCCATGGAACAGCCGATCATTTCCGGCATCGCCTTCAACCGCGATGAAGCCAAGCTGACCATCCGTGGCGTACCGGATACTCCGGGCGTTGCCTTCAAGATCCTCGGCCCGATCAGCGCCGCCAACATCGAAGTCGACATGATCGTGCAGAACGTTTCGCACGATAACACCACCGACTTCACCTTCACCGTGCACCGCAACGACTACGCCAAGGCGCAGCAAGTGCTGGAAAACACCGCACGTGAAATCGGCGCTCGGGAAATCATTGGCGATACCAAGATCGCCAAGGTGTCGATCGTCGGCGTCGGCATGCGCTCCCACGCGGGCGTTGCCAGCCGCATGTTCGAAGCGCTGGCCAAGGAGAGCATCAATATCCAGATGATCTCCACTTCCGAGATCAAGGTCTCCGTGGTCATCGAAGAGAAGTACCTGGAACTGGCTGTACGCGCGCTGCATACGGCTTTCGAGCTGGACGCTCCGTCCCGTCAGGGCGAGTAAGCGTTGGTCCCCAGGGGCGCGGCCAGGCCGCGCCCCTTCTTTTTTGGCTGGTGTGGAATCTGTTCTTTTGTCCGCGCTGGTCAATACTTAGGCGTAGGTCGATAGCCATCCTGGTTGTAGGCTGAAGCCCTTTTTTTTGCAGACTGTTGTCCCTGAACTGAATTGCGTGAGGAGAAAGGTATGTTGATTCTGACTCGTCGGTGCGCAGAGAGCCTGATTATTGGCGATGGCGAAATCACCGTGACCGTGCTCGGCGTCAAAGGAAATCAAGTGCGGATCGGCGTGAACGCCCCCAAGGAAGTGGCCGTACACCGTGAGGAAATCTACCTTCGGATCAAGAAAGAGAAGGACGAAGAACCAACCCATTAATTTTTATCGATTTTTTTTCAAAAAAGAGTTTGCAAACGGGGAAAGCTCTGGTTATTATACGCCCCGTGTTGCGGAGAGGTGGCCGAGTGGCCGAAGGCGCTCCCCTGCTAAGGGAGTATACCTCACAAGGGTATCGGGGGTTCGAATCCCCCCTTCTCCGCCATTATTCATGTAGGGCGCTGTAATCTGATTCAAATTGCTAAGTCGTTGAAATTAAACGAAAAAGCACTTGTAAAAACGATTAGGCGAACTATAATGCGCGGCTTCAAATGCACTCGTAGCTCAGCTGGATAGAGTACTCGGCTACGAACCGAGCGGTCACAGGTTCGAATCCTGTCGAGTGCACCATATAAAGAAGCGGTTTCCAACAGGAAGTTGCTTCTGCTTCAACCAGAGGTGATCTGGTCCATCAAGTACCACCCTGCACTCGTAGCTCAGCTGGATAGAGTACTCGGCTACGAACCGAGCGGTCACAGGTTCGAATCCTGTCGAGTGCACCATATAAAAGAAGTGGTTTCCATCAGGAAGTTGCTTCTGCTTCAACCAGAGGTGATCTGGTCCATCAAGTACCAACCCTGCACTCGTAGCTCAGCTGGATAGAGTACTCGGCTACGAACCGAGCGGTCACAGGTTCGAATCCTGTCGAGTGCACCATATAACGAAGAGCCCGCCTTAATGGCGGGCTTTTTGTTTTCCGCGATTATTTCTCCGATTAATAAAATGTCATCGAGCAATCGATAGGGCGTGCTAATTTTTAATTAGCGCATGTGCTCTTTTTCGAGCGCTTGCCGTCGCATTGATGGATTCGGGCGTTTGCGTCGGTCATTTCCGCAAACGATTGTTTTCGCCGATATTTTCAGCCTCTGGCAGCTCAAGCGGTGTATGATTGCGCCCGTCAGCCCCGCCGGGGCTTGTGGAATACCACCATGGACTTACCCAGTAGTTACTCAATAGCTCGTTTTGCCAATCACGATGTGACTGATTGATCTCCCGGCGTGCTCCGCTGCTGGGAGTGGAGTTCGCCTATGACTGAAGTCGAAGTAAAAAAGACGCAAGATAGCCTGCAGGATCGCCTGGCCCAGGTGGTCGAGTTGCTCCACCGCCAGCGCGTGGTGGAAGATCTCACTCACCGCCAGGAAGGCCATCATCAAGACCGGGTAGAAAACCTGGTTCACCGGCAGAATCTGGTCGAGCTGCAACGCAAGCTCGATGACCTGCACTCCGCCGACGTTGCCCACATTCTCGAAGCATTGCCCCTCGACGACCGCCTGACAGTCTGGCAGTTGGTCAAGGCTGAGCGAGACGGCGACATTCTCCTCGAAGTATCCGACGCAGTGCGTGAAACCCTGATCGCCGACATGGACGATCATGAGTTGCTCGCCGCCGCCAAGGAAATGGACGCCGACGAACTCGCCGACCTCGCCCCTGAACTGCCCCGTGACGTTGTCCATGAGTTGATGGAAACCCTCGATGGCCAGCAGCGTGAGCGTGTGCGCTCAGCCCTGAGCTACGACGAGGAGCAGGTGGGGGCGTTGATGGACTTCGAGATGGTCACCATCCGCGAAGACGTCAGCCTGGAAGTGGTTCTGCGTTACCTGCGCCGGCTCAAGGAGCTGCCAGGGCATACCGACAAGCTCTTCGTGGTCGATTACGACGGTATCCTCAAGGGCGTGCTGCCGATCAAGCGCTTGCTGGTCAACGACCCGGACAAGCAGGTTTCCGAAGTAATGGCCAGCGACCCGGTCAGCTTCCACCCGGACGAGGACGCCTATGACGCGGCCCAGGCGTTCGAACGTTATGACCTGGTATCAGCGCCCGTAGTCGACAAGAACGACCGCCTGATCGGCCGTCTGACCATCGACGAGATGGTCGACCTGATCCGCGAAGAAAGCGAAAGCGAAGTGCTGAACATGGCGGGTCTGCGCGAAGAAGAAGATATCTTCGCATCGGTCTGGCGTTCTTTGCGTAACCGCTGGGCATGGCTGGCGATCAACCTGATCACGGCCTTCCTGGCCTCGCGGGTGATTGGCCTGTTCGAGGGTTCGATCGAGAAGCTGGTGGCGCTGGCGGCGTTGATGCCGATCGTGGCCGGTATTGGTGGTAACTCGGGTAACCAGACTATCACCATGATCGTGCGGGCCATGGCGCTGGATCAGGTCAGTCCCGGCAACACCTCGCGCTTGATGCGCAAGGAGCTGGCGGTCTCGCTGCTCAACGGTCTGATCTGGGGCGGGGTAATCGGTGTAGTCGCCTTCCTGCTGTACAGCAGTTGGTCGCTGGGCCTGGTGATGATGGCGGCGATGACGCTCAACCTGTTGCTCGCGGCGCTTATGGGCGTACTCATTCCGATGACCCTGGTACGCCTCGGGCGAGATCCCGCCATGGGCTCCAGTGTGATGATTACCGCGGTGACCGACAGTGGTGGCTTCTTCATCTTCCTCGGCCTGGCTACGGTGTTCCTGCTGTAACGCCCAACTGAAGCAAAAGAAAGCCAGCAGAGATGCTGGCTTTTTTGTGGGCGCTGAAAAGCAAAACGCCCGGTGCAGTGCGCCGGACGTTTTGTTCTGAAGCGGGTTCAGGAATAAAGAGGGTCAGGAAGCGTCCGCTGCCATCTCTACGTCGTGGGCGATCAGAGCAACCAGGGCGTTTTGCTGGCGATGGGACAGTTGACGGAAGCGTTGCAGCAGCTCGCGTTCATGCAGGGACAGTTCCGGGCTGTCCAGGCGCATGCTCAGCTCGTCTCCCAGTGCGCCTTCCTGGATAAGGCTCTGCTCCAGGCGGGCAATGATCTCGGAGTTCATGCTGCGGTGATGGTTACGCGCAACCTCGGCAATGCGCTCACGCATTCCGTCGGGTAGGCGGACGACGAATTTGTCTGCGGTGCGGCTTGAGTAAATAGCCTGTTTCATTGGGCGCATATAATTGACCGGTTTAGTTCAGGGGAAGCGGTTCTTGAAATTGGCCGCGCGATGAGACTACGACCATCATCACGGTCAAATGTTCAACCTGAATTGTGAATGAGGCCGTTATGATGCCTCATTGTCGCCGGTTCCTTGGCGTCAATTCTGTGACAAATATTGAACCGGGTGGAGGCTTTTTGCCAGTACCAATTATCAGAAATGAGTACTGGTTTGAAAAGTTTCGTGTTCGCCACTTACCCGATTCAGACACCTTATTACCTGCCATCAGCAACAGGCGAAAAGGTCATGGAAAGCGCCTAGAATGCGCGGGCTTTCCTATCTATGAGCATAGTGGCTATGCAGCATGACGCAAGGGGCGACGGCCCGTTGGCCGCCCACGCCAGGTTGATCTACCTGATGGGACCCTCCGGGTCTGGCAAGGACAGTGTGATTGATCACGCACGACCTGCGTTGCAGGCGTTGGGGGTGGCTGTCGCCCGACGCGTCATTACTCGTTCCGCCGAGGCGGTGGGCGAAGTGGCGCATAGTGTATCGCCATGGCAGTTCGCCACGCTACGTTCGAATGGGGCTTTCGCGCTGGATTGGCAGGCCAATGGCCTTTCGTACGGCATCCCTGTGGAGATCGATACCTGGCTCGCTGAAGGCCGGCCAGTGCTGGTCAACGGCTCCCGTGCCCACTTGCCGGCGGCGCGTGCGAAGTATCCTGACTTGGTGCCGATTCTTCTTACGGTGTCTGCTGAAGTCTTGAGAGAGCGATTGCTTCGTCGCGCGCGGGAAGGCGTCGAGGAAATCGAGGAGCGACTGGCGCGCAACCTGCGGATTGCAGGTCAGTTCGATGAGGGCATTTATCTGCTGGATAATTCGACAACGCTGGACGCTGCCGTGCAGCGCTTGGTCGCGATACTGCGAGAGGTGGAAATCGCCGCCGCTTAGAAGGAGAGCGTGTGTTCCGCGACCGGTGTAGCGGACTGCTGTGGCGTCTCACCCAGAACTGCACGGCTCGGCTGCATCGAGGTCTGGTAATTGACCGTGTCGACAGCGGTTGCCGAGGGCATGAGGTTCAACCCGATCACGGCCGTCAGGGCAAGGGCGTTCAAGGCGATGAGGACGTGATTCATGGCGTGGGTTCCAGGGCTGTGGGATCAATACATTCCATTGTGGTTGATCCAGCAGTTGTCGTGCCAATCGAAATTATTAAATTTTTCCTTTTAAATCAACTAGTTAGTTGTTATTTGGGGTGACGGTTTCGTGCATCCTGCAATAATGGCCTTATGCTTTATTGCAGAATGCACGATTGGTTACGTAAGCCTCGCGACGTCGGCAGGCAAAAAGCCCGATTCACGGCATGACAAATAACGCCCTGCTGGTTAACATGCACGCCTTCCGCCGCGCGGTGTCCGCTGCCGGCTTGTGTCCCAGTAGCTCAATTGGATAGAGCATCCCCCTCCTAAGGGGAAGGTTGGCCGTTCGAACCGGCCCTGGGACACCATATAAATCAAGGGTTTCGCCGGATTTACCTACCAAATCCGGATCGACGTACCAGCAGCGTACCAGCGCCAGCATAAAGAAAGGCCCCGCACTGATTGACCAGGCGGGGCCTTTTTTAATTCTGTCAGGCTGACAGATTTGAATTCCGCGCCACGTTTTCGTGATTCGCAAAACGTGGCGCGGGTTACTTCCCGGTCTTGCACATAAGCTCTATCCGCCGGCGGCGACTGTCGGGCAGTACGGCGGTGATCTCGTACAGCTTCACGCCTTCCCGGATACGCCAGCTCGACACCAGGTCATCACGATAGCGCAGGGTGATCTTATAAATGGTCTGGGCTTGGGGCGCCTGGGCGGCCATGAACTCCTTACCGCTGACACTTTCGATATCGACCCATTCCCGGCTGACCTCTACCCAGGTGCGGATAAAGCCACCCAGCTTGTCCTGAACGTCTACCGGCTTCTCAATCGACACCGGATAGCGCAGTTTCCCGGCCTGCATCACACCACACTCATCGAGCGGTACGGTGCCAGTAGTAGCGTGTACGCCGTGCCCTCGGTCAGCGTCCGGTCGCCCTGGCGTTCCCGGTTCTCGTACAGATCGCCCACCAGTAGCAGGACAGCGGCCTTGATTGAGGCGGGCATAGGGTCGGGCAAGTCATCGCCCAGGTACATGCTGACGTGCCCCTCGGCAGCGAGGATCAGCGACGTGATGTAGTCGTCTTCAAAGTCTTGATCGACGCGCAGGTGTAGCTTGGCTTCATCCAGGGTCACGGTGGTCATACGAAAAATACCTCGGTGTCGCTATCAAAGGGAGTCTCAGCCACCAGCGAGGCACCGAACGCCATTGCCAGGGCTTGCAGACCGTCAATCCGTCCAGTGCGGCGGCTCTTGTCCAGCTTGCGGTTGCCGCTTGGGTCTTTCACTGCCACGGCGTTGGCGGCACACAGGGTCAGGACTGGGTGGCCACCGTGGGCAATCCGGCCATTCAGCAGCTCGCCTTCCAGGGCATCGAGGGCGGGCGCCATATCTCGGAAGCCCTGGCCGTGCGGCACCAGTGGCAGTTCCAGGCCCAGGCGCTCCAGTTCCTTTTTCAGCACGTCGATGCGCCAGCGGTCATAGGCGATTGCAGCCACGTCGCAGTCGCTCAATATCTCGGCCAGATCGAGGGCGACGGCTTCCAGGTCCACGGTGGCGCCTGGCGTGGTGCGGATGAATCCTTGTCGCGCCCACACGTCATAGGAGGCCCGGTCTTTGCGGGAGCGGTCGAATATCCCCTGCTCAGGCGTCCAGAAGTACGGGCGAACCTGCCACACGCCCCCGGCCTTGCCGATCAGCACCAGGGCTGTCAGGTCAGTTCGGGCAGACAAGTCGAGACCGGCGTAAACCAGTCCCTCGAAAGGTTCTGGCTCGGCATCACACAAGGCCCACACGTCCGGGCTAATGAATGGGCTGTCCAGACTCACACGCTGGTTAAGCAGCAGGTTGCGGGCGCTGTTGCTCATGCTCGGCATCCGCTCGGCCTGTTGCATCTGCTCGCGTAGGTCAGTCTCGGAACGGAACAGGCCCAGTGCCGGGTTGGCTGCTTTCCACGCTTCCTCGTCCATCAGGTCGCAGCCCTCGGCGCCAGCGTAGAGCCGACACACGATGCGCGGGTCTTTACTGCGCAGGGCATCGTCGATCCACTGACTCAGCAGATCGGCGTCGTTGGCGGCCTGGGTGCTGATGGCGATCAGCAGGGGCGCTTCGTGGGCACCCTGGCTGGTGGTGATGGCGTCAACGAAGTCAGACTGTGAACCGCGTATCTGGCCGATCTCATCCAGGATAGCCAGCACTGGCGACAGGCCGTGTGCCGTCTTGCCATCGGCGGCGAGGGCGCGAAACTCGGTGTTCAGGTTCAGCCCCAGCAGACGTTTGCCGCTGGGCACGATGCGGACAATCTTCGTTAGGGCGGGCGACAGTTGCACCATTTTGCTTGCCAGGTTGAATACCAGGGCGGCTTGGTCACGGCTCATGGCACCCGATACGAGCTGGCTATTCTGTTTGGCCTCGGGGCCGACCAGGTGCGCCAGCAGCAGTCCGGCAATCAAGCCCGACTTACCATTCTTGCGTGCTACGGAAAGGATGGCCCGCCGTGTGCCCGCTGGGTTGTCGTACACGTCGCGCAGGAACTGGCGTTGGAACTCAGCCAGCAGCATAGGCTTGCCCACGTCCGCCCCTTCGGGAGTGACACAGAAGCGCTCGATAAAGGCGATGATCTTTTCAGCGCGGGTCACTGGAGCGTCTCCAAGGTTGGGATCAAGTCATCGTCAATGTGTTGTCGCGCTCCCCGCTCCAGGGCGGCGCCCTTGTGAATGTCCTGGGCCTTGCCCACGGTGGCGATGGTGGCGACCATCAGTTGTCGGCCAGTCGCCAGGGCACGGCGGGTCATCTTATCCAGCAGGTCACACGCGGGATTGATCTTGCCCTCCACCAGCATTCCGTCGCGCTCGATACTCTCCTGCAGGGTTTCCATATCGGCATACGCCCGTGCGAGGCTCCCGGCCAGCACCAGGTCGGCGTCGGTCCAGGTATCGCGTGGGCGAGCGGTCACGATGGCATTCCAGAAAGGCCGGTCGCAGTCGCGCAGCCGAACGTGGGCGGGCGGCTGGAGCGGGCCAAGCGCAACGGCCTGGCTGGCGGCTACAGCGGCCTTGGCACTGTCGGAGCGGGTACGGCGGTCGGTCGTTTTCATGGGTTTTCAGGCAGTTAGCGTTTAAAGAGCAGGGAGGGGGCGGTCCTATCAACGGCGGTTGCTGGTGATCTTTTGGCCGTGTTCCAGTGGTGGTTCGGATCGAGCGGGAATCCGTTCACGTCATGGCCTCGGGTCGTGCTCTTGCCCATGTCCTGAGCAGTCTTAACCGAGTGACACGAGTGGCACATACCGGCAAGATTCACTCGCCTGTTGTCATCACCATCGTTGTTGATGTGGTCCACGTCAGTGCTGGCTACATACAGCCCACGGGCCAGGCACCAGCGGCACAGTGGCTCTTCTGCCAGGACACACGCACGTAGGCTCTGCCACGCTGCGCTATTGAGTGGGACTACCCTGGCCTTCGGTTTGTACTTGCTCATTCTTTCTCTCCTTTGCCCTTGCCTTCATTGCTTCCAGTGGGGTGGGTGCTTCCTTGAGGCGGGGCGGTAGGGTCTTGAGGCGGGGTCTCTTTGTCATCGTCGATACCTTCAATGGTTGGTAGGTTCTCAATGCGGCGGGCCTCACTCTTGAGCATCCACCCGGTGCTGATAGCGCTCTCATAGAACTGGGCACGGTTGAGGCTGTCACCACGTAACAGACCCTCTACGTTGAACTCCACAAAGAACGCCGGGCTGGTCAGGCACACACGGTTGATGGCCTGCTCCCATGCCACCAGGTGGCGGCGCAATGTGTGGGTAACGAAGTACCGGCCCAGCTCCACAGCGTTGGAGTAGTTGGCCTCGCGCAGATCACCAATCAGCACAGGCGGTACACGGAACAGGCGGGCCACTTCCTCAACGGACAGGCGGCGTGCCTCGATCCACTCCGCATCCTCCAAGGTCATCGAGACAGTTTTGAAGGTGGCGCCCTGGGGCAGCACGCCGGTCTTGCCGTGGTTGGCCACCGACGAATAACCCTCAGACCACGACTCGCGAATCTCCCTGGCCTGTACCTTGGTGGTGCCGGGTTGAGTCTCGATCACACCCGACAACTTGGTGCCCTGTGCAAACATCATGGCGCCGTGGGTACGCTCGGCCAGTGCTAGGCCCACCGTCTCCCTGGCTACCTGAATAGGCGAGCGACCGAGAATGCCGTCATCGCTGTGATAGCGCAGGTGCAAGACTTCATCAGCCAACAGGCGCTTGGTCCGGCCTTCCTTGTTGGTGGTCTCATAGAGCAATGCCCCGGTGCTGGTGCGCAGGATCGACACGCCGTCAGGATGCAGGGGCAGCAGGGCTTCGACTCGACCAGCAGACGACCAAACAATCTCGGCGTAGGCATTGCCGCGCAGCAGAATATGGCGCTGCATCTGCTCCCGGAACTCCAGGGCGGTTTGGTAGTGGTTGGGCGCGTCATGCAGCAGGCGATACAGCGGGTGGGTCTTGGCCTTCTCCCGTCCGTCCTCGGTGTTGCGGTACACGTCGAGCGGCAGACTGCCCACGGTTTCGCTGATGGCTGCTACAGCGGCATACACGGCACTGATTGACTCGGCGCTGTTCACATTGACCGTCACGCCCGCCACGTTTTGGGCAGTGGCGAAACGGTCGTAATAGGTGTCAAAAGCAGGTGTGTTGTTGCGGGTTTCAAACATCCGGCCAAGCCACTTTTTCATCGGATGCACTCCAGGATTTCCAGATACCGGCGAGCGTTCGCCAGGGCGTGCATGGGCTTGCGGCTACGCACCGAGACGGTGGTGGTCAGATAGACGGGATTGGCGGTAATGGTGATTTCGTGCAGATCGACGGATTGCAAACTCCGCTGCTCGCCTTCCCATTGCTCAGTGACCGACACAAAGCCAAATGAGCATCCGTCCAGGTCGCCACGCTTGACCAGTTCGGCCACGTCACGGCCCAGGGTGGTGTCTGGTAGGTCCAGCTCAAAGGCCAGGCCCACGTCATCCTCTTTAAGGCGCAGGGTGCCCGCTCCGACACGGCCCAACAGGGCTGCATCGTCGTGTTCGTAAATCGCTCGGATGCTGGCGGCGGCAGGTCCTGCAAGGGAGCGCGTGAACGCCCCCGGCTGGATAACCTCAGTGAACCCACCAATGGCAGCAGGTTCACCGAAGCGGGCGGCGTAACCGTGCAGCGTCCGGCCCTTTTGCGCGATGCTGAAGGTACGCCGTTCCATGATTAAGCCCCGGTCGCTACGACGAAGCCTTGCGGGTGACGCACGGCGGTATCGACGGTCGCCATAGCGCGAACCTGCACACCGCCACGGCTGTAGGCCGGTTCAGCGAATGGGTTGACCAGGATGTCTACCTCGGACCAGACGCCCAGCAGCACTTGGGAGAAGTCGCCCAGGATCAGCTTTTTCTCCGGTACGTTCTTGCTGGTGGTCAGTGGCAGGTCAGCCAGGGTGCCGCCTTGGTACAGGAAGCCGCTACCGGAACCCACGACCTTTTCAGTACCGGCCAACAGGGTGCGGATGGTCGAGGTGGTCAGCCAGCGACCGTTGGCGATTTCCACGTCATCGAGCTTCTGGAGCATCGCCAGCACTTCAAGCCAGGTATCTGGCATGTCGGCGGTCTGGATGCCCAGGGTGTTCAGGATGCCGCGTGGTTCACCAGCAGCACCGGAGCCGTTGATAATGGCGCGGTCGATTTGCTTGGCGATCAGGAACGACAGATCCTCACGTACCAACTGCTCGATACCGGGCGACGATTGCTGCAAGAGCTGGCGGGACATTTCGGTCTTGCCGCCAACGTGCTTGGGTGTGAGGGTCACGCCGTCGAAAGACATTTGGCCCTCGGGCACCGGCTGACCTTCGGTGATCCAACCTGTTTCCAGGCCGCTACCGAACTTCGGAATGGACACGTTGCCCACCAGGCCGGACAGGACGCGAACGCCCAGAGCACGGGCCACCAGGCTTTCGCGCAGCGGGCCAATGTAGTCTTGGGCGCGATGGTCAGTGCCGATCAATTCAGGCGCGGTCACGGTGGTGTTGGCGCGCTTCTCCAGGCTCTTGAACGGAACGAATGCGCCCTCGGCTTTACGGCCACTGCGCTTTTCGGCTTCCTTGGCATATTCACCTTCGGCGCCGTCCAGGCTACGGCCTTCCATTTGGGCTTTCAAAACCTTGACCACCGACACCGAACCGGCCAGGCGGTCGAAGTCAGCAGAAGGGTTGCCCGATACCGGCTCACCAGCAGAACGACGCTCAAGGTCGCCCAGGTACTCGGCACGCTCGACTTGAGCGGCCAGGGTGCGCTCTTCAACCTTGAGGGCGTCGAACTGTTGGATTTCTTCGGCAGACAGGTCGCGGCTCTCCGCTGCGGCTTTGTCCACCAATGCTTTCATGCTGGCGACTTTGGTGGATCGCTGCTCACGAAGGGCGTTGAGTTTCATGGGGTAATTCCTATGGGATGAGGGTTTCTCAGGGCTCACCATAGGCGGGTTTTACTTGTCAAAACAGGGGCTTATCGTGCGTCAGGCATAGGCTTTGTCTACTTGTGTACGGTAGTGTCTGAGGGTACGAATGGGCCTATATCCTTTCTGACGAACGGTCATCCCAGCAGGTTGTCGATGATGCGATCACAGTCCTGTCGATGATCGGCACGACCGCTGATGCTCAGGTACCGCATCACAATCTTGGCTTCGTCCTTGTGCCGTGGCCGGATATGCGCCAGCAGCTCAAAGACAAACCAGTCGCGGGCCGATGCTTCACGGATCGGGTCGCCACAGTGGCGCGTGCATGCATTGCGCAGCCAGTAGAGCGCGCTCCAGTATTCCAACTCGTGGATGCAGTCGCTCAGGGTGTTTGGCATCAGATCCGGCTTGGCCTTGAACCTGTCGGCTACCTCGGCCTTATCCAAATCCCAGTCTCCCACGGGCTCCAAGCCATCAAGGGCTGTCTCACAGAACACTTCGGCATCGGTCAGGCTGAAAATCCTGTCACCGAAACGCGACCTGGCTTCTGTCTGCCTTCGGAGTTTTTCCACTGACGACTCGGCCAAGCTCTCAAGGTTGCCCAGGTCGAACGACGACAGGGCGGCGAACATGTTGTTGGGATGCTTCACCCTGAGCCAATCCCGATACCGTTCCTCAAGCTGCTTGAGCGGCGTCTTGATGCGCTTAGCCGCTTCCATGGCGACCTCGATGTGTCCAGGGTGGCCAGTGCCGATCACCTCGCGAAGCCACAGCAGGGCGTCAACGTCACGATCCCCGGTCACGCCTTGCTGCGGTGGCAGCTCTTGCACGGCTGGCGAGGTTCCGGCGCTGACCTGGATCGGTGGCAGGCAGAACAGCGCCCGGTGGGCCTCATTGTCTCGAAAGGCACCCGACCGGCTGACGATGGTCTTGACCGTGCCGAGGGGTATCCCGGTGATTTGGGAGACTTCCCGGAACGAGTGACGGCGGCGCAGATCGAGGATGCGGGTTCGCTGATCCTCTGAAACCCCCTGTTTCATTGTGTTCAAGGTGAAACCCCCTGTTTCATGGTTTGAACTTGGTCACGTTTTAAATCGGGCCAAGTTTGGCTTGATTGAAGGGTGCGATTTCAAACTCGACCCTTGCCTGGGGCACTACCCGAAAAGTGCAGTAGACCTTTCGGATTTCAAATCGCGAGGTGGTACATGTGTGATTTTCCCGTATGTAAAACCGGCGAATCACCGGCTTTCCGGGTATTTGGCCTGGAGGTACATACCCGGAATTAGGGTGATGTGGATCAGACCGAATCGTAGGCATCTAGCCACTCATCCACACTCTGCTCCTGGGGTGGCTTAGGGGTATCTATAGGGGTGTAAGGAAAGGTCTTGTAACCTTCCTCCCTTATTACCTTGTTTCCGTAGTTTGAAGCGCCCGTAGTTGGAATCGGCTGTAACCCTTGTGGCTCGTGGTCTGTAGCCAATTCCTTGTGCCCTGACTTTGTGCCCTCCTTGTGCCCTCCTTGTGCCTTGGTTGTGCCCTCCTTGTGCCCTGAGAGTGCCCGGCTAACCTCCTCTGCGGAGAGGGTCAGAGGCTGAAGTGTCTGCACATCAAAACGGTCATTACTAACCGCGCCAGCCATCAAAACAGTCGATAATTTGCCCATGCATTTGTAGAACCGTTGCAACCGGTCTGGCATCTGCAGGCCGGCGCTCAACCAGAACCTGTAGAAATTGCTGCGCTTACCGATACGGAACTGTCCCTTGGGTAGCAGCGCGCCAGCCTTGCCAGTGGCAGTGTTGCGCTGACGTGTCAGATCGGCGTTGAACACGGCGTAGACAGATTGGCCGGACAGCACCGAGACAAATTGAAGCGTGATACCGGCGCTCCGGGTTTTGCCGTAGTGCCCAGTCGAATAGCCTACGTACTCGAATGCATCCAGGCCCACCGACATAAGCACTTCACGGCAAATTCTGGCCCGGTTGGTACTGATCCACTCCGGCGGTACGGGCTTGCCGCTCGCCGGTTGAATGGCGAGCTGCCCACGCTCAATGCTCACCGCGTCTCCACGGCGAAGTAGTTTTGTGGCTAGGCATTCCATTCAGCGGCTCACAGTCAGGCGCAAAGGGGGTGCAAGAAAACTGCACCCCCCTCGCTTAAGGTCAGAGGATTGTCAGGCTGCGCGCTGCGTGCCACACTCTGCCCCGACATCACTTGCCTGTGCATTGTCCTGATCCTGGCAGCGCGCCAACGCTGCCCGGATCTCCTCCTCGTCAATCATCCCCAGCAATACCGCATCCAGAAGTGCCTTAGCGCTTTCCAGAGTGTTGAGTAGCATCCAGGCATAATTTCCTTCGATCTTGAGGTTCCCAAATCCGGCGTCGACGATCATGTCGAAAGTCGTGGAAAGGATCGTGGATGCCTCTTCCAGTGCATCATTTGCATCAACGCCTTCTGGTACTTGGAATGTGTGCTTGACCTGCCCGTTAACCGATCCGCACTTACGGAAAGGCATGCTTGCCGTTTCAGAGCACTTGAATACCTGAGCCTTCATGCTGGGTTCCCCTCGAAAAATTTGATTACCTGTTCAGCGCTCAGATCGAAGCGCTGACCTGCTTTGACGAAACACGTCTCCGCGTCTACCACCTGGAACCCACCACCACCGTTCACCGGCAGCCGTTTGGTGGAGCGGACGGCAATGCAGCCGTGTCGCACTGCTACCTCCCGCGCTTGCGCTTCAAGAGCGCGCTGTTGCTTGCTCATGGATTACCTCTACTCGATAAGCGCCCAGTCGGCGCAGTGGTTCCAGATCGGCCAGAAGGGCCGTTACTGGCAGTTGAAGCGTGCCTAGGACATTCCCGGCACGGTCGATGATGCGGACGCGCATCAGTTGGTTACCTGCGCCAGGCGCTGGAAAAGCCAAGCGGCCAGTGCGCTTTTGTTCTCTTCCCAACTTGTGCGCAGACGGTCGTAATGCGGGTCAGTTGGCTCTGCGGCCAGCCACACGACATACATCTGCTCGACGTTAGAAACCCACGCCAGCTCGTCCAATGAAAGGTTGATGTTCACCGTGCACCTTCCTTGGCTACGCGGTTGATGTAGGCGTCCAGGTTCTTGACCAGGATCAGGCGGCGGCGACCGAGCTTGAAGCTCTCGATTTCGCCGCGGGCTACGATCTCGTACAGCATCGAGCGGGCTACTCCGATCACTCGAGCGGCGTCATCAATGCCTAGGGCGAGAGCGGGTGTTTGGTGAGGGTGGGTCATTTCGTTCTCCATCTGGCCGGGATGGCCGATGGAGAATCCTATTATCAAGACGTACTGCACGTCAACTGCATTACAGTACGGACGAAATAGGACAGATAGACGGCATGCACTTCTACCGCTACCATTCCGCCATCGACGAATTGGATGCTGGAGGGAGAGGGTCATGGTGAAGAACAAGCCGAACCAAGGGGCAAGGAAGACCGAGACTCTGACTTTGCGACTTGACCCAAAGATCAAGTACACAATTGAGCTCATGGCGCGCATAAAACGCCAATCGATCACCAGCGTGATCGAGGCGGCGATTGAGTCAGCTGCATTTGATCTGGATACACCAGTATTGATGGAAGGAAAGCGCGAGACGTGGTCACTTGCCAATGCAGTTTCTGAGTTCTATACAACTGACGAAGCCGCAAAATTTATCAATTTGTGTGCATTCATGCCGGAGTTACTTACTTATGAAGAGCAGCGTATATGGGAAACGATAAAGGCAACTCCTGAATTTTGGGACGAGAATATAGAGAGCTACCTGGCCCCATATCATCTTAGAGGTTTAGGTTTTATAGATAAATTTAAAGTAGGCTCTTATTTCATGTCTCTTACACTTCATGTGGAAGAACATAAAGATAGCAGAACTATAGTGCCTTTTGATTTCGTCCGGCGATTGCCTAAATAAGCTCTACTGCCGCCGCTTTAATGTCTGGCGCGAGGTGGGCATATCTCAATGTCATTTTTATATCGGTGTGCCCCAGCAGATCGCGCACGGTGTTCAAGGGAACCCCAGCCATCACCAGGCGTGAAGCGAAGTCGTGACGCATGTCATGCCAGCGGAAGCCGGTGATGCACGCCTCTTTCAGCAGCTTCAACCAGGCGCTTTTAACGTCCTCCATCCGCCCGCCCTCCAGGCCAGGGAATACAAAGGATGATTCTCCGCCTTGATCTTTCCATGCCTTCAACGTATTGAAGGTTTCGGCGTTCATCGGTATATGGCGAGTCTCAGAAGTCTTTGCGGTATCGCCGCCGACGGTGATTGTTTTAGTCTGGAAGTTGACCATCGGCCAAGTCAGGCTAAATAGTTCGCCGCGCCTCATTCCAGTATTCAGAGACACCAGTACCATTGGCTTTAAATGGTCGATGAATGCCATTTCTTTCAGGTCCGGAAAAAGGACTCTATTGCGCTCGGCGCGCCATTGGTTTGCACTGTCACGCTCCAGGCATGCGCGATGCTCTCTAACTTCCAGTGCGTTTCTGAGGTTCTTGGCTTCGTCTTTCAATAAGTATCGAACCTGGCCCTTAGTGTCCACCTTCAACGGCTTGATCTTGTCCAGGGGCGAGGAGGGCAGATACTCCCAATCGACCGCCCTGGAGAACACGCCGCCGATCGAACCCATCTTGCGATTGGCCGTCGAGGGCTTGTTGCCAGCATTGAGCCAGCCGGTGCGCAGTAGCTCCAGATCGCGCCCGGTGATCGCGTCTAAGCGCTGAGGCATGATCATGTCGAAGTTGTTGTCGAGGTTGTAGAGCGTCTTTTCGTCGCCACGGTGGTGTGCCCGGAACCATGGCATGTACGTGTCATCGATGAACTGGCGCAGGCTGGGGGTTGCTGACCCCCGTCTATCCCGTGTGACCGCCAGCGGCTCCCCATGCTCGTGAGCGTCCGCGAGGTATCGGGCAGCCTCGGTTCTCGCCTGGGCAAGCGTGAGAGTGCCTACACGGCCCAGGGATCGTTCCCGGTTGCGTGCCCACGAAACCATGTAGGCCATATGGCCGGTTGGCTGTACCCTGATGAAGAAGCCAGGCTGATCGGTATCGAACACCCGATAGTGCTTTTCCTCAGGCTTGAGGCTGTTGATTAGCTTCTGTGTGATCTTGGCTTTCATGTCCGTACCAGCAATGTACCAGCAGAAAGCACAATATCAGCCAGATTGACCGGATACAACCATACGGTAACTACCTGATTTATAAGGTAAGTGTATGATTGCTAAAGGTTATTTTCTACCCTCCTAAGGGGAAGGTTGGCCGTTCGAACCGGCCCTGGGACACCATCTCGATTTCACTCCTCCGGCTCAACCGCATTCACCTTGTCCAACTGAGCAGTCATCCGGTGCAGAAAACCGATGAGTGTTTCCACCTCTGTTTCTGTCAGATCCCCCAGCAACAAGCGCTCCCGCTCCAGCGCGGTAACCAGTACCCGATCATGCAGTTCACGTCCCGCAGTCGTGAGCGAGACGGTATAGCGACGCGCATCCTTTGCATCCACCTCAGTCGATACGTGCCCATCCCGTTCGAGCGTTTGCAGCGCCCGGCTGATGGCGCTCTTGTCCAGCCCGATGACCTGAACCATGCGGTTGGCGCTGATGTTGTTTTCAACCGCGAGCATCGCCAGCAGCCGCCATTCGACGATGCCAATCCCGAAATGCTTGCGGTAGCAGGCTGAGGCGCCGCTCGACATTTTGTTGGTCAGGAAGGTCAGCAGCGCCGGTACGTAGCGATCCAGATTCAGTGGCGTTTGTGGCATGGCAGGAAAGGTACCTGTGCAGTGCAGTGAAATGAAATTAGTTGACACCGCAACTAAAATGGCTAGGATGAAAATCACCTGAGAATTACGCGTCCGCATCATAAGCGCACGCGACACTACAACAAAAACCAGAGGTTCCGTGTCATGACTCGCCTGTGCCCTTCGTTCCTGCCTGATCCGTAAACCCCGCTCTCTCGCCGGTGTGCCCGGCATTTCCATACTCATTTTCAAACACTGCATAACCGTGGTGAGGGCAGGCTCATGCTCGAAGTTTGTGTGTCACAGAAAATCATCGAAGCCGACGGCGTTTGCAGCTTCGAACTGCTCGCCGCGAATGGGGCCGCGTTGCCCGCGTTCACGGCGGGTTCGCATGTCGATGTTCACGTTGCGCCAGGTGTGGTTCGGCAGTACTCGCTGTGCAATTCCCCTGAGGAGCAAGGTCGTTACGTGATTGCCGTGCTCTTTGAGGCCGAATCGCGTGGTGGATCAAGGGGCATGCACCTGGAGGTGGGGCAGGGTGCCCGGCTCACAATCGGCACGCCCAGAAACCTGTTTGACCTCGATCTGACAGGGCAGCGCTATCTATTGTTCGCGGGCGGCATCGGTATCACGCCGATCCTGGCAATGGCCCATGCCCTGATTGCCGCCGGCAAGGATTTCGAACTGCATTATTGCGGGCGTTCGGCGCAGCGCCTGGCCTTTGTTGAATTACTGAGCTGCGCACCTTTCAGTCACCACCTCCGGCTGCATGTGGACGACGGTCCTGTCGAGCAACGGTTCAACGCGGCGCAGGTGCTCGCGTGCCCTTCGGCGGGTGACCAGCTTTACGTTTGCGGCCCCGCGGGTTTCATGGCGCATGTGCAGTCCACGGCCCAGTCCTGCGGCTGGAGCGATCAGCAGATCCATCGCGAGGACTTCGCCGCACCGCCCCAGGTGCTTGAAGGCGACCGTGCTTTTGAAGTTGAACTCGCGCGTTCCGGTCGTGTGATCACCATTCCTGCCCGGCAGACCGTTCTTGAGGCGCTGCTGGAAAACGCCATCGAAATTGAAAGCTCCTGTGAGCAGGGCATCTGCGGCGCCTGCATGACAGGGGTGCTGGCGGGTGAGCCTGACCATCGCGATCAGTTCATGACTGCTGCGGAACACGCCCGCAATGACCGTTTCACCCCTTGCTGCTCCCGCTCGAACAGTCCGCGCCTGGTGCTGGACCTGTGAACCCCAACAAGAAACTGATGAAGGAGATCGTTATGAGTGCATCGCATGCTCAGGCCCTTGCCTATGAGGTTGGCGCGACTGCCGAAGAGCCGAAGTTCCCGCTGAACCAATGGTACGTCGCCGGGTTTGCCTGGGAGCTCAAGGACAAACCGCTTGGCCGGACCTTGCTGGGCAAGCCGGTGGTGCTTTTCCGCACCGCTGATGGCAAGGCCGCCGCACTGGAGGATCGCTGCTGTCACCGGGCGCTTCCGCTGTCCAGCGGGACGCTGGAGGAACAAGGCCTGCGTTGCGGTTATCACGGCCTTTTGTTCGACGCCATGGGGCAGTGTCTTGAAGTGCCGGGCCAGGCGAAGGTTCCGAGCAAGGCCAGGGTCCTGGCGTATCCCGTTCAAGAGCGCGACCAGATTATCTGGATCTGGTTCGGCAGTGCCTCGCAGCCACAGCCAACCAACGAGCCACCGGCTTACGAGGTTCACAGCAGCGGTGAGTACGTCTTCGAAGGCGGCATCTATCACTACGATGCGCCGTATCAACTGATCCACGACAACCTGCTGGACCTGAGCCACCTGGGCTACGTGCACCTGCGGACCATCGGCGGCAACGCCAGCGTGCACATGAATGCGCAGATGCGGGTCGACAGCGATGACACCTCGGTGAGAGTGGTCCGCCATATGCCCGGGTCGCAGCCGCCACCGACCTACAGCGCGGCGTATCCCTTCAAGGACAAGGTCGATCGCTGGCAGGAGATCGAGTTTCTGGTCACGCACCTGCGCATCTGGACCGGCGCGGTTGATGCCGGAACAGAGGCCCTCGACGACCCGCGTCGTGGCGGTTTCCACATGCGCGGTTTCCATGGCGTGACACCAGAAACCGAGACCACCAGCCACTACTTCTGGACCATTGCGACCAACCCCAAAAGCAATGTCGAAGCGATCAAAGCCAAGGTTGTAGAGCAGACCGAGATGACGTTCGACGAAGACAAGGTGGTGATCGAGGCCCAGTACAAGAACATGCTCGGTTTCGGTCCTCGGCCGATGATCGATATCCATGTGGATGTCGGTGCCAACCGCGCACGCAAGATCATCGAGCAGCTACGCCAGGCGTCTGCCTGATGGGGATCGACCCGCACAGGATGCCCGGTTCGGGTTGATCCGCGTCCCTGGCTGTCGATCAGATGTGGCATTGACCGGCAGCCATCCACGCTCGGCGATCCAGGCCGGGCCCTTGCGTTGCACACATAAGAAAAACAAGAAGGTCTCCAATGCAAATCTCATGTTCCCTCCATCGCAGGGTGATTACGGTCGCCCGCAACAATCCCGTCGTCTCTCGTAACCGGGAGGCAAAACCATGAATCAGCCTATCGCCGAACAACTGGACAGCAAGGACATGTACCGCTTCCAGTGGCTGGTCGTTTCCCTGTGTTTTCTGATCAACATGCTCGATGGGTTCGATGTGCTGGTCATGGCGTTTACCGCGTCCTCGGTGTCCAGTGAATGGGGGCTCAGCGGGATCGAAATAGGCTATCTACTGAGTGCCGGGCTGGTCGGAATGGCACTCGGCTCGCTGTTCATCGCGCCTTGGGCCGACCGCTTTGGGCGTCGTCCGTTGATCCTGCTGTGTATCTCGGTCGCAGGTATGGGAATGCTGGCTTCGTCCCAGGCATCGTCGGTGACCATGCTGGGTGCGCTGCGCTTGCTCACCGGGCTGGGAATCGGTGGCATCCTGGCGAGCAGCTATGTGATCGCCGGCGAGTACGCCAACAAGAAATGGCGAAGCCTGGCCATCAGCCTGCAATCCACGGCTTACGCACTGGGCGCCACGCTAGGCGGGATCTTCGCTGCGCAGATCATTCCTGATGCAGGCTGGCGCTCGGTGTTCCTGTATGGCGGCATCGCCACATTGCTGACGTTGCCGGTACTGTATTTCCTGCTGCCTGAGTCCATCGCCTACTTGCTGGCACGCCAGCCCCGTGATGGGTTGAGCAGGGTCAACCGGCTACTGCGCCGCACCGGTATCGAACCGGTCGAGGATCTGCCAAAGCCTGCTGCGCTTGCCCTGGCTTCGTCAGGCTTCACGGCGCTTTTCTCGAAACAGCTGTTGCGTTCGACCTTGCTGGTCTGGGCGGGCTTTTTCCTGGTCATGTTCGGCTTTTACTTCGTCATGAGCTGGACGCCCAAGCTGCTGGTTTCCGCAGGGCTGTCCAATCAGCAGGGCATCACCGGCGGGGTGCTGCTGAATCTCGGCGGTATCGTCGGAACGTCCCTGATCGGGCTGCTGGCGGCGCGGTATCGACTGTCCCGGGTCCTGATGAGCTACCTGATACTCAACGCGCTGTTGCTTGCGGTCTTCGTTCACTTCACCGCCATCCTCAACGTGGCATTTGTCCTGGTGCTGATGATCGGTGTGCTGGTGAATGGCTGTGTCGCCGGTCTTTACGCGCTTACCCCCGGCATCTACGGGCCGGAACAGCGCGTCACGGCGCTCGGCTGGGGAATCGGCGTGGGCAGGATCGGGGCCATCTTGTCTCCCCTGGTGGCGGGCGGACTGATCGACGCCCATTGGCAGCCAGCCGACCTCTACCTTCTGTTCGCCAGCGCATTCCTTGTCGCGGCCATTGCCGTGTGGCTGATGCACAGGCGTTCGCCGCAACCGGCTGTGCACCCGCTCGCCTCCTGAGTCCATCACCAATAACAACAATAAGGTGACGCTGAATGAGTACTCCCGTTTCCGCCCTCATGCCTGTCGGCTGGGGCATCCTCCTGGGCCTGCTGGCGCAAAGTGCGAGCGCCGGTTTCATCGACAACAGCAGTGCGACGCTCACTGCCCGCAACTTTTACCTGGACCGCGATTACAAGGGCGAGTCGCCTTACCCGGCTGCGCGTGAGTGGGCTCAGGGGTTCATCCTCAAAGCCAGTTCCGGCTTCACTGAGGGAACAGTGGGTTTCGGCCTGGATGCGACCGGCCTGCTGGGGCTCAAGCTCGACTCCTCGCCTGATCGCACGGCAACCCAACTGCTGTCCTACAACCCGGTGACGCGAGAGGCCCGGGATGAATACTCCGAACTGGGCATTACGTTCAAAGCCAAGGTTTCGAAGAGCAAGCTGTCGATAGGCACTCAGTTTCCGTCCTTGCCTGTGATAACCGCGAGCCCGGCTCGTCTGCTGCCGCAATCCTTCCGCGGTGCGTACCTGATCTCCGATGAGTGGGACGGAGTGACGATTCACGCAGGGCGAATGGACCGGGTGAACCTGCGCGACTCCACCGACTACGGGCCTATCGGGCTGGCCTCGCCGAACGGTCGCTTCCGCCCGGGCGCCACCTCCGAGCGTTTCGACTTCTATGGCGGGGAGTACCGGCCAGTGGCCAATCTGACCTTGCGTCTGCTGCGGGCCGAACTGGATGACATCTACACCCAGGATTTCCTCGGCGTGCTTCACCTGGCACCGATGGGAGAGGGCACGTTCAAGTCTGATATCCGGGTGTTCAACAGCCGCGAGGATGGTCGGGCCAAGGCCGGTAGCATCGACAACCTGAACGTTGGCGGCATGTTCAGTTATCGGTGGGGCGCTCACAGCCTGGGAGTGGGCCACATGCGCCAGTTTGGCGACAGTGCGTTCCCCTATATCGCTGGCGGAGAGCCTGCCGTGCTCAGCGATGGCACCATGAGCGCGGACTTCGTCAACCCTGGCGAACGCACCTGGGCGGTCAGGTATGACTATGACTTTGCCGGCGTCGGCATTCCGGGGCTCACCGGAATGATGCGTTACCTGCACGGCGACAGCATCGACCTGCCGGCCTTGGGCGGCCGCGACCTCAAAGAGTCGTCGAAGGATTTCGAGCTGTCCTATGTCATACAGTCCGGGCCGGCCAAAGACCTGGTGTTTCGGGTCAGGGAAGCGTTCTACCGAAATCAGCAGGACGTCGGTTCGACCTTCAGAAGTGATAACGAAACCCGGATCAACATCGACTACACCTTGAAGATCTGGTGAGTCCTGGCTGCTGTTCCAGGTATCGCCTGCCGCGATACCTGGCAGCGCGAAACAGGCGCGCATGCGGCTAACCGCCAAGGTATAAGTCGCCCATGCGCTACCGTCGTCTCGATCTGAACCTGCTGGTCGCTTTGAATGTGCTGCTGGAAGAATGCAGCGTCAGCAGAGCGGCCCAGCGCCTGAACCTTGGCCAGTCTGCAACCAGTGCCGCGCTGGCGCGGCTGCGCGAGCATTTTCAGGACCCGTTGCTGGTTCCTCTCGGCCGCGGCCTGCAGCTCACCCCGTTGGCGCGTCAGTTGGCACCCAAGGTGCGCGATGTTCTCGACCTGGCCGGCGAACTTGTGGAAACCACCGCCGACTTCGACCCCGCCCGCTGTGAACGGCGTTTCACCCTGGTGGCGTCGGACTATGTGGCGGCGACGCTGATACCCGCCGTCAGCCGCGAACTGCGCCGCCTGGCACCAGGCGCATCGCTGGTGGTGCGGGACTTGTCGCTGCCGCGAGACGGCGATCAGGTGGCCGAAGCGCTGGAGTACCGCCACAGTGATCTGGTGATCGTGCCGCAACGGCGGGTCAATCCCGCTTATCCCCATATTCCGCTGCTCGATGACGAACTCTGTTGCATCGTCTGCGCCGAGCACTGGCCACAGGGCAATGACCTGGACCTCGCCGGTTACCGCGCCGCCGAACATGTGCAGCGAGAGTTCGCCGACGGGCAGAGCCTTTCGCTGGACACCCAGCACCTGCGGGACATCGGTATCGAGCGGCGGGTGGTCGCGACGGTGCAGAGCTTCGCCTTGATGGCGGAGTTCGTGATTGAAACCCCACGGGTCGCCACGCTGTTCCGCCGCCAGGCCGAGGCGCTGGCGCGGCGTTATCCGTTGCGCCTGCTGCCGGCGCCCATCGAATTTCCGCCAGCCTCCCAGGCGTTGCAGTGGCACCCGCAGCAGGCGTGCGACCCGACGCTGGCCTGGTTCCGCCAGGTGCTGGTGGAGCAGGCCGCCTTGCTGAGTCAGGGCTGAGGGTCGCCGGTCTCGCCGTGCAAGCCGGCTTCTTCGATGGCCAGCAGCGCACAGCGCTCGTCGTTGTCCGAGGTGTCGCCGCTCACGCCGAGGGCACCGAGCAAGCGGCCTTCGGCATCGCGCAGCAGTATTCCACCGGCGACCGGGATCACCTCGCCATCGGTCAGGCTGTTGATCGCATCGAAGAATGCGGGCATCGCCTGGGCCCGGCGCGCCAGTTCCCGTCCGCCCATGCCCATGCCCAGACAACCGCGTGCCTTGCCGGTGGCGATTTGCGGGCGCAGGAAGCTGGCGTGCTCATCGCGCAGCACCGCCAGCGGGTGACCGGCGCTATCGAGTACCGCCGCAGCCAGTGGGCGCAGGCCCAGGTTACGCGCATGGCGAAGGGTGGCCGCCGCCAGGCGCGCGGCGTGTTCGACGTCGAGGAAGGTCATGTTCATTGGCTCCATTTACCGAGCTCCGCGACGCGGTTGCGGGTGTAGAGATCGGTCCATTTCAAGGTGTTGAAGTCCGACACCTGTTTGGGGTTGTAGGCGGTCCGTTGCAGGCTCACCGGCTCCCCGGCCTTGTAGACGGCCAGCAGGCGGTTGCGGTCCTGCAGGATGCGGATGTCATCCAGCGGCGAGCCGTCGAGTATCAGCAGGTCGGCCTGCTTGCCCGGCTCCAGGGTGCCGAGCGTTTCGCCACGGGGCATCAGGCGCGCGCCGACGTTGGTCGCGGCAAACAGGGCTTCTGCCGGAGTGAAGTCCAGGCGGCGGACCAGCAGTTCAAGTTCACGGGCATGCCACTCGCCGTAGGGCGTGACTGCAAATCCGCTGTCGCTGCCGCAGGCAAAGGGGATACCGGCGGCTTTGGCCCGCTTGAGCACCGGCGTGCCGACTTCCAGGGTGCGTGCGCAGTAACCGGCGTAGCCGGTGGTGATGGCCGGGTCGTGGGGCTGGCAAAAGTCCACGGTGTTTTGTGGGAAGGTCATTGTCGGGGCCAGTACGGTGCCGGCTTCGAGCAGTGCCTCGATGCAGGCGTCGTCCATGTAGAAGGCATGAAAGACCAGGTCCACGCCCGCCTTGGCCGCATACATCACCGCCTCGCGGCCGTAGGCGTGAGTGGCCACGCGGCAGCCGAGGCGATGGGCTTCTTCGACCATCTCCCGGGTTTCGTCGGCGGTGAAGGCGGCGATGATTTCGCCGTTGGGACGACGCTGCGTGCCGTCCATGGCGATCTTGATCAGGTCCACGCCATCCTTGGCCTGCTTGCGGATTTCCGCGATGGCGGCGGTGCGGCTGGTGACCAGGGCGGCGGTGAAATATTCCGGTGCACCGACGCGGCTCGGGAACCAGTCGTTGAGGCTCTGCCGGTTGGTGATCACGCGGCTGCTGGCGGCAATCCGCGGTCCGTCGAACAAGCCCGCGTTGACCGTGTTGCGTACGGCGATGCTGAGTTGGCCGCTGTCGCCGGGGCAGACCATGGACGTGACGCCGGCAGCCAGCACGTGCTGGGCGAAGAACAGCCCGCGCAAGGCGCGAAATTCGTCACTGGTCCAGATGTCGATGTCTTCCTCGCTCTGCGCGTTGCCGAACGCCAGGTGGGTGTGGACGTCCCCCAGGCCTGGCATAACGAAATTGCCACGGCCTTCCCGGTCGCCCGCCGCTGGCCGTGGTGCCTGGGCCGTCGGGCCGACATGGCGGATCACGCCGTTGTCGATGATCAGGGTCTGCTGCTGGCGGACGTCCAGGCCGGTGCCATCGAACAGGGTGGAGCAGTGCAGGTGCAGGGCGCTCATGGTCGGGAATCTCCTCGTCTTGTTTTTCCGCAGGCTAGAGCGCCGGTGCCACGGAGCACTATCAGATGCTGTCGATGGCCAACCATCGATGCCGTGGATAGCTGGCGACAAGCCGCGCAGCACCTGGGCGCGGGGGACATACGGCGGCGCACCGAAGCAGGTATCGGGAGTGGCGATGGCAGGCATGGGGATTGGCGATTTTTCCCCAGGGCGAGGGTGAGGCGAGGATGGGCCTCCCAATCACCCCGTAAGGAAAATGCCCATGAATACCGTTGATGACCTCCTGCGTCTGGAAGCCGAACGCCAGCGCGCACTGGTCGAAGAAGACCATGCCCGGCTCGACAGCCTGTTTGCCGATGAACTGCTGTATGTCCACACCACCGGACTGGTGCAGGACAAGGCGCAGTACCTGGACTATGCCCGCCAGGCGGTGCGTTACCTGGCGGTGGAGCGGGGTGAGCTGGTGGTGCGTCTGTTTGGCGACAGCCTGGCGTTGATGAGCGGGCCGCAATGCAACTTGCTGCAAAAGCGCGGAGGTGGTGAGCCGGTGCGCGCCGAGGGCTTTGCCACGCAAGTCTGGACACGGGATGAGGCGGGGTGGCGAATCGCGTCGTTCCACGGCACCCGCACCGCGGGATAGGCGAACGCCAGCCCGACGCTGGCGCCGTGATCAGTGCAGTTCAGCCAGTCGCCAACCAGTCGCCTTCCTGCTGGTCGATGCGCTGGATGCAGTCGCGAATGCGCTCGCGCAACCAACGGTGCATGGGGTCGCCCTCCATGCTCCGGTGCCAGAGCATGAATTCGCGCATCACCGGGATTTCCATCGGCGTGGGCAGGATGCGCAGCGGCAGGTAGCGCGCATAGAGCCGGGCCAGGCGGCGGTGCATGGTCGCCAGGCGCGGGGTGCCCACCAACAATTGCGGCAGGGTGTTGAAGTCGTTGCTGATCACCTCCAGCCGGCGGTTGACGCCGTACTGGTTCATGATCCAGTCCTCGATGCTGAGGTGCCGGTTGCGGCCGAAGCCCACCGAGATGTGGCCCATTTCCAGGTACTGCTCCAGCGTCAGGCTGTCGCCGACGGCGGGGTTGTCGCGCCACACCACGCAGACATGGTCTTCCTCGAACAGCAACTGCGCGGGATGGTCGTCGATGACGTAGCGTTCGGGGACGATCATCATGTCCACCTCGCCGCGCATCAGCAGTTCGCCACTGTTGTCGCCGGGGCTGATGATCTCGAAGGTGATGTGCGGCGCCTGCTGGTGGATCTTCTGAATGACCTGGGCAAACAGCACGCTGATCAGGTAATCCGAGGTCACCAGGCGAAAATGCCGCTTGCTGCTGGCGGGGTCGAACACCGGTCTGGCGGTGATCGACGAGCGGATGGTCAGCAGCACTTCACGCACCGGCCCCGCCAGTTCCAGCGCATAGGGTGTGGGCTGCATCTTGCGCCCGACCTGCACCAGCAATTCGTCTTCGAAGAACGTTCGCAGGCGGCCCAGCACACCGCTGGTGGCCGATTGGGTCATGTGCAGGCGCTCGGCGGTGCGGGTGATGTTCTGCTCTTCCAGCAACACATCCAGCGCGACCAGGAGATTGAGATCCAGGTGGTGAAAACGCATGGTGATGGCTCACGGTTCTTGTAGTTGTTTTGCCGATACCTTCCTGTCGCACCCTCGCGGCGTCAATCCCCGCCCTCTCCTGAAAACCGGCAAACGCCCGGCGCCATGGTCCGCCGAACAGGTATCGCGATTGTCGATGCCAGGAATCCCGGTTGGCGATGGTTCCGTTCGCTCACGCCCCGTGTAACAGCGCGTTTCAGGTATCGCGCTGCTCGATAGGTCACATCCCGACAAGCGATTAGTCAGAGACCGTGGCTCAAGTCAACCTGTGCCCGTCGCCCGGTCTATCCCGCCGGATGGCGCCACCTCGGCATTTCGACCGTACCGGTCCGGCTGCCTTACCGGCCGGTGGTGGCAGAGAAAAAATGCCAACAAAAACAATAAAAGAGGGTTAGTTCGATGGCTATTCGCTCCATCGCCGCATCGCGGCGTGCGCCCTTCACCCTGACGCTCGCAGCGGCGCTGGTCGTCGGTCTTCCGTCCGCCCAGGCGTTCGAGATCCAGACCGGCAACCCGGACCTGAGCCTGCGCTGGGACAACACACTCAAATACAGCGCCGCCTGGCGCACCCAGGACCAGAGCAGCAAGCTCACCACTGGCCAGGTCGCCCTGAACCAGGACGACGGTGACCGCAATTTCAACAAGGGCCTGATCTCCAATCGCCTGGACATCCTCTCCGAGCTGGATATCGGTTATCGCGATTTCGGCGCGCGGTTCAGCGGCGCCGGTTGGTTCGACAACGAGTACCAGAAGGACAACGACAACAATGATCCGTCCCGGGCCAACGTGCGCTCGGTGGCGTATGACCAGTTCAGCGACGACACCCGCCACCTGCACGGCGGCGATGCCGAATTGCTGGATGCGTTCGTGTACTGGAACGGTGATGTGGCGGACCGCGCCGCCTCGGTACGGCTCGGTCGTCACGGCCTGATCTGGGGCGAGAGCCTGTTCTTCGGCGCCAACGGCATTGCCGGCGGCATGGCCCCGGTGGACGTGGTCAAGGCCGTGTCGGTGCCCAACACCCAGTTCAAGGAAATCACCCGCCCGGTCAGCCAGCTCTCCGGCACCTTCCAACTGACCGACGCGCTATCGCTCGGCGCTTACTACCAGTTCGAATGGGAAGAAACCCGACTGCCGGGGGCCGGCAGTTATTTCTCGGTCAGCGACACCATTGGCGAGGGCAACGAGCGGCTGATCACCGGCGCACCGTTCCCGGCGTTCCTCGGTGGCAACCCGAACAGCCCGGCGGCGTTCTTCCACGGCAACGACAAGGAAGCGAAAAGCTCGGGGCAGGGCGGCCTGCAGTTGCGCTACACCGCCGACACCGTCGAGTACGGCCTGTACGCGATCCAGTACCACGACAAGTCGCCCAAGCTGTACCTCAAACCCAACGCCACCGGTCCGAACTTCGCCACCGGGCAGATCGGCGAGTACTACTGGGTGTACCCGGAAAATATCCGCGCACTGGGTGCCAGCTTCGCCACCAGCCTCGATGAATTCAGCTTCGCCGGTGAAGCGTCGATGCGCTGGAACATGCCGCTGGTGTCCAACGGCCAGACCGTCACGCCGGGCATGGTCGCGGACAACGACGACCATCCGCTGTATGCCGTCGGCCGCACCGCGCACCTGAACCTCAACATGATCGCCTCGCTGGGCCCGTCGTTTGTCGCCAACGAAGCCAGCCTGGTGGGCGAGGTCGCCTGGAACCGTCTGCTCAGCGTGACCAAGAACCGCGCCTCGCTGGACCCCGGCGCCACCGACGATGGCGTCGGCCTCAAGCTGGTCTACACCCCGACGTATCGCCAGTTGTTCCCCGGCATCGACCTCAGCGTACCGCTGGGCATCAGCTACTTCCCCATGGGCAAGTCGGCGGTGGTCGGCAGTTTCGGCCCCGACCGCGGTGGCGATATGAATATCGGCGTCACCGCCACCTACCTCGACCGGGTCACCTTCGGCTTGACCTACACCCACTACTACGGCCCCGAGGACACCAACCTCAATTCGCTGTCGCAGTTCACCTTCAAACAAGCACTGAAAGACCGGGACTACCTGGCCTTCTCGGTTAAAACAACATTCTGAGGGGACGTTCATGACCTTGCCTTTTTCTCTCAAGACCTTCTGCGTCGCCGTGCTCGGCGCCGCGGCCCTGAGCCTGCAACCGGCCCAGGCCGCCAGCCCCGATGACCTCGGCAAGCAACTGACGCCCATGGGCGCCGAGCGCGCCGGCAACGCCGACGGCAGCATTCCGGCCTGGGACGGCGGCTACACCAAGGTGGACCCGTCCTTCAAACAGGGCGGCACGCGCAGCGATCCCTTCACCGCCGACAAGCCGCTGTACAGCATCACCGCGAAGAACCTCGACCAGTACGCCGGCAAGCTCAGCGATGGCACCAAGGCCATGTTCAAGCGCTACCCGGAAAGCTACCGCATCGACGTCTACCCGACTCGCCGCACTGCCGCCGCGCCGCAATGGGTCTATGACAACACCCTGAAGAACGCCCGAGAGGCCAGGCTGGTGGACAGCAGCGCCGGACCGGTACCGGAAAACGCCTATGGCGGCATTCCGTTCCCGCTGCCGAAAAATGGCGCGGAAGCGATGTGGAACCACCTGCTGAACTGGCGCGGCACCTCGCTGGCCATGGACTTCCGCCACTACCTGATGACCGCCGACGGCGCCCAGGTGATGACCACCGACGGCAAGGCCATCCAAGAAATGCCGTACTACTATCAGGACGGCAACGCCGCCAGTTTCGATGGCGATTACTGGCTGTTCCGCCTGCTCAACGTCGGTCCGGCGCTGCGTGCGGGCGAGCAGATCATGGGGCGCACCAACATTAATGGCGACAAGTCCCAGGCCCACGTCTACCTGACCGGCCAGCGCCGCGTGCGCAAGTTGCCCAACGCCTGTTGCGACACGCCGACGCCGGCCACCGCCGGGGTCATGTCGTTCGATGAACTCAGCGTGTTCCAGGGCCGCATGGACCGCTTCGACTGGAAGCTGGTGGGCAAGCAGGAGATGTATATCCCCTACAACACCAACAAGATCCAGACCGCCGCGAAGCCCGAAGACTTGTTCGCCAAGCACCACCTCAATCCCGACTACGTGCGCTGGGAACTGCACCGCGTCTGGGTGGTGGAAGCCGACCTGGCACCGGGCAAGCGCCATCAGTTGCCGAAAGGCCGTTACTACCTCGACGAGGACACCTGGCAGGCGATGCTCGGCGATCGCTGGGACGCCAATGGCCAACTGGCCAAGACCCTCTGGTCGCTGCCGTCGGTGATGCCTGACCTGCCGGCCGTGGCGCAGTTGTCCTCGGGCTTCTACGACCTGGTGTCCGGGGCCTGGTTTATCCAGAACCTCTACACCGGCAAGGACCAGCAATACGCCATCGTCGATCGCTACAAGGCCGCCGAGTTTTCTCCGGCAGCCATGGCCGGACGCGGCGTGCGCTGATGAGCCGAGGGGAGGGCGCGCGTCGCTCTCCCGCCCAGGACTGGATTCGAGGTAGATATGAACAGAGTGCTTCAGTTGAGCGGCCTGTTGCTGGCCCTCGCCTTGCCGATGGCGTCGCAGTGCTTCGCCCAGGCGTCGGTGCAGCGCCTGAAGGTCGGCGATGTGCTGGAGAGCCCGGCGAGCCAGGTGCCGAACCCGCAACGGGCGGTGTACACCGCGCTGGCCCGGGCCGGCGAACGGCTGGTGGCGGTGGGCGAGCGCGGGCTGGTCCTGCTGTCCGATGACAACGGCCGGCAATGGCGTCAGGTGCCGGTTCCGGTTTCGGTGGGCCTGACCGCCGTGCAGTTCGCCGATGCGCGCAGTGGTTGGGCGGTGGGGCATGCCGGGGTGGTGCTGGCGACCCGCGACGGCGGCGAAAGCTGGGCCCTGCAACTGGACGGCCGGGAAGCGGCTCGACTGGAACTGGAAGAGGCCAGCCGTGCCTTGCCCGGCGCGGCGGATGAGGCGGCGGCGCAGTTACGCCTGGACACCGCGCAACGCATCGCCGCGGAACAGCCGGACAAACCGTTTCTGGCCATCGCCGCCAGCGATGCCGCCAATGTACTGGTCGTCGGTGCCTATGGCCTGGCGATGCGCAGCACCGATGGCGGCAAGCACTGGCATTCGCTGATGGGCCGGATCGACAACACGGAGGGCCTGCACCTGTACGCGGTGGCTCGCCAGGGTGATGCCTGGGTGCTGGCCGGCGAGCAGGGTTACCTGGCCCGTTCCGCCGACGGCGAGGACTTCCATCCGCTGCCCAGCCCCTACAGCGGCAGCCTGTTCACCCTGGCCCCCCGGGGCGATGGCGCGCTGCTGATCGGCGGCCTCAAGGGCAATGCCTTCATCCTCGCCGCCGATGCGCAAGAAGCCGAAGCCCTGCCGGCGCTGGCCCCGGTGTCCTTCAGCGACGCCATCACCCTGGGCGACGGCCGCGTGCTGCTGGCCAACCAGGCGGGCGGCTTGTTCGCCAGCTCGCCCGACGGCTTTGCCGCCGTCTTCGAGCCGCTGCGCAAACCGGTGTCGGCCGCCATTCAGGCCGCCGATGGCAGCCTGGTGTTCGCCGGCTTTACCGGGCTTTCGCGCATCGCGCCGCCCGCTGTTTCCGCTTCGGAGTGACCCTCATGAATTGCGCAAGTCGCCCTCCCGCCCCCAGCGGCCCGGAGGCGTTCGATCCACGCTCCGGCTCGCTGGTCGAGCGGGCCCTGTTCAACCATCGCCACTGGGTCTTGCTGCTGTGCCTGCTGACCACCGTCCTGCTGGGCTGGCAGTCGGCACGCCTGGAACTCAATGCCAGCTTCGAGAAGATGATCCCCACCGGGCATCCCTACATCGCCAATTACCTGGAGCGGCAGCAGGAATTGTCGGGCCTGGGCAATGCCTTGCGCATTGCCGTGGCGAACCCCAAGGGCGATATCTATGACGCCGGCTACCTGCGCACGCTGCAGGCCCTGAGCGAGCAGATCTACCTGCTGCCGGGTGTCGATCGCGCCTACATGAAATCGCTGTGGACCCCGGCAACCCGCTGGGTTTCGGTCACCGAGGACGGCCTCGACGGCGGTCCGGTGATCCCCGACGACTATGACGGCAGCCCGAAGTCTCTGGGCGAACTGCGGCGCAATGTGCAGGTGTCCAACGAGATCGGCCAACTGGTGGCGTTCGACCAGCGCTCCAGCATCATTTACGTACCGTTGCTGGCGCGCACCCCTGACGGCCAGCCGCTGGACTACGCGGTGCTGTCCGAGCGCCTGGAAGCCTTGCGGGCGAAGTTCCAGGGCGACAGCGTCGACATCCACATCACCGGCTTCGCCAAGAAAGTCGGCGACCTGATCGAAGGGTTGCAACAGATCCTGCTGTTCTTCGCCGTGGCCATCCTGATCACCACTGCGGTGCTCTACGCCTACACCCGTTGTGTGCGCAGCACCCTGCTGGTGGTGGCCTGTTCGCTGGTGGCGGTGGTCTGGCAACTGGGTTTACTGCCGTTGCTGGGTTTCCAGCTCGACCCCTATTCGGTGCTGGTGCCGTTCCTGGTGTTCGCCATCGGCATGAGCCACGGCGCGCAGAAGATGAACGGCATCATGCAGGACATCGGTCGCGGCATGCACCGCGTCGTGGCGGCGCGCTTCACCTTCCGCCGCCTGTTCCTGGCCGGGCTTACCGCATTGCTCTGCGATGCCGTGGGTTTTGCCGTGCTGATGATCATCCAGATCAAGGTCATCCAGGACCTGGCGATCATCGCCAGCATTGGCGTGGCGGTGCTGATTTTCACCAACCTCATCTTGCTGCCGGTGCTGCTGTCGTATGTCGGCGTCAGTCCACGTGCCGCTGAACTGAGCCTGCGCAGCGAACGCGCCGAGGAGAGCGGCAAGGCGCGCCATCCGTTCTGGCGCTTTCTCGACCTGTTCACCCGCAAGCCCTGGGCGACGCTGTGCATCGGCGTCAGCCTGGTCATGGCCGTGCTCGGTTTTCTGGTCAGCCTGCACCTCGCCATCGGCGACCTCGATGCCGGCGCGCCGGAGCTGCGCGCCGACTCGCGCTACAACCGTGACGACGCTTTCATGACCCAGGCCTACGGCGCCAGCAGCGACCTGTTCGCGGTCATGGTGCAGACGCCTGCCGGTGCCTGCGCCCGCTACGACGTACTGCGCAAGGTCGATGAGCTGGATTGGCAACTGCGCAGCCTGCCGGGCGTGGACTCGACCAACTCGCTGGCGCTGCTCAATCGACGGATGCTGGTCGGGCTGTCCGAAGGCAATCCGAAATGGTACGAGCTGCAGAACAACCAGGCGATGCTCAACATGATCACCGCCAGCGCGCCGCGTGGTTTGTACAACGAGTCCTGCAGCCTGCTGACGCTGTACGTCTACCTCAGCGACCACAAGGCCGAGACCCTGACCCGGCTGGTCGAGCATGTCGAAGGATTCGCCGCGGCCAACAACACCGACGAGGTGAAATTCTTGCTCGCCGCCGGCAATGCCGGGATCGAGGCCGCGACCAATATCGTCGTGCGCGAGGCCAACCGCGAGATGCTGTTCTGGGTCTACGGGGCGGTGATCCTGCTCTGCCTGGTGACCTTCCGTTCCTGGCGCGCCACCGTGTGCGCGGTGCTCCCGCTGATGCTCACCTCGATTCTGTGCGAGGCGCTGATGGTCTGGCTCGGTATCGGGGTCAAGGTCGCCACGCTGCCGGTGATCGCCCTGGGTGTGGGTATCGGGGTCGATTACGCGCTGTACGTGATGAGCATCCTGCTCGGCCATCTGCGCCAGGGCGCCAGCCTTTCCGAGGCGTATTACCGCGCCCTGGTCTCCACCGGCAAGGTGGTGATGCTGACCGGCGTAACGCTGGCCATCGGCGTCGGCACCTGGATGTTCTCGCCCATCAAGTTCCAGGCCGACATGGGTGTGCTGCTGGCCTTCATGTTCGTCTGGAACATGGTCGGCGCGCTGGTGCTGCTGCCGGCATTGGCGCGCTTTCTGTTGCCGGTGCGCGACCGGTCCGCCGCAGACACTGTGCAAACGCCCGCCGCCCAGGAGGTGACCCATGCGTAATCAAACCCAGGCGGGCTTGCCGCAATCGTTGTTGCTGTTGCTCGGCAGTTGCCTGCCGGTGCTGGGTGCCGTGTTGCTGGCGCCGGTGCTGCCGCGCATGCACGAGCACTTTGCCAACGATCCGCTGGTCGCCGTGCTGGTGCCGGTGAGCCTGACCATTCCGGCGCTGGTGATTGCCTTGCTGGCGCCGTTCGCCGGGCTGATCGCCGACCGCCTCGGGCGCAAGCCTTTGCTGCTGGGCTCGATGCTGTTGTACAGCCTGTTCGGTCTGCTGCCGCTGTGGCTGGAATCGTTGCCGGCGATCGTCGCCAGCCGCGCCGGTCTGGGCCTGGCGGAGGCGGGGATCATGACCTGCTGCACCACCCTGATTGGCGACTATTACCAGGGCGCCCGGCGTGAGCGTTTGTTCGCCTTGCAGATGGTGTGCACCTCGCTGTCGGCGGCGGTGTTCATCAGCGTTGGCGGCGCATTGGGGCAGGACGATTGGCGCACTCCCTACAGCTTGTATGGCGTCGGCCTGCTTTTTGTGCCGCTGATGGCGTGGCTGTTGTGGGAGCGTCAGGCATCGGCGATTCAGGTCGAGGCCGAAAGCAGCGGGTTTCCCTGGAGCACCTTGTTGCCGCTTTACCTGTTCAGCCTGCTGGCCGGTGCCAGCCTGTTCATCGTGCCGGTGCAGGCGGGCTTTCTGCTGGGGCTGTTGCAGGTCGATTCGCCGCAGCAGATCGGCATGGTCATGGGCGCCAACCAGTTGGGCGTGATGCTCGGCGCCCTGAGTTTCCGCCTGTTCCATCGCTGTGCCCGGCAGCACCTGTTGCTGCTCGCGTTCGTCACTGCCGGGCTTGGTGGATGGCTGATGGCGCGGGCCGGGAGTCCGGCGTTGCTGACCCTGGCGGTCGCCCTCAACGGGTTGGGCATCGGGCTGATGTTGCCGACGCTGATCACCTGGATCATGTCCCGCGCCAGTTTCGCCCAGCGCGGGCGGGCGACCGGAGGCTTCACCTCCGCGCTGTTCGCCGGTGAGTTCGCGAGCCCGCTGCTGGTGCTCGGACTGACCGGCGGCAATCACCAGGCCCTGCCGGACGCACTCGCACTGGTGGGCATGGCGCAACTGCTGCTGGCCGTGAGCTGCCTGCTGTTGCCGCGCTTGATAGCGCCGCAGGCCGCGCCTTTATCGATAGACAGAATCTGACAGCTCGGGGTGCAACCACCCTCGGCGATGGCAATTGAACGGAGTACCCATGCAATCACTTCCCCCTTTCAAACGCGTTGTCACCCGCCACAGCGCCGAAGGCACAGCGCTGGCGGCGCTGGTCGGCGCGGTGCCCAACAGCTTTGATCTCAAGGCCGTGCCCGGTACGGTTTTCCATGAAATCTGGAACAGCGACACGAGCCCGGCCACCCTGGACAACGGCGCGGACCCGACACTCAAGCCGCTGGTGCTCAGCCCTTCAACCTTGGGCAGCCTGATCCGTGTCGTGGACATCCCGCCCGACAGCGTGCAGAACCAGGTCAGCGACGCCAGCGCCGCGGCGGTCTTTGCCGAAATCGGCGAAGCCCATGCCGGCACCGGCGAACGCGATTCGAAGCACAAGCTGATGCACCGGACCGAAACCCTCGACTACGGCATCGTCACCGAAGGTGAGGTGTGGCTGGTGCTGGACGATGAGGACGTGCACCTCAAGCGTGGCGACATCGTGGTCCAGCGCGGCACCAATCACGCCTGGAGCAACCGCACCGACGCGATGGCGCGGATGGTCTTCATTCTGCTCGACGGGCGCTATGCCGACAGCTTGCGCGAGGGGCTGCCATGAAGCTGGCAACCTTGGCCGATGGCAGCCGCGACGGTCGCCTGCTGCTGGTGTCCCGCGATCTGGAGAGGGCGGTGCAGGTCACTGATATCGCCGCAACGTTGCAGGCGGCCATCGACGACTGGGCCCGCGTCGAACCGGTGTTGCAGGCGCGCTATGAGGCCCTGAACCGCGACGATGTCGAAGGTGCTTTCGTCTTCGATCCCGAGCAGGTCATGGCGCCGTTGCCGCGGGCCTGGCAATGGCTGGATGGCTCGTGCTTTCTCAGTCATGGGGAACTGATGCAGCGGGCATTCCACCTCGACCCGATCGAAGGCGTCGAGGACACGCCGCTGATGTACCAGGGCGCGGGCGATGATTTCCTAGGGCCGCGCCAGGACATCGCGTTGCCCAACGAGGCCCATGGCATCGACTTCGAGGGCGAGCTCGCGGTGCTGGTGGATGAAGTGCCGATGGGCTGTTCCGCCGACGAGGCGCTGGCGCATGTGAGGCTGATTCTGCAGGTTAACGACGTCAGTTTGCGGGCCTTGGCACCACGGGAAATGAAGACCGGTTTCGGCTTTATCCAGGCCAAGTCGTCCTCCAGTTTTGCGCCGGTGGCGGTGACTCCGGACGAGCTGGGCGAGGACTGGCGCGACGGCCGCGTGCACCTGCCGCTGAACGTGACGCGCAATGGCGAGTGGTTCGGCCATCCCCATGGCGGCGCGATGCATTTCGGTTTTCATCGGTTGATCGCTCATGCGGCCCTGACCCGGCGCCTGAGCTCCGGCACCTTGATCGGTTCCGGCACGGTCTCCAACGCCGATCGCAGTGTCGGCTCGGCGTGCATTGCCGAGCGCCGCGCGGTGGAAATGATCGAGCACGGTGCGCCGCGCACGGCGTTCATGCGCTTTGGCGAGCGGGTGCGCATGGAGGTTCGCGGCGCTGACGGCACGGTGCTGTTTGGCAGCATTGACCAGCAGGTGGTCAAGGCGGGTGCACCATGCGCGTGATGGTCACTGGCGCCGCAGGCTTTCTCGGTCGCCAATTGGTGCAACGGCTGCTGGCGGACGGGCAACTGCGAGGGCGCCGCATTGAGGCGCTGATACTGCTTGATCAGCGCCTCGACGGTTTTCCGGATGATCGTCGTCTGCGTCATCTGAGCGGCAGCATCACCGACCCCGCGCTGCTGCGCCGGGGGCTGGCCGATGGCGTCGATGTGGTCTTCCACCTGGTCAGCATTGCCGGTGGCGCAGCCGAAGAAAACTATGGGCTGGGGCGGCAGGTGAACCTGCTCGCCACGCTGCAGTTGCTGGACCTGTTGCGTCATTCGCAGCAGCCTCCGGTGCTGGTGTACGCCAGCAGCGTGGCGGTCTACGGCGGCGACCTGCCGGTGCGGATGGACGAGCACTATCGGCCGCGGCCGGCGCTGTCCTATGGCGCTCACAAGCTGATGATCGAAAACCATCTGAGTGATCTCGGCCGTCGCGGAGAGGTCGATGGCCGCGCCCTGCGCCTGCCCGGCATCGTCGCTCGGCCGGGTGACGGCAACGGCCTGCGCTCGGCCTTTATGAGCGTGCTTCTGCAGCGTTTCGCTGCGGGTGAGCCCTATCAATGCCCGGTGTCAGCCGACGCCACGTCCTGGTGGATGTCCGCGTCCTGCTGCGTGGACAACCTGCTGCATGCCGCCGGGTTCGACCTCGCCGCAGACGCGCCGTCGCGGGTCTGGCAACTGCCGGTGCTGCACCTGTCCATTGGCAACGTGGTGGATGCCTTGGCCGAGGTGTTCGGCGAGGAGCGCCGGTCGCTGGTCAGCTTCCAGCCGGATGCGGCTCTCGAAGCGCTGTTCGGGCGCTTTCCACCGTTGCGAACCCCGCTGGCCCGCGAACGTGGCTTCCGTCACGACGGCACTGCGCGGGCGCTGGTTCGCCACGCGCTTGACCTTACTCAGCGCCCGCGCGTTTCGCGTGCCGTCGCTGCAACTGCTTGAGAGGAATTGCAATGACCCTGCCCCTGACCCGAAAGCGCCGCCTGGTCGATCTGTCGGTAACCCTGGACAACAACCCCTACACCGACCCGCCGCTGCTGCTGCCGAAAATCGACTACATGGACCACCAGCAAGGCTGGCCGGAAATGGCCGCGATGTTCCCCGGCCTGACCCTCGATCAGATGCCCGGCCAGGAATCCTGGGCTGCCGAGCGCCTGTCCATCACCACCCATAGCGGCACGCACATGGATGCGCCCTGGCATTACGCCTCGACCACCGACGGCGGCAAGCCGGCCTTCGGCATCGATGAGCTGCCGCTGGACTGGTGCTTGCAACCGGGGGTGAAGCTGGACTTCCGCCACCTGCCCGATGGCCATATCGTCAGCGCCGCCGAGGTCGAGGCCGAGCTGCAACGCATCGGTCACGCGCTGCAGCCGCTGGATATCGTGCTGATCAACACCCGCGCCGGCAGCCTGTTCGGCCAGCCGGGCTACCTGGATGCGGGGATCGGCATGGGCCGCGAGGCGACCCTGTATCTGCTCGATCGCGGGGTGCGCGTGGTCGGCACCGACGCCTGGAGTTGGGACGCGCCGTTCAGCTTTACCCGCCAGCGCTTCGCCGAAAGCGGTGATGCCTCGATCATCTGGGAAGGGCACAAGGCGGGTCGCGACATCGGCTACGGGCAGATGGAAAAGCTCGCCAATCTCGACAGCTTGCCGGGCAGTGGTTTTCTGGTGTCGTGCTTCCCGTACAAGATCAAACACGCCTCCGCCGGGTTTGTCCGTGCCGTTGCCATCTTCGAAGAATAAAAAAGTGAGGTTCGCGTGCGCTTTCCCTTTCTTCTGGCCGCGCTGGCATGCGCGGCGCCGACTTTTGCTGCGACTGCCGAGCGCCCCAATATCCTGCTGATCGTCGCCGATGACCTCGGCTATTCCGATCTCGGCGCCTTTGGTGGCGAGAACGACACGCCGGTGCTGGACCAACTGGCGTCCACGGGGCTGCAATTGACCAACATGTACGCGGCCCCGACTTGCTCGCCGACCCGCTCGATGCTGATGTCCGGCACCGACAATCACCTGGCCGGGCTGGGCACCATGGCCGAGGGCATCCAGCCGTTCCAGCAGGGCAAACCGGGGTATGAGGGCTACCTCAACCAGCAGGCCCATTCGATTGCCGAGCTGCTGCGCGACGGCGGCTATCGCACCAGCATGGTGGGCAAATGGCACCTCGGCCTGACGCCTGAGCAGGGCCCCGACCGACGCGGCTTCGAGCAGTCGTTCACCTTGCTTGAAGGCGGTGGCGTGCACTTCAAGCCACCGGCGCAGCCCACGGCGAAAATCGAGCAGATCACCTACCGCGAGAACGGCAAACCGGTGGAACTGCCGGACGATTTCTACTCCTCCGACTTCTACACCGACAAGCTGATCGACTACTTGCGCCAGGGGCAGGGCAGCGGCAAGCCGTTCTTCGCCTACGCCGCCTACACCTCGCCGCACTGGCCGTTGCAGGCGCCGGACGCCTGGCGTGATGTTTACCGCGGGCGTTACGACGAAGGCTACGACAAGGTCCGCGAGGCACGGATCGAGCGGCTGCGGGAGAAGGGCCTGCTACCGGCGGACTTTGTGGCGGCGCAGCGTTTGCCGGTCGCGCCGAACCTGCCTGGCTGGGAACAACTGAGCGCGGATCAGCGCCGCAGTGAGGCGCGCAAGATGGAGATCTACGCGGCGATGGTCGGCAACCTCGACCACAATATCGGTCGGCTGCTGGACTATCTGAAAAGCACCGGGCAGTACGACAACACCCTGATCGTGTTCATGTCCGACAACGGTGCTGCTGGCGAACGGCATGAGCAGTTCTACCCGGCGGGACCGGGCACCGACAACCGCCTGGAGAACCTTGGCCGGCGCGGTTCGCAGGTCGATTACGGGCTGCGCTGGGCGGAGGTGAGTGCCGCGCCGTTGCGCCTGTTCAAGGGCAGTACCGCCGAGGGCGGCATCAGCGTGCCGGCCATTATCCATCTGCCGCAGGCGCTGGCTCGCCAAGGGCTGGAACGTAGCGTGGCGCGGGTCGATGACCTGGCGCCGACCTTCCTCGCGCTCGCCGGCCTGCCAGATCCGGGTGATCGCTACCAGGGGCAGCCGAAACACCCGATCACCGGCCGCTCGATGTTGCCGATGCTGGAAGGCAAGGCGCCGGAATCGCCTGTGCTGGCGGGTGAATTGTTCGGCAGCCTATATTACCGCGAAGGCAACCTGAAACTGCTGGGGCTACGTCCTTGGACCATGCCGGGCGAGGCGCCGCAGCCTTTGCGCTGGCAACTGTTCGACGTCGCCCGTGACCGCGGCGAGGTCGAGGATCTTGCCGCGCGCGAGCCGGAAACGTTCGAGCGGCTGAAGCGTGCATGGCAGGTGTATGCGAAGGAGGTCGGGGTGGTGTTTCCACCTCAGGCCAAGGCGCCGTGATTCGTTATCTATCCATCTCGCAGGCAAACATAGCGGCTTGACGCATAACCTGTAGGCGCGGCTGTTAGCCGCTCCTACAGGTTCCGCGTCAAGCCGCCTGTGAGATGGGCTGAGGCTCATGCCCATCGCTGCGGTTCGGCGCCCAGACAAGCAAAAAAGGGGCGTCATCCGACGCCCCGATTCACCACGTTAAAACCCCGACTTAGTGCTTGGCAGGCGGCCCGCCAGGGAACCACTTCTCCTGATAGTGGAAGAGGAAATACTGCGAGTTGTCTGCGCCAGGAGCGGCGGTGCGGGCGGTCCAGTGTTCGTCATGCAGGTCCATGTCGGCGTCGTATTCGACATGGCAGCCCATGGGGCTGTTGAAGTACCAGAACCAGTTGGAACCCAGTTGGTGGCGTCCCGGTCCCCAGAACGATTCATAACCCTTTTCCACGAACCGGGTGCCGGCCACCAGCACTTCGGTCGGGCCGCCCATGTGGAAGGTGAAGTGCTCGATGCCTTTCATGAACGGTGGCGTCTGGATCAGGAACAGGGTGTGGTGGTCCTGGGTTCCGCCCGGGCGCAGGAACGGGCCGGTCTCGGCGAAACGGTCGGTGCAGACGAAGCCGAGGCGCTGGTAGAAGGCTTCCGCTCTGGCCGGATCGGGAACGAAATACACCACGTGGGAAAGGCTGCGCGGCAGCGCCGGCATGTCGTCGCTGGCGCCCAGCGCGTTGATCGGCCGTGCAGCAGGCGCGCCAGGTGCATGGCTGGCTTCACCAGGCAGGTCGAGGGTGCGGCGCTGGGTGATGCGAAAGCCCAGGGCGAAGCCCATGTCGTCCACGCAACGCAGAACACCGTCTTCGCCGCGCAGCACCGCGCGGTCCTTGCTCAGCTCGGCCTCTATGGCCTGCAGGGTGGCTTCGTCAGCCACGCCATAAACGGTTTCACGCAGGGTCGTTGCGGTTTCCATTGCTGCCGGCAGGCGCGGGTCGTTGCGCGGACGGATCAGCACGCCGGTGCCGTCCAGGGCTTCGAGGTAGCCGCCGTTTTCATCCAGGTTGCAAGGCTTGAGACCGTAGTCGGTCATGTACTGCACGCAGTCGGCGACGTTGTCGACGCCGAACACCAGGTAGTCGGGTCCGATGATGTTCATGATCTTTTATCTTCTCTGCATTCAGGCGGTGCGGCCGCCGAGGTTCTCGGCAACCCAGTCGGCGATGAACTGGCCGGCGTTGATGGAGTTGTCGAAGCTGGAGTGCTGCACGCCGCCTTCGCGGGAGGTGAAAATCTTCAGTTCGCGTTTCGGGCTGTTGACCAGTTGCTCGTAGGTGCGGTGCGCCCACTTGAGCGGAATCTGCGAGTCTTGTTCGCCGTGGGTCACCAGGAACGGCACGCGGATTTTTTCCACCACGCCGTCGAGGTGGACGTTCTCGGCGATCTGCATGAATTCTTCGATGTCCTTGCCACCCCAGACCCAGCGAACGTGCTCCCAGTAATGCGGAACCGGGAAGCTGCCTTCGCGCTCCAGGCGGCGTTTCTGCACGTCACGCCAGTCATGGTTGGCGCCCCACACCACGCCGCAGGCGAAGCGCGGTTCGAAGGCGACGGCGCGGGGGCAGTAGTAACCGCCGAGCGACACGCCTTCGCAGCCGATGCGTTTTGCATCGATGTCCTGGCGGTCTTCCAGCCAGTCGACCACGCGGCTGGCCCAGTGCTCGGCGTCGTAGCGCGCCTTGAGGTCATGCAGGCGCAGCGCCTCGCCGGTGCCCGGCTGGTCGATCAGCAGCGAGGCGACGCCACGCTTGGCCAGCCAGGCCGGCAGGCCGACGCGGTATTTCATCTCCTTGGTGGAATCCAGGCCGTTGAGCTGGACCAGGATCGGTGCCGGGCCGCTGACGCCTTCGGCACGGACATAGAGGCCGGAGATCACCTTGCCTTCGTACGGAATTTCGACGCGCTCGCAGTTCTCTTTCGACAGCGCCACGCCACGGGCGAAGGTGTCGAGAAAGCGCTGATAGAGCGCCATGCGCCCCGGAGCACCGTGGGCCTGGAGGCGTTCGCACGTCAGGTAATAGGTCGCGGCGCGGTTGTATTTTTCGCCGGCGGAGAGCAGCCGCCCGAGCGCTTCATCCTCGCGGGCCATGTCGCAGAGCTTGTCGGCCATTTCGGCCCAGGTCTGACGAAAGGCCCGCGTGCCTTCGGCGTCGGGTTGCTTGGCGGCCTCCAGCAGGGGTTCGCACATTTCGACGATCTCGCCGATGCGTGCGCCCATTTCCAGGGCCAGGTTCACCGACAGGTTCCAAACGTAGTTGGTCGGGAAGTAGCGGAACATAGTGTTTTCCTTCTTGTTATGCGGATCGCCAGCAGCTTCGGGCGCGCAAGGCAGGTATCGACGGCACGCCGTCAGGCCACCGCTGATGACGCGAAGCAGGCGACGACCACCCTTCGGGCGGTGATTGCAAGCTCGCATGGGGTCAGGAAGTGGACAAATCGCTTGTTCGGATGCCAGCTATCTGGGGCGGCGATACCTGGAGACGGGGCGGTCGCAGGCATGGCGATTGCCGATGGTTCGCATCGCCAGTCTCGATTGGTTGCCTCAAGGAGGGGGAGGCTAGGGTACGCGGCCGTGCACGACGCGCAGGTTCCCAAGGAGGATGCCCTTGTCTGTTACCACCGTATTCGAAACGCTCCCGACCACCACGATTGGCGCCACGCTGGGCCGGCTCAGTGTTGGCGGCAAGTTGTCGCTGGGTTTTGCCCTGGTACTGTTCTGCACCCTGGGCATGGGGCTGGCCGCCTGGTATGCGTTGCAGGTCAATCAGGCCAGCAGCGCCCGCTTGAGCGCGCTGGAGCGCCTGCACAATCACCTGGTGCAGGCGAGGCAAGCCGAGAAGGAATTCGCGCTGCTCGCCAGCCCCGAATCAGCCAATCGCCTGGAGGCCGCTTTGAGTCTGTTGCAGGGCCAGGTATCCGAGGCTCAGTCCGGGGAAGCGTTCGAGCGCACCCTGCGTGAGCGTAGCGCCGACTACCTGCAAGGCTTCCGCGCGTATGCAACCGCGAGGCTGCAAGCCCAGGACGCGCGGCTGCGCATGCAGGCGCTGGCGCAGAGTGCGGGTCAGCGGTTTGCCGCGCTGTTCATCGATCAACTGGACGATATCAATACCGGGCTGGAGCAGGACCGACCGCCAGGCGCGACGGCCATGCAGCTTCTGGAAGATGCCGCGACGTTGCGCGAGCGCCTGGCCAATCTGCGCGACAGCGAGCTGTATTTCATCCTAGATCCGCAGCAGCGTTATCGCGATGACTGGGTCAACCGGGTCAGTGAACTCGGCAGTGCCTTGAGCAATCTGGCCGCGCAACTGGAGGGCGATCGCCGGCTAAGCCTGGGCGAAGCCGCCACGGCGCTGGAGGAATACCGACAGGCGTTCCTGCGCTACATCAGCAGCGGCGAGCAGGCGCTGGCGCAGCAGGGCAGCATGAACACCTCGGCGCAGCAGGCGATTCAGGCACTGGATGATGAGCGCGCGCGGGCATCCAGCGCCTGGGAGGCGCAGCGCCGTCGCCTGGATCTGCAACTGGCAGGCATGCTGGTGCTGGCGTTGCTGTCGAGCGTGAGTGCCTGCGTGCTGATCCGCCGCTCGATTGCCGTGCCGGTGCGGCAGATGCTGGCGCTGGCCCAGCGGGTTGCTGCGGGGGATTTGCAGGGGCGTCCGCCGCGCCTGGGGCGCAGTGATGAGCTGGGGCAATTGAACGACGCGATTGGCGTGATGCTGCAGGCGCTGCGCGAGCTGGTCGGGCGGATCGGCGAGGATGCCGATCAGCTCGACGCCGCCGCCGAAACCCTGGCTGAGATGGTTGAGCGTACCGGACGGGGCGTGCGGGCTCAGCGCCAGCAAACCGGCGATGTGCTGCACGCCATGCAGGCCATGACCCAGGCGACCGTTCAGGTCAACCAACGGGTGGAGGGCAGCCAGGCCAGCCTGGGCGAGGCCAGCGCCTTGATTCACGAGGGCGACCGCCTGGTGCGCGAGGCCAGTCAGAGCCTGCAGCGTCTGTCGCGGGAAATGGGTGCTGGGAGCGTCGCCATGCAGCTTTTGCAAAGCCAGAGCGAGGCCATCACGGGCGTGCTGGATGTGATCAGCGCGGTCGCCGAACAGACCAACCTGCTCGCCCTCAATGCCGCAATCGAAGCGGCGCGGGCCGGTGAGCATGGTCGTGGTTTCGCCGTGGTGGCGGACGAGGTTCGCGGGCTGGCCAGTCGCACCCGCGCCTCCACGGGGGAAATCGACGACATGATCCAGCGCCTCGGCCAGGTGACCCGCGACGCCGCGGCGAGCCTGGATGACAGCCAGCGTCTGACTGGCGAAGGCGTCGAACTGACCGCGCGGGCCAGCGCGGTTCTGGCGGCGATCACCCGCAGCATTGTCGAGGTCGAGAACGCCGGCCGGCACATCGCCGAGGCGGCGCGGACCCAGCATCATCTGGCGGGTCGCGTGGACGGTGCGGCGGGGGAGGTCGAGCGGGTGGTGGAGCAGAATGCCGAAGATTGCGCCCGTCTCGAAGAGGCCTGCGGCAGCCTGCAACGCCTCAGCGCCAGCCTGGGGCAGGCGCTGGGGGCATTTCGGCGCGGCGCATAGTGCAGGTGTTCAAGCGGCCAGCGGCGTGGTCGGGCGGTTGGCCATCTCCAGCAGTTTTTCGCGCAGCCAGGCCAGCACCGGGTCGCGGTCCAGGCTGCGATGCCAGCTCATGTATTCCTGCATGGCGGGGAGATTGACCGGTGGCGGCACGATACGCAGCGGCAGGTTACGCGCGTAGAGACGGGCGAGACGGCTGTGAACCGTGGCGACCCGCTGGGTGCCGATCACCAGTTGCGGCAGGGTATTGAAGTCGTGGGTGATCACTTCGATGCGGCGCTTGCAGCCGTACTCGCTCATGAACCATTCCTCGATACCGGGGGTGCGGTTGCGGCCGAACACCACCGAGACATGGCCCAGTTCCAGATACTGCTCCAGCGTCAGGCGTTCACCCACCGCGTGGTTGTCCTGGCAGATCACGCAGACATGCTGCTCCTCGAACAGCAACTGCGACGGGTGTTCCTTCACGATGTAGTGGTCCGGGGCGATCATCAGGTCGACCTCGCCGCGCATCAGCATTTCCCGGGCGGTTTCGCCGGGGCTGATCAGTTCGAAGGTGACCATGGGCGCCTGCTGGTTGATCTCGCGGATCACCTCGGCAAACAACACGCTGATCAGATAGTCCGAGGCCATGATGCGGAAATGGCGCTTGCTCTCGGCGATGTCGTGCACCGGTTTGGCGGTGATCGAGGTCTGGATTTTCAGCAGCACTTCACGCACCGGAATCTCCAGGTCGCGGGCCAGGGGCGTGAGCATCATCTTGCGTCCGACCTGCACCAGCAAGTCGTCTTCGAAGTAGGTCCGCAAGCGACCGAGTACGCCGCTGGTGGCCGATTGAGTCATGTGCAGACGCTCGGCGGCACGCGTGATGTTCTGCTCTTCGAGCAATACATCCAGCGCCACCAGGAGGTTCAGATCCAGGTGTTTGAAGCGCATGGCAGGCAATCTCTTGTTGTATTTATTTTCGCGATACCCTGCATCCCCAGTAACGATTAGTCAAATTGTTCGCGTGTTTCTAGCCTGTGCTTCCAGGCTCCCGATGGTGGCCGTCGCGTGAGCCGGAAAAGGCTGTGGTGACGGCTCCGGAGGGCCGGTCCACACAACAAGAACAAAGGATTCACGCATGAGCGATATCAACAAAGTACTGATCGTGGGCGGAGGCATCGGTGGCCTATGCGCGGCGATTGCACTGCGCCGCCAAGGGATCGAGGTCGATCTCGTGGAGATCAAGTCCGAGTGGACGGTCTACGGCGTCGGCATCATCCAGCAGAGCAACGTGGTGCGGGAAATGGCCCGCCTCGGGGTGCTTGACCGCTACCTCGACGCCGCCTATGCCTTCGAGGATGTCGGGATCTACGACCTGCAGGGCAAGGCCCTGGCGCGCATCCCCGGACAACGCCTCGCGGGGCCGCAATACCCCGCCAACGTCGGCATCTCGCGGCTGGCCCTGCATCAGGTCTTGAGTGATACCGCCATCGAACTGGGCACCCAGGTGCGCCTCGGTGTGACGGTGGAAACGTACGAAGAATTCCCGCGTGACCTGAACGTCACGTTCACCGACGGCAGCTCAGGCCGCTACGACCTGATGGTCGGCGCCGACGGGGTGTATTCGAAGGTTCGCGGCATGCTCTACGGCGATACCTACACCCCGCGCTTCACCGGCCAAGCCGTGTGGCGCTACAACTTCCCGCGCCACCCCTCCATCGACCACCTCGCCAGCTACACCGGTGCCGAAGGCAACGCCGGACTGGTGCCGCTGGCCGACAACCTGATGTACATGTTCTCCACCTCCCACGAGCCGAACAACCCCTGGTACGAGCAGGACCAACTGGCCGCCACCATGCGCGACCGTCTTGCCGGTATCGGCGGGCTGGTGGGCGAGTTGCGCGAGCAGATCACCGACAACAGCCAGGTGATCTACAAGCCGATGGAAGTGTTGTTCGTCGATGATCCGTGGTTCAAGGACCGCGTGGTACTTATCGGTGACGCGGCCCACGCCACCACCCCGCACCTTGGACAGGGCGCCGGCATGGCCATCGAGGATGCGCTGGTCCTGGCTGAGGAATTGTTCGGCGAGGGCGATCTGCGTACGCGTCTGCAACGCTTCATGATGCGGCGGTTCGACCGCTGCAAATACATCGCGGAAAACTCGATCATGGCGGGTGAGCGGGAGATGGCGAAGGATGCCGCTTTCGATCGCATCGGCCTGACCAAGGCCATGCTGGCGCGCACTGCCGAGCCTATTTGACCCTGAGCGCGGCACTGCCGGCAGTGCCGCTTTTCTGTTCGCCAGATGCGAGAAGCCAGCCGTGGCCACATTTCTTTGCCACCGTGAGCAACTGCTGGAAGGTCAGGCCCGTGGCTTTGATCCTTGGCAGCAGGGGCGCGACACGGTCATCGGGCTGCTGTGGCAGGGGGAGGTGAAGGCTTACCGCAATCTTTGCCCCCACCTCGACGTTGCCATGCAATACCGCAAGGACCGCTTCATGTCGGGTGATGGCCGTCACATCGTCTGTTTTGCCCACGGTGCGTTGTTTGATCCCGCCGATGGTGTTTGCCTGCTCGGGCCGTGCCTGGGGCAGGCGTTGCAGGCGCTGGTGGTGAAAACTGATGACGATCTCAAGCTGTGGGTTCATGCCTGAGCGTGTCTGCCCAACTTTGCCGCACCCTTGTGATGGGGCTTTAGCCAAACCAGGCAGAGCCCCGTAATTACGTCACACAAGGGCAGTTACACTCCTCCTGCTTCAGGTCTCGTTTGACCTGTTTGTCTCATTGCTCATTCGCGACTTCTTGATCTCGGTATTTATTTTCTGAGTACCAGTAGAACTTTCCGACTTACACCCCTCTAACAGTCGATTGTCGCGGTGATGGGTAATCGCCAGCATGCCGTGGTCGTGGTTGTACACATTCAGTGGCAAAGTGTTCCTGCCCAACCAGGCGCACCGCGTTGACAGGTTGAGTAGAATGCTCGCCGGTAAAGAGCTGCTGACGTCAGTCAGTGCTTTTTCCTCGGTTTCAATCAGCGGCTGCCACTGTTCAGAACAAAACATTGAGGATCTACATCTTGATCTGGTTTCTTGAAGGACAGTCCAGTCAGCGTGACATTATTCTGGGCGCCCGTGATGCACTTCCTTCTGAAGTGAAAATCTTCGCATCGCATCGTCAGGATCGTCCGGAAATCACCAGCATCGCTGATGTAGCCTTTATGGAGCCCAAGGACGATCAGCAACGTATCGACTGGATTATCCAGACGTCTGAAGCCCATGGCATCAAGGTGATTCTGGCTGGAAGGGCAGGGCGTATCCATGAGGCTGAGCGGCATCGTTTCGAGTCCGCCGGCCTGAAGCTCGTCACTGGCGGCCTGTCATTGGAAACCTTTGATCTCGTCGACGACAAGAGCAGGTTCACCGCCGAGGCCGAGAAGGCCGGGTTGAACTGTGTTCCGGCGATCACCGTGAACAATGCCCGTGAACTGGTGGATGCCTATGAGATTCTCCGGGCACAGGGCGAGGTGTGCGTGAAGCCGGCAGTAGGCATCTATGGTCAAGGTTTCTGGCGGTTCAAAGAGTCGGTCGATCCATTCCGCTGCTTCGCCAACCCAGACGCACGGGATGTCGATTTCGAGACCTATCTCGCGGCTTACAGCACCAAGGCAGACCGGCCACCCATGCTTGTGATGCCTTATATGAACGGCTCGGAATGTTCTGTCGATATGGTGTGTGAGGCTGGGCGCCCCGTTGCCTATGTTGGCCGGCGCAAACAAGGCTTGCATCAAACATTCGAGAGAAATTCCGCTGCAGTTGAACTCGCGCTGAGCGCCGCTGCTCACTTCAAATGCGATGGTCTCGTCAATGTTCAGACACGGGATAACGCTGTTGGCGTCCCGCATCTGCTGGAAATCAACCCGCGTTATTCCGGGGGCATCGGATATACCCGCCACACAGGTATCAACCTCCCTGGAATCTTCGCCACTCGACAACTTGGTTTACCCGAGCCTGCGACCGATTGGCAGGCAAACGTCAGAGTCAAAGCTGTTACCGTTGCGGTGCCGGTGGCGAACTGATATCTAACCCAACTCAGCCTCGATATCACTTCGGCATGAGTTGGACGGATTCAAAATCAAGGAGCGATTCAGGCATGACAGCGCTAGCGCTTGGCGCGAATACCACGTTGGGATCGGCTCAGTGTTCCTGGACTATCGAGTGTGCGAATACTTCTGCTTTTGGGGAGTACGCTGCGATCGCACTACTTCCTACGGATGACAAGCGTCACTCCAAAGGCGAGCCCGCTCTGTTCCACCTTGAGCAGCCCTGGATGGATTGGGTCGGCAGACCTGAGCGCCCGGGTTGTACGCTGAATCTCGCTGCGCTGCCGGCCGGTGCGGACCGTTTGGTCCTTGTGGTCTACACCTTCTCTGCTGCGGGCCCGGTCAGCGAGCTTCGTTCGTTGCGGCTGCAGCTTGATGGCCAAGTCGAGTCCCATCTGGATCTCAGCGCGAATGGTGAATCAGCCATCATCATTGGCGAGTTCTATTCTCGTAATCAGGCTTGGAAGTTCCGGGCGTTGGCGGAAGGCTCTGCTTATGGGCTATCGGCCCTGGGGCGCAGGATCGGCCTGGAGATCGACGATGCCCATCCTCATCGGCGCTCGTCGCCTTCCGATGCAAACCGGTCACGTAGCAGCGCAACCGGGACCGGGTTTGCAGTAACCACCACACACATCCTCACCTGTGCACATGTCATTGAAGACATGCAGGAAATCCATGTTTCTTCGTTCGAGGGAAGGCACCGTGCCGAGCCGGTGGTAGTGGATCGCCGCAACGACCTGGCGCTGCTGCGAGTGCAGAACTCGCCGTTGCTCAAGCCCGCCTCATTCCGTGATGGCGCGCGTTGTGACCTGGGAGAACCGGTCGTAGCACTGGGCTTTCCCTTGGCGGGTCTGGCCGGGGGCGGGATCCATGCGACCCAGGGCGGAGTATCGGCACTGTTCGGTTTGCACAACGACGCCAGCGTATTGCAGTTCACCGCCCCCATTCAGCCAGGCTCCAGTGGCAGTCCGCTTTTTGATACTTCGGGTGCTGTTATTGGAATGGTGACTTCCACGGTACCTGACGCACAGAACATGAATTTCGCGGTGAAGGCCGGGCTCACTTTGGCTTTCTTGAATGCGTGTGGCATCCAGGCTCTTCGATCTGACTCCGACACTACCTTCACTACCGCGCAGATCACCCGCGAGGCGCAGCATGGCCTATGGAAAATCGAAGCGCGTAACCCTTAGCAACACTTGAGTTGAACCCCAGGAAAAGAGGTGTCAGGTCACCGACCTCGCACCCGATCAGGAAGCAGTCATGGAAAGCAACGTAGTACCCACATCCCTTAGCGCTCAACTCACGCGGGGAGTGCTCGAAGTCAATGTTGACGACGCTGTCCTGACGCCGGCCGAGTTGTTCGGCTTTGCCGAGCGCCGAAACCCCAAACGCGCATTTCTTTTTGTTTCAAAGGTGCTGGGGCGCCATATACCCGTGCGTCCGTCCATCATGCGCGCTTCTTTCGAAAGCCTGGCAGCTGAAATTCCGGCTGATCTTCCGGGGCCGGTGCTGGTAATCGGCATGGCCGAAACGGCGGTGGGCCTGGGCGCCGGTGTACACCGCGCCTACAGTGCGACGCGCTCGGACACCGTGTATCTGGTCAGCACGCGCCATCCGGTGGGCACCGAATTGTTCACCCGATTCGAGGAAGAACACAGCCACGCCAGTGCTCATCTCATCCACCTGCCTGTCGATCCGGATCTTCGCGAGCGCATGCTCAAGGCTCGATCACTGGTACTGGTTGATGACGAAGCCTCAACCGGAAAGACGTTCGTCAATTTGCACCGTGCCCTTGTCGATGCTGGCCTGAGTCATATCGAACGGGTGGTGACCTGCGTGCTGACGGACTGGTCGGTGGGTGCTGCGCAGCAAATCATCGGAGCGTCGGCAAGCTCGGTCGCACTCATGAAAGGGTCTTACCAGTTTCATGAGGACCTGCATGCCCCTTTGCCGGACATGCCGGACGTCGGCACTGTATCGATGGGCGACTGGCCGCTGTCGCCGGATCGCGACTGGGGGCGTCTGGGCGTGAGCCATGTGGAAGATAGCCTTGCGCCTGACCTGCAGGTTCGCGCCGGTGAGCGCATCATCGTGATCGGTACCAGCGAGTTTGTCTGGCGCCCGTTCCTGCTGGCTGAGCGCCTGGAGCGCGCGGGGGCCGATGTTCATTTCAGCTCCACCACACGCTCTCCCATCGCCATCGGCCATTCCATCAAGCATGCGCTGTCGTTTTCCGACAACTATGGCCTTGGTATCCCGAACTTCCTCTACAACGTCGAGCCCGGTCAGTTCGACCGGGTGCTGATATGCACGGAAACACCACTGCCGGCGGTTTCGGCGCAGTTGGTGGCCGCCTTGGGCGCGGAGGTAATCGTCGATGGCCAATAATCGCCCGCTGATCTTCGTTGACCTTGATGACACGCTGTTTCAGACCGCGCGCAAAATGCCGGAAGGGACGCCGAGAACGCCGGCGACCCTCGATGTGAACGGTCAACCCAACGGCTACATGAACCCCGTCCAGTATGCGTTCGTCAACTGGTTGCTGGACTGCGCCGATGTCGTTCCGGTAACGGCCCGCAGTGTCGAGGCATACAGTCGCGTGAGCCTGCCGTTTACCCACGGCGCCATTTGCTCGCACGGCGGCACCATGCTGCGCCGCGACGGCTCGCTTGATCAGGATTGGCACACGCGGATGAGCGATGCCCTGGGGGCATTTCAAGACCGCTTGCCGCTGCTGAGCGAGGCGACGTTGCAGATCGGCGAGGAACTTGGCCATTCCCTGCGTGGCTGGGTGGTGGAAGAGGAGGGGCTGCGCCACTACGTGGTGACCAAACATAACGAATCCGATGACGCGGTGCTGGCTGATGTGCTGGCTCACGTCCAGTCCCGGGGTTTGCTGAAGGGCATGCATGTCCATGGCAATGGCAACAACCTTGCGTTCCTGCCTGAGCACCTGGCCAAACGCATGGCTGTCGAGGAATGGTTGCGCCGTGATCGCGACGTGAATGGCGAGCGACCGGTATTGGGTTTTGGTGACAGCATCACCGATCTTGGATTCATGGACCTCTGTCACTGGTGGGCAACGCCGTCGCGCAGCCAACTGGCCGGTGCCGTGGAGAAAATGATCCGTGACTGACCTTCTCGCAAGCCTGATGACCGTGGGCAGCGGTAGCTACGCATCGGCAGACGTGCATTTTCTCCTGCAGGCCATGCAGATGCAGGTTACAGATGTCGAGGAAAAGGAGCGCCTGATCCAGACGAAGCAGAAACACTATTCAGACATGATCGGCATGGAGCATGTGCCGACGGCCATGCATATGACCCTGTATGCGCGAGCGCTGGCCCAGAACGGCAAACGCATGGCAACGGATGTTCAGGCGCTGGCCCAGGCACTGAATGCCGCTTGCCACGGTCCGTCCATTGCCTTGGTTTCCTTCGTTCGTGCCGGTCTGCCGCTGGGTGTCCTGTTGCGTCGTGCACTGACCGGAATGGGCCGCGATGCTCATCACTATGGCGTCAGTATCATTCGTGACCGCGGGATCGACCGTGTGGCCCTGGAGGCAATCATCCAGGCGCATGGCGCCGAGAATATCGTCTTCGTCGATGGCTGGACCGGGAAGGGAGCCATTTCGGGCGAGCTCAAGCGAACCCTGGCCGGGGACGAGCGCTTTGCGCCAGAACCTCGCCTCGTGGTTCTGGCCGATCCCTGCGGGCGTGCCTGGTTGGCGGCGTCCTCGGATGATTGGCTCATCCCTTCGGGAATTCTCGGCGCAACGGTCTCTGGCCTGGTGTCACGCTCCATCTGGCCAGCGCAGGGCGGACTGCATGGCTGCGTTGTCTACGACCACCTGCAAGCGCATGACGTGACCCGTGAGTTCGTCGACCAGATCGAAGTCGAGCGCCGCACGTTGGGCGAAACGTTGACGGCAACAGCCTGGACTGTTGAGCAGCGTCGGGAATTGCAATTGGGCGCGGACGGTGTGGTGACGGCCCTTGCCGCTCGGTTTGCCATCAGCAACCTCAATCGAATCAAACCGGGTATCGCCGAGGCCACCCGGGCGGTCTTGCGCCGCGTGCCTGAACACGTGCTGGTACGCAGCCGCGATGATGAGGACGTCCAGTTGCTGATGCACCTGACGGACAGCGCTGGAGTGACGGTCGAGGAAGCGGGTGCAGAGTTGGGGCCTTATCGCGCGGTGACCATTATCCGGAGCGTCAACTGATGAGGGTGATTTCACCGTTCGCCCTGGGCGCGACGCTTTATATGCCGGCCACTCGTGGTGACATGCTCGAGGTGGTGTTCGGCGCCAAATTTCCCGAGCTGCGCTCTCTCGTTGTTTGTCTGGAAGATGCCGTATCGTCAATCGATGTCGAGAGCGCGCTGGAGAACCTCAAGACGCTGCTCCTGGCCATCAATGCCTGTGGCGGGCGTCCCGAGCATGGGCCGCTGCTCTTCGTCCGACCGCGTGACGCGGCAATGGCCGCCATCCTCAATGACTGGCCATTGATGAAGCATGTCGATGGTTTCGTCGTGCCGAAGCTGACCCTGCTGTCGCTCCCGGCATGGGAGCAGGCAATCAGCAATCCGGACCTGTACCTGATGCCAACCCTGGAAACCGCTGACGTCTTTAACCCGGGTGCCATGGTGGAGTTGGGGCAGGCGCTCAAGTCCAGCCTGAACCAGCGGATCATCGCGCTACGCATTGGCGGCAACGACCTGATGGGTTGCCTGGGACTGCGTCGCAATCCTGTGACCACGCTGTACAGCACGCCGATGAGCTACGTCATTCCCATGCTCGCCGGAATCATGGGCGCGCAAGGTTTCGCGCTGACGGCGCCGGTGTTCGAGCAACTGGCGACGCCTCTGTTATTGAAGGAGGAGCTGGAACTGGATATCTCTCATGGGTTAGTCGGAAAAACCGCCATCCATCCCAGCCAGATCAGCCTCATTCAAGACGCGCTCCGGGTCAGCCTCGAAGATCTCAATTGCGCCCGGCTGATCGCCAATGACGTGGCCCCTGCCGTTTTTCGGCACAACGATGCCATGTGCGAGCCAGCCACTCATTACAAGTGGGCGACGAACATTCTCGAACGCGCCAAATGGCACGGGGTCAAGCCCGCGGAAGCGGGTGGCGGCGAACCCGGGTTCCGTCTCGCGGAGATCAATGGATGAGTCTGGATATGCTCGAAGCCGGCCCGGAAGGGGCAAAGGTGCTCTCGGTGTTCGACTTCGATGGCACGCTGACCCGGCACGATAGCTTCGTCCCGTTTCTGCGCTTTGCTTTCGGCAAGCGTGAGTTTTTACGCCGTGTCCTCAAGCTGGTGCTGCCCAGCCTCAGGTATGTCATGCGAGGCATGACCCGGGATGAACTCAAGGCTCATCTGATCAGTACTTTCCTGACCGGCGTGGAGGCTTCCTGGTTGAGAAGCCGGTCCGTGGCGTTCTGTGAACACAGTTGGTCTGGACTCATGCGCCCGTCCGGCCTGCGTGCGGTGGAGTCCGAGCTGGCCTCCGGGGCCGAGGTCACGCTGTGTTCTGCGTCGCCCGCGCTGGTGCTGCAGCCCTTTGCGAATCGCCTTGGGGTCAAGCTGATCGGCACCGAGCTTGAAGTGATTGATGACCGCTTGACCGGCCGAATCAACGGCAACAACTGCCGCTGTGAACACAAGGTCCTTCGGCTCGAAGCGGTCTACGGCCCATTGACCCAATACCGCCTCAGGGCCTGGGGCGATACCCGTGGCGACCACGAACTGCTGGCCGCCGCCCAGGATCCTCACTGGCGTCATTTTCACCCTGCGTGGCGGCGATCCCGCGCGCAATTTGGCAAAGCCGGGAACCTACCCGACTCTCAACGGAACACCAAAGATCAACATGGAGCGTAAGCATGGCACTCACCCTGAGCAAAAATCAGAGCATCTCGCTGGAGAAAACTGCCGGCACTGGCTTGACCTCGGTCAGCCTGGGGCTGGGTTGGGATCCCGTGAAACCGACAGGCTTCTTTTCCAAGCTATTGGGTGGTAACGAATCGATCGATCTCGATGCGTCGTGCATCGTTCTGGACGCTGGCCTGAATCCGGTTGATGTGGTCTGGTTCCGTCAGCTGCAGTCCCGGGACGGCTCGATCAACCATTCCGGCGACAACCTCACGGGCGAAGGCGATGGCGACGATGAAACCATCTACGTCGACTTGCAGCGCCTGCCCGCCACCGTTCAGTACCTGGTGTTCACCGTCAACAGCTTCCGCGGGCAGACCTTCGAGCAGGTTCAGAATGCCTACTGCCGCGTGTTGGACCAGTCCACCAACAAGGAACTGGCGCGTTTCAACCTGGCCGAGAAAGGCGGGCATACCGGTGTGGTAATGGCCAGCCTCAGCCGTGACAGCGGTGGCTGGCAATTCAAGGCCATCGGCCAGTCCACCAATGGCCGTACTGCCGAAGAGCTGGTCGACCTGGCCATCCGGGCGGTGCGCGGATGACTACCCTGACGCCTGGTGGTAATGCGCCGGTAGCCTCCGGCCAACTGCGTGTCGATATCAATTATTCGCCCATTCCTGGCGCTGATATCGACGTTTCCGCCTTCGCGCTGGGCAGTGCGGGCAAGGTCCGTGGTGACGGTGACATGTGCTTCTATGGGCAGACCGGCATTCTCGGTGGGGCGATCCAGTTGAGTGCGACCTCGCCGGGGCGGGCCGAATTTACCCTGGATCTCGCACGTCTCGATACGTCCGTGGAAAAAGTCGCGCTGACGGCGACCATCCACGAGAACAAGGCGAGTTTCGATCGTGTGTCCACGCTGTCGCTGGCGGTCAGCGGTGGTATCGAAGCACAGATTCCTACCCGTGGCATGAGCGAGACGGCGCTGATTCTCGGCGAGTTCTATCTGCGCCAGGGGTTGTGGAAATTCCGCTGCGTGGGCCAGGGCTTTGCCGGCGGCCTGGAACCACTGGCCAGGCATTTTGGCGTCGAGGTCGCGGCGCCGGCGAGCCCCGCGCCGGCTGCGAGCCCGACTCCGGCTCCGGCTCCGGTCCCGCCGGTACCTGCTGCGCCGAAGTCCTCGGTCAGTCTCAGTAAAGTCACCCTGGATAAAACCCGCTCCAGCATCAGCCTGGAGAAAACCGCTGCCGGTTTCGGCGAAATCAAGGTCAACCTGAACTGGCACCGTGGCAGCGGCGGCGGTTTCTTCAGTCGCAACAAATCCATCGACCTGGACGTGGGCTGTCTCTACGAACTTCAGGATGGTGAAAAAGGAGCGGTCCAGGCGCTCGGCAACAGCTTTGGCGATCTGGACTACGCACCCTTCATCCAGCTCATGGGGGACGACCGCACAGGATCGGTCGCCGGTGGCGAATGGCTGCATATCAACGGCAAGAAGTGGAGCGAGATTCGCCGCATCCTGATCTACGCCTTCATCTACGAAGGTGCGCCCAACTGGCGGGCTACCGACGGTGTCGTCACGATCTTCGTTCCCGGTCAGCCGGAAATCGAGGTTCGTCTCAATGAAGAAGGCGGCAGCCTGGGCATGTGCGCGATCGCGATGCTCGAGAACGTCGGCGGAGGCGTCAAGGTTACCCGCCGGGTCGACTTCCACCAGGGTCACCGCAAAATGGACGAAGCCTACGGCTGGGGCATGCGCTGGTCCGCCGGCTCGAAATGAACAACTGATCCAGCGCAGCCATCTGGCTGCGCTGAACGAGGGAACAAGCAATGCTCGAGTGGCTTAAAACCAACGCGGCGAAAGCCCGTGAAACCTTGACGACCGAAGTCGGCAAGATCAAGAACCGGTCCTTCATGGAGGCTGCGGCCAATGCCTGTGCATTGATCTCCGCTGCCGATGGCGAGATCAAGTCTGAAGAAAAGATGAAGATGGCTGGCTTCATCAACAATTCGCCTGAGTTGAAAGTCTTCAACCTCAACGATGTGATCAAGGTATTTACCGATGCCTGTGGCAAGTTCGAATTCGACTTCCAGATTGGCCAGGCTGAAGCCCTGAAAAGCATCAGCAAGATCAAGGGCAAGGATGCCGAGTCACGCCTGCTGGTTCGCGTTGCCTGTGCCATCGGTGCATCCGATGGCGACTTCGATGCGAAGGAAAAAGCCGCCTGCCGCCTGATCTGCCTTGAGCTGGGTCTGAACCCGGCTGATTTCGAACTCTGAGGAGCTGAAACGTGGAATCTCATATCGGCTTCCCACCGCTGACCATGGCGGTCTTTGTCGGTATCGCGCTCGGCGCGCTACTGCTGGACATGGTTACTCACCGTAATGACAAGCCAATCACCCTGGCCGGTGCGTCGATCTGGTCGGTGTTCTGGGTCGCGATTTCCCTCGCCTTCGCCGGTTTTCTGTACGTCCAGCATGGCCCTGAAGCGGCCAGCCTTTTCGTTACCGGCTATGCGCTGGAGAAGGTGCTGTCTGTAGACAACCTGTTTGTGTTCATGGCCATTTTCGCCTGGTTCAAGGTTCCGGATGGCTTGCGTCACCGCATCCTTTACTGGGGAATCATCGGCGCCATCGTCTTCCGTGGCGTGTTCGTGGCCATCGGTACCGGGCTGCTGGCCTTCGGTCCGTGGGTGGAAATCGTCTTCGCGCTGATCGTCGCCTGGACCGCAGTCATGATGCTCAGAAGCGGCGGCGACGATGAAGGCGAGGAGGACTACTCCCAGCATATCGCCTACCGTTTTGCCAAGAAGCTGTTCCCGGTATGGCCAAAGCTGTACGGTCACAACTTCTTCGTCAGTCGCAAAGCACTCGAAGTGGAAATTCAGAAGCCCGAGAACAAGGGCATGAGCCTGGCGGCCAAGGGTGGAATTTTCGCGACCCCGCTGTTCCTCTGCCTGGTAGTGGTCGAGGTTTCGGACGTCCTGTTCGCGTTCGACTCGGTTCCGGCGGTCATCGCCGTGAGCCGCGAGCCCCTGATCGTCTACTCCGCCATGCTGTTCGCGATCCTCGGCCTACGGACCCTGTACTTCGTTCTGGAAGCGCTGAAGCGTTATCTGGTACACCTGGAAAAAGCGGTTATCGTGCTGCTGTTCTTCATCGCAGCCAAGCTGGGCCTGAACGCCACCGATCACCTGTTCCACCACGGCATCAGCATCGATCCGAACACTAGCTTGCTTATCGTGATGGCCGTTCTGGTCATCGGCATCCTTGCCAGCGTAGCCTTCCCCGAAAAGGAAGATACGTCGGCTGACAGCAGTAATCAGTAGCAATCACAAGGAGTTGTATTCATGGCACTGACTCTTCAAAAAGGCGGCAACCTGTCCCTCTCGAAAACCGATCCGAGCCTGACCAAGATTCTGGTCGGCCTTGGCTGGGACCCGCGTGCTACCGATGGTACCGAGTTTGACCTGGACGCCAGCGCCTTCCTGCTGGGCGCCAGCGGCAAGGTTCGCGGCGAATCCGATTTCATTTTCTACAACCAGTTGAAAAGCCCGGACGGTTCGGTCGAGCACACCGGCGACAACCGCACGGGTCTCGGCGAGGGTGATGACGAAGTGGTCAAGGTTGACCTGAGCCGCGTTCCGGCTGACATCGACAAGATCGCGTTCACTGTCACCATCCATGACGCCGAAGCCCGCAAGCAGAATTTCGGCCAGGTCAGCAATTCGTTCATCCGCATCGTCAACGAGGTCACCGGCGCCGAAGTGGTTCGCTATGACCTGGCAGAAGACGCTTCGGTAGAAACCGCGATGATCTTTGCGGAACTGTATCGCAACAATGGCGAGTGGAAATTCCGTGCGGTCGGTCAGGGCTACGCCGGTGGCCTGCGTGCGCTGGCCAACGGCTACGGTCTGAACTTCTAATCGCCCTCTCAACTGAACAAGGAATCACATCATGGCTGTAAGTTTGTCCAAGGGCGGTAACGTCTCGCTGTCGAAAGAGGCACCAGGCCTGAGCGAAGTCATCGTGGGCCTGGGCTGGGACCCTCGCGTTACCGACGGCACCGAGTTCGACCTCGATGCCTCCATCTTCATCACCGGTGAAAGCGGCAAGGTGCTGAATGACAGCAGCTTCATCTTCTACAACAACAAGAAGTCGGCCGACGGTTCCGTCGAGCACCTGGGCGACAACCGCTCGGGTCAGGGCGAAGGCGATGACGAACAGGTTGTCGTGAAACTGACCAGCCTGGCTGCTGAAGTGAAGAAGCTGGTCTTCGCGGTCACCATTCACGATGCCGATGGTCGCAAGCAATCCTTCGGTCAGGTTTCCAACGCCTACATCCGTGTGCTGAACAAGGCTGATGGTAAGGAAATCGCGCGCTACGACCTGTCCGAGGACGCCTCCACCGAAACCGCAATGATCTTCGGTGAGCTGTATCGTCACAACGACGAGTTCAAGTTCAAGGCAATCGGCCAAGGTTTCGCCGGTGGCCTGAAGCCGCTGGCTGAAGCCCATGGCGTAAGCATTGGCTGATGCTCCCGATTGGCCTGAGTCCCGGTTAGGGATTTGAGTCAAACTCGGAGTTTCCAGAGAATCCGATACCAGCTCCTGGTATCGGATTTTTTATGTCCGCTCACCCGGTCAACGAATGATGTTTTTCGCGGCGGCTTCCTTGAGCCAGCCGGGGAACTCCTCCATCAACTGGTCGTAAAGCTGCTCTTCCGAGATTTGCTGGAGGTCGTCCAGCGCGAAGAAACCGCAGTTATCGACAACGCGTCCCTTCATGTCGTCGAGCTTTTCGAGGATGCCATAACCGTTTCCGCCCAGGCCGACGAACTGCCAATACAGCGGCAGCTTTGCCGCTTCGCTCATCAGTGCGGTGATCTTGCGATTCTCGTGGACGCCGCCATCACTGATGAACAACACATACACCGGGGAGCGATGGTTGGACGCCAAGTAATGCTGCATCACCTGTTCCATCACCTTGGGCTCGTCGTTGACCCGGCTGCCCAGGTCCCAGTCGCGCCAGCCGCCCTTGTCACGGGCGATGAAGTCCTTGTAGTTGGCGAGGGTGATCTCGGACAGCTTCTGCGGCCTGGAGGCGAACGCCCAGCAATCGATGGAGCCATCATCATCGAAGTGGACAGCCAGTGGCAGCAGACGGTTGACGACTTCCTGCACCCGCCCCTTGGAGTACTGGCCGTTCATCGAGCCTGATGCATCGAGTACCAGTGCCACGCGAGCCTTTACATGGGTGAGCTTGGCCTTTTCCAGACTGACCTGCGCCTTCTTCGCCAGGCTGAGCAGTTGCGGGGCTGCGGCCGCGACCTTTTTCTCCAGTGACACCGTGGACTGGATGACGGCAGGCGGTGCGACAGGTTCATCCGCGACCTCTCCACCGAAATGCTTCACTAGCGCCCCGAGGCCTTCGTTGAAGCCTTGCAGGTTGGACGCGAGTCGCCATTGCCCGTCCTTGCGGTAGATGTCCGCCACCATGATGGCTTTCTCGCCGCTGAACGTGCTGGCGCTGAACGGGCAGGTGGCAACCACTTGTCCGGCACTGTTCTTGATGCTGAACAAACTTGGCTGGATGTCACGCATCGCGCCATGGCCGTCGATGGCGGCGGTGAACACCAGGCGGTCGATCGAGGGCGGCAGGCTGCCGAGGTTCAGCGCGAAATCGCCAGGCCCGGTCTGGCGCACGCTGTTGCACGGCGTGGTGGGCTGGTTGAAGAAGGTCATGTAGCGATCATCGGACAGTTGGCCACGAGCATCCAGGCCAAAGCAGGCGAGATCGATGGTGTGCGGCGAGTGAATCTGGATCGCGAACGACAGGGTGTGACCCTGGATGAGGTTCGACAACGGCACACGTTGTCCTTGGCTGATCTGCATGAAGCACTTCCTTGAATGATCGAATAGGTCCTGAGGGCCGGGCGCAATAATAGCCTGTCATCGGGCGCGCTGCGCAGATCAGGCGCGGCCCCATGAACAGGCTCCCGGCGTGGTCGGTAGCAGACCTGCGTCAGGCTTCCCCCGTCACCGATCGCACCTTTTCCGGCGGCTTCAACGAGCCGATATACACCGCCACCACCGTCAACAGCGCCCCGCCGATCTGCACCGCAGAGCTGGGTTTGTGCAGGAACACCACGTCGACGAAGTAGGTGATGACCGGCTCCAGCAACAGGATCAGGCCGGCCAGGCCGAGGCTGATGAAGCCGATGGAGCGGTTGACCATCAGCCAGCCGACGAACTGCACCATGACGCCGTAGATCACCAGCATCAGCAGGGTCTGGCCGTCGACGATGGCCAGGCTTTCCCCGGTCAGCAGGGCATAACCAAGCATTACCAATCCGGCCCAGAGGCTCAGGTTGAGCATTTGCGCGATCTTGTCGCCGCCGCTGTCAGGCAGGTTGCTGGCGGCTTTGAGGTAGTAGACGCAGATGGCGTAGGCCAGGCCCGAGGCGATACCGAAGATCACGCCTTTGGTACCGAGGCTGCTGCTCATCTCCGGGGCCAGCAGCAAGTACAGGCCGAAGAACGCCAGGACGATGGCGATGGCGAAGTTCAGCGACGGCTTTTCCTTGAGCAGGTAAAGGCCGAGCAGGGTCATGAAGAACACCTGGCAGTTGGTCAGGATCGAGCCGATGCCGGGGCCGACGATGTAGATGCTGTGGTGCCAGAGGATCAGGTCGATGGCCAGGAAGACCCCGGCCAGCGCGGTGAGTATCACGGCCTTGCGGCTGGGCAGGCGCACCGGGACCTTGCGCCATTTAAGGCTGAGGTAGAACAGCACCGAGGCGAACAGCATGCGGTAGAACCCCGCACCGCCCGCGCCGATGTTGGCGAAGGCCACGGCCAGCGCCGAGAGGCTGAGCATCAGGCCGCCTAGGGTCAGTTCAAGTAAAGCGCGTTTGTTGTGCATGACAGTGACTCGACGTTAAGCGTCTTTCAATCCGGCTCAGGGCCGGGTGGAGGCCAGTTGCAGCCAGGTGCGGACGTGCGGGTAGGCAAGGATCGCGTCGGCGTAAGCCTGCAAGGGCGCCGGCAGGGCGATGCCGAAACGACGGAAACGGAACACGATTGGCGCGTACATAGCGTCGACGATGCCGAAGTGCTCGCCGCACAGGTAAGTGCCGTGGCCGCTGCGGGCGCGCAGGTCGCCCCAGATCTGGAAGATTCGCGCGATTTCTTCGCGGGTCGCGTCGAGCAGCGTTTCGCTGGTGTCGCCGGTGTTCAGGCCGAAGGACATCTGCGTGCGCAGGTTGACGAAGCCCGAGTGCATTTCCGCAGCGGCGGCCCGGGCGAGGGCGCGCAGTTCACGGTCGTCGGGCCAGAGGTCGGCCTGCGGATGGATTTCGGCGATGTATTCGGCGATGGCCAGGCTGTCGTTGATCACTAGGTCATCGACCTGCAGCGCCGGGACTTTGCCCGATGGCGACAGTTTGAGGATATTGGCGTGGGTGTCGTCCTGGTCGAGCAGGACCTGTTGGGTGTCGAACTCGACCCCGGCCGCGTGCAGCACCAGCCATGCGCGCAACGACCAGGAAGACTTGTTGAAATCACCGATTGCCAGCTTGATTGCCATGGGTGTGAGCCGCCTGTTAGGTTTGAATGGAAAGCAAACTTAACAAGCTGTTTCACACGGCGATTGTACGAAACTGGACAGCGACATGAATGACAGGCCGCACAACCGCAGTGTCGAGCCCACCGGCGACTTCTCCCGATTCCTGCGCATCCCTGAAGGGCGCTGCGAGCTGCTCAGCGCCCGCTACAGCAATCAGCATTTTGGCCGTCATTCCCACGACCGATACGCGCTGGGGGTGATTACCCAGGGCGTGGAAAAGCTCTACTACCGCGGCACCAATCATTTCGGCACGGCCGGCACGGTGGTGACCCTCACGCCCGGTGAAATCCACGATGGCGTGCCGGTGGACGAAGCCGGCTGGGTCTATCGCATGCTCTATATCGAGCCAACCTGGCTGAACGATGTGGTGCTGCAAGGGCGTGATGGTGCCAGTCATGTGCACTTGTTCCGCGAGCCGATGGCCGATGATCCCGCCTTGGCCAACGCCTTGCTCGCGGCCCACAGCACCCTCGCGACCTCGGCGATGCCGCTTGAGCGCGAGACGGTGCTGATCGAGGCGCTGGCCGGGTTGTTCCAGCGCCACGGTGTCGAGCTGGCCGGGCAGGGGCGCTCCGAACGCGATGCGGTGCGGCGGATTCGCAGCCGTCTGGACAGCGAACTGGAGCACAACCTGTCGCTGGAAACCCTCGGCCTGGAAGCGGGTATGGACCCGCTCTACCTGATCCGCGTGTTCAAGCGCGAGGTGGGGGTGGCGCCGCACAGCTACCAGATCCAGAAACGGGTGGCTCGGGTGCAGGCGCTGCTGCGTGCCGGCATGGACCTGGCGGAAGCCTCGGTGGCGTGCGGTTTCTTCGACCAGAGCCACATGGCCCGGGCCTTCAAGAAGGTCGTCGGGGTGACGCCGAAGGCCTTTCGCGACGGCCTGTTTCGCGCCGCGAGATAAGCCGTCGGCACAGGCTCACGGCTGCGGGTTGCTCCACCAGAAGGACGGGTATTCGTCGAGCGGGTAACGGTTGCCGTCGTAGCGCAGGGTCTTGCTGACCGTGCGCGACACCGGCTTGGCGTAGCCACTGCTGACCTGGGCCTGGACGATCAGGTCGGCGTAACCCTGCGAGCGCTGCGTGCCAACGCTGAAGGTCAGGGTGGCCTGCTCCATTTCGAAACCTTCGCTGCAACTGACGCCTTTCAGGGTGGTCCAGCTGCTCAGGTGGGTGGTGAGTACCGGGCGCAAGCGATTGGCGTCGGGCACCACGAGGGTGAGCAGGTTGCTGTAGCCGGCATCGGGGCAACTGGCGCCGCGGGCGGTGCTGGTCATGACCACGCCGAAGGCGCGTACTTCGGGGGCGAGGCGATAGCGGGCGGTGTCCAGCCACAGGCTGCTGGCGCCGAATTCCAGCGCGGCATCTTCCGCCATGTCCTGGTCGAGGCGTTCGCGCAGCTGCCCGCTGTCGGTATCGACTTTCGCCACCAGCAGGTGCGGGCTGCGTTCGCCGGGTGGCTGGTGATCGTCGGCATCACGGTAGGCCACCGCGACCACCGACAGCGCCGGGTCATCCGGCCAGCGCTTGCAGGCCGCCGCGAGCAGCGGGCCGTCACTGTCATCGGTCGGCGTGGTCCAGCCCTGCTGCTGCAGTTGCGTGGCCAGCGAATCGAGCAGTGGCTGCGGGCAAGGTTGCGGTTCTCGCGCCACGGCATCGGCGAGCGGCAGCAGGCAGAGCGTCAGGATGGGCAGGAGGCGGGGTAGACGGTCCATGTCGGGTCTCGATCAGCACGAAGGGTCGCGTATGCTACAGCGCTGATGGCCAACCCGCGAAGGAGCATTCATTGGTTCGACCCGCCCGCTCGGCTTCCCTTGATCTGCTGAAGTGGCTGGCGATCGTCACCATGGTCGGCGATCACCTGCGCTACCTCTGGCCCGAGCAGCATTGGCTGTTTGTGGTGGGACGGCTGGCGTTTCCGTTTTTCTGCCTGGCGATTGCCGCCAATGTCGCCCGTGCGCTTCCCGGCACGCTGTTCACTCCCGGCAACCTTCGTTATCTGGGCTGGTGCCTGGGTTTTTCGCTGCTGTCGGAGCTGCCGTACCGTTGGCTGGATAGCGGCTCGCTGACCCTCAACGTGATGCCGACCCTGACCCTTGGCCTGCTGGTCGCCTGGGGTGTGCACCACCGCACGCGGCAGGCCGGGCTGCTGGCGCTGGCGGCGGTGCTGGTCGCGGTCTTCGCCAGCGACCGGTTGATGTACGGATGGCCGGGGGTGTTGCTGCCGGCGGCGTTCGTTCTGGCCTTGCACGACCGGCGCTACGTGTGGCTGGCCGGCGCGCTGGCGGTGGGCGGCAACCTCACCAATGGCTGGATTCTGCACAACGCCTTGCAGCCTATATCGATCGTGGTCCTGGCCACGGCGTTTCTGTGTGCGCCGTTCGGGCTGGGGCTTTTGCGCCTGGACGTGCGCCATGCCGTGCGCCCCGTCGGGCGCTGGGGCTATGCGTTTTATCCACTGCATCTGGCGGCGATCAAGCTGTTGAGCGTTTTTAGTTGACTCCGGGGATGACCGGCCGCGTTTCCCTTGGCTATGATGCACCCCCTCGTTCCCACTAGCCGTGCACTCGATGAATAACAACAGCACCTTCTCGCAACCCTTGCGCAAACGCCGCAGCCTGGCCGAAGAGCTGGTGGCTGCCCTCACCGGGCAGATCCGCGACGGCCTGCTCAAGCCGGGCGAGAAGTTGCCGACCGAAGCGCAGGTCATGGAGCAGTTCGGCGTCAGTCGCACCGTGGTGCGCGAGGCGATTTCCCGGCTGCAGGCCGCCGGCCAGGTGGAAACCCGCCACGGCATCGGCACATTTGTGCTGGAACCGCCGAGCTCGGGCCTGTTCAACACCCCGAGCGATACCGTGATGACCTTGGCCGACGTGCTGGCGGTCATGGAATTCCGGATCAGCCTGGAAGTGGAGTCTGCGGCCCTGGCGGCGCAGCGCCGCACCGGCGAGCAACTGGCCAGCCTGCGCGAAGCGCTGGATGCGCTCAACGGGCTGATGGCCAGCGGCAGTGATTCGGCGGGCGCCGACTTCGCCTTCCACCTGCTGATTGCCGAGGCGACCGGCAACCGTTACTTCACCGATATCCTCGGCCATCTGGGGACCAAGGTTATTCCGCGGACCCGCCTCAGCACCCGTACTTATGCCCGCGCCGACGACCAGCGTCAGTATCTGGAGCGTCTGGAGCGTGAGCATGAGCAGATCTACAGCGCCATCGCTTCGCAGGATTCGGAGTCGGCCCGCGCGGCGATGCGTCTGCACCTGGGTAATAGCCGCGAGCATCTGCGCCAGGCGTATGAGAAGGCTCAGGCGTCCACTGACCGATAAGCCATCCGCCACCGCCCGCCAACGGACTGCCCCTCACTCAGCAGCACCAACCCCGGTCGTCCCGGCAGGTGATGCGCATTGACCGGATGACTCACCGGCTCAAAGCAGAAGAACGGCTGCCCCGGCGGGCAATACAGCAGGTAGTGGCCGAAACCCTCCGCCTGACAGTCGAGCCGATAGCCCGCATCGGGTTGCAGGATCCGGCACTGGCCGTCCCATCCCGTGAAGCAGTGATCGACTTTCCCCGCCGGCAACGCTGCCGGGTTCCGCAGATCCCATTCCTCCGGCACCGCACCGTGTTCTGTGGATAACTGCTGTCCGTCGCACCACCAGACTCCCTCGGCTTTCGCCTCGACGCGGGTGGCCGCCGTGCGCGGGAAGAACGGGTGCAGGCCGAGCCCATGCCACAGCGGGCGCGGGTCGAGGTGGGTGCCTTTCAGTTCCAGGGTGAGGCAGCCGTCCGCCAGATGGATGCGCTGCTCGGCACGGTAGGCGAAGGGCGTCGCGCTTTCCAGGCGCAGCAGCACCGTGTCGGCGCTCTGCCCGAGGATTTCCCACGGCTGTTGCCAGGCGCTGCCGTGGACCGCCAGCGTTGAGTCCGGCGTATTGGGCGACAGTTCGAACCAGCCGTCGGGCGCATCGAAACCACCACCGGCAATGCGGTTGGACCAGGGCACCAGCGGGAAGCAGGCCTGCTGGCGCGCCGTCAGTGGCCGCGCCTGCAGATTGCCTGGACGCAGCAGCGGCTGACCGTCGGCGCGGCGGCGCCAGTCCACCAGGCTGCCGCCCAGCCCTGGCGCCAACAGCAGGCGGGTGAGCCGGTCTTCCAGTACCAGCAGTTCCGGTTCAGCCATTGAACGACGGCTCTTCCAGACCCTTCACCCCGACGTTCAGGGCGAACAGCCCGCCCGCCAACGGCTGGTCGCTGAGGTCCACGCCTTGCGGCCGGATCGAGGTGACGAACAGGGTGTCCAGTCCCGGTCCACCGAACGCGCACATCGCCGGTTTTTTCACCGGCAGCGGCAGGCTGCGGTCGAGCTTGCCCTCGGGGGTGAAGCGCAGCACCAGCCCGGCGTCGTTGGCGCAGGTCCAGTAGCAGCCGTCGGCGTCCACCGCCGCGCCGTCCGGGCGACCGGGATGGGCGTTCATGTCGACGAAGACCCGGCGGTTGTGGGCGGTGCCGTTATCGGTGTCGTAATCGAAGGCCCAGATCAGTTGCACGCTGGCGTGGGAGTCGGACAGGTACATCGTCTTGCCGTCGGGGCTGAAGGCCAGGCCGTTGGGCACCAGCAGACCGTCGAGTTGCGGCACCAGGCCGTCGCGGGTGGTGTAGCGGTAGAGTTTGCCCACCGCTTCGCTGCCCATGTTCATCTGCATGGTGCCGGCCCAGAAGCGGCCCTGGCGGTCGCAGCGCCCGTCGTTGAAGCGCATTCCGGTGCGGGCGTGGCTGACCTCGGCCACCGACTCGCCGAGCAGGCGACCGTGGTCATCGGCGCGCAGGCGGAACAGACCGCTTTCCCGCGCCGCCAGCCAACTGCCGTTGGCGAGCGGGGCGACGCAGCCGAGCATTTCGTCGCCCTGCCAACTGTCCAGTGCTCCGTCGAGACGCCAGCGCTGCAGGCTGCCGCTGGGGATATCGACCCAGTACAGCGCCTGCTCGCTGGCGACCCACACCGGGCTTTCACCAACGCCGTTGCGTGCATCGACAATCAATTCAGCAGTCATGTTCAGGCTCCCTCACTCAAACGGGCCGGCGGCGGTAAAGGCGCCGCCCTGGTAGCGGGCTTCCGGCGAGTCGGCGGCGGGTTTGGGCTGGGCTTCCATTTGTGGGCGGAAGCGCTCGGAGCTGTCCTTCGGCACGAAGTCCAGGTGCGCGGCGTAACGGTTGTCCCACCAGGTGTCGCGGTTGGCGGACACGCCGTAGACCACGGTGTGGCCGGCGTCTGCGCTGAACAGCGCGCGTTCCACCAGATGCCCGAGGTCCGAATAACTCAGCCAGGTGCTGAGCATGCGCAGGTTGCGCGGTTCAGGGAACGACGAGCCGATGCGCAGGCTGACCGTCTCGATGCCGTAGCGATGGAAATAGAAGGTCGCCAGGTCTTCGCCATAGGACTTGGACAGCCCGTAGTAACCGTCCGGGCGGCGCTCGGAGCGCGCGTCGAGGCGGTCCTGCGGCGAGTGGAAACCGGTGACATGGTTGGAACTGGCGAACACCACCCGACGGATGCCGTGGATGCGCGCGGCTTCATAGATATGGAAGGTGCCGCGGATATTGGCGTCGAGAATTTCCTCGAACGGACGCTCCACGGACACACCGCCCAGGTGCACGATGGCGTCGACGCCTTCTACCAGGGCCAGCACGCCGGCTTTGTCGGCCAGGTCGCAGGGACGCACTTCTTCGTGGCTGCCCTCGGCCGGCGCCATGGCACTGATATCGGAAAGACGAACGACCTCGGCGTGGGCCTGCAGGCTCTGCCGCAGCACCTGGCCAAGGCCGCCGGCCGCGCCGGTGAGAAGGATGCGCTTGAAGGGTTTGCTCGCTGTCATGGGATTTCTCGAAAGGCAGGGAAGGGGAGAAGGCCGCTCGCGCGGCCCCGGCTTACATGAAGTTGTACTGGATGCCCAGGCGCCAGCGGGCCTGGCGGTCATCGGTGGTGGAGTTGACCTTGATATCACCGATTTCCATGAACGGCTGCCACTGCTTGGTCAGCTTGTACTTGATGATCAGGTTCTGCTCGTAGTCGCTCTTCTTGTCATCGAAGCGGATGTAGTCCGTCAGGAAGTGAATGTACTGGTACTCGTAGGCCAGTTTGCTGCCGGTCGGCGTGTAGCCCAGCCAGCCTTCGAAACGGTTGGTGTTCTGGTTGTTCTTGGCGCGGTTGTCCATGTCTTCGTTGATCTGGTCGCGGTCCAGGCGCTTGGCGTCGTAACGGTAGCGGGCGGCGACATACCACTGGTCGTCGATCTTGTAGTTGTACTTCAGACCGAACTTGTAGGTGGTGCTGTCCTTGGAGCTGTCCATCTGGAAGGCCGGGGTCAGCGTGGACTGCGGACTGAGCTTGTAGTTGTAGCTGACGGTCAGTTCGTGGCCGTTGTTGATGATGTTGTCGTAGGCAACATCTTTACGGTCGCCGGCGGTGCGGTACTTGATCTCGGCTTCGAAACCCAGGCCGCTGTCCATGCGATAGCCGAGCTTGACCCGGTCGGCGTGCTGGCGGTCGTCGTCGGTGTATTGGTGGCGATAGTTGATGTTGGCGGAGTCGGCATAGGCGTTGATCGACAGGGCGAGTGTGGTCAACGCAATAAACAAGCTGTGAGTGGTTTTCATGCGATCTACTTTTTTGTTTTTGTTGGGTAGGGGCGATGTTTTGAGCACTTGGTAAGGCGGTGAGCGGGGTGGGCGTCCTCTGTAGTTGTTTGAATATACGTTATCGTACAACAACGACAACTGTCTATGGTCGCCAGCACCAAGGTCGTATGTTTTTTTCAGATCATTGAAAAATAACAGAATTTACTTTCTTTACGGTCACGAAATGGGCGTTTCAAGCGGGTTTCAGGCCGGAAAATGACTGTAAAAAGGGGGTGAAAATGGGACGACATTGAGGGGTTGCAATTGTTATACGATGACGTATGATCGGCCTCACAACGTTACTCCAGACACAATTCCAAGAAGAAAGGCATACGGCGTCCATGAGAATTACATCAGTCAATGTGCAGGTTTTTTCCTACCCGACCCGCCGCTCGGTAGACAGCGCCGGGCATGCCCACCCAGGTGATGTCACCCAGGCCCGCATGGCCCTGCTGCGCATCCGTACCGAAGACGGTACCGAGGGTTACGCCTTTGGCCCTCCCGAATTGCTGCGTCCTTATCTGCTCGATGGTTTCGTGCGCAAAGTGCTGGTCGGGCAGAACGCCTTCGACCGTGAACGCCTCTGGCAAGACCTCGCCCACTGGCAGCGTGGCAGCGCCAGTCAGTTGACTGACCGCTCCCTGGCGCTGGTGGAGCAAGCGCTGTGGGACTGGGCCGGGCGCAAGCTGAATATCCCGGTGCACAAGCTGGCCGGTGGTTTCCGTGACAAGGTCCTGGCCTACGGTTCGACCATGTGCGGTGACGAACTCGAAGGCGGCCTGGCGACCCCGGAAGATTACGGCCGCTTCGCCGAAACCCTGGTCAAACGCGGCTACAAGGCGATCAAGCTGCACACCTGGATGCCGCCGGTGTCCTTCGCGCCAAGCCCGCGCATCGACGTCAAGGCCTGCGCCGCGGTGCGTGAAGCGGTCGGCCCGGACATCGCGCTGATGCTCGACGGCTACCACTGGTACAACCGCACCGACGCGCTGTACATCGGTCGCGAGCTGGAGAAGCTCAACTTCGCCTGGTTCGAAGAACCGATGATGGAAGAGTCCGCCGAGTCCTATGCCTGGCTCGCGGCCAACCTGGATATCCCGGTGCTTGGTCCGGAAACCCTTTCCGGCAAATACATGAGCCGCGCCAGTTGGGTGAAGAACGACGTCTGCGACATCCTCCGCGCCGGCGTTGCCGGGGTCGGCGGTATCGGCGCCTGCCTGAAAGTGGCGCACCTGGCCGAGTCCTTCGGCATGGATTGCGAAGTCCATGGCAACGGCGCGGCCAACCTCGCGGTGGTCGGCGCGATCAAGAACTGCACCTGGTACGAGCGCGGCCTGCTGCACCCGTTCCTCGACTACGACGAGGTGCCTGCCTACCTCAATCGTCTGGTCGACCCGATGGACAACGACGGCTTCGTCCACCTCTCCGACCTGCCTGGCCTGGGCGAGGACATCAACTTCGACTACATCGAGACCCACACCCTGCAGCAGTACTGACCTGTGCCCGCGGCACGGCCCTGGCGCCGTGCCGTTCGAGATGCGAATAACTACAACAAAGGTCTTCTCACATGCGTCGATTTCCACTCCTGTTCGCCGGGCTGTTCGCTGCGTCGTTGACGCTGGCGTCGCTCACCGCTGTCCACGCGAAAACCCCCGCCGACCAACTGATCGTCGGCATGAGCATGATCAACCTGCTGTCCCTCGACCCGGCCGCCGCCACCGGGCTGGACGTCTCGGAGGTCAACGCCAATCTCTACGACATGCTGCTGGTGCAGGACGTCAAACAGCCCGATCAACTGGTCCCGGCCCTGGCCGAAAGCTGGCAGATCAGCGATGACCGCCGCACCCTGACGTTCAAGCTGCGCGAAGGGGTCAAGTTCCAGTCTGGCAACCCGCTCAGCGCCGACGACGTCGCCTGGTCGCTGCAGCGCGTGCTCAAGCTCAACCTGGCCCTGGCCTCGACCTGGAAAGCCTACGGCTTCAGCGCCGAGAACGCCGAGCGCAGCCTGCGCGCGGAAGGCCCGAATACCTTTGTCGTCGAGTTGCAGCGGCCGACCGACCCGCAACTGGTGCTCAACACCCTCGCCACCTCGCCGAGCGCTTTCATCCTCGATCGTCAGGCCGTGCTCAAGCACGAGAAGAACGGCGACATGGGCGCCGCCTGGCTGACCACCCATGCGGCGGGCAGCGGCCCGTTCATCCTCAATGACTGGCGCGCCAACGACGTGATCCTGATGACCCGTTTCGACGGTTACTGGGACGGCCCGGCCAAGCTCAAACGCGTCGTCATGCGCAACATGACCGAATCGCAGTCGCTGCGCCTGATGGTTGCCCGCGGTGACCTCGACCTGGCCAAAGGCATGGCCGCGCCGGACATCGAAGCGCTGTCCCATGACGACAAGGTCCGTGCCCAGACCGTACAGCGCGGCACCCTCTACTACGTCGCGCTGAGCGTGAAATCCAAGCCGTTCGACGACGTCCGGGTGCGCAAGGCCGTGCGCTCGCTGATCGACTATCAAGGCATCAACCAGACCGTGATGCCGCACTACGGCCAGCTCAACCAGCGCCCGTTGCCGCTCGGTCTGGAAGCGCGCCTGGATGATCCGGGTTACACGCTGAACGTCGCCGAGGCGAAGAAACTCCTCAGCGAGGCCGGCTACCCCAACGGCTTCAAGACCACCATCCGCGTGCTCACCGAGCCGCCTTTCATCAACATCGCCTCCAGCCTGCAGGCGACTCTGGCCCAGGCCGGCATCCAGGCCAACATCATCACCGGCACCGGCAACCAGATCTACGGCGCCATGCGCGAGCGCAGCTTCGACATCCTCGTCGGACGCGGCGGTGGTGGGGCCGAGCGGCATCCGCATTCGAGCCTGCGCACTTTGGTGTACAACCCGGACAACCGCGACGAAGCCCGCTTGAGCAACTTCCAGGGCTGGCGCACCTCGTTCTTCAGCCCCGAGCTGAACAGCCTGATCGAGACTGCCGAAGTCGAGCCGGACCACGCCAAACAACTGGCCCAGTACCAGCAGATCCAGCAACGCCTGGACGAGCAGGTCGGCGCGATCCTGCCGGTGTCGCAGATGACCGACACCGTCGTCCTGTACCACGACGTGCAGAACTACCAGGGTCATACCGCCGCCACCACCCGATACAAAGACGTCTACAAGGCGCGCTGAGCCGGCCGGGCCGCGAGGCCCGCGCCACTGCCTGAGCGATCACTCTTCTGGAGCCCGTTATGTTCGTTTCGACTGCCTCCGTGCTGGGCACCCGCGTGTCCGGCACCGCCCGCCGGGCCAGTACGGTCCTCGTGACTTTGCTGGGCCTGCTGGCCATGACTTTCTTCATTGGCCGGGTAATGCCGCTGGACCCTGTGCTGGCGGTCGTCGGCCCGGACGCCGACAGCTCGACCTACGAACAGGTGTACCGCGCGATGGGCCTGGACAAGCCGATCTGGACCCAGTTCGGCCTGTACCTCAATGACCTGCTTCATGGTGATTTCGGCAACGCGCTGCTGACCGGCCACCCGGTGCTGGACGACATCCGCCGGGTGTTCCCGGCGACCATCGAACTGGCCACCCTAGCGATTCTCTTCGGTGTGGTGATCGGTCTGCCGCTGGGTGTTTTCGCCGCCAGCAACCAGGGGCGCTGGGGCGACCATGTGGCGCGGATGATCACCCTGTTCGGTTACTCAACCCCGATTTTCTGGCTGGGCATGATGGGCCTGCTGGTGTTCTACGCCATGCTCGGCTGGGCGGGCGGGGCAGGGCGCATCGACCTCGCCTACGACGGCATGGTCCCGGAAAGCACCGGCCTGCTGCTGATCGACACCGCCCTCGCCGGCGACTGGGAAGCCTTCAGCAGCGCGCTGCGGCATATCGTCCTGCCGGCGCTGATCCTCGGCCTGAACTCGGTGGCCTACATCAGCCGCATGACCCGCAGCTTCATGCTCGAACAGCTCTCGCAGGAATACATCATCACCGCCCGGGTCAAGGGCCTGTCGCGCCGCCAGGTGGTGTGGAACCACGCGTTTCGCAACATCCTCGTGCAACTGCTGACCGTCGTGGCGCTGGCCTACGGCTCGCTGCTGGAAGGCGCGGTGCTGATCGAGACGGTGTTCGCCTGGCCCGGCTTCGGCCAGTACCTGACCAGCAGCCTGATGCTCGGCGACATGAATGCGGTGATGGGTTGCGTGCTGATCATCGGCCTGATCTTCGTCGCCCTGAACCTGATCAGCGACGCGCTCTACAAGGTTTTCGACCCACGGACCCGGTGACTGCCCGCAGCCCTGTCAACAACTACAAGAAGAAGGACGCCCACATGAACCCGATCACCACTGCGCTGCGCCTGAGCCTGTTCGGCGCCATCCTTGCCCTGGCACCTGTCACCGCCGCCCAGGCCAAGACCCCGGCCGATCAACTGATCGTCGGCATGAGCCTGGTCAACCTGTTCTCCATCGACCCGGCCAACGCCCCCGGCCTGGATGCTTCCGGGGTCAACGCCAATCTCTATGACACCCTGCTCAAGCGTGACAACGGCAACCCCGAACAGCACTTGCCGCAACTGGCGAAAAGCTGGAGCGTCAGCGAAGACGGCAAGCAGATCACCTTCACCTTGCGTGACGACGTCAAGTTCCACTCCGGCAATCCGCTGACCGCCGACGACGTGGCCTGGTCGCTGTACCGGGTGATGAAGCTCAACTATGGTCTGGCCACCACCTGGAAGGCCTACGGCTACAGCGTCGACAACATCCAGTCGCTGATCCGCGCCAGTGACGCCCACACCCTGGTCATCGACCTGCCGCAGCCCACCGATCCGCTGCTGCTGATCGACTCGCTGGCGACCTCGCCGAGCGCTGTGGTGGTCGACCGCCAGACCGTGCTCAAACACGAGAAAAACGGTGACCTCGGCGCCGCCTGGCTGGTGACCAACGAGGCCGGCAGCGGCCCGTTCACCCTGACCCGCTGGAACGCCAACGACTCGCTGCTGATGACCCGCTTCGACGGCTACTGGGGCGGCGCGGCCAAGCTCAAGCGCGTGGTGGTGCGGCACATGACCGAATCGCAATCGCTGCGCCTGATGCTCGAACGCGGCGACCTCGACCTGGCCTACGGCATGGCCGCACCGGACATCAAGGCCATCGATGGCCGCGACACCCTGCAGGTGCAGTCGCTGCAACGCGGCACCATGTACTACGTCGCGCTGAGCATGAAGCAACCACAATTCGCCGACCCGAAAGTACGTGAAGCGGTGCGCAACCTGATCGACTACCAGGGCCTCGACCGCCAGGTGATGCCGTACTACGGCAAGCTCAACCAGCAGCCGATGCAACTGGGCCTCGCCGCGCGCCTGCCGGACCCGGGCTACGCCATGAACGTGGCCAAGGCCAAGACACTGCTCGCCGAAGCCGGTTATCCGCAGGGTTTCAGCACCACCATCCGCACCCTGTCCGAGCCGCCGTTCACCGACATCGCCGCGCGCCTGCAAGCGACCCTCGCCGAAGGTGGTATCAAGGCCAGCATCGTCAGCGGCACTGGCAACCAGGTCTACGGCGCCATGCGTGCGCGCAACTTCGACATCATCGTCGCCCGCGGCGCCGAGCGTTACCCGCACCCGTACTTCAGCCTGCGCACCTTCGCCTACAACCCGAACAACAGCGATGACGCCGGCCTGCCCAACTTCCAGGGCTGGCGCGCGTCGTTCTTCAGCCCGCAACTCAACACCCTGATCGACCAGGCCGGCGTCGAGCGCGACAGCGCCAAGCGTGTGGCGCTGTATCACCAGGCGCAGTCGCTGTACGACCAGCAGGTGGGGCCGATCATGATGATTTCGCAGATGACCGACACCGTGGTCAGCAGCGCCGAGATCAAGGGCTTCAGCGGCGATGACGCCGAAGCGACCCGTTACCTGGGCGTCTACAAGCAGCGCTGATCGCGCGCCCGTCCTTTCACTCGAGAACATGCCGATGATTGCCAACATGTCTTCTTCCGAAACCCGCGTCAAAGCGCAGCCGGACAGCCCCGGCTCCAGCTTCGATGCGTTCTGCAAAAGCAGCTTGCGGGTGCTGCGCCATCTGCTGCGCAACCCCATGACCCTGGTCGGTCTGGTGGTCGCATTGGTGCTGGTGGTGGTGGCGCTGTTCGCACCGCTGATCGCCACCCACGACCCGGTGGTGCAGAACCTCGCCAACGCCCTGAAAGCGCCGAGCGCGGAACACTGGTTCGGCACCGATGAATACGGCCGCGACATCTTCAGTCGGCTGGTCTTTGGCTCGCGCATCACGCTGTACATCATCGGCCTGGTGACGGTGATCGTTGGTCCGATCGGCCTGTTCATCGGCACCGTTTCCGGCTACTTCGGCGGCGTGGTCGACACGGTGTTCATGCGCCTCACCGATATCTTCATTTCCTTCCCCAGCCTGGTGCTCGCCCTGGCGTTCATCGCCGCCCTCGGCCCTGGCCTGGAGCATGCGGTGGTCGCCATCGCGCTGACCTCATGGCCGCCCATCGCCCGTCTGGCGCGGGCTGAAACCCTGTCGCTGCGCAAGGCCGACTTCGTCGTTGCGGTGCAGCTGCAAGGCGCTTCGGCCAGCCGCATCATCCTCAAGCACATCGTGCCGATGTGCCTGTCCTCGGTGATCATCCGCCTGACCATGAACATGGCCGGGATCATCCTCACCGCCGCCGCCCTCGGCTTCCTCGGCCTCGGTGCCCAGGCACCGCTGCCGGAGTGGGGCGCGATGATTTCCACCGGCCGGCGCTACATGCTCGAGTGCTGGTGGCTGGTGGCGGTACCGGGCGCGGCGATCATGCTCGTCAGCCTGGCGTTCAACCTGCTGGGCGACGGCCTGCGGGACATTCTCGATCCGCGCAGCGAGTAACCGGAGGCCGCTATGTCTGATATCAAACTCAAGGTGGACGGGCTCAATGTCCGCTTCGTCAACGGCAAGAAAGAAACCCACGCGGTGCGCGATGTGTCGTTCACCCTGGGGCGGGAGAAACTCGCCATCGTCGGCGAGTCCGGCTCGGGCAAATCGACGGTCGGGCGCAGCCTGCTGAAGCTGCACCCGGCCAGCGCGAAGATCACCGCGAAGACCTTGCAGTTCGGCGACCTGGACCTGCTCTCGGCCAGTGAAAAGGCCATGCAGCAAGTGCGTGGCCAGCGCATGTCGATGATCATGCAGGACCCGAAATACTCGCTGAACCCGGTGGTGAAAGTCGGCGAGCAGATCGCCGAGGCCTACCTCGCGCACCACAAGGCCAGCCGCGCGGAAGCCCGCGAACGGGTCATGGAAATGCTCGAAAAGGTCCATATCCGCGATCCCAAGCGGGTCTACAACCTGTACCCGCACGAAGTCTCCGGCGGCATGGGCCAGCGCATCATGATCGCCATGATGGTCATCACCCGCCCCGAAGTGCTGATCGCCGACGAGCCGACTTCGGCCCTCGACGTCTCGGTGCGCCAGCAGGTGCTCAGTGTGCTGGAGGAGCTGGTGGAGCAGCAGGAACTGGGGCTGATCTTCGTCAGCCACGACCTCAACCTGGTGCGCAACTACTGCGACCGGGTGCTGGTGATGTATGCCGGGCGGGTAGTGGAGTCCCTTGCTGCCTGCGACCTGCACCGTGCCGAACACCCCTATACCCGTGGCCTGCTGGCGGCGCTGCCGAGCATGGACAACCGCCGCGAGCGGCTGCCCGTGCTGCAACGCGACCCCCGCTGGCTGACCTGCTGAGGAACCCGTCATGTCCATGATCCAAGCACACGCGCTGAACCTGAGCTTCGGCAGCGGCCCGAGCCTCAACCAGGTGCTGCACGACGTCGAACTGAGCGTCGCCGACGGCGAATCCTTCGGCCTGGTGGGCGAGTCCGGCTCGGGCAAGACCACCGTCCTGCGCTGCCTGGCCGGCCAGTACCGGCACTGGAGCGGCGAGCTGAGCATCGCCGGCGTGGCCTTGCAGCACAAGATTCCCAAGGAGCATTACCGGCTGGTGCAGATGGTCTTCCAGGACCCCTACGGTTCGTTGCACCCGCGCCATACGGTCGACTCGGCGCTGCGCGAGCCGCTGGTGATCCACGGCATCGGCGACCGTGACGACCGCATCAACGACATCCTGCTCAAGGTCGGTCTCAACGACAGCTTCCGCTATCGCTACCCGCACCAGCTTTCCGGCGGTCAACGCCAGCGCGTCGCCATCGCCCGGGCGCTGATCCTCGAACCCCGCGTGCTGCTGCTGGACGAACCGACCTCGGCGCTGGACGTCTCGGTGCAGGCCGAAATCCTCAACTTGCTGGCCGACCTGCGCCAACGCGAAAAGCTCACCTACCTGATGGTCACCCACGACCTCGGCGTGGTCAGCCACCTGTGCGACAAGGTCGCGGTGATGCAGCAAGGGCGGATCGTCGAGCGCCTCGACAGCAGCGCCCTCAGCCAGGATCTCGCCAGCCACGAATACACCCGCATGCTGGTCCAGGCCAGCCGTGATTTCAGCCAGGACAGCGCGCCCGCGCTGGCCGGCTGAGCCCGCGCCTATCAAGGAAACGCCATGCCTCATTGTCAGATCGATTGCTCGCAGGGCGTGGCCCAGCGGGTTGGCGAACAGCGCCTGCTGGACGTCCTGCACGACGCGCTGGATGCCGGCGGGCTGTTCGCCCCCGGCGATATCAAGTTGCGGCTCAACGCCCACGCGCATTACCGCTGTGGCGCGACTCGCGAAGAGTTCGTTCACGTCACCCTGTACCTGCTCAGCGGGCGTGACGAGCAACAGCGCCGCGCCCTGGCTTCGGCCTGCGTCGGTGTGCTGGTGGCGCTGCTGCCGGAGGTGGCGGCGCTGTCGGTGGATGTACAGGAAATGCGCCGCGAGACCTTCGTCAACCGGCGCCAGTATCTCGAACAGCAACACGCGCCGGCCTGAACCGGCGCATCCTGGCAATTACAAGGACAAAAATATGCCAAGCCTCCACGCACTGAAACGCTCCCTTGCCGCCCTGGTCGCCGTCGCCGCGAGCCTGCCGGCCTGGGCCCTGCAACCACCGGGCAAGGTCCAGGTGCCGACCCTGGCCTACGACGAGCGCCAGATCATCCTGGTCTGGGAGAAGCCGGCAGAGTACCGCGACATCGTCGACTACCACGTCTACGCCAACGGCAAGCTGCTGGGCAGCGCCAACGCCAACAACGACCGGGTATCGCCGGCCAAGCCGTACATAGACCGCTTCTACGAGCAGGACACGGCCGGTTTCCATCACCGCATCGGCATCCACAGCTTCACTGCCGATGACCTGACCCCGGACAGCGAATACCGCTTCACCGTGCGGGCCGTGGGCGCCGACGGCAAGGAATCGGCGGACAGCCCGGTGCTGGTGCAACGCACCACGCCGCTGCCGGCGGTGTTCGATGTGCGTCGCTACGGCGCCAAGGGCGATGGCCAGAGCTTCGATACCCAGGCCCTGCAAAGCGCCATCGACGCCTGCACCACGGGCTGCAAAGTGCTGCTGCCAGCGGGCATCTACAAGAGCGGCGCGCTGTACCTCAAGAGCAACATGACCCTGGAACTGGCCGAAGGCGCGACCCTGCTCGGCTCCGAGCGGGCCGAAGACTATCCACTGGCCGGCTACATCCAGTACCCGTATTCCAGCACCGTGCGCCCGGCCTCTTTGCTTAACGCCTTGCCCCGTGACCCGAGCCAGCACCAGGCGTTCGAGAACATCCGCATCACCGGCAAGGGCACCCTCGACGGCAACGGCTGGAAGCGCCAGGCCGATACCCTCGACCAGCGTGGTCAGGCGCTGCCCAACTACCAGGCCAGCGACAACACCCGCTACATGACCGACGGCATCCTCGCCAAGGCCCAGGTGGAGCAGGCGGTGGCCCGCGGCATGCCGGTCAAGGATGCCTACGGACAGATGCGCTCGTCGCTGATCACCCTGCGCGACGTCAAGAACGTCTTCTACGGCGGCTTCACCGTCCGCAACCCGGCGTTCCACGGGATCATGAACCTGGAGACCGAGAACGTGGTGCTGGCCAACACCCGTCACCTGACCTACGACGCCAACAACGGAGACGGCATCGAGTTCGCCAACAGCCGCGGCGCCATGGTCTTCAACAACTTCTTCGACACTGGCGACGACTGCGTGAACTTCGCCGCCGGCACCGGCGCCGATGCGGTGAAACAGAAGCCCCAGGAAGAGGCGTGGATTTTCAACAACTACTTCCGTCGTGGCCACGGCATGGTGGTCGCCGGCAGTCACACCGGGGCCTGGATCCAGAACATCCTCGCCGAGGACAACGTTTCCGACGGCACCGATGTTGGCCTGCGCATGAAGAGCACCAACTTCATGGGCGGTGGTGCGCGCAATGTGGTGTTCCGCGATTCGGCGATCCGTAACAGCGTCAAGCAGGGTTTCATCTTCACCCTCGACTACAACGACCCCAACGCCAAGCTCGACTACCGTCGCTCGACGGTGCCGGGGCAATTCCGTGATGTGCGGATCAGTGATGTGACGGTGGAAAACGCCGGCGCTGCGGCGATCGAGGTCAAGGGCGATGGCAACCTGAATGCCTGGCACCAGGGCCTGAGTTTCGAGCGCGTGCGCTTCAGTGGCCCCGCGTTGGCGAAGATCGACGGGCTGAAGGACTCGCGTTTCGACAGCGTGAGCTTCGTCGGTCATGGCAGCGGCAACCCTTGGCAACTGGGCAAGGCCGGAGGGCTGCAATTCAATCAGGTAGAGCCGGCGCCTGAACCCCGCTGAGCACCGACAGTCCCACTTCACAGGCCGTGCGATTGACCTCGCGCGGCCGTTTTTCATCAAGATCGCCAGTAGTTGTCACACCTTCTGCGACCTTATGGCACAGAATCTGGCCATTTCAATGCCTGTTATCGTACAACCTCGTGGGCTATGATGCGGCTCATGGATACTTCGAGATCACTCTTCCTTATGCAAACACCTCCCCGCGCGCGCAAGCGCCGCAATCTGGCCGAGGAACTGGTGCTGGTGCTCACCGAGCGGATTCGCCAGGGCCAGCTCAAGCGCGGCGACAAGCTGCCCACCGAATCGGAAATCATGGAGGAGCAGGGCATCAGCCGCACCGTGGTGCGCGAGGCCATCTCCCGCCTGCAGGCGGCCGGCCAGGTGGAAACCCGCCATGGCATCGGCACCTTCGTCCTCGACACGCCGAGCCCGAGTGGTTTTCGTATCGACCCGGCGACCATCGTCACCCTGCGTGAAGTGCTGTCGGTGCTGGAGCTGCGGATCAGCCTGGAAACCGAATCCGCCGGCCTGGCCGCGGGCCGGCGCAGCGATGAGCAGTTGAGCGGGATGCGCGAGGCCCTGGATGCGATCGACGCCAGCGTGGCGCAGTCCAGCGACGCGGTGGGGGCAGACTTCCAGTTTCATTTGCAGATTGCCCAGGCCACGGGCAACCGCTACTTCACCGACATCCTCACCCACCTGGGCACCCGGATCATCCCGCGCACGCGGCTGAACTCGGCGCGACTGGCCCATGACGAGCAGTCGCACTACCTGAGCCGGTTGAGCCATGAGCATGAGGCGATCTACGAAGCGATCGCCCGGCAGGATTCGGAAGGGGCGCGAGCGGCGATGCGCCTGCACCTGACCAACAGCCGCGAGCGGCTGCGGCGGGCGCATGAAGAGGCGGAAGCGCAGGGCGTTTGAGTGTGGGTTTAGTGGGGCGCTGTTCTTGATTCCAGATCCATGTCTGTGGGCCATTTGACCTTCGGCGCCAGTAGCAGCGCGATGTTGACGCCCACATCGTCGTGGTCTTTTGGCGGGCCTGGTAGGGGGAGTACGTCGGGGCCTTGCTGCATGTAGGTGCAGATGTAAGCCCAGGCGTGGGCGTCGGCGCCCATGGTGGTGAGGGGGAAGCGGTCGATGACCTCGTTGGTGCCTGGCTTGACGATTGAGAGCACCACGCCGCCCTTGATGACGACCCCATGCGAAGTTGCACCGCGCTTTAGCCAGCGTTCGGCACGGACCTGTGACCAGTCGTAGGACACCGGCTCCACTCGCCAGCGTTCGAACGGGTTCCACCAGCGGTAGTTGAAGTTGTAGGCGTAGAGGCGTTGGCGGGCGCGGTTGAAGCGGAGGGGTTGATCTCGGGGAGGTACTGCATCGAATTTCACACAGAGCAGGAGTGACCAAACGCCGACGAAAGCTCCGAAGACAAACATGACCCATTCTTCAGAACTCAGCTCACGCCAGTCTGACAAGAAAAGCCATAACATCCATCCAGTCATCATGATTTGGACAGGAGCGAACCAAATCATCAATCCTCTGATAAGCGCAGATGCACGCGGCAGCTCAAGAAAGAAATCATCCTGATGGTTGGGTGTATCGAACCCAAGAGCAGGCATTACGATCGGCACTTCATCGGGATGAGGCAGATCTGCCTGCCATCCAGAGCAAGAGGGAATGAGGCGCGGTCTTTTCATACGACTCACTACTTCGCTCCCCCAGTGATCTTGTCTGCCTTTACGATCAGTCGGGCTACGTCGAATTCATCGTTTCTATCCGGCCAATACGGCACTTCGAGCTTGATAGTTTGAGTATCGAGAACCTCGAACTCCATCGACATATCACTCAAGGCGCCGTCCTCGATTCCCGGTCCATATCGGCGGGCCACTTGACCTTGGGGGCCAGCAGTAATGCGATATTGAAGCCCACATCGTCGTGGTCTTTCGGTGAGCCAGGTGGCGGAAGTGCGTCGGGGCCTTGCTGCATGTAGGTGCAGATATAAGCCCAAGCGTGGGCGTCGGCGCCCATGGTGGTGAGGGGGAAGCGGTCGATGACCTCGTTAGTGCCCGGTCTGACGATGGAGAGCACCACACCGCCCTTGATGACGACCCCATGCGAAGTCGCGCCGCGTTTCAACCAGCGTTCGGCTCGGACCTGTGACCAGTCGTAGGCCACCGGCTCCACTCGCCAGCGTTCGAAGGGGTTCCACCAGCGGTAGTTGAAGTTGTAGGCGTAAAGGCGTTGGCGGGCTCGGTTGAAGCGGAGGGGCTGATCGCGGGGAGGTGCTACATCGAACTTCCAGAAGATACAGATAGACCAGATACCAACTATCAAAGTGGCGATAACCATTAAATGCAACTCAAAGCGAATTGCCTGCATAGCCGGCAGATAGTCCCACAACAACATGGCAAGAAAGGCCAGCGATAATGGTACGAACCAAATCACCCATCCTCTGATAAGTGCTGAGGCACGCGGTAATTCCAGATAGATATCATCCTGATGGTTGGGCGTATCGAATCCAAGAGCCGGCATTACGATCGGCACTTCATCGGGATGTGGCAGATCTTCTTGCCATCCGGAACAAGAGGGAGCGAGTCGCAGTCTTTTTGTACGACTCACTACTTCGCGCCCCCAGAAATCTTGCCTTCCTTCACGATCGCCGGACTCATCGTGTCTGTCCGGCCAATAAGGCACTTCGAGCTTGATAGTTTGAGCATCGAGAACCTCGAACTCCATCGACACATCACTCATGGCGCCGTCCTCGATTCCTGGTCCATATCGACGGGCCACTTGACCTTGGGCGCCAACAGTAGCGCGATGTTGAAGCCCACATCGTTGTGGTCTTTCGGCGGGCCAGGTGGCAGCAGTGCGTCGGGGCCTTGTTGCATGTAGGTGCAAATATAGGCCCAGGCGTGGGCGTCGGCGCCCATGGTGGTGAGGGGGAAGCGGTCGATAACCTCGTTAGTGCCCGGCTTGACGATGGAGAGCACCACGCCGCCCTTGATGACGACCCCATGCGAAGTTGCACCGCGCTTCAGCCAGCGCTCGGCGCGGACCTGTGACCAGTCGTAGGCCACCGGCTCCACTCGCCAGCGTTCGAACGGGTTCCACCAGCGGTAGTTGAAGTTGTAGGCGTAGAGGCGTTGGCGGGGGCGGTTGAAGCGGAGGGGCATATCGCGGGGAGGCGATACATCAAATCTCCAACATATCGGGATCGCCCAGATCACCATGAGGACAGTGGAAATAAATATCACCCACACCTCAACACTTACAGCCCGCTCAACGGGAAAGAAAAATCGCGAATACACGACCAGATAAATGCACATAACCGGTACGGACCAGATTATCCAGCCCCTTGCGAGCGCCGAGGCACGCGGCAGTTCTAAAAAGACATCATCTTGATGATTGGGTGTGTCGAACCCAAGCGCCGGAATTATGACCAATGGCTCGTCAGGATCTGGCAAATCCTCTTGCCAGCCAGAACAGGGCGGAACGAGCTTAGGACTTTTCATACGAAGCTGCCCACCACCGCCATCCAGAAATCTTGTCTTCCCTTACGATAAGCCGGGCCATACCCGATTCATCACTCTTGTCGGGCCAGTAGGACACCTCAAGCACCAAAGCATGAAAATCAGGAGCACCCTGGAAGGCAATACAGCCTTTGATCTCGAGCGATTTTGACTCTGCATCGTAATCAATGGCTGGAGCCGTAGTATCAGGCTCGGAACCCGATTGCTTCCAAGAAACCGGGGCCGGCAAAGGACTATTCGCATCGCCAGTGCGCCCGGCTGCGATAATCGCTCCTGGTACTACGCCTGGACGGTAGGCCCACAACGCCCATTCATAGGATGACGCGACAGGGTCATACCCTGGTAGAACGAGCGCGTACTCGATGTTTCCAGCGACCCCTACTACTTTGCTGCCCTGTCTGTCGGCACGGTGAGTAACGTCAAGGTCTGCAGCCAGACCCAGCAGTGCAGCGTTCAAGGCGCCAATCGCCGTATCCATATCGTGCGAATCCCTCCAGCGACGGTGCTCCACCGGCAACCCCCAGCGTGAGTATCGCGCCCACAATTCCAGTGGTTGCGACTCCAGCCCTTTCGCCCACACCGCAAATCCATACGCAACAAAACCTAGTAATACGGCGATCGCGAGCGGGATAAGTAATACTGTTGTCGACGCCACTGAGCCTATAACTCCCGCCAGAGCTGAAAGGCCCGCTATGCCCGCTGCCCCGCCGTAAGCAGTGGCGGCGCTTTTATCACCAATCCTATGTGCACGCCCCGCCGCCAACGCATACTGCAACCCCTCCATCACACTCGCCACCGACACAATCGCCCCGCCAAACTGCAGAATCCGCGATCCCAATCCAACCGGTTGCACCCTCCCAGCGGAGGTAATCAATACCTCCAAATCAGGCCGCAACAACTGGATGGTTCCACCGACGATTTCGACACTCGCCCCCATTACTCCAACCGACGCCGACATGACCGCAGCCACCGCCTCGTCATGCTCGTCGCCTATCGTCTTGAGCATGTTCTGGTAGCTTCTGCGCAGGGCGTCCTGCTGGAAATACAGGCTACCCAGGGCCAGCCCCAGATTGACGCCCCCGGTCCCGCCGAGTGTCACGGTGTTGCGCATGTTGCGCATGGCGTCTCCGGCCAGCAGGCGGGCAGCCTCGGCATTGACGCTCAGGTGGCGGGCGAAGTCCTGCATGCCGCCCTTCAGAGCGGAGCCATCGATGCTCACGCTACGCAGGGCACTGTCGACGCCGTCGCCGAGACCGACCCGCAGCTTGTCCAGCCGGGCCTTGAGGTCCTCAGTGTTTTCCTTCGTCCATACGACGATATCGATCAGCTTGGCGTGATTGCTGGCCAGTGCCGGTGCAAAGTAGTTGCTCAGCAACATGGCGCGCACCTTGCGCTCGGCCGGTTTGCGAAATTGCTTGTCGAGCTGCGCGATATAGCGCTCGGTGCCCTCGTAAAGCGCTTCGTTGAGCAGCGTCAGGTACTCGCCCACCTTGAGGGACACGGTGATCCGGGTAAGCGCGACACCGTGGTAGTGCAGCCAGGCTTCCTGGTGCAGATGGGTCAACAGCGCCCTGGCCTGCCCTGATAACAGCTCCCCCAGGGCATTGCTGGCAGTGGCGGCAGCCCCGAGCAGTTGGCTGACGGCGGCCTTCGTCGACATGCCCAAGGCCTTGTCGCCTTCCATGGCGCCGATCAAGGTCTTGCCACCATGGAAGGCCCGGGTCTGCTCGTCTCCGGCCAGGTCGTGGGCGAATTGTTGCAAAGGTTTCCTGTCTTCGGTCAGCAGGGCCCTGTAAAGCAAGCTGCCTGGATTCTCCAGTTGTTGCTTCCACAGGCTCTGGGTGGCACCTGACACGCCGGTAGCAATGCGCTCGGTCGGACCACCGGCCTGGCACATTGCCAACATGCGGATAAAGGCCTCGGTCGAGTCACTGTTCGTGATGCTGTAGTCGTGACGGGCCGCCAACTGGAACGCCGCACTGCCGTGCTGGCTTACATAGGGTTCGGCGACGTCGTCGACGATTCTTTGCCAGGCCGCCAGTGTCTTGTTGTAGCTGTCCTCGAAGGCCTTGCGGGCTTTTTCGTTGTAGCGTTCGTCGAGCCGTTCGCGGGCATCAGTCTGTTCCTCGGAAATTCTGCGTTGTTTCTCCTTTTCAAGATCGAGACTCGGCAGGGGCGACCTGTAGCTCTGGGGCCTCGCGTTGTAGTTACGCCGACTCTCAACGGCCTCATTGGCCTCCTTGATCGCCCTGGCCTCGGCCCTGCTGACCTGCAACTGGCGGATGCCGAGCAAGGCCAGGGAGGTGAAGTGCTCGAAACGTCGCTGCGGTTCGGCGCACCACTCCTGCATGGCCTGGTAGCGGAACAGGCGCTGGGCGTTGAGTTCCTGCACCACGCCGACAGGGTCGGGCAGGACCAGAGCGAGCACCCCTTTGGCCAATTTGTATTCCTGGGTCACGGCGCGTACATGCCCGGCCAGGGCTCGCAGTCGGTGATTGCGCGGGTAGAAGCCGTGCACGCTGTGAAAATCGCCCGCCATGGGCTGGGCGTATTCGAGTACCTGATGCATCTGCAGGTCGGCTTCGGTCATGGCGATACCGATGCTGGCAGGGTCGTTGCGGGCGGTCTTGAGGTCGAGTTTGTAGAAGCGGTCCTCCAGCGCCATGCCATCGACCACGCCACCGCGCAGGTAGCTATTCAGCACACTCTCGGGCCAGGGGTCGTTGGCGAGCGCCAGCCAGGCGGTGGAGTATTTGTCGGTTTTGATGTTGATGAACGACGCGGGAATATCGTGATCCTGTTGAATACAGATTTCGCACAAGGACCGGGGCTCTTCGCGAGGGACCTGGTAGGGCCGAAACTGACGCAGCGCGCCCTCGGGGGAGATCTCGTAGGCCTGCCACTCCCTATTGTCGAGCATCACATAGAGATAACCGCTACGCAGGGTGCGCGGCTGGTCGGCCCGCAGGCGTACGGCTTTGACCTCGGAACCGCGGTTCAGCGGCAGCGCCTGGGTGTACCACGGTTCCGGGGCATAGGCAGCACGCAGGGGCAGGATGGGCAGGCCGCTACGCTGACAGGTGCTGCAGATGCCGGTGGGGACCGGGCACGCTTCGTTGGTGGCGATATCGGCGGCTTCGCTGAAGCTGAAAGTCATGAGTAGTCCTTCGCATGGGGGAGGTCGGCAGTGATGCGCTTCCATTTGGCTTCGCTGTAGTGGCTGGCGAAGTGGCTTTGCAGGTCGACGGCGCCTGCCCGCGCTTGGGCGATGAGTTGCTGGATGTCCGGGTGTTGGGGCAGATGGGGGTGGATAAACACCTGATGCAAGCAGAGAGCGATGATGTCGCGGCTATTATCGAGCCCCAATCTGTAGGCCTCGCGGACCAGGCGAAAGGCGTGGATGCCGGCCTGGGGCGGCAGGATGGAAGCGCCTTTCCAGCGCCACGGGGCGAAGCCGACAGGAAGTTTCAGCGTATGGCGCCAGGCATCCAGGAATTCGCTGACCACAGGCGCCATTCGCTGGGTGTCCCGAGCGGACAGAGGCAGCACAGGATCGATCGGATAGGTTGTGCCATGCACAAGTAAGTAACCTTTCCAACTGGTGGGACACAGCCAGATCCTGATCGGGTTCAGCAGGTCGCCTACCGCGGTACCCATAGAGCCCAATAGCAACTCCAGTCTCAGCGGCTCGAACCAAGCCGAACACTGTTCGTCGCCCGGTGCCGTGGTGTGGCATCGGGCTGCGATGTGCGCGGCGATGACATCGAGTGGCTGGGGACTGAGGAGCCAGCCGCAGATATAGCGCTTGTGATAGCCGAGGTCCCGGGAGGAGTAATCGGCACTAAGTTCGAGATAGTGCAGTGCCGGCGATTCGCCTGGCTTCGCCAGTTGGATCAGGGCAGGACACGCCTCGGGTGTGTGGGACAGGTCTGGCCGCAGTACGCGCGTGATGGCGGCGTCGCCCACAGAACGGCTCAAGGACGGTACGCTGAGAGGATGGTCCAGCGCACAGTCAGCCAGTCCATCCACCAGCAAGTAGAGGTAATCCTCAGGCGCACGGTAGTGCTCGGCAAAATGCGTGACGGGTTCGGCGGTCATCTGTTTTTCCCCACGCAATCGGCTTGCTGCGCTGTCAGGACCTGGCTGTCGAGCGTCAGGCTGTTACCGCCTCCACCGCTTGTCTTGGTCGCCGGCCCGTTGAGCGTGAGCGCGATGCCATCCAGCGTGATGCCCGTACTGTCGATACGCAGCGTGCCGCCGGGGCCCTTGATGACAAAGGCGTCGGCAGCGTGGATTTCATACACCTGGGTGTGGTGCGTAATGCTCTGGCCGGCCTTCACCGTGACGTCCCCTTGCACCTGCTGGTCCAGATGCCCGCCGATCTCCATCCGCTGGTTGGCGGTCGTGGTGTCATGGCGGTCATTGCCAACCTGTTCGGTACGGTCCTGGGCGGTGGTGATGGTGTGATGGCGGCCAATGCTCAGTTCGTCGTCCTGGCCGATCTGATGCCGCCGGTTCACGCCGATGACCACCTGCTCGTGATTGCCCACGGTGTCCTTGCGGTCGTGGCCGATGGTCAGGGTTTCGTCGTTTTCAACCTGCTCGCTGCGGTCATGGCCGACGAAGGTGGTTTCGTCATTCTTGACGATGTTGTTCTGGTCCTTCTGCGCATGGATGAACACCTCTTCCTGCCCGGCCTCATCCTCGAAGCGCAGCTCGTTGAAGCCATTACCCTTGTGGGTCTGGCTCTTCAGGGTCATGCGGGTCTTGTGCTTCGGCAGTTCGTAGGGCGGACGCTGCAGGGCATTGAAGCCCCGGCCGGTGATAACCGGTTGGTCCGGGTCGCCGTCGAAGTTGCTGACGATCACTTCCTGACCAATACGCGGAATCGCCATATGGCCCCAGAGCGCGCCGGCGATGTTCTGCGACACACGGATCCAGCAGGAGCTGTGTTCGTCCTCGTTACCCTCGCGGTCCCACGGGAACTGCACCTTCACCCGACCGAATTCGTCGCAGTAGATTTCCTCTCCGGGCGGACCAACGACTTTCGCCGGCTGCGGCCCGTCGATGCGCGGTTTGGGCAATGCCTCGGCGCGCCATTCGGCGTCGTCCGGCACCAAGGTGGCGGTGCAGTTGTAGTGGGTGCCTTGGCTGGCGTCAGCGCTGTCCTCGCCCTGGCTGACGTATTGCTTGCCGTGGTGCTCCAGGCGGATTGGGCGCCAGCCGCGGTTCAGGTCTTCGCGAGGGTGGCCGATGAGGTCGAAATAGATGCCCGGCACCAGCCGTGCGTCGTCACCCTCGGCGATGACCTGACAAGCATCGCCGCGCAGTCCAAGCAGGCGGTCGCGGGTGAAGGCTTCGCCCGATTCGCCTTTGTAGCGGCCGGGATAGTCGTAACGCTCGTAGCTCTTGGCCTGGTGTTCCAGGTCGGTGGCTTCGCGGCGGGTCTGCTGGTTGTAGAGCGGGTTCTTGAAGCTGTAGTCGCGCTGTGTCTGGCGGGCGCTGCGCACGTTTTCGGTGTAGGTGAAGTTGTGCAGTGCCGGGCCCGGACGATCGCCGCCAGGCTTGGGGTTGTATTCCACCGGCAGGCCGGGCTGCTTGCCGAAGATCCACAGGCGGTCGCAATGGACCAGACGGTGGCCTTCGGCGCTGTGCAGGAAGCCGTAGAAAAAACCTTCTTCGCGCATGATGCGTTCGACGAAGTGATAGTCGGTGTCACCCGCCTGCACGCAGTATTCCCGCGTTTCATGGGTGTTGGTGATGCGTTGTTCATAGTCCAGAGCAAGGGCGTGTTTCTTGAGCATCGCGGTGGCGATATCAGGCACGGTAAGGGTCTGGAAAATGCGCCAGTCCGAAGCCAGTCGCAGGCGGGCCAGGCGCGGTTCGACGATGGCGCGATAGCGGGGGCGGCGAAAGCCGGTCTCGCCTTGCTGGAACGAGCTGACTGAGCCGTGCACATAGCGCACGGGCTGGCCGCCTTGCCAGAGGGTGAGCAAAGCCGGTCGATCAAGGACCTGGCCAAAATCGACAGCGGAATTGGTGCAGCTCAGGTCGACTTCGAGGCGGAAGGTCTCGGACAGGCCTTCAGTGAGGTGGAACTCGACGACTTCGAAATCATCGGCGCCGGCGGTGAAGGTGAAGCGCAGGTCGGATTGGGCGGGCATGCAGTGCTCCCTGCAACTGCGCCCCCAACGCCAGATTCAGCGTGGGGGCGCATATGGACAGGTATCCACCAGGGCGCCAGCCAGGTACGTGCTGGCCGCTGACCGCAGGGGATTGCCTGAGGAATGAATTCCGCAGAAATCCTGAATGCCGGTCAGCGGCGGGTATATAGGAAAAATCCCAACTGAATGAATGAAATAGCTGCGCTTTGGAAAAGCGAGCTGCGTAGCGGATCAGCCGGGGGACGCTAGTGCTCAAACTACTGTCGAAACCCGTTCGATCAACCAGCCCTCCGGCTCCAAAAAACTGAAACTCAGCCAATCCCGCCGTCAGACCACTCTCCATTCACCAACCGCCGAATCCCTAGCGGATTGCTGTCCCGCAGCGCCGCCGGCAGCAGGGCCTGTGGATAATTCTGGTAGCACACCGGACGCAGGAACCGGTCGATGGCCAACGTGCCCACCGACGTGCCGCGCGCATCCGACGTCGCCGGATACGGCCCGCCATGCACCATGGCATCGCACACCTCGACACCGGTCGGATAGCCATTCACCAGAATCCGCCCGACCTTCTGCTCCAGCAGCGGCATGAGGCGCTGATACGCCTGCAGATCCTCCGGCTCGCCGATCAATGTCGCGGTCAACTGACCGCGCAAGCCACGCAAGGCCTCAAGCAACTGCGCATCATCCGCCGCCTCGATAACGATGGTGGCCGGACCGAACACCTCTTCCTGCAACAACTCATCGCCTTCGAGCAGCAGCGACACATCCGCCTTGAACAGTTGCGGCCGGGCCTGGTTGCCGTGTTGTGGCTGGCCGGCCAGGTGGCTGACGCGCGGGTGCTCGTGCAGGTGTTCCAGGCCCTTGGCGTAGCTGCGCAGGCCGCCGGCATTGAGCATGGTTTGTGGCGCCTGGTCGGCCATCTGTTCCTGCAACTGTTCGACGAAGGCGCTGAACGCCAGCGAGCTGACACCGATCACCAGCCCGGGGTTGGTGCAGAACTGACCGCACCCCAGCACCACCGACGCACTCAGCTCGCAGGCGATGGTTTCGCCGCGCACGGCCAGTGCTTCGGGCAGGACGATCACCGGATTGATGCTGCTCATCTCGGCGAATACCGGGATTGGCTGCGGGCGCTCGGCGGCCATCTTGCACAGGGCGTTGCCACCGTACAGCGAACCGGTGAAGCCGACCGCCTGGATGCCCGGATGACGCACCAGTTGCTCGCCAACGCCAGCGCCAAAAATCATGTTGAACACGCCCTTGGGCATGCCACTGCGCTCGGCGGCGCGGATGATGGCGCAGCCCACCAGATCGGCGGTGGCCATGTGGCCGCTGTGGGCCTTGAACACTACCGGGCAGCCGGCAGCAAGGGCGGCGGCGGTATCCCCGCCGGCGGTGGAGAAGGCCAGCGGGAAGTTGCTGGCGCCGAACACCGCCACCGGGCCGACGCCGATGCGCATCTGGCGAATATCCACCCGCGGCAGCGGTGTGCGTTGCGGCAGCGGCAGGTCGATGCGCGCACCGAGGAAATCACCGCGGCGCAGCACCTGGGCGAACAGGCGCATCTGGCCGCTGGTGCGGCCGCGCTCGCCCTGGATACGGCCGGCGGGCAGGGCGGTTTCGCGGCAGACCAGGGCGACGAAATCGTCATCCAGCAGGTCCAGTTCTTCGGCGATGGCGTCGAGGAACAGCGCACGCCGTTCCGGGCTCAATTGACGAAACTCGGCGAAGGCCGCCTCAGCCGCCTCGACCGCTGCATCCACTTCCGCTGGAGTGGCCTGGTGGAAGCTGTAGGGCAGGGCTTCGCCTGTGGTGGCATCGACGCTGTGCAAGGTGACGTTGCCGGCGGCGCTGCGGCTGCCGCCGATGAAGTTGTGACCGAGAACGCTGGGCATCATGGATCTCCAGGAAGGATGAGGACAGGCACCGATTCAGGTGACCGGTGCCGGGTTGAAAAGGGTGATGTGGTTGTGCAGGCGGTGTTGCTCGGCCCAGGTGCGCTGGCGGCCGCTGGCGACATCGAGGTAGTAGCGGAACAGTTCCCAGCCCAGCGACTCGATGCTCGCCTGGCCGCTGGCGATACGCCCGGCGTCGAGGTCGATCAGGTCCGGCCAGCGCTGCGCCAGTTCGCTGCGGGTCGAGACTTTCACCACTGGCGCCATTGCCAGGCCATAGGGCGTGCCGCGACCGGTGGTGAACACGTGCAGGTTCATGCCGGCGGCCAGTTGCAGGGTGCCGCAAATGAAGTCGCTGGCCGGCGTGGCGCAGAACACCAGGCCTTTGCCGGTGACCCGTTCGCCGGGGCCGATGACGCCGCTGATGGCACTGCTGCCGGATTTGACGATGGAACCCAGGGACTTCTCGACGATGTTCGACAACCCGCCTTTCTTGTTGCCCGGCGTGGTGTTGGCGCTGCGGTCGGCGGCGCCGCGTTGCAGGTAGTGGTCGTACCAGTCCATCTCCCGCACCAGCGCTTCGGCCACGGCCGGAGTGCTGGCGCGTGAGGTGAGCATGTAGATCGCGTCGCGCACCTCGGTCACTTCCGAGAACATCACCGTGGCCCCGGCGCGGACCAGCAGGTCGCTGGCAAAACCCAGCACCGGGTTGGCGGTAATGCCGGAAAAGGCGTCGCTGCCGCCGCACTGCATGCCGAGGATCAGTTCGCTGGCGGGGACAGTTTCGCGTCGGCGCCGGTCGAGTTTCGCCAGGCGGGCTTCGGCCAGGGCCATGATCTGTTCGATCATCTCGACGAAGCCCAGTTGTGCGTCCTGCAGGCGATACAGCCAGGGGGCGCGCAGGTCCACCGAGGCGTCGTTCTCGTGCATCACCTGATCGGCCTGGAGCTTTTCACAGCCGAGGCTGATGACCAGTGCTTCGCCGCCGAGGTTGGGGTTGCGCGCCAGGTTGCGCACGGTGCGGATCGGGATATAGGCATCGCGAGCGTTGATCGCCACGCCGCAGCCGTAGCTGTGGGTCAGGGCGACCACGTCGTCGACATGGGGATAGCGCGGCAGCAGTTCGGCGCGGATGCGCGCCACCGCATGTTCCAGCACCCCGGCCACGCACTGCACGGTGGTGGTGATGCCGAGGATATTGCGCGTGCCCACGGTGCCGTCGGCGTTGCGGTAGCCCTCGAAGCTGTAGCCGTTGAGGGGCGGTAGCGGCGTGGGGATGGCATCGGCCATTGGCAGGCTGTCCAGCGGCGGCGCCTCGGGCATGGCCAACTGGGTTTCCCGCACCCAACTGCCGCGGGGCAAATCCTCCAGGGCGTTGCCGATGACCTGGCCGTAGCGCCGGACTGCCTCGCCGCAGGCGATATCGGTGAGCGCGACCTTGTGGCTTTGCGGCACGTTTTCCACCAGGGTCAGACCGTCGCTGAAGCGGCTGCCGGTCGCGAGGCCCTGGTCGTTGACCACCACCACGACATTGTCGTCGGCGTGCAGGCGGACATAGCGCGGTGAGTCGGAATGTTCGATCAACTGCATGGGTTGGCCCTTGTCGTTATTGTCAGCCGGCGGGTTCGGGCCGCGGCGCGTCCTGACGTGACGCGCGGCAGCCCGCGGACAATGCCTGTGCCGCCGGCTCGCGCACGCAGGCGCGGCCGGGCGGCAAACCCTTACTGAGCGCCTTGCTTGTGCATCAGCGCGGCGAGCATTTCGTACTCTTCGCCGGTCAGGTCGGTCAGTGGCGTGCGCACCGGGCCTGCGTCGTAGCCGGCGATGCGCGCGCCGGCCTTGACGATGCTCACCGCGTAGCCGGACTTGCGGTTACGGATGTCCAGGTACGGCAGGAAGAAGTCGTCGATCAGCTTGCCGACGGCGGCGTGATCGTCACGGGCGACGGCGTGGTAGAAGTCCATCGCGGTCTTCGGCACGAAGTTGAACACCGCCGAGGAATACACCGGCACGCCCAGGGCCTTGTAGGCCGCGGCATAGACTTCGGCGGTTGGCAGGCCGCCGAGGTAGCTGAAGCGATCGCCCAGACGGCGACGGATCGACACCATCAGCTCGATATCGCCCAGGCCATCCTTGTAGCCGATCAGGTTCGGGCAGCGCTCGGCCAGGCGTTCCAGGTGGCTGGCGTTGAGGCGGCAGACATTGCGGTTGTAGACCACCACGCCGATGTTCACCGACTTGCACACCGCTTCGACATGGTCGGCGACGCCGTCCTGGCTGGCTTCGGTCAGGTAGTGCGGCAGCAGCAGCAGGCCCTTTGCGCCGAGGCGCTCGGCTTCCTGAGCGTATTCGATGGCCTGGCGGGTCGAGCCGCCGACACCGGCGAGGATCGGCACCGAGCCTGCGCAGGTGTCTACCGCAGTCTTGATCACTTCGCTGTATTCACTGGCGGCCAGGGAGAAGAACTCACCGGTGCCGCCTGCGGCGAACAGCGCGCTGGCGCCGTACGGGGCCAGCCATTCCAGACGCTTGATGTAGCCGGCGCGGTGGAAGTCGCCCTGGGCGTCGAAGTCGGTGACCGGGAAAGACAGCAGTCCGTGGGACAGGACGGATTTCAATTCTTGTGGCGTCATTGTTTGAAAACCTTGGGTCGGATGAGTGGGGTGTGGCTGAACTGTTGTCTTACGTTATCGTACAACTAGGCGGATGACTAGGGCTGCATCAGGAATTTTTCTGGGGGGAAGAGAGGGGTAGCTAAGGATTATCGGCGCTAAGACCAGTGCTAGAGCTGTTTGTGGCGGGTTGTAGAGGAGTGATGTTGTCGTATGACAAATGACGTTTCTGTGCGGCGGTAATGCTTGGGCCCGCGTTGCAGGCCCGATTCTTCAACCCAGAAACCGCACGAACCAGTCCAGCGCTTCCCGCTTCGCCAGCGGCGCATGCTTCACATAGGGATCGAAATGAGCATCCGCAAGCATGCACAGCCGCTTGGGTTCCAGTGCGCGACCGTAGGCGGCCAGCGCCAGGTCGGTGGGCGTGACGGTGTCCTTTTCCGCCACCAGCATCAGCAGAGGGGTTGGACTGACACGCTCTATCAGCAGTCCCGGCTCATACTCGCTGGCTTTCTCACTGGACCGCACCGTGACCCGATTCTGCCAGCCTTCGGCCAATGTCCAGGCCGCACTGAAAAACGCTTCCGCGCCATCGCTGGAGAAGATGCCAGGTTCACCGTCCTGGGCGATCACACGACGGTAGCCGGGCTGCTCTCCGCGATAGCGGGCGGCCCGGTCTTTCTGGAAACCTTCCAGTACGCTGTGAATATGAACGCCCGCGCGGCGGAGCAGGTTCTGATAGCCGCTGATTGTCGGGACCTGGGAAACGACACAGCGAATTCGGCGATCCAGCGCACCGAGGGTGATCGCATGCCCTCCGCTGAAACTCGATCCCCACACGCCAATTCGCTCGGCGTTCACCTCGGGTCGCAGCGAAAGCCAGGTCACCACCTCACGCATGTCGTCCACTTGCTCGGACGGGATGATTTCTCCACGAACCTCGCCGCCGCTCTTGCCGAAGTTTCGGTGGTCATACAGCACCACCACGAAACCGGCCAGGGCAAACGCCTCGGCGAAGGTGTCGATGTACAGCTCTTTGACGGCGGCAAAACCATGACTCATGACGATGGCTGGAAAGGGGCCCTGCGCCTGGGGCACATACAACCATCCATCAAGCGCTACGCCGTTGGCATTGATGCGATGGGTTTCGCGGACAAAGGAAACCATGGCTATCTCCTGAAGGTTATCGAGCCAGGGAAATCCTAATCAGCAAAGGCGCAGTACATGTTCGCCAGCCAGACAGATTGCTTGGCGCGTCAGCCAGATCGCCCGCGGTACTCACGCGGTGCGACGCCCATCAGGCGACGGAATGCGGTGGAAAATGAGCCGGCGGACTCGTAGCCCAAATCGGCGGCAATCCGCGAGATGGAAAGCCCTTGGTCCAGCATCGGGATGGCCGCGAATATCCTCGCTTGCTGTCGCCACAGCATGAAGGACAAACGCAATTCCGCCTGAAACAGGCGGGCAAGGGTTCTGCTCGATGCGCCGACCCAATGCCCCCAGTCCTCCAGGCTTCGAGCGTCACCGGGGGCTTGCAGAAGCGCGAGGCACACCCTCTGCAGCCTTGCGTCTTTGGGCATGGGCAGCCGTAGCGGCACTTCATGGGCCAGACGAATTTCATCCACCAGCAGATGCATCAGGTGCGTTTCCCGGCTGTCCGGTGGCGACGCCGACGTTACGTTCTCGGCACGCAGCACCAGCTCACGCAGCAGCGGCCTGACCATCAGGCTTTGCGGTGTTTCCGGCAGTCGCGCGTTCAGCGCCTCGGTCTTCAAGTAGACCGTGCGCAAGCGCACCGTTCCCCGCGCCTTGAGGCTGTGGGGCAGGCCAGCGGGCATCCACAGGGCCTGATTCGGTGAGATCACCCAGAACCCGCGAGCGCACGTCAGCTCCATGACACCTTCGCTGGCGTAGATGAGCTGGGCGCCTTCGTGCCAGTGCTCGGGCAGCCGTTGTCCATCCGCGTAGACCCGGGCAGTAACGCTGAGAATCTCGGCCGTCTCTTTGAAAACGGGGATGTGTTTCGTGTCGGTATCGGTCATGGGCGAATACCTTATCCGGGCTGATCTGCAGGAGTACAGGCTTGCCGAACCTGACCGGATGCTCAGGCGCTGACGGCGGACGCCGCGGCCTGCTGTGCTATCCTCCCGCCGCCCCGCGGTGCCAGGGGCTTTGCGCGGGAGTCGTCGAGAAAAATGGCCAAACCCTTCACCACCCTGGATGACGTTGCCAAGGCCGCCGGGATGTCCCGTGCCCAGGTCTCCCGTGCCCTGCGAGGCGATCCCGGGGTGCGTCCGGAAACCCGCGAACGCATCGATGCCATCGCCGCCCACCTGAATTACCGGCCCAACCTTGCGGCGCGCAGCCTGGCGGAGTCGCGTTCGTCGATTGTCGGCCTGATCATCGGCGACCCGAACAATCCCTTTCACATCCAGTTGGCCCAGGCGGTGGACCGGCATTTGCTGGCCGCCGGTTTCGACGCGATCACCTCGCTGCGCTCGGTGGACGACGGTGCCGCCTTGCAGGAAGTCGAGCGGCTGCTCAGCCTGCGAGCGGCGGGCATTATCCTGCTGGGTTCGGCCCATCATCCCAAGGTGATCGGCGAAATCGCCGACAAGTTGCCGTGCGTGTTCATCGGCAGCAAGCGGGTGGCGCATCCCGAGGTCATTTCGATTGCCGTGGATGATGACAGCGGCGTCCGCCTTGCCATGGAACACCTGTATGGCCTGGGCCATCGGCGTATCGCGCACCTGGCCGGTGGCCGCGAGCCGTCTTCGAAAGAACGGGCCAACGCCTACAGCCGTTTCATGCGCGAAGCCGGCCTTGAGCCGGTGCTGATTCGCGGCAAGCACAATGCCGCTTTCGGCAGGGCAGGGGTGGATGCGCTGTTCGCCAGTCAGACTCCGCCCACGGCGATTTTCGCGTCCAACGACTTCATCGCGCTGGGCGTGCTCGACCGGCTCAAGGGCATGGGGCTGTCGGTGCCGAGCGATGTGTCGGTGGTGGGTTTCGACGATATTCCCGACGCAGCCAATGCCCTGTTTTCCCTGACCACGCTCAAGCAGGACACCGAGGCGCAGGCCAAGGCCGCGGTGGAATCGCTGCGCACCATCCTGGCCGGTACTGCCGCGCGCAAGCGCAGGGTAGACATGTCGGCCGAGCTGATCGTGCGGACCTCCACCGCCGCGCCAGCACTCAGTCAATAATTATTCTCATTTTCTCCCTGCGTCAGATTGACTCAGAATGTAACAATCCATAACATTCCGCCCGTTTGCATGGCGACCAGGAACGGTCGCCATTTTTTGCCTCGATCATGAGAGCGCTCTCATTTATTTCGACACGTCTGCAACAGGCGTTGCGTGTCGTAATCCCACACAAAATGAGAGCGCTCTCATGGATTGCGGCGCTTAGGCCAAGGACCGGTCGGCTGCTTGTACGGCAGAGGCTTCCTGGGGATGCCCGTTCGCTGTAGCGGCTGGGCATCGATCTGAATGAATGGCTGAGGCCGCAAGAACGTAGGAATGAATATGAAATTGAAAGGCATCGTCCCGATAGCCATCGGCGCGATCTTGACCGTGCTCGGGGCCGGCCTGGCCCTGGGCGGCGGCAAACTGATCTCCTTGGGAGGCAGTTGGTATTACCTGCTGGCCGGCGTGCTGATGGCCGCCACCGGTATCTGCCTGATTCGGCGCAAGGTCGCGGCGACCTGGATAGCGCTGGCGCTGTTGCTGATCACCGCCGTCTGGGCGTTCGCCGAGGTCGGGGTCGACTTCTGGCAGCTGGTACCACGCCTGGTGACGTTCATCGTCATTGCCTTGGTCCTCACCTTGCTGGTGCCGCTGCTGGACGGCAACCGCGCGTTCCTGGGCAGCGGTACTCGCGCCGGCATCAGCCTGGCGCTGATCGCCAGCCTGGTCGGCTTTGGCGTTGGCATGTTCAAGCCGCACCCGACCGTGGTGGCCGAAAAGGGCAGCACGTCGCCCGTGGTGGCGGCGGACGCCGGTGAGGCCGATGGCCAGGACTGGACCGCCTACGGCCGTGGCACCCATGGCGAGCGCTTCGCGCAGTTCGACCAGATCAACAAGGGCAACGTCAAAGACCTGCAGGTGGCCTGGACTTTCCGTACCGGCGACATGGCCATCAACGGCGCTGAATATCAGGGCACGCCGCTCAAGGTCGACGACACCGTCTACCTGTGCACGCCGCTGAACAAGGTATTTGCCCTCGACCCGATCACCGGTGCCGAGAAGTGGAAATACGATCCGCAGGTCAAGGACACGCCGTCCAACAAGGCGTGGAAGCGCTGCCGTGGTGTGGGCTACTACGATGCCGACAAGGCGCCGCAGAGCGCCTCGACGCCTGCCGAACCGACCGTCGCCACCGCCGCGGCCGAGCCTGCCGAGTGCCGTCGTCGCATCATCACCACCACCGTCGATGCGCGCCTGATCGCCCTCGATGCGCAAACCGGCAAGCCGTGCGAAAGCTTCGGCGTGCACGGTGAAGTCGATCTACTCAAGGGCATCGGCCCTAACACCGACGGTTCCTACTACCTGACGTCGGCGCCACTGGTGGCCGGCAATGTGGTTATCGTCGGCGGCAAGATCAACGACAACCTCAAGACCGGCGAGCCATCGGGCGTGACCCGTGGTTTCGACGTGCGTACCGGCGAGCTGCTGTGGGCCTGGGACGCGCTGAATCCGAAGCGCGGCGTGCCGCTGCCGGAAGGCGAGAACTACCCGAGCGACTCGCCGAACTTCTGGGGCACTGCGTCCTACGATCCGGTGCTGGGCCTGGCCTACATCCCGACCGGCAACCAGACCCCGGACTTCTGGAACGGCGATCGCAACCCTGGCTCCGATGAGTACAACGACTCCATCGTGGCCATCGACGTCAATACCGGCGTGGACAAGTGGCACTTCCGCACCGCCAACAACGACATGTTCGACTACGACGTGTCGGCCCAGCCGATCCTCTACGACCTGCCCAACAAGCAAGGCGGCAAGACCCCGGTGGTAATTGCCCTGACCAAGCGCGGCCAGATCTTCGTGCTCGATCGTCGTGACGGCACCCCGGTGTTCCCGGTGGAGCAGCGCCAGGTCGCCACTGACGGCGTGCCGGGCATGCGCATCTCGCCAACCCAGCCGTACTCGCAGCTCTCCGTCGGTACCGAGCGCTTCAAGGAATCGGACATGTGGGGCGGCACCGTCTTCGACCAGTTGATGTGCCGTATCGACTTCAAGGCCATGCGCTGGGAAGGCGAGTTCACCCCGCTGGTGGAAGGCCAGGCGACCCTGATTTATCCGGGTTACTACGGCGGCTTCAACTGGGGCGGCGGTGCACTCGACGCCTCCACCGGCACCCTGATCGTCAACGATATCCGCATGGCGCAATGGGGCCGTTTCATCAAGCGTGAAGACGCCAAGCGCACCGGCCTGAAGCCGAGCACCGAGGGTGAATACTCCGAGCAACTGGGTACGCCGTGGGGCGTCGAGCGTTCGATGTTCGTCTCGCCACTGGGCGTCCCTTGCTTCAAGCCGCCGTTCGGCACCATGACTGCCATCGACCTGAACAATGGCAAGACCAAATGGCAGGTGCCGATGGGCAGCATCGAAGACGCACCGGTGAAAGGCATCGTCCCGGGTGTGCATATCCCGCTGGGCATGCCGACCATGGGCGGTCCGCTGGTGACCAAGGGTGGCCTGACGTTCTTCCACGGCACGCTGGACTACTACATCCGCGCGCTGGACAACGACACCGGCGAAGAAGTCTGGCGCGGCCGCCTGCCGGTCGGCGGGCAAGGTGCGCCGATGTCCTACGTTGGCCGCGATGGCAAGCAGTACATCGTCGTCACTGTCGGAGGCGCAACCCGCACCGGCACCAACGACAACCGTGGTGACTACGTGATCGCCTACGCGTTGCCCGGCGCGACGAAGTAGAATGCCAACCCGGCCGTGGCTCAGTGTTTTCGAGTCGCGGCCGTTCTCTGAAGCCCGCCTGCCCCGGCGGGCTTTTCCGATGTCGTTTTCGCAGATTTTTTTCCATGTCGATCCAACCTCAGGACCGCAGCGTCCGCGTTTCCCTTTATTTTGTCTGCCTCGCCGCCGGCGTTCCGGCGTTCGCCCAGGAACAGGCCGTCACCCTCGACCCGCTGGCTGTGACCGGCACCTACGTCCCGGCCTCCACCTTCGATGTGCCGGCTTCGCTCGACATCGTCACCCGTGACCAATTCGCCGAGGGTCAGGCTGGCGTCAACCTTTCCGAAGCCCTGTCCCGCGTGCCCGGCGTGGTGGTGCAGAACCGCCAGAACTATGCCCAGGACCTGCAAGTGTCGACCCGCGGCTACGGCGCCCGCGCCGCGTTCGGCATTCGCGGTATCAAGGTGCTCAGCGACGGCATTCCCGCAAGCACGCCGGACGGGCAGGGGCAGGCGGCCTCGCTCAACCTCGATGTGGCGGACCGCGTCGAAGTGCTGCGCGGCCCCGCGTCCGCCCTCTACGGCAGCAATGCCGGCGGGGGGATCCAGATGTTCAGCAAGGACGGCAGCGGCCCGGCGACGATCGGCGCGAGCACCTTGCTGGGCAGCGACGGGTTTCTCAAGAACCGCCTCTACAGCCAGGGCGGCAACGACCAGGCTGGCTTCGTGCTCGATGCGTCGCGCATGGACACCGACGGCTACCGCGACCACAGCGCAGCGCGGCGTGACCAGACGTTCGCCAAGGTCCATGTCCGCCCCGACGAAGACAGCCGCCTAGCGCTGATCTTCAACACCCTGGAGCAGAACGGCACCCAGGATCCGCTGGGTCAGACCTGGAGCGGCTACAAGCAGGATCCGCGTTCGGTGATCCCGCAGGCCGAGCAGTACAACACCCGCAAGAGCATCCACCACCAGCAGGTGGGCTTGAACTATGAACGCGATTTCGGTGACGCGACCTTGCAGTTCAACGCCTACGCCGGCAAGCGCAGCGTGATCCAGTACCTGTCGATTCCCAAAGGCACCCCGGCCAACGAGCGGGGCGGCGGCGTGGTCGACTTCGACCGTGAGTTCCACGGCGGTACATTGCGCTGGATCCAGCCGGTCACGGCCGTTCCGGGTGCGCTGACCCTGACCTTCGGCGCCGACTACGACCAGAGCCGCGACGACCGCCGTGGCTACCAGAACTACAGCGGCACCCAGCTCGGTGTGAAGGGCGAACTGCGTCGCGACGAAGTCGACACCGCTACCAGCCTTGATCCATACATCCAGGCCCATTGGGAGCTGGACCGCTGGACCCTGGACGCGGGCCTGCGCCGCAGCAGCATGGAGATGGAGGTGGATGACCACTACCTGTCCAATGGCGACTCCAGCGGTTCGAAGAAATACCAGCGCACCACCCCGAGCCTGTCGGTGATGTACGCCTTCACCCCGGACCTGCACGGCTATGTCAGCGCCGGCAAAGCCTTCGAAACCCCGACCCAAGCGGAAATGGCCTATGCCCCGGGCGTTTCCGAGACCTTCAACTTCGGCCTGAAACCGGCCACCAGCACCCAGTACGAGATCGGCCTCAAGGCCCGGCTCACCGAGCGGAGCCGCTTGAATGTGGCAGTCTTCGAGATCCACACCGACGATGAACTCGTGGTCGCGGGCTCCAATTCCGGACGGACCAGCTACACCAACGCCGGCAAGACCCTGCGTCGCGGCCTGGAAGTGGGCTTGCAACAGCAGTTGGCGGCGGATTGGGAACTGAACCTGGCCTACACCCACCTCGATGCCACCTACCGCGACGACGTCATTGGCGGCACCAGCCAGATCGAGAAAGGCAACCGCCTGCCGGGCGTGCCGAAAGACAGCCTGTTCGGTGAACTGGTGTGGAAGCCGGTGGCGGGTTTGAGCACGGCGCTGGAAGGCCAGTACCGCAGCCAGGTGTATGTCGAGGACAGCAACGACCAGAAGGCTGCGCCGGCGTACACCGTGTTCAACTGGCGGGCGCGGATGGAGCAGCAACTGGACCGCTTCACGGTCTATGAAATGGTGCGGCTGGATAACCTGCTGGACCGGCGCTATGTCGGCTCGGTGATTGTCGGTGACGGCAATGGCCGCTACTACGAGGCGGCGCCGGGCCGGTCGTGGTATGCGGGGGCGGGCGTGGAATACCGCTTCTGATCCAGAGCCTGGGTGACCGGAGTCTGTGATCAGACTTCGGTCAGCGGAATATCACCCGCATTTTTTTTCTCGCGCCGCTCGCTCATCCAGTCGCCGACTTTCGCACCGAAGCCGGCGGGGGCCTTGCGTCCGACCTTGCGCGCAAGGTCGAGCACGGTCTGCTGGGCCAGCGCTTCTTCCATGCGTTTCTGCGCGGTGATCATCGCCGCGTGAACCGCGCAGGGCCCCTCGGTCGCCCACTCAGGCGGCTCGCCGTCGAACAGCGCGCAGCGGCCACGAATCTCGCGGCAATCGAAGATCAGCTTGCGCCCGTCGATCGCGTTCACGATGTCCAGCAGGGTGATTTCGTCGGCAGGGCGGGCCAGGCGGAAACCACCGCGCACGCCTTCGGTGGCCGCCACCAGCTTGCCCTTGGCCAGCTTGGTGAAAATCTTCGCCAGGTAATCCAGCGGCACGCCTTGCAGTTCGGCGAGATCACGCACGCTGGCCTCGCGGCTCTCGCCGCCGTCACCGACCAGGAATATCAGGCAGTGAATGCCGTATTCGACACCCGCGCTGTAAAGCGACATCACGTTATCTCCGACTGAACTGGTCGCAAATACTACCAGCCTCTGTGGCTGCCGAGCAAAGCCGCCGGTCACCTTCCGTCTGCCCGAAAATTTTTCAGAGCGCCTATAGCCGCTGATTCTTTGGCTTCAAGGTGGTTTCCACGGCGCAACCTGGCGGCTGGCGACGAGTGGCGACTTGTTTTTATTAACTACGACCAATAAAGTCGTAGTTGTGAATTCGAACCCTTCTACAAGCGGAGCAGAACAATGCAACAGCACATCCTGATTCTCGGTGCCGGTTTTGGTGGACTGTGGAGTGCCCTGAGCGCCACGCGCCTGCTGGACATCCATGGCCGCACGGACGTTGCCGTGAGTGTCCTCGCACCCCAGGCCGAACTGCGTATCCGCCCGCGTTTCTACGAAGCGGATGTCGCCCGCACCGTGGCGCCGCTGGGCGCGTTGTTCGACGCGGTGGGTGTGCGTTTCATCCAGGGCGCCGCGCAGCGCATTGATGTGGCCGGCAAGCGCGTCGAGTACCGGGATGCTCAGGGCAACACGGCGGTCAGCCACTACGACAAGCTGGTGTTGGCCACCGGTAGCGTCCTGGCCCGGCCGGACCTGGCGGGTGTGGCCGAGCACGCGTTCGATGTCGATCAGCTCGAAGAAGCGCTGCGCCTGGAAACGCACTTGAAGTCACTGGCGCAACGCCCGGCTTCGGCGGCGCGCAATACCGTGGTGGTCGCCGGTGGCGGCTTCACCGGCATCGAGACCGCGGCCGAAATGCCGGCTCGCCTGCGTGCGGTGTTGGGCGAAGACGCCGAGGTGAACGTGATCATCGTTGACCGTGGTGAGGCCATTGGCGCGTCCATGGGCAACGAAATTGCCGGCTCGATAGCCGAGGCCAGTGCCGAGTTGGGTGTGCAGTGGCGCTTGAAGTCGTCGGTGGAGGCGGTGGATGCCGAGGGCGTGACCTTGTCGGACGGCCAGCGCATCGAGGCCAGCACCGTGATCTGGACCACCGGCGTCCGGGCCAGTGACCTGACCGCGCAGATTCCCGGCGAGCGTGATCGCCAGGGCCGGCTGCATGTGGATGGCACCTTGAAGGTGGTGGGACAGGCCGATATCTATGCCGCCGGCGATACCGCCTATGCGGCCAGTGACGACCTCGGCAACCACGCGCTGATGACCTGCCAGCACGCCATTCCGCTGGGTCGCCATGCCGGCAACAACGTCGCGGCAGATCTGCTGGGCGTAGCGCCGGTCACCTACAGCCAGCCCAAGTACGTCACCTGCCTGGACCTCGGCGCTTGGGGCGCAGTGTTCACCGAAGGCTGGGAGCGCGAAGTGAAACTGGTGAAGGAGGAGGGCAAGCAGCTCAAGACCCAGATCAATACCGTGTGGATCTATCCGCCGGTGGCGGAGCGGGCGGTGGCATTGGCGGCGGCGGATCCGTTGATTCCGATTGCTTGAGAGGGGCCATCGCTGGCAAGCGGCGTTCCGCTCGCCAGCGATGGAACTGTCACATATTCAACGGATCCTCCCGATCCTCCTTCTCCTTGCGCGCCTGCGCCGGATCGGCCGCGTCCTGCGGTCGTTCGCTCAGTGACGCGCTCAGGTTCTGCGCCGCCATCGTCGCCTGCATCTGTGGTTCTGCCTGGCCCATGGACTTCAGCTCGGTTTCATCCTTGATGCGCTGGGCGATCGCCAGGTCGATCTTCTCTTTCTTCTCCGGCGGCAACGCCTCGTAGTCGTCCTCGGTCAGCCCCAGCTCGTTGAGCATCTTCAGGCGGATCTTCTCGGCCGGCGACAGGGCCATGTAATCGCGAAACTCCTGGGCGGCGCTGCTGCCCGTGGTGCTGGCGCCGGACGCCCTCACGCCCGTGGATTCGTCAGACTCGCTGGTGGACCCCGAGTTCTGCAGGACCACCTTGAGCTTGGCGAAGGCCTCGTCCTGGGCATCCTGAGCGTCCTGGTACGTCGAGTTCGAAGCGCTGCCGGAGGCGGTCGCGCTGCTGACCGTGGAAACCGCCGACGCGGTGGCCGTTTCCGACTGGTAAGCTTGCGCGTCGGCGCCGGGGATGGCAGCGAGGGTGCGGTGCTGGCTCACCGCGATGTTCTGCCAGCCATGGCCATTGATGATGCTCACGGGATCATTCTCCTTGGAGTGGGACACTGGATCAGGCGCGATATCGCAATTGCTGTGCCAGTCTGGAGAGTCCCCGCAGCACGGGGCTTGCAGCCGTGCGGCCCGGTTGTACGGCGGAAGACGTTTGCCGCTTGCGGCAAGTCTTGTACCGCCGGGCGGCATTAAAGTTTGCGCACCCGGTGCCGATCCAAAGAGCACTACATCCGGGCCACGACCCGGACCCCCATGGGGTTGAAGTTCCCTGCCGAACAGGCAGAGTGACGTCGCCTTGCGTCCACTTCAATTCATGGTCCGTCCTGAGTGGCGGGCATTGGTCTTTATGAGGAAGAGGCGTATGAATCTTTACATCAACCAGTTGCAGAAGAAGCCGGCATTCCGCGAGCGCGTCTACGCGGGCGACATCTTCCTCGATACCAACCTGCGCAGCGCCCACGAACTGTGTGCGCTGGCCCGGCACAGCATCACCGAAGCCTTCGACGGCGAGCTCGATCACCTGTCGCTGCACAAGAAGATGCCGGTGGAAACCTTCGTCGAGCACGTCACCCGGCTCAAGCGCAAGTTCACCAATGGCCCGCAGGCCAAGGCGCTGATCCGCGACTACATCCTCGAACTCGGTGCCGATCCGAACGACTACATCTTCGACGTGCCACGGGTCCGAGTAGTGCCGAACTACGACTACCTGCACGCCGGCGTCAGCTACGCCTACAAGGCGCACCGCGACACCTGGTACGGCAGCGTCGATTGCCAGTTGAACACCTGGATGCCGATCTACAGCATCGAGCCCGAGCAGACCATGATGATCAACCCGGCTTACTTCACCAAGCCGGTGCAAAACTCCTCGCACACCTGGAGCCTGACCGACTGGATCAACAACCAGCGCCTGAAGGCCAAGGACAACATCACCGAGGAAGCCCGGGTGCACCCGGTGCCGCTGGAAGACATCGACAACAGCGCGGAAATCCGCGTCGCCGCCAACAGCGGCGAGATGCTGATGTTCTCCGGCTCGCACCTGCACGGCACCGTGGCCAACCACACCGACAGGATCCGGTTCAGCGTGGACTTCCGCCTGATCCACCTGCAGGACCTGATTCAGAAGCGCGGCGCGCCGAACGTCGACAACGGCTGTTTCGACGTCGAGGCCGGCTTCAAAGACCTTTTCCATGCCAGCGACTTTTCGCAATTCCAGGGAGTTAACCCATGACCAAGCGTCGCCTGACTGCTGCCGAGGTCGAGTACAACGAAAAGCGCGCCAGCGTGCTGAGCCGCGTCGATGCCCAATACGTGGCTGACGCCCCCTTCGTGTTCGCCAACCGCATCGCAGTGACCGCGGCCCTGTCACGCATCGAGCTGTTCAAGATGGTCCAGGACATTCCTGGCGCCATCGTCGAGTGCGGCGTCTACAAGGGCAATTCGTTGATGCTGTACATGCAGTTGTCGATGATTCTCGAACCGTATGCGATCAACCGTTCGATCATCGGTTTCGACACCTTCCAGGGCTTTGCCAGCATCGACCAGAAGGAAGACCCGGCGGACATCAACGAGAGCATGTTCTCCGATACCGACGAGACCCTGATCCAGGACATGATCGACGCCAACGACCTGGTTCGCCCGGTCAACCGCATCCCGCGTTGCGAGATCGTCAAGGGCGACATCCTTGAAACCGTGCCGGCCTTCGTCAAGACCCGTCCTGACCTGGTGGTGGCGATGCTGATCCTCGACACCGACCTGTACTCCTCGACCAAGGTCGCGCTGGAAACCTTCCTGCCGTACATGCCGAAGGGCGCCATCGTGGTGCTGGACGAAGTCGCCTACCGCAACTTCCCCGGCGAAACCGCTGCGCTGCGCGATGTGCTGGATCTGAACAAGGTCGAGCTGAAGCGCCTGCCGTTCGATTCTTCGGTGGGTTACTTCCGCGTCTGATCTATTCCAGATCAAATAAGCCGGGGCCGCTGCGCGGCCCTTCGCGAGCAAGCTCGCTCCTACAACAGCACATGCCTCTGTAGGAGCGGGTTTACCCGCGAAGGGCCGCACAGCGGCCCCGGCTTTTTCAAACGAACGCCGATCAGATATGCAACGCGTGCCCCAACGCCCGCAACGCCGCCTCCTGCACCGCCTCACCCAGCGTCGGATGCGCATGGATCGTCCCTGCCACATCCTCCAGCCGCGCGCCCATTTCCAGCGACTGGGCAAACGCCGTGGACAGCTCCGACACGCCAACCCCCACCGCCTGCCAACCGACGATCAAGTGATTGTCGCGGCGCGCCACCACGCGCACGAAGCCGCTCTTCGACTCCAGGGTCATGGCCCGGCCATTGGCGGCGAACGGGAATTGCGCCACCAGACAGTCGAGCCCTTCGTCCTTCGCCGCTTCCGGGGTCTTGCCGGCCACCACCAGCTCCGGATCGGTGAAGCACACCGCGGCAATCGCCGCCGGGGTGAAGGCGCGCTGCTTGCCGGCAATCAGCTCGGCAACCATCTCGCCTTGAGCCATGGCGCGGTGCGCCAGCATCGGCTCGCCGGTCAGGTCGCCAATCGCCCAGACGTTGCGCATGCTGGTCTGGCAGCGGGTGTCGATGGCGATGGCGGCGCCGTTCATCTTCAGCGCCAGGGCTTCGAGGTTGAAACCCTGGCTGCGCGGACGACGGCCTACCGCCACCAGCACCTGATCGGTTTCCAGCGAGAGTTCCGCGCCGTCCGGCGTGCGCACCCGCAGGCGTTTTTCGGCGGCGTCGAAGCCTTCGACGCTGTGCCCCAGGTACAGCTTCACGCCAAGCTTTTTCAGCGACTCGGCCACCGGCTGGGTCAGTTCGGCGTCATAGGTTGGCAGGATGCGCTCGCGCGCTTCCACCACGCTGACCTCGACCCCGAGCTTGCGGTAGACGATACCCAGTTCCAGGCCGATATAACCGCCGCCCACCACCGCCAGGCGCTTGGGCAACTGGCTCGGTGACAGGGCTTCGGTGGACGAGATCACCGCGCCGCCCAGCGGCAGCATCGGCAGCTCGACGCTGCTGGAACCGGTCGCCAGCAGCAGGTGTTCGCACTGGATGCGCAGGTCCTGGCCGTTGATCTCGACGTGCTTGCCGTCGATGACCTTGGCCCAGCCGTGGATCACCTTCACGTCGTTCTTTTTCAGCAGCGCGGCGACGCCGCTGGTCAGGCGGTCGACGATGCCGTTTTTCCAGGCAACGCTCTGGCCGATGTCCAGCGTTGGCGGCTGGACCTTGATGCCGAGGTTCGAGTGCTCGCTGTGCTGTTGGGTCTGGTGAAACTGCTCGGCGACGTGGATCAGCGCCTTTGACGGAATGCAGCCGATGTTCAGACAGGTGCCGCCCAGCGCCTGGCCTTCCACCAGGACCGTGGGAATGCCCAGTTGCCCGGCGCGGATCGCCGCGATGTAACCGCCGGGGCCGCCGCCAATGATCAGCAGCGTGGTATTGAGGGTCTGCATGGTCACTCCACAAACAGGCTGGCGGGTTGTTCGAGCAGGCCGCGAATGGCCTGGATGAAGAGCGCGGCGTCCATGCCGTCGACCACCCGGTGATCGAACGAGCTGGAGAGGTTCATCATCTTGCGGATAACGATCTGGCCGTTGACCACCATTGGCCGTTCGACAATGCGGTTGACGCCGACGATCGCCACTTCAGGGGTGTTGACCACCGGCGTGCTGACAATCCCGCCCAAGGCGCCGAGGCTGGTCAGGGTGATGGTCGAGCCGCTCAGTTCTTCGCGGCTGGCCTTGTTGTTGCGGGCCGCGTTGGCCAGGCGAACGATCTCGCTGGCGTTGTCCCACAGGCTGCCGGCTTCGGCATGCCGCACCACCGGAACCATCAGGCCGTTGTCGCCCTGGGTGGCGATGCCCACATGCACTGCACCGTGACGGGTGATGACCTGGCCTTCATCGTCGTAGGTCGCGTTGATCTGCGGGAACTCGCGCAGGGCCACCACCATGGCCCGGACCAGGAACGGCAGCAGGGTCAGCTTGCCGCGGCTGTCACCCCATTTCTTGTTCAGGTGCACGCGCAGCTCTTCGAGCGCGGTGACGTCGATTTCCTCGACATAGCTGAAATGCGCGACGCGGCGCTTGGCGTCCTGCATGCGCTGGGCAATCTTGCGGCGCAGGCCGATCACCGGGATCTGCTCGCTGTCCTCGCGCTTGGCGTAACCGCTTGGTGCTGCCTGGCTGCGGGTCGGCTGGGTGAGGAACGCGTCGAGGTCTTCGTGGAGGATGCGCCCGGCCGGGCCGCTGCCGTGCACATAACGCAACTCGATGCCGGCGTCCCAGGCGCGCTTGCGCACGGCCGGGGACGCCAGTGGACGTTCATTGGCCGCACGCGGCACGATCGCCGCCTCGGGCGCGCTGCTGCGGGCCGGGCTGGCGGCTGCGACAGGCGCGGCAGCCACGGGGGCCGACGTCTCGACCGGCGAGACGGGTTTCGCCTCGGGAGCGGCGGCGGGCGCCGGTTTGCTGGCGCCTTCCTGATGATTGCCGGCGCCTTCCACTTCAATGCGGATCAGCTCGCTGCCGACCGCCATGACTTCACCGGGCTGGCCGCCGAGGGCCAGGACCTTGCCGGTGACCGGCGAAGGGATTTCAACCGTGGCCTTGTCGGTCATGACATCGGCGACGATCTGGTCTTCGGTGACGGTATCGCCGACCTTGACGAACCATTCCACCAGTTCAACTTGTGCGATGCCTTCGCCAATGTCCGGCATCTTGATGACGTGCGTGCCCATTCAGACCTCCATGACCCGTTTCAATGCCGCGCCAACCCGTGAAGGACCGGGGAAGTACGCCCACTCCTGTGCATGCGGGTAGGGGGTGTCCCAGCCGGTGACGCGCTCGATCGGCGCCTCCAGGTGGTGGAAGCAATGTTCCTGGACCAGCGCCACCAGTTCGGCGCCAAAGCCGCAGGTGCGGGTGGCTTCATGGACGACCACGCAGCGGCCGGTCTTCTTCACCGACTCGACGATGGTTTCCAGGTCCAGCGGCCACAGGCTGCGCAGGTCGATGACTTCGGCATCGATACCGGTTTCCTCGGCAGCAACCTGGGACACATAGACGGTGGTGCCATAGGTCAGCACGGTGACGTCGTTGCCGGGGCGGGTGATTGCCGCCTTGTCCAGCGGCACGTTGTAGTAGCCGTCCGGTACGGCGCTGGCCGGGTGTTTCGACCAGGGGGTAACCGGGCGGTCGTGGTGGCCGTCGAACGGGCCGTTATACAGGCGCTTGGGTTCTAGGAAGATCACCGGGTCGTCGCATTCGATCGAAGCAATCAACAGCCCCTTGGCGTCGTAGGGGTTGGACGGCATCACCGTGCGCAGGCCGCAGACCTGGGTGAACATCGCTTCCGGGCTCTGGCTGTGGGTCTGGCCGCCATAGATACCGCCGCCGCAGGGCATGCGCAGGGTCAGCGGGGACACGAATTCGCCAGCCGAGCGATAACGCAGGCGGGCCATCTCCGAAACGATCTGGTCGGAGGCGGGGTAGAAATAGTCGGCGAACTGGATTTCCACCACCGGACGCAGGCCATAGGCGCCCATGCCCACGGCGGTGCCGACGATGCCGCTTTCCGAGATCGGCGCATCGAATACCCGCGACTTGCCGTACTTGGTCTGCAGGCCTTCGGTGCAGCGGAATACCCCGCCGAAGTAGCCGACGTCCTGGCCATAGATGACCACGTTGTCGTCGCGCTCGAGCATGATGTCCATGGCCGAGCGCAGGGCCTGGATCATGGTCATGGTGGTAGTCGCCATGGCGGTTTCCAACTGGATTGAAGTGTTGTGATCGTTCATCTCAGATCCCCAGTTCCTGGCGCTGCCGGCGCAGGTGCTCCGGCATTTCCTTGTAGACGTCCTCGAACATCGAGGCGGGGCTTGGCATCTGCCCACCGGCGAGGGTGCCGTACTGCTCAGCTTCCTTCTGCGCTTTGATGATCTCGGCTTCCAGTTCGGCGGTGACCGCCTGGTGCTCCTCTTCGGACCACTGGCCGGCGGCAATCAGGTGCTGCTTGAGACGGGCAATCGGGTCGCCCAGCGGGAAGTGGCTCCAGTCGTCGGCCGGACGGTACTTGGACGGATCGTCCGAGGTGGAATGCGGGCCGGCGCGGTAGGTGACCCACTCGATCAGGGTTGGGCCATGGCCACGGCGGGCGCGTTCGGCGGCCCAGCGCGAGGCGGCGTAGACCGCGATGAAGTCGTTGCCGTCGACCCGCAGCGACGCGATGCCGCAACCAACGCCGCGACCGGCGAAGGTGGTCGCTTCACCGCCGGCAATGGCCTGGAAGGTGGAGATCGCCCACTGGTTGTTGACCACGTTGAGGATCACCGGCGCGCGGTAGACGTGGGCGAAGGTGAGGGCGGTGTGGAAATCGGATTCGGCGGTGGCGCCGTCGCCGATCCAGGCCGAGGCGATCTTGGTATCGCCCTTGATGGCCGAGGCCATGGCCCAGCCGACAGCCTGGACGAACTGGGTGGCGAGGTTGCCGCTGATGGTAAAGAAGCCGGCCTCGCGCACCGAATACATGATCGGCAACTGGCGGCCCTTGAGCGGGTCGCGCTCGTTGGACAGCAACTGGCAGATCATTTCCACCAGCGACACGTCGCGGGCCATCAGGATGCTTTGCTGGCGGTAGGTCGGGAAGCACATGTCAGTGCGGTTCAGCGCTGCCGCCTGGGCACTGCCGATGGCTTCTTCGCCGAGGCTCTGCATGTAGAAGGACATCTTCTTCTGGCGTTGCGCGACCACCATGCGACTGTCGAACAGCCGGGTTTTCATCATGGTGCGCATGCCGCGGCGCAGCACCTGCGGGTCGATGTCTTCGGCCCACGGGCCGAGGGCATTGCCCTTGTCATCGAGCACGCGGATCAGGCTGTAGGCCAGGTCGGCGGTGTCGGCAGGTTCGACGTCGATAGCGGGTTTACGGACCAGGCCGGCATCGGCCAGGCGCAGGTATGAAAAGTCGGTCTGGCAGCCTGGCCGGCCTGTAGGCTCGGGCACATGCAGACGCAGGGGGGCGTACTCGTTCATGCTTTTTTACGCTCGCTCTGTCTTGTGTTTTTGTTGAGCTTTGAAGCGGTCGCTACTGATTCCGGCTTGTGACCAGAGAGTCAGTCTTGGCTACATGATATTCCGCCCCCGGAAGAATATTTTTCTGATGTTGGTTGCCTTTGCTGCTGCGCGCGGATAAATATTCTGCAAAACAACAATCGGCAGGGTAATTATTCTCATGCGGAAACTGGATCGGACCGACATCGGCATTCTCAACAGCCTTCAGGAAAATGCCCGCATCACCAACGCCGAGCTGGCGCGCTCGGTGAACCTCTCGCCCACGCCGTGTTTCAACCGGGTCAAGGCGCTGGAAGAGTCGGGGGTGATTCGCCAGCAAGTGACCCTTCTGGCCCCGGAAGTGCTCGGGCTGGATGTGAACGTGTTTATCCATGTCAGCCTGGAAAAGCAGGTGGAGCAGTCGCTGCACCGCTTCGAGGAAGAAATCGCCGAGCGCCCGGAAGTGATGGAGTGCTACCTGATGACCGGCGACCCGGATTACCTGCTGCGGGTATTGCTGCCGAGCATCCAGGCGCTGGAGCGGTTTCTCGATTACCTGACCCGGCTGCCGGGCGTGGCCAATATCCGTTCAAGCTTTGCCCTCAAGCAGGTGCGCTACAAGACGGCGCTGCCGTTGCCGGCGAATGGGTTGACGTTGCGTGAGGCTCGGTAGGTTTTTGACGGGAGCCAGCAGCGATCAGTCTCTGGGGAGTGTAGAAAATCACGATCAATTGGCCACTTATATGCTTGATATTTTTAACAGTGGCTGAGTATGTTGTGGGGGTCGCCGTTTCCGGCATGCGAAAACAACAAGGATAGAGTCATGACGACCAATGACCAGCGCTCCCTGGCCGAGCGTTTGACGGGCATTGATGAAATCGAATGCGTCACGCCAGACCTCAATGGCGTACCGCGCGGCAAGGTAATGACCGCCGAGGGTTTCCTCGAAGGCCGACGCCTGCAACTGGCCCGTGGCGTGTTGTTGCAATGCATCATGGGCGGCTACCCGCCGGCCCGCTTCTACGGCAGCGATGACGGTGACCTGGCGCTGGTCGCCGATCCGACGCAGATCCATTTGTTGCCCTGGAGCGATCAACCCCGCGCCCTGGCCATCTGCGACGCCAGCGAACTGACTGGCGAAGGCTCCGGCCTGTCGACCCGCTGCCAGCTCAAGGCGGTGATCGCCCGCTACGCCGCCCTCGGCCTGGCGCCGGTGGTGGCTACCGAGCTGGAGTTTTTCGTCTTCGCGCCCAACGCCGACCCCACTCAGCCATTCCAGCCACCCGTTGGCCTGGACCGACGCCGCGAGGACGGTCACTCGGCCTTCAGCATCAGTTCCAACAACGGCCTGCGGCCGTTCTTCCAGGAGGTCTACCGCTGCATGGCGGCGCTCGGACTGCCGCGCGATACCTTCATGCACGAAATGGGCGTGAGCCAGTTCGAGATCAACCTGCTGCACGGTGATCCGCTGTTGCTGGCCGACCAGACTTTCCTGTTCAAGCACCTGCTCAAGGAAGTCGCGCTCAAGCACGGGCTGACCGTGGTGTGCATGGCCAAGCCGCTGGCGAAAACCCCGGGCAGCTCAATGCACATCCACCAGAGCGTGGTGCACATCGACAGCGGCAAAAATGCCTTCAGCGATGCCGACGGCAAGCCGACCGATGCGTTCTATCACTTCATCGGCGGCCAGCAGGCCTGCCTGGCGGATTTCACCGCGCTGTTCGCGCCCAACGTCAACTCCTACCAGCGCCTGTGCCACCCGTATGCGTCGCCGAACAACGCCTGCTGGTCCGAGGACAACCGTGCCGCGGGCCTGCGGATTCCGGCCAGTTCGCCAGTGGCGCGGCGGGTCGAGAATCGCCTGCCCGGTGCCGATGCCAACCCGTACCTGGCGATCGCCGCCAGCCTCGCCGCTGGCCTGCACGGCATCGAGCAGCGTCTGCAACCGGCGCCGGCGATCCAGGGCGAGTTCGAAGTGCCGGACCACCTGTCGCTGCCATGCACCCTGCATGCGGCGCTCGACCGGCTCAAGCGCAGCGATCTTGCGCGCGAGCTGTTCGGCAAGGAGTTCATCGAGGGCTACCACGCCACCAAGACCCTGGAGCTGACCAGCTTCTTCGATGAAATCACTCCGTGGGAGCGTCGTGTGCTGGCCGCCCAGGCCTGACCGAACGCAGGCTGCGGTAAAGCCACCCAGTAGAAGAGGCCGATCCCGGTAACGTGATCGGCCTCTTGTTTTTTTCTCCGAGCCCGAGCCTGTGGCGGGAATAATCACTTATGCTTTCACGCAGTTTTTCCATCTGCTCAAGAGGCCGTTCGGGACGCTGATGCGCACTATCTGGAAGTCTTTTCGCGCGTTGTACTTCGCCGCTTTGATGATGTTGATCGGTTCTGGTCTGTTGAGTACGTACCTGGCCCTGCGCCTGAGTGCCGACCATGTGGACAGTCTCTGGGTCGGTGCGCTGATGGCGGCCAACTATTTCGGCCTGGCCCTTGGCGGCAAGATCGGCCACCGGCTGATCGCCCGGGTCGGCCATATCCGCGCCTACGCCACCTGTGCGGGGATCGTCGGCGCGGCGGTGCTCGGTCATGGTCTGGTCAGCTGGCTGCCGGCCTGGCTGTTTTTACGGGTCATCGTCGGCCTCGGCATGATGTGCCAGTACATGGTCATCGAGAGCTGGCTGAACGAGCAGGCCGACGCCAAGCAGCGCGGCGCGGTGTTCAGCGGCTACATGATCGCCTCCTACCTCGGTCTGGTGCTGGGCCAGTTGATTCTGGTGGCCCATCCGCAACTGGGTCTCGAACTGCTGATGCTGGTCGCCATGTGCTTCGCCCTGTGCCTGGTGCCGGTGGCGTTGACCCGGCGCATCCACCCGGCGCCATTGCGGCCGGCGGCCATGGAGCCGCGGTTCTTCATCAAGCGCGTACCGCAGTCCCTGAGCACGGTGCTGGGTTCGGGGCTGATCGTCGGGTCCTTTTATGGTCTGGCGCCGTTGTACGCCTCGCGGCAGGGCTTGAGCACCGAGCAAGTGGGTCTGTTCATGGGCTGCTGCATTTTTGCCGGCCTCTTGGTGCAGTGGCCGCTGGGCTGGCTGTCTGATCGCTATGACCGGGCGGTGTTGATCCGCAGCGTCGCGGTGGGCCTGGCAGTGGCGTCGTTGCCGCTTGCCGTGCTGCCGGAGGTGCCGATGGTGGTGCTGTTCGTCGCCGGGTTCGTGGTGTCGCTGTTGCAGTTCTGCCTGTACCCGCTGGCCGTGGCGTTTTCCAACGACCATGTGGAGAGCGAGCGGCGCGTGTCGCTGACCGCCATGCTGCTGGTCACCTATGGCGTCGGCGCGAGCATCGGGCCGCTGGCTGCGGGCGTGCTGATGAAGGTGTTCGGCGAGCAGATGCTCTATGCCTTCTTCACCTTCTTTGCGCTGGTGCTGGTCTGGCGGATTCGGCCCAAGGCGGTTACCGGGCTGCATCAGGTCGATGATGCGCCACTGTCCCACGTGGCCATGCCAGCCGCCAGCTCACCGCTTGCCGCAGCACTGGACCCACGGGTGACCGAGCAGGTGGTGCAGGATCAGATGCAGACGCCTGTGGCGGCCGAGGATACCGAGGAAGAAGAGGGAGAGGCCGGCAAGGAAGGGGAAGAACAGAAGCCGGTGTGATCCAGGAAGGCTGGGACCGCATCGCGGTCCCAAGGGGTACTCAGTAGTCGTCTTTGTCGAAACGGCGAGCTTCGCGCTGCAGTTGATAGACGAAACTTTCGATCTTGCGTTGCATCTGGCCGGTGACGTTGTGGAAGCGGATACCGGCGAAGGTAGCGCCCAGGCGCTCTTCGAAATGCAGGTGGCGCAGTTCGACCGACATGTTGCTCAAGCCCAGCGGGCTACCCGCAGCGAATTTCTCGTAGACCTGGCCCAATTGCAGACGCTCTTCGATATTGCCTTCGAAGCGCAGCTTGCAGCCGGTGGCGGAAACGTCCAGCAGCTTGCCGCGAATCGCGCCAGCGCCCTTGAGCTTCTCGCCGTCGAGAACAACGTCCACCAGTTGCGACAGCTTCAGCGCGGCACGGAAGGCGTTACGGCGCTGGTGATAGGTCACTTCGGTGGGCAGGGTGCCGCGGTAGAAACGGGCATTATCAGCCGTGACGACCGTCAGTGGCTCGTTGCATTCCCAGGCGATCCGTACGCCGTCATGGAAGCCTTCGACCCGGAAGGGTTCGCCGTTTTCCAGGAAACGCTCGCCGTCGCGAGGAATCATTTCGTCCAGGGACAGGACGTTGTTGTCGCGGTCGACGTCGACCACGTAACTCTGGAAACGCTGACTGCGCTCATGGAAGGTAATGATCAGCGGATCATGGCTCTCTTGCAGCATCCGCAAGTTGGCGGCAATTTCCAAAGGCGTGGTGAAGACCTTCGGAGGCTGCGGAGCTTCTACGTCATTGAACACGGTTGATGAATCTCCAGGCAAAAACGACACACGCAGCCAGCATTCTGCCAGCATGTGTTGTGCCTTGATAGAGGGTCACGCCTGGCTGAGCGCACGAGGCTTGGCAAGTGGCGAGGTAGAGCCCCGGCTGTCGTAGAGCGAAGGGGCTTCACCGCCCATGAGGATTCTGATCTGGTTGGCCGTGGTGGCCTGCTGCAAAACGATGGATTGACCGTTACGTTCGTTGATGGTCTTGCATTCGTTGAGCAGATTGCCCAGCACATCGAGTTGCTGCAGCAATTGCGCACCCAGGTGCGATTGGCTGGCCAGTTTCTCGACGCCGGTGCGGTCTGGGGGCAGGCCCAGACTGGTGAGCAGCTCACTGCGCCGACGGCCCTGCTGATCAAGTAGCACTACCAGCGATTGCTTGTAGGCCAGGATATTTTCCAGCACCGGCATGTCCCGGCCGTGCAGGGCGACGTATTCGTCCTGCAGGAGCTGGAGCAGTTGTTGTGCCGGGCCGATATCGTCTTCGATCAGTTGCAGCAGGGTAGTGTCGTGCATGGCTGGCTCTTGGAGTCGTAGCGTCCTTGAAGTCAGCGCGCCAGAGGGCTAGCGCTGAGCTTCGAAATTAAGCAGTTTGCTGGCGACACGGTTGGCGTCGACCTGGTAGCTACCGTCGGCGATCGCCTGTTTCAACGCGGCCACACGGTCGCTGTTGACGATAGGCTGGTCGCGCAGCTTGTCGCTGACCTGTTGCAACTGCTGTGCCTCGTGGCTGAGGTGTACCGTTTCCCCGCTCTGGGCGGTGCTGGCAACTGCTTCGGACTGGCCTGCGCGGTTGCTGGCGGCGCTTTCCTGGCTATTGCCAGTGCGCAGGCCGCCCGTCACTGACGGGGAATTATTCAAACGACTGAAGTCGATGACCATGATCAGAAAACCTCTGGGAATTTGGACGCTTGCCCTTTTTTCGGCCGACCCGAAAAAAACTTTAGGCGCGAATGAATGATCCTTCGCGGCAGGTCCATCAGCCCGTACTGGGACACAGTTTAGGAAATGCAGTCCCTGATCGCCAGCTTTCATCAGCCGTGCGTGCGATGCGGCACAAGGTCACATGGCAACCTCCACCTGGCCGGGACCGGTTACCCTGGCCTTCACCACGCGCTTGGAGTTGAGGTTGCGCACGCGAATTTGCTCGCTTATGCCGCCTTTGGTCAAGGCTTCGCCGGGCATGCGCACGCTCAACGTGCCGCTGCGGGCGGTGATGACAACATGGTCACCCTTGCGGATCACCTCGGCCTGTTCCAGGTGAACCGGGGTGATGACCTGGTCGATGACCATTGGTCGGATAACTTTCTGTCCCAGTGCCTGGTCGAGGCTGGCGAGGAAACCCTGGCCAAGCAGGCCGACGTCGCGCTCACGCAGGGCGATGTCCTCTTCGCTGACCACGGCTTCGCGCTTGAGCGGGCGGGTGACCACCACCACGTCGCGGTACAGCTTGACCTGGGCGGGAACGAACACCGTCCATGGCGAGCTGCCATCACAGCGCACCCGCACGGTTACCCGGCCCAGCGGTTGCGCCGGGCTTTCCAGGTTGGCGCCCAGTTGTTCGCTGCACAGCGGCATGCGCAGGCGCGGGTCGAGGTTGTTGACCTGGATCTCGTAGCGGCCTTCGGTCTGGCTCTTTTCCAAATAGTCTTCAACAGTGAATTCAAGAAACCCCTGGGTGACACCGATAAGCTGTTCAGGCAAGGTGAAGGCGTCAGCCAGAGTTCGAGCGCCGGGAGTCAACAAGCACAGCGCAGCAAGGAAGCCGGGCAGATGGCGGTGCAGGCGTCGGAAAAATGTCGTTTTCGTTTTCATACAGTTAAAAAAGCAAGGCGCGTGCCGACCCGGTGCGCTGCCCCGAGCTTCGGTTGAGGAGTCTGGCATGGCTGGTGTTATGGATTCGGTGAACCAGCGCACGCAACTGGTTGGTCAGAATCGTCTTGAACTGCTGCTGTTTCGCCTTAATGGCAATCAGTTGTACGGGATCAACGTCTTCAAGGTCCGGGAAGTGCTGCAATGCCCGAGCCTGACGCTTCTGCCCAAATCCAGCCGGGTTGTGCGCGGTGTTGCGAATATTCGTGGGGCGACCATCCCGATCCTGGATCTGGCGATGGCGACCGGCTTGCCCGGTCTGAATGAAGATTCGAGCAAGAGTTTCGTCATCATTACCGAGTACAACACCAAGACCCAAGGGTTCCTGGTGCATTCGGTCGAACGCATCGTCAACATGAACTGGGAAGAGATCCATCCGCCACCCAAGGGAACCGGCCGCGATCACTACCTCACGGCAGTGACCCGGGTCGACAACAAGATGGTCGAGATCATCGACGTCGAGAAGATCCTTGCCGAAGTGGCGCCAAGTTCCGAATCGGTGTCTTCCGGCGTGATCGATCCCGAGGTGCAGAGCAAGGCGGTGTCGCTGCGGGTGCTCACCGTCGACGACTCGTCGGTGGCGCGCAAGCAGGTGAGTCGCTGCCTGCAGACCGTCGGCGTCGAGGTGGTCGCGCTCAACGACGGTCGTCAGGCGCTGGAGTACCTGCGCAAGATGGTCGACGAGGGCAAGCGTCCGGAAGAAGAGTTCCTGATGATGATTTCCGACATCGAGATGCCGGAGATGGATGGTTACACGCTGACCGCGGAAATCCGCAACGACCCGCGCATGCAAAAACTGCACATCATCCTGCATACTTCGCTGTCTGGTGTTTTCAACCAGGCGATGGTCAAGAAGGTCGGTGCAGACGACTTCCTCGCCAAGTTCAGGCCCGACGACCTGGCTCAGCGCGTGGTTGACCGGATCAAGGCCACACACTAATAACGGCCAGGGGTCGCGGCCCCTGGTGTTGTACATGATTTAAGAGGCGGCACCATTGTCTACGGGTAATTTGGATTTCGAGCAGTTCCGGGTCTTCCTGGAAAAAGCCTGTGGCATCCTGCTGGGCGAAAATAAGCAGTACCTGGTTTCCAGCCGTCTCAACAAGCTGATGGAACAGCAGGGCATCAAGACGCTGACCGAACTGGTACAGCGCATCCAGAACCAGCCGCGCAGCGGTTTGCGCGAGCAGGTGGTTGATGCCATGACCACCAACGAAACGCTCTGGTTTCGCGATACCTATCCCTTTGAAGTGCTGAAGAACAAGGTGTTGCCGGAGTTGGTCCGCAACAACCCGGGTCAGCGCCTGCGCATCTGGTCGGCGGCCTGCTCGTCCGGTCAGGAGCCGTATTCGATTTCCATGACCCTCGACGAGTTCGAGCGTGGCAACCTCGGCCAAATGAAAGCGGGCGCGCAGATTGTGGCGACCGATCTTTCCGGTGCGATGCTGGCCAACTGCAAAACCGGCGAGTACGACAGCCTGGCGATCGCGCGCGGTCTGTCCCAGGAACGCCTGCAACGCTATTTTGATCCCAAGGGCGCAGGCCGCTTTGCGATCAAGGCGCCGATCCGCAGCCGCGTGGAGTTCCGCTCCTTCAACCTGCTCGACAGCTACGCTGCGCTGGGCAAGTTCGACGTGGTGTTCTGCCGCAACGTGCTGATCTACTTCTCGGCGCAGGTCAAGAAAGACATCCTGACTCGCATCCATGCAACGCTGAAGCCAGGTGGCTACCTGTTCCTCGGCGCCTCCGAGGCGCTGAACGGCCTGCCGGACCATTACCAGATGGTCCAGTGCAGTCCGGGCATCATCTACCAGGCCAAGTAAGCGGGATTGTCGGTTGCTGTTCTGAACCGCACCAAATGAAAAGCCCCCGGTCTCGCGACCGGGGGCTTTTTCATTTCAACTGACCGCAACCGGCATCAGAAGTCGTAACGAACCTTGGCACTGAACACGTCAGCGTCGAAGCCCGACTTGCCGACGTAGTCGTAGTTCACGCCCAGAGTCACTGCGCCTAGCTTGTAGTCGGTACCGATACCGGCTTCGTAGCTGTTGCGTACGGCTTTGGCGCCGGTGGTCACGAACGGCGTATTGCCCAGCAGGAAGGTCGAGGTGCTGCTGGACTGGTCGGCGGCGAAGTCGTGATAAGCCATCAGCTTGACCTGCGGCTCCAGCGTGCCGGCGCCCAGTGCGTAGCTGCCGGCAACCCGGACGCCTGCGCCCAGTTCGATGGCTTCGTAGCGCTGGTCTTCGACTTTCAATGCGGCCGAAGAACCCTTCTCGCGGTAGCCGTCGATGTTCACCTGGCTGTAACGCGCGGCCATACGTGGTTCGACCAGCAGTTGCGGGCTGATTTTCCAGGTGTAACCGCCGACCAGGTTCAGACCCAGCAGGTCGCTGTCATAGCTGGCCTTGGCCTGGGTGCCGGCGATGCTGCGTTTGCTGTCGTTGTCGTTGACGCCGTAGGTCAGGCTGGCATCGACGAAGTAGTTGCCCAGCTCGTAACCGCCGTACAGGGTGAAGGCGTGGCTGTCGACTTCGGTCTTGTTGCCGCTTTTGCCGTTCACGTCGGTGTTGATGAAGCTGTAGGCCAGACCCAGGGTCACCTGGTCGTTCAACTTGCCGTCAGCACCCACCGCGATACCGCGGCTGTAGGCGTTGTAGCCGGCCACGCCGTCACGCAGGTCTTGCGAGGCGTCGCTGTACAGGCTCTGAACCCAGACGCCGGCTTCCTTGAAGCCTTCGCCGGACGATGCGCCGCGCAGGCTGCTGGTGCGGCTGCCGGTGACGTTGCTGACCAGGCTCTGGCTGGTGGTTGCAGCCTGGGTGGCGCCGCCGTTCACTTCTGGCGACAGTTGCTCGGCCAGTTGAGTCAGTTGCGCTTCGTCGGTGTTGAGCAGGGCCTGCAGCAGCGGGTCGTTCGGGTTCTGCTGGCGGATGCGGTTGATCACGCCGTCGTTGACCAGGCTGCCAATGGCTTTCTGGCTATTGGCCGAACCGCCGTTGCCGACGATGATCTGCTCGACTTCTTCCTTGCCCTTGCCAGTGACGGTAGCCACCAGGGTGTTGTTCTCGACGCTGTAGCTGTCGATTTTCAGCAGGGCCGAGGAGCTGGCCAGGTTGAACTTGGCGTTCGGGTCGATTTTGTCGTTTTCGTCCAGCAAATCGATCCGGCCGGCTTCGATCAACTTGTAAGTGCTGCCATTGGCGGAGAAATCTTCGCCTTGGGCGGACAGCAGGACCTTCACATTCTTGTCGAACTCGGCGATGCCGGTGACGCTCAACACCGCGACATCCGGGTTGGTGGCGCTGCTCAGGTTCAGGCCCAGTGTCGAGTTGGTGGCCATGTACAGGTTGCCGTAGAGGCTGGTGTGCGTGCCGAGCAGGTTCAGTTGCGATGTCGGATTGCCTGGCGCATCACCCACTTCGAACCAGCTGCCGGTGTCTTTCATGCGGATGTTGTAGCCATCGGCCTCGGCGCTGGTGCCGGTGAAGTCGACATTGCCGAGCACGCCTACGTTGGACAGGTCGATCAGGTTGCCGACGACCTGGCTGCCGTTCTGCAGCACCAGAGTAACGCGGCCGCGGCTTTCGCTGGCGTCGACGGCTTCATCTTCGGAGATCAGTTTGCCGCTGTTGATGATCCGTAGCGGAGTGTATTGACCGCGTTGACCGGTTGGGTCGTTTTCCAGGTCGAGGTCAAACCCGCCAATAACGATGGCTGCATCGGTAGCCTGGATCGTGCCGGTGTTGATCAGATGATTTTCTTCGCTGGTGAAGCTGGCGCCATCGATGCGGATGCCTTCAGCGTCGTCGCCGCTGGCGATGATGGTGCCGTGGTTCTCGATGCCGGCCAGGTCGGTCATGTCGACCTGCGGCCAGCGCTCGTTCGAGGTGACGTCGATGGCGGTGGCGCCTGCACCGGTGACCTGGATCAGGCCGCGGTTGATGACTTTGCCGACGATCTCTCCGCCTTCCAGGTTGATGCCCTTGGCGTCACGGCCTTCGGCGATGATGCGGCCGGTCGCGGCGTTCACCAGGTCGCCCTTGATCGTGGTCGAGCCGCTCATGTCGATGGCGCGGGCCACGTCGGTGCCGCCATCGTCGGTCAGGGGTTCACCTTTGGCCAGCAGCAGGCCTTCGTTGATCACGCTGCCGCCGATGATGGCCGGGTCGATCATCAGGGCGTTGGCGCCGCCGCCGATCGCGCTGATGCTGCCTTTGTTGATGACGCTGCCGTCGATGCGGTTGTTGATCCAGATATTGCCGTCTTCGTAGACATCCATGTCCACGCCGCCGGCGAAGTCGCCGGTGCTATTGATAGTGGCGTTGAGGATCAGGTCTTTCTGCAGGTGGCTGCCATTGAATTCGATGGCGTCCTCGTCGCTACCGCCGGTGTAGGTGCCGGTGATTTCGAGGTTTTCGCTGTAGGTCTGGCGTTCGCTGAGGAAACCGGCATTGGTCAGCTGCACGGTCTGTGCCCAGGCGGGCAGGGTGGTGGCGGTTACCGCCAGGGCGAGCAGGGTCTTGCGGAAAATCGGGGAGGCCACAGTTCATTCCTTAAACGTCTTTGGAGTCACGGTGCGTCCTTGCGTGGTGCAGGCCTGGCTGGTAATGGCGGCGCTAGAGCCACGCAACGAGCGCGGCGGATGGTAACGAACCTGCCATTAAAATGACATCCTTTTGACGCCAGCTTTCCGTGAGGTTGGTTGCCACAAAAGGACCCTTTCAGCGGCGGCCATCGGCAAGCGGCAACTCGCGGCATTGCCGCTTTGCTGGCGGCAGGCGGAAATCCATTGCCGCTTTTCTGGCATTGCCGCCTGCGGCATTTCAGCAAAAGCCCCGGTTTTACTGGGGTTTAGTGTTTTGGCATGGGACTTGCTCTTTCATCGGCAACGAACCATCCGGCCAACCTTCGAAGGTTTCCCCGACATGAGCATCAGTTTCGACAAAGCGCTTGGCATCCATGAAAAGGCCCTCGGCTTCCGCGCCCAGCGCGCCGAAGTGCTGGCCAACAACATCGCCAACGCCGATACGCCGAACTTCAAGGCGCGGGACATGGACTTCTCGTCCGTTCTGCAGGCCGAGACCGACAAGGTCAAGAACGGCCACTTCGCCCTGGACCGGACCAACTCCAAGCACATCGAAGCCGAAGGCGTGACCCTCAGCGACGAAGCGCTGCAATACCGCACGCCGATGCAGCCGTCGATCGACCAGAACACCGTCGATGCGCAGCTTGAGCAATCGAGCTACGCCGAGAACTCGGTCGGTTTCCAGGCCAGCTTCACGCTGCTCAACAGTAAATTCAAAGGGCTGGTTTCGGCCCTGCGCGGAGAGTAATCCATGTCCCTCGCCAGTGTTTTCAACATCGCCGGTAGCGGCATGAGCGCCCAGACCACCCGTCTGAACACCGTCGCTTCGAATATCGCCAACGCCGAGACCGTCTCGTCGAGCATCGACCAGACCTATCGCGCCCGTCACCCGGTGTTCGCCACCACCTTCCAGCAGGCCCAGAACGGCAGTCAGTCGCTGTTCCAGGACCAGGATGCGGCAGGGCAGGGCGTGCAGGTGCTTGGCGTGGTCGAGGACCAGAGCAATCTCGAAGCCCGCTACGAGCCGAACCATCCGGCGGCGAACAAGGACGGCTACGTCTACTACCCGAACGTCAATGTCGTCGAGGAAATGGCCGACATGATTTCGGCCAGTCGTTCCTTCCAGACCAACGCCGAGTTGATGAACACGGCCAAGACCATGATGCAGAAAGTTCTGACCCTGGGTCAGTGATAAAGGACCACGCCAATGGCCAGCGTCAACGATACAACCGCAGGAGTTAACCTGAACGACGTCATCAAGGCGTCGGCGAAGACCACGACGACTCAAACGGGTGTCGCCTCCGCTACCAACAGCTCGACCGGCGGTAAGACGCTGGGCAAGGATGCGTTCCTGCAGTTGCTGGTTACCCAGATGCAGCATCAGAACCCGCTCGATCCGCAGGACAACAGCGAGTTCGTCGCTCAGTTGGCGCAGTTCAGCAGCCTGGAAGGCATCACCTCGCTTAACGAGTCGGTGACCGCGATTTCCGGCAACTACAAATCGTCGCAGGCGCTGCAGGCGTCGTCGCTGGTGGGTCGCTCGGTGATCGCCCAGACCGACAAGGCAGTGGTCGATACCACCAAGAGCCTGAGCGGTTCGGTCGTGGTGCCGCAGTCGGTGAGCAGTGTCACGCTCTCCATCACCGACAAGGACGGCAACGTCGTGCGTACCATCGACATGGGTGCACAAGCGGCCGGCAATGCCGCGTTCGTCTGGGACGGCAAGAACGGAAGTGGCGAAGTGCTTTCGCCGGGGACCTACAACTTCAAGGCCACCACCACTGTCGATGGCAAGGCCATGGAAATGTACACCTTGCTGCCGGCCACGGTCAGCAGCGTCACCATCAGTCAGACAGGGGGCGAGATGATGTTGAACCTCGCCGGTCAGGGCAGCGTCGCGCTGTCCAAAGTCCAAACCATCGGTATATAGAGCCGGCTAACGCGGCACAGGAGTGGAAAGATGTCTTTCAATATCGGCCTTAGCGGTCTCTATGCAGCCAGCAAGCAGCTCGACGTTACCGGCAACAACATTGCCAACGTCGCGACCACCGGTTTCAAATCCTCCCGCGCGGAGTTCGAAGACGTTTACTCGGCCAGCAAGCTGGGCGTCGGCAGCAAGACCGTCGGTAACGGCGTGCGTCTGGCTGCGGTCTCGCAACAGTTCGGCCAGGGTGACATCAACAACACCGGCAACGTGCTGGACATGGGTATCCAGGGTCAGGGTTACTTCATCCTCAGCGACAACGGTTCGCTGAGCTACACCCGTTCCGGCGCCTTCCAGACCAACAAGGACAACTACGTCGTCACCAACGACGGCGTACGCCTGCAGGGTTATGCCGCAGACGAAAACGGCACCATCCTCAAGTCCGGTCTTACCGACCTGAAAATCGACACCTCGGCACTGGCACCGAAGGCCACCAGCCTGATCGACCAGGGCATCAACCTGAACTCCTCGGCCGACAGCATTCCGCTGCCGACCGCAACGCCGGCCGGCCCGACCTTCGTGCCAACCGACGAGACCACGTACAACAAGAAGTTCTCGACCGAGATCTACGATAGCCAGGGTAATAAACACACCATGGAGCAGTACTATCGCAAGACCGATCAGAACACCTGGACCATGTACACCCTGGTCGACGGTCGCAACCCGCAGAACCCGGCGAGCACCACGCCGCTGGTGGGTAGCATGACCTTCAAGTCCGATGGCACCATCAACACCATGACCGGTACGACCGCTCCGGATGACAGCTTCGCGGTGGTCAACAACGTCTTCACCCTGAAGGGCTGGATTCCGTCGGCGTACAACGCTACTACCGGTACCTGGAGCCCGAACGGTTCGGTCGGCAATGCCGACGGCATCCGCGTGGACATGAACTCGACGTCCTCCTACAACACCGAGACCGCGCGCCTGTCGCAGTCCCAGGACGGCTATGCCACCGGTATCCTGTCGAGCCTGAGCATCGACTCCACCGGCGTCATGTTCGCAAGCTTCAGCAACCAGCAGTCTCGCGCCATTGGCCAGGTGGCAATTGCCAGCTTCGCCAACGAGCAGGGTCTGCAGCAGCAGGGCGGCACGCGCTGGAAAGAAACCTACGCGTCGGGCATTCCTGGCGTCGACACGCCGAAGACCGGCACCCTGGGTTCGATCCAGTCCAACTCCCTGGAAGAGTCCAACGTCAACCTGACCCAGGAACTGGTCGAGCTGGTGAAGGCGCAGTCCAACTACCAGGCCAACGCCAAGACCATCTCCACTCAGAGCTCCATCATGCAGACCATCATCCAGATGACCTGATGGCGGTGGCGCCGGTTCATCCGGTGCCCTGAGTGTTACGCGAGCCCCTTCCCGGTCCGGGCGGGGGTTCGTTGTTTTCGGAGGTATGTGATGAAGCGATCCCTGTGTCTTGTGCTGGTACTGTTGGCGGCCCAGTCCTGGGCGGCAATGGCGCCCTGGTACCGCTGGGAAAGCCAGGCCGACGGGCGTCTGGTGTGTTCGCAGCATTCGCCGGGCGAGGGCTGGAGGCAATTTGCCGGGCCCTTCAGCAATGCCGGGTGCCGTCCCTGAATGTCCGGGGGCGGGATCTTGCCGCCAGCGGCAGCCTGCCGCCGATAATTTGTCTTTCTCTCTCTCCCTGAAACGACCCTCAATCGACAAAGCCCCGAAAACACTGGGCTTTTGCACTCGTTTCATTAATTGGTTCGAAAATTGCTTCACCGTGCCAGAGCAGCGGTGAACGGCAAGTGTTCGCCAGCGCAGCGGAGGATGACTGTGGACAAGATGCTATACGTGGCCATGACCGGCGCCAGCCAGAACGCGCTGGCCCAGCGGGCCCACGCCAACAACCTGGCGAACATTTCCACCAGCGGTTTTCAGCGTGACCTGGAGCAGGCGCGTTCGATGCCGGTTTTCGGTGACAGCTTTCCGGCGCGGGCCTATGCCATGACCGAGCGCCCGGCGACCGATTTCAGCCCCGGTGCGCTGCAGGAAACCGGCCGTGACATGGACGTTGCCATCGGCGGCGACGGTTTCATTGCCGTGCAGGCGCCCGACGGCAGCGAAGCCTATGTGCGTACCGCGAGCCTGAACATTGACGCCGTTGGTGTCCTGCGCGCCGGCAATGGCATGCCGGTGATGGGCAACGGTGGTCCGATCGCCGTGCCGCCTGAGCAGAAGGTCGAGATCGGCCAGGACGGCACCATCAGCATCCGCGCCATGGGCGAAGGCCCGCGGGTGATGGCTGAGGTTGACCGGATCAAGCTGGTCAATCCGGACCTGAAGACCATGACCAAAGGCCTCGATGGCCTGATCCATACCAAGAGCGGCCAGCCTGCCGACGCCGATGCCAATGTGCAGGTGGTGTCCGGCTTCCTGGAGGCGAGCAACGTCAATGCCGTGGAAGAGATGACCTCGGTCCTCGCCCTGGCCCGGCAGTTCGAACTGCACGTCAAGATGATGAACACGGCCAAGGAAGGCGACGAAGCCATGGCTCGGGTTTTGCAAATCAGCTAATTACACAGGCGTAGCGCCGTAAAACAGGCGTACGAGGAGAACAGCATGCTTCCGGCTCTTTGGGTCAGTAAAACCGGTCTGTCCGCCCAGGACACCAACCTCACCGTCATCTCCAACAACCTGGCGAACGTCTCGACCACCGGTTTCAAACGTGATCGCGCCGAGTTCCAGGACCTGCTCTATCAGGTCAAGCGCCAGCCAGGTGCCCAGTCGACCCAGGACAGCGAACTGCCGTCGGGTCTGCAGGTCGGTACCGGTGTGCGCATCGTCGGCACCCAGAAAAACTTCATGACCGGCAGCCTGCAAACCACCGAGAACCCGCTGGACCTCGCGGTCAACGGCCGTGGTTTCTTCCAGGTTCTGCAGCCGGATGGCACCGTTTCCTACACCCGTGACGGCACCTTCCACCTGAACTCCGATGGCCAGGTCGTGACTGCCAACGGCTTCGCCCTGGAACCGGCTGTTGTCGTGCCGCCAGATGCGCAGACCTTCACCGTTGGCCAGGACGGCACCGTGTCGATCACCACCGCCGGCAGCCCTGCCGCACAGGTCATCGGCAACATCCAGACCGCCGACTTCATCAACCCGGCCGGTCTGCAGGCCATGGGTGGCAACCTGTTCCTGGAAACCGCCGCCAGCGGCGCGCCGCAGATCGGTACCCCGGGCCTCAACGGCTTCGGCACCACCCTGCAGCAAACCCTGGAAAACTCCAACGTCAGCACCGTGGAAGAGCTGGTCAACATGATCACCACCCAACGCGCCTACGAAATGAACTCCAAGGTCATTTCCACCGCCGACCAGATGCTCTCGTACGTTACCCAGAACCTGTAATTGAAGTAGCTGTTACACCGTGAGGTCAGAGTCATGAGCCGTTTGCTATCCGTATTCGCCCTGGGGGGGGCGGTGTTGCTGGCTGGTTGCGTCGCGCCGACGCCCAAGCCCAACGATCCGTACTACGCGCCGGTATTGCCGCGTACGCCCCTGCCGGCGGCGGCCAACAACGGCTCGATCTACCAGGCCGGTTTCGAGCAGAACCTGTACAGCGACCGCAAGGCGTTCCGGGTCGGTGACATCATCACCATCACCCTGAACGAGCGCACCCAGGCCAGCAAGAACGCCAACTCGCAGATCGGCAAGAACAGCAATGCCGAGCTGGGCCTGACCTCGTTGTTCGGTTCGAGCCTGACCACCAACAACCCGATCGGCAGCAACGACCTGAGCCTCAGCGCCGGCTACAGCGGCGACCGCACCACCAAAGGCGACAGCAAGGCGGCCCAGGGCAACACCCTGACCGGCTCGATCACGGTCACCGTGGCCGACGTGCTGCCCAACGGCATCATTGCCGTGCGCGGCGAGAAATGGATGACGCTCAATACCGGTGACGAACTGGTACGCATCGCCGGCATGGTTCGCGCCGACGACATCGCCACCGACAACACCGTGCCGTCGACCCGGGTCGCCGATGCGCGCATCACCTATTCGGGAACCGGTTCCTTCGCCGACGCCAGCCAGCCGGGATGGTTCGACCGCTTCTTCCTCAGCCCGCTTTTCCCGTTCTAGGTCCGGATGCCCATGTTCAACTTCAAGCAACTGCTTGCCGCGACCCTTCTGCTCAGTGCGGCGTTCAGCGCCCACGCCGAGCGCCTGAAGGACATCGCCAGCATTTCCGGCGTGCGCTCCAACCAGTTGATTGGTTACGGCCTGGTCGTGGGCCTGAACGGTACGGGTGACCAGACCACCCAGACCCCGTTTACCCTGCAGACCTTCAACAACATGCTCTCGCAGTTCGGCATCAAGGTGCCGGCCGGCTCGGGTAACGTGCAGTTGAAGAACGTCGCCGCAGTGTCGATTCATGCAGACCTGCCGCCGTTCGCCAAGCCGGGCCAGGTGGTCGACATTACCGTGTCCTCCATCGGTAACTCCAAGAGCCTGCGCGGCGGCAGCCTGCTGATGACGCCGCTCAAGGGTATCGACGGCAACGTCTACGCCATCGCCCAGGGCAACCTGGTGGTGGGCGGTTTCGACGCCGAAGGTCGCGACGGCTCGAAGATCACCGTCAACGTGCCGTCGGCCGGTCGCATTCCCGGCGGTGCTTCGGTGGAGCGGGCCGTGCCGAGCGGTTTCAACCAGGGCAACAGCCTGACCCTGAACCTCAACCGTCCGGACTTCACCACGGCCAAGCGCATCGTCGACAAGGTCAACGAACTGCTCGGCCCGGGCGTTGCCCAGGCGGTGGATGGCGGTTCGGTGCGGGTCACCGCGCCGCTGGATCCGGGGCAGCGGGTCGATTACCTGTCGATCCTCGAGAACCTTGAGATCGATCCGGGTCAGGCGGTGGCCAAAGTCATCATCAACTCGCGTACCGGCACCATCGTCATCGGGCAGAACGTCAAGGTGTCGCCGGCCGCAGTGACCCACGGCAGCCTGACCGTGACCATCACCGAAGACCCGATCGTCAGCCAGCCGGGCGCGTTCTCCAACGGCCAGACTGCCGTGGTACCACGCTCGCGGGTCAATGCCGAGCAGGAAGCCAAGCCGATGTTCAAGTTCGGCCCGGGCACCACGCTTGACGAGATCGTCCGTGCCGTCAACCAGGTCGGCGCCGCGCCGAGCGACCTGATGGCAATCCTCGAAGCCCTGAAACAGGCCGGCGCCTTGCAGGCCGACCTGATCGTGATCTGAGGCCTCGCGCGTATGGACATGCCAAAAAGCACCAACTACAGCGCCACCGATAGCGGTGCCTACACCGACCTCAATCGCCTCAACTCGATGAAGGTCGGCGACCGCGACAGCGAAGGCAACCTGCGCAAGGTGGCGCAGGAATTCGAGTCGTTGTTCCTCAACGAAATGCTCAAGTCCGTGCGTTCGGCCACCGATGTGCTGGCCAAGGACAACCCGCTCAACACCGAAACCACCAAGCAGTACCAGCAGATGTACGACCAGCAACTGTCGGTCAGCCTGTCCCGCGAGGGCGGCGGCATTGGTCTGCAGGACGTGCTGATGCGCCAGTTGTCCAAGCAGAAGGGCGTGAGCGTCAACACCAGCCCGTTCCCGCGGGTCGATGTGCAGCAACGTGCGCTGTGGGCGAGCAAAGTGGCCGAGCCGGTCCGAAATGCCGAAGAAACCGGCACCACCCGCAACGATGTGGCCGCGCTCAACTCCCGACGCCTGGCGTTGCCGGGCAAGCTGACCGACCGCCTGCTGGCGGGTATCGTGCCGTCCGCCGATGCTGCCGCTGCCACCACCAACACCGCCGCGCTGCCGCAGCGCACCACCGCCGCCACCGATGCGGTGGTCAAGGGCGACTGGGAGCCGGCGAAGAGTTTCGCAGCGCCGAATTCGATGCAGGTCTACGGTCGTGCCGTGGCCCAGCCACCGCTGGCACCGGCGAAAAAAGCGTTCTCGTCCAGCGACGAATTCGTCAGCACCATGCTGCCGATGGCCGAGCAGGCCGCCAAGCGCATCGGTATCGATCCGCGCTACCTGGTGGCCCAGGCTGCGCTGGAAACCGGCTGGGGCAAGTCGGTCATGCGTTCCTCCGATGGCAGCAGCAGCCACAACCTGTTCGGCATCAAGGCCACCGGTAACTGGCAGGGCGATTCGGCGCGGGCGATCACCAGCGAATTCCGCGATGGCCAGTTCGTCAAGGAAACGGCGGCGTTCCGTTCCTACGACTCCTACCAGGACAGCTTCCACGATCTGGTCAGCCTGTTGCAGAACAACAGCCGCTATCAAGAAGCGGTGAAGTCGGCCGATAACCCAGAACAGTTTGTGCGAGAGCTGCAAAAAGCCGGGTACGCAACCGACCCGGATTACGCCAGCAAGATCTCGCAGATCGCAAAACAGATGAAGTCGTACGATAGCTACGCGGCGATTGGCGCAACTACGAAACTATAAGGTTTGAACCATGGCGAGTTTGATCAGTATCGGGATGTCGGGGCTTGGGGCCGCTCAATCGGGGCTGCATACCACGGGTAACAACATCGCCAATGCCGATGTGGCGGGCTATTCGCGCCAGCAGAACGTCCAGACCACTAACGGCTCGGTCCGCTATGGCCAGGTGTTCATCGGTACCGGTACCACCCTGGCTGACGTGCGCCGGGTGTACAACGCCTTCCTCGACAACCAATTGCAGACCAGCACCTCGCTCAACAGCGATGCCGCGTCGTACCTGAGCCAGATCACCTCGGTGGACAACCTGCTGTCCGACGCCAACACTGGTGTCACCGGCGCGCTGACCAACTTCTTCACGTCGCTGCAGGGCCTTTCCGCCAAGCCCAACGACGATGCTTCGCGGCAGTTGCTGCTGACCAACGCGCAGAACCTGACCAACCGCTTCAACACCATTGCCGCGCAGTTCAAGGAACAGAACAGCAACATCAACGGCAACCTGAAGTCGATGACCGAACAGGTCAACAACCTGGCCAAGACCGTTGCTTCGCTCAACGACCAGATCGCCAAGGTGGCGGCCCTCAATGGCCAGCCCAACGACCTGATGGACCAGCGCGACGAGACCGTTCGCCAGCTGTCCGAGCTGGTAGGCGTGCAGACCAGCCAGCGCAACGGCAACATCGACATTACCCTGGCCAACGGCCAGTCGCTGGTACTGGGGACCTCCGTCAACACCCTCAGCACCGTGACCAGCACCACCGACCCGAGCCAGGTGTCGATCAAGCTCAGCTACAACAACTCCACCATCGATGTGACCAACTCCCTCACCGGTGGCGAAATCGGCGGTCTGCTGCGCTATCGCACCGAGACCCTGGTGCCTGCGCAGAACGAGATTGGTCGTATCGCGCTGGTCATGGCCGAGAAGATGAACTCGCAGCTGGCCCAGGGCATCGACAAGAACGGCGAGTTCGGCGCGGCCCTGTTCAGCGATATCAACAGCGCGGCGGCGATGGTCGGGCGCAGCATTGCCATGACCGGCAACGATGCCAGCTCGACCAACCTCAACGTGGTGATCAAGGACACTGGCCGGCTGACCACCAGCGACTACCAGGTGACCATCACCGACCAGCCGACCGCGGGCAGTTTCATCGTTCGCAAGCTGCCCGATAACACCAACATGGGCACCTTCAACATCAATGACGATCCACCCGCAGTGATCGACGGCTTCAGCCTCGACCTGAATGGCGGTACGGTCAAAGCCGGCGACAGCTTCAAGATCACCCCGACCCGCAACGCTGCCGCGTCCCTCGAAGTGGTGATGACCGACTCCAAGCGCCTGGCCGTGGCCGCACCGCTGACGGCGACGACCGGTGGCAGCAACACCGGTACCGGCGTGATCACCCAGCCGGTGCTGAAATCGGTGTTGGATATCGCCGACCCGGCCCAGCGCCTTGAATTGCAGAACGGCATCAAGTACTCGACGCCTGTGCGCCTGGTGTTCGGTGATGAAACTGTCACTCCGCAGACCTACTCGGTGGTCGACTCCAAGGGCGACCCGATTGGCAGCGGCACCTTCGTGCCTGGCCAGAACAACACCCTGCAGATCAACGTACCGATGGTCGATGCCAACGGTGCGGCAATCGAAGATGCCAACGGCGTCCAGAAAACCTTCAGCTTCCAGATCGATGTCGCCGGCTCGCCGAAGAAAAACGACAGCTACAGCATTGCCCTGACCGGCGCAGGCTCCTCGGATAACCGTAACGGCCTGTCGCTGCTCGAACTGCAAAAAGCCCAGACCGTCGATGTCGGCAGCGCTACCAAGGGCGTCAGCCTGACCGATGCCTACGGCAAACTGGTGGAAAGCGTTGGTGCCAAGACCAAGCAGGCTCAGATGGACAGCTCGGCGACCACTGCCATCCTGACCCAGGCCAAGGCCTCCCGCGACTCGCTGTCGGGCGTGCAGCTGGATGAAGAAGCCGGCAACCTGGTCAAGTACCAGCAGTACTACACCGCCTCGTCGCAGATCATCAAAGCGGCGCAGGAAATGTTTTCCACGCTGATCAGTGCTCTTTAAGGAGTCGTAGACCGTGCGTATTTCTACTTCCCAGTATTACGAAACCAGCGCTTCCAACTATCAGCGGAACTACTCCAACGTGGTGAAGACCGGCGAAGAGGCCAGCGACCTGATCCGCGTGCGTACCGCCGCTGACGATCCGGTGGGCGCGGCCCGTCTGTTGCAGCTCGATCACCAGAGTTCGATGCTGGCCCAGTACGACACCAACACCGGCATGATTCGCAACAGCCTGAGTCAGTCCGAGACCACGCTCAACTCGATCAACACCATCCTGCAGCGGGTCAACGAACTGGCGCTGGGCGCGGGTAACGCAGGCTTCACCGACACCGAGCGTAAAGCCACTGCCACTGAACTGGGCAAGCTCGAAGAGCAGTTGCTGAGCCTGATGAACACCCGCGATGAGAACGGTCAGTACCTGTTCTCCGGTTCCAAGGGTGACACCCAGCCGTTCGTGCGCAACGCCGATGGCACCTACAGCTACCAGGGCGACCAGACCCAACTGCAACTGCAAGTCGGCGACATGCTGACCATGGCTGGCAACGACAGCGGCTGGGCGACCTTCCAGCAAGCGCTGAACACCAGCCGCACCCAGACCACTGTCACCTCGCCGACCAACCCTGCGGATGTACGGGTGGCGCTGTCCAATGGCCAGGTGTCCGCTGATATCAACTACAACGATGCCTTCCGTGCCGACGAGCCGTACGTCATCACCATGGTCAGCCCGACCCAGTTCTCGATCAAGGACCAGGCGGGCAACGATTACACCTCCGAAGCAACCGGCGCCGGCGTGTTCAACTCAACCACTGCCGGCGGGGTCGCGGTGAGCTTCCGCGGTGTCGACCTGAAGTTGAACTTCAACCTGAAGAGCGGCGAGACCGACGCGTTGATCACGGGTCACCAGTTCACCCTGCAGTCCAAGCCGGACACCATCACTGGCACCGCAAGCCCAGGCAACGGTTCCGGCGTGCAGATGACCGGTACCTCGGTGGTCGACGCGGACCTCTACGCCAAGTCTTTCCCGGAAGGTGCGGTGATCAAGTTCGCCACTGGCGGCAACTATGAGCTTTATGCCCAGCCGCTGTCCTCCGGCAGCCGTCCGGTCGCCAGCGGTACGGTGGCGGCGGGTGCTACCTCCGTCACCGCCGCCGGGGTCAAGTTCGATTTCAGCGCTACGCCGGTGGACGGTGAGCAGTACAGCGTGACGGTCAACAAGCACCATACCCAGAACATCCTCGACACCGTCAGCCAGTTGCGCCAGGCGCTGGAGAAGCCGATCGACGGCAGCGAAAAGGCCTCGCAGGAACTGCGCGCCGCACTCGACTCGGCCATCGCCAACATCGGCAGCGGGCAGAACCAAGTGGCTTACACCGTCACCTCGATCGGTGCACGGGGCAAGGCGCTGGACCTGCAAGAGCTGGCCAACGAAAGCCTGAGCATTGCCAACTCCTCCACCCAGTCGTCGATTCGTGATTCCGATCCGGCCGAGGTGATGACCCGCCTGACCCTGCAAAAGACCATGCTTGAAGCCTCGCAAATGGCCTTCAGCCGCGTTAGCCAGTTGAGCCTGTTCAAGGTTCTGTAACTGCTGCATGCCCGCCGTCCCGTTCGTTCGGGACGGCGGGTCGCCTCCCTTATCCCCACGGTCCAGACTGTTCTGAATTTCCTCCGAGGGCAGTCACCGGTCGAGAGTCTTCGTCGTGAACCCAGCGCCTCTTGTCAGTCTCGTCATTCCCGCCTGCAATCCCCGTTTCTTCCGTGCGGCGCTGGTCAGTGCCCTGGCTCAGAACTACGAAAACCTCGAAGTCATCGTCTGCGACGATAGCGACGGCGATGAAATCAAGGCGCTGGTCGATGAACTGGACCCGCTCGCCCGCTGCCCGCTCTACTACCAGCGCAACCCACAGCCACTGGGCCTGGGCGGCAACCTGCTGGCGGGACTGGAACTGGCGCGGGGCGACTACGTGCAATTCCTCTGCGACGACGATCGGTTGATGGCCGATTGCATCAGCAGCGAGATGCGCCTGTTCCTCGCCAACGAAGACGTCAGCCTGGTCACCACTCGCCGCAACCTCGCCGACGGTCAGGACTTCGCGCTGTCCCAGCGCCTGGAAAACAGCTGGTTCAGTTGGGGCGCCACGGTTTACAACGGCGACGACCTGCTGGATTTCTTCGACAGCAATCCGCTGAACTTCATCGGTGGCTTCAGCAATACCCTGATGCGCACCAGCGACCTCAACGAACTGCTGCCGGCACTGGTGCAGGCGGGCTTCGTTGCGCTGCTCGACTTCGCGCTGTTCATCTGCCTGCTGCGTCGCGGCAATCTGGTGGTGACCGCGCAGATGCACTGCATCGAGCGCATTCACCCCGACCAGTTGCGCCAGCAACCGCAGATGGTGGCGGCACGCGTCGCCGAACTGCAGTGGCTGCGCAGCATGCTCGCTGCCCGTCCGCCGGCCACCGAGAGCTTCACCGGTTGGGCGCGGATTCATGTGTTGCCGGTAGATGGCCGGGTGGTGTCGCGGACATGGGAAAACCTGTTCCTGGTTCACGTGCTGCGCGGCTTGCAGGCGATCCAGGAATCGCAGGTGGGTTTCGACAGCGACACCTTTGCCGACCTCTATGGCAAGTGGCTGGGCTGCCGCCAGGATCCCCTTGTCCTGCGCCGGTTGATGCGCCTGAGCGAACACTGGGACTGGCGCCCGCGAATCGCCGTGGTGGTGATCGATGCCGAAGGCGACAGCCCGGCGCTGCAACGCACCGTGGAGAGTATCAACCGTCAATGCTACGGCGCCGCCAGCACGCTGGTGCTGTCCAGCGCTCGCGTGGCGTCCAGCCTCGACGACAGCCTGATCGGCCGCCCGCTGCAAGCGGACTGGGGGCAGCAACTCAATGAGCTGCTGCCCGAGCTGGAAGGCGTCGACTGGTTCTATCTGCTGCGAGCGGGCGACCGCCTGAGCGAATTCAGCCTGATGCTGCTGGCCGAGCGCGCGGTGCGCTTGCCGCAGATTGCCTGTTGCTATGGCGACGAGGGCGGGTTGCTGGAAGGCGAGTCGCAGGACCCAGTGTTCAAGCCTGATTTCAACCTCGACCTGCAACGGGCCTATCCCTTCACCGGCCGAGTGCTGGCATTCTCCCGCACGCATTTCCTCGCAGCTGGCGGCTTTGCCGCGGGCTATCGCGAACTGGCGCCCCATGACCTGCTGTGGCGTCTGGTCGAAAGCCACGGCCCGCAAACCATCGAGCACATTCCCGAAGTGCTGGTGGAGTGCGCGTTCGGCTACGCCGCGTGGCTGTCCTCGGCGCCGGTGGTCGCGGAAAACCCGCGTGTGTTGCAGGCCCACCTGCAGCGTCTGGGCCTGGACTACCGCCTGGAAAACGAAGCGGGCGGTGCGATCAACCAGATTCGCTACCTGCACGCCGCGCAGCCACTGGTCACTCTGATCATCAGCTTCCGCGACCAGGTGGCCGCGCTGGAACGCTGCCTGGAAAGCGTGCTGGGCAAGACCACTTACCCTCATTACGAAGTGCTGGTGCTGGACAACGCCAGTGAGCGCGAAGACTCCCGCGTCTGGCTGGCAGCCATGGCGCAGATGGGCGGCGAGCGCCTGCGGGTGTTGTCGCTGGACGAGGAAACCTCGTTCGCCGCGCAGCAGAACCTGGCGGCGCAGCATGCCCGTGGCGATTACCTGCTGATGCTCAACCCGTTCACCGTTGTCACCGATGGCGACTGGCTCGACGTGTTGCTCGCCCACGGCCAACGCCCGGAAGTGGGGATGGTCGGCGCCGAGCTGTGCAACGCCGAGGGCCTGGTGGTCAACGCGGGTGGCGTGCTGGGCCTGCGCGGCTCGGTGTATTCGCCGTTCGTGGGTGAAATGGTCCAGGCGGGCGGCTACATGCAGCGCCTGCAAGTGGCGCAGAACTACACGGTGCTCAGCGCCGAGTGCGTGTTGCTGCGCAAGCACCTGTTCCTGGAGCTGGGCGGCTTGAACGACGCCCGCTTCAACGCCGCGTTCAGCGATGTCGACCTCAGCCTGCGCATGCGTCAGGCCGGTTACCTCAGCGTCTGGACGCCGCGTGCGCGGCTGGTGCTGGACACCCCGCCGGGGCCGGCACCGGATCCGCAGAAAGAAGCGGCGCGGCAGGTGGTCCTGGCCGAACAGCATGAGGCGTTCCAGCGCGACTGGATGCCGATCATTGCCCGCGATCCGGCCTACAACATCAACCTGACCCTCAAGGGCTCGGCCTTCCGCCTGGAGCCTGGGCTCAAGGAAGGGTGGTTGCCGTTCCTCGGTCGCTCGCTGCCTCACGTGCTGGCCTTGCCGATGAACAAGACCGCGGTCGGCCATTACCGGGTGACCAAGCCGCTGACCGAACTGGAAGCGGCGGGCTGGGTCACCCAGCAGCAGTATTTCGAGATTCCCACCAGCGTCGAGCTGGAACGCAGTTCGCCGGATGTGGTGATTCTCCAGGGCCGTTACACCGAAGGTTTCATCAAGGAAATCGAGCGGCTGAAGATCTACTCCAAGGGCTTCGTCATCTACGAACTGGATGACTACGTGATCAAGGTGCCGAAGAAGAACGGTCACCTCAAACACACCCCGCGCGACCTCGAAGGCTCGCTGCGCCGCGGCATCGCCCGCTGCGACCGCCTGGTGGTTTCCACCGAGCCGCTGGCCGATGCCCTGCGCGACACCCACCACGACATTCGCGTGCTGCCCAACTTGCTCGCCGAAGAACTGTGGGTCGGTCGCCGTGGCCAGCGCCGCACCTCGAAAAAGCCACGGGTTGGCTGGGGTGGCGGCACCAGTCACACCGGCGACCTGGAAGTTATCGCCGATGTGGTCAAGACCCTGGCCAACGAGGTCGAGTGGGTATTCTTCGGCATGTGCCCGCCGGACCTGCGGCCGTACATCCATGAGTTCCATCCACCGGTGGGCCTGTCGGCCTATCCGGCCAAGCTGACCAGCCTCAACCTCGACCTGGCGCTGGCACCGCTGGAATTCCACATCTTCAACGACTGCAAGAGTAACTTGCGCCTGCTTGAGTACGGTGCCTGCGGTTACCCGGTGATCGTCACCGACACCGCGGCCTATCGCGGCTACCTGCCGTGCACCCGGGTCAAGAGCAACTCCACCGAGGAATGGCTGGAAGCGATCCGCATGCACCTGGCCGACCCCGATGCCAGCTACCGAATGGGCGACCAGTTGCATGACGAGGTGATGCGCAACTACGTGTTGCGGCCGGAGAATATTCAGGTCTGGTATGACGGGTGGATGCCGAGCTGACGGAGTTGTGATTAGTGTGGCGCCGAACCGCAGAGATGGCATACAGGAGGTCGAGTCACCGCGAACGGTGGGAGCGGATTCACCGGACGCCGGACCGCCGCGAAGGGCCGCAAAGCGGCCCCAAATCCATCCAGCACTCTGTTCCTGCCTGGCCCGGGTCTTACATTCAGGTGTCTCGGCAGTCAAAAGAAATGCCGGACTTAGACAGCCACCTCGTGCGGGATGGTTTTGGGGCCGCTTTGCGGCCCTTCGCGGATGAATCCGCTCCCACAGGATGGCAAGTGACTGACGGCTAGCGGTTGCTGCGCGATGTGTAGATACCCATGTAGCGATAAGGCCCTTGGCAGCCCCAATCTTTCACTGACCTGCCTCAATCCGCCGGCCTCACACCGCCCCCGGCTTGGCGCGTTTCCTGCAAGTCCCCTCTGATATCGCCATAAATCCCGCGCTGCCACGTCGCGCGGGATTTATAAGGACGGCCCGCCACGCGCGGGCCGGTGACGAACAAGAGGGGATGACATGAAGGCGGTAATACTGGCCGGTGGACTGGGCACGCGCATCAGCGAAGAGTCGCACCTCAAACCCAAGCCGATGATCGAGATCGGCGGGAAGCCAATTCTCTGGCACATCATGAAGCAGTACTCGGCCCACGGGATCCACGACTTCGTGATCTGCCTCGGCTACAAGGGCTACGCGATCAAGGACTTCTTCGCCAACTACTTCCTGCATACCTCCGACGTCACGTTCGACATGTGCAACAACCGCATGGACGTTCATCAGAACTACAGCGAGCCCTGGCGCGTCACCCTGGTCGATACCGGGGAAGAAACCATGACCGGCGGCCGTCTGCGCCGGGCCTCGCGTTACCTGGAAGGCGAACAGGCATTCTGCTTCACCTACGGCGATGGCGTATCAGACATCAACATTGGCGCGCTGGTGGATTTCCATCTGGAGCACGGCAAGCTCGCCACGGTCACTGCGGTGCAACCGCCCGGACGCTACGGCGCGCTGGAGCGTGACGGCGACAAGGTCAGCGGCTTCATCGAAAAACCACGCGGTGATGGCGGCTGGATCAATGGCGGCTTCTTCGTGCTCTCGCCGAAGGTGCTGCCGTATATCGCCGACGACCAGACCTCCTGGGAATCCGAGCCGCTGATTCAACTGGCCGCCGAAGACCAGTTGCAGGCGTTCCAGCACGACGGCTTCTGGCATCCGATGGACACCCTGCGCGACAAGAATCACCTGGAACAACTCTGGCAGAGCGGGGAGGCACCATGGAAACAGTGGGCGTGAGTCGTGAATTCTGGGAAGGCAAACGCGTCCTGCTGACCGGCCACACCGGCTTCAAGGGCAGTTGGCTGGCGCTGTGGTTGCGTGAGCTGGGGGCGGAGGTCACCGGCTTCGCCCTTGACCCCGCCACCGAGCCGAGCCTGTTCGAACTGGCCAACGTCGGCCGCGACATCAAGGACGTCCGCGGTGACCTGCGTGACCTCGGCGCGCTGCTGGAAGTGGTGGCCGAGGCCAAGCCGGAAATCGTCCTGCACCTGGCCGCGCAACCGCTGGTGCGCGAGGCGTACCGCGATCCGCTGGGCACCTATTCCAGCAACGTCATCGGCACCCTCAACCTGCTCGAAGCGATCCGCCAGATTGGCGGCGTGCGCTCGGTGGTGCTGGTCACTACCGACAAGGTCTACGCCAACCAGGAATGGCCGTGGCCGTACCGCGAGAACGAAGCGCTGGGCGGGCATGATCCCTACAGCAGCAGCAAGGCCTGTTGCGAACTGTTGGCGCAGTCGTACACCGCATCCTTCTTCCCGCCGGCAAGCCACGCCGAGCACGGCCTGGCGCTGGCCACGGCGCGGGCCGGCAACGTGCTCGGTGGCGGGGACTTCGCCGCCGAGCGGCTGATTCCCGATGTGCTCAAGGCATGGTCCGCCGGCGAGCCGGTGGTTCTGCGTTATCCACAAGCGGTGCGTCCGTGGCAGCACGCCCTGGAGCCGCTGGCCGGCTACCTGTTGCTGGCGCACCGGCTGTACAGCAATGGCCCGGAGTTTTCCGGTGCCTGGAACTTCGGCCCGAACGAAGGCGATATGTGCAGCGTCGGCGACGTCGTCACCCACTTGTCCCGGCAATGGCCGGACGCGCCGGGTATGCGGGTCGAGCCTAGCGAACTGCACGAAGCCGGCGTCCTGCGCCTGGACAGCGGCCGTGCCCGGCAACTGCTCGGCTGGCGCACCCGCTGGTCGCTGCGCGAATGCCTGGAGCACACCTTGGAGTGGCACCTGGCGTGGAAGCGCGGCGATGACTTGAGGGCCGTCACCCTCGACCAACTGAACCTGTACGCGGAGCTTTCGTGAGCGACCTGCTGTTGCAATCCCTGCCGTTGGCGGGGCTGTTCAGCGTCCAGCACAAGCGCCACGGCGATGCCCGTGGCCAGTTCGCCCGGCTGTTCTGCGAAGGCGGCCTGAGCGAATTGGGCACGCCGTTTCACGTGCGCCAGATCAACCATTCGCAGACCCTCGGCGCCGGCTCCGTGCGCGGCCTGCATTACCAGCAGGGCGACACCCCGGAAGCCAAGCTGATCACCTGCCTGCGCGGCGAGGTGTGGGACGTGGCGGTGGACCTGCGCAGCGGCTCGCCGACCTTCCTGCAGTGGCATGCCGAGCGCCTGAGCGCCGGCGACGGCCGCAGCCTGCTGATCCCGGCGGGTTTCGCCCACGGCTTCCAGGTGCTCAGTGAGGAAGCCGAGTTGCTCTACCTGCACAGCGCCGACTACGCGCCGGGCCGCGAAGGCGGGCTGTCGGTGCATGACCCACGGCTGGCGATCGACTGGCCGCTACCTGTCAAGAATCTGTCGGCCCGGGATGCCGCCCATCCCTGGCTGGATCACCATTTCACCGGAGTGCATGCATGAACTGCCGTGGCTGTGGCACCGCGCTGAGCCTGCCGTTGATCGACCTGGGCACCGCGCCGCCGTCCAACGCCTACCTGCGCGCCGAGCAACTGGCGCAGGCCGAGGCCTGGGTGCCGCTGAAAGTCGGCGTGTGCCAGCAGTGCTGGCTGGTGCAGACCGAGGATTACACCCGCGCCGACACCCTGTTCGATGCCGACTACGCCTATTTCAGTTCCTACTCCAGCTCCTGGCTGGCCCATGCCCGCCAGTATGTGGAAGACATGGCCGCACGCTTCGACCTCGGCGCAGGCAGCCGGGTGGTGGAGATTGCCGCCAACGACGGCTACCTGTTGCAGTACGTCGCTGCTCGCGGCATTGCCTGCCTCGGTGTCGAGCCGACCCGCAGCACCGCCCAGGCGGCGCGGGAAAAGGGTCTGGAAATCCGCGAGCTGTTCTTCGGCGAGCAGAGCGCCCGCCAACTGCTGGAGGAGGGTTGGGCAGCCGACCTGATGGCGGCCAACAACGTGCTGGCGCATGTCCCGGACATCAATGATTTCCTGCGCGGCTTCGCCACCTTGCTCAAGCCGGCCGGCGTCGCCACCTTCGAATTCCCGCACTTGCTCAGCCTGATGGCCGAGCACCAGTTCGACACGCTCTACCACGAGCACTACTCCTACCTGTCGCTGACCGCCGTGCAGACGCTTTGCGCACGCAACGGCCTGGCGATCTTCGACGTGCAGGAATTGCCGACCCATGGCGGCTCGCTGCGGGTTTTCGTCCAGCGTGCCGGTGGACCGCAGGCGACCCTGCCAGCGGTGCAGCACTTGCTGGAAATCGAAGACAAGGTCGGCGTGACCACCGCGGACTTCTACGCGACCCTCGCCCCGGCCGCCGAACGCATCAAGCACCAGTTGCTGCGCTTCCTGCTTCAGGCCCGCGCCGAGGGCAAGCGGGTGGTGGGTTACGGCGCTGCGGCCAAGGGCAACACGTTGCTCAACTACGCCGGCGTGCGTGCTGACCTGCTGGCCTGGGTGGCCGACGCCAACCCGCACAAGCAGGGTAAATTCCTGCCGGGCAGCCGCATTCCGGTGGTCGCGCCGGAACGCCTGGCCATCGAGCAACCGGACTACGTGCTGGTGCTGCCGTGGAACCTGCTCAGCGAAGTCAGCGAGCAACAAGCGCTGGTGCGCGAGTGGGGCGGCCGCTTCGTCATTGCCGTGCCGGAGTTGACGGTCCTGTGAGTGCGCCGACGGTACTGGTGACCGGTGCCAGTGGCTTCGTCGGCCAGCATCTGGTCGCGGCGCTGCTGGCGCGGGGTTTCCAGGTGCGGGCGGTGGCGCGACAGGTGGAGCCGGCGAAGCGCCTGGCATGGTTCGACCGGGTCGAATTCGTCGCCGCCGACATCCATGACCCGCTGCTGGACGTCGCCGGGCTGTGCGACGGTGTCGACGCGTTGGTCCACCTGGCCTGGCCGGGGTTGCCCAACTATCAGGGGCTGTTCCATCTCGAACACAACCTGATGGCCGACTACGCCTTTATCAAGCGCGCGGTTGAGAGCGGGGTAGGGCAGGTGCAGGTCACCGGCACCTGCTTCGAATACGGCCTGCAAAGCGGGCCGCTGGACGAAGCCGTCGAATGTCGGCCGGCCAATGCCTACGGTCTGGCCAAGCACAGCTTGCGGTTGTTTCTGGACACCTTGCGCCAGCAGGTGCCGTTCACCTTGCAGTGGGCGCGCCTGTTCTACCTGTACGGGCCGGGGCAGAACCCCAACAGCCTGCTGGCGGCGCTCGACCGCGCCATCGACAGCGGTGCCGAGCGTTTCGACATGTCCGGCGGCGAGCAATTGCGCGATTTCCTGCCCATCGAGACCACCGCAGACCATCTGGTGGCGCTGTTGCAACGGCGCGATTTCAGCGGCGTGGTCAATGTGTGCAGCGGCCGGCCCGTCTCCGTGCGCAACCTGGTGGAACGCCACTGCGCCGCACGCGGGTCGCGCATCGCCCTGAACCTCGGTCACTACCCTTATCCGGCGCACGAGCCGATGGCGTTCTGGGGTGATGCCCGACGCCTGCGCGACCTGTTGGGAGCAGAACATGAAGCATGAGTTGTACCGCGCCACCGACCTGCCGGTGTTGCAGAACCGCACCTTCGCCGATGCCGCCAGCGCCCGCGCCAGTGCCGGCGCCGACATGCGCCTGGTGCAGGACAGCCGCACCGGCCTGGTCTTCAACGACGCTTTCGATGCCGACAAGCTCAGCTACGACAGCGACTACCAGAACGAACAGGCCCATTCCGGGCAGTTCCAGCGCCATCTCGATGACGTCGAGGCGGTGGTCGCCCGCCACTTCAGCGGGCGCAGCCTGATCGAAGTGGGCTGCGGCAAGGGCTGGTTCCTCGAATTGCTGCGCGAGCGCGGCTACGCGGTGACCGGCATCGACCCGGCCTATGAAGGCGCCAACCCGGACGTGATCAAGGCGCCGTTCACCGCTGAACTGGACCTGCGCGCCGAAGCCATCGTGCTGCGCCATGTGCTGGAGCACATCGAGGATCCGATGAGCTTCCTCGGCGAGATCGCCAAGGCCAACGGTGGCAGCGGCCTGATCTACATCGAAGTGCCGTGCCTGGACTGGATCATCGAGCACAAGGCCTGGTTCGACCTGTTCTACGAGCACGTCAATTACTTCCGCCTCGCCGACCTGCAACGTGCCTTCGGTCGTGTGCTGGAAGCCGGGCGGCTGTTCGGCGGGCAGTACCTGTACATCGTCGCCGACCTCGCCAGCTTGCGTGAGCTGGACGCCAGCAGTGTCGAGCCGCTGCGCCTGCCGGGCGATTTCAGCGCCAGCCTGGCCCGCGCGGTGGACATCGTGCGCCGTGACGGCGAGCGCGGCTCGGCGATCTGGGGCGCGTCGTCCAAGGGCGTTATTTATTCGCTGTTCCTTCAGCGTGCCGGGGTTGCGGTCGATCAAGTGGTCGATATCAACCCGGCCAAGCAGGGCCGCTACCTGCCGCTCAGCGGCGCGCGGGTGTCCTCGCCGCAAGAGGCCATGGCCGCCTTGCCCGACGGCGCCCACCTGTTCGTGATGAATTCCAACTACCTCGAGGAAATCCGCCGCATGACCGATGGCCGTTTTGTCTATCACGCCGTCGACAGCGCCGCATTTCAATGACTATCCGAAGAGACAGCACCATGACCGACGTTAACAAAGCCTTCGAAGCCGAGTGCCAGGCCGAAATCGCCGCCCAGGGCCAGGATGAAAACCTCAAGGGCCTGGCCCGCGACTTCTTCAACGAGTCGGCAAAGCACAAGTACAGCTACCACTTCTCGTGGATGGGCCGCCCGATCATCCAGTTGCCGCAGGACATGCTGGCGATGCAGGAGATCATCTGGCGGGTCAAGCCGGACCTGATCGTCGAATGCGGCATCGCCCACGGCGGCTCGATCATTTACTACGCCTCGCTGCTGGAACTGCAGGGCCACGGCGAAGTGCTGGGCATCGACCGCGACATTCGCCCGCACAACCGCGAGGCCATCGAGTCGCACCCGATGAGCAAGCGCATTTCCATGATCGAAGGTTCGAGCATCGATGAGGCGACCATCGCCCAGGTGCGCGCGATCGCCGAAGGCAAGAAAGTCATCCTGGTATTGGACTCCAACCACACCCACGACCACGTTCTCGCCGAACTGCGCGCCTATGCACCACTGGTGGCGGTGGACAGCTACTGCGTGGTGATGGACACGGTGGTCGAGGACATGCCGGCGGAATTCTTCCCGGACCGTCCGTGGGGCCCGGGTGACAACCCGAAGACCGCGGTCTGGGAGTACCTGAAGGAAAACACCGACTTCGAAATCGATCAGCAGATGCAGGACAAACTGCTGCTGAGCGTGGCGCCGGACGGGTATCTGCGCCGGGTTCGCTGATTTTTTATGAGCTCTCGGCCAATCGCTGCGATTCGGCCAAAAGATCACCACAGAGTCCCTGTAGGTACAGATATGCAAAGCACCGCCCTGCGCGAGCACTTCACCCTCGTTCTGCTGACCCACAAACGCCCGGCCTTCCTGCGCCGTGCCTTGCAGTACTACAAGGATTTCCCCGGCACCCTGCTGGTGCTGGACTCGTCCCCCGAGCCTGTCGCGGGCATCGCCAGCCGCTTCCCGCGGGTTGATTACCAGCACCTGCCGCAGTTCAACTACCGCGGCTTCCAGGCCAAGATCAAACACGGCCTGAGCCTGGTGAAAACGCCCTACGTGGCGCTGGTGGCCGACGACGACTTCATCCTGACCGAGGCCATCGCCGAGTCCCTGGACTTCCTCGAAGCCCACCCTGACTACGGCATGTGCCAGGGCTACAGCATGATGTACCTGGCCGAGTCCGGGCACACCAACTACTACCGCCGCGACAAGAAGATCGCCCGCGAAGACTTCGACAGCGAAGACCCGCGCCAGCGCGTGCTCGATTACCTGTACGCGTTTATCCCGCCGTTCTATGCCGTGACCCGCACCGCGCTGCTGCAGGATTGGGCCGCGCAGATTCCCGACGCGTTGCGCTTCGAATGGCTGGAAGTCAGCCACACGTACTTCCTGCTGGCCAGCGCCAAGGCGCGGATGCTGCCGATTCCCTACGCGGTGCGCGAGGCCAACTACGGCACCTCGGAGCACAACACCGAGGTGACCTACGCCCTGGCCTTGCCGGACCCGGCCTCGGTTGCCAGTCGCGAGGAGTTCGCGGATGTGCTGGCCGGGCTGGATACGCCGCTCAAGGGTGAGCGCGAAGATATTCGCGCCTTCGCCCTGCAGACCTTCGCGTATATGTACGAAGGGCTGGCGGCCGGTCGCTCGCTGATCATCGAGCCGATTCTGTCGTCGATCCTGACGGGCATGGGTGAGCCATCGAAGCGGCATTTCCTGCCGACCCAGTACGTCGAGCTGCCGTTCTACAACAAGCCGTTCTTCGATCACCTGAGCGAAATCGAATTCCTTCTCCACGCCATGCCGGCCGGCCGCTTGCAGCTCGAAGAGCTGGAGCCGATCTGGCTGACGCAGGAGCGCCTGTTGCGGGTGAACGCCGGCGAGCACATCGATGTGGTCATCGACCGTGCGCGCAAAGCGCTGGAGTGCGGCGCCTACAACCTCAAGGTGGTCAAGCGCCTGATCGAACTGCTGCAGGACAACGGCGAGGCCGAAGAGGTGGAGCGCCTGTCCGCCTGGGCCCGGCGCCTGGAATCGGTCACCAGCGACGCCGGTCGTGCGCTGCTCAGCGCCCAGCCGTCCGGGCAGATGCTCGACTGGCTGGAAGCGCGGCGCCCCGACGACGCCAGCCAGGAGGCGATCACCGCCCATTTGGCGCAGCATCAGGGCGGGCCGCAGTTCGGCATCCTGCTGCTGGACCTGAACCACGACGAGAGCAAGTTGCAGGCAACCTTCGACAGTCTGCTCAGCGGCCTGAGCCGGTCGTTCCGCGTGGTGGTGTTCACCACCGCGGCGCTGCCGGCGGTGACGTCGCTGCACAACACCGTGCACTTCGTCCGGGTCAGTCAGGACGACTACGTCGACAAGATCAACCAGATCGCCCGGCAGACCTCTTGCGAGTGGTTGATGCTGGCCGAGGCCGGTGACGAGTTCACCTCCACCGGTCTGCTGCGGGCGGGCCTGGAACTGCTCGACGCGCCGGAGTGCCGCGCCGTGGCAGTGGATGAAATCCAGCAGTTGGTCGGTGGTGCGTGGCGCGAAATGCTTCGCCCGGGCATCAACCTCGACCTGCTGCAAAGCCTGCCGCTGATGATGGCCCCGCACTGGCTGGTGCGCCGCGAAGTGCTGGTCGAGGCCGGTGGTTTTGCCCGCGAGTACAGCGACGCCCTGGAATACGACCTGTTGCTGCGCCTGATCGAACAGGGTGGCCTGAACGGTCTGGCGCACCTCGACGAACCGGTGCTGGTCAGCAACGCTCCGCAGCTCAAGCACAATGAGCACGCGCGCCAGACACTGGCCCGGCACCTCGCTACCCGCGGCTACAAGGCCCAGGTCAGCTCGGCCTTCCCGGGCGCCTTGCGCATCGACTATCGCCATATGGAACGGCCGCAGGTGTCGATCATCCTGCACAGCGAAGACAACCAGGCGGCGCTGCAACGTTGCCTGGACAGCGTGCTGCAGCGCACCCGCTACCTGCGCTACGAAGTGCTGATCGCCGACAACGCCAGCCAGTCGCCGCAGCACCTGCAATGGCTGGAGCAATTGCAGCAGGCCGGCGGCCGGGTGCGCGTGCTGCAAAGCCCGCAGCGTCTCAGCGCCGCGGCGCTGGTCAACGCCGCCAGCGCCGAAGCCAGCGGTGAGTACCTGGTGCTGCTGTCGGCCGATGCCGAGGTGGTCAATGCCAACTGGTTGGAAGCACTGCTCAACCAGGCCCAGCGCCAGGAGGTGGGTGTGGTCGGCGCCAAGCTGGTGGATGCCCAGGGCAAGGTCACCCAGGGCGGCCTGCTGCTCGCTGGCGAAGGTCAGGTAGTGGCGGCCCATGTCGGGCTGGGCAAGGACGAAACCGGTTACCTCGGCCAGGCCGGTGTCGAGCAGAACTACCCGGCGGTGTCGGCTGCGTGCCTGATGGTGCGTACCGAGGTCTTTCGGGCGCTGGGCGGGCTGGACGAAGGTGAGTTCGCCAACAGCTACGCCGATGTCGACCTGTGCCTGAAAGTCGCCGACGCCGGTCTGCTGACCGTGTGGACGCCGCAGGTCCAGGTGCTCCATCCGGGCCACTTGCCGGACGATGCCGCCGCGCTTGCCGCGTTGCAACAGAAGTGGGCCGGCCTGTGGCAGAACGCTGCCCATGGCCGCAGCCTGAAGCCGGCCAGCGCCGCCTTCGACTGGAAAGCCCTGGTCGGCTGAGCCCGCGTCGCGGTCAGCGAATGGCCTGTATCTTGCTTCGGGCTTGCAGAAACAGGGCAGGGGTCAGAAAAACGTTGATCCCGGTCCCTGACCACAGCAAGTCCAGGTCGTCGCCAGCGCATGCCGGCGACGACCCAGCAAGGATTCAGGCATGTTCGATGACAAGTCACCCCTCAGTTCCAGCAGTGCTGGTGCTTTCAATCGCACGCTCATCACTGTGCCCGCCGAACTGACGGAGAGCCTGGTCTCCCCCGTGCTTCATGACAATCCGAACCTCTGCTCCGAGAACACAATGATTCCTTTGGTCAACACCCGAATGTCCCTGGAGTTCACCGAGCGCCTTGTCCACGAGGCGACGCCCGGTGCTGCCGAGGTTGATGTGGACCTCGGCGTGGACCGTCACGATCGGCTCAAAGGGCGGACCGGGAAAAACCCGAAAGCCGCCGCCGTCGCCAATCCGGGTGGGCTTGCGGCGCTTGCGGGTACAGAGGTGATTCCCTACGGGCGGCAGAATGTTGATCAGGCAGACATCGACGCGGTCGTCGAGGTCTTGCGTTCCGACTGGCTGACCCAGGGGCCGGTGCTCGAGCGCTTCGAGCAGGCAGTCGCCGAGCGTTGTCAGGCTACCTTCGCGGTGGCGGTGAGCAATGCCACTGCCGGGCTGCATTTGGCCTGCCTGGCGGCGGGGCTTGGCGCAGGTGACTGGCTGTGGACCAGCCCGAACAGCTTCGTCGCCTCGGCCAATTGCGCACGGTATTGCGGTGCCGAGGTGGATTTCGTCGACATCGACGTGCTGACCTGGAATATCGATGTCCGCGCACTGGCGACCAAGCTGGAACAGGCCGAGGCTGCGGGTCGGCTGCCCAAGGTGCTGGTGGCGGTCGCCTTTTCCGGGCAGAGCTGCGACATGGCTGAAATTGCCCGGTTGGCCCGCAAATATGGTTTCCGCGTGATCGAAGATGCCGCGCATGCCTTCGGTGCCAGCTATGCCGGTGAGCCCGTGGGAAGCGGTCGTTATGCCGACATGACGGTTTTCAGTTTCCATCCGGTCAAGATCATTACCAGCGGTGAAGGTGGCATGGTCTTGTGCAATGACCCGGAGCTGGCGCGGCAACTGCGCTCCTTGCGTAGCCACGGCATCACTCGCAACCCTGAGGAAATGACCGAGCCCGCGCACGGCAACTGGTACTACCAGCAGGTCGACCTGGGTTTCAATTACCGGATGTGCGATGTGCAGGCTGCCCTTGGGCTGTCGCAATTGCGCCGGCTGGATGAATTCCTGGAGCGCCGGCGTTTTCTGGCTGCCCGTTACCAACGACTGCTTGCCGATTTGCCGCTGCAGTTGCCGATGGCCCAGGCGAAGGCCGAGTCGGCCTGGCACCTGTATGTCGTGCGCCTGGATGGCCGGCTGGAAGGGAGCCATCGCGCCGTGTTCGATGGCATGCGTGCGGCCGGTATCCAGGTCAATCTGCATTACATCCCGATTCACCTGCAGCCCTATTACCAGGCCCTGGGCTTTGCGCCCGGTGATTTCCCCGAAGCGGAACGCTATTACCGCCAGGCCATTACCTTGCCGCTCTTCCCGCAATTGAGCGAAGCGCAGCAGGACCGCGTGGTGGACACCCTGCGCGCATTGCTGCTCGCAGAGGCAGACCGGGCATGAGTGACGTTGCAGTAGCGATCATTCCCGCCCGTGGTGACAGCAAGCGCATTCCGTACAAGAACCTCAAGCTGTTCAGGGGCGAGCCCATCATCGCTTACTCGATCCGGGCGGCTCTGGGCAGTGGTCTGTTCGAGCGAGTGGTGGTCAGCACCGACGATCCACGCATCGCTGACGTCGCGCTGAGCTACGGCGCCGAGGTGCCGTTCACCCGCCCCAAAGCGCTGGCAGATGATCATGCCACTACCGCGTCGGTCATCGTCCATGCCGTGCAGACACTGGCTGAGCAAGGGCAAAAAGTGGATCTGGCGTGCTGTATCTACGCCACCGCACCCTTGTTGCAGCAGCGTTACCTGCGAGCCGGGTACGAGGCGCTGCTAGGTCAGCCCGAGGGCTCCTTCGCATTTTCCGTGTGCAGTGCGGGTTTTCCGGTTCAGCGGGCATTGACCTTGACCGAAGAGGGCGCGTTGACGCCCCTTTATCCGCAGTACCGTGACACCCGCTCCCAGGACTTGCCCCACGCCTATCAGGATGCCGGTCAGTTCTACTGGGGAAGAACCGACGCCTGGCTGCGTGGAAACGGGCCGTTTTCCGAGCAGAGCCTGCCGGTGATCCTGCCGCGACATCTGGTCCAGGACATCGATACCGAAGACGACTGGCGACGTGTCGAGTACCTGTACGCCGCGTTGTTGGCGGCGGGGGAACTGCAGGGTTGAAGGTACTGTTTCGCGCCGATGCTGGCAGCCACCTGGGTATCGGGCATGTTGCTCGATGCCTGACGCTGGCGCAGGTGCTGGCGTCCGGGGGCGCACAGATCAGCTTCGCCTGTCGCGCGTTGCCGGGCCATCAAATGCAGAGGATCGCCGAAGCCGGGCATGAGGTGTTCAGCCTGCCCGCCGACACGCTGGACGAGATTCCGGCGTTGCAGGCGCTGCTGCCGGCCGAGGCCTGTTTCGACTGGATCCTCGTCGATCATTACCAGCTCGATGCCCGCTGGGAATCCGCAGCGCGGCGCTGGGGGCGGCGGGTTATGGCCATCGACGACCTGGCCGACCGGCCGCACGACTGCGACCTGCTGCTGGACCAGAATTTCACTGCCAGCGCGGCGCTTTACCATAGGTGGGTGCCAGCGGCCTGCCAGATCCTGGCGGGGCCGCGGCATGCGTTGCTGCGCCCGGCGTTCCGCCAGCTTCGTCCGGCCGCGCAAACAGGCCCGAGCCGAGTGCTGGTGAGCTTTGGTGGCTTCGATCAGGCCGGCATGACCTTGCGCACCTTGCAGGCGCTGGACGGGCTCGAAGGCGTCGAGGTGCAGTGCATTGCCGGGCACTCGAGTCCGGATCTCGCGGCATTGCAATCACTGGTCGCCCGTCATCCTGGCTGGGCGTTGCTGAATTTCGTCAACGACCTGCCCGAGCGCATGGCCGCAGCCACCTTGTTCATCGGTGCTGGCGGCGGGACCACCTGGGAGCGTGCGGCCATCGGCCTGCCGAGCCTGTGTATTGGCGTCGCGCCAAACCAGTACGCCAACGCCGAGGCGCTGGCGCAGGCGGGTCTGCACCTGTACCTGGGGCCGGCAGAACAGGTCACGATGGCAGCGCTGCATCAGGCAATCGCCGAATTACTGGGCAATCTGCCGCAGCGTCAACATTTTGCCGCGCGCGGCATGGCGCTGGTGGATGGCCTGGGTGCGCAGCGGGTGGCGCTGGCGCTGTTCCAGGCGGCGGGTTATACACAGGCCGCGGGCCATTTCGAACAGGTATTGAAGGATTCTCAGCATGAGCAGTTTTGACATCGGTCAGCGTCGTGTCGGCGTCGATGCCGCGCCCTTGGTGATCGCCGAAATGAGCGGCAATCACAACCAGTCGCTGGAGCGCGCCTTGCAGATCGTCGAGGCTGCCGCCAAAGCCGGTGCCCATGCATTGAAGCTGCAGACCTACACCGCCGACACCATGACCCTGGACCTGAGCCATGGCGAGTTCTTCATCGAAGACAAGAACAGCCTCTGGGCCGGCTCCTCGCTGTATTCGCTGTACCAGCAGGCGTACACCCCGTGGGAGTGGCACGAGCCGATTTTCCGGCGCGCGCGTGAGCTGGGCATGCTGGCGTTCTCCACGCCGTTCGATGAAAGCGCCGTGGACTTTCTCGAAAGCCTCGATGTGCCGGCCTACAAGATCGCCAGTTTCGAAAACACCGACCTGCCGCTGATCCGCAAGGTGGCCGCTACCGGCAAACCGATGATCATTTCCACCGGCATGGCCAGCCTGGCCGAGCTGGACGAAACCGTGCGCACGGCGCGCCAGGCCGGCTGCCGTGATCTGGTGCTGCTCAAGTGCACCAGCACCTACCCGGCAAACCCGGAGAGCAGCAACGTGCGGACCATTCCGCACCTGCGCGAACTGTTCGGCTGCGAAGTCGGGCTGTCCGATCACACCCTGGGTGTGGGCGCGGCGGTGGCGGCGGTCGCGCTGGGCGCCAGTGTGGTGGAAAAGCACTTCACCCTCAGCCGCGCCGAGGGCGGGGTGGATGCGGCGTTTTCGCTGGAACCGGAGGAACTGGCCTGCCTGGTGCAGGAGACCGAGCGGGCCTGGCAGTCGCTGGGTCAGGTGCGTTACGGCGCGAGCCAGGCCGAAGAGGCCTCGCGGCGCTTCCGGCGTTCGTTGTACGTGGTGCGTGACATGGCGGCTGGCGAGGTCTTCGATCAGAGCAATGTGCGCGCCATTCGTCCGGGGCTCGGCCTTGCGCCCAAGCACCTGGAATCCCTGCTCGGGCGCAAGGCCCGGCAGCCACTTGCCCGTGGAACCGCGCTGGACTGGTCGCTGGTGGAGTAGGGCTGCCGCCCGTCTGCCACGCAGCCTGGGGCGGCGCGCCCTAGGAAAATATGCCATTGTCTGTGAAAATCCGTGACCTATCAGTCAGACCGGGCATCTGTGTCTCTATCGTTAATGGGAGTGGCGGGCCGTGTCACCACCATTTCCACCGCTGTCCAAGTGATCGGGCAGCGGGAATCCCTGTTTTCTGGCGCCCCTCGAATCGTGCGAGCGGTGATATCTAGCGGTTATTTATTGGGAAGCCATGATGATTGGCATAAAAAGCATTGCGAGCTACGTTCCGGCTGCGGGCCTGGACAACTACGCACAAGGCGCCAAATTCGGTAAGGATGAGGATTTCATCCTTGGCAAGATCGGCTCGGCCTTCCTGCCGCGCAAATCCGACGAACAAGAGACCTCCGACCTGTGCGTCGAAGCGGTCAACGCACTGTTCGCGGCGAACCCCGAGCTGTCGCGCGATTCCATCGATGCGCTGATCGTCGTCACCCAGAACGGTGACGCCGAAGGTCTTCCTCACACCGCGGCAATCGTCCAGGACAAGCTCGGCCTGCCGACCCATGTCGCGGCGTTCGACATTTCCCTCGGCTGCTCCGGCTACGTCTACGGCATCTACGCGCTCAAGGGGTTCATGGAAGCCACCGGCCTGAAGAACGGCCTGCTGGTGACCGCCGATCCGTACTCCAAGATCGTCGATCCGGAAGACCGCAACACCACCATGCTGTTCGGCGATGCCGCCACTGCCACCTGGATGGGTGAAGACCCGGTCTGGGCGCTGGGCAAGTCCGCCTTCGGCACCGACGGTTCCGGCGCGCCGCACCTCAAGGTCAGCGATGGTGTGTTCTTCATGAACGGCCGCCAGGTGTTCAACTTCGCCCTGCTCAAGGTGCCGGCGCACCTACATGAGTTGCTTGAGCGCTCCGGCCTCAGCGCGGACGATATCGACGCGTTCTGCATCCACCAGGGCAGCGCGGCCATCGTCGATGCGGTCGCCCGCCGCTTCGAAGACAAGCCGGAGAAGTTCGTCAAAGATATGGTCGAGACCGGCAATACCGTGTCGTCGAGCATTCCCCTGCTGTTGGAAAAGCACGCCCTGGATACCACCTGGCAGCGAGTGGCCCTGAGCGGCTTCGGTGTTGGCCTGTCGTGGGGCTCGGCGATTCTCCACCGGCCTTGATCGCGGTGGCTGCTTAAAGCCGCTTGCTGGGGTAATCTCAGGCGTTTCGCAGGCAAGGGATGCTCAACCAATGAGCGAATTTTTCCAGCGCAACGCCGACATTATCCAGGCCCGTTGGCCGTCGCTGTTCGATCGCCTGATGCGTGAAGACAGCGACAAGGTCGACGCGGTACTGACTGAAGGGCTGGGCTCGACCCTGACGGTTGACGGTGTCCAGCTCACCAGCCGCCATGACCGCCTCGCCGAGGCGCGTTTCCAGGCTACCAGCCTGCCCGACGACAGCCCCGCGTTGCATCTCTACGGTACCGGTCTCGGTGATCTCCAGGCCGAGCTGCTGCGGCGTCCTTCGCTACGCCATCTGCACGTTTATATCCTCAATGGCGCGCTGTTCAAGCTGGTTCTGCAATTGCTCGACCACTGCGCATGGCTCGCCGACCCGCGTATCGAACTGGCGTATGCCGGCGATGCCGCGGAAATCGCCCTGCCATTCTTCGCCTTGCCGGCCGAGCTGGTGCTGGCCGACGATTTCAATGCCAAGGTTCGTGACCGCCTGATCGGCGAAGTTCACCTGACCTACAACAACCGCACTTTCGATATCGCCGACCCGGCACTGGTGGCGCTGCTCGATCAGAGCCTGCCGCTGCTGCGGGCCGACCGCGACGTTGCCGAGCTGTTCGGTAGCCGAGCGGGGGAGGGCGTTCTGGTGATCGCCACCGGGCCGACCCTGCAGGGCCACCTGCCGGCCCTGCGGCATCTTCGCGAGCAGCCAGGGCGGCCGCTGTTCATTTGCGTCGACACCGCCTACAAGCCCTTGTTGGCGGCCGGCATCGAGCCGGACATAGTGGTCAGCGTCGATCACAAGATCCGCCTGCATCACCTGCCGCCTGAGGCCTCGGCGCGAACCGCGCTGGTGTACATGCCGATGCTCGACGTCGACACGCTGGCGGCGTGGCAGGGACCGCGCTATGCCGCCTATTCCGACAGCGCCCTGTACGACCGGGTGCGTGACGACATCCCCCGCGGGCACCTGTTCGTTGGCGGCAGCGTCATTCATCCGGCGGTGGACCTGGCGGTGAAGATGGGCGTGAGCCGCATCACCCTGTTCGGCGCCGACTTCGCGTTCCCGATGAACCGCACCCACACCGGCTGGAATGACGGCGATCTTGGCCCGCAACTGGCCGTGGCACGCCACTGGGTACTGGACGGGCATGGCCAGCGGGTGCGCACGCAACTGAACTTCCGCGGCTACCTGATCGAGCTGGAGCGCTTCATTGCCCGTCACCCTGAGGTGGCGTTCTTCAATACCAGTCGAGCCGGGGCCTTGATCGCCGGCGCGCGCTTTGACCAGGAGTTCTGCCCATGACCGCCTGTCAGCAAGCCGCACATCAGTGCGCGGGGTTGTTCCGTCTGGGGCGGGACGTGGAGGCAGCAGTGGAAATGGTCAGCCTGTTCGAGGCGGTGATGCCGCTGTTCGAGCGGGCGCCGCAGGCGCTGCAAGCGCAATCCGCGACGCTGCTGGCGCAGATCCTTGCCGCGCAGCAGCGCCAGGACTGGCTTTGCGTAGCCGACAACCTGGAATACGAGTTGCTGGAATTGATCGAACGGACAGCTTCCAGCTGAAAGTGTGATGGCCATCACATTGCGTTCGCGGCTCGCGGCGTGGGTGGCTACCGGCAAGTGCCTGATTTGCAAGGGGTGGCTGGGTGATGGCACTTTTTTTTGAAAAAACCCTCAAGCAACCTGAAAACCCGACGATAAACATTACGAAGGTTCTCTAGGCCACACCCGGCGGATGCCAGGGCCGGAAGCCGCAGTATCCATCCAACGAGGAATTCGTCATGGCATTAACCGTAAACACCAACACTACCTCCCTGGCCGTCCAGAAGAACCTGAACCGCGCTTCCGACAGCCTGAGCACCTCCATGACTCGTCTGTCGTCCGGCCTGCGCATCAACAGCGCTAAAGACGACGCCGCTGGTCAGCAGATCGCCAACAAGCTGCAAACCATGGTTACCGGTTCGGCCGTAGCCATCAAAAACGCCAACGACGGTGTTTCGATCACTCAGACCGCTGAAGGCGCTCTGTCTGAAATGACCAACATCCTGCAGCGTATGCGTGAACTGGCTCTGCAATCGCGTAACGACTCCAACGGCACCACTGAACGCGCTGCTCTGAACAAAGAGTTCGCGGCCAAGTCCGACGAGATCACTCGTATCGCTTCGTCCACCACCTACGGCACCAGCAAACACCTGCTGGACGCCAGTGCTGGCACCATGCAGTTCCAGGTCGGTGCAATGACCGGTACTGACCAGGTCATCAGCGTTGTAATGAGCACCAGCTTCGCCGCTTCGACCCTGGCGGTAGGTACCGGTACTCTGGCGATCTCGGGTACTTCCGACTCCGCTGTACACACCTCGGTTGACGCTGCTATCACCGCCATCGACGCTGCTCTGCAGAAGATCGACGACAAGAAATCGGAACTCGGTGCTGTTCAGACCCGTTTCCAGAGCACCATCAACAACCTGCAAAGCATGGCTGAGACCGCCACCGCCGCTCAAGGCCGCGTTCAGGACACCGACTTCGCAGCAGAAACTGCTCAGCTGACCAAGCAGCAAACTCTGCAGCAAGCGTCCACCGCAGTTCTGGCCCAGGCCAACCAACTGCCATCCGCTGTACTGAAACTGCTTCAGTAATAGCGCGATGAAGTTCGGCGAGGGGGTGCGTGAGCATTTCCTCGCCTTTTACTTTGGAGGTGATGGGCGATGGACATAAGCGTCAGATTGAATGCGTCTTATCCGGCCTCGACGACCGCGGCTCAGCACGACAAGACTGCTGAACAAGGTGCGTCCGACAAGGTCTACAACAAGCCGTCCCTGTCAGCCGTAGCGACAGAAAAAGAATCCGATGCCACTGAGTTGCAATCAGCGGTCAAGGAAATCCAGGATTTTGTCCAGTCGTTGCAACGCAACCTGGAATTCTCGGTGGATGATTCCACCGGAACCGTCGTCGTGAAGGTCGTTGCTCGCGACAGCGGTGAGGTCATTCGGCAGATTCCATCGCAAACGGCGCTGGAGTTGGCGAAAAGCCTGCATGACGTAAACAGCCTTCTATTCGACGAAAAGGTCTGAAGGCGGTACGAAAATTGAAGGGTTTGCGGCTCGTGCGGTAATGGTCAAGCGTTTGGCGTGAACCAAAAAAGGAGAGAAACATGGCAAGTCCAATTCTGCCGGCCCTGGGTCTGGGTAGTGGCCTGGATACCAGTGCGATTGTAAAGGCCTTGGTTGACGCCGAAAAAACGCCTAAACAGAGCCAGATCGATCGGCAAACCAAGTCCAACACGGCGACGATCTCGGCGATCGGCAGCCTGAAAAGCGCATTGGCTGCCTACAAGACCGCCCTTGAAAAGCTGAGCAGTACCACTTCGCCACAGTTTCTTGCCTACAACGCGACCAGTGCGGATGAAAAGACCGTCAAGGCAACCGCCGGTAACGGCGCTGTCGGCGGCATGTACAACGTCAAGGTGACCGAGCTGGCAACGGCGTCGAAAGTTGCCAGCCAGCGTTTTGGTTCCAGTGCCGATGCGATCAGCGAAGGTGTATTGACCATTTCGCAGGGCGACCAGGACTACACGGTCGAGATCGGCCCGAATGCCACGCTGCAATCGGTGCGCGACACCATCAATGGCCAGGTCAACAACAAAGGCATCATGGCCAACATCATCAATGATGGCACTGGCTCGCGCCTGGTTTTGACTTCGACCAATACCGGCCTGGATTCCGATATTTCCGTTGACGGCATTCCCGAGCTGAAAATCGACGGCACCCAGCAAATGTCTGGCACTGGCGCGGGCTTCATCACTGCTTTGGCGAAGGATGCGACATTCGAAGTTGATGGCATGAAGCTCACCAGCAAGTCGAACAAGGTCGAAAATGCGGTAAGTGGCTTGACGATTGACCTGGTTGCCAAGGGCGAAACCACCGTCACCGTAGGTACCAACACCGACGGCCTGAAGAAGTCGGTGCAGTCCTTCGTGGATGCCTACAACACGCTGGTCAAGACGGTCACCAGCCTCAGCCAGGCTACGAAGAACGCCGACGGCACGATGGGCACCGCGCCTGCGCTGTCGGGTGACTCGGCGGCTCGCAACATGCTCAAGACCCTGCGTGACCAGTTGGTAGTGCCGGCTGGGGGTACCGATAACTTGCAGGTGCTGTCGCAGTTGGGCATCAACACTGTTCAGGAAACCGGCCTGCTTGAACTGGACTCCACCAAGTTCACCAAGGCTGTAGAAGTGCAGAAGCTGGGTGGTGGTATTCAGGCGCTGTTCGGCGGAGATGACGGTCTTTTGGCCCGTATGACCTCGGCGTTGGACCCCTATTCGAAATCCGGCGGCTTGCTGGACGACCGCTCCAAGATTCTCGAGCAGGCGAAAAAGAGCCTGGAATTGCAGCAGTCGTCGCTGGATGCGCGGGTTACTGCGATGACCGCGTCGTTGACCAAGAAGTACAACACCATGGACACCCTGGTGGGTAAACTCAACGCCCAGCGCGACAACATCACTTCGATCTTCGAGGCGATGGCCGCTCAGTCCAAGTCGTCCTGATCTACTGACTGACGCCAAAAGCCCGGCAGTGCCATACCAGCATGTCGGGCTTTTTGCATCTTCCTTAAAGTTTTTTGACGCGGGGTCGATAGCCCGGTCATACAGCAATTGTGGTGAGGTACACGCATGAATCCGATGTTGGCCCTTCGGCAGTATCAGAAAATCAGTGCACAGGCCCAGACCTCTGAAGCCAGCCCGCACCGCCTGGTGCAGATGCTGATGGAGGGTGGCCTGGATCGTGTTGCCCAGGCAAAAGGCTCGCTCGAGCGCAATGACATCGCAGGCAAGGGCATTGCCATCGGCAAGGCCATCGGCATCATTGGCGGTCTTCGCGAAGGTCTGGATCGCGACAACATGACGCCGGAACTGGAGCGCCTCGATGGGCTCTACCTGTATATGAACCGCCGCCTGATCGATGCCAACCTCAAGAACGACATCGCTGCGCTCGATGAGGTGACCGATCTGTTGATCACGGTCAAGGAAGGGTGGGACGCGGTTGTCGCACAATAACCAGTTGCAATGAGGATGTCGTGATGAGTGCTGTGCTCAAGCGAATCGAGGAAACCCGTGACGCATTGGTCGGTGCATTGGCCAATCGGGATTGGGAGGCGGTAGGTGAGCTGGATCAAGCTTGCCGTGCCTGCATGGATGAAGTATTGAGTGCGCAGCCGTCCGACGAAGAAGCGCTGCGGGATAACCTTCAGGATCTGCTCGGGGTCTATCGGCAATTGATCGATGTGGCGACCGAAGAACGCCAGGCTATCGCTGACGAGATGTCGAAGATCAAGCAAGCGCAGCAGGCGTCGAAGGTATACCATCTGTACCGCTGACGGTTGATCGAAAATCAGTTGCGCGCCATAAATTTGACTGTGAAGTGTTTTTTGACTTAACTAGTGGCTGTTTTCTAATTTCAGACGTCGGAACACTGACCGTTCAGTCGGAATGATGTCGAGCATGCCCTCGCTGGGCCTCGAGTTGACTAGGGAAGTTGCTATTGCATGTGGCGTGAAACCAAAATTCTCTTGATCGATGACGATAGTGCTCGCCGCCGTGACCTGGCGGTGGTGCTGAATTTTCTTGGGGAAGAAAATCTGGCGTGCTCCAGTGAAGACTGGCAGCAGGCTGTCGAATCGTTGTCGTCGAGCCGTGAAGTACTGTGCGTTCTTCTCGGGACAGTAAATGCTCCGGCAGGCTTGTTGGGCTTGCTTAAGACAGTGGCTGCCTGGGATGAGTTCCTTCCGGTTCTGCTTTTGGGCGAAAATTCTTTGCCCGAGCTTCCCGAAGACTTACGTCGCCGGGTGCTCTCCAACCTTGAAATGCCGCCGAGCTACAGCAAATTGCTGGATTCGCTCCACCGTGCCCAGGTCTATCGCGAGATGTACGACCAGGCGCGCGAGCGTGGCCGGCAGCGCGAGCCCAACCTGTTCCGCAGTCTGGTCGGCACCAGCCGGGCGATCCAGCATGTCCGCCAGATGATGCAACAGGTTGCCGATACCGACGCCAGCGTGCTGATCCTCGGTGAGTCCTGCACGGGCAAGGAAGTGGTGGCGCGTAACCTCCATTACCATTCCAAGCGCCGCGAAGCGCCGTTCGTGCCCGTCAATTGCGGTGCGATCCCGGCCGAGTTGCTGGAAAGCGAACTGTTCGGCCATGAGAAGGGTGCCTTCACCGGCGCCATCACCAGCCGTGCCGGGCGTTTCGAGCTGGCCAATGGCGGCACCCTGTTCCTCGACGAGATCGGCGACATGCCGCTGCCGATGCAGGTCAAGCTGCTGCGCGTATTGCAGGAGCGCACCTTCGAGCGCGTGGGCAGCAACAAGACCCAGAGCATCGACGTGCGGATCATCGCCGCGACCCACAAGAACCTCGAAAGCATGATCGAGGTCGGTTCGTTCCGCGAAGACCTGTACTACCGCCTCAACGTCTTCCCGATCGAGATGGCGCCGCTGCGTGAGCGGGTCGAAGACATTCCGCTGCTGATGAACGAATTGATCTCGCGGATGGAGCACGAAAAACGTGGTTCGATCCGTTTCAATTCGGCAGCGATCATGTCGCTGTGCCGACATGGCTGGCCGGGCAACGTTCGCGAGCTGGCCAACCTGGTGGAGCGCATGGCGATCATGCATCCGTACGGCGTGATCGGTGTGGCCGAGCTGCCAAAGAAGTTCCGTTACGTGGACGACGAAGACGAGCAACTGGTGGACAGCCTGCGCTCCGACCTCGAAGAGCGCGTGGCGATCAACGGCCATACGCCGAGCTTCCCGACCAATGCCATGCTGCCGCCGGAAGGCCTGGACCTGAAGGATTACCTGGGTAGTCTCGAGCAGGGCCTGATTCAGCAGGCACTGGACGATGCAAACGGTATCGTGGCGCGCGCCGCCGAGCGTTTGCGGATTCGTCGGACCACCCTGGTGGAAAAAATGCGCAAGTACGGCATGAGCCGTCGCGAAGGGGACGAGCAGGCGGAGGATTGACGCCTGCTCACCCACCGCCCGGCTTCCGTCTGGGCGCTCTGCTTCAAGCAACCTTTCTTTTTGTGAGGTAAATGCCCGTCATTGCGGGCTTTGTCGGCACCCCTCGCTTACTCCCTTCATGACGAAAATGTTTCCGGCATGGCTATTGCTATACCGCTTTCAACATACCGTTTTATGACGGTGAGCCACGCGAGAGAGCACGATGCCCCACGCAGCCACTACCTCCCTTGAACCGCCACGCCCCGATGTCGCCGAACAGCAGGGCCGTGAAGGTCTGGAGCAGGCGTTTGCCCTGTTCGATCAGATGTCCAGTCAGCTCACTCAGTCCTACAGCCTGCTTGAAGCGAGGGTTACCGAGCTGAAAGGCGAGCTGGCAGTGGTCAGCGCGCAGCGCATGGCCGAGCTGGCGGAGAAGGAGCGACTGGCCAATCGTTTGCAGAACCTGCTCGACCTGCTGCCCGGTGGCGTCATCGTTATCGATGGCCACGGCAAGGTCCGCGAGGCCAACCCGGCCGCTGGCGAACTGCTGGGCGAACCGCTGGTGGGCGAGTTGTGGCGGCATGTGATTGCCCGCAGCTTCGCGCCGCGCGAGGACGACGGTCACGAAGTGTCGCTGCGCGACGGCCGGCGCCTGTCGATCGCCACCCGCTCCCTCGATGCCGAACCCGGCCAGTTGGTGTTGCTCAACGACCTCACTGAGACCCGCCGCTTGCAGGATCAACTGGCCCGCCATGAGCGGCTGTCGACCCTCGGCCGGATGGTCGCTTCACTGGCCCATCAGATCCGCACGCCGCTGTCGGCGGCGCTGCTGTATGCCAGCCACCTTGCTGAACAGGCGTTGCCGCTGGAAACCCAGCAGCGTTTTGCCGGCAACCTCAAGGAACGCCTGCACGAACTGGAGCGCCAGGTGCGCGACATGCTGGTGTTCGCCCGTGGCGAACTGCCGCTGACCGATCGCCTGACGCCCAAGGCACTGTTCCAGGCGCTGCAGCAGGCCGCGCAGGTTCAGGTGCAGGGGCATAACGTGCGCTGGCAGTGCGACAGTCATCTAGGCGAACTGCTGTGCAATCGCGACACCTTGGTGGGCGCCGTGCTCAATCTGGTGGAAAACGCCCTGCAGGCCAGCGAAGGTCCGGCGCGGATCAAGGTGCATCTCTATCGTCGTGATGACAGCCTGCGTTTGTGTGTCAGTGATGCGGGCCCGGGAATCGACAGCACGTTGCTCCAGCGTCTTGGCGAACCTTTCCTGACCACCAAATCTACCGGCACCGGCCTCGGTCTGGCGGTGGTCAAGGCGATTGCACGGGCTCACCGCGGCGAGTTGCACCTGAGTTCGCGTCAGGGGCGCGGCACTTGCGCCATGATCATCTTGCCGTTGATGGGTGCGTCGACGGAGGTGTCGGCATGAGCGGGATCAAGGTGCTACTGGTCGAGGATGACCGTTCACTGCGTCAGGCCTTGGGTGACACCCTGGAGCTTGGCGGTTTCACCTATTGCGCGGTGGGTTCGGCGGAGGAGGCCCTTGATGCGGCCTCGAAAGAAACCTTCAGCCTGGTGGTCAGCGACGTCAACATGCCGGGCATGGACGGCCACCAGTTGCTCGCCCGCCTGCGCGCCACTCAGCCGCAGTTGCCGGTCCTGCTGATGACCGCTCACGCGGCGGTGGAGCGCGCGGTGGATGCCATGCGCCAGGGCGCCGCGGACTATCTGGTCAAGCCGTTCGAGCCGCGTGCCTTGCTTGAACTGGTTGCCCGCCATGCGCTGGGTGCCGCCAGCGGCGCGGATGCCGAGGGGCCTGTCGCCTGCGAGCCGGCCAGTGCGCAGCTGCTGGAGTTGGCGGCGCGCGTCGCCCGCAGTGAATCCACCGTGTTGATTTCCGGCGAGTCCGGGACCGGCAAGGAAGTGCTGGCGCGCTATATCCATCAGCAATCGCTGCGTGCCAGCCAGCCTTTCGTGGCGATCAACTGTGCGGCGATTCCGGACAACATGCTCGAAGCTACGCTGTTCGGCCACGAAAAAGGCTCGTTCACCGGCGCCATTGCCGCGCAGGCGGGCAAATTCGAGCAGGCCGATGGCGGCACGCTGCTGCTTGATGAGATTTCCGAAATGCCGCTGGGCCTGCAGGCCAAGTTGTTGCGCGTGTTGCAGGAGCGGGAAGTGGAGCGGGTTGGTGGGCGCAAGCCGATTGCCCTGGATATCCGCGTGGTGGCCACCACCAACCGTGATCTGGCGGGCGAAGTGGTGGCGGGGCGTTTCCGCGAGGATTTGTTCTATCGTCTCTCTGTGTTTCCGTTGGCGTGGCGCCCGTTGAGAGAACGGAGCGCCGATATTCTGCCACTGGCCGAGCGTTTGCTATTGCGCCACGTCAATAAAATGAAGCACGCACCCGTCAGACTGTCGGAGGAGGCTCGGGCCTGCCTGCAAAGCTATCCGTGGCCGGGCAACGTGCGGGAATTGGACAACGCCATCCAGCGGGCGCTGATATTGCAACAGGGTGGGGTCATTGCTGCTGCTGACTTCTGCCTCGCCGGCGTGCTGCCAGCCCTGACGCCACAGCCTGTGCGGGCTGCAGCGCCAGCGGTGGTGAGCGAGGCGCAGGAAGTGGGTGGCCTTGGAGATGACTTGCGTCGGCACGAGTTCCAGATGATCATCGACACCCTTCGCGCCGAGCGCGGTCGCCGCAAGGAAGCCGCCGAGCGACTTGGCATCAGTCCGCGGACCCTGCGCTACAAATTGGCGCAGATGCGCGATGCCGGGATGGATGTCGAGGCCAGCCTTTATGCCACGGGGCTTTGAGGTGCAGGATCAGCGTTTTGTCGAATTGTCGGGCGTAGCTGGCACTCTTGTTGCTAAGTCCTGTTCACCCGCTGCATGAGTGTCAAAAAAATGCGGGCCGTCGGAGAGAGAAGACCATGAGCCAAGGTGTTGAATTCAATCGTTTGATGTTGGACATGCGGGCCATGCAAATGGACGCGATGTCGGCGCCGAAGGCTGTCCAGGCTCCTGAGCTGGGGTCGAGCAATTTTGCCGACATGCTCGGGCAGGCCATCAACAAGGTCAACGACACCCAGCAGGCCTCCAACCAACTGGCCACAGCATTCGAAATCGGCAAGAGCGGCGTCGACCTGACCGACGTGATGATCGCGTCACAGAAAGCCAGCGTCTCGTTCCAGGCGCTGACCCAGGTGCGCAACAAGCTGGTCCAGTCGTATCAAGACATCATGCAGATGCCGGTTTAAGGGCGGGATTTGATTCATGGCCGATGCAGTCGTCGATAACGTGCCCGCCAAGGGCGGTCCGCCAGCGCCAAAACCGCCGCTGTTCGGCCTTTCGTTCCTGGAAAATATTTCACAGATGCCCATGTTGCGTCAGGTCGGCCTGCTGGTCGGCCTGGCTGCCAGCGTGGCCATCGGCTTCGCCGTGGTGCTCTGGTCGCAACAGCCTGACTACCGTCCTCTCTACGGCAGCCTCAGTGGCATGGACACCAAGCAGGTCATGGAAACCCTGGCCGCTGCGGACATTCCCTACAACGTCGAGCCTAATTCCGGCGCCTTGCTGGTCAAGGCCGAGGATATTTCCCGTGCCCGTCTGAAGCTCGCCGCCGCCGGGGTTGCACCGAGCGATGGCAACGTCGGTTTCGAAATCCTCGACAAGGAGCAGGGCCTGGGCACCAGTCAGTTCATGGAGGCCACCCGTTATCGTCGCGGCCTCGAAGGCGAACTGGCGCGCACCGTCTCGAGCCTGAACAACGTCAAGGGTGCCCGTGTGCACCTGGCGATCCCGAAAAGCTCGGTTTTCGTGCGCGATGAGCGCAAGCCAAGCGCCTCGGTGCTGGTCGAGCTGTACCCCGGTCGCAACCTCGAGCCCGGCCAGGTCATGGCCATCGTCAATCTGGTGGCGACCAGCGTTCCTGAACTGGACAAGTCCCAGGTCACCGTGGTCGACCAGAAGGGCAACCTGCTCTCCGACCAACTGCAGAACAGCGAGCTGACTGTCGCCGGCAAGCAGTTCGACTACAGCCGCCGCATGGAAGGCCTGCTCACCCAGCGTGTGCACAACATCCTGCAGCCGGTGCTGGGTAACGACCGCTACAAGGCCGAAGTGTCCGCCGACGTCGATTTCAGCGCAGTCGAGTCCACTTCCGAACAGTTCAACCCTGATCAACCGGCGCTGCGCAGCGAGCAGTCGGTCAACGAACAACGCTCCAGCAGCATGGGCCCGCAGGGCGTTCCCGGTGCGCTGAGCAACCAGCCGCCAAGCCCGGCTTCGGCGCCGCAGACCACCGGTGGTGCTGCGCAAGGTGCGGCTGCCGCGATCCAGCCCGGCCAGCCGCTGCTCGACGCTAACGGCCAGCAGATCATGGACCCGGCCACCGGCCAGCCGATGCTTGCACCTTATCCGGCGGACAAGCGTCTGCAGTCCACCAAGAACTTCGAACTGGACCGCTCCATCAGCCATACCCGTCAGCAGCAGGGCCGTGTGACCCGTCTGTCGGTGGCGGTGGTGGTCGACGATCAGGTCAAGCTCGACCCGGCCAATGGCAACGCAACCAGCGTGCCATGGAGCGCCGAGGACCTGGCCCGCTTCACGCGGCTGGTCCAGGACGCGGTGGGCTTCGATGCCAGCCGTGGCGACAGCGTCAGCGTGATCAACGTGCCGTTCGCCGCCGACCGTGGCGAGGCCATCGCCGAGATTCCGTTCTATTCGCAGCCGTGGTTCTGGGACATCGTCAAGCAAGTGCTCGGCGTCCTGTTCATCCTGGTGCTGGTGTTCGGTGTGCTGCGTCCGGTGCTCAACAACATCACCGGCAATGGCAAACAGTCGACAAGCGACGGCGACATGGAACTGGGCGGCATGTTGGGGTTGGACGGTGAACTGGCCAACGACCGCGTGAGCCTGGGTGGTCCGCAAAGCATCCTCTTGCCTAGTCCGAGCGAGGGCTATGACGCCCAGCTCAACGCTATCAAGAGTCTGGTAGCAGAAGATCCGGGTCGTGTGGCCCAGGTCGTGAAAGAGTGGATCAACGCCGATGAGTGACAATCGAGCCCTGACTGCGAAACTGACCCGTGTCGACAAGGCCGCGATCCTGCTGCTGTCGCTGGGCGAGACCGATGCCGCGCAAGTGCTGCGGCACATGGGGCCGAAAGAGGTCCAGCGTGTAGGCGTGGCCATGGCGCAGGTGGGCAACATCCACCGCGAGCAGGTCGAGCAGGTCATGAGCGAGTTCGTCGAGATCGTCGGCGACCAGACCAGCCTGGGCGTCGGCTCCGACGGCTACATCCGCAAGATGCTCACCCAGGCCCTGGGCGAGGACAAGGCCAACGGCCTGATCGACCGGATCCTGCTGGGTGGCAACACCAGCGGTCTGGACAGCCTCAAATGGATGGAGCCGCGTGCGGTTGCCGACGTTATCCGCTACGAGCACCCGCAGATTCAGGCGATCGTCGTGGCGTATCTCGATCCGGACCAGGCAGGCGAAGTCCTCGGCAATTTCGACCACAAGGTGCGCCTGGACATCATCCTGCGCGTCTCGTCGCTGAACACCGTGCAACCGGCCGCGCTCAAGGAACTCAACCAGATCCTCGAGAAGCAGTTCTCCGGCAACTCCAACGCCGCGCGCACCACCCTGGGTGGTATCAAGCGTGCTGCGGACATCATGAACTTCCTCGACAGTTCGGTCGAAGGCCAGCTCATGGATTCGATCCGCGAGATCGACGGCGATCTCTCCGAGCAGATCGAAGACCTCATGTTCGTCTTCAACAACCTGGCCGATGTCGATGACCGCGGTATCCAGGCGCTGTTGCGGGAAGTCTCCTCCGACGTCCTGGTCGTCTCGCTCAAGGGCGCGGACGAGAAGGTCAAGGACAAGGTCTTCAAGAACATGTCCAAGCGTGCCTCGGAACTGCTGCGCGACGACCTCGAGGCCAAGGGCCCGGTCCGCGTCAGCGATGTCGAGACCGCGCAGAAGGAAATCCTCACCATCGCCCGCCGCATGGCCGAAGCCGGCGAAATCGTGCTGGGCGGCAAAGGTGCCGAAGAGATGATCTGACCCGTCGGCCCCGGTCGGTTTTCGCGCCCGCGAAACCGCACCGGCCCCGATGGGGCTTCGTCGGGCGGCACCCGCCGCCGACGCTGCCTGATCATCCGTAACCCGACTTTTGAGCGCATGGAATCATGTCGACCAACGAGCATTTGAGTGAACTGATCCGCGCCCGCGACGTAGAGGATTTCGACCGCTGGGCGCTGCCCAGTTTCGATCCTGAACCGGAGCCCCAGGCCGAACCCGAGCCTGAGCCGGAACTGGTCGAAGAAGTCGAGGAAGTACCGCTGGAAGAAGTCCAGCCGCTGACCCTCGAAGAACTCGAGAGTATCCGCCAGGAGGCCTACAACGAAGGCTTCGCCACCGGCGAACGTGAAGGTTTCCACAGCACCCAGCTCAAGGTCCGTCAGGAAGCCGAAGTGGCGCTGACCGCCAAGTTGGCCAGCCTCGAACAACTGATGGGCAACCTGCTGGAGCCGATCGCCGAGCAGGATGCGCAGATCGAAAAGCAGTTGGTGCAACTGGTCAGCCATATCGCCCGCGAGGTGATCGGCCGCGAGCTGCAAACCGATTCCAGCCAGATCACCCATGTCCTGCGTGAAGCCCTCAAGCTGCTGCCCATGGGCGCCGAGAACATCCGCATCCACGTCAATCCGCAAGACTTCGCCCTGGCTAAGGCCCTACGCGAGCGTCACGAGGAAAACTGGCGCCTGCTCGAAGACGACAGTCTGCAAGCGGGCGGTTGCTGGATCGAAACGGCCCATAGCCGCATTGATGCCACGGTGGAGACCCGCATCGAAAAAGCCATGAAGCAGTTGTTCGACCAATTGCACGACCAGGGCTTGCACCCGGCCGCGCCGGACTTGCACATCGAGCTGGAGGCGCCAACCGAGGCGCCGGTCGAAGAGACGGAAACCAGCGATGCGCCTTGAGCGAACCAGTTTCGGCAAGCGCCTTGAAACCTATGTCGATGCCATCCGCCTGCCGAGCCAACCGGTGGTCGAAGGCCGCCTGCTGCGGATGGTCGGCCTGACCCTCGAAGCCGAGGGCCTGCGCGCCGCGGTCGGCAGCCGCTGCCTGGTGATCAATGACGACAGCTATCACCCGGTCGAAGTAGAGGCCGAGGTCATGGGCTTTGCCGGCGGCAAGATCTTCCTGATGCCGGTGGGCAGTGTTGCCGGTATCGCGCCTGGCGCGCGGGTGGTGCCGCTGGATGACAGCGGCCGCCTGCCCATGGGCATGAGCATGCTCGGGCGGGTGCTGGATGGCGCTGGCCGGGCACTCGACGGCAAAGGCGGGATGAAGGCCGAAGACTGGGTGCCGATGGACGGTCCGACCATCAACCCGCTCAATCGCGACCCTATCAGCCAGCCGCTGGACGTGGGTATCCGCAGTATCAATGGCCTGCTCACGGTCGGCCGAGGCCAGCGTCTCGGCCTGTTCGCCGGTACTGGCGTCGGTAAGAGTGTGCTGTTGGGGATGATGACCCGCTTCACCGAGGCCGACATCATCGTCGTCGGCCTGATCGGCGAGCGGGGTCGCGAGGTGAAGGAGTTCATCGAGCATATTCTTGGCACCGAGGGCCTCAAGCGCTCGGTGGTGGTGGCTTCGCCTGCGGACGACGCGCCGCTGATGCGTCTGCGCGCGGCGATGTACTGCACGCGGATCGCCGAGTATTTCCGCGACAAGGGCAAGAACGTCCTGCTGCTGATGGACTCGTTGACCCGTTTCGCCCAGGCCCAGCGGGAAATCGCCCTGGCCATCGGCGAGCCGCCAGCGACCAAGGGTTATCCGCCATCGGTGTTCGCCAAGCTGCCCAAGCTGGTGGAGCGCGCGGGTAACGGCGAGGCGGGCGGCGGTTCGATCACCGCGTTCTATACCGTGTTGTCCGAGGGCGACGACCAGCAGGACCCGATCGCCGACTCGGCGCGGGGCGTGCTCGACGGCCACATCGTGCTGTCACGCCGCCTGGCCGAAGAAGGGCATTACCCGGCCATCGATATCGAAGCGTCCATCAGTCGGGTCATGCCGCAGGTGGTGACGCCGGAGCAGATGACCCAGGCCCAGCAGTTCAAGCAGCTCTGGTCGCGGTTGTCGCAAAGTCGCGACCTGATCAGCGTCGGCGCCTATGTCGCCGGTGGCGACAAGGAAACCGACCTGGCGATTTCCCTGCAGCCTCGGCTCGTGCACTTCTTGCGTCAGGGGCTCAACGACAACGTTGGCCTGGTCCAGAGCCGAGAGCACCTGGCGAGCGTCTTCACGCCGCTGGCTGCGGGCTGATAGCGTATGGCCCAGCCCAGTCGCGCCGCCCGCCTGGTCCCGGTGGTGGAAATGGCCGAGGATGCCGAGCGCAAGGCCGCCCAGCGCCTCGGGCAATTCCAGCAGCAGGTCAATATGGCCAAGGCCAAGCTCGCCGAACTCGACCAGTTCCGTTCCGATTACCAGCAGCAGTGGATGCAGCGGGGCGGGCAGGGTGTGAGCAGCAACTGGCTGGTGGGTTTCCAGCGCTTCCTCGGCCAGCTCGACACCGCGGTGGCCCAGCAAAACCAGAGCCTGATCTGGCACCAGAACAACCTCAATAGCGCCCGCGTAACCTGGCAGGAGGCGTACGCGCGCGTCGAAGGCCTGCGCAAGCTGGTCCAGCGCTATATCGAAGAAGCCCGCCTGATCGAAGACAAACGCGAGCAGAAATTGCTCGACGAGTTGTCCCAGCGCCTCCCCCGACACGACCGTTTCTAACGCTGAAGGCATTGGTCGGCGCGGGTTGCCGGGCCGCTGGCGGACTGCTAAACCTAAATACAGTCTGCAACCGTCATCATCGAAGGAACGCCAGCATGACCGTTGAATCCGTGTACTCAAAGGATGAGAACAAGCTGACGATCAGGGTCAAGGGTCGTTTCGATTTCGGTAATCATCAAGTCTTTCGTGACGCCTATGAGCGTCAGACGGTCAAGCCCGAGAGCGTGGTGGTGGACCTGAAGGACGCTACTTACCTGGACAGCTCGGCGCTAGGCATGTTGCTGCTGCTGCGCGATCACGTTGGCGGTGACGAGCCGAGGGTTAGTGTGGTCAATACCAGCTCCGACGTACGCAAGATCCTCGCCATTTCCAATTTCGAAAGACTGTTTGATATCAGTTGAGTACGGCCATGAGCAGTTCCCCCGCGCTCACCGTCCTGATTGCCGAAGACGGAGCAACTGACCGTCTCCTGCTGGCGACCATCGTCCGCAAGCAGGGGCACCGGGTGCTCACCGCCGAGAACGGCGAGCGCGCCGTGGCGCTGTTCGTCGAGCAGCGCCCGCAACTGGTGTTGCTCGATGCGATCATGCCGGTGATGGACGGTTTCGAGGCGGCGCGGCGGATCAAGGCGCTGGCCGGCGAGGAGCTGGTGCCGATCATCTTCCTCACGTCGCTGACCGAGGATGAAGCGCTGGTGCGCTGCCTGGAGGCGGGTGGCGACGACTTTCTGGCCAAACCCTACAGTCCGGTGGTGCTGGCCGCCAAGATCAAGGCCATGGATCGCCTGCGCCGCCTGCAGGCCACGGTGCTGGAGCAGCGTGACCAGATTTCCCGGCACCACAATCACCTGCTCAACGAGCAGCGGGTGGCCAAGGCGGTATTCGACCAGGTGGCCCACGCCGGCTGCCTGAGCGCGCCGAATATCCGCTACCTGCAATCACCGTATGCGCTGTTCAACGGCGACCTGCTGCTGGCGGCGTTCACCCCGACCGGCGAAATGCACGTACTGCTCGGTGACTTTACCGGCCACGGTTTGCCGGCGGCGGTCGGCGCCATGCCGCTGGCCGAGGTGTTCTATGGCATGACCGCCAAGGGCTACGGCCTGGCCGAGACCCTGCGGGAGATGAATGCCAAGCTCAAGCGCATCCTGCCGGTGGACATGTTCTGCTGCGCGCTGTTACTCAACCTGAGTTTCGAGCGGCGCATGGTGGAGGTGTGGAACGGTGGCATGCCCGACGCCTACTTGCTGCCTGCCGCCGGCGGCCAGGCGATGCCGTTGGTGTCCCGACATTTGCCGCTGGGCATCCTGCCGTCCGAGCAGTTCGACGAACACACCGATGTCTTGCCATTGACGCTCGGTGACCGCTTGTTCCTGCTGTCCGATGGGGTGGTGGACACCTGCGATGAGAGCGACCAGTTGTTCGGCGTCGAGCGTTTGCAGCAGGTGTTCGCCGACAATCGTGAGCCCGAGCACCTGTTCGAGGACGTGCTGCAAGCGCTGGAGCGCTTTCGCGGACGCTCGCGGGATGACGTCAGCATGCTGGAAATCACCGTGGTCGCTCCGGGTCAGTTGGCGCCGCCGCCGGTGGTGTATTCCGATAGCGGCCAGTCCAGCCCGCTGGATTGGTCGCTGTCATTCGAATTTCGTGCCCAGACCCTCAAGCGTTTCAATCCCTTGCCTTACCTGATGCAGGTGCTGCAGGAAATCCATGGTCTGCGCGGGCAAAGCGGTGCGTTGCACAGTGTGCTCACCGAGTTGTATTCCAACGCGCTCGAGCATGGCGTGCTGGGGCTGGATTCGGCGCTCAAGCGCGACGCCGATGGCTTTGCCGCGTATTACCAGGAGCGCAACCGGCGTTTGCAGGCCCTCGACAGCGGTCATATCCGCCTTCATTTGAAGGTGGAACCGTGGGAAGGAGGCGGGCGTCTCATTCTTGAAGTCGAGGACAGCGGCAAGGGCTTCGATGTGAGTAAAGTACGCGGGCCGCCCGAAGTGGAGCAGCGTCTGTGTGGCCGGGGACTGAACCTGGTACGCCGCCTTGGCCGGCAGGCCGAGTGGGCCGATGGCGGACGCCGCGCGCGCGTGGAGTTCGCGTGGGACGCTCTGGCATAATCCAACTTGATCAAGGAGTGAACAAGTGTCCGATATTCATATTGACCGCAAGGTGTTGAGCGACCTTCAGGAGGTCATGGAAGGTGGCTACCTCAACCTGCTCGAAACCTTTCTCGCCGATTCCGAGGAGCGTTTGCGCCAGCTCTACAAGGCCCGTAACGCCGAGCAACTGGGTCAGGCCGCGCACAGCCTCAAGGGCAGCAGCAGCAACATGGGCGCGGTCGAACTGGCCGAACTGTGCCGGCAACTCGAAGAGCGGGTCAGGCAGCAATCGCTGTTTGGCATCGAGGACCTGATCAACCGCATCGACCGCGAATTCACCGCGGTCCGTCAGCTCTACCGCGCCGAACGGGAACGTGTCCTGGTCGGCTGATCCGATGAAGTCGCGCCAGGTTGCTAACCTGGCGCGACTTTTGCGTAGGCTTCGCTATTCGTGATGACGAGCTTCTGTAGCGGAGACCTTTTTCATGCCCGTCGCTTCAAACCCATTGCTGCAAACCGGTGTCGCGGCCAAAACCGCACGCGCCCAGGCCAGCAACCTGGACAAGGCCTCGCAAGCCCTCAACGACAAGGGCCCGGACTTCTCCAAGGTCTATGCGCAGCACTCGCGGGACAAGGTCGACGTCAAGGCCGACGCGCCCGTTCGCGACCGCGATGGCGTCGACAAGCCGGCGGCAAACACCGGCAAGGCTGACGACAAGGACAACGGCAAGGTTGCCGATAGCGGCAACGATTTGCCTGACGACAAGGACACCCAGGCGCAGAGCGTGGACAAGGTCGACGACGCCTCTGACGCCTCTGGTACCGCGAGCGCCGATGGCCAGTCGCTGGACGCCAATCTGGTAGCCGGGCAACTCACCGATGCACCGCAGGGCGCGCAGTTGTTGCAGGCGCAGGCTCAGACCATGGCCCCGGTGATCCAGGCTGCCGCTCAGCAGCCTGCCGCGGCACTGCCGGCCACGCCGGCGGAAGACGCATTCGATCCCGACAGCGATCCCCTGGCCGACCTGCCGGTGCTGCGTCTGGCTCTGGAGCAGAATGCCCAGGCCCAAGGCACCACCTCTACCCATGCTGCCAAACCCAACGCTCAGCCGGAGACCGCGTCCGGTCAGCCAGCCGTCAATACACTGGCGCAGATGCTTGACCCGAGCGAGGCCGAGGGCGGGAAGTCCGAAAGCGGCGAGAAAGCCTTTGCCGGGCTGATCGACGATGGCCTGAAAGACCTCAAGGGCGCGAGCAGCGACACCCGTGTCGACGACTTCGCCAACCGCCTGGCTTCCCTGACCCAGGCCGCCACTCCGAAGACCGCCAATGCCGTGGCGCCCGCGCCGCTGCACCAGCCGCTGGCCATGAACCAGGGCGGCTGGACCGAGGGGCTGGTCAACCGGGTCATGTACCTCTCCAGCCAGAGCCTCAAGTCGGCGGATATCCAGCTTGAACCTGCCGAACTCGGTCGCCTCGACATCCGCGTCAACCTGGCGTCGGACCAGGCGGCGCAGATCACCTTCACCAGCGGTCACGCCGGGGTGCGCGATGCCCTCGAAGGCCAGGTGCACCGTCTGCGCGAGCTGTTCAACCAGCAGGGCCTGGCCCAGCCGGACGTCAACGTTGCCGATCAATCCCGCGAGCAGCAGAACGGCCGCCAGGATGACACGCCGAAGATGAGTGGCGTGGCAGCCCGCCGCAATGCCGACGGTGCGGACACCGATGTTGCCGCTGCCACTGCGGCCGTGGAGCAGCAGGTGGTGGTCGGTTCCAGCACGGTGGATTACTTCGCCTGACCGCCCCGCGACGGTCCCGTCAGTGCCGTGTTGGCGCGGTCGGGATCGTCGGGTGGCCTTGCCGCGAAGCGCGGTTCCGAATCTGGCATAACACTTGCTCGCCCACTCGCCATAGTGGAACAAACCTCCTGTGAGTGACGGATTATTGGCATGGCGAAGAGCGAAGCAGTAAAAGACCCCGCCGCAAAAGGCAAACTCAAGCTGATCCTGTTGTTGGTGCTGGCCCTGGTGCTGGCGATCGGTCTCTCGGTGGGCGCGACCTGGTTCTTCCTGCACAAGTCCGACAGCAAGCCGGAAGTCGATCCGGCCGCCGCCGCAGCGGCCGCCAATGTCAAGCAGGCGGCCATCTACGAAAGCATGGCGCCGGCCTTCGTCGTCAACTTCAACCAGAACGGCCGTCAGCGCTACATGCAGGTGAGCATCACCATGCAGGCGCGCGATCAGGCTGCGCTGGATGCCCTGAAAGTGCACATGCCGGTGATCCGCAACAACCTGGTCATGCTGTTCTCCGGTCAGGCGTTCGAATCGCTGGCGACGCCGGTCGGCCAGGAGATGCTGCGCCAGAAGGCGACCGCCAGCGTTCAGGAAGTGGCCCAGAAGGAAGTCGGCAAGCTGGTCGTGGACCAGTTGCTGTTCACCAATTTCGTATTGCAGTAGGAGCCGAAGATGGCCGTGCAGGACCTGCTGTCCCAGGATGAAATCGATGCCCTGTTGCACGGGGTCGACGATGGACTGGTGCAAACCGAAGCCAGTGCCGAACCCGGTAGCGTCAAGAGTTACGACCTGACGAGCCAGGACCGGATCGTCCGTGGTCGGATGCCGACCCTGGAAATGATCAACGAACGGTTCGCCCGTTACACCCGCGTCAGCATGTTCAACCTGCTGCGTCGCTCCGCCGATGTGGCGGTGGGCGGGGTACAGGTGATGAAGTTCGGCGAGTACGTGCATTCGCTGTACGTCCCCACCAGCCTCAACCTGGTCAAGATCAAGCCGCTTCGCGGCACCTCGCTGTTCATCCTCGACGCCAAGCTGGTGTTCAAGCTGGTGGACAACTTCTTCGGCGGTGACGGCCGTCACGCCAAGATCGAAGGTCGCGAATTCACCCCGACCGAGCTGCGGGTGGTGCGGATGGTGCTGGAACAGGCCTTCGTCGATCTCAAGGAAGCCTGGCAGGCGATCATGCCGGTCAACTTCGAGTACATAAACTCCGAGGTCAACCCGGCCATGGCCAACATCGTCGGCCCGAGCGAGGCGGTGGTGGTGTCGACCTTCCACATCGAACTCGACGGCGGCGGCGGTGACCTGCACGTGACCATGCCGTATTCGATGATCGAGCCGGTGCGGGAAATGCTCGATGCCGGCTTCCAGTCCGACCTGGACGACCAGGACGAGCGTTGGGTCAAGGCCCTGCGCGAAGACGTGCTGGACGTCAGCGTGCCGCTCAGTGCCACCGTGGCCCGCCGCCAACTGAAACTGCGCGACATCCTGCACATGCAACCGGGCGACGTAATTCCCGTGGAGCTGCCGGAAGACCTGATCGTGCGCGCCAACGGCGTGCCGTCGTTCAAGGCCCGGCTGGGTTCGCACAAAGGTACCCTGGCTCTGCAGATCCGCGAGCCGATCGGTCGGCGCTGAGCGCCGACCCTTCATTAACCGATTTGATTGCCCGTCGAGGACAAGATGGCTGACGAAAACGATATTACTTCCCTGGAAGAGCAGGCTCTGGCCGATGAGTGGGCTGCAGCCCTGAGTGAAACCGGTGATGGCCAGTCCGACATCGACGCCCTGATGGCGGGTGGCGGCGCATCCGGCGGCGCGAGCCGTCTGCCGATGGAAGAGTTCGGCAGTTCGCCGCGTTCCAACGAGGCGGTCAGCCTGGAAGGCCCGAACCTGGACGTGATCCTGGACATTCCGGTGAACATCTCCATGGAAGTCGGCAGCACTGAGATCAACATCCGCAACTTGCTGCAGCTCAACCAGGGCTCGGTGATCGAACTCGACCGCCTGGCCGGTGAGCCGCTGGACGTGCTGGTCAACGGCACGCTGATCGCCCATGGCGAGGTGGTGGTGGTCAACGAGAAGTTCGGCATCCGCCTGACTGACGTGATCAGCCCGAGCGAACGCATCAAGAAGCTGCGCTGAGTGAAACGGCTCTTCTCCTTGGGAGTGGCCGCGGCCGGCCTGCTCTGGCTGCCGCTGGTCAGCGCCGCGCAAGTGGGTGCCACGCCGGCGGCAACCGTGGCGGTTCCAGCCGCCACCGGTAGCGTGGCGGGGCAACTGACGCAACTGGTGCTCGGCCTGCTGCTGGTGCTGGGGCTGATTTTCTTCCTCGCCTGGCTGCTGCGCCGCATGCAGAACGCCGCGCCGGCTGCCAACCAGGTGATCCAGGTGATTGGCAGCCGTCAGGTCGGTCCGCGTGACCGCCTGTTGCTGGTGCAGGTGGGCAATGAGCAAGTGCTCATCGGCCACAGCCCCGGCAGCCTGACCACCCTGCATGTGATGAACGAGCCCGTCGCGGCGCCGGCCAACGCCCGCCCGACCACGCCAGAATTCGCCCAGCGCCTGATGGAGTTGTTGGGCAAGGATCAGAAGGACAAGCCGTAATGGCCCCATTGCGAATGATGTTGACGCTGCTGTTGCTGTTGGCAGCGCCGCTGGCGATGGCGGCCGACCCGCTGTCGATCTCGGCGATCACCCTGTCCAACGGGGCCAACGGCCAGCAGGAGTACTCGGTCAGCCTGCAGATCCTGCTGATCATGACGGCGCTGAGCTTCATCCCGGCGTTCGTCATCCTGATGACCAGCTTCACCCGGATCATCATCGTCTTCTCGATCCTGCGTCAGGCCCTGGGCCTGCAACAGACGCCATCGAACCAGATCCTGATCGGCCTGACGCTGTTCCTGACCATGTTCATCATGGCCCCGGTGTTCGATCGGGTGAACAAGGACGCCCTGCAGCCCTATCTGGCTGAAACCATGACCGCACCGCAAGCCATCGAAAAGGCCCAGGTGCCGCTCAAGGACTTCATGCTTGCGCAGACCCGGCAGAGCGACCTCGACCTGTTCATGCGCCTGTCCAAACGCACCGATATCGCCAGTCCCGAGCAGGTGCCGCTGACCATCATGGTCCCGGCGTTCGTGACTTCGGAGCTGAAGACCGCGTTCCAGATCGGCTTCATGATCTTCATCCCGTTCCTGATCATCGACCTGGTAGTGGCCAGTGTGCTGATGGCCATGGGTATGATGATGCTGTCGCCGCTGATCATTTCCCTGCCGTTCAAGCTCATGCTGTTCGTGCTGGTGGACGGCTGGGCGCTGATCATCGGCACCCTGGCGGGCAGCTTCGGCGGCGTATAGCCCTCGCAGGCACTGGAGAAGAACATGACCCCTGAAGTCGCTGTCGACCTGTTCCGCGATGCGCTGTGGTTGACCACCATGATGGTCGCCGTGCTGGTCATTCCGAGCCTGGTGGTGGGCCTCCTGGTTGCGATGTTCCAGGCCGCCACCCAGATCAACGAACAGACCCTGAGCTTCCTGCCGCGCCTGCTGGTGATGCTGACCACCCTGATCGTCGCCGGACCGTGGCTGGTGCAGAAGTTCATGGAATACATCCTGTCGTTGTACGGCAGCATCCCGCAGTTGATCGGCTGAGCGGCCCGTGCTCGAACTGACGGACACGCAGATCGCCACATGGGTGGCCAGCTTCATGCTGCCGCTGTTCCGTGTGGCGGCGGTGCTGATGACCATGCCGGTGTTCGGCACCACCCTGGTGCCGACGCGGGTGCGCCTGTATTTCGCCGTAGCGATCACCGTGGTCATCGCTCCGGCCCTGCCGCCGATGCCGCCGGTGCAGGCGCTCGACCTCAGTGCGCTGCTGCTGATCGCCGAGCAGATCATCATCGGTGCGCTGTTCGGCTTGGCCCTGCAACTGCTTTTCCAGGCGTTCGTGATCGCAGGTCAGGTCGTCGCGATCCAGATGGGCCTGGCGTTCGCCTCCATGGTCGACCCGGCCAACGGCGTCAACACCACGGTGATCAGCCAGTTCCTGACCATGCTGGTGACCTTGCTGTTCCTGGCGATGAACGGGCACCTGGTGGTGCTGGAAATCCTTACCGAAAGTTTCACCACGCTGCCCGTGGGCGGCGGCCTGGTGGTCAATCACTTCTGGGACATGGCCGGGCGCCTCGGCTGGGTGCTGGGGGCGGCGCTGTTGCTGGTGCTGCCGGCGATCACCGCGCTGCTGGTGATCAACATCGCCTTCGGCGTGATGACCCGCGCCGCGCCGCAACTGAATATCTTCTCTATCGGTTTTCCCATGACCCTGGTGCTGGGCATGGCGATTTTCTGGATCGGCCTGGCCGATATCCTTTCCCACTACCAGTCAATGGCGTCCGAGGCGCTGCAATGGCTGCGTGAACTGGCACGGGCGCGCTGAGCATGGCAGAGAGCGAAAGCGGTCAGGACAAAACAGAAGACCCCACCGAGAAGCGCAAGAACGACTCGCGGGAGAAGGGCGAGATTGCCCGTTCCAAAGAGCTGAACACCGTGGCGGTGATGCTCGCCGGGGCGGGCGGGCTGCTGTCGTTCGGCGGTTACCTGGCCGAGGCGCTGATGGAAATCATGCGCAGCAATTTCAGCCTGTCCCGCGAAGTGCTGATGGATGAGCGTTACATGGGCATCTTCCTGCTGGCGTCGGGCAAGCTGGCGATCCTCGCGACCCAGCCGGTGCTGCTGGTGCTGCTGCTGGCCGCCTTGCTCGGGCCGATCGCCCTCGGCGGCTGGCTGTTTGCTGCGGGCACCATGGCGCCCAAATTCAGCCGGATGAACCCGCTCGCGGGGATCAAGCGCATGTTCTCCATGCACTCGCTGGCCGAGTTGCTCAAGGCCCTGGCCAAGTTCTTCGTGATTCTGCTGGTGGCGCTGGCGGTATTGTCCTCGGACCGCGATGACCTGCTGGCGATCGCCAACGAGCCGCTGGACCAGGCGATTATCCACAGCGTTCAGGTGGTGGGCTGGAGCGCCCTATGGATGGCCTGCGGGCTGTTGCTGATCGCGGCGGTGGATGTGCCGATCCAGCTTTGGCAGGCGAAGCAGAAGCTGATGATGACCAAGCAGGAAGTGCGCGACGAATACAAGGACACCGAGGGCAAGCCCGAGGTCAAGCAGCGTATCCGTCAGGTCCAGCGCGAGATGTCGCAGCGGCGGATGATGGCCGCGGTGCCCGAGGCCGACGTGATCATCACCAACCCGACCCACTACGCCGTGGCGCTCAAATACGACCCGGACAAGGGCTCGGCGCCGCTGTTGCTGGCCAAGGGCACCGACTTCATCGCCCTGAAAATCCGCGAGATCGCGGTGCAGCACAACATCCAGTTGTTGGAGTCGCCGGCGCTGGCGCGGTCGATCTACTACTCCACCGAGCTGGAAGAAGAGATTCCCGCAGGGCTGTACCTGGCGGTGGCCCAGGTGCTGGCCTACGTCTATCAGATCCGTCAGCACCAGGCGGGCAAGGGCAAGCCGCCGGAGCCGCTCAAGGATCTGCCGATTCCGCCGGATTTGCGGCGCGATTCCTGATTTTCTGTTGTCCTTCCCGGCCGAACCGCAGCGATAGGACCCAACAGAACACCACCCCCTGCAAAGTTGGAAAGGTTCTTGCAAAGAGCAGCGCCAAGCGCCTCCGTGGCGTCAAAAGTTTTGCTTGATGAGGACAGCCGGTGGATCGCACTCAGTTAATCAACAGCGCGCGGAGCAATCTCAGCGGCCTGGGCAAGGGCAACCTCGGGGTGCCGGTGCTGCTGCTGATCATGCTGGCAATGATGATGTTGCCCATCCCGCCGTTTCTGCTGGACGTGTTCTTCACCTTCAACATCGCATTGTCCATCGTCGTCCTGCTGGTCTGCGTATACGCCCTGCGCCCACTGGATTTCGCCGCATTCCCGACCATCCTGCTGGTAGCGACCTTGCTGCGCCTGGCGCTGAACGTGGCGTCCACCCGGGTTGTACTGCTCCACGGCCATGACGGCCACGCCGCCGCCGGTAAGGTGATCCAGGCCTTCGGTGACGTGGTTATCGGCGGTAACTACGTGGTCGGTATCGTGGTCTTCGCGATCCTGATGATCATCAACTTCGTCGTGGTGACCAAGGGTGCCGGCCGTATCTCCGAGGTGAGCGCGCGCTTCACCCTCGATGCGATGCCTGGCAAGCAGATGGCCATCGACGCCGACCTCAACGCCGGCCTGATCGACCAGAACCAGGCCAAATCCCGCCGTGCCGAAGTAGCCCAGGAAGCCGAGTTCTACGGTTCAATGGACGGTGCGAGCAAGTTCGTCCGCGGTGACGCCATCGCCGGCCTGCTGATTCTGTTCATCAACCTGATCGGTGGTATGGCCATCGGTATGGTCCAGCATGGCATGACCTTCGGCGACGCCGGCAAGGTCTACGCCCTGTTGACCATCGGTGACGGTTTGGTGGCGCAATTGCCATCGCTGCTGCTGTCCACCGCCGCCGCGATCATGGTGACCCGTGCTTCCGGTTCGGAAGACATGGGCAAGCAGATCAACCGGCAGATGTTCGATTCGCCGAAAGCGCTGGCGGTGTCCGCCGCGATCATGATCGTCATGGGCCTGGTGCCGGGCATGCCGCACGTGGCCTTCCTCAGCCTCGGCGCGATGGCCGCAGGTGGCGCGTACCTTGTGTGGAAGAAGCAGAATCAGGTCAAGGTCAAGGCCGCCCAGGAAGTCCAGCGCCAGCAAGACCTGCTGCCGTCGCCACAGCGCGCCGCCGACACCAAGGAACTGGGCTGGGACGACGTGACGCCGATCGACATGATCGGCCTGGAAGTGGGGTACCGGCTGATTCCGCTGGTGGACCGCAACCAGGGCGGTCAATTGCTGGCGCGGATCAAGGGCGTGCGCAAGAAGCTGTCACAGGACCTGGGCTTCCTCATGCCCACCGTGCACATCCGCGACAACCTCGATCTGGCGCCCAGCACCTATCGCCTGACCCTGATGGGGGTGATCCTGGCCGAGGCGGAGATCTACCCGGAGCGCGAGATGGCGATCAACCCGGGGCAGGTGTTCGGCACCCTCAACGGTATCGCTGCGCGGGATCCGGCCTTCGGTCTGGAGGCGGTGTGGATCGACGTCAGCCAGCGCGGTCAGGCGCAGTCGCTGGGCTACACCGTGGTGGACGCCAGTACCGTGGTGGCCACCCACCTCAACCAGATTCTCTACAAGCACTGCCATGAGCTGATCGGCCACGAAGAAGTCCAGCAACTGCTGCAGGTGCTGGCCAAGGGTTCGCCGAAACTGGCCGAGGAAATCGTGCCCGGCGTGCTGCCGTTGTCGGGGTTGCTCAAGGTGCTGCAGGCGCTGCTCTCGGAACAGGTTCCTGTCAGGGATATCCGTACGATCGCCGAGGCAATCGCGAACAACGCCAGCAAGAGTCAAGATACCGCCGCGCTGGTCGCTGCAGTCCGCGTCGGATTGTGTCGCGCTATCGTGCAAAGCATTGTCGGGACTGAGTCCGAGCTTCCTGTGATCACCCTTGAACCAAGGTTGGAACAGATTTTGCTCAATAGTCTGCAAAGGGCCGGGCAAGGTCAGGAAGACGGTGTTCTTCTTGAGCCAAGCATGGCTGAAAAGCTTCAGCGTTCGTTGATCGAGGCAGCCCAGCGTCAGGAGATGCAGGGTCAGCCGGCCATCCTGCTGGTTGCAGGACCGATCCGGGCCATGCTGTCGCGCTTCGGTCGCCTGGCTGTACCGAATTTGCATGTTTTGGCGTATCAGGAAATACCTGACAACAAGCAAGTCACCATCGTTGCCACAGTAGGCCCCAACGGCTGAGGTAGTGGGTTATGCAAGTTAAGCGTTTTTTCGCCGCCGATATGCGTCAAGCCATGAAGCTGGTTCGTGATGAGCTGGGGGCTGATGCCGCCATCATCGGCAACCGACGGATTGCTGGCGGTGTCGAGCTGACGGCTGCGCTGGACTACAAGCTGTCTGCCTTGTCGCCGCGGGTGCCGAACGTCGAGCTGGAAGACGAGCTGCGCAAGACCCAATCGCGCATCGCTACCGCCCAGGCCGAGCTGACCACCCGCAACGAAAGCGACACGGGCAACCGCCAGTTGTTCGCCGGCCTGCCGCTGACCGCCTCCGAGCCGCTGGTCGAGTCCCGCGCCGCAGAGCTGCCACCAGCGCCTGTCGCACCGGTAGCCGCGCCGATCGACCAGCGCCTGTTCGACACAATGCGTTCCGAGTTGTCCGGCCTGCGCGAACTGCTGGAAGTTCAGCTCGGCTCGCTGGCCTGGACCCAACTGCAAGGCAGCAAGCCGCACCAGGCCAACCTCTGGCGCCGTCTGCAGCGGATCGGCCTGTCCGGCCCGCTGTCGCGCGACCTGCTCAACCTGACCGTCGATATCGAAGACCCGCGCCACGGCTGGCGGATGCTGCTCGCTCACTTGGCGCGCATGATCCATGTGCCGGAAGTCGAGCCGATCGAAGAGGGCGGGGTGATTGCCATGGTCGGCCCGGCCGGCATGGGCAAGACCACCACCCTGGCCAAGCTGGCTGCGCGTTACGTGCTCAAGTACGGCGCGCAGAACCTGGCGCTGGTCAGCATGGACAGTTTCCGTATTGGTGCCCAGGAGCAGCTCAAGACGCTCGGGCGCATCCTCAACGTTTCGGTAACCCACGTCGATCCTGGCCAGTCGCTGGCCCAGGCGCTGGAACCGTTGCTGCGCAAGCGCGTGGTGCTGATCGATACCGCCGGCCTGCAGGCCAGCGATCCGGCCCTGCGCATGCAGCTTGAAACACTGGCCGGGCGCGGTATCCATGCCCGGAACTATCTGGTGCTGGCAACGACCAGCCAGAAGCAGGTGCTGACCGCCGCCTACCACAGCTACAAACGCTGCGGCCTGGCCGGTTGCATTCTGACCAAACTTGATGAAACCGCCAGCTTGGGCGAAGTCCTGAGCCTGGCCATCAGTCACGAATTGCCAGTGGCCTATCTCACCGATGGCCCGCGCATTCCTGACGACTTGCACCTGCCGCGCCGTCACCAGTTGGTGAGCCGCGCGGTCAGTGTGCAGATGCAGGACGAGCCGAGCGAGGAGGCCATGGCCGATATGTTCGCCGACCTGTACCACAGTGACGGCAAACGCGTCGGCTGAGGTGGATATGTTTCAGTTGCAAAGTACCTACATCGCAGGGTCTGCCGGGCATTTTTCAGTTGTTCCAGGGGCAGCCAGTCATGTGGCCTCGGTCTAAGCAAGACAAGGTAAAGAACAAATATGGGTAGCATGCATCCCGTACAGGTGATCGCCGTGACCGGCGGCAAAGGTGGCGTCGGCAAGACCAACGTGTCAGTGAATCTGTCGCTGGCGCTGGCCGAACTCGGCCGTCGCGTCATGCTGTTGGACGCCGACCTTGGCCTGGCCAATGTCGACGTACTGCTCGGGCTCACCCCCAAACGCACCCTGGCTGATGTCATTGAAGGCCGTTGCGAGCTGCGCGATGTGCTCCTGCAGGGGCCTGGCGGCGTGCGTATCGTGCCGGCCGCTTCCGGTACCCAGAGCATGGTGCACCTGGGGCCTGCCCAGCACGCCGGCCTGATCCAGGCATTCAGCGAGATCGGCGACAACCTCGACGTGCTGGTGATCGACACCGCTGCGGGGATTGGCGAGTCGGTGGTCAGCTTTGTCCGCGCTGCCCAGGAAGTACTCCTGGTGGTCTGCGACGAGCCGACTTCGATCACCGACGCCTACGCCCTGATCAAGCTGCTCAACCGTGATTACGGCATGAACCGTTTCCGCGTGCTGGCAAACATGGCGCAGAGCCCGCAGGAAGGTCGCAATCTGTTCGCCAAGTTGACCAAGGTCACGGATCGCTTCCTGGATGTGGCCCTACAATACGTCGGGGCAGTGCCCTACGACGAGTGCGTGCGCAAGGCTGTGCAGAAGCAGCGAGCGGTCTATGAAGCCTTTCCGCGTTCCAAGTGCGCGCTGGCGTTCAAGGCGATCGCCCAGAAGGTCGATAGCTGGCCGCTGCCAGCCAACCCGCGCGGGCACCTGGAGTTCTTTGTCGAGCGTCTGGTGCAGCCTACCAGCGCGGGTCCTGTGCTATGAGCGCGAGCGGTTATCGGATGTACAGCAAGGCCTCGCGTGACGCCCAGTACGAACTGATCGAGCGTTATGCGCCGTTGGTCAAGCGTATCGCCTACCACCTGCTGGCGCGGTTGCCAGCCAGCGTGCAGGTGGAAGACCTGATCCAGGCCGGGATGATCGGCCTGCTCGAAGTCTCCAACAAATACGATTCGAGCAAGGGCGCCAGTTTCGAGACCTACGCTGGCATCCGCATCCGCGGCGCCATGCTCGATGAAGTACGCAAGGGTGACTGGGCGCCGCGTTCGGTACACCGCAATACCCGTATGGTAAGCGACGCGATTCGTGCAATTGAGGCAAAAACCGGTCGTGACGCTAAAGATCACGAGGTTGCTGCCGAACTTCAATTGAGTCTCGATGATTACTACGGGATTTTGAACGATACCTTGGGCAGCCGCCTGTTCAGTTTCGACGACCTGTTGCAGGACGGCGAACATGAAGGCCTGCACGAGGACGGTGCCAGTGCCCAGCTCGAGCCTTCGCGCGATCTGGAAGACGAGCGCTTTCAGGCAGCCTTGGCCGATGCCATCGCCAACCTGCCTGAACGTGAACGCCTGGTGTTGGCGCTGTACTACGACGAAGAGCTGAACCTCAAGGAAATCGGTGAGGTCCTGGGGGTCAGCGAGTCGCGCGTCAGCCAGTTGCATAGCCAGTGTGCGGCGCGTCTGCGCAGCCGGCTGGGGGAATGGCGGGCGCGTTGAGCACAGCTTCGATGCAGTCGTAATACCGTGGTGCCGGAATTGATTGAACGCGCGTTCAGCGCTGAGCGCGTTAAAGACTGCTTGGAGGTCTAATTGAACAAAGAAATGAAAATCCTCATCGTTGACGATTTTTCGACGATGCGGCGGATCATCAAGAACCTGTTGCGTGACCTGGGCTTCACCAACACCAGCGAGGCCGATGACGGTACGACTGCGCTGCCCATGCTTGAAAGCGGCAATTTCGATTTCCTGGTGACCGACTGGAACATGCCAGGCATGTCCGGTATCGATCTCTTGCGTACCGTTCGTGCCCACGACCGTCTGAAACACTTGCCTGTGCTGATGGTGACCGCCGAAGCCAAGCGCGAACAGATCATCGAAGCTGCCCAGGCCGGCGTTAACGGTTATGTGGTCAAGCCTTTCACTGCCCAGGTGCTGAAAGAAAAAATCGAGAAGATCTTCGAGCGCGTCAATAGCTGATGTACGCACGGGGGCGCTATGGAGCATAAACAATCATCTTTGGACGACTTTGAGTCGACGCTGAAGAAACACGCCCAGGAGCTGGTGAAAAGCCTCGAACGAGGCAATTTCGGCGACGCGGTGCAACTGATCCATCAGCTGAACCAGACCCGTGACCGCGGCCTGTATCAGGAAGTCGGCAAGCTCACGCGAGAGCTGCACAGTGCGATCGTCAGTTTCCAGATCGATCCGCACATGCCGCAGGCCGAGGAAGTTTCGCAAATCACCGACGCCACCGAGCGCTTGTCCTATGTGGTCAAGCTGACCGAGGCGGCGGCAAACCGTACGATGGATCTGGTCGAGCAGGGTACGCCCGTGCTCCACGATCTCACCACCGAAGCCCGTGAGCTGCACGACGACTGGCAGCGCTTCATGCGCCGCGAAGTCGCGGCGCCGGAGTTTCGTGAGCTGGTCCAGCGTGTCGACAGGTTTCTGGCGCGCAGCGCCGAGGGTACCCACACCGTAACCGGGTACCTCAACGATATTCTCCTGGCACAGGACTATCAGGACCTGACGGGCCAGGTGATCAAGCGGGTGACCTCGTTGGTCACCGAAGTCGAAAGCAATCTGCTCAAGCTCGTACTGATGGCCAGTCAGGTCGACCGCTTCGCCGGTATCGAACATGACCACCAGCAGCTGCGTGCCGAGCAAGACCAAGATAAACATCCGACCCGGGGTGAAGGACCGCAAATTCATGCCGATAAACGTGAAGATGTCGTGTCCGGTCAAGACGATGTCGATGATCTGCTGTCCAGCCTGGGTTTTTAGGGAGCACGTTTGATGAGCTTCGGCGCCGATGAAGAAATCCTTCAGGATTTCCTGGTAGAGGCCGGCGAAATTCTTGAGCAACTGTCCGAGCAACTGGTCGAGCTGGAAAGCCGCCCGGATGATTCCGACTTGCTCAATGCGATCTTTCGCGGTTTTCACACTGTAAAAGGGGGCGCCGGCTTCCTCCAGCTCCATGAGCTGGTGGAGTGCTGCCACATCGCCGAAAACGTATTCGACATCCTGCGCAAGGGAGAGCGTCGGGTCGATTCCGAACTGATGGACGTGGTCCTGGAGGCACTGGATACCGTCAACAGCATGTTCGGTCAGGTTCGCGAGCGCACCGACATCACCCCGGCCACGCCTGAGCTGCTGGGCGCCCTGGCGCGTCTGGCCGAGCCGGGCGGTGCCACTGCTCCGGCAGAGGCTGAGCCTGTGGCCGAAGCAGCGCCTGAAGTGGCCGCCGTTTCCGGCGACATCACCGACAGTGAGTTCGAGCAACTGCTCGACTCGCTGGGTGCGGTCAAGGAAGAGGCCGAAGCGTCTGCTGCTGCCAGCGACGAAATCACCGACGCCGAGTTCGAATCCCTGCTCGATCAGTTGCACGGCAAAGGCCAGTTCGCTGCCGACAGCCTGCCAAGCGCCGCTGCGTCCGCGCCGGTTGCCGAAGTGGCGGGTGCCGCCAGCGACGAAATCACCGATGCCGAATTCGAAGCGCTGCTCGATCAACTTCACGGCAAGGGTTCCTTTGCCGTGGACGCATTGCCAGGTGCCGTGGCCGCCGCGCCAGAAGCCAGCGAGCCCGCCGTGGCTGCCGGTGGCTCGGGCGATCACATCACCGAACACGAATTCGAAGCGCTGCTCGATGAGTTGCACGGCAAAGGCAAGTTCGTGCCTGACAGCGTGAGCGCCGCCGCGCCGGCCGTTGCAGTCGCCGCCAAACCGGCAGCCAAACCTGCCGCCGCCGCGCCTGCTGCTGCCGCCAAACCTGCCGCGCCTGCGCCGGCACGCCAGGCCGCTCCGGCTGCTGCCGCTGCTGCCGACAAACATCCGGTCAACGAGACGGAAACCACCGTGCGGGTCGATACCGCGCGGCTGGATGAAATCATGAACATGGTGGGCGAACTGGTACTGGTGCGTAACCGCCTGGTCCGCCTGGGCCTGAACAGCGGCGACGAGGCCATGTCCAAGGCCGTGTCGAACCTCGACGTGGTCACCGCCGACCTGCAGACCGCGGTCATGAAGACCCGCATGCAGCCGATCAAGAAGGTCTTCGGGCGCTTCCCGCGCCTGGTTCGCGACCTTGCGCGGCAGTTGAAGAAAGACATCACCCTGGAGCTGGTCGGCGAAGAAACCGACCTCGACAAGAACCTTGTCGAGGCCCTGGCCGACCCGCTGGTCCACTTGGTGCGCAACGCCGTCGACCATGGTGTCGAAACGCCGGAAGAGCGCGAAGCTTCTGGCAAGTCCCGTGGTGGCAAGGTGGTGCTGTCGGCCGAGCAGGAGGGTGATCACATCCTTCTCTCGATCTCCGACGACGGCAAGGGCATGGACCCCGCCGTGCTACGCGCCAAGGCCGTGGAAAAGGGCCTGATGGACAAGGACGCGGCCGACCGCCTGAGCGAGTCGGACTGCTACAACCTGATCTTCGCCCCGGGCTTCTCGACCAAGACCGAGATTTCCGACGTGTCCGGCCGCGGCGTCGGCATGGACGTGGTGAAGACCAAGATTGCCCAGCTCAACGGCTCGATCAACATCTACTCGGCCAAGGGTCAGGGCTCGAAGATCGTCATCAAGGTGCCGTTGACCCTGGCGATCATGCCGACCCTGATGGTGATGCTGGGCAACCAGGCCTTCGCCTTCCCGCTGGTCAACGTCAACGAGATCTTCCACCTCGATCTGTCGCGCACCAACGTGGTCGACGGCCAGGAAGTGGTGATCGTCCGCGACAAAGCGTTGCCATTGTTCTACCTCAAACGCTGGCTGGTCAGTTCTGCCGCTCATGAAGAGCAGCATGAAGGCCATGTGGTGATCCTTTCGGTGGGCACTCAGCGGATCGGCTTCGTCGTCGATCAACTGGTTGGCCAGGAAGAAGTGGTCATCAAGCCGCTGGGCAAGATGCTCCAGGGCACCCCGGGCATGTCGGGCGCGACCATTACCGGTGACGGGCGCATTGCGCTGATCCTCGACGTCCCGAGCATGCTCAAGCGTTACGCCGCACGGCGAATTTGATCCCGGTGGCGCGGCCTCGCGGTCGCGCTACCTAATGGAGTGTTTATGGCAGTCAAGGTCCTGGTGGTGGATGATTCCGGTTTCTTCCGCCGCCGTGTCTCGGAAATTCTCTCGGCGGACCCGACCATCCAGGTCGTCGGCACCGCCACCAATGGCAAGGAAGCGATCGACCAGGCACTGTCGCTCAAACCCGATGTCATCACCATGGACTACGAGATGCCCACCATGGATGGCATCACCGCAGTTCGTCACATCATGCAGCGCTGCCCGACCCCGGTGCTGATGTTCTCCTCGCTGACCCACGAAGGCGCCCGGGTAACCCTCGATGCGCTGGATGCCGGCGCCGTCGATTACCTGCCGAAGAACTTCGAAGACATCTCGCGCAACCCGGACAAGGTCAAGCAGATGCTGTGCGAGAAGGTCCACACCATCTCCCGCAGCAACCGTCGTTTCAGCAGCTACGCCAGCACGCTGCCAGCGGTGACCACCACTTCTTCCAGCCCGGTGTCGTCCCTCGGCGCCGCGCGCGCCAGTGCGCCGCTGCCGACCCGTCAGCCGACCCAGGCGCCGGCGGCAAGCAATTCGCCAGCGCCCAAGCGCAAGGCCTACAAACTGCTGGCTATCGGCACCTCCACCGGTGGCCCGGTCGCGCTGCAGCGGGTGCTGACCCAACTGCCAGCCAATTTCCCGGCGCCGATCGTGCTGATCCAGCACATGCCGGCGGCCTTCACCAAGGCGTTCGCCGAGCGTCTGGACAAGCTGTGCAAGATCAACGTCAAGGAAGCCGAGGACGGCGACATGCTGCGTCCGGGCCTGGCCCTGTTGGCGCCTGGCGGCAAGCAGATGATGGTCGACGGTCGCGGCATGGTGAAAATCCTTCCGGGCGACGAGCGCCTGAACTACAAGCCGTGCGTGGATATCACCTTCGGTTCGGCGGCCAAGTCCTACGGTGACAAGGTGCTGGCGGTGGTGTTGACCGGCATGGGCGCCGACGGCCGCGAAGGCGCGCGCCTGCTCAAGCAGGGCGGCAGCCAGGTGTGGGCGCAGGATGAAGCGAGCTGTGTGATCTACGGCATGCCGATGGCGATCGTCAAAGCCAACCTGGCTGACGCGGTCTACGGTCTCGACGACATCGGTCGTCATCTGGTTGAGGCGTGCGTCTGATGGATGTTCTCAGCCTTCTCGGTATCATCCTCGCCTTCGTCGCAATCGTTGGCGGCAACCTGCTCGAAGGCGGTCATGTCGGCGCGCTGCTCAATGGCCCGGCAGCACTGATCGTGCTCGGTGGCACCCTGGCGGCGGCGCTGCTGCAGTCGCCGCTGAGTTCGTTCAAGCGCGCCCTGCAGATTTTCGGCTGGATTCTGTTCCCGCCACGGGTCGATCTGGCCGGCGGTATCGACCGGGTCGTCAACTGGAGCCTCACCGCGCGCAAGGAAGGCCTGCTGGGCCTGGAAGGCGTGGCCGATGCCGAGCCTGATCCTTACGCCCGTAAAGGCCTGCAATTGCTGGTGGACGGCTCGGAGCCCGAGGCGATCCGCAGCATTCTCGAAGTGGACTTCCTCACCCAGGAAAGCCGCGATATCCAGGCCGCCAAAGTGTTTGAAAGCATGGGCGGCTACGCGCCGACCATCGGCATCATCGGTGCGGTCATGGGCCTGATTCACGTCATGGGCAACCTGGCCGACCCGTCGCAACTGGGTAACGGTATCGCGGTGGCGTTCGTCGCCACCATCTATGGCGTGGCCAGTGCCAACCTGATCCTCCTGCCCGTGGCCAACAAACTCAAGGCGCAAGTCATGCGGCAATCGCGCTATCGGGAGATGCTCCTTGAGGGCCTGCTGTCGATCGCCGAAGGCGAGAACCCGCGCTCGATCGAACTGAAGCTTCAGGGCTTCATGGAGTAACCATGGCCCGTCGCCGCAAAGTCGAGGAACACGAGAATCACGAACGCTGGCTGGTGTCCTACGCGGACTTCATCACCTTGCTGTTCGCGTTTTTCGTGGTCATGTACTCGATTTCCTCGATCAACGAGGGCAAGTACAAAATCATGTCCCAGGCGCTAATCGGCGTGTTCACCGATGCCGAGCGCAGCACCAAGGTGATTCCCATCGGCGAGGAGCGGCCACTGAGCGTGCGTCCGGCCCAGCCGTTGATCAAGGACAGCGAGCAGGTCGATGCCGGCCTCGCCCAGACCAGCTCAGATCCGTTGAAGACCATCACTGATGAAGTGATGCAGGCCTTCGGCGACCTGATCAAATCCGATCAGATGACCGTGCGCGGCAACGAACTGTGGATCGAGATCGAGCTGAGCTCCTCGCTGCTGTTCGGCAGCGGTGACGCGATGCCCAGTGATGTCGCGTTCAACCTGATCGAGAAGGTAGCGAACATCATCAAACCGTTCGCCAACCCGGTGCACGTCGAAGGGTTCACCGATGACCAGCCGATCCGTACCGCGCAGTACCCGACCAACTGGGAGCTGTCGTCGGCGCGGGCGGCGAGTATCGTTCGTCTGCTGGCCATGGAAGGGGTCAATCCGGCGCGCATGGCGTCCGTCGGCTATGGCGAGTTCCAGCCGATCGCCAGCAACACCACCCAGCAAGGGCGGGCGAAGAACCGCCGCGTCGTGCTGGTGATTTCGCGCAACCTGGAAGTGCGCCGCAGCCTGACCGGTACCGGCACCGCCAATGCGAGCCCGGATGCTGCGCTCAAGCGCGCTGGCACACAAACTGCACCGCCCGTGGTATCACCGACGGCCGGGAGCAATCCCGTCAATTCTCCGTCGTCGACCTTTTAATCGATCCCGGCTGGCTACGGTCGGACCGGGAGGAAGCAGCGCATGAGAGTCTGGGCAGTAGCCAATCAAAAAGGTGGCGTCGGCAAGACCACCACGTCCATCGCCCTGGCAGGTTTGCTGGCCGATGCCGGGCGGCGCGTGGTCGTGGTCGACCTCGACCCGCACGGGTCGATGACCAGCTATTTCGGGCACAACCCCGACACCCTGGAGCACAGCAACTTCGACCTGTTCCAGCACAAGGGCACGGTGCCCGACGGCTTGCCGGGGCAATTGCTGCTGCCCACCAGCCACGAGAAGATTTCGCTGTTGCCGTCCAGTACCGCGCTGGCGGTGCTGGAGCGCCAGTCGCCCGGGCAGAACGGCCTGGGCCTGGTAATCGCCAAGAGTCTGGCGCAGCTCTGGCAGGATTTCGATTACGCCCTGATTGACAGCCCGCCGCTGCTCGGCGTGCTGATGGTCAATGCGCTGGCGGCCAGCCAGCAACTGGTTATCCCTGTGCAGACCGAATACCTGGCCGTGAAGGGCCTGGAACGGATGGTCAGCACGCTGGCGATGGTCAACCGCTCGCGCCGCCAGGCGCTGCCGTTCCACATCGTGCCGACCCTGTTCGACCGTCGCCCCCAGGCGTCCATGGGCACTCTCAAAGTGCTGCGTGACGGCTATCCGGACGACATCTGGCAAGGTTACATCCCGGTCGATACCCGCCTGCGCGATGCCAGCCGGGCCGGGGTGACACCGTCGCAATATGACGCCAAGAGCCGGGGCGTGGTGGCATACCGCGCCTTGCTCAAGCACCTGCTGACGCAGAAATCCGTGGCGCAGGTGGCTTGATGAACCGTCCGCAAAACCTCGCCACCCGGCCACAAATGGCCTTGCAGTCGTACCTCGACGGGCTGCTGCATGAAGCCACTGAAGAACTGCCTTACGCGGAACCGGTGGTTGTACCAACGCTGCCGCCGGTAATCCCGGTGGCGGCCGAGCCGCCCGCGCCACCGGTCTCCACCGAGGTGCTGGATGAATTCCAGGCTGCGGTGCTGGAAGAGCAGGCCCGCGATGCGCGCCGCGAAACTACCGCCGCACCGACCACCTTCGCCGAGCCTGCACCGGCCAGGGTCGTGGTCGCGCCGCCGGTCCTGAAGGTTGCACCGGTGGTAGAGCCGGTGGTCGAGAAGGTCGTCGCGCCGGTCATCGAACCGGTTGTCGAGGCGCCTGCGCTGATCGAGCCGCTCGTGGACGTCCACCTGGCTCCGGATGTGCCGCAGCCGCCGAAGACAGTGGATGGTCGTCCGTCCTGGGCCGCCGAGCCGTTCGAGTGCCTGCTGTTCGATGTCGCCGGGTTGACCCTGGCGGTGCCGTTGGTGTGCCTTGGGTCGATCTATTCGCTGCACGGTCACGAGCTGACGCCGCTGTTCGGCCAGCCGGACTGGTTCCTCGGCATCCTGCCGAGCCAGGCGGGTAACTTGAAGGTGCTGGACACCGCGCGCTGGGTCATGCCCGAGCGCTATCGCGATGATTTCCGCGACGGCCTGCAATACGTGATTTCGGTGCAGGGCTACGAGTGGGGGCTGGCGGTGCATCAGGTCAGCCGCTCGTTGCGCCTGGACCCGACCGAGATCAAGTGGCGTACCCACCGCGGCCAGCGGCCGTGGCTGGCCGGCACGGTGATTGAACACATGTGTGCACTGCTTGACGTCGCCGAGCTGGCCGAGTTGATCGCCAGCGGTGCGGTCAAGAAGATGCAGTTAAACCATAAATGATCGGTCGCGCACCGGCGCGATCGCACTGAGCACTCCGCCGACGGCGGTTTTTGAGGGTTAGGGGAATGAAAAAGACGTCTGGACAGGGTTCCGAAGATCCGATCCTGCAGTGGGTAACCTTCCGCCTGGACAACGAGTCCTACGGCATCAACGTGATGCAGGTCCAGGAAGTGCTGCGCTACACCGAGATCGCGCCGGTTCCGGGTGCACCGAGCTACGTGCTGGGCATCATCAACCTGCGCGGCAACGTGGTCACCGTGATCGACACCCGTCAGCGTTTCGGCCTGGCGCCAAGCGACATCACTGACAACACCCGGATCGTCATCATCGAGGCCGACAAGCAAGTGGTCGGCATCCTCGTCGACAGCGTGGCCGAAGTGGTCTACCTGCGTCAGTCCGAAGTGGAAACCGCGCCGAACGTCGGTAACGAAGAGTCGGCCAAGTTCATCCAGGGCGTTTGCAACAAAAACGGCGAACTGCTGATCCTGGTCGAGCTGGACAAGATGATGACCGAGGAAGAGTGGTCCGAGCTGGAGAACATCTGAGTTGATCCTGGAGGTTGCGGTTGTATTCCTGGCGATGCTCTGGGCGTTGAGCGTGTGGCTGTTCATCGGCTACAGCAAGCGCCAGCGCGAAATGGCCTCGCAGCAGGCTCAGGGCGATGCGTTGCGTGACCAGCGCATCAAGGACCTGGGCAAGCGCCTGGACGACTACCAGAACAGCTCGGTGGCGATGGGCGAGGCGTTGCACGAACTGCGTGCGGCGGTCGCGCCCCTGCCGGAGAAGATGTTGCAACTGGAGCAGCGTGATCCCAACAGCCTGTCGTTTGCTCAGGCGGCGCGGCTGGTGGGCATGGGCGCCAGCGTCGACGAACTGACCCAGACCTGCGGTTTGACCCAGGCCGAGGCGGAGTTGATGAGCAAACTGCACAAGGGCTGAAGGTTTTTTGTCGCGTTTTGCGGACTCATCGCCGGCAAGCCGGCTCCCACAGGTGTTGTGTCAGCCCCGAGAACCCTGTGTGAGCTGGCTTGCCAGCGATGAATCCATGCCGGCTTATCGAGGCCCGGGCAAGCGCTTCAAATCCGGTGTGATATCCCGTTCCACCGGCCCCTCGTCGTTGAACCCCACCGGCATCTTGCCTTTCAATTGCCAGGCAAACGCGATGATCTCGGCAATGGTCAGGTACAGCGCTTCCGGAATGCTGTCGCCCAGTTCCATGCGCGTCAGCAATCTCACCAGCTCGGCATTCTCGTAGATCGGTACTTCGTGCTCGCGGGCGATCGCCAGGATCGCTTCCGCCAGTTCGTCGTCGCCCTTGGCCGTCAGGGTCGGGGCGCGGGCGCCGTCGTAGTTCAGGGCAATGGCCTGGCGGGGTGCTTTCTTGCTCATGCGTTTTCATCCACCCAGCGTTGTTCCAGATGCGTGCGCGGCCCCAGCGGCGGTACGCCCTGGTGGCAGTGCAATTCGCTGACGTTGACGCCACGTGCCACCAGTCGCGCACGCAGGTCGCCCAATTGGCTTTCGATCAGTTGCGCGGTGGCCGGCAGTTCTGCCCAGAGCTGGCTGGACAGGTTGCCCTGGGTGATCTGCGCCTGGACCTGCAAAGGCCCCAGCGGGTGCAGGTCGAACGCCAGCTCGACACGCCAGAGCATTTCCAGCGGATCACGCCGCTCGCGCTCGGGATCGGCCTGCTGCTCCTTGGTTTCTTCGCGCTGCACCTTGACCTGCATCGGCATGAATTCCGGGCCGGTGCGCAGGGGGATTTCCAGTTGCCAGGTGGTTTGCAGGTTGCCGTCGGGGGTGGTGCCGGTCTGTTCCAGGCTTGCCAGTTGATGGCTCTGCACCCGCGAAATGGCCGCGGCGGCGAGGCGCAACAAGTGTTGCAGGTCGCCTTCTTCTTCGAGGTTCTGCAACAGCCGTGTGGGCAGCGGGAAGCTGCCGGGGTGCGGTTTCGGTGCTACCTGGCCGAGGGCGCCGAGGGCGCTGCGCACCATGCCCGGCAGGGCCTGGGCCACGATCGCCGCCGTGCTCGGGCTGAACAGGGTGCCGCCCGGCACGTTGGGCAGCAGTTGTGCCACCAGCCGCACCATCTGTGCCTTGAGGTCGGGCGCCAATTGGCCGGTGGCGCCGTTGAACAGCCGCGCTTCAAGGAACGAGCCACTGTTGCTGAGGGCCTGGGCCACCTGGCGGGCGTCGCTGAACTGGCGGACATCCGGCAGGCTGGCGAGCAGTTTGTCCACCGCTGCGCGCACCTGCTCCGGCTGGCCGTCGTCGCTGGCGATGCGCTGCATGGCCGCGAGCATGCCCTGTAGCGAGGCCTGGCGGTTTTGCTGGGCGCTGAGGTTCTGGGCAATCGCCATCTGATCCTGTCGCCCGCTCAGGGGCACGAAGCTCAGCGCCTGGTCGCCCTGCACCCGCGCGCTGAGCAGGCTGCCCAGCGGTAGAGGGCGAGGGGAGTCGATGGCCAGGGTCGCGCCCGCCTGAGCGGTATTGAGCAGGCTGACCAATGAGCGGTAGACCGCTGGCAGATTGCCGGTCTGTGGCTGCAACTGGGTGGTCAGCACCTTGCCCTGCACCAGCGTGCCTTCCGGGAATCCACGGCTGTCGAGGCGGGTGAGGGTGGCGACATTGCTGGCGATGGCCTGTTGCAGCGTCAGGCTCAACTGGTTCGACGTCGGCTGGCTGATCAGTAACTGGCTGCCCTGTGCCAGTGGCTGGTTGGCGGTGGTCTGCACCGTCACTTGCTGGCCGTTGGCCTGCATCAGGCGCAGGAGCAACTGAAACTCCTGGCCCACCTGACGCAGCGACAGCACTTCGCCCTTGGTCGTTTCGCCGGCGGGCACCAGGTCGGGCTGGGCTTCCACCAGCTTTACCAGCTCGCCGGTCATTGCCGCAGCACGCACCTGCGCATTGGCGGGAACCTGTGGGCCAAGGCTGTTTATTTCGCCTGTCATTCGCGTTGCGACCTGTTCAAATAGCCCTCTTTACAGTAGGACATGGCATGTATAATGCCGGCCGATTTCTTCCGCGAGCGCAGGATCCGGCGGCGCTCGCGACCAGACCGGTCGGCCAGGTTTTCGTTGTCACTATAACGGCCAGGCCTGTACCGACTTGAGACAGTCTGCGAAACCATAAGGCGAATCTGTGACTCCTCAACTCCAAGCCGTGGGCCTGGCCTGCGAGCGCGACTGGCGGATGCTCTTCGAACACCTCGAATTGCAGGTGTCGGCCGGCGACATGCTGCAGATCAGCGGTCCCAACGGCAGCGGCAAGACCAGCCTGCTGCGCCTGCTGGCCGGCCTGATGCAACCGACCCATGGCGAGGTGCTGCTCAACGGCAAGCCGCTGGCCGGGCAGGGCACGGAACTGGCCCGCGCCCTGGTGTGGATCGGCCACGCGGCCGGGATCAAGGACCTGCTCACCCCGGAAGAAAACCTCACCTGGCTCTGTGCCCTGCATCGCCCCGCCAGCCGCGACGCCATCTGGCAGGCGCTGGAAGCGGTGGGCCTGCGCGGTTTCGAAGACGTCGCCTGTCACACCCTGTCCGCCGGTCAGCAGCGCCGCGTGGCGCTGGCCCGGCTGTACCTGGACAGCCCGCCGCTGTGGATCCTCGACGAGCCCTTCACGGCCCTCGACAAACAAGGCGTCGCCCAGCTCGAAGCGCACCTGGCGCGGCACTGCGAGAACGGCGGCATGGTCGTGTTGACCACCCACCACACGCTGGAACGTACGCCGTCCGGTTACCGTGATATCAACCTGGGGCAGTGGGCCGCATGAGTGTATTTGTCCTGTTGTTGCGTCGCGAAGCCCGACTGCTCTGCCGCCGTCCGGCGGAACTGGCCAACCCGCTGGTTTTTTTCGCGATAGTCATCGCATTGTTTCCACTTGCGGTCGGACCTGAGACACAATTGTTGCAAAACTTGTCTCCAGGGTTAGTCTGGGTGGCTGCACTTTTAGCCGTCCTGCTCTCGCTGGACGGGCTGTTTCGCAGTGATTTCGAGGACGGATCGCTCGAACAGTGGGTCCTTTCGCCGCACCCGTTGCCCCTACTGGTATTGGCCAAGGTGCTGGCACACTGGATGTTTTCCGGGCTGGCACTGGTATTGTTGTCGCCGCTTCTGGCGGTGATGCTCGGATTGCCCGTGGAATGTCTGCCGGTCCTGCTGGCATCACTCTTGCTCGGTACTCCGGTGCTGAGCCTGTTGGGTGCCGTGGGTGCGGCCCTGACCGTCGGATTGAAACGAGGTGGACTGCTTCTGGCGCTACTGATTCTGCCGCTATATATCCCGGTGTTGATCCTGGGCAGTGGCGCCTTACAAGCAGCAGTGCAAGCTATGCCTGCAACCGGATACCTGCTCTGGCTCGGTAGTCTGGCCGCCCTGGCAATCACCCTTGCACCTTTCGCAATAGCCGCCGGCCTGAAAATCAGCGTCGGCGAATAACGAGGTCTGGGCCCCTGCCCAGCAAAGACCCTGGATGTACCGTGATGAAAAGCAGCGCAATAAGCTGGACATGGTTTCACAAGCTCGGTTCCCCCAAATGGTTCTACGGCATCAGCGGTCGCATGCTGCCCTGGCTCGCCATCGCCGCGGTGCTGTTGATCGGCACGGGCGTGGTCTGGGGCCTGGCCTTCGCGCCGCAGGATTACCAGCAAGGCGATAGTTTCCGGATCATCTACATCCATGTGCCGGCGGCAATGCTGGCGCAGTCCTGCTACGTCATGCTGGCAGTGGCCGGGGTGGTTGGCCTGGTCTGGAAGATGAAGATCGCCGACGTCGCCTTGCAGAGCGCCGCGCCCATCGGCGCCTGGATGACCGCGCTGGCGCTGGTCACCGGCGCCATCTGGGGCAAGCCCACCTGGGGCAGCTACTGGGTCTGGGATGCCCGCCTGACGTCCATGCTCATCCTCCTTTTCCTGTACTTCGGTCTCATTGCCCTCGGCCACGCGATCAGCAATCGTGAGAGCTCGGCCAAGGCCTGCGCGGTGCTGGCCATCGTCGGGGTGATCAACATCCCGATCATCAAGTACTCGGTGGAGTGGTGGAACACCCTGCACCAGGGCGCCACCTTCACCATCACCGAGAAACCGGCGATGCCGGTGGAAATGTGGCTGCCGCTGCTGCTGACCGTGCTTGGTTTCTACTGTTTCTTCGGCGCCGTGCTGCTGGTGCGCATGCGCCTTGAAGTGCTCAAGCGCGAAGCTCGCGCAAGCTGGGTCCGGGAAGAAGTACTCAATAGCCTGGGGAACGCACGATGAGCTTTGCATCCTTCGGCGAGTTTCTCGCCATGGGCCGTCACGGCCTTTATGTCTGGTCTGCCTATGGCATCTGCCTGCTGGTACTGGCCGTCAACGTCGCTTCGCCGCTGCTGGCACGGCGCCGTTACCTGCAAGCAGAGGCGCGCCGTCTGCGCCGGGAGAACGCCAAGTGAATCCGCTACGCAAGAAGCGCCTGTTCATCATCCTCGGCCTGCTCGCCGGCCTCGGTGTCGCCGTGGGCCTGGCCCTCAGCGCGCTGCAGGAAAACATCAACCTGTTCTACACCCCGACCCAGATCGCCAACGGCGAAGCGCCGCTGGATACCCGCATTCGCGCTGGCGGCATGGTCGAGAAGGGCTCGGTGCAGCGTTCCAGCGATTCGCTGGATGTGCGCTTCGTGGTCACCGACTTCGCCAAATCAGTGCCGATCACCTACCGAGGCATCCTTCCGGACCTGTTCCGTGAAGGCCAGGGCATTGTGGCCCTGGGCAAGCTGAACTCCGACGGCGTGGTGGTGGCCGATGAAGTGCTGGCCAAGCACGACGAAAAATACATGCCGCCGGAAGTTACCAAGGCCCTCAAGGAAAGCGGGCAGACGGCCTCTGGAGCACCTGCGCAATGAACGCTTCGCTGATCATTCCCGAACTCGGCCAGTTGTCGATGATCCTGGCCATCTGCTTCGCCTGTGTGCAGGCCAGCGTCCCGCTGCTCGGCGCCTGGCGCGGCGACAGCCTGTGGATGAGCCTGGCGCGGCCGGCGGCCTGGGGCCAGTTCGCCTTCCTCGCCTTCGCCTTCGCCTGCCTGACCCATGCCTTCATGACCGACAACTTCTCGGTCGCCTATGTCGCCAGCAACTCCAACAGCGCCTTGCCCTGGTACTACAAGTTCAGTGCGGTGTGGGGCGCTCACGAAGGTTCGCTGCTGCTCTGGGCGTTGATCCTCGGCGGCTGGACCTTCGCCGTGTCGATCTTCTCCCGGCAATTGCCGCAAGTGATGCTCGCCCGCGTGCTGGCGGTGATGGGCATGATCAGCGTCGGCTTCCTGTCGTTCCTGATCGTCACCTCCAACCCGTTCATGCGCCTGCTGCCGCAGGTGCCGGGTGACGGCCGCGACCTCAACCCGCTGTTGCAGGACATCGGCCTGATCGTTCACCCGCCGATGTTGTACATGGGCTACGTCGGTTTCTCGGTTGCCTTCGCCTTCGCCATCGCCGCGCTGCTGGGCGGTCGCCTTGATGCCGCCTGGGCGCGCTGGTCGCGGCCGTGGACCATCGTCGCCTGGGCCTTCCTCGGCATCGGCATCACCCTCGGTTCGTGGTGGGCCTATTACGAACTCGGCTGGGGCGGCTGGTGGTTCTGGGACCCGGTGGAAAACGCCTCGTTCATGCCTTGGCTGGTCGGCACTGCGCTGATCCACTCGCTGGCGGTGACGGAAAAACGCGGCGTGTTCAAGAGCTGGACCGTGTTGCTGGCCATCGCGGCATTCTCGTTGAGCCTGCTCGGCACCTTCCTGGTCCGTTCCGGCGTGCTGACCTCGGTTCACGCCTTCGCCTCGGACCCCGAGCGCGGCGTGTTCATCCTGTTCTTCCTGTTGTTTGTGGTCGGTGGTTCGCTGACCCTGTTCGCCCTGCGCGCGCCGGTGGTCAAGAGCCAGGTCGGCTTCGCCCTGTGGTCCCGCGAGACGCTGTTGCTGGCCAACAACCTGGTGCTGGTGGTGGCGGCTTCGATGATCCTGCTCGGCACCCTGTATCCGCTGGTGCTCGACGCCCTCAGCGGCGCCAAGCTGTCGGTCGGCCCGCCGTACTTCGACGCGCTGTTCATCCCGTTGATGGCGCTGCTGATGGTGGTGATGACGGTGGGTGTGCTGGTGCGCTGGAAAGACACCCCCGTGCGCTGGCTGCTGGGCATGCTGACCCCGGTGCTGATCGGCAGCGCGGTGCTGGCGCCGATCTGTGGCCTGCTGGTGGATGATTTCGACTGGGCCGTGCTGACCACCTTCGCCCTGGCGGCGTGGATTGTCCTCGGCGGCGTGCGCGACATCTTCGACAAGACCCGCCACAAAGGGCTGCTCAAAGGCGTCCGTGGCTTGAACCGCAGCTACTGGGGCATGCACGTCGCGCACCTGGGCCTGGCGGTCTGCGCCCTGGGCGTGGTGCTGTCGAGCAACAACAGCGCCGAACGCGACCTGCGCCTGGCGCCGGGCGAGTCGGTGGAGCTGGCCGGTTACCAGTTCGTCTTCGAAGGCGCCAAACACTTCGAAGGGCCGAACTTCACTTCCGACAAAGGCACCGTGCGTGTGCTCCAGGACGGCCGCGAAATCAGCGTGCTGCACCCGGAAAAACGCCTGTACACCGTGCAGCAGTCAATGATGACTGAGGCCGGCATTGATGCCGGTTTCACCCGCGATCTGTACGTCGCCCTCGGCGAACCGCTGGAAAACGGCGCCTGGGCCGTGCGGGTGCACGTCAAGCCGTTCGTGCGCTGGATCTGGCTGGGCGGTCTGCTGACCGGCCTGGGTGGTTTGCTGGCGGCGCTGGACCGGCGTTATCGGGTCAAGGTCAAGAGCAAGGTACGTGACGTACTCGGTCTGGAAGGAGCAACTGCATGAAGCGTTGGATCATGGTGCTGCCGCTGGCGGTGTTTCTGCTGGTGGCGGTGTTCCTCTACCGCGGTCTGTACCTGGACCCGGCCGAGCTGCCGTCGGCGATGATCGACAAGCCGTTCCCGGCGTTCTCGCTGCCCAACGTGCAGGGCGACCGCACGCTGACCCAGAACGACCTGCACGGCAAGCCGGCGCTGGTCAACGTCTGGGGTACCTGGTGCGTGTCGTGCCGGGTCGAGCACCCGGTGCTGAACAAGCTGGCCGAGCAGGGCGTGGTGATCTACGGCGTCAACTACAAGGACGACAATGCCGCCGCGCTGAAATGGCTGGCCGAGTTCCACAACCCCTATCAACTGGATATCCGTGACGAGCAGGGCACCCTGGGCCTGGACCTCGGTGTGTACGGCGCGCCGGAAACCTTCCTGATCGACGCCGAAGGCATCATCCGCCACAAGTTCGTCGGCGTGGTCGACGAAACTGTCTGGCGCGAGCAACTGGCGCCGCTGTACCAGGGTCTGGTCGATGAGGCCCGCCCATGAAGCGCTGGCTGGCAGCCGCTGTCCTCGGCCTGAGCCTGTGCGGCGTGGCCAAGGCGGCAATCGACACCTACCAGTTCGCCGACGAGGCCGAGCGCGAGCGTTACCGCGAGCTGACCAAGGAACTGCGCTGCCCCAAGTGCCAGAACCAGGACATCGCCGACTCCAACGCGCCCATCGCCGCCGACCTGCGCCGGGAAATCTTCCGCATGCTCGGCGAAGGCAAGAGCAACCAGCAGATCGTCGACTTCATGGTCGATCGCTACGGCGACTTCGTGCGCTACAAGCCGGCCCTGACCGCCCGCACCTGGCTGCTCTGGTTCGGCCCGGCGCTGCTGCTGGCCGGTGGCTTCGGCGTGCTGGTGGTGATCGTCCGCAAACGCCGCGTACCGGCGGCCGCTGGTTCGGCCGACCTTTCTCCCGAGGAGCGTGAGCGCCTCGCCAAACTGCTGGACAAAGAACAGACCCATGACTGATTTCTGGCTCGCGTCAGGCCTGCTGTTGCTGGTAGCCCTGAGCTTTTTGCTGATTCCGGTGTTGCGTGGCCGTCGTGCGCAGCAGGAAGAAGACCGTACCGCCCTGAACGTCGCCCTGTATCAGGAGCGTGTCGCCGAACTGCAGGCCCAGGGCGAGGAGGGCGTGCTCAACGCTGACCAACTCTCCCGCGGTCGCGACGAAGCGGCCCGCGAGCTGCTGGCCGACACCGACAATGCCGAGCCGACCCGCAGCGCCCGGCTGGGCAAGGCGCTGCCGGTGGTGGCGGCGTTCCTGGTGCCGCTGATGGCGGTCGGGCTGTACCTGCATTTCGGCTCCAGCGACAAGGTGAAGCTGGCCCAGGAATTCTCCCAGGCCCCGCAATCGCTGGACGAAATGACCTCGCGCCTGGAGCGCGCCGTCGCCGCCCAGCCGGAGAATGCCGAGGGCCTGTACTTCCTCGGCCGGGCCTACATGGCACAGGAGCGGCCAGCGGACGCCGCCAAGGCCTTCGAACGCGCCGTCGGCGTGGCGGGTCGTCAGCCGGAGTTGCTTGGCCAATGGGCCCAGGCGCTGTATTTCGCCAACAACAAGCAGTGGACGCCGCAGTTCCAGGCGATCACTGATGAAGCCCTGAAAGCCGACCCGAACGAAGTCACCAGCCTCGGCCTGCTGGGCATCGCCGCCTTCGAGGGCGAGCGCTACCAGGAAGCGGTCGATTACTGGAACCGCCTGCTGGTGCAACTGCCGGAAGGTGACGCCTCGCGCACCGCGTTGTTGGGCGGCATCGACAAGGCTAAGGAAAAACTGGCGGCCGGCGAAGGCAAGGCGTCCGCACCGGCCACTGCGGCCAGCGGCGCCAAACTTACCGTACGGGTCGAGCTGGCGGCGGCGTTGAAAGACAAGGTCAAGCCGGACGACACCGTGTTCATCTTCGCCCGCGCTGCATCCGGCCCGCCGATGCCGCTGGCGGCCAAGCGGGTCACCGTGGCGCAGTTGCCCATCGAGGTGGAACTGAGCGACAGCGACGCGATGATGCCGAACATGAAACTGTCGAGCTTCGCCGAAGTCCAACTTGTGGCGCGCATCTCACGCTCCGGCCAGCCCACCAAGGGTGAGTGGATCGGCAGCGGTTCACCGCTGGCTACCAGCACCGAGGCGCCGCAACACCTGACCATCGACAGCCCGGATCCGTAAGAGAGCGCCCTCATGAACAGCACCGTACGCCTGACCCTGATTTCACTGGCCCTGGGGCTCAGCGCATGTACGGTGCATCAGCCCGAGCGCGAGCCGCTGCCGCCGATCCAGACCACACCCCCGCCGGGCCCGGTGATCAAACCGGGCCCGACCAAGCCAGTCCCGACCAAACCGGTCACCCCATCGCAGAAACCCATGCCGCGCACCTCCGCCAGCTTCGCCCCGCCACCGGGCGGCGCCAGCCATTGGGACCCGCGCCTGGGCGTCTACGTGCTGGAAGGCAAGAGCAACACCTTCTACCGCCAGCGCACCTATTACCGCTGGAACAACGGCTGGAGCTGGGCGACCAGCGCTGATGGCCCGTGGCAGGACACCGATAGCAGCGGTGTACCGGGCGGTCTGGGACGGGCTTTTGGCCAGTGACCGGAGCATAATGCTGCCTCGCTGAAATGCCTGGGAGCCTGAAATGACAAAGACGGTACTGGTGCTGGTCGAGACGGTCGACGACTACCTGCCCCTGCTGGAAAACAACGGTTATCGCCTGATTCGCGCGCAGACCCCGGCCTTGCGCGCCGAGGCCATCGCGCGCCACGGCGGCGAGATCGACGCGGTGCTGACCCGCGGCCCGCTGGGCTTGTCCGCCGCTGAAATCGCCGCGTTGCCGGCCTTGCAGATCATTTGCGTGATCGGCGCCGGCTATGAGCAGGTCGACCTGGCTGCCGCTGCGGCGCGGGGTATCACCGTCACCAACGGCGCTGGCGCGAATGCCGTGGCGGTGGCGGATCACACCATGGCCTTGTTGCTGGCTGTGGTGCGCAATATTCCCCAGGCCGATGCCACTACTCGTCAGGGCCAATGGAACCGGGTGATCAGCCCGTCCATCTCGGGCAAGCGCCTGGGCATTCTCGGGTTGGGCGCAGTGGGGCTGGCGATCGCCCGGCGCGGCGCCCTCGGGTTCGATATGCAGGTGAGCTATCACAACCGTTCCCGGCGGGACGACGTGGCCTATTCGTACTGCGACAGCCCGCTGGCGCTGGCGCGGGAGTCGGACTTCCTGATCGTCGCCACGCCCGGTGGCGCCAACACCCGGCAACTGGTGGACAGCGCGGTGCTCGATGCGCTGGGGCCGGAGGGGTTTCTGGTGAACATTGCCCGGGCCAGCGTGGTGTTCACGGCGGATATGGTTGCGGCGTTGCGTGAGCGGCGGATTGCCGGCGCGGCGCTGGATGTGTTCGATGACGAGCCCAATGTCCCGGATGAGCTCAAGACGCTGCCCAACGTGGTGCTGACGCCCCATGTGGCTGGGCAGTCGCCGGAAGCAGCGCGGGATACGGTGGCGTTGGTGTTGAAGAACCTGCAGGCGTTTTTTGCGGGGGAGCCGGTGTTGACGCCGGTGACGGGTTAGGACATTTCAGGGTCCTTGAGATTGAGCGCCGCTCGCGCGGCGCATCGCGAGCAAGCTCGCTCCTACAGTGGTTACATCGTGCCATGGCCATCAGATTGGCAATTGGCGAGGAATCGCGGGGGATGTTGTTGAGACAAGCATAGGCACGCTCAAACCACCGGAGGAGCGAGCTTGCTCGCGATGCGCCGCGCGAGCGGCGCTCGATCTCAAGAGCGTCAGATAACATTCGGCCTGCGCCTTCCATCCACACTGCTAGACTCCCTCGCCACCTCATAAACGCAAGGAGCACCCCTCATGCCAACCCACCAAGGCACCTGCCTCTGCGGCGCCATCCAGCTCTCCGTCACCCTCGATGAAACCCGTGTCAGCGCCTGCCATTGCAGCATGTGCCGCAAGTGGAGCGGCGGCCCGCTGCTGGTGGCGCACAGCACGCAGCCCCTGCAGTTCAGCGGCGCCCAACCTGCGGTCTACGATTCGTCCGACTGGGCCCAGCGCGGTTTCTGCCCAAGCTGCGGCACCCATCTGTTCTACCGCCTCAAGGCCGGTGGCTTCGATGCGGTGCCGGTCGGCGTCCTCGACGGCGACACCGCCTGGACCTTCGATCTGCAGGTCTACATCGACGAGAAACCGGCCTTCTACTGCTTCTCCAACCCGACCCAGAACATGACCGGCGCCGAAGTCATCGCGCAGTTCAGTTGACCGCCAGCAAGGTCGTGCCGTAGCACCAGTGCCACGGCTCGAACTGGTAGCCCAGCGGGTTGTTTCGTGGGTAGGACAAATGGAAGTCGAACCGCTGCGCATGACGGCTCAGCCACTGGTACGCGCGGCTGTGCTCGAAGTCGATTTCCAGCGAATTGATATCGATCGCCCGGCCGGTGTGGTGCTCGCTGTAGCCGGGCGGGGCGTTGACCGCGAGGATCTGCTCCAGCGACAGGCCGCGCTTGAGCTTGGTGCGAATGAGATTGGCCTGGTAGGTGACGCTGCGGTACGCCGACATCAGCCATAGCTCCACGCCGGCGGCCGCGGCTTCAGCCTTCATCTGCTTCCAGGCTGCGGCGGCGTCCGGCTCCAGCTCGAACCGCCGCGCGTCGGCGTTGATCTCGGCAATCGCCAGCACCCGCGCTTCGGGGTAGGCGACAAAACCCCGCGCCAGCAACAGGTCTTCACTGATCCCCAGTTCTTTGCATAGCTCCTTGCTCATGTCGCTTCCTGCCGCTGGTAGGTGGTTGTCAGAGCTACCCAGTGTAAGACCGATAACCAAAGGCTGCCTGCTCCTTGCAAAACCAGGGCAATCCTGCGAAAAGGCTGCGGTTACGATTACCGCGCTTGAATGAGGTCACTATGAGCGGCGAACTGCAAATCACCGACGTCCAGCTGGGCGACGGCAAGGAAGTGGTCAAGGGCGCCCTGATCACCACCCATTACACCGGCACGCTGGCCGACGGCAGCGTGTTCGATTCGTCCCACCAGCGCGGCAAGCCGTTCCAGTGCGTGATCGGCACCGGCCGCGTGATCAAGGGCTGGGACCAGGGCCTGATGGGCATGAAAGTCGGCGGCAAGCGCACGCTGTTCGTGCCCGCGCACCTGGGCTATGGCGAACGCAGCATGGGCTCGATCACGCCGGGTTCCGACCTGCAGTTCGAGATCGAGCTGCTGGAAGTGCTGACCCGCGACGACTGAAGGCGCCAGATACCCCAAAAAGCCCTCGGTACCTACTACCGGATCGATTTCCGACGCATGAAACCGAAATGGTTTATCGCGGTTGAGGCATCGTCTTAATTTCGTAACAGCCAGGGACTACATTCGACTCTGCTTACGGATAAGCACCCAGGGACAGAACCAAACGGGCTTGCTGCACTCTCAAGGATGCCCGCTTCCATGGAAGGAGCGACAGACAGGGATGCTCCGCGGCTTCGGCCGCGGGGCAGCACTGACGGGTCAAACTCGATTCTTTCCGCCAAGGGTTCATCATGAAGTTGCCCGTGACGCTTTCTTTCCGCCGCCAGGCGCTGTTCTGCGCCGCGCTCGCCGCCAGTGCGGCCCTTCTCGGTTTTACCACCTTCGACAGTTTCGCCAAACCGGTGGACGGCACCCAGACGCTGGTCTTCCTGCGCCATGCCGAAAAGCCCGGTGAAGGTCTCGGCCAACTCAACTGCCAGGGCCTGAATCGCGCCCTCGACCTCGCCACGCTGTTGCCGGAAAAATTCGGCAAGGCCGATTACGTCTTCGCCGCCAACCCCACCCGCGAAGTGGAAGAAGGCGCCAATGACGACAGCTACAGCTACCTGCGCCCGCTGATGACCATCAGCCCCAGCGCCATCAAGCTCGGCCTGCCGGTGAACATCGAGTATGGCGCCAACGACACCAGCGCCCTGGCCAGCGAACTGCTGAGCAACAAGTACCGCAACGCCACCGTGTACACCGCCTGGTCCCACGGCTACCTGCCCGAGCTGATCAACACCGTGGCCGGCAAGGCCCTGGGCGAGGATCGGGTGATTACCAAGGACTGGGAGAACAGCGACTTCGATTCGCTGTACGTGCTGACCCTGACCTGGCGCGATGGCAAGGCGACGATGCTCAGTCGCAATGTGAAGCAGGGGCTGGACGGTGGGGATGTGCAGTGCCCGGGCAAGACGCATGAGGCTTCCGGGTTGGCGATGCGGTAGAACACCCTTACTCTGACCCCCGTTTTGGCAAATGGATTGCGGGCATGACGAGTCGGGTAACAGTCATCGGCGGCGGTGTGATCGGCCTGGCCACGGCCTACGCGTTGGTGCGCGAAGGTTTCGAGGTGGAGCTGATCGAGGCCGGTGAAGCGCTGGCCAGCGGCGCCAGCTTCGCCAACGGCGGACAACTTTCTTATCGCTATGTCGCGCCACTGGCGGATGCCGGTGTGCCGTGGCACGCGCTCGGCTGGATGTTGCGCGGCGATTCGCCGTTGCGCTTGCGCCCGCGCATGGACCCGGCGCAGTGGCGTTGGCTGCTGGCGTTCATGGCCGCGTGCCGGGGCTCGGTCAACCGCACCAACGCCGCGCGCCTGTTGCGGCTGGCGCTGCACAGTCAAGACACATTGACGAGCTGGCGCGAGGAAGACGGCCTGGACGGTTTTGCCTGGCGGCGCAATGGCAAGCTGGTGGTTTTCCGTGAGTCCGCCAGCTTTGCCCAGGCCCGGCAGCGGCTCGATGCGGATCACCAGCAAGCGCTCGCTGCCGATGAGCTGGCGGGGCTGGAGCCGGCCTTGGCCGGTGTGCCGTTCATGGGGGGCGTATTCACGCCCAGCGAAGAAGTCGGTGACTGCCATCGCTTTTGCCTGACCCTGGCGGCGCGCTTGCGGGCCTCGGGGCGTTGCCATTTTCGCTTGGGCCAGCGTGTCAGCAAGATCCGTCACAGCAAGGGTGTGATCCAGGCGCTGGAGTTGGGTGACGAAGTGCTGGCGGTGGAAAATCTGGTCCTCTGCGCGGGCTATCGAGCTACGCAACTGGGCCTGCCGGGGTTGCGATTGCCGGTGTATCCGCTCAAGGGCTACAGCCTGACCGTACCGGTCGGCGCGCATGCGCCCGAGGTGAGTGTCACCGATTACGACCGCAAGATCGTTTACGCCCGCATCGACCAGCAACTACGGGTCGCGGCCATGGTGGACATTGTCGGTTTCGATGAAACGCCGGACCCGCTGCGTCTTGCCAGCCTGCGTCGCCAGGCCGCCGCCAGCTTTCCCGACGCCGGGTATTACGCCCACGGGCAGGATTGGGCCGGCATGCGTCCGGCCACGCCGACCGGGGTGCCGCTGCTGGGAGCGAGCCCGTACCGCAATCTGTGGCTGAACCTCGGCCATGGCGCCCTGGGTTTCACCCTAGCCTGCGGCAGCGGGCAACTGTTGGCGCGGACCCTGGCTGGAGGGCCGCCCGCGCTGGAACTGCCGGGTCTTGTCTGATCGCTGCCGGTTGCAATCCTTCAGTCCATCGGCGGCAGGCGGCGTTTCACCGGGGTCTTCTTGACGATCGCGGTGCTGGTCTCGGCGTGGCTGTTGAGCTTGTCCAGCAGGGTATCGAGCTGCTCCATCGAACGCACATGCAGGCGGGCGATAAAGCAGTCGTCACCGGTGACCTTGTCGCACTCGGTGAACTCCGGGATGGCGATGATCTGCCGTTCCACTTCATGCAACTGCCCCGGCAGCGGGCGAATGCGCACGATGGCCTGCAACTGGTAGCCGAAGCTGCGCGGATCGACTTCGACGGTGTAGCCCTTGAGCACGCCGCGCTCTTCGAGGCGACGCAGGCGTTCGCTGACGCTGGGTGAGGACAGCCCGGTCAGGCTCGCCAGCGCTTTGAGCGAGCGTCGCGAGTCTTCCATCAGGGCGTTGAGCAGCAGTTGGTCGATGGCATCGGTCATGAAAAATCCCTCGTTAGGCAATCTTCGTAAATCGCCTTGATAAAAAAGGTCGGCGTCGGCTTCAGCCTGATTAATTCCATGGAATGGCCCCGGACACCCTCGGCATACTTTGTCACATATTCCCGGAGGTGAGTGATGGACAGTTCGATACGTCGCGGTTCGCTGGAAATGATCGGGGCCATGCTGATTTCCGGCACCATTGGCTGGTTCGTGCTGGTGTCCGGGCAACCGGTGCTGGATGTGGTGTTCTGGCGCTGCGTGTTCGGCGCCGGCACCTTGTTGCTGATCTGTGCGGCCATGGGCTTTTTGCGTCCGGGCATCCTTACTCGCGCCACCTTCGCGCTGGCGGTGCTCAGCGGGGTGGCCATCGTCGGTAACTGGGTGCTGTTGTTCGCTTCCTATTCGCGGGCGTCCATCGCCATTGGCACGGCGGTGTACAACGTTCAGCCGTTCATGCTGGTAGGGTTGGCGGCTTTGTTCCTCGGCGAGAAAATCACCGTGCCCAAGCTGTTCTGGCTAGGCGTGTCCTTTGCCGGGATGCTGGCAATCGTCAGTGCACACGGCAGCCAGGGCGAGAGCGGCGACGAGTACCTGCTGGGCATCGCGCTGGCGCTGGGTGCGGCGTTTCTCTATGCGGTGGCGGCGCTGGTCATCAAGCGTTTGAGCGGTACGCCGCCGCACCTGATCGCGTTGATTCAGGTGAGCACCGGCATCCTGTTGCTGGCGCCGTTCGCCAACCTCGGCGGGCTGCCCAGCGGGCAAGCGGAGCTGGGCAGTCTGGTGACCCTGGGCATCGTTCACACCGGCGTGATGTATGTGCTGCTCTACGGCGCGATCCAGAAATTGCCCACCGCGCTGACCGGCGCCTTGTCGTTCATCTACCCGATCGCCGCGATCCTGGTGGACTGGGTGGCCTTCGGTCACCGCCTGCAACCGCTGCAATGGCTGGGCGTGGCGGCGATTCTGCTGGCGGCTGCGGGGATGCAGCGTGGCTGGTGGTTCAAATCCGCCACCCGCGGGCGCGGTGCGAGGGCGTAGAATACGCCGCTTTAGCTCAACGACTGCCCGCCATGACCGCTGCCATCGACACCCTGCATCAACACCTGCTCACCGCCCTGAACCCGCCGCCGACCGAAACCCGGCGGCTGTTCCACGGGCGCGGGCGCTGCTGGCCGGGGTTGGAGCAGATCACCGTGGACTGGCTGCAGGGCGTGCTGCTGGTATCGCTATTCCGCGAGCCGCCCGAAGGTCAACTGGCTGAGCTGGAAAGCCTGTTGCGCACACTGGCCGCCAGCGCCGACTGGCCGGGCGCGGCGGTGTTGATCCAGCACCGCTATCTGCCGGAAAGCCCCGGCCAGTGGCTGTTGGGCGAGGTTTGCGAAACCCGGGTGATCGACGAAGACGGCCTGCGTTATCAACTGGACCTGGGCCTGAAGCAGAACAGCGGCCTGTTCCTCGATATGCGTTACGGCCGGCGCTGGGTGCGCGAGCAGTCGGCGGGCAAGCGGGTGCTGAACCTGTTCGCCTACACCTGCGGGTTCTCGGTGGCGGCCATCGCTGGCGGCGCGGAGCAGGTGGTGAATCTGGACATGTCCCGGGCGGCGCTGTCGCGGGGGCGGGACAATCACCGGCTCAATGGCCACGACCTGGCGCGGGTCGGTTTTCTCGGCCATGAACTGTTCAAGTCCTGGGGCAAGGTGCGCAAGGGCGGGCCGTACGACCTGATCATCATTGACCCGCCGACCTTCCAGAAAGGCAGCTTCGCCCTGACCCAGGATTACGCGAAGATCCTGCGGCGCCTGCCGGAGCTGTTGACCGAGGGCGGCACGGTGCTGGCCTGCGTGAATGATCCGGCGATCGGGCCGGAGTTCCTGATCCAGGGCATGGCCGAGCAGGCGCCGCAGTTGACGTTTGTCGAGCGGTTGGAGAACCCGCCGGAGTTTCCGGATGCGGATGTGGCGGGTGGGTTGAAGGCTCTGGTCTTCCGGTGAGTGCCGGGGCCTCATCGCTGGCGTGTCGGGGCGCCGAACTGCAGCGATGAGGCCTCCAAAAACCTACTGAGCCGGATCCCCAACCCTGGCCGGCACCGGGTTGTACTGCGCAAAACTCACATCGTCGGTCTGGTCCACCAGCTTCTTCAGCCGCTCATTGAACGCACGGTTCACCGCGTACTGCCCGCCCGAGGTGGTGCGGAATTGCGCGGTCAGGGTCATGCCGTTGAGGTTCATGCTGTCGACCCCGAACACCTGCAATGGCCCTTGCAGGCTGTGCCGCAGGATCGGGTCTTCGCTGATGGACTGGCCCACTTCGCGGATCAGCTTCAGCGCCGTGTCCACATCCGTCTCGTAACTGAACTGCACCGAGAAGAACGCGTAGGCGAACTGCCGTGACTGGTTGGTGACCGCCTTGATCTGGCCGAACGGCACCGAATGCACGAAGCCTTTGCCGTCGCGCAGGCGCAGGGTGCGGATGGTCAGGCTTTCCACCGTGCCGGCGTGGCCCGAGTCGAGCACCACCCAGTCGCCGATGGCGATGGTGTCTTCGATCAGGATGAACAGCCCGGTGATCACGTCCTGCACCAGTTGCTGCGAACCGAAACCGATGGCCAGGCCCACCACCCCGGCACCGGCGAGGAACGGCGCGACGTTGATCCCCAGGTTAGCCATGGTGGTGATGGTGCAGATCACCACCAGCACCACTTTGATAGCGTTGCGCAGCATCGGCAGGATAGTCCGCAGGCGCGTGCTCGGCTGGCGCGAGGCGCGGCGGCCGGGCGTGGGTTTGAGGGCTTCCTGGATCGCGGTGTCGATCACCACCCAGAGCAGCCAGGTCACCAGCAGGATCAGGCCGATGCTGCTCAATGAGTCGCTGATCGCCCGGCCCAGGGTGTTGCGCAGGGCGAACTCCAGCACCGAGATGCCCCAGATCCGTCCCAGCAGCTCGATGAAGGCGATTGCCATGGCAATTCGCAGTAGCGCGTGGGCCAAGCTGTAGAGCAGTTCCTTGTAGGGTCTCAGGTGTTGTTCGGCGTTGGCGCGGTGGGGCTTGAACAGATGCTGCAACGTGATGCTCAGGAACACTGTGCCGATTAGCAGCACCGTGGTCAGCAGCGCCTTTTGCAGGGCGCGCTGGCTCTCTTCGCCGGCGCCGATCAGGTTGATCGCCGAGACCAGGATCATCATCAGGATCGGCAGGTACCACAGCGCCGAGAAGATCCGCAGGGTTTCCTGCACGGCGCGGTGCTGCAGGCGGTCCTTGAGGCTGCGGTTGCGGATCAGGTGCGCCACCGGGCGGCGCGAGCGCAGCACCAGTACGGCGAAGGCCACAGTGGCCAGCAGGCCGGTGATGACTGCGGCGCTGCTGGTCAGGTTGCCGCCCAGTTGCCGGGCGATCTGCGGGCTGGTCAGGGCGTCGCTCCAGGCGGCGAGGAAGCCGATCAGGAACAGCGGCCGCGGGGCCGCCTGGCGGATGATCCGCACTGCTGCGCGTTTGTGCCCGACGTCGAACAGGGTGATCAGGCACAGGATGATCGAGGTGGAGAAAATCCCGCTGCTGGTGGCGTAGGCCAGGCTCATGCCCAGCGCGCGGCCCACTGACGGGTCAAGCTGGCGGCTGATGAACAGGGTCATCGGCAGGCTGATCATTGCTGGCAGGGTGTAGGGCAGCAGGTAGGCCAGCAGTTTTTGCGGGCGAGGGCGTTCGCGCAAAAAGCGGGTGTGCTGGACGTAACGGGTGGCGAGGCGGCCGAGGTAGCAGAGCACGGCGAAGGTCAGGGCCCAGGTGACGGTGAGTAGCAGAAAGTCGCCGATCATCTCCAGCGCGTCGCTGCCGTTGTGGCGGGTGACCAGTTGATCGACTTCATTGGCAGCCCGGTCGGCGCGCAGGCGCCAGGCGTCTAGCAGGTGATTGTCGATGTTCAGTTCCTGGGAAACATCGTCCAGGCCATTGGCCAATGCCCCGAGCAGACCGCCCTGGACTACGGGTTCGGCTTCGGCGGGCTTTTCTTCGGTGAGGGTAGACAGCGGCCCGGCGGCCAGCGCGGAGGTACCGAGCAGGGCGCAGAACAGCAGCATGAGTACGGATCGGATCACGGGGTACTCCTTCGGCCGGGGGTGACGGAAAGGGTAGACAATGATCGGCGGGGGATTACTGCGAGGAATTAGGGAGGGGGCCTGAAGACAGGCCCCTGACTACCGATTACTTGCCGGTATAGATCTGGTCGAAGATGCCACCGTCATTGAAGTGGGTCTTCTGCACGGTGCGCCAGTCACCGAAGGTTTTCTCGACCGAGAGGAAGTCGACTTTCGGGAAGCGGTCGGTGTACTTGGCGAGGATCGCCGGGTCACGCGGGCGCAGGTAGTTGTTGGCGGCGATTTCCTGGGCTTCCGGCGACCACAGGTATTTCAGGTAGGCCTCGGCGGTAGCGCGGCTGCCTTTCTTGTCGACTACCTTGTCGACCACGCTCACCGGCGGCTCGGCTTCGGCGGAGACGCTTGGGTAGATCACTTCGAACTGATCACGGCCGAATTCGCGGGCGATCATCTCGGCCTCGTTCTCGAAGGTCACCAGCACATCGCCGATCTGGTTGGTCATGAAGGTGGTGGTGGCGGCACGGCCACCGGTGTCCAGCACCGGCGCCTGCTTGAACAGCTTGCCGACGAAGTCCTTGGCCTTGTTCTCGTCGCCGCCGTTTTTCAGCACGTAGCCCCAGGCCGACAGGTAGGTGTAGCGGCCGTTACCCGAGGTTTTCGGGTTGGGCACGATCACCTGGACGCCGTCCTTGAGCAGGTCGGGCCAGTCTTTCAGGGTCTTCGGGTTGCCCTTGCGGACGATGAACACGGTGGCCGAGGTGAACGGCGCGCTGTGGTTCGGCAGGCGGGTGACCCAGTCGTTCGGCACCAGTTGGCCGTTGTCGGCGAGGGCGTTGATGTCGGTGGCCATGTTCATGGTGATGACATCGGCAGGCAGGCCGTCGATGACCGAGCGCGCTTGCTTGCTCGAACCGCCGAAGGACATCTGCACGGTGATCTTCTCTTTGTGCTCGGCTTCCCAGTGCTTCTGGAACGCGGCGTTGTAGTCCTTGTAGAAGTCACGCATCACGTCGTAGGAGACGTTCAGCAGTGGGGCCGGAGCGGCCTGGGCAAAACTGCCCACGGCCAGGCTCGCGGCCAGCAGCGAGGCACTGAAGAGTTTTTTCACTGTGCATTCCTTGTTGGAGTTAATTGACGGCATTGTGCCAGCGACTATAGCCAAAGCGCCTTAGGCACAAAAAGATTAAAAGCTGCTTTGCTTATTCCTCTTTTCTGAACAACGCATTGCCACACCGCGAACAGAAGGCCGCGCCATGTTCGTGCTGATTCTTGCGGCACACCGGGCAGTCATGACGCAGTTGCTCGCCGCGCATCGCGTTGGCCAGTTCGGCGGTAAAGATACCTGTGGGCACGGCGATGATCGAGTAACCGGTGATCATCACCAGCGAAGAAATGACCTGGCCCAGCGGCGTCTTCGGCACGATATCGCCGAAACCCACCGTGGTCAGGGTGACGATGGCCCAGTAGATGCCCTTGGGAATGCTGGTGAAGCCGTGCTCCGGGCCTTCGACCACGTACATCAGGGTGCCGAACACCGTGACCAGGGTGGAGACGCTGACCAGGAACACGATGATCTTCTGCTTGCTGCCGCGCAGGGCGTCGAGCAGGTAATGGGCCTGCTTGAGGTACGGGCTGAGCTTGAGCACGCGGAAGATCCGCAGCATCCGGATGACCCGGATGATCAGCAGGTATTGGGCGTCGCTGTAGTACAGGGCGATGATCCCCGGCACGATCGCCAGCAGGTCCACCAGCCCGTAGAAGCTGAAGGCGTAGCGCAGCGGCTTGGGCGAGCAGTACAGGCGCATCAGGTATTCGATCAGGAATACCGCAGTGAAGCCCCATTCGATTATGGCCAACAGCCCGGCGTAGCTCTGGTGAACCTCGTCGATGCTGTCCAGGATCACGATGACCAGGCTGGCGAGGATGATCAGCAGCAGGGCGGTGTCGAAGCGGCGGCCGGCGACGGTGTCGGTTTGGAAGATGATGACGTAGAGCTGCTGGCGCAGGCTCTGAGGGGTGTTCATGAGGGGATGTGTTCCGGGCGGGTGATGCCGGGAAGCCTAGGGGTTGGCTGCTGCTTTGTGCAAGTTTCGGGTGCCTCATCGCTGCATGGGTATCTACACATCTCAGGCAACCCATGGCGTCAGGTCACCGCGAACTGTGGGAGCGGATTCATCCGCGAAGGGCCGCACAGCGGCCCCAAAACCATCCAGCACGAGGTGGCGGTCTATAGCCGACATTTCTTTCGACTGCCAGCATGCTTGAATGTGACATCCAGACTAGGCAGAAACAGTGTGCTGGATGGATTTAGGGCCGCTGTGCGGCCCTTCGCGGATGAATCCGCTCCCACAGGATCGCAAGTGGCTGACGTTTTGCGTTTGCCTGCAAGATGTGTAGATACGCATGCAACGATGAGGCCCATGACATCAGCCCAAAGCCGCTGCTTTCACCTTGCGAAACCCACCCAGCCGCACCATCCAGCACGCCACGATAAACGGCGCGGTCAGCCCCGAAATCGGCAGCAGGTTGAACAGCGGCTGCACGGCAATCGCCAGGACGATGGCCAGTAGCGGTTTCCACGGCTGGGCACGGGTGCCGCTGAAGGCGAGGGCGGCCAGCGCTGCATTGAAGCCATAAAGGCCCATGTAGGCCGCAGTCGCTTCACCGCCCACCAGCGCGACGCTGCCGCCAATGGCGGCGCCGACAAAGGCCCAGGCCGCCGCATAGCGATCCGACAGCAGCAGGCCCAGGGCAATCAGCAGGCCCGCCAACGGCTGGTCCAGCAGGAAGATCTGCCCCAGCCCCCGCGCCAGTGCATCCAGCGGGTTGGCCGGGACCGGCGCATTGGCGACCGTCGCCGGATCGGCGATGACCAGCAAGGCCCAGCCGATCAGCACGAACGGCAAGGTGTAGGCCGGCAGCAATACCGAACCACCACGCTTGAGCCACTGGTGCACCAGCATGCTGCTGAGTCCGGCGGCGGCGATGATGAGCGGTGCGAGCAGCGAGGACCACGGCAGCAGGTAGCTGAACAGCACGCCGATCAGCACGCCGTTGTAGCTGTACAGCCCGGCCTGGCGGTCGGCGCGGTCGTAGCCGCGGCGCTGGGCCACCAGCAGCCCGGAAAGGGCGCCCAGCAGTGCGCCGCCGAGCAGGTGCGGGGCGGTGAGAAGGATGGCCAGCAGGCAGCACAGGCCGCACAGCGGGTTACGCTGCAGCAGCACCTGACTGAAACCGTTGAGCAAGGCGGTCGCCCAGTCGGGGCAGGGGTTAACTAGATTTTTGGTGTACATGGCAGTAGGTCTGAGTGAAGTGGGTCGCCTCTTTGGGCGAAACTTTTCCCACGGTTTAGGGGTATTTCTTTTTTAGCGCTCTGGATCGCGGAGCAAGCCCGCGGCCACAGATTCACGCGGATGAATCGGCGGCCGCGGGCTTGTCCCGCGAAGACGTCAAAGCAGGGTTTCGATACGCAGCGAGTTAGTCGATCCCGGCTGGCCAAAAGGCACACCGGCAGTGATCAGCAGGGTGTCGCCACGGTTGGCCATGCCCTGGGCCTGGGCGATTTCCAGTGCGGTGGAGCACACTTCGTCAACCTGGCGCAGGCGATCGTTGACCACCGAATGCACGCCCCAGACCACGCTCAGGCGGCGAGCGGTGATGAGGTTCGGCGTCAGGTTGAGGATCGGTGCCCGTGGCCGCTCGCGCGAGGTGCGCAGGGTCGAGTTGCCCGACTCGCTGTAGTTGACCAGCACCGCCACCGGCAGGATGCCGCTGATACGGCGGATGGCGCAGCTGATGGCGTCCGAGACCGTGGCTTCGGCCTTTGGCCGGCCGACGTCGAGCTGGGTCTGGTAGTCCGGACCACCTTCGACCTGGCGGATGATCTTGCTCATCATCTGCACCGCTTCGAGCGGGTATTCGCCGGAGGCGGTTTCCGCCGACAGCATCACCGCATCGGCGCCTTCGCCGATGGCGTTGGCGACGTCGGTGACTTCAGCGCGGGTCGGCGCCGGGGAGAAGCGCATCGATTCGAGCATCTGCGTTGCCACCACCACTGGACGGCCGAGCTGGCGGCAGGTGGCAATGATGTTCTTCTGAATCTGCGGCACGCTTTCGGCCGGCACTTCCACGCCCAGGTCACCGCGGGCAACCATGATCGCGTCGCTCAGTTCGGCGATTTCGCGCAGTTTGGTCACGGCCGAAGGTTTCTCGATCTTGGCCATGAGGAAGGCGCGGTCGCCGATCAACTGGCGCGCTTCGATGATGTCTTCAGGGCGCTGCACGAACGACAGCGCCACCCAGTCCACACCCAGTTCCAGGCCGAAGGTCAGGTCGCGACGGTCTTTTGGGGTCAACGGGCTGAGGTCCAGCACCGCCTGCGGAACGTTGACGCCCTTGCGGTCGGACAGCTCGCCGCCGTTGAGCACGGTGGTGTCGATGGCGTCGACGTGCTTGGCGGTCACGCGCAGGCGCAGGCGCCCATCGTCCACCAGCAGGTCCATGCCCGGCTCCAGCGCGGCGATGATTTCCGGGTGGGGCAGGTTGACGCGCTGGCCGTTACCCGGCGTCGGGTCGAGGTCCAGGCGCAGGGCCTGGCCGCGTTGCAGTTGCACCTTGCCCTCGGCCAGACGGCCGACGCGCAGTTTCGGACCTTGCAGGTCCATCAGGATGCCCAGCGGGTAGTTGAGCTGGCTTTCCACCTCGCGGATCCACTGGTAGCGCATCGCGTGGTCGGCATGCTCGCCGTGGCTGAAGTTGAGGCGGAAGATGTTGACCCCGGCCTCGACCAGTTGGCGGATGTCGTCGATGCCTTTGGTCGCTGGGCCGAGGGTGGCGAGAATCTTGGCTTTTTTGTCAGGCGTCATGTTGAGCGGTCTCAAGGATGAGGATGGCGCGGAAGTCGTTGACGTTGGTGCGGGTCGGTTCGGTGACGATCAACCCGTCGAGCGCGGCGAAGTAGCCGTAGCCGTTGTTGTTGTCCAGTTCGTCCGAGGCCGACAGGCCCAGCGCCTGGGCGCGGGCGTAGCTGTCCGGGGTCATGATGGCGCCGGCGTTGTCTTCCGAGCCGTCGATGCCGTCGGTGTCACCGGCCAGGGCGTAGACGCCCGGCAGGCCCTTGAGGCTTTCGGTGAGGCTCAGCAGGAACTCGGCGTTGCGTCCGCCACGGCCATTGCCGCGCACGGTCACGGTGGTTTCACCGCCGGACAGAATTACGCAAGGCGCCGGCAGCGGCTGGCCATGCAGCACCACCTGGCGGGCGATACCGGCGTGGACCTTGGCCACTTCCCGCGACTCGCCTTCCAGGTCGCCGAGGATCAGCGGGCTGAAGCCGGCCTGACGGGCTTTCACCGCGGCGGCTTCGAGCGACTGCTGGGGCCGGGCGATCAGTTGGAAATGGCTGCGGGCGAGGGCCGGGTCATCGGCCTTGACGGTTTCCGAGGCGGGGTTGTTCAGCCAGTCAATCACCGCTTTTGGCGCCTCGATGTTGTAGCGCTTGAGGATCGCCAGCGCTTCGGCCGAGGTGCTCGGGTCGGCCACGGTGGGGCCGGAGGCGATGACCGTGGCGAGGTCGCCCGGCACATCGGAAATCGCGTAGGTGTAGACGGTGGCCGGCCAGCAGGCCTTGGCCAGACGGCCGCCCTTGATCGCCGAGAGGTGCTTGCGCACGCAGTTCATCTCGCCGATGGTGGCGCCGGACTTGAGCAGGGCTTTGTTGATCTGTTGCTTGTCCGCCAGGGTCAGGCCCTCGGCGGGCAGGGCGAGCAGTGCGGAACCGCCGCCGGACAGCAGGAAGATCACCCGGTCGTCGGCGCTGAGGTCACTGACCATTTCCAGTACGCGCTTGGCGACGGCGAGGCCGGCGGCGTCGGGGACCGGGTGGGCAGCTTCGACCACTTCGATCTTCGAGCAGCTGGCGCCGTGGCCATAACGGGTCACGACCAGGCCGCGGACTTCGCCTTGCCAGGTACGTTCGACCACTTCGGCCATGGCTGCGGCGGCCTTGCCGGCGCCGATGACGATGACGCGACCGGTGCGGTCGGCGGGCAGGTGTGCTTCAAGGACCTGACGCGGGTGCGCGGCGTCGATGGCCGTTGCGAACAGGTCGCGGAGAAATTGTTGCGGATCGACCGACATCTCAGGCTCCCAAATCTTATTGTTCTTCAAAATCGAAAACGCCCCTGGAACGGCCTCCGTGCAGGCTGAACCAGGGGCGGTGTTGCGCTGTTGCAACTGCCAGCCACGCGGGTGGAAGGGAACGATGCGCGGCCCCTTCGCCGCGCGGCGTGCAGCTCTTGCTTACTTGTCGCCGCGGATCGAGAAGTTGGCCATGTGTTCCAGGCCTTTGATCAGCGCCGAGTGGTCCCAGTTGGCACCACCGATGGCCGCGCAGGTGCTGAACACTTGCTGGGCGTTGGAGGTGTTGGGCAGGTTGATGTTCAGTTCCTTGGCGCCTTGCAGGGCCAGGTTCAGGTCCTTCTGGTGCAGGCTGATGCGGAAGCCTGGATCGAAGGTGCCTTTGATCATGCGCTCGCCGTGCACTTCGAGGATCTTCGAGGACGCGAAGCCGCCCATCAGTGCTTCACGCACCTTGGCTGGATCGGCGCCGTTCTTGGAGGCGAACAGCAGGGCTTCGGCAACGGCCTGGATGTTCAGCGCAACGATGATCTGGTTGGCGACCTTGGCGGTCTGGCCATCACCATTGCCACCGACGCGGGTGATGTTCTTGCCCACGGCCTGGAACAGCGGCAGGGTGCGTTCGAAGGCATTCGGGCAACCGCCGACCATGATGCTCAGGGTCGCCGCCTTGGCACCGACTTCGCCGCCGGAAACCGGTGCGTCGAGGTAGGCAGCGCCAGTGGCCTTGATCTTCTCGGCGAAGGCTTTGGTGGCGGTCGGCGAGATCGAGCTCATGTCGATCACGACCTTGTTCGGGCCAACGCCTTCGGCGACGCCGTTTTCACCGAACAGGACGGCTTCGACCTGTGGGGTATCGGGGACCATGACGATGATGAATTCGGCTTCCTGGGCCACTTCCTTCGGATTGGCCAGGGCCACGGCACCGGCGGCGATCAGCTCGGCTGGCGCGACGTCGTGGTGGGTGGACAGGAACAGGCTGTGACCCGCTTTCTGCAGGTTCTGCGCCATTGGGCGGCCCATGATGCCGGTGCCGATGAAACCGATTTTAGCCATGAGAATTTGCCTCTTTTATTTGTGTGTCCCGGAACCCTGATCGAGCCTGGATTCAACTGTGGGAGCGAGCTTGCTCGCGAATGCGATAGACCGGACAACGGTGTCGCCTGGGATGGGACTGCTTTCGCAGTCCTTCGCGAGCAAGCTCGCTCCCACAGTGTTTGGGTGGAAACAGAGATAGAGCGTTAGATAGCGTTATGCGTCTTCAGCCAGCCCAGACCTTCTTCGGTGGTGGTCTTCGGCTTGTATTCCGCGCCGACCCAGCCCTGGTAACCGATGCGGTCCAGGTGCTCGAACAGGAAGCGGTAGTTGATCTCGCCAGTGCCCGGCTCGTGGCGGCCCGGGTTGTCGGCCAGCTGGATGTGGTTGATCTTGGCCAGGTTGGTTTCAACGGTACGGGCCAGGTCACCTTCCATGATTTGCATGTGGTAGATGTCGTACTGCAGGAACAGGTTGTCGCTGCCCACTTCAGCCTGGATTTCCAGGGCTTGTTGGGTGGTGTTCAGGTAGAAACCCGGGATGTCGCGGGTGTTGATCATTTCCATGACCAGCTTGATACCGGCGGCCTTCAGCTTGTCGGCGGCGAAGCGCAGGTTCTCGACAAAGGTCTTGCGTACGGTGGCGCAGTCCGGGCCTTGCGGGCGGATGCCGGCCAGGGCGTTGACCTGGGTGTTGCCCAGGACCTTGGCGTAGGCAATGGCGAGGTCGACACCGGCGCGGAATTCCTCGACCCGGGCCGGGTCGCAGGCGATACCGCGATCACCCTTGGCCCAGTCGCCGGCCGGCAGGTTGAACAGCACCTGGGTCAGGCCGTGGGCGTCGAGCAGTTGCTTGATCTCGGTCGAGCTGTAGTCGTAAGGGAAGAGGTATTCGACCCCGCTGAAACCCGCGTCGGCGGCGGCCTTGAAACGGGCCAGGAAGTCCTGTTCGGTGAACAGCATGGACAGGTTGGCGGCAAAGCGTGGCATGGTGGTCTCCTTGCTGGGATGGGCCCCGCGCCGTGAAGGGCGGGGCCGCACAGACGATCAGTCGAGCAGCGAAATCGCGGTTGGCGCGTCGTTGCCGACCAGCGCCAGGTCTTCGAATTCGTTGACCGCGTTGATTTCGGTACCCATGGAAATGTTGGTGACGCGCTCGAGAATCACCTCGACCACCACCGGCACGCGGTGCTCTTCGGCCAGCTTCTGCGCCTTGAGCAGGGCAGGGGCGATTTCTTCCGGCTTGAACACGCGCAGGGCCTTGCAACCCAGGCCTTCAACCACGGCAACGTGATCGACGCCGTAGCCGTTCAGGTCAGGCGAGTTGATGTTCTCGAACGCCAGTTGAACACAGTAATCCATCTCGAAGCCACGCTGCGCCTGGCGGATCAGGCCGAGGTAGGCGTTGTTCACCAGCACGTGGACGTAAGGCAGGTTGAATTGCGCGCCCACTGCCAGTTCTTCGATCATGAACTGGAAGTCATAGTCGCCCGACAGTGCCACGACCTTGCGGGTCGGATCGGCCTTGACCACGCCCAGCGCAGCCGGAATGGTCCAGCCCAGCGGGCCTGCCTGGCCGCAGTTGATCCAGTGACGCGGCTTGTACACGTGCAGGAATTGCGCGCCGGCGATCTGCGACAGACCGATGGTGCTGACGTAGGTGGTGTCCTTGCCGAACACCTCGTTCATTTCCTGGTAAACGCGCTGTGGCTTGACTGGCACGTTGTCGAAGTTGGTCTTGCGCTGCAGGCTCGATTTGCGCGCCTGGCAGTCTTTCAGCCATTCGCCGCGGCACTTCAGCTTGCCGGCGGCTTTCCACTCGCGGGCCACTTCCAGGAACACGTCCAGTGCGGCGCCGGCGTCGGAAACGATGCCCAGGTCCGGGGTGAACACGCGGCCGATCTGGGTCGGTTCGATGTCGACGTGGATGAAGGTGCGGCCTTCGGTGTAGACGTCCACGGAACCGGTGTGACGGTTGGCCCAGCGGTTGCCGATACCGAACACCAGGTCGGATTTCAGCATCGTGGCGTTGCCGTAGCGGTGCGAGGTTTGCAGACCAACCATGCCGACCATCAGTTCGTGATCGTCAGGGATGGTGCCCCAGCCCATCAGGGTCGGAACGACCGGTACGCCGGTCAGTTCGGCGAACTCGACCAGTTTTTCGCTGGCGTCGGCGTTGATGATGCCGCCACCGGCAACCAGCAGTGGGCGCTCGGCGTCATTCAGCAGTGCCAGGGCTTTCTCGGCCTGGACGCGGGTTGCGGCAGGCTTGTGGATTGCCAGCGGCTCGTAGGCATCGATGTCGAATTCGATTTCGGCCATCTGCACGTCGAACGGCAGGTCGATCAGCACAGGGCCCGGACGGCCGGTGCGCATTTCATAGAAGGCTTTCTGGAAGGCGTAAGGCACTTGGCCCGGTTCCAGAACGGTGGTCGCCCACTTGGTCACCGGCTTGACAATGCTGGTGATGTCGACGGCCTGGAAATCTTCTTTATGCAGGCGAGCGCGCGGCGCTTGGCCAGTGATGCAGAGAATCGGGATGGAGTCGGCGGAGGCACTGTACAGACCGGTGACCATGTCGGTGCCGGCTGGGCCCGAGGTGCCGATGCACACGCCGATGTTGCCGGCCTTGGTGCGGGTGTAGCCCTCGGCCATGTGCGAGGCGCCTTCAACGTGGCGAGCGAGGACGTGATCGATACCACCGACTTTCTTCAGCGCCGAGTACAGCGGGTTGATCGCTGCACCAGGAATGCCAAACGCGGTGTCCACACCTTCACGGCGCATCACCAGAACGGCTGCATCGATTGCTCTCATTTTGCTCATGGTTTTGTGCCTCATTGATTTTGTAATTGTATACAAACTGCTTTTTGCCAGAGTTTATTCATGGGACGCAGTGCTGGTCAATCCATTTTCATCGGCGGTCTGTGCTTTCGTCTGAATGCCTTGAAAAAAGGCTTTGGCGACGATCAGGGGCGTGACGATGAAAATATTGTATACAAAAATATTCACCATTGTGTTCTATTTGTTCTATCAGTTTTCACTTGCCCGCCTGGGCTTCTAACAAAAAGAGGACCGTTTCATGAATGCATTGAGCTTGAAAGTCGCTGTCAGCCTGGTGAATGGCGCGCTGGCTGCGGGTCGCAAGATTTCCGCTGCGCCGCTGACCGTGGTGGTGCTGGATGCCGGTGGCCACGTGCTGGCCTTGCAGCGCGAGGACGGCGCCAGCCTGCTGCGTCCGCAAGTGGCGATGGGCAAGGCGTGGGGTGCGATCGCCCTGGGCAAGGGCTCGCGTTTGCTGGCGCTGGACGCACAGCAGCGCCCGGCGTTCTTCGCCGCGCTCAATGGCCTGGGTCAGAGCGCGGTAGTGCCGGCGCCGGGTGGCGTGCTGATTCGCAATGAAGCGGGCGTGGTGCTGGGGGCGATCGGGATCAGTGGCGATACGTCGGATATCGACGAGCAGTGCGCGATCAGTGCGATCGAAGAGGCGGGGTTGCGGGCTGATGCCGGGGTTGCGGCCTGATTTGATAGCGGGTTAGTTGTTGATGGCCTCATCGCCGGCTTGTCGGAGTGCCGAACCGCGGCGATGAGGCCCTTGAACCGGACATCAGTTGTCCGGCGCACACCCTTTCAACACCAGCCGAATGATGGTCTGCGCTGCGGCCTCGTAGTCACTGTCATCGAGCTTAGCCTTGCCGGTCACCACCGAAATCTGCCAGTCGAAATCAGCGTAGGTCTGGGTCGCCGCCCAGATGCTGAACATCAGGTGATGCGGGTCTACCGGGGCGATCTGGCCGTGGTCGATCCAGCGCTGGATGCAGGCGATGTTGTGCCGGGCCTGGACGTTCAGCTGCTCCACCTGCCGCGCACTCAGGTGCGGTGCGCCGTGCATGATCTCGCTGGCAAATACCTTCGACGCAAACGGTAGATCCCGGGAGATCCGCACTTTGGAGCGGATATAGGCGCTGAGCACTTCCTCGGGATCACCCTCGGCGTTGAACGGGGTCGACGCCTGCATGATCGGCTCGATGATGCTCTCGAGCACCTCGCGGTAGAGGTTTTCCTTGGACTTGAAGTAGTAGTAGACGTTGGGCTTGGGCAAGCCGGCCTTGGCCGCGATGTCGCTGGTCTTGGTGGCGGCGAAACCCTTGTCGGCGAATTCTTCACTGGCCGCACGCAGGATCAGTTCTTTGTTGCGCTCGCGAATGCTGCTCATGGTTTGGCGCTGTTCCTTGGTCTCGGCCCGCACCGCGGCAGGCCCGGGCAGGCGGTGGCGCATGGTAGCACCGGGCTCGCGCGGGGCTCAAGGCGGCGTCCCAAGCGGTTCGCAGGTGTATCGCAAGCGGCAACCGGCTATCCTTCTGTAACTATTCTTTACGCGAGATACATGCAAATGGCAGGAAGCAGCCTTCTTCTACTGATCGACGATATCGCGGCAGTACTCGATGACGTTTCCTTGATGACCAAAGTGGCGGCCAAGAAAACCGCCGGTGTGCTGGGCGACGACCTGGCGCTCAATGCCCAGCAGGTCACGGGCGTAAAGGCGGACCGGGAAATTCCGGTGGTGTGGGCGGTCGCCAAGGGCTCCTTCCTCAACAAGCTGATCCTGGTGCCGGCGGCGCTGCTGATCAGTGCATTTATTCCATGGGCGGTCACGCCGCTGCTGATGATCGGCGGCGCCTACCTCTGTTTTGAAGGCTTCGAGAAGCTCGCCCACAAATTCCTTCATGGCGCCGACGAAAAGCACGCCGAGCACGCGGCATTGAGCGACGCCGCGGCCAATCCGGCGGTGGACCTGGTGGCCTACGAGAAAGACAAGATCAAGGGCGCGATCCGCACGGATTTCATCCTGTCCGCGGAGATCATCGCCATTACCCTCGGCACCGTCGCGGGTGCGCCGTTGACCCAGCAGATCATCGTGCTCTCGGGTATCGCCGTGGTGATGACTGCAGGCGTCTACGGGCTGGTGGCGGGGATCGTCAAGCTCGATGACCTGGGCCTGTGGCTGACCAGGACCTCCAAGGGCATCGGCAAAACCATCGGTCGCGGCATCCTGCATTCGGCGCCGTGGTTGATGAAGACGCTGTCGGTGGTGGGCACGGCGGCGATGTTCCTGGTGGGGGGCGGGATTCTGGTGCATGGCATCGAGCCGCTGCATCACGCGATCCAGGGCTTCAGCGAAGGCCGTGGCGGTGGATTGACGTCGGCGCTGCTCAGCGGCGTGGCCGGTATTGTCGCCGGCGCCGTGGTGTTGGCGGTGGTCGGTGGGGTGAGCAAGGTCTGGCGGGCGGTGAAGGGCTGAGGTTCGCCCACGGTCTGCGCCGTGGGCAACGCTGTGAGGCATGACGTGAAAACGGCCACCGAGGTGGCCGTTTTCATTTCTTCAAGGCGTTGCGGCCGTCTGCGGTGTGTGGTTCTCCGGCACCCAGTCCAGCAGGCGCTGCTTGAAGCCGTAGCTGGCACTTTCGTAATAGGCGATGGCCCGCTTGATCAGCGGATTGTCCGCGTCGCTCGCGACTTCATGGCTTTCACCCAGCGCCTGTTGGTGCAAACGCAGGCCGCCACGCGGGCTGAGAATCGCCAGGTCCTGGCCGTCGAACAGGCCCAGGTGCTGGTAGTTGCCGATCAGCACCCGCGGCGGCAGGTTGTCTTCAAGCAGCAGGTTGCGGCCAAAGAACGTCGAGGTGTAGCTCATGTTCAACAGCCCGAGCAGGGTCGGCGCCAGGTCGATCTGGCTGGCCAGCTTGCCTTCCTCGCGGGCCTCGATCAGCTTCGGTCCATAAATGAACAGCGGGATCTGGTAGTTCTGCACCGGCAGGTCTTCCTTGCCCGCGCTGCCGGCCGTGTGGTCGGCGACGAAGATGAACAGGGTGTTGTCGAACCACGGCTTTTTCCGGGCGTCGGCGAGGAACTGGCCGATGGCGTAGTCAGTGTATTTCACCGCGCCGTCGCGACCATTGCCTGACTTGATGTCGATCTTGCCGTCGGGATAGGTGTAAGGGCGGTGGTTGGAGGTGGTCATCAGTTGCAGGAAGAACGGCACCTGATTGGCATGATCGGCGTCAGCCAGTTTCACCGCTTGCCGGTAGAGATCCTCGTCGGACATGCCCCAGGCGTTCTTGAAGCTGATATCGCTTTCATCGACGCTGGTCTGGTCGACGACCCGATAGCCGTTGCCGCTGAAGAAGGCGTTCATGTTGTCGAAGTAACCGCGACCGCCATACACGAACACGCTGTCGTAACCGACCTCGCTCAGGTGCTGGCCGAGGCTGGCGAAGCCGCTTTCGCGACCGATGCGCTTGACGATCGAGCGCCCGGGGGTTGGTGGCATCGACAGGGTGATGGCTTCCAGTCCGCGATCGGTGCGGGTGCCGGTGGCGTAGAAGTTGTTGAAGTACAGGCTCTCTTTGCGCAGCGCATCCAGGTTGGGTGTGAGGTTGCGCGGATCACCGTTGCTGCCGAGGTACTTGCCGCTCAGGCTCTCGATGGTGACCAGAACGATGTTGGGCGTGCGCGGCGTGCCGGGGTTGCTCACGGTGCGGCGGATGTCCAGGGGTTCCTTGCCGATGAAGGTCACGCCAGGCTGGTTGAGTTCGGCATGGATCTGCTCGGCGGTCGCCGCTTCGGGCAGGGTGCCGTAGAACTGCTGGTAGTCGAGCTCGTTGTTCCTGAAGGCGGCGAAGAACTGGTACGGACCATTACTGGCCAGCTCGCGCTGGTAGGTGTTGCCACCCTGGCTACGCAGGCTGTTCTGGTCGAGGAACTGCATGCTCAGGAGCACCAGCACCGCAACGCCGGCGGCCTGCGCGGCGCGTTGCCGGAAGGTGGGGAACGGTGCGTGCAGGGCGCGCAGCAGCGGCTTGCGCAGAAGCACGCAGATCACCAGGGTCAGTACACCGAGACCGCCCAGAAGGGCGCCGATGGGGTAGGACTCGAGAATGTTGTTCAGCACTTCGTCGGAATAGACCAGGTAGTCCACCGCGATGAAGTTGAAGCGCACACCGAATTCGTCCCAGAACAGCCACTCGGCGACGGCGGTGAAGAGCATCGCGTAGATGCTCACCGCCAACACGCCCTGCAGCAGCCAGCGATTGAACCGCGATACCCAGAGCCGTCGAGGGCAGAGCAGCACGAACAGGGTCAGTGGAAGTGCGGCGTAGACCAGGAAGGCCAGGTCGTTGAGCACGCCGATGGCGAAAATCGACAGGTACGCATGCCCGGCTTCGTCCAGGTGAGTGAACAGCAGGACAGCGCGGGTCAGTGTGAAAATCCCCAGCCAAGTGGCGGTCAACAGCAGCAAATAGCGCATGGGCGCTGATTTGGGTGTGTACATCGTTAATTCCCTTTTTCTAATTGTGTCCATTGCCTGGAACGGATGTGACGCTCATTCAGGCACTGGCGAGTGTAGGCGGTGAAACCTAACAAGTGGAAAGAGAAAGAAATGTAAATGTCATGTCTGGAAAGTATGAAAGGTTCGTCTAAAATTCGTTGCGCACAGGCTGGGCAGGGAAGTTCGGCTAGAAGTGATAATAGTTTCCACTACCGCCTTGCGCAGGGAAGTCGCGCCATGCCCGTTCTGAAGTTGTCCTACGATGTTTATCATCTGGGCGTTTACCTTGCCGCCGCGTTGATGTGGCTGTTCTTGTGTTTGTTGCTTGCCTTCAATTCACGCCTGATCTTTCGCCAGCCACGCACGGTGGGACAGTGGGGTGCGCCCGTCCTCGCCGTGCTCGTCAGCTTCGGTCTGTTGCTGCTGGATGTGCTGATCTTCCTCGATCGCTCGGGCATGCTGCTGGCCCTTCTTTTTGCAGGCTTCGGCGCTCCGGCGCTGGCCATCTGGTGCGTGCGTCAGCGTCTTCGCGCCGCTCGCTGAGCGAGTGATCCGGTGTTTCAGGGATAGTCGAACAAGTGTCAGGAGACACGCATGAATGTTGAGCCGCTTGAGCGGGCGACCTGGAAAATTCCAGCGCCGATGTTGGTCTTTCTGGTTTCGGTGTGGCTGACCCTGGTCATGAACGCATCCTTCTGGCGACACCTGTGGGGTGCGGTGGACGGTTGGAATAATGAACATGTTTTCTTTCTCGTCAGCCTTCCTCTATTAGTTTGTCTGTTTAACTTTGTAGTCCTCGGTTTACTGGCGTGGGGGAAGTTGACCCGCGTTGTTCTAATTTTGATGATGTTGTTGTCTGCGGTCGTCAGTTACTTCATGAGTAACTTCGGAATAATGATCGACTATTCCATGTTGATTAATGCTATGCAGACCGACCGCCGTGAAGTATTCGATCTGCTGGGACCGGGCCTGTTGGTCTGGGTGCTGCTGGTCGGGGTACTGCCGGCGATCGTGGTCAGCCGGATTCCGCTGGCCAGGCATCGCCCGACGCGCGCCGCGCTACTGAAGCTGGGCAGCCTGCTGGGGGCATTGCTACTGATAGCACTTATCCTGGCGCTGGCCTACCAGTCCTACGCGTCCTTGCTGCGCAATAACCGGGAACTGCGCCTGATGCTGGTGCCGTCGAACCTCGTCGGCGCCGTGCACAGCTATGCCAAACGGCAATTGCGTACGCCCGCCGCCTTCGAGCCGGTGGGGCTGGATGCGGTGCGGGTGGCCGAAGCCGGGCAGCGGGGGCGGCACAAGGTGTTGGTGCTGGTGGTCGGGGAAACCGCGCGGTCGGCCAGTTTCTCCCTCAATGGTTACCCTCGGCAGACCAACCCGGCGCTGGCGTCGCGTGAGGTGGTCAGCTTCACCGATGTCAGTTCCTGCGGCACGGCAACGGCGATTTCGGTGCCCTGCATGTTCCAGGACCTGGGGCGTCGCGAGTACAAGAGTTTTCATGCCCGTGGCCGCGAAGGGTTGCTCGACGTATTGCAGCGTGCCGGCGTGGCGGTGCTCTGGCGCGACAACAACTCAGGCTGCAAGGGCGTTTGCGACCGGGTGCCGAGCGAAGACGTCGGCAAGCTGGGGATCAGCGAGCTGTGCAATGACGATGGTTGCTTCGACGAGGCACTGTTGCACGGGCTGGCCGAGCGGATCGATCGCAGTAGCGACGATACGGTGATTGTCCTGCACATGCTGGGCAGCCATGGCCCGGCCTACTTCAAACGCTATCCCGAGGCGTTTCGCCGGTTCACGCCGACCTGCGACACCGGTCAGTTGGACAAATGCAGCAACGAGGCCATCGTCAACGCCTACGACAACTCGATTGCCTACACGGACCATGTGCTGGCAAGCGTCGTCGATCTGCTGAAAAGCCGGGAGGCGCAGTTCGACACGGCCATGCTGTACGTATCCGATCACGGTGAGTCATTGGGCGAGAAGGGCGTTTACCTGCATGGCCTGCCTTACGCGATGGCGCCCAGTGAACAGACGCGGGTGCCGATGGTGGCCTGGCTGTCCGACGCCTTTTCGACTCGGACCGGCATTACCCAAGGCTGCCTGCGGGCGCAGCGGGAAGTGCCGTTGTCCCATGACAACCTGTTCCATTCGACACTGGGCCTGATGAGCGTGCGAACGGCGGTCTATCGAGAGCAACTGGACCTCTTCAGGCCCTGCATGCAGGGGCCTGTAGAGGTTGCCGCCGCCGAAGCGGCGGGAGATGCGCTTAGAAGTGCACCTTGACCAGCAGGCTGGCGGTGTTCTGGTTGGTGTCGAAACCAGAGCTGTTTTCGATGCCGTACTTGTCTTTCCAGTAGTCGTATTCGATACCGACGTAGAGCTGTTTCTCACCCAGGTCCAGCGCCTTGCCGAGGTCGTACTTGATCTGCGGGTTGAAGTGCAGGTTGGCGTGGTAGGTGCCGCGCTTCTTGGTTTCGTCGTTGTCGACGACCCAGTCCATGAAGCCGTCGATGAGGATGTCGGACTTGCCCACGGGGATGGTGTAGGCCCACACCGGGGTGATCTGCCAGACGTTGTCGCCGGCGCGGCTGCCTTCGGTGTTGCGCTGGTAGAAGTTCAACTGGAAGTAGTCGAAGCCGGGGATGTCCAGGTCGAAGCCCGGGCCGATCAGGTAGGACTCGGTGTCACCCTCGCCGAACTCGTAGGTCATGGCCAGCAGCACATCCTTGACCGGGCCGAACGACAGGTTCTGGTCGAAGATCTTGCCGAACGACAGGCGCGGGCTGAACTCGCCGTAGTAGGTGTTCGGGCCGTTGCTGCCGTCTTTCTTGCCGTTGTAGAAGATCTTGTCGATGAACAGGAAGTTGTCACCGTACTTCCAGGCATCGGCGTGCTCGAAGGTGAAGGTCTGCTGGATTTCCGGGTTAACTGCGAAATCCTTGCCGTACAGGTAGGTCAGGCTGTTGTTCTGCCATTGCAACAGGTCGCCGGCCATGGCGGAGCTGGCGGCCAGCAGGCCACCTGCGAGGATCAGGCTGTTGGTAAAGCGCATCGGGTTGCTCCCTTGATTGATTCTGTTAGCGACGCTCTTGGGTCGGCGTCGTCGGGTTGATCGAGTTGCCTTCCGGGTCAGGTTTTTGCGATCGCCCACGAAAAAAGGGCAAGCGCTGGCCCCGTCTTTCCGGAAGGGTGCAGCAATCCTGCTCGACGTCTTTCTGAACAGTTCAAAGCGGTTACGACTGTTGGCGCTTACATCTACCAACCGCCCGTATTCATTGACTGAGCGGTCAGTAAACGGGGGCGGAATCCTTCCGCCCCGGTCGAGGGGGCGCGCAGGTTACTGGCTTGCGCGCTGGCCCTCAAGTGCTCCGTCCTGGAGCCGGTGGAACAAAATCCTTTCACCTGGTCAGGTTTTAGAAGTGCACCTTCACCAAAGCACTGGTCACGCTCTGGTTGGTATCGAGACGACCGCTGTTCTCGATGCCGTATTTGTCTTTCCAGTAGCTGTACTCGAAACCGACATAAAGCTGCTTGGCGCCGAGGTTCAGGGCCTTGCCCAGGTCGTATTTGACCTGCGGGTTGAACTGCAGGTTGGCGTGGTAGGTGCCGCGCTTTTTGGTTTCGTCGTTGTCGACGACCCAGTCGATGTAGCCGTCGATGAGGATGTCGGACTTACCTACGGGGATGGTGTAGGAGAAGGTCGGAGTGATCTGCCAGACGTTGTCACCCGCACGGCTGCCTTCGGTGTGACGGTTGTAGAAGTTCAGGGTGAAGTAGTTGAAGCCGGGAATCGCCAGGTCGAAGCCGGGGCCGATCAGGTAGGCCTCGTTGTCGCCTTCGCCGGACTCGTAGCTGACGGCCAGCAGCACGTCCTTGATCGGGCCGAGTTCGACCTTGGTGTCGAAGATCTTGCCGAACGAGAAGCGCTCGGTGAACTCACCGTAGTAGGTGCGGTAGCCTTTGCCGCGGTCGGCCTGGCCGTTGTAGAAAATCTTGTCGACGAACAGGAAGGTGTCGCCGTACTTCCACTTGTTGGCGTGTTCGAAGGTAATGGTCTGCTGAATCGCAGGGTTGACCTGGAAGTCCTTGCCGTACAAATAGCTGAGGCTGTTGGATTGCCACAGCAGAAGATCCCCCGCTACCGCTGGAAGTGTTGCCAGCAAGCTGCTGCCCAGGAGGAGGGAAGTGGTGATGCGTTTCATGTTGTGATTCCCGGCTAATTGTTATTGTTCGTTGCGGTTTTTTCGGCGCGAAGCGCCCCGGCCGACCCGCTCCCACGGGTCGACGGTCCTGCGTATTGCTCGGGTTTGCCGGGGCGGCGAAAGCGCCGCCCAAAAGGCTCAATGGTGGGCGGAGGCTTCGTTGTGCGCAGCGCGCTCGGCGCCGCCGAGGATGTTGAACAGCAGGTTCAGCACCAGGGCGCTGACCGTGGCCATGGCGATACCGCTATGGGTGATCGGTTCCATCCACTGCGGCATTTGCGCGAAGAACTCCGGACGCACGACGGGGATCAGGCCCATGCCGACGCTGACTGCGACCAGCAACTGATTGCGTCGGTCGGCGATGTCTGCTTCCTGGAGGATTTTGATGCCGGTGGCGGCGACCATGCCGAACATGGCGATCGACGCACCGCCCAGTACCGCCGGCGGAATCGAGGCAATCAGGAACGCGGCCTTCGGCAGCAGGCTGAGCAGAATCAGCAAGCCACCCGCCACCACGGTCACGTAGCGGCAACGCACGCCGGTCATTTGCACCAGGCCGATGTTCTGGGCAAACGAGGAGTGGGTGAAGGTGTTGAAAAAACCGGCGACAAAGGAAGCGCCGGCGTCGCACATCAAGCCGCGACGAAGCATGCCGGGGGTGACTTCGCGATCGGTCACCTTGCCCAGGGCGATGAACATGCCGGTGGATTCAACGAAGATGATCACCACCACCAGGCACATGGACAGGACCGGTGCGAGGCTGAAGGTCGGCATGCCGAAGTGCAGCGGCGTCACGACCTGGAGCCAGGGGGCTTCGTCGAGACCGGAGAGGTCGACCATGCCGATCGAGCCGGCCAGGATGTAGCCCAGGCCCATGCCGATCAGTACCGAAACGTTGACCCAGAAACCGCGCATGAAGCGGTTGACCAGGAGAATGGTGGCCAGGACCAGGCCGGCGACGATCAGGTAGATCGGCGAGCCGAAGGTGCTGGCGGAGGCACCGCCACCGGCCCAGTTGACGGCAACCGGGAACAGCGACAGGCCGATCGAGGTGATGACCGTGCCGGTCACCAAAGGCGGGAAGAAACGCACCACCTTGGACATGAAGGGCGCGATCAGCATGCCGAAGAACCCGGCGGCGATGGTCGCGCCGAAGATCCCTTGCAGGCCGACGCCCGGCATCCCGGCCATGGCCACCATGCTGCCGACGGCGGCGAAGCTGGCACCCATCATCACCGGCATGCGGATCCCTACAGCACCAATGCCGAACGACTGAACGATGGTGGCGACACCGGCGACCAGCAGATCGGCATTGATCAGGAAAGCAACTTCTTCACGGGAGAGTCCGGCAGCCTGTCCGATGATCAGCGGCACCGCGATGGCGCCTCCGTACATCAGCAACACATGCTGCAGACCGACGAGGATCAATTGCAGCAAGGGCAGGGGCTGTCGTGGCGGCGCAACGGGAATGTACGCCTTGCGAGACTCGGACATGCAGCACCTCAACGGTTTTGTTCTTGTTTTTAGCTGCACGCCTCAGGCGGCAAGCTTCAAGAAGAAGCCGCCGCCTTCAGGCGTGCAGTTGTTGCTGGTATCTCGACCGCAAGCCGAAGCGGACACCTCCTGACGAAGGAGGGCCGCTCTGACGTGCAGCGTGTAACGTGAAGCTCGCGACTGCTGTCAGTTGACCGGAGCGCCCTTGGCGATCCAGTCACCGACCAGCTTGCGTTCCTCGGCAGTCATCTGGGTGATGTTGCCCAGGGGCATGATCTGGCTGGCGACGGCCTGGGCCTGGATACGCGGTGCCAGTTGCTGGATCTGTTGCGGGGTGTCGAACATCACGCCGGCTGGCGCGGTGCTGAACAGCGGGCTGGTCGGCTTGGCCGAATGGCACACGGTGCAACGTTCCTGGATGACGCTGTGGATCTTGTCGAAACCACCGCCGGCAGCCTGGGCCGCGGCGGTTGCCTGGGCAGGTGCATCGACGGGTGCGGCAGGGGCGGCTGGCGCCTGGGCTGCCTGTTCGGCTGCGGCTTTGTCTTCAGCGGCTTTCTCGGCAGCAGTCTTGCCACCCAGTGCGGTTTCCGGCAGCGGCTGGTATTCGACTTTAGCGGCGGCTTGCTCAGGCGCGGTCGAGACCGGCTTGGGGCCGGTGACGTAGGCCAGGCAGATCATCGCCAGTGCGCCGGCGGGCAGGGCCCAGGCGTACTTGTTGCTGTCGTGACGGGTGTTGAAGTAGTGACGGATCAGGACCGCGGCCACTGCGATACCTGCCAGGATCAACCAGTTGTACTGGCTGCCGTAGGTGCTCGGGAAGTGGTTGCTGATCATGATGAACAGCACTGGCAAGGTGAAGTAGTTGTTGTGGCGCGAGCGCAACAGGCCCTTGGCCGGCAGGACCGGATCCGGGGTCTTGTTGGCTTCGATGGCGGCGACCAGCTGACGCTGGGCCGGCATGATGGTGCGGAACACGTTACCCACCATGATGGTGCCGATGATGGCGCCGGTGTGCAGGTACGCGCCACGACCGCTGAACACCTGGCTGAAGCCGTAGCACGCCGCGATGATCAGGACGAACAGCACCAGACCGAGCAGGGCAGGGTGTTTGCCCAGTTGCGAGTCGCAGAGGAAGTCGTAGATGAACCAGCCGGCGATCAGCGAACCGACACCGATGGCGATCCCTTCAGCGCCCGACAGGCTGCTGCCAGGGGCCAGCAGGTACAGGGTCGGGTTGAAGTAGAACACCACGCACAGCAGCGCGATACCGGACATCCAGGTGAAGTAGGCTTCCCATTTGAACCAGTGCAGGTTCTCCGGCATTTTTGGCGGGGCCAGCTTGTACTTCTCCAGGTGGTAGATACCGCCACCGTGGATCGCCCAGAGATCACCGGACAGCCCTTCACGCGGGTTGGAGCGATTCAGGTTGTTTTCCAGCCAGACGAAGTAGAACGACGCGCCGATCCAGGCCACGCCGGTAATCATGTGAACCCAGCGCACGCTAAGGTTCAGCCATTCCAACAGATGTGCTTCCACAGTCTTTACCTCTTGCCGGTCACCGGAAAACCGATGGCCAGCCTTTTCTTATTGGTGGGGATTGAGGACCAGTTGCTCGTCCTCGGTGAAGAAATGCTCGTCGCAGTTGTTGCCGGAACCACTGCGATCAACCACCAGGAAATCATCCCGCTTTTCGATCGTAAGCACCGGGTGGTGCCAAACGCCGCGATGGTAATTGACGCCCTGCTTTCCATTGCTCAGGAAGGCGCGGACGAGACCCGATACAGGTGCGTCGCCAACAGGCGCGACCACGATCAGAAAGGGGTTGCCGAGCAGCGGAATGAAGGCCTGGCTGCCCAGCGGATGGCGTTCCAGCATGCGCACGGTCAGCGGCATGTCCAACGCGTCGGCGCGGAAGATGCTGATGATCGCCTTGTCTTCCGGCTGCGCGGTTTCGACCGTCGCCAGCTTGTGGAAGCGCATGGTCGAGCCGTTGTTGATCATGAAGTGGTCGCTGCCGTCGGTTTCGATCACGTCACCGAAAGGGGCGAAGGCTTCTTTGCTCAGGGGCTCAATCACTAAAGTGCGCATGCGTAGGTCTCTTGATTCTGTGTGTTGTTATCAGGCTGTAGCCGCCGGCCGGGCCGGCGCGCAAGGTCTTACAGTTGCAGCAGGCGGAACAGGGCAATCAGGTTGATCTGCGCCAGGGCTTCCTTGAACTCGGTCTCGGCATCGTTATGGATGCGGGTTTCGAAGGCTGCGAGGATCTGGTGCCGGTTGCTGCCCTTCACCGCCATGATGAACGGGAAGCCGAACTTGTCTTTGTAGGCATCGTTGAGCGTGGTGAAGCGCGTGAACTCTTCGGCGGTGCACTGGTGGATACCGGCGCCGGCCTGTTCGTTGGTGCTCGACTCGGTCAGTTCACCCTTGATCGCGGCCTTGCCGGCGAGGTCCGGGTGAGCGTTGATCAGCGCGAGTTGGGCGGCGTGGTCGGCGCTCAGCAGGATGTCGCTCATGCGCTGGTGCAGGTTTTCGATCTGATCCACTTCTTCGAGCTGGCCCAGGTCAAAGGCTTTCTCGGCGACCCATGGCGAGTGTTCGTAGATGTCGGCGAAAGCCTCGACGAACGCGGCGCGGTCCAGGGACGAAGGGGTCAGGGTCTTGAAAGCGGTCATTGGGCGTTCTCTGCGGTGTAAGGGTGGTTGGTGTGCCAGTGGCGCGCGATGTCCTCGCGGCGGGCAAACCAGACCTGGTCATGGCTTTTTGCGTAGTCGATGAAGCGCTTGAGCGAAGCCAGGCGTGCCGGACGACCGATCAGGCGGCAGTGCAGGCCGATGGAAAGCATCTTCGGCGCTTCGGCACCTTCTTCGTACAGCACGTCGAAGGCGTCCTTGAGGTACTGGAAGAACTGCTCGCCGCAGTTGAAGCCCTGGACCTGGGTGAAGCGCATGTCGTTGGTGTCCAGGGTGTAGGGGATCACCAGATGCGGCTTGTCGGTCGGGTTGTTGCGCTCCCAGTAGGGCAGGTCGTCGTCGTAGGTGTCGCTGTCGTAGAGGAAGCCGCCTTCCTCCATCACCAGGCGACGGGTGTTCGGGCCGGTACGGCCGGTGTACCAGCCCACCGGGCGTTTGCCGGTCAGGTCGGTGAGGATACGGATGGCTTCGAGCATGTGCTCGCGCTCCTGGGCCTCGTCCATGTTCTGGTAGTCGATCCAGCGGTAGCCGTGGCTGCAGATCTCATGGCCGGCTTCGACCATGGCGCGGATCACGTCGGGGTGGCGCTGCGCGGCCATGGCCACGGCGAAAACGGTCAGCGGTACGCCGCTGTCCTTGAACAATTTCAGCAGGCGCCATACGCCGGCGCGGCTACCGTATTCGTAGAGCGATTCCATGCTCATGTTGCGCGCGCCTTGCAGCGGCTGGGCGGAGACCATCTCGGAGAGGAAGGCTTCGGATTCCTTGTCGCCGTGAAGGATGTTGCGTTCACCGCCTTCTTCATAATTGAGCACGAAAGACAACGCGATACGGGCATTCCCCGGCCAGCGTGGATGGGGTGGGGTATTGCCGTAACCGATCAGGTCGCGAGGATAATCAGCGCTCACTGCAGTCTTCCTTCTTGTACGTAAACACGGGAGGGTGGCGGTCGCAGGTTGCGTTGGGCCACGTCGATGGGTGTGATTGTATACAACTTTGTTGACGATTTGTAAGCCTGTTTTTTCGCATTTCTTCCAGTGTTCTTATAGAGAAAGGTCTGCAAGAAACTTGCCTGATTGGTCAGCAAATGACGCTGGCGTCTGCCAACACCCTGGCTTTGCGACTGATGGCGTATTTACAGAAGGCTGATTGGCTGAAGCCCAATCTGGTCGGAAAAATTGTGTACAATTTTTCAGGAAAGTGTCTTAATAGTCCACCTTCCGCACACCGCCGTGGTCTACCTTGGTGCCGTGCGGGTATTTTTTGCCCACAGATTGAACAATGAGGCGAGCAAGCAATGGGACGTTTGACCACGCATGTACTGGATGCCGCACATGGCTGTCCTGGTAGCTCGATCAAGGTCGAGCTCTATCGTGTCGAAGGCCAGCAACTGGAGCTGGTGAACACTGCCCTGACCAACAGCGATGGCCGCGTCGACGCGCCGCTGCTGCAGGGTGATGACTACCGCAGCGGTGTTTACCAGTTGCAGTTCAGCGCAGGTGACTACTACCGCGCCCGTGGTGTGCAACTGCCGCAGCCGGCCTTCCTTGATGTGGTTGTGCTGCGTTTCGGCATCAATGCCGAGCAGGAGCACTACCACGTTCCGCTGCTGATCTCGCCTTACAGTTACTCGACCTATCGCGGAAGCTAGTTGGTCGCTAGAAGAATCTTCGTAGGTCCTTGCCCGCTCACACTGGCGGGCTTTTTTTCGTCTGCTGTTTTTGTGCCGGGCTGCCCAGCTTGTCTGATCGCTTGCCGCTTACAACGTGCACCCACAAAAAAGCCCCACCCGAAGGTGAGGCTCCTGTCCCGCCATCTATCTCTTAAAGGAAGATGAACTTGGCAATGAAGATCGCGCACAGCACCCACAGGCTGGCCGAGACTTCCTTATGCCGGCCAGTACATGCCTTGAGCACCACATAAGTAATGAAACCCAGGGCAATGCCGTCCGCGACCGAGAAGGTCAGCGGCATCATGATCACCGTGACGATCGCGGGAATAGTGTCGGTCGCTTCGTCCCATTCGATATGGGCCATGCTGCCCATCATCAACATGGCGACGTAGATCAGCGCACCCGCCGTGGCATACGCGGGGATCATGCCGGCCAACGGGGCGAAGAACATCGCCGCGACGAACAGCAAGCCCACCACCACCGCCGTCAGGCCGGTGCGACCACCGGCGGCGACACCTGCGGCACTCTCCACATAGCTGGTCACCGGCGGCACGCCGACCACCGCGCCGAACACGCTTGACGCACTGTCTGCCTTGAGCGCACGGGACAGGTTTTCGATGCGGCCGTCAGCATTCACCAGGTTGGCGCGCTGGGCGACGCCCATCAGGGTGCCGGCGGTGTCGAACATGTGCACGAAGAGGAACGCCAGAACCACGGCGATCATGCTGACGTTGAACACCCCGGCGACATCCATCGCCATCCAGGTTGGCGCCAGGCTCGGTGGCAGCGAGAACACGCCGCCGTACTCCACCAGGCCCAGGCCCCAGCCGGCGAGAGTGACGGTGATGATGCTGATGAGGATGGCGCCGAACACCCGGTGGTAGCTGAGCACGGCAATCATCAGGAAGCAGATGGCTGCCAGCAGCGGGCCGGGTTCGTTCAGGTGACCGAGCTTGATCAGGGTGGCCGGGCTGTCGACGACGATACCCGCAGTCTTGAGGCCGATCAGTCCGAGAAACAATCCGACGCCGGCGCCCATTGCATGACGAAGGCTGACCGGGATGCTGTTCAGCAGCCATTCGCGCACGCGGGAAAGGGTCAGGAACATGAACAGCACCCCGGAGACAAATACTGCCCCCAGCGCCGCCTCCCAGGTGTAACCCATGGTCCCGACCACGGTGTAGGTGAAGAAGGCGTTCAGGCCCATGCCGGGTGCCAGCCCGACCGGCCAGTTGGCGTAGAGCCCCATCAGCAGGCAGCCCAGGGCGGCGGCTATGCAGGTGGCGACGAAGGCGGCACCATGGTCGATTCCGGCGTCGGCCATGATGTTGGGGTTGACGAAGATGATGTAGGCCATGGTGATGAAGGTCGTCAGGCCGGCGATCATTTCAGTCTTTACGGTAGTGCCGTGTAGCTTGAGTTTGAAAATCCGCTCCAGCCAGCTCGTTTCGAGCGGTGGGGCAAGATCCAGCGTAGGTGCGTCGGATTTGCGGCTTTCCACAGCGTGTACTCCTCAAGTCTTTCTTGTTTTTCAGAGCTGGTCCTGCACGATCACTCGGGGCTCTGCGAGGGAAGGGTTGGCAAGGCGACCGACTCGAATGTTGACCTTTGAGTCAGGAAGTTGCCCGGTGGATTATGCGTTTGTATACAAAGAATGCAAATACTGTTTTATTAGGTGTGCGCACATTAGAGGTGGCGGGCGCTATAACGGAGATCGCCGCCTGCAGAAATGCAGTTTGCTGTGTACAATGCGGCAATACCTTTAGCCGTTAATTTTTACCCAGGACTTGCCATCGCCCCACTGGCTGGTATTACAGTCGAGGTCCGATAGGCGAATCTTCGTGCGCGAGTGCCCATGAACGAACAGCTACAACCCCTCAAGAAAGCCCCGCGGGCCGGCAAGACCGGTGGCCGCAGCGGTACCCAGGATGACATCGTCTACGCGCATATCTTCGAGGCCATTCTCGAACAGCGATTGGCGCCGGGTACCAAGTTGAGTGAGGAAGCCCTGGGCGAGATCTTCGGCGTCAGCCGCACCATCATCCGCCGCGCCCTGTCGCGTCTGGCCCATGAAAGTGTGGTGTTGTTGCGCCCCAACCGCGGCGCCGTGGTTGCCAGCCCAACCGTGGAAGAAGCGCGTCAGGTATTCTTTTCCCGGCGCATGGTGGAGCGGGCGATCACCGAACTTGCCGTACAGCACGCCACCGTCGAGCAACTGAACGAACTGCGCGTGATGGTCCGTGAAGAGCGCGACAGCTTCTCCCGCGGTGACCGTGGCGCCGGCATCCGTCTCTCCGGCGAATTCCACCTCAAGCTGGCCGAAGCCGCCGCCAATGCGCCGCTGGTGAGTTTCCAGCGCAGCCTGGTATCGCAAACCTCGCTGATCATTGCCCAGTACGAAAGCGGCAACCGCTCGCACTGCTCCTATGACGAGCACATGCAGTTGATCGATGCCATCGAGGCCCGCGACGCGACGCTCGCAGTGAACCTGATGATGCATCACATGGATCACATCGACAGCAAGCTCAACCTCGACGAGGAAAGCGCCTCGGACGACCTGCACGCGGTGTTCTCGCACCTGCTGCAAAGCAAGAAGCGCGGTGGTTCGACCCAGGCCAAGAGCTGATCCCCGACCTTCGGCAACACCCACGCGGGACCCGCTTCACCAGCCGATATCACAGCTGGTGAGGCCGGTCCCGCGTTGCGTTGTGCGGCCCTCTGGCGCCGTTTCCAGCCTCTGCTAGATTGTTTTCTGATCCACACCGCAAACCTTCATCAAGCAGTTGGGCTTGCGCTTTCCGGCGTACCACTTCTTGAGGACTGACAAATGTCTATGCCCCTGGGTAAACGCATGGCGGCTGAACTGATAGGGACGTTCTGGCTGGTGTTGGGCGGTTGCGGCAGCGCGGTGCTGGCCGCGTCTTTTCCGACCGGGACCAACCTGGTCGGTATTGGCCTGGTAGGCGTGTCCATTGCCTTTGGCCTGACGGTACTGACCATGGCGTTCGCCATCGGTCATATTTCCGGTTGTCATCTCAATCCCGCGGTTTCCGTCGGGCTGGTGGCGGGCGGGCGTTTCCCGGCGCGGGAACTGCTGCCCTACATCGTCGCCCAGGTAGCCGGCGCGATCATCGCCGCAGGGCTGATCTATGTGATCGCCAGCGGCAAGGCCGGTTTCGAGTTGTCTTCGGGACTGGCGTCCAATGGCTACGGCGAGCACTCGCCCCAGGGCTATTCGATGGCGGCCGGCTTTGCCAGCGAAGTGGTGATGACCGCGATGTTCATCCTGATCATCATGGGCGCCACCGATCCGCGGGCGCCGGCGGGGTTCGCGCCGATCGCCATCGGCCTGGCGCTGACCCTGATCCACCTGATCTCGATCCCGGTCACCAACACATCGGTCAACCCCGCGCGCAGCACCGGTCCGGCGCTGCTGGTGGGCGGTTGGGCGTTGCAGCAATTGTGGCTGTTCTGGGTGGCGCCGCTGATCGGGGCGGTGATCGGCGGCGTGTTGTATCGCGGCGTGCTGTCAGCGCCTAAACCCTAGCGCTGGTGCACGCAGTTGCCAGCCGCGAAGGTCTGGCGAATGGTGCGGTCGTCGCCCAGAGTGGTCAGCACGAACAGGGTTTCCTCGATGCTGTTGGACTGCTGCAGGCGGTAGTCCAGCAGCGGCGTGGCCTTGTAGTCGAGGACCACGAAGTCGGCGTCGTTACCGGCCCGCAGGCTGCCGATCCGGTCATCCAGGCTCAGTGCGCGAGCGCCGCCGAGGGTGGCCAGGTACAGCGACTTGAACGGATGCAGGCGAGTGCCCTGTAGCTGCATGACCTTGTAGGCCTCGTTCAGCGTATTGAGCAGCGAGAAGCTGGTGCCGGCACCGACGTCGGTGCCCAGGCCGACCTTGACCTTGAACTGCTCGGCCTGTGACAGGTTGAACAGGCCGCTGCCGAGGAACAGGTTGGAGGTCGGGCAGAAGGCGACCGCCGAGCCGGTTTCGGCCAGGCGCTGGCATTCGGCGTCGCACAGGTGCACGCCGTGGGCGAACACCGAGCGCTGACCCAGCAGCTTGAAGTGGTCGTACACATCCAGGTAGCCGCTGCGCTCCGGGAACAGCGATTTCACCCAGTCGATTTCCTTGAGGTTCTCGCTCAGGTGGGTGTGCATGTACAGGTCCGGGTACTCGCCCAGCAGTTGCCCGGCCAGTTGCAGTTGCTCCGGGGTGCTGGTCGGGGCGAAGCGTGGGGTCACCGCATAGTGCAGGCGGCCCTTGCCGTGCCAGCGCTCGATCAGCGCCTTGCTTTCGGCGTAGCCGGATTCGGCGGTGTCGGTCAGGTAGTCCGGGGCGTTGCGGTCCATCATCACCTTGCCGGCGATCATCCGCAGGTCCAGGCGCTCGGCTTCCTCGAAGAAGGCGTTGACCGACTCCGGGTGAACGCTGCCGAACACCAGCGCAGTGGTGGTGCCGTTGCGCAGCAGCTCTTCGACGAAAATCTTCGCCACCTTGTCGGCATGTGCCTTGTCGGCGAACTGGCGTTCGCACGGGAAGGTGTAGGTGTTCAGCCAGTCCAGCAGTTGCTCGCCGTAGGAGCCGATCATGCCGGTCTGTGGGAAGTGGATATGGGTGTCGATGAAGCCGGGGGTGATCAGGCTGTCCTGGTAATGCACCACTTCGATGTCGGCGGGCAGCGTCGGCAGCAGGTCGCTGGCGTGGCCGAGGCGGCTGATCTTGCCGTTGTCGACCACCAGCAGACCGTCTTCGAAATACTCGAACGAGGCCTCGATGCCGACTTCGGCCGGGTCGGCGACGCTGTGCAGGATGGCGGATCGGTAGGCTTTGCGGGTTGCGCTCATAACACTCTCGTCAAATGGCGTGGCTGCGCCGTGAGGGCGGCGGCAGTTGGGCGATGGGTTCAGCGTTCGCGGCCGGGTTGTGCAGGCCGAAACTGGCGTTGTAGGTGGCGATGATTTCGGCGGCGATGGACACGGCGATCTCGATCGGCAGCTTGCCCTTGACCTCGGCCAGCCCCATCGGGCAACGCATCCGTTGCATGCGCTCGGCTTCGAAGCCGCGGTCGCGCAGGCGGTGCTCGAACTTGGCGCGTTTGGTCTTCGAACCGATCAGGCCGAACCAGGTGAAGTCATTGCGCTTGAGGATGGCGGCGGTGAGTTCCAGGTCGAGCTGATGGTTGTGGGTCATGACGATGCAGTAGCTGCCTGGGGGCAGCTCGTCGACCTCATCCACCGGCTCCTCGCTGACGACTTTCCAGACGCCGGCGGGAATGTTCTCGGGGAATTCCTGCTCGCGCGAGTCGATCCAGCGCACCCGGCAGGGCAGCGCGGCGAGCAAGGGTACCAGAGCGCGGCCGACGTGGCCCGCGCCGAACACGGCGATCTGCGCCTGCACCGCGCCCATGGGCTCGAACAGCAGCACTGTGACACCGCCGCAGCACTGGCCGAGGCTGGCGCCGAGGCTGAAGCGCTCGAGGTGCGGCGATTCACGGCCTTCGGCGAGCATCTCGCGGGCGATGTGCATGGCCTTGAATTCCAGGTGCCCGCCGCCGATGGTGTCGAACAGACGGCTGGCGCTGACCACCATCTTCGAGCCGGCATTGCGCGGGGTCGAGCCGCGCTCCTCGATGATGGTCACCAGGACGCAGGGCTCGCCCTGTTCCTGCAATTCGGCGAGGGCGTTGATCCATTGGTGCATGATTGGGTCCTCGGTTGAATGTCCTGCGACCGCTTCGCGGTCGTTCGCGAGCAAGCTCGCTCCCGCAGTGGAATGCATGCATCAGCGTTATCTGTGGGAGCGAGCTTGCTCGCGAAGGCCTGCAAAGCAGGCCCCTCTTACTCAGTTACAGCCTCAACCTCAACCGAGGCTGCCCGTGCCGCCACCACCTTGCGCATCTGCTCACACCCCCACAGCACCCGCTCCGGGGTCGACGGCGCGTCGATCTGCGGATGCTCGCGGTAGTCGGCGATGCTCGCCACGGCGTCCTTGATCGCGCACCAGGCGGCGATGCCGAGCATGAACGGCGGCTCGCCTACGGCCTTGGAGTGGAACACTGTGTCTTCCGGGTTCTTGCGGTTTTCCACCAGCTTCACCCGCATATCCAGTGGCATGTCCGCCACCGCCGGGATCTTGTAGCTCGCCGGGCCGTTGGTCATCAGCTTGCCCTTGGCGTTCCACACCAGTTCTTCGGTGGTCAGCCAGCCCATGCCCTGAACGAAGCCGCCTTCCACCTGGCCGATGTCGATGGCCGGGTTCAGCGAGTCGCCAACGTCGTGGAGGATGTCGGCGCGGAGCATCTTGTACTCGCCGGTCAGGGTGTCGACGATCACCTCGACGCAGGCGGCGCCGAAGGCGAAGTAGTAGAACGGCCGGCCACGCGCCTGGTTACGGTCATAGAAAATCTTCGGCGTCTTGTAGAACCCGGTGCTCGACAGCGATACCTGGGCGAAGTACGCCTGTTGCACCAGTGTCTCGAAGCTGACGATCTCGTCGCGGATGCGCACGTGACCGTTGCGGAATTCCACGTCTTCCTCGGTAACCTTCCACTGCCGCGCGGCAAACTCGACCAGGCGTTTCTTGAGGATCTCGGCAGCGTTCTGCGCGGCCTTGCCGTTCAGGTCGGCGCCGCTGGAGGCCGCGGTCGGCGAGGTGTTCGGCACCTTGTCGGTGTTGGTGGCGGTGATCTGGATACGGTCGAAATCGACCTGGAACACTTCGGCCACCACCTGGGCGACCTTGGTGTTCAGGCCCTGGCCCATCTCGGTGCCACCGTGGTTCAGGTGGATGCTGCCGTCGGTGTAGATGTGGATCAGCGCACCGGCCTGGTTGAGGAAGGTCGCGGTGAACGAGATGCCGAATTTGACCGGGGTCAGCGCCAGGCCTTTCTTCAATACCGGGCTGTGGGCGTTGAAGCGGCGGATCGACTCGCGGCGCTCGGCATAGTCGCTGCTCGCTTCGAGGTCGGCGGTCATTTCCTCGATCAGGTTGTGTTCGACGGTCTGGTAGTAATGGGTGACGTTGCGCTCGGTCTTGCCGTAGTAGTTGGCCTTGCGCACGTCCAGCGGATCGCGGCCCAGATGGCGGGCGATATGGTCCATCACTTCTTCGATGGCGACCATGCCTTGCGGGCCGCCGAAGCCACGGTAGGCGGTGTTGGATGCGGTGTTGGTCTTGCAGCGGTGGCCGTGCACCGTGGCATCGCCCAGGTAGTAGGCGTTGTCGGAGTGGAACATGGCGCGGTCGACGATCGAGCCCGAAAGGTCCGGCGAATAGCCGCAGTTGCCGGCCAGGTCGAAGTTGATGCCGTGCAGGCGACCGTTGTCGTCAAAACCAACGTCGTACTCGACGTAAAACGGGTGACGCTTGCCGGTCATCATCATGTCTTCGACGCGCGGCAGGCGCATCTTGGTGGGCTGGCCGGTCAGGCGTGCAACCACCGCGCACAGGCAGGCGGGGCTGGCCGCCTGGGTTTCCTTGCCGCCGAAGCCGCCGCCCATGCGGCGCATGTCGAGGACAATCTTGTTCATCGGCACGTCGAGCACTTCGGCGACCAGTTTCTGCACTTCGGTGGGGTTCTGGGTCGAGCAGAACACGATCATGCCGCCGTCTTCGGTGGGCATCACCGAGGAAATCTGGGTCTCCAGGTAGAAGTGTTCCTGGCCTCCGATGTGCAAGGTGCCTTGCAGACGGTGCGGGGCGCTGGCCAGGGCGGTAACGGAGTCGCCGCGCTGGTGGGTGTGGCTGTCCAGCACGAAGTGTTTCTTGCGGTACGCCTCGACCACGTCGAGCACCGGCTCCAGGTCTTCGTACTCGATGATCGCCGCCATCGCCGCGCGACGCGCAGTGTCGAGGTCGCGGGCGGCCACGGCGAGCACCGGCTGGCCGAAGAACTCCACCTTGTCGATGGCCAGCAGCGGGTCGCCGGCCACGACCGGGCCGATGTCCTTCAGGCCCGGAATGTCTTCGTGGGTGATGACGATGCGCACGCCTTCGAAGGCGTAGCACGGCGTGGTGTCCACCCTGAGGATGCGCGCGTGGGCGCGGTCGGCGGTGCGGGCGTAGACGTGCAGCTGGTTGGGGAATTCCAGGCGGTCATCGATGTACACGGCCTCGCCGGACACCTGCTTGTCGGCGCTGTCGTGCTTGACGCTGCGACCGACACCGGTGGTCAGGTCCTGGGCGAACAGCTCGGCCATTTCCGCCTGGCTCTTGGGCGCGTGGTGGTTAGACATAATCGGTCACCCGGGTCTCGATGTGCGGTGTTTGCAGTTCGATGAAGTACTTGCGCAGCAGGTTCTGCGCGCCCAGCAGGCGGTATTCCTTGCTGGCGCGGAAGTCCGAGAGCGGCGTGAAGTCTTCGCTCAGGGCCTGGCAGGCTTTCTCCAGGGTGGCCTGGTTGAACGGCTTGTCGGTCAGCGCCGCTTCACAGGCGCGGGCGCGTTTCGGGATCGCCGCCATGCCGCCGAAGGCGACCCGGGCATGCTCGATCACACCGTTGTCGATGCGCAGATTGAAGGCGGCGCACACCGCGGAAATATCGTCGTCCAGCCGCTTCGACACCTTGTACGCGCGGAAGACCCAGTTGGCCTTGGCTTTCGGCACGATGATGCGCTCGATGAACTCGCTCTCCTGCCGCGCGGTGATGCGGTAGTCGATGAAGTAGTCTTCCAGCTTGAGAGTGCGGGTGCTGTCGCCCTTGCGCAGGACGATCTGCGCATCGAGGGCGATCAGCAGCGGCGGCGAGTCGCCGATCGGCGAGGCGTTGCCGATGTTGCCGCCAAGGGTGCCCTGGTTGCGGATCTGCAGGGAGGCGAAGCGGTGTAGCAGTTCGCCGAAGTCCGGGTATTCAGTGTGCAGGGCTTCGTAGCAGTCGGTGAGCGGGGTGGCTGCGCCGATCTCGATGCGGTCGTCGAAATGCTCGACGCGCTTGAGTTCGGCGACGTTGCCGACGTAGATCATCACCGGCAGCGTCCGGTGGAACTGGGTCACTTCCAGCGCCAGGTCGGTGCCGCCGGCCAGCAGCCGGGCTTCCGGGTGCGAGCCATAGAGATCGGCCAGGTCAGCCACGGTCAGCGGCACCAGGCAGCGCTTGTCGCCGCTGTTGAGTTCTCCGGTCTCCGTCGGCGTGATGGCCTTGAGGCGGGCGATGGTCTGCGCCTGGGCGGCGTCGAACTGGTCGGGCGGGGCCTGGCAGCAGGCCTGCTCGGCGGCGGCGAGAATCGGCCGGTAGCCGGTGCAGCGGCACAGGTTGCCGGCGAGGGCTTCGTGGGCTTTGTGCAGGTCGGGTTGGTCGCTGTTCTTTTGCAGGGCGAACAGCGACATGACAAAGCCCGGCGTGCAGAAACCGCACTGCGAGCCGTGGCAGTCAGACAGCGCCTGTTGCACGCTGTGCAGCTTGCCTTGGTGCTTGAGGCCTTCGACGCTGATCAACTGTTTGCCGTGCAACGACGAGACGAACGTCAGGCAGGAGTTCAGGCTGCGGTATTGCAGGCTGTCCTGGCCGTTTTCGTCAGTAATGCGTTCGGCGACCACCACGGAGCACGCGCCGCAGTCACCACTGGCGCAGCCCTCCTTGGTGCCGGTTTTACCCAGGTGGTCGCGCAGATAGTCGAGCACCGTCAGGTTGGGGTCCAGGGCATGCTCACTGCGCAACTCCTGGTTCAAGAGAAACTGGATCACGGAAGGGCCTCACAAGCGAATTATTGTTGTTGAGCGGACTGAGGCGAAATGTATTCAGCCTTGACTTTCCGGTCAATGATTTTCTGACCTGTAGGTCAAGAAAATCCATTCGGCCGCGCTCCCAATGCGCTAATCCCTGTGTTTCAGTTAAGCAGGCTTTCTGTAGCTGAATTCCTAAATAGACGAGTGAAACGGCTGATGCGGGCTATTGAAGCGTCAGCTAGCCTTGTGGGGATCCTTTCTCGAAGGGTGAAGCGCGCACGGCGAGAGGCCGTTCCACAGGGGGAGAGCGTGTTGTAGGAAAAGCCTCGCGGGGATGACGGCTCCAGCATGCTGGCAGTGGGCATTTGCGTTACACTTCCGCGTTTTTAGCCGTTCAACGATTTTGAAGGAAAACCATGACGTTCAAGGCGCCGGACAGCCTCTCCGAGCAAATTGCCCACTACCTGGCCGAACGGATCATCCGGGGTGAACTCAAGCCTGCCGAACGCATCCAGGAACAGAAGGTCACCCAGGCACTGAATGTCAGCCGTGGCTCGGTGCGCGAAGCCCTGTTGATTCTCGAACGCCGTCATCTGGTGACCATCCTGCCGCGCCGTGGCGCCCACGTGACCGTTCTCAACGAACTCAACGTGCGCAGCCTGTGCACCCTGATGAGCGAGCTGTACATCCTGCTCGGCAATGCCGTCGCCACGCGGCGCACCAGCGATGCCGAGCTGGCGCCGTTCCTGGCCATTCAGCAGCGCCTGCAGGAGGCTTGCGCGCGTCAGGACATCAAGGCCTTCGTCGAAGAGAGCTTCGCGGTGATGCGCGCCGCCTATCCGTTTGCCAACAATCCCTATCTGCAGGAAACCGTCGAGAACCTGCAGCCGGCCATGAGTCGCACCTATTACCTGGCCCTGGACCAGCGTAAGGCGGAAATGAACGACTTCCTGGTGCTGTTCACCGAATTGCTGCAGGCGGTGGTCGCCGGTGATCTGGCGCGAATCCGCCAGGTGCTCACCGAGTACTGCGGACGCAGTTGTGAACTGGTGCTGTCGGCCCTGGTGACTGACTGACCATGCGCCTGAAGTGCATTCGCCTGGCGGGGTTCAAGTCGTTCGTCGACCCGACCACCGTCAATTTTCCCAGCAACATGGCCGCGGTAGTCGGCCCTAACGGCTGCGGCAAGTCCAACATCATCGATGCGGTGCGCTGGGTCATGGGCGAAAGCTCGGCGAAGAACCTGCGCGGCGAATCGATGACCGACGTCATCTTCAACGGCTCCACCAGCCGCAAGCCGGTCAGCCAGGCCAGCATCGAACTGGTCTTCGACAACAGCGACAACACCCTGGTGGGCGAATACGCCGCCTACGCCGAGATCTCGATCCGACGCAAGGTCACCCGCGACGCGCAGAACACCTATTACCTCAACGGCACCAAGTGCCGGCGCCGCGACATCACCGACATCTTCTTGGGCACCGGCCTGGGCCCGCGCAGCTACTCGATCATCGAGCAGGGCATGATCTCCAAGCTCATCGAGGCCAAGCCGGAAGAACTGCGCAACTTCATCGAAGAAGCCGCGGGCATCTCCAAGTACAAGGAACGCCGCCGCGAAACCGAGAACCGCATCCGCCGCACCCATGAAAACCTCGAGCGCCTGACCGACCTGCGCGAAGAGCTGGAACGCCAGCTCCAACGCCTGCACCGGCAGGCCCAGGCGGCGGAGAAATACAAGGAATACAAGGCCGAAGAGCGCCAGCTCAAGGCGCAACTGTCGGCCCTGCGCTGGCGCGCGCTGGACACCCAGGTCAGCCAGCGCGAAAGCGTTATCGGTGACCAGGAAGTGTCCTTCGAGGCGCTTGTGGCCGAGCAGCGCAATGCCGATGCGAGCATCGAGCGCTTGCGCGATGGCCATCACGAACTGTCCGAGCGTTTCAATCTGGTTCAGGGCCGCTTCTACTCGGTTGGCGGCGACATTGCCCGGGTCGAACAAAGCATCCAGCACGGCCAGCAGCGCCTGCGCCAATTGCAGGACGACCTCAAGGAAGCCGAGCGCTCGCGCCAGGAAACCGAATCGCACCTGGGGCACGACCGCACCTTGCTGGCGACCCTTGGCGAAGAACTGGAGATGCTCGACCCGGAACAGGAAATGACCCTGGCCGCGGCCGAAGAAGCCTCCGCGACACTTGAAGAAGCCGAAACCACCATGCACGGCTGGCAGGAACAGTGGGACAGCTTCAACGCCCGTTCCGCCGAGCCGCGCCGCCAGGCCGAGGTGCAGCAGTCGCGCATCCAGCAACTGGAACACAGCCTCGAGCGTCTGGCCGAGCGCCAGCGCAAGCTGGGCGAAGAACGCGATCAGCTCAGCGCCGACCCGGAAGACGCGGCGATCCTCGAGCTGGCCGAACAAGTTGCCAGCAGCGAACTGCTGCTGGAAGACCTGCAACTGGAAGAACAGCAGTCTGCCGAGCGGCTCGATCACCTGCGCGAACGTCTGCAACAGGCCACCCAGGCCCAGCAGCAAGCGCAGGGCGAGTTGCAGCGTCTCGGTGGTCGTCTGGCATCGCTGGAAGCCTTGCAACAGGCTGCGCTGGAACCCGGCAGCGGCGCCGCCCAGTGGCTGCGTGAACATGGCCTGGAGCAGCGCCCGCGATTGGCCGAAGGCCTGCGGGTCGAGCCGGGCTGGGAACTGGCAGTGGAAACCGTGCTGGGCGCCGATCTGCAAGCGGTGCTGGTGGACTCGTTCAGCGATCTCGGCTTCGACGGTTTCGACCAGGGCGAACTGCGCCTGCTGGATGCCGGCCTTGGCGCCGCGCACGTGCCGGGCAGCCTGCTGGACAAGGTCGAAAGTGCGGTGGACCTGTCGCCGTGGCTGGGCCGGGTCAAACCGGTGGAGAGTCTTGATCGGGCGCTGGCGTTGCGCGGACAACTGGCCGAGGGCGAGAGTCTGGTCAGTCGCGACGGTTATTGGGTCGGTCGCAACTTCCTGCGGGTCAGCCGTGCCAGCGATGCCCAGGGCGGCGTGCTCGCCCGCGGGCAGGAGCTGGAGCGTCTTGGCCTGGAACAGGAAGAACAGCAAGCCCGGCTGGGGCAACTGGACGAAGAACTGAACGACCAGCGCGACCAGCAGCGCCAGCTTGAAGACGGCCGTGAACAACTGCGCCGTCGTGCCCAGGACGAAGCTCGCCAACAAGGTGAACTGAAGGCGCGCCTGTCCGCTGGCAAGGCCCGCGCCGAGCAACTGGGCCTGCGTCGTCGGCGTCTTGAAGACGAACTGGCGGAATCTGCGGAGCAGCGCGGGATCGAGCAGGAACAACTGGGCGAGTCCCGTTTGGTGCTGCAGGAAGCGCTGGAACTGATGGCGCAGGACACCGAGCAGCGGGAAATGCTTCTGGCCCAGCGCGATGGCCTGCGTGAACACCTCGACCGGGTGCGTCAGGAAGCGCGCCAGCACAAGGATCACGCCCACCAGCTCGCGGTGCGCCTCGGCTCGCTGCGGGCCCAGCACGATTCCACCCGCCAGGCCCTGGAACGCCTGGAGCTGCAATCCGAGCGCCTGAGCGAAAAACGCGAACAGTTGAGCCTGAACCTGGAAGAGGGCGAGGCACCTCTGGAAGAGCTGCGACTCAAGCTCGAGGAACTGCTGGAAAAGCGCATGAGCGTCGACGAAGAAATGCGTCTGGCGCGTCTGCACATGGAGGATGCCGACCGCGAGTTGCGTGACGCCGAGAAGCGCCGCAGCCAGGCCGAGCAACAATCCCAGTTGCTGCGCGGCCAGCTCGAGCAGCATCGCATGGAATGGCAAGGCCTGAGCGTGCGGCGCAAAACCCTGCACGAGCAACTGCATGCCGACGGCTACGACCTGGACGGCGTGCTGGCGACCCTGACCGAGGAGGCCAACGAACAGGAGGCCGAAGCCGAGCTGGAGCGCCTCGACGGGCGCATCCAGCGTTTGGGCGCAATCAACCTCGCGGCCATCGAGGAGTACCAGCAACAGTCCGAGCGCAAGCGCTACCTCGATGCCCAGGACGCCGATCTGGTCGAAGCCCTGGACACGCTGGAAAACGTCATTCGCAAGATCGACAAGGAAACGCGTAATCGTTTCAAAGATACCTTCGATCAGATAAATGCCGGTTTGCAGGCACTTTTTCCAAAAGTTTTCGGTGGCGGCAGTGCGTATCTGGAACTGACGGGCGAAGATTTACTCGATACAGGGGTAACGATCATGGCGCGCCCGCCAGGAAAGAAGAACAGCACTATTCATTTGCTCTCCGGCGGTGAAAAAGCGCTGACCGCCCTGGCGTTGGTATTTGCCATCTTCAAATTGAACCCGGCACCGTTCTGCATGCTCGATGAAGTCGATGCACCGCTCGACGATGCCAACGTCGGCCGTTATGCGCGGCTGGTAAAAGAGATGAGTCAGACCGTGCAGTTCATCTATATCACCCATAACAAGATCGCCATGGAAATGGCCGATCAACTGATGGGGGTAACCATGCACGAGCCAGGCTGCTCGCGGCTGGTGGCGGTGGATGTGGAGGAGGCGATGGCCATGGTCGACGCCTGATACGAGATATGAAGCACGAACCCGGGCTAAATGAACCTGTCCGTTGCGACAGACGGTGTAAAGTTATCTTTGGTCGTGCTAGCTTAATGTCAATTTTTCGTACGTGGGTAAAACGTCAGTCAGAACATAGAGTTGGCGCCACGTTTTAAAGGGTTTTAACCCTTTTATTTTTCAGCATTTTTCACAGAGGCACGGGATTACATGGAAATCGGTCTGCGCGAATGGCTGATCGTCATCGGCATCATAGTCATTGCCGGTATTCTCTTTGACGGCTGGCGCCGCATGCGCGGCGGCAAGGGCAAGTTGAAGTTCCGTCTGGACCGCAGTTTGTCCAATATCCCGGATGAAGAAACCAGCGCCGAAGTATTGGGGCCACCCCGCGTACTCGACACGCACAAGGAGCCGCAACTCGACGAGGATGATCTGCCGTCGATGAGCGCGCCTGCACGCGAGCCAAAGGCCGGCAAGGCCAACAAACGCGGCAAACGTGGCACCGAGCCACAGCAGGGCGACCTGAACCTGAGCGCCGATTCGCGCGAGCCTGATCTGTTCGGTGATATCGACGACGACTTCCCAGCGGAAAACACCAAGACCACCGGCTACGGTTCCGCCAGCGAAGGCAAGGAACTGCCGCAAGTCGAGGAAGTGCTGGTGATCAGCGTGATCTCCCGTGACGATGGCGGCTTCAAGGGCCCGGCCCTGCTGCAGAACATCCTCGAAAGCGGCCTGCGCTTCGGCGAAATGGACATTTTCCACCGCCACGAAAGCATGGCGGGCAATGGCGAAGTCCTGTTCTCCATGGCCAACGCGGTCAAGCCGGGCGTATTCGACCTGGACGACATCGACCACTTTAGCACCCGCGCCGTCAGCTTCTTCCTAGGCCTGCCGGGTCCACGGCATCCGAAGCAGGCGTTCGACGTGATGGTCGCCGCCGCGCGCAAACTGGCCCACGAACTGAACGGCGAATTGAAAGATGATCAGCGCAGCGTCATGACCGCCCAGACCATCGAGCACTACCGTCAGCGCATCGTCGAGTTCGAGCGCCGCGCCCTGACCCAGAAACGCTGAAGCTTCGCTTCGTAGAGAAAAACGCAAGAGCAGTCCTGGCCCATGCCAGTCAGTTGGACTCATTGGGGCCGCTTTGCGGCCCTTCGCGAGCAAGCTCGCTCCCACAGGTAATGTGCGCAGATCCTGTAGGAGCGAGCTTGCTCGCGAAGGGCTGCACAGCAGCCCCAAGGTGCCGCAGCACTGACAGGTATCAGCCCGGCTGCTCTTTTGCTTTGCACGAGAATCCTGCCATGAATGCCGAAACCCGAATCCTCGAACTGCGTGCCGAACTCGACCAGCACAACTACCGCTACTACGTGCTCGATGAGCCCAGCGTGCCGGATGCCGAGTACGACCGCCTGTTCCGCGAACTGCAGGCGCTGGAAGCCGAGCACCCGGAACTGGTCAGCGAGGATTCGCCGACCCAGCGTGTAGGCGGCGCGGCGCTGTCCGCCTTCAGCCAGGTGCGTCATGAAGTGCCGATGCTCAGCCTGGGCAACGCCTTCGAGGAGACCGACCTGCGTGAATTCGACCGCCGCGTGGTGGAAGGCCTGGACCTGCCGGCGGGCGATCTGTTCGGTGGCGGTGCGCCCGTCGACTACAGCTGCGAACCCAAGCTCGATGGCCTGGCCGTGAGCCTGCTGTACCGCAACGGTCAACTGGTGCAAGGTGCCACCCGCGGCGACGGTACCACCGGCGAGGACATCAGCGTCAACGTGCGCACCATCCGTAATATCCCGCTCAAGCTGCACGGCACCGGCTGGCCCGAAGTGCTGGAAGTGCGTGGCGAAGTGTTCATGAGCAAGGCCGGCTTCGACAAGCTCAACGCCGCCCAGGCCGAGATCGGCGGCAAGACCTTCGCCAACCCGCGCAACGCCGCTGCCGGCAGCCTGCGCCAACTGGATTCGAAGATCACCGCCAGCCGCCCGCTGGAATTCTGCTGCTATGGCCTGGGCCAGGTGTCCGAGGCGATCGCCGACACCCATATCGGCATCCTCGAAAAACTCAAGACCTGGGGCATGCCCATCAGCCGCGAGTTGCGACACGCCGCAGGGATCGAGGAGTGCCTGGCCTACTACCACGACATTGGCGCGCGACGTAACGATCTGCCCTACGAAATCGACGGCGTGGTATTCAAGGTCAACAGCCTGGCCTCCCAGCGCGAGCTGGGCTTCCGCGCCCGCGAGCCGCGCTGGGCCATCGCCCACAAATTCCCGGCCATGGAAGAGCTCACCGAAGTCCTCGATGTGGAATTCCAGGTCGGCCGGACCGGCGCCGTCACGCCGGTGGCGCGCCTTAAGCCGGTCAAGGTGGCGGGCGTCACCGTGGCCAACGCCACCCTGCACAACATGGATGAGGTGGAGCGCCTGGGCGTGATGATCGGCGACACGGTGATCATCCGCCGTGCTGGCGACGTCATTCCGCAGGTCATGCAAGTGGTCATCGAGCGGCGTGATCCGGCCAGCGTCCGTCCGGTGCAGATTCCCACCGAGTGCCCGGTGTGCGGCTCGCAGGTCGAGCGCACGCAACTGGTCAAACGCAGCAAAGGCAAGGAAACCGTCAGCGAAGGCGCGGTGTACCGTTGCGTTGGCCGCCTGGCCTGCGCCGCGCAACTCAAGCAGGCGATCATTCACTACGTCTCGCGCCGCGCCATGGACATCGAAGGCCTGGGCGAGAAGAGCGTCGAGCAACTGGTGGACGAGGGCCTGATCGCCTCGCCGGCGGATCTGTATCGCCTGACCTATGAGCAGGTGGTCGAGCTGGAAGGCTTCGCCGAAGTCTCCAGCAACAAACTCCTGGCCGCCATTGAAGACAGCAAGCGTCCGGGCCTGGCGCGCTTCATCTACGCGCTGGGCATCCCTGATGTGGGCGAGGAAACCGCCAAGGTGCTGGCCCGCTCGCTGGGCTCGTTGCAGCGCGTGATGAAGGCGTTGCCGCAGGTACTCACCTACCTGCCGGACGTGGGTCTGGAAGTGGCCTACGAGATTCACAACTTCTTCGAAGACGAGCACAACCGCAACGTCATCCAGCAACTGCTCGATTGCGGCATGCAGCTTCAGGACGAAGGCGAACTGAGCGCCGAGTTCGCCGCCAGCACCACCCTTGCCGGAATGATCGCCAAGCTGGATATTGCATCGGTCGGCCCGACGGGTGCGGAAAAACTGGTGGCCAAGCTGGGCAGCCTGGACAAGATCATCGAAGCCGACGGCATCGACCTGCGCCAGGCCCTGGCGGCCAAGCAAGCCGAAGCCGTGCGGGAATTCTTCCTGATCGAAGCCAACCGCGAACTGGCCCGTGCCATCGAAGCCCAGTTGTTGGAGTTCGGCATGCACTGGGCCTGCGAGAAGAAGGTCGCCGAAGGCTTGCCCCTGGCCGGCCAGACCTGGGTGCTGACCGGTACGCTGGAACGCATGAGCCGTGATATCGCCAAGGACAAACTGGAAAGCCTCGGTGCGAAAGTGGCCGGTTCCGTGTCAGGCAAGACCCACTGCGTCGTTGCCGGACCCGGTGCCGGCTCCAAGCTGGCCAAGGCCAGTGAATTGGGGGTGAAGGTGATGGACGAGGACGCATTCGTGGCCTTTTTGGCGGAGCAGGGCATCAGCGTCTGACCGGTCAGCGGGACAAGTCATTGAGAAATGATGGTTTTTTCTCGCGCTGGAGGTTGTAACTCCCTCTCAGACCGGTACAATGGCGCGGCTCGCCACTTGGCGAGTCGCGTAGTGGTGGCCCCATCGGTCCCCCCGCAACGATTACCCGTTAACCTGGTCAGGCCCGGAAGGGAGCAGCCACAGCGGGAACATTGTGTGCCGGGGTGTGGCTGGTGGGGCCGCCTCCATTCTATAAGTCCTTGAATTTTCAAGGATTCTTCGCAAGAAAATCCAGAAGTGGACCAGCGTTTAGGCACACCATAGTGGTACGCCGTGCTGGAATTCTAATCGCCCTCAGCATCCACGCCAACATCTTTGGGTATCCAGCCCGCATAGATGAGCAGAATCGTACTCACTGGTTGTACAATCAGTGACAAGCGCTGCCGGTGCGTCGTTCCGCTCATCTTGTTCTGAGCCTTGGGTGTGGATCGGCTCTGTATGTAAAGGATTGACTATGACCTCGTTAGTTCATGAACTTGTCAATATGGCGAGCACACCCGGAGTTTCTACTGGTGATTTGCTGCGTCGATCTCTGGTAATTGCGCGACGATTGGCAGTGCCTGAGGCTATCGATTGGATTAACTGTGAATTAACTGGATATAGGATGCGAGAAGTCCCGGACTATCGGCGTCTACATGGTCAGTTGAAGGTTAAAAGCTACAATGGGTGGGTGCCCTTCTTTCTTCCGGTCGATATGACTGAAAAGCTGGCGTACTATCATGCAGGCCAATCTATTCCCGAACTCCAACAGCTTATAAGTGGCGCTGACAGCTCCAACGAAATAATTTGTTCGTTTGAAGAAGGGATGGAGGCAATCCTCATAAGGATGGTCAAGCAAGCCGCTGGAACTGCGTTGCAGCCCGCTTTGGTCATATCTCCTGTGCAAGTTGAAGGTGTGATTGAGACTGTTAGGAGCCGCATTCTTGATTGGGCGCTTGATCTTGAAGGTCAAGGAATTATCGGTGAGGGGATGACGTTTACAATGGAAGAGAAGAAGGTTGTGCAGGCGCAGCACTATCACTTTGGTGATGTCAGTGGGTCTCAGATCCAGATTGGTTCCAACGGGTCGACCCAAAACCAAAATAAGACTTCGGTAGTAAATGATGTTGAATCACTACGTGGCTTGATTGATGCTCTCGGGGAGGTGTTAGAACGGGCAGTGGTTAGCGAAGATGTCATCGAGGAGTTAAATGCTGAACTGGCTACCCTAAGAGCCCAAGCTGCATCCCCAAAACCTAAGTGGGAAATAATCAAGATGACTGCCCGAGCCATTAAGGTAGTGGCTGAAGGGGCAGCAGGCAACATTTTAGGCGAGCTTGCTAAGCCTCATGTTCAAACGCTCTTGGCTCTTGCAGGAGCGTCGGTGGGCGTCGGTGGCTAGGGGGCTAGGGGGCTAGAGTGGTCGATCAGTAATCTGGGTTACTCGTTTATATGCCTCAGTCTTTAACCCCGTAGCTGGTAGGTGCCAAGTAGCACTTCCTGCGATTTCAAAATATCAGCAGGCACGAAAAAGCCGCCCGTAGGCGGCTTGTAAGCGTGCTCAGGAGCGTAGACGCTCGATGCCCGAGGTTATGGCCTCGGCGTGTTGATCGAGGGTCTGAAGGGCTGTCAGGACGCTATCGTGAACCTGTGTCGATCCTCGTTGGCCTGCCCACAATGACACTTCTTCCAAGGCTGCTCTGAGAGCTATCTGGTTCATCAGTAGCAATTCCAGTGTGTCTGCGGCTACTGCGGCCTTGTCGTCCATGTGTGCGTACCAGTGATGTGGGGAAACACGGGGCTAGGTCTTGGTTGCTTTCGAAGAGTTCATGGTTGTGACTGGCGTGTTCTGCTGGAGTACTCTTTCCCTTTGGTAGCTAGGTGCCTAGCGCGCTGCACACCCCACGCCATCGCCTTAGTCATGGATTCACCTGGGCGAGAGTCGTACCCCTCTTCATGGATCAAGGTGCCATCGGCATCGTATATGCCGACGAACAGTTGTGTCGCTCCGACTCTGGAGAGTCTGACTTGAATGTCAATTAGCGTGCCGTCGTCCAGCCTCTCTTCGTGTGTTCGGCTGTGCAGCTTTGGATCAGCCCACTGCCAGAACACTTCTCCTCGGATTCTCATCGCTAGCGCGTCTTGTAGGTTGATTGATTGTCGAGCCCAGCATCACCCGGATACAGCCGGATTGATTCGACGTAACTCAAGTCTGGTTCATTGTAGTCATCGCTTCGACTTCGGCTATGAGTAATGACGCAGGGCAACCCAGAGCTGTCGCCAATTTGAAGATGACTCCGAGAGTAGGCTGGTTCACCCCCCGCTCGATCAGGCTGACGTAATTCCGCTGAATGTCGGCCTCTGCCGCCAATTGTTCCTGGCTGAGCCCCGTACGCTTCCGTCGCTCGCGTAGAACCTTCCCGAATGCCAAACCTACGTCCAAGCCAGACTCCCCCTATAAGAGGGGTGAACTGTCGGTTGCGGGAGGTGTGCGGGTCTTCACAGTATATTGTGAATTTTTTCGGTTCCGTGGCACCATTGCTGTCGCAACGAATTGGTGGTCTACCGCCATCTCCGGGTAGCGCGGCTAATCGTTGATCAAGCGTAGAAAGGGGGGCGTCGCAAGGTCTGCGGATTGCTACTTGGGCATGGGGAAGGGCGGAGACTGTGTTGATGGGCTGGCTGATAGATGCCTGCTCAAGTCGAAAGCGGGTATTGAAATCGAGGGAAATATGAAGGTTCTGAAATGGATTGGTGTGATATGCCTGGTTCCGGTAGTGCTGGTCGCTGGCTCTTATATAAGGAATAAGATAATCGGACCGGTTGGGTGGGCCACAGATGATGTTGAAAAGGCGCTTAGGGCGCAGATGAAAGATCCTGGCTCGATGGTGATCCGCTCATCTTATGTGGTTAAAAGGCAGACAGAGCGTGGCCAAGAAATATCTATCTGTGGTTTCGTAGATGGTCGCAATAGCTTTGGTGCCTACTCTGGCCCTGTGAGGTTTGTGTCTAAGAGCTTTTCGAATAGGCAACTCAAGGTTTTCCAAACATCCATGGTCAAGCTTGAGAACTCTTCAGAAACCAAGGAGGCTCATGAGGCGAATATGCTGTCAGCATTCGAGCATGTGTATTGGAATAAGTATTGCGTAGATGAAGCGCATCCAGCGTTAACTGTAAGCTCTGTGGTGGAAGGTTAGAATACATCCTGATCTGCGAAAGCCTCTGAGGCGGCATCTAGTTCTCACGTCGATACACGAGCTACAGGACCAGCGGGAAAACAGAATATCTGAGGAAAGCAAAAAGCCGCCCGAAGGCGGCTTTAAACTACGGTATTCTTTCTAGCTTACGGTCATTCTGAATTTCTGGCTCTCGGTCTTTAGGCCTTGCAGTCTTTCTGTCTTACGCACCGCGCTTCTCCCTTGAGCTTACAGGCCGGCTATATACGTTTCAAGAGGCTACGAAATCTCCAAAACCCAGCCATCAGTGGGGCGGTGTTAAGTGCCATTGGAAGCCCCGCAGGGAGCCCTATAGCACGATTTTAGAATATCGTTGGGTAGGGGCAGCCTAGTCCGTAAAGTCGCTGCAATCGTGTTGTACGAGGCTCCAGAGCTTGTCAGTTGCCGGCGGCGAAGGACAACTGAAGCCGAGCCATCAGGCGGGATACAGTCATAGGTTGAAATGCACTGCTCCGAGCTGTGGTCACGCCCTTGGAGTTGAGGCACTGAGCGATGGCTGCAAACGAAGTGCACCCATCGTACAAGCACGCCTTGATATGGTGAGCGACAGCGTCAGCCCTGGTGTCTGCATTGACCTTCTTTGCCTTCACTGCCGCTCCATTGCCTATTGCCCACGCCTTCGCACGACCTGCATCACGGCGGGCGATCTTCTGCTGGGCTTCGGCATCGCCATTGGTGGCGAGGTTCTTCAGCTCGGCCAAGCCAGCCTTTGTGCGGGCACGGATTTTCAGCAGCTCTTCTTCAGCGAGTAACGACTTGATGTTTCTCAGCAGGCCGCTGCTATGTACATCTTCGGCTTCTATGAACGTGTATTTCTTCTGCAAGGTGACGAAGTGGGCATGGTCGCGTGTCAAGCGGTCGATACGATGCACGACAACCGGGCAGTCCAAACCTTTCGCCATGGCAAGGGCAAGCCGGCATTGAGGACGGTCCTGTGGATCGACGGCACCCGATACGCCTTCGTCAGTGAAGTGAGCAACGACCTCCCATCCGTGCGTCTCCGCTGCGATCTTGATAGCCGCAAACTGACCACCTACCGACAGGCACTGATCGTCTGTACTCATCCTTGCGTAGGCCACTACCTGCATCGCTTCCTCGGCTTATCATCTGGGGTGCGCCAATTTTAACATATTGCTGATGACCGTCTACGATATGTTAAGTTTGTTGGCTCGAGCTTTGTGGTGGGTGAAGGAAGGTTGGCGTCAAGCATCGGAAGGTTCTTGGCTCTGCTTTGATTTGCTCCCTGGAGTCAAAGGTGTGTGAGAGCCTATTCGTATGACTGTCCCGGATAGCGTAGTGAGTGATGTGAAATGGGGTGGCGTGCTATCAGGCTCGTCTACTTTTCTGATAGGCGGGGGAGCCTTCATCCTCAGCCTTGCTGGCGGTGCTGACTCGCTTGAGCCGACGCTACTTGTCTCGCGGCGCAGATCGATGATGCTGTGTAGTTTTTCTGGTAGAGGTAAAAGAATACTCGGATCCTATACATCATCAGTCCCTCCAGCTTATGCGTCACATGTCTAATATTCTCCGATAATGGGCGCAGGCAGATCCCTGCTCCTTGCGGATCAGATTTTCAGGACTGCCCGAATGCTTACCAAGCCAGGTCGTAACGCCCCATGCCCTTGCGGAAGCGGGTTAAAGTTCAAGCGCTGCCATGGCACTGCTGATGGCCTAGGCCAAGAGCATCAGGTAGAGGAATCACATATGCGGGACGCGTTAGAAGCAGCGATCTCGCGTCATCAGGCACAAGAGTTTCAGCGACGCGAACAGCAGGGGCTTGGCAAGCCGATCATCTCTTCAACATTCAATGATCACAGGCTCGTCGCCGTTGGTAGGAAGATTCATTATTCAGCCAAGTGGCGGACATTCCATGACTTCCTATATGACTATCCCAAGGTGGTTCTAGGTCGTGATTGGTGGCATGCCGAGATTGATAAGCCAGTGGAGCAGCGCCATAAAATCCTCCACTGGGCGACCCGTAGCTATGAACAATCCAGAGCACACGTTGAAGCCGTAGGGCCGTGCAGTGCTCAGCCGATGACAGGGGCCATCGAGTCATATATGCGATTGGCTTACGATCTCTATAGCTTAGAGCACGCTGTGGAGGTTCAGCGATTATTGATCGACCGTATCAGGTGCTCTGACAACTTCCCAGGTGCGCTCTATGAGGTGCGAGTGGCCGCTGCTCTTCTTCGAGCGGGCTTTAGCTTGGATCACCAAGATGAAACTGACAGGCGTAGTACCCATGTTGAGTTCATTGCGACTCATACATCATCAGGGGCGATATACGCTGTTGAAGCGAAGCGCCGAGAAGGCAAGCGGATGAATATAAATAGGCAGATGAGTCGAGCCTTAAGTAAGCATTCGGATCATCCCCGCATAGTCTTCATTGACACGAATGACGGGCGCTTAGAGGAGGGGAGGAAGCGGCCCGCTCCTGTGGTTCTGGTAGAGGCTGAAGCTATGCTCAAAAGGTTTGAGCTGGACCCCTTAGCGAAGGCGCTCCCAGAGGCTTACATCATCGTAACGTATGACCCGCACGAGCATCATCTTGATGCTGTTGACCTACCTTCTGGTCTGCTGCTGTGGGGATTTCATATTGCGGATCTGTACCCTGGGGCTAAAACCCTTCTTCAGCAGGTTGAGATTCAGCGGCGACACGCCCCGGTCTTCGCCTTGATAGAGTCGATGCAGAAGCACAGACGCATTCCCGTGACGTTCGATGGACAGCCCGATGCATTCATTGATGGTCCCCCTGGAGCTAGGCTTCAGGTTGGTCAGCTGCTAAAGGTTCCAGGCCCAGATGGAGCATTGGTGGAGGTAAGGCTGGAGAGTGGCGTTGTCATGGCCGAGCAGAGAGAAGCTTGGTGTGTTGTGTGCGGCAATGAACAGCGTTTTATTACCAAGATTCCGCTGTCCGATGAAGAGTTACATGCCTACGCTCAGCATCCTGCAACCTTCTTTGGTGTCATTGACAGGAATGCAGCCCGCTCGGCTCCGAGAACTGAATTGGACTGGTTCAACTTTCTCTGGGAATCCTATTCGAACACCGCTAAAGATACCTTGATTGAGTTCATGGGGCAGGCACCAGATATCGAGTGCTTAAAAGCGCTGACTCAGGTGGATTTGGCCACTGAATTCTGTGCCCGCATGGCGTGCGTGATGCTAAAACAGATGGGTGATAGTACAGGCGGGGACTTGGCTTAGTCTCTTCGCCTTCAATCCCAGCAATCCCGTGGAGTGTGCTGCGAGTAACCCACTCGACCGAGGCGTTCAGGGCGGCCCGTCAAATAGCTATCAATTAGCTTCAAGTATGGTTCTTAAGTCGGATGTGCTGCTCACATGCCTTTGAAGAGGTCCGCGATGCTGACGCCCAAGGCGTCGGCCAGCACCTTGATGGCGTTGATAGATGGGTTGGCACCGCCCGTCTCAATGCGAGACATGTACGTCCTGGCGAAGCCGCAACGATCAGCAAACGCTTCCTGGCTCATGCCCATAGCCGTACGCAGCTCCCTGACTCGGGTGCCGAACTGGTGCTGAAGCGCTGGTGATGGTGGTGGTGCTGGCATTCCCCATGGTCGGGTGATGTGCTCTAATCGGACACACACTAATCGTGACATCCACCGAAGGGTTGCCTTCACAGGGTGCGTTAAGGATCACGTCGATGACTGAGCTAGCTTCAAATTCTCCTGCGTTGCAGGATTGTGTGTACTTCAAGCCCGAGGCCATGACGCACATGCTAAGGCTGGTGCTGTCCGACCGCTCTTGTGGTGCAGTCATGCTTGCACTGTGGTCGAAGGTCGGTGAAGGCGGAACAGTACGGGTTACACAGGCAGCCATCGCCCATGAGTGCGACATCACCCTACGCAGGCTATCCAAGGAGCTCGCACACCTCGTCGATGGCAGCTGGATAGAATTGGTAGATGTAAGCATCGAACCGGGCGGTCCACTTGTATGCACCGTCAACCCATCCGTTCTTCAGGTGATGAGTCACGAACAGCAGGCTTGAGTGTGAACTGGTTGATGTGATCCTAGTGGGCATTCTCGACAGGATGTAGGAGCATGACCTGCGTGCATCAACCAGCAGCTCTTTAGTTCAAAGGTCAGCATCAAACAGGGTTCGCCATGTGAGGCGGTAGCTACAGTACTCAAGAAACTATGTGACACTTCGTCACGAGTTGATAGTCTTCTACGCTCTCTTAATAAGAGTGGGGGGTAGTGATGCACCACACCGCTCTGCACAGTTAGGCTGACTTTGATGCCTTGCGGCATGGTCGTGATAGAGGCGGGGCAGAGGCGAAAGCCCCCGAACCGCTAAAGCTTAACTGTAGTTTACATGTAACCTACCGTTACTAGGGTATTCTGCAAGTGATGCCTATAGAGTTAGAAGCAAGATCAAGAGCGGGGGAGGGGGTCACCCCTTTCTTCCCCTGCATTATAGAGTTGTTATCCGTGCTTCAGGCACTATTGATTAATCGTGGCGTAGACGCCACAGCAATAGACTGACTATAGAGGTGGTTAATCTCAAAGCTCCGCTTTGGCGATTCGCTCACTCACCATGCTAGGCATGGCGAGCTTCACTCTCTATTATCTGTCGTTAATTGCATATTACTGACCCACCCCACAAGGCGAATTTCCTGCCTGTACCTCGCCCCATTTCTTCACCGTGTTCCTAGCGACCCCTAGAGCGTTTGCGATCGTCCTGAAGTGTCCTCCGGCCTCTAGCATCGCCAGAGCCTGCTGTTTCTTAGGGTGCTCTTTGACCAGCTTAGGTTCTGGAGCAGTGCCTGCCCAGAATTGCTCGAAGTCAATCATGACATCTACAGACTGTAGGATATGAGGGTTCCGTTCAAGGTGAAGTGCAATTCCGCGCAACGTAACTCTCGCTGCCTCAATGACCCTCTGTAGTTGCCGAGTGGACATAGGTTCCCTGTCGTGGTTGAGTAGAACCTGTGCTGCATTTGTTACTGAAATCTCCTGAAGCATCAGTAACTTCTTGACATCCGCAAGAGCTACACTGTGTTTGCCACCAACGACACCTGGGCCTATATAGATTCCTCCGAAAGCGAAATCGTCGAACCAAGATAATGGCTTTCCTTCGACTTTGAGCATCCACAGTGCAGTGGCAAAGGGGTTGTTTAGGGCCTGTGGCTTTCTCCCCGCGATGGCTTTCTTCGTCGGCTGAGTCATTCTCTCCGGAAACAGCTCTGTAACGGGGGCGACTTGGTTCGCTCGCCTCTCCGTCCTCTCCGGGGGTAAAGGCGTGCCATCTTCCTTGATATCCCAAAAAGCCTTGGTGGAATGTGAGGTTTCAGGCTGGTCTTCCTCCTCTTCCGGTGTGAACGGGTTTCTGACATAGATGCCGTAACATTCTCCCGTAGATTTGTCGTAGACGTAGTTCTGGTGAACTGTAGTTCTTGCACTTGCGACCTGAATGCGTAATTGCTCAACTACGCATTCGCTAGGGGCAGGTAGGGTGATGATCTTGTTCATTATATTCCTCTAGGTAGCTTTCATCAGTTCATATGTAAACCCTCCTGTGCTCCGGTTATTTGGTGCTAGCTAACGCATTGCCATATTGCAGGCAGCACAAAGCCCGCTGTGGTCAGTGGCCTTTTGGCTTGAACACGCGAGTGCGATGTAGAGAGGTTAAGGTTTTGCAGGCCAGCGTCTTAGCTGGATGGCAAGAATATAGACGATTGAAGATCTGTCAAGGGTTTTTCATTATCACGCCTTTGTCGTTTTGTAAACGATTGAGTTCGGTTGGAGTGGCAGGCCAGTTGCTGGCAACAGTCACAATCCCATTACCCATCTTGCGACCATCACGGGTTTCCAACTGAGCATACTGCTCCGGAACACCGTTCAGGCGGGCATCAGCCCAAGGCGGTAAGTACCGCTCGTGATAGAGGGCGTACAGGTCTTCTGCGTTACGCTTGTCTTGCTCTGTCATCACTTGTCCGCCTTTTTCTCTAACTTTCGAACGTAGCTAGGGGCCTTCTCACTTGCGTAAGTTACAGCTTTACCGGTGAACCAGATTCGCTGTACCAACTTCCCACCATCAGTTGTGAAGTTGCGGATCTTGCAGTAACCAGAGTCAACCGCAGTAGCTGTTGGCAGTGGATTAACTGCGTACTGGTGAGCACGTAGCCAACCAATCTCCCGCATCCAGTGCTTCACTTCGCTCTGCTTCAGGTTCAACTGAGTGCAGAACTTCTGGAAGCCGATCAGCCCGGTGGAATCAGCGATCTTGTGGTAGACCTCGACCTTCGGGGCATCCTCCTGGATCTTTACCGCCTGAACCTCGACCTGGTGGCTGAGCTGCAAGCGTTTCTCCTCCAGCTCGGTAGCCAACTTCATCGCATCCAGGAACGAGGTGGGCACCTTGTGGACTGGTTTGGCTGCCTCGGCTTCCAACTCACGCCAACGATCGATCACCGCCGCACGCATGGTTGTGCTGTAGCCGGTGAGCAGGATGTCTACCTCACGGCGTGGCAGGTCGAAGCACTCGTAGGTATTGCCGCGATCCGTCTTATACGCTCCTGAAAAGTCAGGAGCGTTTAGGCCCAGGTCGGTGATCATCTTGCGAATGTCACTCATCACGTTGTCGTGCCGCTTCCCCGTCAGCGTCGCAATCTCCCGGCTGCTCATGGTCAGCTCATCAGCCGCTGGACTCACGATCCGCGTCACGCCGGCACTCACCGGGTGGCTGACACTGATGTTCGCCACGTTGAACACGATTGGCTTCGGCGCCTCTTCAACTTCACCAACAGGTCGCTGGGACTGGACATACTCTGCCCACGCTCGCTGGTACTTCTCCCCAAGCCGACCATTAAGCAAGGTCGCATCGGTAAGCTTCAGGTGATACTCATCAAACTTCTTTCCACCGGGCTTGTTCCGGTATTGCGATACACGCAGGTTCAGCTCACCACGCTTCAGCATTCCTTCAAGAATACGGCAGATATTGCCGTGAGAATGGCCCACAATAGCTGCAAACTCACGGGTGCTGATGGTCTTGGTGCTGATTGTTTCAGTCTTACTCAAATTGCCCTCCGGGGCAGGAATGGCGCCTGCGAGGCAGGCGCTCTATTGTTTAATCAGCTTCGTCAAACAACTGTTGCATTTCAGCCATTACTTCAGCTTGGTACTCGGCTTCACGCTCTGCACGATATTCTGCATATCGTGGTAGACGCTCACGCAGATCATCTGCGTAGAAGTACAAGTCCTTCCCGTTGTCCAAGATTTGTTCAAACTCATCTTCAGTCAGGAAGCCGGCGTATGTACGCAACACCCATTCACGGTTAATGCGTTCGGTGTAAGCAACGCCTGCACGGACATCTGACTCTTTGCCGTAGCCTGGGGAGTAGGGGGCTACAGCCTGATGTACTGGAGTGCATCCGCCATTGCCTTGAGCGGGCTACGGCTGCCGTAGATGCTGAACGTGACGGCCCCATCCTCGTGACCAGCTATCCGCTTGATGAGCGAGTCCTGCACCCCAGCATCCCGTAGGTCGTCGATCAGCGTGTGGCGGAAGCTATGGAAGGTCTTCCTCGGGTCAGCGATGCCTAGGCGAGTCTTGTAGCGACCGAACCACTTCGAAGGGGCGTGGCCCAGCTTGCCTCTGACGGCTTCCAGTTCGGGGAAGAGGCGGTCTGCTCCAGTGGCTCTGACAGACTCGACGTGTAGCAGTAGGCCCAAGTCGATCAGGGCTGGGTGGAGGGGAAGGATTCTCCGGCTGCTGGCGTTCTTCAGGTTCTGGCCCTCCCTGCTGTCGTCAATGCGGATGCACGGGATGCCCTGTTGCTCGATGAAGTCGTCTACCCGCAACTGGCAGATTTCCTCCAGCCTTGCCCCTGTGGCTCGACCTAGGAGTGGCAGCCAGTATCGCCATGGATGCTTGCGGCCTTCCTTTAATAGCTGCTGCTTGTCGAGCAGGGCGGTCAGGTCGTGCTGGTCGAAGGACAATCGAGCTTCCTTGGCAGATCCCGTCATCACCCTCAGCCCCGCCAGCGGGTTTTCTTCTATATACCCGTTGGCCTTGCACCAGTTCATGAACGCGGTGAGCTTGCGGAGGCGGTTGTTCACCGTGACGGCGGTAATGGTCTTGTACGTGCCACCCGACTCCACGACCTGCTTCAGCGTCCTCCCTTTGAACTCGGGCCGTAGGGCGAAGTACTGCGGGCAAAGGCTCAGCCGTTCTTTCAGCAGTCGGGCTTGTTGCACGTCGAAGGCATCGGCAGGCATATCGCCCATCAGGTCGAACAGATCGGCCAACGCACGTTCGACTTCCTCGGTGCTGCCCTGACGCCATGTGCCGCCGCGTTTCCCTTCTTCTATATAGAGCTTTGAGAGCGATGCGAGGGTTGGGCCGTCGCCGACCTGCTTCGCTGTAGCTGCTTGAGCTGGTCTTGGAGTGAGCCGAACGAGTGGTGCGGGGGTGGCATCCTTCCACTCCCTGCACAGCACACGAAGCGTTCGAAGGTCTGTTAGAGGGTGCTCAGAGAGGTGGGCATGCAGCCGCTGAACGAGAGATGTGGCAACGAACAAGGCACTTTGACGGTGCCGAATATTCAGACTTAATCGCAAAGTGTTACACCTCGGGAAGAGGTGCTTCGGCAGCTTGAGATTCAGGTAGTAGAGCGCCCCGCGCTTGATGATGTAGGCCATGGGTGTGACACCAAAGTGTTACAGCAAAGTGTGACAGTGCTGGCCACACCCCTGGTGTCACCTTGCCCGTGCCTCGTGTTTGCACGGTAGAACTATTGGAGTCCCATCAGCCTGAAACCCTTGCCCCGTAAGGCCCGCAACGATTACCCGAGCATGCTGGCATGCCACCTGGTCAGAGCCGGAAGGCAGCAGCCATAGCGGGAACATCGTGTGCCGGGGTGTGGCTGGTGGGGCCGCCTCCATTTCCGGGGTCCGAAAATCTTCTGGACCCTGTCTCTGCATAAATCTTCACCTGCGGGTTGGGTAGCATTGCCTGTTCCGTCGTCTTCTCTTTTCTGAGTTCCTTTGTCCCGATAAAAGCGATGAATCCGTAATGGAGTCTGGCCTGTGGCTGTGCCGAATCGCTTTGGCGTCGCATGTCACCCTGAACGGGTAGGGGCGCAGGCATTATCCTGCGGACCTTTTTTACGGTGACTGATAGCGCTATCGGAAAGATCCTGCTTAGCGCTCGGAATCAGCCTGCTGACCGTCAAGCTGCCCTCTTGCAAGCATCTGCCCTTGGCCTTGGAAGCTATTTCCCAGGAGGTTTTTGGACAAAGCAGAAGGACGCAGATTCATGGTGCTCGGCTACCTCATACGCATTGGCGACAAGACCACCTGTGGTGGTCAGGTGCTAACCGGCGACAGCGAATTCATCATCGAGGGCTTGCCTTCGGCCCGCCAGGGTGACTCGGTGACGTGCGGCGTGACCGGGAAGACCTATCAGATTCAGGGCGGCATTCCATCATTTATCAACGAAGGCGTACTGGTCGCGGGAAGCCTGGACAGCTTCAGTGGCTGTCCGTGTTACGCCGGGTTGATTCCCTCGGACTTCGGCTTCTCTTACGAGTCCACCAACAGCGTCATGGCGCCGAGGCACAATCAGCCCTCGACCACGGTGCTGCCCAGCTCGGCCAGTCCAGCCTGGGGGCAACAATCCTTTTCTAGCCACCAACAGGCGGTGATCGCTTCGGCAGAGGCCAACAAGGCGCGCTCGAAAGCGTCTGGCAAACCACTGACGCCCGAACTGATCGCCGTCGCCGGCAGCCAGCACGACAATAGCTCGGGCAACAAGATGATGTTCATTGGTCAGGCCGTACGCGAACTGGCCCAGTTCAAGCGCTTCAATCCTGCGTTGACCCGGACGCTGGTGGTGTTCACGCCTTCGTACAACGAAGACATGCTCAGTGCTGCATGGGGCTCCGCAGAGGCCTATGGCGCGGATATCATTGAGATCACCACGACTCAGGAACTGATTGACTATCTGAACCACGGAAAGGAGAGGCGGCAATCGCCGATCGAGCGACTGTCGATCTTCAGTCATGGCTTACCCCAGCAAATTGCCTTTGGCTACCAACTCCCGGGGGACTTCCAGATGTCGCTGGATGTGCTGGATTACCACGATATCTCGCCGGAAGCCTTCTCAAAAACGGCACGGCTCGACAGCTATGCCTGCCGCTCGGGCATGGGTAATCTCTCGGACAATCCAATCGACGACGTCCTCCAGCTTTCCCCACAGATCAATGAAAGTCTGGCCCAGCTATTGGCTAACCATGTTCGGATCAAGGTGGGCGCTTTCGTTCGTCGTTCGGACTACAAAAATACTTGGGGGTCGTTCAGCGAGCGTCGGATGGGGAGTGCTTGTGAGGTCAGCAGTAACGTAATACCTCAGCAAGAGTGGTGCAGTAGCTGGAATGCATTGAATGAAGAGCGCACTAAGAATCACCGTGAACTTGATTTTGCCTACCAAAAGTTCGGTGCGATCAATCCTGTTGTGTCAGGCGATACTCCATTGGGCGCTCCGGAGGGGTATATTGAATTTCTTCCAAAATAAAACCTTGTGGATTGCAGTAATAATTGCATCCCCTCTAATGCTGCTCATGGGCAACTATGGGCTGAACGTGGTGTTCAGCGTTTACAATACTGACCTGGGGAATGGTGTGGTGATCTATGGTGACCAATACGTAAAAAGTGGTCGCTGGGTCTTCGATTGCAAGTACTCCCGCGCGATTAGTCGGAAGCACTTACCGGCACCACTGACGGAGCTAAGTGCGCTAGAAAAGCTGAATTTGGGAGAGATGTATTTTCTTAATCGTCGTGATGTGCCTTTCGCCAAGGAAGCGATCACGGCTATCACTGCAGTGCCGGAGTGGTACAAAGACCTTCAATATATTTATTCTGGTGTGGGCGAAAACAGCAAGATCGGGAGCCACAAGTTTTTTGTACTGGCGAATTATGCGGGGGTTACATGGGCTGTAGAGGTTTCCGAGTCACTTCGCCTGAGTGGAAGCTCCCGATTCGTTTTAACAGGAAGGCCCTACAATCCAGAAACCTATGTTGATCACACCAAGGCAATTGAGGTGGCCGTGAAGAGCTGTCCTGCTCCGCAGCAAGGTTTTTGATCCGCCGCTTTCCGTAATGGAGGGATTCTTTAATGCGTCGAAGGGGTGCTTTGAGTTTCATCAAAAATAAAGTCTTTTGGAGTGTGGTAATAATCTTATTCCCTCTGGCACTGCTCGTGGGTAACTATGGGCTTAAAGTCGCGTTCAGTGTTTACAATACTGATCTCGGGAATGGTGTGGTGATCTATGGCGATCAATACGTAAAAAGTGGCCGCTGGGTCTTCGACTGCAAGTATTCTCGCGCAATTAGTCGAGAGCGCTTGCCCGCACCATTAGCGGAGCTGAGTGTGCTGGAAACGCTAACTTTTGGGCAGATGTATTATTTCAATGGCCGTGATGTCGACTCTGCCAAGGAGGCGATCACGGCTATCACTAATGGTACAAAGGCCTTCAATATATCTATTCTGGTGTGGGCGAAAACAGCAAGATTGGGAGCCACAAATTTTTTGTATTGGCGGATTATGCGGGTCTTACATGGGCTGTAGAAGTTTCCGAGTTACTTCGTTTGAGTGGAAGTGCCCGCTTCGTTTTAACAGGAAGGCCCTACAATCCAGAAACCTATGTTGATCACGCCAAGGCAATTGAGGCGGCCGTGAAGAGCTGTCCCGCTCCGCAGCAAGGTTTGTGATCTATCGCTGTCCGTCGAGGGGGATTCTCTAATGCTCCGGAGGGGTACTTTGAGTTTCTCCCAAGATAAAGGCTTATGGATTGCAGTTGCTATTTTCTCCCCGCTGCTACTGCTCGCAGTCAATTATGGAATTAAGGTGATGACCAGCGTATATAAGAAAGACTTGGGCAACGGTGTGGTGATCTATGGCGATGATTATGTGAAGACTGGGGAGTGGGTTTTTGACTGCAAATATGCGCGGGTGATCACTCGCGAGCGCGAGCGCGTTGCTGTGCCATTCGCAGAGCTAGGTAAGCTGGACGTCATAACTGTCGGGACGATGTATTATTTGAATAAGCAAGATGTCGTTTCCGTCAGGGAGGTGATCAATACTATTACCGCGAGGCCTGAGTGATATAAAAACCTGAGGTATCTCTATTCCGGGCTTGGCGAGAACAGCAAGCTTGGGCTGCACAAGTTTTTTTATTGGCGGAGCATGCAGGGCGGGCATGGGCTATAGAGGTTTACCACCACCCCCCAATCGAACGGAAAATCCCGCTTCGTTGTAATTGGTAGGCTTTACAATCCAGAAACTTATGTTGATTACCCCAAGGCATTCGAGGCGGCCGTTAGGAGCTGTCCTGCTCCGCAATAAACTTCTGATCCATTGCCACTCGGTAGCGACTGCAAGCGGATTGGCCGTTCGGAAACATGGAGTCCGGAACACCCCAAGGTGCCCACGCGCACAGTCGCCATGACAGGCTTGTGGGCTCCCGGTCTTACTTATCCAGGTCAGCAAGAATGGCGTCGTACAGCGCCTTCCCTTTTTCCTTATAGCCAGGGTCCTCGTAGCGCTTTTGCATCAGCGTCACCAGCTTTTCCATCGCTGGCTTCTGCTCCGCGCTGGGTTGCTGGCCGGCCATGATGCGTTCCCGGGCGTCCATGATCTGGGTGAATTCGGTGTCGGTGAAGTTTTCCTCGCTGTAGAGCGCAAGGATGTCCTGGCGCCCTTGCTCCAGGTTGCGGTGCTTCTTGATGGTCTCGCGGACTTTGCTCTCCGGAATGTTCTCGCGAAGCGCTGCAAAGCTTTTCACGGACTGTTCGGTTTGTTCGTTATAGGTCTTTTGAAAATCGAACCGCGATTCGACCAGTTTTTCCCGATCACTTTTGCAACCCACAAGGGCGGCGGCGAGGGTGAGTGCCACGCCCAACTTGTACAGCGACTTCATCGATTACTGCTCCATTTCGATCGATTGAATAGGGGGCGCGATTCTACAGGCATCAGTAATGAACGCAGCGTTCAGATTCGACGGCGCAGGAGGGGGTGAGCGGTAGCGGGGCTTGAACAGTATGATGGCGTTTTTTCATGAATGAGTGCAGGGAAGCCATGTTCAAAGCGATGTCTTTATTGTTGGTTCTGGCCGCAATCACGGGCTGTCAGTCCCTGACCCGGCCTGGTGATTTCGACAGTCCGATCGTTGGTGTGCGATGCATGGTGCTTGCCGGCAAGAAGCCGTTCGAACGGGGCAATCTGCTTTACATCAAAAGCTATGCCAATTACGGCAATCCCAAGTGCAAGGCAATGCTGGGCAAGATGTATCAAGAGGGCGGATACGGCGTTGATCAGGATTTCAGCAAGGCCCGGGCGCTGTTCGTCGAGGCCGCCCAACTGAATCCGTCCAGCAACGTTCTTCTGGGGGGTATGGCCGAACGTGGCGAGGGTGAGCCTGCGGATTACGCCAAGGCGCGCGCGTTCTATCGCCTCTCGGGCAAGAATGCCGCATTGCCGCTGGGACGATTGATGGAGGAAGGGAAGGGCGGCCCGCAGGATTTGGCGGGTGCCCTGGCGGTCTATCTGGAAGCGGTCGAGTACTTTGGTGACGATGCCTGGAAGGCGATGAGTCGTTTGCATAAGCAGGGGCAAGCGCTCGATGAGGTGCAGGCGCAGCGGTATCAGCAAATCTGGATGACAGGGTTCGTGAGGCTGCAACAAAGTCGTCTGGCTGTTCGGGAAGTGTTCGAGGCGGTCAATGCAACGGGCGCAACCTGGAAGGTGACGTTGTCCTATCGCTTCAAGGCAGACAGTGGCGTGCCTCAGGTCACGATGATTGAGCGCTCGGGTGATGCCAATGTCGATGACTGGATCATGAAGGCGGCGTCGCGGATCACAATGCAGGACTCAGGGCCACTGACCGATGAATCGGGTGAAAGGGAGATTCGAGCGCCGCTTGTGTTCTCGCCTCAGGACACCCGGTACATGTTCGGGCTGTGCGGAAGAAAGCCCTGCAGTTAATGGTGCGGCGGCCCCTCGCAAATGAGCCCCGCAAGAACGCGTGCCCAGCCCTCTATTGCTCGACCTTTTCGATCCTGCCGCCGCACGCGATGAATTTCTCGCGGTAATCATCGCGGCAGTAGTTGGCCACAGTGGTCCGGCTCGGTACGGGCGGGCAGGCATTGGGCGTGTTCAGGGTGTTGAAGTGCTCGCACTGTTGGGCATTGCGAGCCTGGAATTCACGCAGGCCGTCGAAGTTGTCCTGTTGGTTCTTGATTCTGGTTTCGCATGCATTCACCTCGGCGTCGAGCTTGTGCAGGCAGGCCAGCCCTTCGGGCGTCTGTGGGTCGATATAGCGATAGTGAGTGCAGCCAGCCAGCAGTATCGCCAGCGACAGGGTTGCCAAGCGCATGGGCATCGATCGGGTCCATCCGGTAGTGAACGTGCCGTTTGGACCCTGTCAGGCCGCTTCGGTTCTCCAGTGAGGGCTCAGCGCTTGAGCAGCGAAACCGTCATGAGTCGACGGAACGTCGGGCAGGCCAGGTGATCCTGCTCGGGGCACGCCGCCGCATGCCGCAGTCCCTTGCTCATCGCCTGCAAGCGCTTGACCTGCGCATCGATTTCGTCCGCCTTGGCCGCCAGCTTCTCGCGATCGACCTGCAGATTGACCAGCATCGCTCCCACTTCATCCAGGGAAAATCCCGCCGCTTGTCCCAGCGCGATCAAGGCCAGCCGATCTCCCACGTCCGCCGCGAACTGCCGGCGCTGTCCCGGTCCGGCCAGTGATTCGAGCAAGCCCTTCTTCTGGTAGTAACGCAGCGTCGAGGCCGGTACTCCGGTGCGTTTGGCGACGTCGGCAATGTCCATCGGCAGGTCCTTGACTTGAAGTTGACTTCAACTTCTATGCTGCGCGGCATGTTTCGTCAACGTGCCGAGGAGTTTTCCATGTCCATCCTTCTTTCCACTCTGCTGGTCGGTATCGGCGCCACGCTGGTCATGGACCAGTGGGCGCTATTGCTCAAGCGCCTGGGTATCACCACGCTCAATTTCGCCATGGTCGGGCGCTGGGCGGGGCATCTGTTTCGCGGTCGTTTTCACCATGCGGCGATTGCCCGGGCTGAGCCTGTGGCAAACGAATTGATGTGGGGCTGGATCATCCATTACGCGGTGGGTGTGCTGTTCGCCGCGCTGTTGGTGGCGGTGATGGGGGAGGGCTGGCTGCGGGCGCCGACGCTACTGCCTGCGCTGTTGTTCGGCATTGTATCGGTGATTGCGCCGTTTTGTGTCATGCAGCCGGCGATGGGCGCGGGGTTCTTTGCAGCGCGAACGCCGACACCGGGGAAAAACCGTCTGCGTAGCCTGATGACCCACGGTGTGTTCGGTCTGGGACTGTATCTGGCAGCGTTGTTGCTGACGTGCAGCCCTTGATGCCGCGATTTCCGGGCTCGAGACGGAATGGCAGGATGCAATTTTGCCCCCGCTCCGCTAGCATTAGCGATCTTCCCGCTCGTTCAGGCTGCGATGGTTTTTCATGAGTTATCAGGTTCTTGCACGTAAATGGCGTCCGCGCTCGTTCCGCGAAATGGTCGGCCAGACCCATGTGCTGAAGGCCCTGATCAATGCGCTGGACAATCAGCGCCTGCACCACGCCTACCTGTTCACCGGTACCCGCGGTGTCGGCAAGACCACCATCGCGCGGATCATCGCCAAATGCGTCAACTGTGAAACCGGCATTACTTCGACCCCCTGTGGCACCTGCTCGGTGTGCCGGGAGATCGACGAGGGCCGGTTCGTCGACCTGATCGAGATCGACGCCGCGAGCCGGACCAAGGTCGAGGACACCCGCGAACTGCTGGACAACGTGCAGTACGCGCCGAGCCGCGGGCGCTTCAAGGTCTACCTGATCGACGAAGTGCACATGCTCTCCAGCCACTCGTTCAACGCCTTGCTCAAGACGCTTGAAGAGCCGCCGCCCTACGTCAAGTTCATCCTGGCTACCACGGATCCGCAGAAACTTCCTGCGACCATCCTGTCGCGTTGCCTGCAGTTTTCCCTGAAAAACATGACCCCCGAGCGCGTGGTCGAGCACCTGAGCCATGTGCTGGGTGTCGAGAACGTGCCGTTCGAGGACGATGCGCTCTGGCTGCTGGGCCGCGCCGCCGATGGCTCGATGCGCGACGCGATGAGCCTCACCGACCAGGCCATCGCCTTTGGCGAAGGCAAGGTGCTGGCCGCCGACGTACGGGCGATGCTCGGCACGCTGGATCACGGTCAGGTCTACGGTGTGCTCCAGGCGTTGCTGGAAGGCGATGCCCGCGCGTTGCTCGAGGCGGTAAGGCACCTTGCCGAGCAGGGGCCGGACTGGAGCGGCGTGTTGTCGGAAATGCTCAATGTGTTGCACCGCGTGGCCATCGCCCAGGCGCTGCCCGAGGCGGTGGACAACGGCCAGGGCGATCGCGAGCGGGTGCTGGACCTGGCCCAGGCGCTGCCCGCCGAAGATGTGCAGTTCTACTACCAGATGGGCCTGATCGGTCGCCGCGACTTGCCGTTGGCGCCGGACCCGCGTGGTGGTTTCGAGATGGTGTTGCTGCGCATGCTGGCGTTCCGGCCGGCGGACAGCGGCGATGCTCCGGGCACGACGCTAAAGCCAGTGGGAATCAGCCAGGCCACAACTGATTCCCCAGCGCCGGTGGCTCCGGTTGCGATCGCCGCACCAGCCCCCGAGCCTGTTGCAGCTCCAGCTCCAGCTCCAGCTCCAGCTCCAGCTCCAGCTCCAGCTCCAGCTCCAGCCGTCGAGCCGGAGCCTGCGCCTGAGCCGTTTGCCGAGGTTCAGCTCGAGCCCGAGCCGGTGGCGGAGAAAGTCGATCTTCCGTGGGACGAGCCGAGCCCGGTGCCGGTCGCTGAAGCTGTTTCCGAGCCCGAGCCCGAGCCTGAAACACAGCCCGAGCCGGCCCCTGTTCCCGAGCCCGCACCAGTCGCTGCTCCCGCACCAGCCGCCGAGCGGCACGACGAGCCGCCGCCGGACGACCACAGCTACAGCCCAGCCGGTATGGACCGCGATGACGAGCCGCCGCTGGATGATGATTACTATGGCGGCGAGGTCGATCCGGCCAGCTACAGCTATCTGGACGAACTCGCCATCGAGCATGCCGTTGAGCCGGCAGCCGAGCCTGAGCCCGAACCGGCGGCACAGCCAGCGACCGGCCTGGCTCTGCAATGGTTGGAAATGTTCCCGAGCCTGCCGATCTCCGGCATGACCGGTAACATCGCCGCCAACTGCACGCTGATGGCTGTGGATGGCGATCACTGGTTGCTGCACCTGGATCCGGGCCACAGCGCGCTGTTCAACGCGACCCAGCAGCGCCGCCTGAATGACGCGCTGAACCAGCACCTGGGTCGCAACCTGACGCTGACCATCGAGCTGATCCGCCCCGAGCAGGAAACGCCGGCCCAGGCCGCGTCCCGCAAGCGCGCCGATCGCCAGCGCGAGGCGGAGGAATCGATAGAGAACGATCCGTTCATCCAGCAGATGATCCAGAAGTTCGGTGCCACCGTGCGCCACGATACTATTGAACCTGTCGATGCCCTGGCCAGCCAGGGCGAATAACCGGATACCCAGCGCCGCGCCTGGTGCGCGGCGTGCCAAGTAACTTGATACCGAGGTGATTCCCATGATGAAAGGTGGCATGGCCGGCCTGATGAAGCAGGCACAGCAGATGCAGGAAAAAATGGCCAAGATGCAGGAAGAACTGGCCAACGCCGAAGTGACCGGTCAATCCGGCGCCGGTCTGGTCAGCGTGGTCATGACCGGTCGTCATGACGTCAAGCGCATCAGCCTGGACGACAGCCTGATGCAGGAAGACAAGGAAGTGCTGGAAGACCTGATCGCCGCCGCCGTCAACGACGCGGTGCGCAAGGTCGAGCAGAACAGCCAGGAAAAAATGGGTGGCATGACTGCGGGCATGCAGTTGCCGCCAGGCTTCAAGATGCCGTTCTAAGACGCATCTGTTTCACCCGGTGGGAGCACGGCCGCGAGGCCGTCGCTCCCATCGTCGTTTCTCCCCATTCGATGAGTTGCCAGGCCTTTTACCATGAGCTTCAGTCCCCTGATTCGCCAGTTGATCGATGCCTTGCGCACCTTGCCGGGCGTGGGTCAGAAAACCGCCCAGCGCATGGCCTTGCAGTTGCTCGAACGTGACCGCAGCGGCGGCGTTCGCCTGGCCCAGGCCCTGAGCCAGGCCATGGAAGGGGTCGGCCACTGCCGGCAGTGCCGCACCCTCACCGAGCAGGAGCTTTGCCCGCAATGTGCCGATCCACGGCGCGACGACACGCTGTTGTGCGTGGTGGAAGGGCCGATGGATGTGTATGCGGTGGAGCAGACCGGTTACCGCGGTCGCTACTTCGTGCTCAAGGGGCATTTGTCGCCGCTGGACGGGCTTGGGCCGGAGGCGATCGGGATTCCGCAGTTGATGGCGCGGATCGCGGAGCAGGGCACCTTCACCGAGGTGATCCTGGCGACCAACCCCACCGTTGAAGGCGAGGCGACCGCGCATTACATCGCGCAGTTGCTGGCGGACAAGGGTCTGGTGGGTTCGCGGATCGCCCATGGTGTGCCGCTGGGTGGCGAGTTGGAGCTGGTGGATGGCGGGACGCTGGCGCATTCGTTTGCGGGGCGCAAGCCGATGTCGCTCTGAGTCTGACGCGGGCCCTGTAGGAGCGGATTTATCCGCGAACGGCGGCGAAGCCGTCGCAGAATCTAAGCCCCGAGTGTGTCTGGCACACCCGGGGCTCAGGTTTTATGGCCGCTGCGCGCCCAATCGCGGATCAATCCGCTCCTACCGGGCAGCGGCCTGCGTTATCGCGGGATCAGTATTCGCTCAGCGAAAACTCGGTCAGGCAGAAGGTCGAAATCCCGGCGTCCTGCAGTTTCTGCGAACCGCCCAGCTCTGGCAGGTCGATGATCGCCGCCGCTTCAAATACCGCCGCGCCCATGCGCCGAACCAGATTGGCGGCCGCCAGCAAGGTACCGCCGGTGGCGATCAGGTCATCGAAGATCAGCACCGCGTCGCCTTCGCACAGGCTGTCGGCATGTACTTCCAGGAAGGCTTCGCCGTACTCGGTCTGGTAACCCTCGGAAATCACGTCAGCCGGCAGCTTGCCCTGTTTGCGGAACAGGATCAGCGGCTTGTTCAACTGGTGGGCGATGATCGAGCCGATCAGGAAACCGCGGGCATCCATGGCGCCGATATGGCTGAACTCGGCCTCGACGTAGCGCTCGATGAACTGGTCGGCAACATGGCGCAAGCCTCGCGGCGACTGGAACAGCGGGGTGATGTCACGGAAGATCACGCCGGGCTTGGGGAAGTCCGTAACCGGGCGGATCAGGGATTTGAGGTCAAAGCTTTCGCTGGGCATGGAGCGGGTATCCTGAAAGGCAAAACGCCCGCCAGTATACCCGTTTGCCGAGGATTTCAGGCTTCCAGTGCGCCACCGGCCAGCGCGCAGAGCTGGATCGGGTCGAGAATTCGCACTTCCTTGCCTTCGGCTTCGATCAGGCCGTTCTGCTGGAAGCGGGTAAACACGCGGGACACGGTTTCCACCGCCAGGCCCAGGTAATTGCCGATTTCGTTGCGCGACATGCTCAGGCGGAACTGGTTGGCCGAGTAGCCTCGGGCGCGGAACCGCGCGGAGAGGTTGACCAGGAAGGTGGCGATCCGCTCGTCGGCGGTCTTTTTCGACAACAGCAACATCATTTGCTGGTCGTCGCGGATTTCTCGGCTCATCACCCGCATCAATTGCCGACGCAGTTGCGGCAATTGCACCGACAACTCGTCCAGTCGTTCGAAGGGGATTTCGCATACCGACGTGGTCTCTTGCGCCTGGGCCGAGACCGGGTAGGTTTCGGTGTCCATGCCCGACAAGCCCACCAGTTCGCTTGGCAGGTGGAAGCCGGTGATCTGTTCTTCGCCGCCGTCGCTCAGGCTGAAAGTTTTCAGGGCGCCGGAGCGCACCGCGTAAACCGAACCGAAGTTGTCACCCTGCCGGAACAGAAACTCGCCTTTCTTCAGCGGGCGCCCACGTTTGACGATTTCATCCAGCGAATCCATGTCTTCCATGTTCAGTGACAGAGGCAGACACAGAGGCGCCAGGCTGCAATCCTTGCAATGGGCCTGGTTGTGAGGGCGCAGTTTAACAGGCTCAGACATTTCATCATTCCTTGTGGGAAAGCACACATAGAACACAAGGGTAACTCAGCCGGGACCGTTGAGGCCAGCGTGCTCTGTTTTGGTGCGCTCCCCGCTCAAGTTCGCGGGTTTCAAGCCGATAACAATTGCATCACGTCTCTCAGGCAGAACCAGCATGTTGACCGTCGATCTTCAGGCCACTCGCCAGGCCTCTGTTTCCGGGCATTCCGAGCCTGTTCAGGCGAAGCGCGGAGAACAAGGTGAGGGCACCACGACACCGGGTGAAGGGGTGAAGGTCAGCCTTTCTCTCAAGGGGCTGGAGGTGTCGGGCCAGCGTCAAGATGACGCGGATATCGACGAAAGCGGCTTGCCGGAGTCGGTTCGCCAATTGTTGAAGATGATCCGCAAATTGCAGCGGGAGTTGGCTGAAGCTCAGCGTCAGTTGCAGTCCTTGACGCGGGATCGCTCCCTTGATCCGGTGGAAATGCAGAAAAAGACGGCGGCCCTGGAAGCCCGGGTCAGTGCGTTGTCTGCCTCGTTGAACACCGCCAACTTCGGTCTGGTCCGGGCCATGGGGCAGTTGGCGTTGACGCCGGACCAGGTCGGCAAGGCAATCAAGTTGCTCAATGCCTGAGCCGCGCCCGCGGCTCAGATTACTCGCGAAAAACGCTGGCGGTTGTTCAGGTCCAGGTACGCGTCGAACACCATGCACACCGAGCGCACCAGCAGGCGACCGGCCGGCAACACGCTGATGCCGTCATTGCGCAGCTCGATCAGGCCGTCCTTGGCCATGCCTTCCAGTGCTGGCCACAAATCGTTGAAGTAGCCCCGGAAGTCGATGGTGAACGCCTGTTCAATGCGCTCGAAATCCAGTTCGAAATGGCAGATCAGATCCTGGATTACGGCCCGGCGCACGCGGTCGTCCTGGGTGCAGATCAGCCCGCGGCTGGTGCCCAGTTGCGCGGCGTCCAAGGCGTTCTGGTATTCGTTGAGGTCACTGCTGTTCTGGCAATAGAGGTCGCCGATCTGACTGATGGCCGACACCCCGAGGCCGATCAGGTCGCAATGACCGTGGGTGGTGTAGCCCTGGAAGTTGCGCTGCAGGGTCGACTCTTCCTGGGCGATGGCCAGTTCGTCGTCAGGCAGGGCGAAGTGGTCCATGCCGATGTAGCGATAGCCGGCGCGGGTCAGTTGCTCGATGGTGTTGTGCAGCATTTCCAGCTTCGCCGCCGGTGCCGGCAGGTCGCTGCTGTCGATGCGTCGTTGCGGCATGAAGCGTTCGGGCAGGTGCGCATAGTTGAACACCGACAGCCGGTCCGGCTGCAGCTTGATCACTTCTTCGACGGTGCGGGCGAAGCCTTCCGGGGTCTGCTTGGGCAGGCCGTAGATCAGGTCGAGGTTGATCGAGCGGAATTGCAGGGTGCGCGCCGCTTCGATGATGGTGCGGGTCTGTTCCAGGCTTTGCAGGCGGTTGATCGCCCGTTGGACGACCGGGTCGAGGTCCTGCACGCCGAGGCTGACGCGGTTGAAGCCCAGTTCACGCAGCAGGCCCATGGTCGACCAGTCCGCCTCGCGGGGGTCGATCTCGATGCCGTAGTCGCCCGAGTCATCGTCCAGCAAGTTGAAGTGCTTGCGCAATTGCGCCATCAACTGGCGCAGTTCGACGTGGCTGAGGAAGGTTGGCGTGCCACCGCCCAGGTGCAGTTGCTCGACGGTCTGGCCGGGGTCGAGGTGGCAGGCGATCAGCTGGATTTCCTGTTCCAGCCGCTGCAGGTAAGGCTGTGCGCGGGCGCGGTCCTTGGTGATGACCTTGTTGCAGGCGCAGTAGTAGCAAATGTTGGCGCAGAACGGCACATGGACGTAGAGAGACAGCGGACGCGCCGCTCGGCGGCTGTCACGCAGGGCGTGCAGGAGGTCGAAGGAGCCGATTTCGCTGTGCAGTTGCACTGCGGTCGGATAGGAGGTGTAGCGCGGGCCGGCCAGATCGTAACGGCGAATCAGGTCAGAGTCCCATTGGAGGGCGTCGTGCATGGTGGCAGTCCCAGGAATTGCGGCAGTGTCCGGAGTCTAGGGAGCCACACGTACATCAGTGTTGATTTGTATCAAATCCGCTTCAGTGACCCATCAGCCAGTGCTGGTGCGGGCCGGGCAGGGTCCACAGGCCAAACAGGATCACCAGCAGGCCCCCGGCCACCCGCACGCCACGGCGACGCAACAGGGCGTTGCTGCGCTCGGCGGCAAGGCCCGTGGCGAGCAATACCGGCCAGGTGCCGACACCGAAGGCCAGCATCAACAGGGCGCTGTTCACCGCGCTGCCCTGGCTGGCGGCCCAGAGCAGGGTGCTGTAGACCAGACCGCAGGGCAACCAGCCCCACAGCGTGCCCAGCAGCAAGGCCCGCGGCACGCTGGACACCGGCAGCAGGCGCGTCGCCACTGGCTGGATATGCCGCCACAGGCCGCGGCCGAGGCTTTCTATGCGGGTCAGGCCGCTCCACCAGCCGGCCAGGTACAGGCCCATGCAGATAAGCAGCAGCGCCGCGACCACGCGCATCGCCGTGGCCAAGGGGCTCCCGGCCAGCGCCCAGCCGGCGAGGCCCAGCAGCAGCCCGGCGCTGGCGTAGCTGAGTACGCGGCCGAGGTTGTAGGCCAGCAACAGTTGCAGGCGGCGGCCGCGTTGTTCCGGCGGGATCGCCAGGGTGAGGGCGCCCATCAGGCCGCCGCACATTCCCAGGCAATGGCCGCCGCCCAGCAGGCCGAGGATCAGTGCCGAACTCAGCAGGGGTAGCAGGTCAGGCACGGGGCGTGGGCTCTTTCGGCTCGTCGGGGTTGGGGTTCTGTTGTTCTTGCTGCGCTTGTACTGCGGCCTGGTGCTTCGGGTCCTGGTCGTCGAACAGGATGCTGTGGGCCGGGCCGTCGAGGTCTTCGTACTGGCCGCTGTCCACCGCCCAGAAGAAGATGTACAGGGCGATGCCGACGAGCACCAGGGCGGCGGGAATCATCACGTAGAGGGCGGGCATGGGATCTCCTGGTCAGGCCGTGGCGGGGTGGGTGGCGCTGGCCGGACGGTTTGACGCCGGCGCGCCGCGCAGCCGGGTCAGGCGCAGGGCATTGAGGACCACGATCAGCGAGCTGACCGACATGCCGACCGCCGCCCATATCGGTGTGATCCAGCCCAGGGCGGCGAACGGCAGCATGAGGCCATTATACAGGCCGGCCCAAAGCAGGTTTTCGATGATGATCCGCCGTGTGCGCCGCGCGAGGCTGAACGCCTGCACCAGGGTGTCGAGGCGATTGGACAGCAGCACCGCGTCGGCGCTGGTCTTGGCCAGGTCGGTGGCCGAGCCCATGGCGATGCTGATGTCGGCGGCGGCCAGTACCGGCACGTCGTTGACCCCGTCACCGAGCATCAGCACCTTGCGGCCTTCGGCCTGCAGGGCTTTCAGCTGTTGCAGCTTGTCGTCCGGGCGCAGGCCGCCGATGGCCTGGTCGATGCGCAGTTCGGCGGCGACGCTGGCAACCATCGGCGAGCTGTCGCCGGACAGCAGCAGGGTTTTCCAGCCACGGGCGCGGCAGGCGTCCAGCAGGTCGGCGGCATCGACGCGCAGGCGATCATCGAGGACGAACCAGGCCAACGGGCCCTGGCTATCACCCAGCAACAGCCATTGTCCGGGTTCGTCCGGCATCGCGGGCACTGCCGCACCGCTCAACTCGCAGACGAAAGCCGGCTGGCCGATACGCAACAGGCGCTCTTCGACTCGGCCTTCCAGACCCAGGCCGGGGCTGCTCTGAACTGTGTCCGCCACCGCCACGGTGTGGCCGAAGGCGCGGGCGATGGGGTGCTCGGAGCGGTTTTCCAGGGCGGCGGCAAGGCGCAGGCAGTGATCGGCGTCCAGCGCGCCCAGCGGGCGGATCGAGCGCAGGGTCAGACGGCCTTCGGTGAGGGTGCCGGTCTTGTCGAAGATCACCGTGTCGATCTGGTTCAGGCCTTCCAGCACATGGCCGCGGGTCAGCAGCAGGCCGAGGCTGTGCAGGGTGCCGGTGGCGGCGGTGAGGGCGGTCGGGGTGGCGAGGGAGAGGGCGCAAGGGCAAGTGGCCACCAGCATCGCCAGAACAATCCAGAAGGCCCGTGACGGATCAATCTGCCACCACACCAGGCCGATGCCTGCGGCGGCGATCAGGCTGAACAGCAGGAACCATTGCGAAGCGCGGTCGGCGATTTCCGCCAGTCGTGGTTTTTCCGACTGGGCCCGCTCCAGCAGGCGCACGATCGCCGAGAGCCGGGTGTCGTGGCCGAGAGCCATAACTTGCACGGTCAGCGCGCTTTCCACGTTGAGGGTGCCAGCGGTGACGGCATCGCCGCGCTGGCGCGGATGGGGCAGGTATTCGCCGGTCAGCAGCGATTCATCGACGCTCGACTGGCCGTCGACGATCCGTCCGTCCGCCGGCAGTACCGCGCCCGGCTGGACCAGGATGCGGTCGCCGATCTGTAGTTCGCGCAGGAGGATTCGCTCGCTGTTGCCGGTGTCGTCTAGCCGCAGGCACGAGGCCGGCAGCAGGTTGACCAGTTGCGCGGTGGCGGCGGCGGTGCGCTCGCGGGCGCGGCGTTCCAGGTAGCGCCCGGCCAGCAGGAACAGGGCAAACATGCCCACCGCGTCGAAGTACAGCTCGCCGCTGCCGGTAATCGCGGTCCAGATGCCGGCACCGTAGGCCAGGCCGATGGCCAGCGAGACCGAGACGTCCATGGTCAGGTGGCGGGTGCGCAGGTCGCGGGCGGCGCCGCGGAAGAACGGCGCGCAACTGTAGAAGACGATGGGTGTGGTCAGAAACATCGCCACCCAGCGCAGGATGATGTGCAGCTCGGGGCTGAGGTCGATGTTGAATTCCGGCCAGGTGGCCATGGTCGCCATCATCGCCTGGAACCACAGCAGCCCGGCGACGCCGAGTTGGCGCAGGGCGGTGCGGTTTTCGCTGGCCAGTTGTTCGGCGGCGCGGTCGGGCTGGTACGGATGGGCGGCGTAGCCGATGTGGCGCAACTCGGCGAGCAGTTTCGACAGGGGCAACTGGCTGTCGGCCCAGCTCACCAGCAGACGGTGGTTGGACAGGTTCAGGCGGGCCTCGGCCACGCCCGGCACGCCGCGCAGGTGTTTTTCGATCAGCCAGCCACAGGCCGCGCAACTGATGCCTTCGATCAGCAGGGTGGTTTCCGCCAACTCGCCTTCATGTCGGACGAAGGGTTGCTGGACGTCGGCGCGGTCGTACAGGGCCAGTTCGTCCACCAGTTGGCGTGGCAGGGCGTCGGGGTTGGCACTGGCTTCGCTGCGGTGCTGGTAGTAGCTCTCCAGCTTGCCGGCGACGATGGCTTCGGCCACGGCCTGGCAGCCGGGGCAGCAGAATTCCCGCGATTGGCCGAGGACCACGGCGGTGAAGCGGCTCCCGGCCGGTACGGGCAGGGCACAGTGGTAGCAAGGCGTGGGGGTGGTCATGGCTGTCTTATCGCAGTTTTTCGGTGGCGGCTTCATCGCTGGCAAGCCAGCTCCCACAAGGTCCGGTACACGACGATCCTGTGGGAGCTGGCTTGTCGGGGCGCCGAACCGCAGCGATGCGGTCTGGCGGTCACTTACTGATCGAGGTGCTCAGCCCCCTTGAGCGCCTCGTCACCCAGCATCAGGCTCACGTCGTGGGCAACATCTTCCTCTTCGAACAGCCGCCAGGTCTTGCCTTCCTGGGTTCCCAGCAGTTCGACGAAGCGACGACCTTCGACCCGATCATCCAGTTGGCCCAGATACCGGCCCGGCTCGCTGCTCAGGGTCAGGGCAATCTTGCGGTCCTTCTCCGGTTGAGTTGGCGAGATCAGGTTGAGTTCCAGGGCCTGCGGCTGGCTGTCACCGCTCAGGCGCAGCTCGACTTCGCCGGTGACTTCGTCCAGGTGCACGCTGGCCTTGAGATTGAGGGTCTGCGCCAGCAGTTCGCGGTCCAGCGAGCGGTTGATGCCCTTGCCGGCCTCGTAGTAGTTGTCGTTGACCAGGTTGTCCGGGTTGTTCACGGCAATGGTGACCATGGTCAGGCTCAAGGTCACCGAGGTGGTCAGGATGCCGATGATGATCCAGGGCCAGAGGTGCTTGTACCAGGGGCTGTGAGCGCTTACTGCAGGCATTGAAAGACTCTCTTAGCGGATTTGCGGGCCGATGAACCGGCTCTTGGCTTCAACCTCGGTGCCGCTGTCGTCAGCGTCCTTGAGAATGAAGGTGACGTCGTTGGTGGTCGACGGCAGTTGTTCCGGCGCCACCGACAGTTGTACCGGCAGGCTGACGATATCGCCGGCTGCCACGCGGATCTCCCGTGCACCTTCCAGGCGCAGTCCCGGCAGGCCCTCGGCTTCCAGCACGTAGACGTGGTCGTGCTGGTCCTTGTTCATCACTTTCAGGCTGTAGACGTTCTCGATTCGGCCCTGGGCGTTCTCGCGGTAGAGCACCCGGTCCTTGCTGACGTCGAAGCCTACCAGCGAACGCATGAAGAAGGCGCTGGCGAGCGCGCCGATCATCACCAGCAGGACCACGAAGTAGCCGATCAGCCGCGGCCTCAGCATGTGGGTCTTCTGCCCGGACAGGTTGTGTTCGGTGGTGTAGCTGATCAGGCCGCGCGGGTAGTTCATCTTGTCCATGATGTTGTCGCAGGCGTCGATGCAGGCGGCGCAGCCGATGCACTCGATCTGCAGGCCGTCGCGGATGTCGATGCCGGTCGGGCAGACCTGGACGCACATGGTGCAGTCGATGCAGTCGCCGAGGCCCTTGGCTTTGTAGTCGACGTCTTTTTTACGCGGGCCACGGGTTTCGCCGCGACGCGGGTCGTAGGAAACGATCAGGGTGTCCTTGTCGAACATCACGCTCTGGAAGCGGGCGTACGGGCACATGTAAATACACACCTGTTCGCGCAGCCAGCCGGCGTTGCCGTAGGTGGCGAGGGTGAAGAAGCCGACCCAGAAGTAGGCCCAGCCGTCCGCTTCACCGGTGAAGAAGTCCACCATCAGTTCGCGGATCGGTGCGAAATATCCGACGAAGGTGATGCCGGTAACGAAGCCGATCAGCAGCCAGAGGGTGTGCTTGGCGGTCTTGCGGGCAGCCTTGTTGGCGCTCATCGGCGCCTTGTCCAGTTTCATGCGCTGGTTGCGGTCGCCCTCGGTGACCTTTTCGCACCACATGAAGATCCAGGTCCAGACGCTCTGCGGGCAGGTGTAGCCGCACCAGACGCGCCCGGCGAATACGGTGATGAAGAACAGGCCGAAGGCGGCGACGATAAGAATGCCGGAGAGGAGGATGAAGTCCTGCGGCCAGATGGTGGCGCCGAAGATGTAGAACTTGCGCTCCGGCAGGTTCCACCAGACGGCCTGGTGACCGCCCCAGTTCAGCCAGACGGTGCCGAAATAGAGGAGAAAGAGGAGTGCGCCGCCTGCCATTCGCAGGTTGCGGAAAATACCGGTGAAGGCTCGGGTGTAGATTTTTTCCCGCGCGGCGTAGAGGTCCACGCTCTCGTTTTTCTTCTTGTTGGCAGGCGGGGTGATGTCTTGTACAGGAATCTGCTTGCTCATCGTTTACAGTCCCACGGCAGTGGAAAGATGCCGCGGTCAGTGCATGCCGACCGCAGTCAGAAGTGTTTCTGCTCTGGCCCGCATGATACGCCTGTGCTGGCATTCTGGGGCGCGGGTGCGACACTGGGTCGCGTTGGGTAATGCTCGACAATGGTGTATTGGCGGTGTCAATTGATCCAGGTCATGACCAGGGTGATTGAGCCCCTGAAAAAACACCTCTGCATCCCCACCAAGAAAAAAGGCCCCACCAGTCTGCACTGACGGAGCCTTTTGTCAGCCGTGAAACTTACTGAGCCTCAGCCGGTTTCTGGTCTTTCTGCGACAGGCTCCAGACATACGCCGCCAGCAGGTGGACCTTGTCGTTGCCCTGGATTTCCTGCTGTGCAGGCATCTGGCCCTGACGGCCGTAACGGATGGTCTGCTGCAGTTGGGCGAAGCTCGAACCGTAGATGAACGCCTGCGGGTGAGTCAGGTTCGGTGCGCCCATTGCTGGAGTGCCCTTGCCTTCCGGACCGTGGCAGGCCACGCAGTTGGCGGCGAAGATTTTCTGGCCGTTGGCGGCGTCGGCCTTGGTGCCTTCCGGCAGGGTGCGGCCATCGAGGTTGGTCAGCACGAATGCCGCAACGTCGGCCACGCCTTGCTCGCCGATCACTTCAGACCACGCCGGCATCACGCCGTGGCGGCCAGCCATGATGGTCTGCTTGATGGTTTGCGGCTCGCCGCCCCAGCGCCAGTCGCTGTCGGTGAGGTTGGGGAAGCCGTAGGAACCCTTGGCGTCGGAACCGTGGCAGACCGAGCAGTTGGAGGCGAAAAGGCGCCCGCCCATTTTCAGGGCTTGCGGATCTTTCGCTACTTCTTCGATGGGCATGGCTGCGAATTTGGCGAAGATCGGCCCGAACTTGGCGTCGGCCCGCTGCATCTCCTTTTCCCACTCGTGAACGCCCGTCCAGCCGGCCTGACCGTTGGCGAAGTCGGTCTTCTTGTCGGTGTCCAGGTACTGGTAGCCGGGCAGGATACCTTTCCAGTTGCCCAGGCCCGGGTACAGCGCCAGGTAGCCGAGGGCGAAGATGATGGTGCCGACGAACAGCATGAACCACCATTTCGGCAGCGGGTTGTCGTACTCCTCGATGCCATCGAAAGAGTGGCCCACGGTTTCTTCGGTGGTTTCGCTACGCTGGCCCTTGCGGGTGGACAGCAGCAGCCAGGTCAGGGCAAAGATGGTGCCCAGACTCAGAACGGTGACGTACAGACTCCAGAAGGTAGTCATTCGTTGTTACTCCTAGACGCTTTCGCTTGCGCTTGCGCTTGTTCGACGTGCTCGCTGGCTTCGGGATCATCCGCGAAGGGCAGCAGTGTCGCTTCGTCGAACTCGGACTTGCGCCGAGAACTGAACACCCACAACGCCAGGCCCACGAAGGCCACCATCACCACGACGGTGCCCAGGCCACGAATCATCCCGATATCCATCGCAATCACCGTTTGCTTTTGATGATGGTGCCCAGACCCTGCAGGTAGGCGACCAGGGCGTCCATTTCAGTCTTGCCCTTGACCGCGTCGCGAGCACCGGCGATGTCAGCATCGGTGTACGGCGTGCCCAGGGTGCGCAGGACTTCCATCTTCTTGGCGGTGTCTTTGCCGTCGAGCTTGTTCTCTACCAGCCACGGGTAGGACGGCATTTTCGACTCGGGTACGACGTTGCGCGGGTTGTACAGGTGCGCGCGGTGCCAGTCATCGGAGTAACGACCACCCACCCGTGCCAGGTCCGGACCGGTACGCTTGGAACCCCACAGGAACGGGTGGTCCCACACGCTTTCACCGGCCACCGAGTAGTGGCCGTAGCGCTCGGTCTCGGCGCGGAACGGACGGATCATCTGCGAGTGGCAGCCTACGCAGCCTTCGCGGATGTACACGTCACGGCCTTCCAGCTCCAGCGCGGTGCGCGGCTTCATGCCTTCGACCGGCTTGTTGGTGACGTCCTGGAAGAACAGCGGAACGATCTGGGTCAGACCGCCGATGCTCACGGCGATGACCATGAAGAAGGCCAGCAGGCCAATATTCTTCTCGACTACTTCGTGCTTCATCAGTGGGCTCCCACTACGACGATCTGAGCGGCGGCTTCAGCTTCGGCCGGTTTCGAGGCGCGAACAGTGCGCAGGACGTTGTAGGCCATCAGCAGCATGCCGGAGGCGAAGAACGCACCGCCCAGCGCGCGGACGATATAGCCCGGGTGGCTGGCCTGCAGGGCTTCGACGAAGGAGTAGGTGAGGGTGCCGTCATCGTTGATCGCACGCCACATCAGACCTTGGGTGATGCCGTTGACCCACATCGAGGCGATGTAGAGCACGGTACCGATGGTGGCGAGCCAGAAGTGCGCGTTGATCAGGCCGACGCTGTGCATCTGCACACGGCCATAGACCTTCGGAATCATGTGGTACAGGGCGCCGATGGAGATCATCGCAACCCAGCCCAAGGCGCCTGCGTGTACGTGGCCGATGGTCCAGTCGGTGTAGTGCGACAGCGAGTTGACGGTCTTGATCGCCATCATCGGACCTTCGAAGGTCGACATGCCGTAGAACGCCAGCGAAACCACGAGGAAACGCAGGATCGGGTCGGTGCGCAGCTTATGCCAGGCGCCCGAGAGGGTCATCATGCCGTTGATCATGCCGCCCCAGCTTGGCGCCAGCAGGATGATCGACATCACCATGCCCAGCGATTGTGCCCAGTCGGGCAGGGCGGTGTAGTGCAGGTGGTGCGGACCGGCCCAGATGTACAGGGTGATCAGCGCCCAGAAGTGCACGATGGACAGGCGATAGGAGTAGATCGGGCGCTCGGCCTGCTTCGGTACGAAGTAGTACATCATCCCGAGGAAGCCGGTGGTCAGGAAGAAGCCTACGGCGTTGTGGCCGTACCACCACTGGATCATCGCGTCGGTCGCGCCGGCATAGGCCGAGTACGACTTGAAGAAGCTCACCGGCAACGAGATGTGGTTGACGATGTGCAGCATCGCGGTGACCAGGATGAAGGCACCGTAGAACCAGTTACCGACATAGATGTGTTTGGTCTTGCGCTTGACCACGGTTCCGAAGAACACCACGGCGTAGGTCACCCAGACAATGGCCAGCAGGATGGCGAGCGGCCATTCCAGTTCGGCGTATTCCTTGGTGGTGGTGTAACCCATGGGCAGGGTGATCAGAGCGCCGACGATGACCGCTTGCCAACCCCAGAAGGTGAAGGCCGCGAGGCTGTCGGAGATCAGTCGCGTCTGGCAGGTACGCTGCACGACGTAATAGGAGGTGGCGAACAGTGCACAACCGCCGAAGGCGAAGATCACCAGGTTGGTGTGCAGGGGGCGCAGGCGTCCAAAGCTCGTCCACGGCAGGTCAAGGTTGAGTTGCGGCCAGACCAGTTGCGAGGCGATGAAGACACCGAGGGCCATGCCAAGGATCCCCCAGACCACCGTCATGATGGCGAACTGGCGGACGACCTTATAGTTATAAGCAGTCGGACTGATAGCTGTGCTCATTCTAAGGTTCCACGGTTTTATAGGTGTTTTTGTAGGTAGAAAAATCGGCGCAAGTATCTACAAGCAGTGTGGGTATTGCAACGCAAGGGAATCTGTTCCACACCCCGCCAGGGCCTGTTTTACGGCCCTTCCGACCCGTCTACCGCGCAAATTGTACACAATATTGTCTTGTTTATGTGCACCATTTTTAGAGTGGATTGCACGCTTCTCAAGGCCTGGAAAACCCTGTGAGACGCCGCTTTTTCACCCCGTGAAAACGGAGCAAAGCCGGCAATCGCCAGCCTTTGCGCTGGCACGATGACATGTGATGAACCAAACAGAGGTGCATGCGCGACATCGCTTCCAGCCACATGTGGCAACAAGCTTAGTCCCGTTCAGAGGGGGTGCAAGGAGGGGGTACGGAGGGGTGCGACACTTGGTCGCACATACAAACAGGAACGCCGCACCCGGTTCGGATGCGGCGTTTTCAGTCAATGCTCAGATGGACTGAAGTGTCACCGTGCAGAAGTCTTGTCGCCGTCCTGCGAAAGGCTATAGACGTAGGCGGCCAGCAAGTGGACCTTGTCGTTGCCTTGAATATCCTGCTGTGCAGGCATCTGGCCCTGACGGCCGTAACGGATGGTCTGCTGCAGTTGGGCAAAGCTCGAACCGTAGATGAACGCTTGCGGGTGAGTCAGGTTCGGTGCGCCCATTGCTGGAGTGCCCTTGCCTTCCGGACCGTGACACGCCACGCAGTTGGTCGCAAAGATCTTCTCGCCGTTGGCGGCGTCAGCCTTGGTGCCTTCCGGCAGGCTGCGGCCATCGAGGTTGGTCAGCACGAATGCAGCAACGTCTGCCACACCTTGTTCACCGATCACTTCGGACCAGGCCGGCATCACACCGTGACGACCGAGCATGATCGAAGCCTTGATGGTTTCCGCTTCGCCGCCCCAGCGCCAGTCCTTGTCGGTCAGGTTGGGGAAGCCGTAGGAACCCTTGGCGTCGGAACCGTGGCACACCGAGCAGTTGGAGGCGAACAGGCGGCCCCCCATTTTCAGTGCTTGCGGATCCTTGGCCACTTCTTCCACGGGCATGGCGGCGAACTTGGCGAAGATCGGGCCGTACTTGGCGTCGGCGCGTTCCATTTCTTTCTGCCATTCGTTGGCGCCGGTCCAGCCATTTTCATAGCCGGGCAGGATGCCTTTCCAGTTGCCCAGGCCCGGGTAGAGGACCAGGTAACCGACGGCGAACACCAAAGTGCCGACGAACAGCCAGAACCACCAGCGTGGCAGCGGATTGTCGTATTCCTCGATGCCATCGAAGCTGTGGCCCATGGTCTGGTCCGTGGTGCCTGGCTGCTCACCCTTGCGGGTGGACAGCAGCAACCAGGTCAGGCCGATCAGGCTACCGATGGTCAGTACGCTGATGTACGTACTCCAGAAGGTGGTCATTGCCGGGTACTCCTCAAGGCGTTTTCTTTTTCGGCGCCAGGCAGGCGCTCGTCGGCAAAGGGCAGCAGGCTCGCTTCGGCGAATTCACGGTCACGGCGACGGTTGAAAACCCAGAGCGACAGGCCGATGAAGGCGATGGCCACCACCAGGGTGCCCAGGCCTCGCAACTGGCCGATATCCAGGGTGAAGTCCATGGCGCTTACCTCTTGTTCTTGATCGCGGTGCCGAGCACCTGCAGGTAGGCGACCAGCGCGTCCATTTCGGTTTTGCCCTTGACCGAGGCGACGGAACCGCTGATGTCGTCGTCGGTGTACGGCACGCCGAGGGTGCGCATTGCTTTGAGCTTGGCTTCGGTGTGGCTGGTATCGACCTGTTGGGCGACGAGCCACGGGTACGAAGGCATCTTCGACTCAGGCACGACGTTGCGCGGGTTGTACAGGTGCGCACGGTGCCAGTCATCGGAGTAGCGACCGCCGACACGGGCCAGGTCCGGACCGGTACGCTTGGAACCCCACAGGAACGGGTGGTCCCAGACGCTTTCACCGGCCACCGAGTAGTGGCCGTAGCGCTCGGTCTCGGCGCGGAACGGACGGATCATCTGCGAGTGGCAGCCCACGCAGCCTTCGCGGATGTAGATGTCGCGGCCTTCCAGTTGCAGCGCGGTGTAGGGCTTCATGCCTTCGACCGGCTTGTTGGTGACGTCCTGGAAGAACAGCGGAACGATCTGGGTCAGGCCGCCGATGCTGACGGCCAGGACCATCAGCAGCACCAGCAGGAAGACGTTCTTTTCAATAGCTTCGTGTTTCATGTCCTAGTCCTCAGGCCAGCTGCGCGGAAGCGTCTGCGGTTGCCGGAGCCGGGGCACGCACGGTGCGCCAGGTGTTCCAGGCCATCAGCAGCATGCCGGTCAGGAAGATTGCACCACCGACGAACCGCACGATGAAGCCAGGGTGGCTGGCCACCAGGGTTTCAACGAAGGAGTAGGTGAGGGTGCCGTCGGCGTTGACTGCACGCCACATCAGGCCCTGGGCAATACCGTTGACCCACATCGAGGCGATGTAGAGCACGGTGCCGATGGTGGCGAGCCAGAAGTGCGCGTTGATCAGGCCGATGCTGTGCATCTGCTCGCGACCGAAGACTTTCGGAATCATGTGGTACAGCGCGCCGATGGAGATCATCGCTACCCAGCCGAGAGCGCCGGCGTGTACGTGGCCGATGGTCCAGTCGGTGTAGTGGGACAGGGCGTTGACGGTCTTGATGGCCATCATCGGACCTTCGAAGGTCGACATGCCGTAGAACGCCAGCGAAACCACGAGGAAGCGCAGGATCGGGTCGCTGCGCAGCTTATGCCAGGCGCCCGAGAGGGTCATCATGCCGTTGATCATGCCGCCCCAGCTTGGTGCCAGCAGCACCAGGGACATGATCATGCCCAGCGATTGTGCCCAGTCCGGCAGCGCGGTGTAGTGCAGGTGGTGCGGACCGGCCCAGATGTACAGGGTGATCAGCGCCCAGAAGTGCACGATGGACAGGCGATAGGAGTAAACCGGGCGTTCAGCCTGCTTCGGTACGAAGTAGTACATCATCCCGAGGAAGCCGGCGGTGAGGAAGAAGCCTACGGCGTTGTGGCCGTACCACCACTGCACCATGGCGTCGGTGGCGCCGCTGTACAGCGAGTAGGATTTGGTCAGGCTGACCGGCAGTTCCATGTTGTTGACGAGGTGCAGGATCGCCACGGTGATGATGAACGCACCGAAGAACCAGTTACCCACGTAGATGTGCTTGGTATTGCGCTTGATCAGCGTACCGAAGAACACCACGGCGTACGCCACCCAGACGATGGTGATCAGGATATCGATCGGCCACTCCAGCTCAGCGTATTCCTTGGAGCTGGTGTAACCCAGCGGCAGGGTAATGGCGGCCAGCAGGATCACCAGTTGCCAGCCCCAGAACACGAACGCCGCGAGGGCGGGCGCGAACAGTTGGGTTTGGCAGGTACGCTGCACCGAGTAGAAAGAACTGGCAAACAGCGCGCAACCACCGAAGGCGAAAATCACCGCGTTGGTATGCAGAGGGCGCAGGCGCCCGAAGCTGGTCCAGGGAAGGTCGAAGTTGAGGGCAGGCCAGACGAGTTGCGCGGCGATGAAAACGCCGAGCCCCATCCCGACGATTCCCCACACCACCGTCATAATGGCGAATTGGCGGACCACCTTGTAGTTGTAGGCGGTACTGCAGGTTGTGTTCATGTATGGGTTCCCATCCACGGTTATAGGCAGGCTAAACAGCGAGGCAAGCATGAGTAATGGGCGAATCTCCGGTATTGACGGGGATCAATGGGCGCAGCGGCTGAAAATGCGGGGGTGGTTATGGAATGCCCCGGAAAATCAGGCAGATGGCGGTGCCAGGGGCTGTCTGATCCTGGCCCACGGCGCGGGCGCGCCGATGGACAGCGATTTCATGCAGGACATGGCGCAAAGGCTTGCCGGGCAAGGGCTGGGTGTACTGCGCTTCGAGTTTCCCTACATGGCTCAGCGCCGCTCGGGTGGTGGCAAAAGGCCGCCGAATCCCCAGGCGGTATTGCTCGACTGCTGGCGGGAGGTCTATCGGGAGGTGCGACCATTGGTCGCTGGGCCGCTGTTCATTGGAGGCAAGTCCATGGGCGGGCGGATGGCCAGTTTGCTGGCGGACGAATTGGGCGCGGATGCGCTGATTTGCCTGGGGTATCCGTTCTATGCCGCCGGCAAACCGGAGAAGCCACGGGTGGCGCACCTGGCGCAACTGCGCACGCCGACGCTGATTATCCAGGGCGAGCGGGATGCGTTGGGCAATCGGCAAACGGTGGAGGGGTATGAGCTGTCGCCAGCGATCGAGGTGTGCTGGCTGGAAGCGGCGGACCATGACCTCAAACCGTTGAAGGCTTCAGGGTTCAGTCATGCGGATCATCTGCGGACGGCGGCGCAGAGGATAGTGAACTATGTGGGCCAGCTCCCACGGGGGGAGCTGGCTTCGAGCAAATGAGCGAGCTGAATCAGTCGCGGTATTCGCACAGGTAAGCGGTGTCGACCGCGACCTTCAGCTGGAACTTGGCGTTGGCCGGTACGTTGAACTGGCTGCCGCTGGAGAAGGTTTCCCAGTTGTCGCTGTCAGGCAGCTTCACGGTCAGCGCGCCGGACACCACGTGCATGATTTCACGCTGGGCAGTGCCGAACTCGTATTCGCCCGGGGCCATGACGCCGATCGTGGCCGGACCTTCGGCAGTGCCGAACGCGATGGATTTGACCGTGCCATCGAAGTACTCGTTGACCTTGAACATGGGCGACTCCTGCAAGAAAAAGGGACCAAAAAGGCCGGCCAGTATGCCCAAGCCTTCTGGTCCCGTCATCCGCTTTCAGGTGCCCTGGACCGGGAGTGTCAGCGGTAGCAGCCGGGCGGTATTGCGGGCGTCTTCGAGGGCCCGGTGCTGCTGCCCGCTGAACTGCAGACCGGCCAATTGCAGCGCGCTGTTCAGGCCCATCGGCCGCTTCAACTGGCGGGCCTTGGCAAAGCGCTGCTTGAGGTTGAGATGGGGGACGCTGCTCAGCAGGCTTTCGAGGCCATTGGTCTGCCATTCCTGCAGCAACTGCTTGCGATCATAGTCGCCCCAGCTGGTCCAGCCCTCCAGGCGCGGCTGGTAATGGCCGAGCCAGCGCTCGAATTGCGCCCAGACCTCGTTGAACGGCTGTGCTCCATCGACGTTGGCCTGGCTGATGTGCGTCAGCTCACGGCAGAACACCGTGAGTTGCGGACGCCGCCGCGGTTTCACGAAACGCTGGAAATGATCCACCTCCCGGCCTTCGCGATTGACCAGGCTGGCGCCTATTTCGATAACTTCCATATCCGTGATCGGCCAGCCACCGTCGTCGGTGGTGGCTTCCAGGTCGATCACCAACCAATGGCCCATAACAGATTCCCTACCCAAGATGTCGTCCAAGCGTAGCCAAACACGGGCGTCTGCGATATCCCATGGCGTTTTGCCCCGATGCTCGAAAATGGCGCATGCGGCGGGTTGTACTACCCCGTGAAAACGCCTAGCTTAGACAGATCCACCCTCTGAGAGTCGTCATCTTGATTCCAGCGCCAATACCGCGGGTATTGTCCTTGCTATTGTGTTTTGCCCTGGCCTGGCAGGCCGACGCGGCTCTCGCCCTCGACACCGTCGAAATCAGAATCGGCGCGGCACATTTTCCCCCGTATACGGTGCGCCCGGAGCAGGGCGATGACACGGGTCTGTTGCCGCAACTGGCGCAAGCGCTGAACAGCGCGCAAAGCCTGTATCACTTCGTGCTGGTCCCGACCTCGATCCCGCGACGTTTTCGTGATTTCCAGGAAGGCCGGGTCGATATGGCGATCTTCGAGAACCCCGACTGGGGTTGGCAGGATATCCCGCATGTCGCCGTCGACATGGGGTTGGAGGATGCGGAAGTCTTCGTTGCCCAGCGCACCCGCGATCACGACCAGCAGTATTTCGCCCGCCTGGACGGCAAACGTTTGGCGCTGTTCAACGGCTATCACTATGCCTTTGCCGGCTTCAATCCTGATGGCCGCTACCTGGCCAAGACCTTCAACGCCACGCTGACCTATTCCCACGACAGCAACCTGCTGATGGTGCAGCGTGGACGCGCCGATATCGCGCTGGTCACGCGTTCGTACCTGAGCGACTACATGGTGCGAAATCCGGAAAGCGTCGGGCAGTTGCTGGCGTCGGAGCGGATCGATCAGGTCTATCACCACTACGCCCTGCTGCGTCCGCAGGCGAAAATCAGTGGCGAGGAGTTCGCGGCGTTGCTGGATCGACTGCGGGCCAACGGCGAGTTGCTGAGAATCTTCAATCCCTACCAGATCCAGGTGATCGAGCCGCACCGTCACTGAGCGGGCCCTGATCATCCGAACGGCTGTGGTTTCAGTTCAGCGGGCCCGCCCCGCGAGCGTTGGAAACCTTGCGGCAATGCACCAGGGCATCGCGAATCATGAAGTTGACCAGGGTGGGCGAAACGCCCAGTTCCTTGGCGATGTCTTTCTGCGGAACACCGTGCAGACGGTACATCTCGAAGGCGTAGCGGGTGCGTGGGGGCAGTTCGGTCAGGGCTTCGGCGATATGTTCGAGGGTGGCGAAGTTGATGTGCGCAGCCTCGGGCGATGCGCCGTGGATGACGACATTCATGCCTTCTTCTTCAGTGCCTGAATATTTCATCTCCATTGCCTGCTTGCGGTAATGGTCGATTGCCAGGTTGCGCACGATCTGGAACAGGTAGCTCAGTTGCGCCTTGAACGACGAGGTGATCTGCGGAGCGGAGTTGAGCCGGAAAAAAGCGTCCTGCACGACATCTTCGGCCCGTGAGCGGCAGCCGGTAATGCGCGCTGCGATTTTGACCAGGATGCTGCGGTTGTCGACGAAGGCTTGGAGTAACGGTGAATCGCACTTACCTGTGGATAGTTGTTCCGCCATGGAAATCACCTTTTCTCTAAGTGGATAGCGAACCTCCCGAGGGACCTGTTCGCTGCGACGTGCGACAAACTAGTATTAATGATAATTATTGTCAATTGCGAAAGTTAATAACTCTATATACGTTTTGGTTCTAAGATCATCAGCCTGTTTCATGACCCCACAAGTGTCATTCGTGGACGCCTTGTGCTGCCTCGCTTCAGAGCGACTTCGGCGTTTTGGACGACGACGGGCTGGTGTGCGTCCGGCACTTTTATCCCACAGCCAAGTGACGGATTTGTGCGCGTGCTCACGTCTTTTCGATGACGAAAAAAAGCCGCCTGAGCGGCGGCCAAGGATGCCGGCGTGCGACTGAATGCACGCCGGGCGGGAGGAGGGCTCAGCGCTTGCCGAGGATCTTGCCGAGCAGTTCCGGACGCGGTGCGCCTTGCTGTTGCTGCAGGCGCTGCTGATCGTCCAGATAGAAAATCGCCGGGGTGGCGGACAGCCCCAGTTCGTTCATCAGGGCCAGGTTGGCATCGAGTTTGGCCTGCACATCCGCCGGGATTTTTTCCAGCGCCTTGAGCGTGCTGGCCTTGCCGGCGCTTTCGTGGTCATGCAGGGCTTTTTGCGGGTCCTTGCTGGCCAACAGCGATGCGGACTTGGCCGGGCTGTCTTCGCGAATGATGCCGACCATGATGTGGCGCAACTGCACTTTTCCCGACTCGACCCACGGCCGCGCCTGTTCCCAGAACATGTTGCAGTAAGGGCAGTTGGGGTCGCTGAACAGGTAGACGATGCGCGGCGCATCCGCTTTGCCGTCGGCGATCCAGGCGGTCTTTTCCATCTTTGCCCAGACTTCCTTGGCCATGGGCGCGTACACCAGTTGTTCCAGCGGTTTCTCGCTCAGGTCGCGACCTTCCTGGTCGAACAGGCTGCCCACCAGTACATGCTTGCCGTCCGGCGTCAGGTACAGCGCCACGCCGCGGTTCTGGAACTGCGCGGCATAGCCTTTCAGGCCGTTGGGGGCATCGAAGCTGCCGACGATCTTCGCGCCCTTGGCTTCGATCTGCTTGACCGCTGCGGGCAGTTCCTCGGCCAAGACCAGCGGGCTGGCGAAAATGCCCAGGGCCAGGCCCAGGTAGATCGGGATCCTCATGGTGTATTCCTTGTTTCTGAAAGGGGAGCGCTCGGCACGTTCTCGAACGACTGCAGCGCGTGACGCAGGCTGGCGCGGGACAGCTCGCCGAGATGGCTGCCGACCAGGCGCCCGTCGGCGTCGTAGAACAGTGTGGTAGGCAGGGCCATGGAGCCGACCTGCGCGGCCAGTTGTCCGCCGGCATCGAACAGCACGTGGGACAGGTTCAGGCCGGTGGTGGCGAGAAAATTGGTGACGATCTGTGGCGTTTCACCCTGGTTGACGAAGAGGAAGGTGACGTCCGGGTATTCGTGTTGTGCCTGTTGCAATACCGGCATTTCGCGGCGGCAGGGCGGGCACCAGGTCGCCCACAGGTTGATTACCAGCGGGCGGCCGCGATGGCTGTCGAGGGCGACGGACTGACCGCGGGCATCGAGCAGGCTCAGTTGCGGCAACTGCGTGCCTTGTTCGTAAAGATGGCTGCCCCAACTGGCCAGCAGCCAGAACAGTGCGCCGCTGAACAATCCCCAGCCCAGCGGGCGGCGGCGCGCCGGTTTGCGCCAGCCGGTCCAGACGGCGCCGATCAGCACTGCCAGCAGGCCGGCCCAGGGCGAGAAACCACCGTCGCGGATATCGATGATTTGCAGCGGATCGTCCCGGTACATCGACCAGTAGGCGAGGACGAAACCGACCCGGGCGCCGAGCAGGCCGAGCAGAAACAGGCCGAACAGCGAGGACTCCGGATTGTCGCCGCCACGCTTGGCCACGCGCCAGCCGATCAGGGTCGCCAGGCCCAGTGCCGCAAGCAGCAGCACGTGATCGAGGGCCATGGCCACGGGGCCGATATTCACCGTCAGCATCAGCCTTGGCTCCTGGTTGCATTCCAGTGTTGCAGGAAAGTCGCGGCGTCCACTTCACCCACCAGCCGGCGGCTGCGCCGTTCTTCGCCATCGGGACCGATCCACAGCATGCTGGGCGGGCCGGGCACCTGGTAACGCGACAGCAACTCGCGAGCGGCCGGCGCGTCGGCGGTGACATCCAGGCGCACCAGACGCACGCCACTCAGCGCCGCGAGCACATCAGCGCGGGCGAACACCTGCTTTTCCATGACCTTGCAGGACACGCACCAGTCGGCATAGTAGTCGAGAAACACCCACTGGCCCTGGCTGCGCGCCGCATCCAGCTCAGCCTGCAAGGCCTGCGGGGTACTGACGGTGGTGAAGGCGTCGACCGGGGCGGTCACCGCGCCGGCAGTGGCGCGAGAGGCGCTGTAAGGCTGCAACGGTTGCCAGGGATCGCTGCCACCGCCGGCAGCGCCGATGATCGACAGCAGGCCCCACAGCCCGGCGATAAGCATCAGGGGTTGCGCCGCGCGCCACCGGTGCAGGGCCGGCCAGGCGCTCCAGGCCAGGGCCAGCAGCCAGGCGCCCGCCAGTCCGAGCCACAGCGCGGGCTCCAGCACCACGCGCAGCGTGTACAGGGCCATGGCGAGGAAGACGAAGCCGAAAAGACCCTTGACCAGATTCATCCACGCGCCCGGACGCGGCAGGTAGCGATTGCCCACTGTGACCAGCAACAACAGCGGCAGGCCCATGCCCAGCCCCAGGCTGAACAGCACCAGCGCACCGTGCAGAGCATTGCCGCTCTGCGCGATATACAGCAGGGCGCCGGCCAGCGGTGCGGTCATGCACGGCCCCATCAACAAACCGGACAGCGCGCCCAGCGCCGCTGCGCCAAACAGGCTGCCGCCGCGGGTGTGGCGCCCGGCGCGCTCCAGGCGATCGCGGAGGAACATCGGCAATTGCAGTTCAAAGGCGCCGAACATCGGCAGGGCCAACAGCACGAACAACCCGGCCAGACTGCCCAGCAACCAGGGTTGTTGCAGCCAGGCCTGCAGGTTCGAGCCGAGCAGGGCGGCGACCACGCCGAGGGCGGCGTACACCAGCGCCATGCTCAACACATATGTACCCGCCAGCGCCCAGCCGCGGCGGCTGCTGGCGTTGTTGCCCATCACCAGTCCGGCGAGGATCGGCAGCATCGGCAATGAGCAGGGCGTAAAGGCGAGCAACAGGCCAAGGCCGAAGAACACCAGCAGCCCCCAACCCAGGTTCCGCTGTTGCAGGGTGCCGGCGAGGGCCTGATCGCTGGCCTGGGTCTGGGGAGTGTCGGCGCTGGCACCGCCGAGGTTCACCGGCGAAGTCTGCGGTGGATAGCACAGCCCGGCATCGGCGCAGCCCTGCCAGCCCATGCGCAAGGTGCCCTGGGCCGAGGCGGGCAGCACCAGCTCCAGTTCGCTGCGGTAGACCGGCGTTTCACCGAAGAACTCATCGTGGTGCGGCAGCGCCTGGGGCAGCGGAGGAATCTGCTCCGGTGCGAGGCCGTCGAACTTCAGGCGCTTCTGGTACAGGTAATAGCCGTCGGTGATTGCCCAGTGCAGGCGGGTCTGACCGGACGGCAGGCGTTCGCTGGTAAAGACGAAGGCCTTTTCCACCGGGAGGAAGTCGCTCTGGGCGAAGGGGTTGGCGAAGCTCTGCGCCTGGCTCAGGGAAGTGAACAGGCAGAGGATCGCCAGCAGCAATACACGCATGTCGAAGCCTTGGAAGGTCATGAGCGAACAAGGCTGCCGACCCTGGATTAACCCAGGGTTAAGCCGCTGGCCGGCAGGCGACGGGGCGTGCGGCGCAGGGCATAATCCCCGGTTAATCCTGCTCTGGCCCACTGCAGGCCTTCTCCGTCGATGACCGAATCCGCCCATGCATGTACTGCTCTGTGAAGACGACGACCTGATCGCCAGCGGCATCATTGCCGGCCTGAGCGCCCAGGGCCTGACCGTGGACCGCGTGGCCAATGCCGGTGCCGCGCGCGCCATGCTCCAGGCCGCGCACTTCGATGTGATGGTGCTCGACCTCGGGCTTCCCGACGAAGACGGTCTCAAGCTGTTGCAGCGCTTGCGCCAGCAAGGCGAACGCCTTCCGGTGCTGATTCTCACCGCGCGCGACGCGGTGACCGACCGTGTCGACGGCCTGCAGGCCGGAGCCGACGATTACCTGCTCAAACCCTTCGACCTGCGCGAACTCGCCGCCCGCCTGCACACCCTGGTGCGGCGCATGGCCGGGCGCTGCGTGAACGTTATCGAACACGGTCCGCTGAGTTTCGACCCAAGCAGTTGCGAAACCAGCCTGGGCGGCCAGCCGGTAGACCTGTCGCGGCGCGAGCAGGCGTTGCTCCAGGCGCTGCTGAACAACCCCGGCCGGGTGCTTTCCAGCGAGCAACTCAAGGACAGCGTCTACGGCTTTGGCGACGAAGTGGAGAGCAATGCCCTGAACGTGCACATCCACCACCTGCGCCGCAAGTTGGGCAACGGCATTGTCGAGACCGTCCGCGGTCTGGGCTACCGTTTGGGCCCGGCGCAATTGCCCGAGTCGCCGTGATGAGCCTGCGCCTGCGCCTGAGCCTGATTCTCGGCACCGCCTTCGTCCTGATCTGGGCCCTGGCCGCCGCCTGGATGCTGCGCGACCTGCGGCAGCAGATGATGTTTTCCCTCGACCAGCGCCTGGTAGCGTCGGCGCGGATGGTCGCCGGGCTGATCGACCAGTTGCCGCAGCCGTTGACCAGCAAGGGCGAAGGCACCCATCTCAGTGCCGATCAGTTGAGCGTCCCCGACGGCATGGCCTGTCAGGTCACCTCGCTACGCGGCGAGATCCTCGCCCGCAGCCATCAGAATGCCGACCAGCACCTGGACGACGGGCGCGGCGGCTTCCATGACCAGATGATCGATGGCGCGCGCTGGCGCAGTTTCACCTTCGCCCATGGCGATATCCGCATTACCACCGCCGACCGTCATCTCGAACGCGAGGCGCTGAACCGCTCGATTCTGCTGGCGGCGTCGGCGCCGGTGCTGGTGGCCCTGCTCGGCAGTCTTGGCTTGCTCTGGGTCGGTATCGGCAAGGGCCTGGCGCCGCTGAACTGGATGCGAGACGCCTTGCGCAGGCGTAGCCCGGACTCCGTCGAACCCCTGCAAATCAAGGCGGTGCCCAGCGAGTTGCAGCCGTTGCTGGACACCCAGAACCAGTTGTTCCTGCGCATTGGCCAGACCATCGAACGCGAGCGCCGCCTGACTGGCGATGCCGCCCATGAACTGCGTAGCCCACTGACTGCAATCAAGACCCACCTGCAAGTGGCGCGGATGACCGATGGCAGCGTGCGCGAGCAGGCCCTGGAGCATGCCGAGCAGGGCGCCGACCGCCTGCACCGGACCCTCGAACAGTTGCTGCTGCTGGCGCGGGTCGAGGGCAGCCTGTCGTTCGACGATGGCATGCAGTGCAGCGCCGAACAGGCCGCTCGCCAGGCTATTCAGGATACCGGCGATAACCGTCGTATCGTCTTGCAGGCGCCGCAACGGGCCGCAGAGGTGCAGTTGGACATGCCAGCGGGTTTGGCGGTGGCGGCACTGCGCAACCTGCTGGATAACGCTCTGCGCCACAGCACCGGCGAAACCCCGGTGGAACTGGAGGTGCACGTGGAGGAGGGCCGGGTCGGATTCCTCGTCCGCGACCATGGCCCCGGCATTCCCGAGCAGCACCTGCAACACCTGACCCAGCGCTTCTGGCGCAATGGTCAAAGTGAGGGCAGCGGCCTGGGGTTGGCAATCGTCCAGGCGATCGTCCAGCGCTGCGCCTGTTCATTGCATTTCGACAGCCGTCCCGACGGTCTGCGGGTGCTGCTGCAGATGCCGTTGCGCGCTGAGGCCGTGTGATGAGCAATAACCCCTAAATTTCCCACCCAATTCAACGTTCTAGCTTGGACATAAGTGGTTTCCATGGCTGGCACGGGTGGGCAATGACGATATCTCGACGGGGATTCATAGCAGGTCTGGCGTTGACCAGCGCGGCGGTGCCGGCGGTCTACTACGGCCATCGCAAGCTGACCCACGACCCCGAGGACGACATCGTCACCCCAGGCGAAGCCAGCGTCGAACTGGCGGATATCGCCGGTCAGCAACTGGCCAATCAACTGCGGGGTGTCTGGGATATCCGCTTTACCGGCGCCGATGGCGGCTTGCCGGGGCTACCGCGCGAAGGCGCGCAGTTGTACCTGGATATCGCCGCCAAAGGCCGCGGCCTGCGCGGCGTGCTGGACACCGGTGAGCGGCTGGAACAACCCGGCTCGGTGGCCTATCGGGTGCTGGGCGATCTGGTCGGCGCTTCCAGCAAGCAAGTGCGCTGGCGTCTGCTGAGCAACCAGGGCGGCCCAGGTTTCGAGTGTATTGCCTCGCTGGATGAGGTCTGGGGCAGTTTCGGTAACGCCGGAAGCGGAACCCTCAGCGGTAACCTGCAGCGCCTCGACCGGTCCATGGCACTGCCCCTGCAAGACAGCCATTTCGTCGCCGTTAAGCGGATGTTTCCCGAAGCGCGCGAGCGCATTGCCTACACCCCTGAACTACGCGACTGGCTGATCGGCGCCGAGCACCGGTTGTTCCACCAGCTCTGGCATTCGACCCGGGACAAATGGCACAGGCTCTCCGAAGAGCAGCATGGCGCCCTGCGCGGCCTCGGCTGGCAGCCCGGGCCGCGGGATAAAGAACGTGATGCCCGCGGGCCACGCAAGCACCGCAACGGCTCCGGTGTGGATTTTCTGTTCATGCACCGGCACATGCTCAACACCGCGCGCACCTTCCAGGCATTGCCGTCCTGGACCCACTTCCCCTTGCCGCAGCCCAACGTCGAGTTCGATCGCCACGGTTTCGCCCGCTACTTCGATAACCACGATGGCTACAGCGTCCCGCCGACCTGGCTGGCCTCGGGGGACAGCGAATACACCCAGTGGGTGGCGGCGATCAAGGCGCAGGAGACTTTCTGCAGCAACTTCCAGGTCTGGGAATCGCAATACCAGGACCCGGAGTACCTGTCGCGCATGACCCTCGGCGAGTTGGGTTCGGAACTGGAAATGAACCTGCACGACTGGCTGCACATGTGCTGGGCGTCGGTCCCGCGTGACCCGTCCAACGGCGCGCCGGTGCCGTTCGCCCGCAATCCGTCGGACTTTGCCGCCCGTTGGTATGGCGCCGACAATGACTTTCTCGGCGACCCTTTCTCATCCCATGTGAACCCGGTGTTCTGGGGCTTTCATGGCTGGATCGACGACCGCATCGACGACTGGTTCCGCGCCCAGGAACGGCACAACCCGGGCCAGGTTCGGCGCCTTCAGATCAATGGCGTGGAGTGGTTCGCGCCGGGGCGCTGGAATGAGGTCGAGGATCCGTGGCTGGGGCCGACCACCCATGGCTGCAGCACCACGCCGGGCATGTTTCCGGGCAAATCGGTGGAGATGGATATCGAGACGATGAAGCTGGCGTTGCGCCTCATCTTTGCCGACGAAGACAAGCTCAAGCCGCTGTTCAAGCGCGTGCCGCAACGGCCGTGGTATGCGCGGCATTTGTCGATGAAAGGGATTGCCTCGTAAGGGACCGCGAGCGGTCCCCCCCCCTCTAGCTCAGCGAACTTCCGTCACCTGCCATCCACCACCCAACGCCTTGTACAGAGCCACGCTGCCCTGTACCCGCGCCAGGCGCAATTGCACTTGCTGGTCCTGGGCCTGGTAGAGGGTGCGCTGGGTTTCCAGCACCGTCAGCAGCGTCTCCGCCCCCGCGCGATAGCGCCGCTCCGCCAGTTCGAAGGCGGTGCGTGCCTGGCGCACTTCTTCGTCCTGCCACTGCCGCTGGCGATCGACGCCACCAATGCTGTTCAGCGCCTTCTCCACATCACCGAAGCCGGAAACGATGCTGGCGTGATAGCGCTGGAGCAGCTCTTCCTGCTCGGCGCGGGCCCGGTCGCGTTCGGCCTTGAGCCGGCCGCTGTCGAAAATCGGCGCCGCCAGCCCAGCCGTCAGGTTGTAGTAGGGGCTGCGCAACAAGCGGTCGAAGACCTGCGAGCCGGACGCGAGGTTGGCGCCCAGGGTCAGGCTCGGCAGCATCGCCGCGCGGGCCACTTGCACATTGGCCTGGGCCGCCGCCAGCCGTGCTTCGGCGGCGGCGATGTCCGGGCGGCGGCTGAGCAGGTCACTGGGCACGCCGGTGCCGATGTGTGGCCAGTTGATCGCGGCGAAGTCTTCGCCGGTCAGCGGCAACGCTTGAACCGGTTCGCCCAGCAGGGTCGCCAGGGTGATGCGGGTGTCCTGCAGTTGTTGTTCGAGCAGCGGCACCTGGCGCTCTTGCGCCGCCACCAGGCTGCGTTGTTGCGCCAGTTCCAGGGCGGTTGCTGACCCTGCGTCGTGGCGAGTCTGCACCACTTGCAGTACGTCGCGGGCATTGCTCAGGTTCAGCCGGGCGATACGCACTTGTTCGATCAGCGCCAGGCTTTGCAGGTAGCTGCTGGCCACGCCGCTGAACAGCGTCAGTTCCACGGTCTGGCGGTCGAAGCGGCTGGCATCGAGGCTGCGCAGCGCGCTGTCGCGGGCCGCGGCCTTGCCGCCCCAGAAGTCGATTTCGTAACTGGCGTTCAGCCCGGTGCTGTAAGCGGTGTAGGTGCGTTCGCGGCTGGTCGCATCGATGCCGTTGTAGCCGCTGCCGTGCAGCAGTCGCTCGCGGCTGGCATTAAGGCCGAACTTCACCTCCGGCAGCAGCGGCGCGCCGGCGATGATCGCGCTGGCCTGGGCCTGGCGGATCCGCGCCACGGCCGCGGCGAGGTCGAAACTGTTGCCGCGCGCCTGCTCGATCAAGGCGTTCAGTTGCGGGCTGGCGAAGGCCTGCCACCACGGCCCGTCGGCAATCGCCGTGGCCGGGTCATGCTGGCCTTGCCAGTGTTCGGGGGCCGCTGGCGGAGCTGCGTCGGGGGCGCTGTTGGCGCAGGCGCCGAGCAATACACACAGGGACAGAAGGCTGAGACGGCTGGGCAATGTCATCGATTATTCGCTTGTCAGGGCTTTGACCGGATCGAGCCGGGCCGCTTTGCGTGCCGGCATGAAGCCGAACACCACGCCGGTGATGACGGCGCAGGTGAAGGCGCCGAGCACGGCACCGAGGGAAAACGCCACGGCAATGTCTGCCAGCATCAGGCCGCCGCCGATCAGCATGGCCACGGCGATGCCGGTAACGCCGCCGACCATCGACAGCATCACCGCCTCGGTCAGGAACTGGCGCAGGATGTCGCGCTGGCGGGCGCCGGTGGCCATGCGGATGCCGATCTCGCGGGTCCGCTCGCGCACGGTCATCAGCATGATGTTCATCACCCCGATGCCGCCCACCAGCAGAGAGATCGCCGCGATCGCGCCGAGCATCAGCGACAGGGTGTTCTGCGTGCGGGCCTCGGCCTGGATCAGCGCCGCATAGTTGGTCAGTTCGTAGTCGTGCTTGCCGCGGTGCAGCTTGCGCATCAGTTGGTCGATGGCTGCTTCGGTTTCCTTGACCCGGGCCGAATCGGCAGCGGCGATGGTCACGTATTCCGGGTCGCGGCTGCCGAACAGGCGGATGGCGGCGGCGGAGTAGGGCACCACGATGCGCCCGTCGCTATCCTGGTCGCCGGAGCTGGAACCCTTGCCGGCGAGCACGCCGAGCACCTGGAACGGCACGTTGCCGATCAGGATGTACTGGCCGATGGGGCTGCGTTCGGCGAACAGCTTCTCCTTGACCTTCTGCCCGATCACCGCCACCGATGCCGCGCTCAGTTCGTCGGACTCGGTGAAGAAGCTGCCCTCGACCACCGGCCAGTTGAAGATCTCCGAGAACCAGGTGTTGTTGCCGCCGACGTAGAACTTCTGGCTGTTGTTGGCGTAGCGCACCATCAACTGGTTGCCGATCACCGGCATGATCTTCTTCACCTGCGGCAGGCCGCCGACCGCCTCGACATCGTCGAGAGTGATGATCCCGGCGGGCTCGTGCATGCTCGCCGACTTGCCGCTGAGGTAAAGAATGTTCGAGCCGAAGGCGGCCATCTGCGCCACCACCTGGCGCTTGCTGCCTTCACCGACTGCCAGCATCACCACCACCGACGCGACGCCGATCACGATGCCGAGCAGCGTCAGCGCGGTACGGAAGCGATTGATCCACATGACCCGCCAGGCAGCCTGCAGGGCTTCCACCAGTTCGCCTTTCCAGGCGCCGGTCTGGGTCGAGCCGTGGTCGAGGTAGCGGCGCAGTTCTTCGGCTTTCGGGCCGGCTTTGGCCGGCTGCCGTTCGGATTGCTCGTTGGCCGAGTCACTGATGACCAGACCGTCGCGAATCTCGATGACCCGCTGGGCCCGGGCGGCGACCTCGCGGTCATGGGTAATCAGGATGATCACGTGGCCCTGGCTGGCCAGCTCGTCGAGCAGCGCCATGACCTCGGCGCCGCTCTTGCTGTCGAGAGCGCCGGTGGGTTCGTCGGCGAGAATGATGTGGCCGCCGTTCATCAATGCGCGGGCGATCGACACCCGTTGCTGTTGGCCACCGGAGAGCTGGTGCGGGCGGTTGCCGGTGCGGTCGCCGAGGCCGAGGCGGTCGAGCAGGGCGGCGGCGCGGGCGTGACGCTCGGTGGCGGGCGTGCCGGCATAGATGGCCGGCATCTCGACGTTTTCCTGGGCCGAGCCCGAGGTAATCAGGTGATAGCCCTGGAAGACGAAGCCGAACGCCTCGCGGCGCAGCCAGGCCAGTTCGTCGCTGTCCAGGTCGGCGACGTCCTTGCCGGCGAAGAAGTATTCGCCGCTGGTGGGGCGGTCGAGGCAGCCAAGGATATTCATCAGCGTCGATTTGCCGGAGCCGGAGGCGCCGACGATGGCGACGAATTCACCGGGATGGATGGCCAGGCTCACGCCGCGCACCACTTCCACCTTGGGCGTGTCGATACCGCCGTAGGACTTGCGGATGTCCCGCAGTTCGATCAGGGGCGTACTCATTCAACCCCCGCTGGCGATGGGGGCGCCGATCAGCAGGTGATCGCCTTCGGCCAGGCCGTCGAGGATCTGCACCCGCAGGCGATCGCTCAGGCCGGTACGGACATGACGCTGCTCGATCTTGCCATCGCGGTTCACCACCTGGACCAGGCGCTGGTCGGCCTTGTCACCGTCGTCTTCCAGCGCCGCGACGGGCGCGGTCAGTACGTTTTGTGCCTGGCCGGCGACGAAGAACACCTGGGCGGTCATTTCCGCCATCAGGCTGTGGTCCGGGTTGTCCACGTCCAGCAGCACGGTGTAGAGCACCACTTTGCCGCTGCTGCCACTGGCGCTGCGCGAGCCACTGCCGCCACCGCTGCTCTGCGACGAGGTGTCCAGCGGCTTGGGCGGAATCGGCAGAATCTGCCGCACGGTGCTGTTCCAGCGCCGTTTGCCGCCGCTGAGGGTGGTGAAGTAGGCGGTCATGCCGGGTTTGACGTGACCGATATCCGCTTCCGAGACCTCGGCCCAGACCGTCATCGGCGACAGCTTGGCGATGCGCAGGATCAACGGCGTCTGCTGCTGGGCGTTGAGGGTCTGGCCTTCGCGGGCGTCCACCGCGACCACGGTGCCGGACATCGGTGCGTAGATGCGCGTGTAGCCGAGTTCCGCTTCGTCACTGCGAAGGCTCGCCTGGGCTTGAAGGATTTGCGCGCGGAACATGTCGATGCGCGCCTGGGTCACCTTGAGCTGTGCCTGGGCGGTCTGCACGTCTTCCTCGCGGGTGGCACCACCGGCGGCGAGGCTTTGCTGGCGCTTGTACTGCTGCTCGGCGAGTTTGTACTGGGCTTGCTGTTCGGCCAACTGCGCCTTGAGGTTGTCGATGGAATAGCGGCCCGCATCGAGCCTGGCCTGTTGCGTCGAGGGGTCGATCTCCACCAGCAACTGGCCTTCCTGCACTTCATCGCCGGGCTCGACATGCAGCTTGCGGATCTGCCCGGACGCCTGGGCACCGACGTCCACATAGCGCCGCGGTTGCAGATTGCCCAGCGCGGTGACGCTACTTTCGATATCGCCACGGGTGACCGCAACGGTACTCAGCGGGTCGTTGCCCGGCAGTGTTTTCCAGGCAACCAGGGCACCCAGGCTGACCAGCCCCAGGGCACAGATCAGCAGGCGGCGTTTGAAAGTTGGACGTCTCATGCGGGGTTCCAGCCAGAGGGATTCGGCCCGCGCGGCATTTGACACCGGTACGGGAGGCTCCCAGATAAACGAGAGGGGCACGCTGTAATTTACCCGCGGCGCTGGCCGTCGAGGGCCCTTCCGGGGGAGGGCAATACTATGCTGAAATGGCTAAATCTTTGTGAGAACCATTTTCATTTGCGGGTATTATCTGCGGCAGCTACGAGCGGCCTGAAAACGGGCATCCCAACAATATATTGACGCTCGCTTGATTTCCGACGGTTTCCCGACAACTATCAGTAAAAGTTCCTACGGAATTGCTGCCCGATTCGTCGGCGTGGTGAGTGGTCAAGGAGTGTTCCCCAACAACTATCACCTTGGTCATTCACCATGGCTGACAAAACCCTGCGAATCCTGTTGGCCGACGCGCATCCCATGCAGTTGCTGCAACTGGAGAAGATGCTCAACGGCATGGGCTACTACCGCATCGCGCCGGTACAGTCCTTCGAAGACCTGCGCCACCTTGTGCAGAACGCACTGCTGCCGTTCAACCTGCTGATCGGCAACATCGACCTGGCCAGCCATGCCGGGGTCGACCTGGAGCGTTTCTGCCGGGTCAATGTGCAGATTCAGCATGCGCTGCTGTACGAGTCGCAGCACCTGAAGATGCCCGGCGTGCCTATGGGGCAGCGCCAGCCGGTGACCGTCAGTCTGGCGAAGGTTCCGGACGACGAGACGCTGCATGCGTTCATGGCGATCATCGATACCCCGCGCCTGCTCGGTCAGTTGCCCAGCCCCAAGGGCAAGAACGCGCCGCGCGCGCCTTCCCGGCAAAGACTGGGCCTGGGGCAGACGGTGTTCTCCCGGCCCTCCTGAAACGCCTGCGTCCGGGTTCATTTTGTTATGCTCTGGCGCTCGTTCAGGCGCGCCTGGCTGCGCGCGGTCCCGTTCATCCCTGCGGAAACCCCTATGACTGCCAACGACTCCGCGCGCCTGTCGCGCGGTGACCACAAGACCCTCGGCCTGGCGGCCCTGGGCGGCGCGCTGGAAATCTACGATTTCATCATCTTCGTATTCTTCGCCCTGACCCTCAGCCAGCTGTTCTTTCCGCCGGAAATGCCCGAGTGGCTGCGACTGTTGCAGAGCTTTGGGATTTTCGTCACCGGCTACCTGGCGCGTCCGCTCGGCGGCATCCTCATGGCGCATTTCGCCGATCATCTCGGGCGCAAGAAGGTCTTCAGCCTGAGCATTCTGATGATGGCGCTGCCTTGCCTGCTGATCGGCCTGATGCCGACCTACGCCGATATCGGCTATGCCGCGCCGCTGATCCTGCTGGCGCTGCGGATCTTGCAGGGCGCGGCGGTCGGCGGTGAGGTGCCCAGCGCCTGGACCTTCGTCGCCGAGCACGCGCCATCTGGCCGGCGCGGTTATGCCCTGGGCTTCCTGCAGGCCGGTTTGACGTTCGGCTATCTGCTCGGCGCATTGACCGCCACGGCGCTGGCGCAGATGTTCACCCCTCAGGAAATCCTCGATTACGCCTGGCGTTATCCGTTCCTGCTGGGTGGTGTGTTCGGGGTGATTGGGGTGTGGCTGCGTCGCTGGCTCAGCGAGACGCCGGTGTTCCTCGCCCTGGCGCGCCAGAGCAGCGACCGGCCGAAGGAGTTTTCGCTGCGGGCGGTATTGCGAGAGCACCGTCAGGCGCTGCTTCCGGCCGTGCTGCTGACCTGCGTATTGACCTCGGCGGTGGTGGTGTTGGTGGTGATCACCCCGACCGTGATGCAGCAGCGCTTCGGCATGACTGCCGGGCATACCTTCGCCTTGAGCAGCCTGGGGATTGTCTTCCTCAATATCGGTTGTGTGCTGGCTGGCTTGCTGGTGGACCGCATCGGCGCCTGGCGGGCGCTGCTGCTGTATTCGCTGCTGCTGCCGCTGGGCATTGGCGCGCTGTACGGCAGTCTGGTTGCCGGCTGGGACACGGTTGGCATTGCCTACGCCCTGGCCGGACTTGGCTGCGGGGTAGTGGGGGTGGTGCCTTCGGTGATGGTCGGATTGTTCCCGGCGCGGATCCGGGTATCCGGCATCTCGTTCACCTACAACGTCGCCTACGCGCTGTGGGCCAGTACCACGCCGCTGATGTTGATCGCGCTGATGCCCTGGAGTCCGTGGGTGTGCGTGGCGTTTTGCGCGGTGATGGGCTTTGTCGGCGTGCTGACGTCGCTGTACTTCAGTGGCCGCGAGCGCCTGTGCAGCGAGGAAGACCTGTTGCTGGCCAAGGGCTGACGCGGCTTTTTCGCCCGGATGTAAAAAGCCCCTCACACCTTGCGGTGGAGGGGCTTTTTCGTGGCCGCCGTCTTACATGTTCGGGTAAGTCGGGCCGCCGGCGCCTTCCGGAGTGACCCAGGTGATGTTCTGCGAAGGGTCCTTGATGTCACAGGTCTTGCAGTGCACGCAGTTCTGGGCGTTGATCTGGAAGCGCTTGTTGCCGTCTTCCTGGGTGATCACTTCATACACGCCCGCCGGGCAATAGCGCTGCGCCGGTTCATCGTAGAGCGGCAGGTTGGTGCCGATCGGGATGCCGGCGTCGGCCAGCTTCAGGTGGCACGGTTGCTCTTCTTCATGGTTGGTGCTGGAGAGGAATACCGAGCTCAGCTTGTCGAAGCTCAGCTTGCCGTCGGGTTTCGGGTAGTCGATTTTCTTCGAGTCGGCCGCGAGCTTGAGGCAGGCGTAGTCCGGCTTGGTGTCGTGCAGGGTGGGCAGCTTGCCGCCGAACCAGTTCTGGTCCAGATAGTTGAATGCCGCGCCGAACAGCGGGCCGAACTTGTGCATGGCTGGGCCGAAGTTACGGCTGGAGAACAGTTCGTCGTGCAGCCAGCTGGCTTTGAACGCTTCGACGTAGCTGTTGAGCTGGTCACCGCCTTCGCTGCCGGCCAGCAGGGCAGCAGCCACTGCATCGGCGGCGAGCATGCCGGACTTCATCGCGGTGTGGCTGCCCTTGATCTTGGCCACGTTCATCGTGCCCAGGTCGCAGCCGATCAGCGCGCCACCGTTGAAGACCATCTTCGGCAGCGAGTTCAGGCCACCCTTGGCCAGGGCGCGGGCGCCGTAGCTGATGCGCTTGCCGCCTTCCAGGTACTGGCTGATCACCGGGTGGTGTTTCAGGCGCTGGAATTCATCGAACGGCGAGAGGTAGGCGTTGCCGTAGGACAGGTCGACGATCAGGCCGACTACTACCTGGTTGTTTTCCAGGTGATAGAGGAAGGAGCCGCCGGTGTTTTCGGTGCTGACCACATCCAGCGGCCAGCCGGCGGTGTGGACCACCAGGCCTTGCTGGTGCTTGGCCGGATCGACTTCCCAGATTTCCTTGAGGCCGATGCCGTAGTGCTGCACGTCGGAATCGCTGTCGAGGTTGAAGCGCTTGATCAACTGCTTGCCGAGGTGACCACGGCAGCCTTCGGCGAAGAGGGTGTACTTGCCGCGCAGTTCCATGCCGGGGGTGTACATGCCGTCTTTCGGCTGGCCTTCGCGATCGACACCCATGTCACCGGTGATGATGCCGCGAACCACGCCGTTGTCGTCGAACAGCACTTCCTGGGCGGCGAAGCCCGGGTAGATTTCCACGCCCAGGTTCTCTGCCTGCTGGGCCAGCCAGCGGCACAGGTTGCCGAGGGAGATGATGTAGTTGCCCTGGTTGTGCATGGTCTTGGGCACGAACAGGTCAGGGACTTTCACCGAGCTGCTGCCATCCTTGAGCACATAGATGTCGTCGCGCTTGACCTCGGTGTTCAGCGGCGCGCCCAGTTCCTTCCAGTCGGGGAACAGTTCGTTCAGGGCGCGCGGCTCGAAAATGGCGCCGGAGAGGATGTGGGCACCGACCTCGGAGCCTTTCTCGACCACGCAGACGCTGATTTCGCTACCGGCTTCGGCGGCCTTCTGCTTCAGTCGGCAGGCGGCGGACAGGCCCGCCGGGCCAGCGCCGACGATGACCACGTCGAATTCCATGTATTCGCGTTCCACAGGTTCTCTCCTACTCAAGGCTCATCGGTTTTTCTTTGTTGGCGGGTTGTCAGTGCGGTCATTTCGAAGGGCCGGGTATGTAGCTCCGGAAGATGACGCACTACACCGCTTTCTCTTGGCCGCGCATTATATCTACACCACTTGCGAGGTCCAATACAAACGTTTGTTTGAATTTGCCGCAGGCCAGTAAAATCAAAGAGGCGCGGCTGGAAGCTGGCGGTTTTGCCGTATTGACCGGATTGGGCGTTACGGTCAAGATACGGGCGGTTTTACGCTCGCCGTAGGCTGACCGTCGGATGCAGGAGCACCCCTAAAGACCTGGCAAAGAGCAGGGCAGTTACGCCAAACCGGGGTTTTGTAGTGGAGTTTACACGCCACCACAAAGAATGACCCACGGGTTTTGTGATGAAGGGTCGGAACGCGACTATCGAGTCAGCTTAAATTCGACCGGCTGCAATCGTTTTTAGAGGTGCCCTTGTACCCACGCGCAATCGCCGGGTTCGGCCCAGGCGACATTCTTTTCACCGGAGAGTAACGAGGAATCCATGAAGGTTCTTGTAGCTGTCAAACGAGTGGTCGACTACAACGTCAAGGTTCGCGTCAAGGCGGACAACTCCGGCGTCGACCTCGCCAACGTCAAAATGTCCATGAACCCCTTCTGCGAGATCGCCGTCGAAGAAGCCGTCCGCCTGAAAGAGAAAGGCGTGGCCAGCGAAATCGTCGTCGTTACCGTCGGCCCGGCTACCGCCCAGGAACAACTGCGCACCGCCCTGGCACTGGGTGCTGACCGCGCCGTGCTGGTGGAGTCCGCCGAAGAGCTGACCTCCCTGGCCGTGGCCAAGCTGCTCAAGGCTGTTGTCGACAAGGAGCAGCCACAACTGGTGATCCTCGGCAAACAAGCCATCGACAGCGACAACAACCAGACTGGCCAGATGCTGGCTGCGCTGACCGGTTTCGCTCAAGGCACCTTCGCTTCCAAAGTGGAAGTGGCGGGCGACAAGGTCAACGTTACCCGTGAAATCGACGGCGGCCTGCAGACCGTTGCCCTGAACCTGCCGGCGATCGTCACCACCGACCTGCGCCTGAACGAGCCGCGCTACGCGTCGCTGCCGAACATCATGAAGGCCAAGAAGAAGCCGCTGGAGACCGTTACTCCAGACGCGCTGGGCGTTTCCACCGCCTCCACCAACAAGACCCTGAAAGTCGAAGCGCCGGCTGCACGCAGCGCAGGCATCAAGGTCAAGTCGGTTGCTGAACTGGTCGAGAAACTGAAGAACGAGGCGAAGGTAATCTAAATGACTATCCTGGTTATCGCTGAACACGAAAACGGTGCCGTTGCGCCCGCTACCCTGAACACCGTTGCTGCTGCCGCGAAGATCGGTGGCGATGTCCACGTCCTGGTCGCTGGCCAGAACGTGGGTGGTGTTGCTGAAGCCGCCGCGAAAATCGCCGGTGTCGCCAAGGTGCTGGTAGCCGACAACGCCGCCTACGCCAACTTCCTGCCGGAAAACGTCGCGCCGCTGGTAGCCGAGCTGGGCAAGGCTTACAGCCACGTGCTGGCGCCTGCCACCTCCAACGGCAAGAACGTTCTGCCACGCGTTGCCGCGCTGCTGGACGTCGACCAGATCTCCGAGATCATCGCGGTCGAGTCGGCTGACACCTTCAAGCGTCCGATCTACGCTGGCAACGCCATTGCCACCGTGCAATCGACCGCTGCCATCAAGGTCATCACTGTGCGCGCCACCGGCTTCGACGCCGTTGCCGCCGAAGGTGGTTCGGCTGCTGTTGAAGCCGTTGCTGCCGTTCACGACGCAGGCAAATCGTCCTTCGTCGGCGAAGAGCTGGCCAAGTCCGACCGTCCTGAACTGACCGCTGCCAAGATCGTCGTTTCCGGCGGCCGCGGCATGCAGAACGGCGACAACTTCAAGCACCTGTACGCCCTGGCCGACAAGCTGGGCGCGGCAGTCGGCGCTTCCCGCGCCGCGGTCGACGCAGGCTTCGTGCCGAACGACATGCAGGTCGGCCAGACCGGCAAGATCGTTGCGCCACAGCTGTACATCGCCGTCGGTATCTCCGGCGCGATCCAGCACCTGGCCGGCATGAAGGACTCCAAAGTGATCGTTGCGATCAACAAGGACGAAGAAGCGCCGATCTTCCAGGTGGCCGATTACGGCCTGGTGGCTGACCTGTTCGAAGCCATTCCTGAGCTGGAGAAGCTGGTTTAATCCAGTCGCTTCACTTATAAAGAGCCCGGTTGTTCCGGGCTGTGCGCAGGCGATCCTCCGGTCGCTTCGCCGCAGCCCGCGACAACCGGGCTTTTTGATTTTCCGCGATTGAGAAAGGGCGCTGGCATGGGGTGGTTTGCTCGAAAAGGAACAGTGGCGATGCTCGGGCTCGCGTGTTTGCCATCGATGGCCATGGCGGTCGGCAAATGCGAGCGGCTGGTGGTGACCGGCAGTCCGGATGCGCCGCCTTATTCCTGGCGTGACCCGCAGGATCCCCGGCACCTGATCGGTGCCAATGTCGAGTTGTTGCAGCATATCGGTAGCGAGCTGGGGCTCAAGGTCGAAGTGTTGTATGCCGGCAAGCGCAGCGACGCTCAGGCCGAGGTGCGCAGTGGGCGCATGGATCTGCTGGTGGATGCGCCTCTGGCGGTCGCTGAGCTGACAGCCCTGGACTACATTCACCCGCCGGTGCTGCAGAACGAATATTTGGTCTGGACTCGCCACGACGCAGCATTGGCTTATGAAAACCTGGCCGATCTGCATCAGCATCAGGGCGCGATCTCCGAGAAGGCGCGTTTGACCCCTGAATTCGAGGCGTTCAGCAAGACCGAGCTGAAACTGACCCGTGTCCCGAACCTCACCCAGGCATTTCAGAAACTCTTGCTGGGGCAGGTGGATTATGTGCTCGCCGGCCGCTACGCCGGCATGGCCATGGCTCAGAGCCTGGGGATGGCCAACGACCTGATTGCGCGCGGTCTGCCGTTGGACCGGCCGGGGTTGTATCTGGCGCTGTCTCACAATTCCGCCTGCAATGACGCCTGGTTACGCGGACAGTTGGCGAAAAAACTGACAGAATTGCCGGCCTCTGGCGTAGCCCAGGAGGTCCTGCAACGCAACATCGAGCGTTGGCAAGCGCAGTTGCAGGCGCCGCTTGACGCCCCTAAACAGTAGGAAACTTGTGTGAGAACTCGACCCCTATTCGCCGTCCTGGCATTGCTGGCCCTGGGCGGCTGTGCGTCCGATCCGGCGCCTCATGAACAGTTGCGTTTGTCCGAGCAGGCGCTGGAGCAGGCCAAGGCCGTTGGTGCCACCGATGAAGTGGCCGAGCTGAAGCTGGCTGAAGAGAAGCTGACGCGGGCCCGCAGCAATATGCTCAGCGAGTCGTTCCGCGATGCGCGCATGCGTGCCGAACAGGCCGAACTGGATGCGCGCCTGGCCGAGGCCCGGGTACTGACCCTGAAAAGTCAGGAGCAACTGACCCTTCTGCAGTCGCGGGTGGATCGTCTTCGCAAGCAGTTGGGGGAACAGAAGTGAGTTCGATCAAGCCTCTGGCTTTGCTGGCGATTGCCGGTGTTCTCGGGTTGCAGGGCTGTGCCAGTGAGCGCAGTGAAGTCGCGCTGGAACAAGCGACGACCAGCTTTCAGTCGGTGAAGGACGATTCAAACGTGCTGCGCAGTGCGCCGCGGGATGTCATCCGTGCAGGCGAGTCGCTGGCGCGGGCGGAGCGTCTGGCCAGCTATATCGGCACCGGCTCGGATGTGCGGCATTACGCCTATCTGAGTCAGCGCTACAGCGAGATTGCTCGCGAGCACAGCAATCTGGTGCTCAATCAGGAGCGTCAGGCCAAGCTGGAGCTGGAGCGTCAACGCCTGCAACTGGCGCTGCGCGAGGCCAAGCTGTCCAGCGTGCAGCAGCAGGGCAAATGGCTCGAGGAGCAGATCGTCAGTCTGGCCACCACGGACAGTGATCGCGGTCTGGTCATGACCTTGGGTGATGTGCTGTTCGATCCCGGGCAGGCGGATCTGAAAAACTCCGCGAGCCGTACGGTGCTCAAGCTGGTGCAGTTCCTTCAGTTGAACCCCAAGCGCGTTGTTCGCATCGAGGGTTACACCGACAGCACCGGCAACCCTGAGGACAACCTGAAGCTGTCGCGTGACCGCGCGCAGTCGGTGGCTGACATGCTGGTTGACCTGGGTGTCGATGAGAAGCGCATCCAGGTTCGCGGCTATGGTGACCAATACCCGGTCGAGGTGAATGCCTCGGAGCGTGGCCGGGCGCAGAACCGTCGTGTGGAAATCGTGTTCTCGGATGAGAAGGGCAGGCTCGGCGCCGAGCGCTGATACGTCCCTGACACGAAAACCCGGTGATCGAAAGACACCGGGTTTTTTATTAGCAGCTATTTTTTTATGCACTTTCGGCGCTTTGATGCGTCGTCACATAACGGTATTGTCGACGAGTCTGCAATCTGTCCCAGTACACTTGGGAACTGTTCCGGTATTCTGTGCCGGCTTGTACAAGAATAACCAGATTGCCTGCGTGCCGAGAGTGGATCATGACCAACCTGTTGCTTTATCAGCGTATCGCTCAGCAGCTCGCCGAAGATATTCGGCGTGGTGTCTATCAGCCGGGTGAGCGCGTGCCGTCCGTGCGCAAGATGAGCTCACAGTTGAATGTCAGCCATGCAACCGTCCTCCAGGCCTACGCCAATCTGGAAGACCAGGGGCTGATCCGGGCTCGGCCGCAATCGGGTTATTACGTTCACCAGACTCCGGCATTGACCGCGTCGACCCCGGATATCGCGCGGGTTGAGCGCCCAGGGCTGGTCACTCGCGCCAGCATCATCCAGCAGGTCCTGGACGAAGCGCGCCGGGACGGCGTTTTTCCGCTGGGCGCGGCGGTCCCCCATGTCGATTATCTACCGGTGCGGGCGCTGCACCAGCAATTGGCCAAGGTCACGCGTTTCCAGAGTCCGCGGGCCTTCAGCTATATGTTCAGCCCAGGCTTCGAGCCGCTGCGCCGACAGATTGCAATTCGCATGCGTGATGCCGGGGTGATTGTCGATCCTTCCGAGATCGTGGTGACGCACGGGTGCGTTGATGCGCTGCAAATGTCACTGCGCGTGCTGACCCGGCCGGGAGACCTGATCGCGGCCGAATCCCCAACCTACTACGGTCTGTTGCAACTGGCCGACCTGCTGGGCTTGAAAGTGATCGAAATCCCCAGTGATCCGTCCACCGGCATCAGTCTGGAAGCCCTGCAGCTCGCGGCGAATCAATGGTCCATAAAGGCGCTGGTGCTCACGGCGCGGCTGAGCAATCCGCTGGGCGGCACCATTCCTGAAGATCGGCAGAAACAACTGCTGCGCCTGGCCTCGGATTTCAATATCCAGATCATCGAAGACGATATCTACGGCGAGCTGATGTTCGAGCAGGGCAAGAGCAAATCGCTCAAGGCGTTCGACCGGCTGGATCGTGTCATCTACTGTTCGAGTTTTTCCAAGACCCTGTCGCCAGGCGTGCGGATCGGCTGGATGATCGCTGGCAACTACCAGCAGGAGATCCAGCGGCTACAGACATTCAGCACCCACTCCGCGTGCAGCGTGACGCAAATGGGCGTAGCGGCTTATCTGGAAAACGGTGGCTACGATCGGCACCTGCGCTTTATTCGCCAGGAATACCGCAAGAACCTCAGTGCCTATCAGTTGGCGGTTCAGCAGTATTTCCCGGAAGGCACCCAGATGACCCGGCCCACGGGTGGTTTCATTCTGTGGGTCAGTCTGCCTGGACGGGTCAATACCCAGGAGTTGCATGTGCGCGCGCTGCAGCAGGGCATCAGTATCGCGCCGGGGCTGATCTTTAGTAACACCGAACAGTTCAATCACTGCATTCGCCTCAATTGCGGCATTCCGTGGAATCGGGAGGCGGAGCGGGTATTGATGACGCTGGGGATGCTGGCCAATCAGTTATGTCAGGAAACTGCAAATAATGGCTATCTGTAGCTGACGGACTTGTCAGGCGCGCTTGGAACGCGGAGCATAGCGGCTTTCATGGAGTGCTTCTTGTTGTCTATGACTGTATTACGGCGTGGCGGATTGGTATTAATTGGGCTGTTCGCGGTATCGCTGATGGACTCCGCGATGGCCGCGTCCGCTCCTCAGTCCGTTTTGCTGGCCGAAGCAAAGCCTCAAGAGCAGAAAGCCAGCACTGCCAGCCAGAAGAAACAGCCCGCGCAGCCGGCGGCAAAAGCCCAGCCCGCAGCTCGGCAGAAGGCCGCACCTGCGAAAAAGGCGCCGGTCAGAGCCAGCAAGACCGCTAGCCGAAAAAAGGCGGACGCGATTGCCGCGCCGCTGCCCAAAGCCAAGCTCGATCTAACCTTGCCGCCTGACATGGTCAAGGAAATGAAGTCTGTCGAGCAGATCGAGGCGGAAGTGCGCAAGCCACTGCTGCCTTCGATGTTCGGGGAAAAACCTGCGGTCGAAAGTCCATTCCAGCTCAACGGGCGTTTGCTGAGCAACGAAATGCAATTGCAGTTGCGCAACGATAGCCGCCAGGACATCGAAGGCGCTGCGATCGATTTCGAATTCAAGCAATAGCGTCAAAACGAGAACCGCCCAGTCAGCAATATTTCATTTGGCCGGTAATTTCAAACGGTTGTTTTAGTCGTTACTATCCTTCCTATCTGCATCATTTGCTCTTTTCGAGGTCTACCACGTCATGAAGTGCCGCGAAGGCTGTGGCGCCTGCTGCATAGCTCCGTCGATCAGTTCGTTCATTCCTGGAATGCCTGATGGCAAGCCGGCTGGCGAACGCTGTATTCATCTGTCCGCCATCAATCTGTGTGATTTGTTCGGCAAGCCGGAAAGGCCGGCAGTCTGTTCGGGCTTCAAGGCGGACACAGAGGTATGCGGCAGTGACCGTGACGAGGCTATCAAGCTCATCGGCTGGTGGGAGCAAATGACGGCGGCCTGAATGCTGGATCACCGACCAATAAGGAAAACAACCGGATGAGATCGTTCAAGCGTGTAGCGGTAATCGTGGGTTTGAGTGCGTTGTCGACTTTGGCTTTCGCTGAGCAATGGGAAGAGGTCAAGAGTGCGGACGGTATCAAGGTCTCCCTCAGCAAGGTGGAGGGCTCCGATTACAAGGCATACCGCGGCGTAGCCCTGATCAAGGCGCCCGTGGCGAAAATTCGGGCGCTGCAGGAGGACGTTGCCGGTTCTTGCGCGTGGATTCACGAGTGCAAATTGCAGAAGCTGCTCAAGCACGAAGGCGACCAGAGCTGGACCTACGCACAGTTCAACACGCCATGGCCGGTGACGCCGCGTGATTCCGTGTTGCATGTGACGACCACCCAGGACGCTGATGGCAGTGTGACGCGCAAGATCGAAGGCGTGCCCGCCTATCTGCCGGAAGAGAAGGGCTTCGTGCGGGTGACGGCTGCCAATGGCTACTGGAAGCTGGTGCCCAAAGGCGATGCCACCGAAGTGACGTATCAGTTGCACACCAACCCGGGCGGTAGCGTGCCTTCCATGGTTGCGAACAAATTCGTCGTGGATGCGCCCTTCAATACGCTCAAGGCATTGAAAGAGAAAGCTGAAAAACCCTAATGTGAGCATTACAGTTATCGATAGGTGTAGCCTTATCGATAACTGTACGTTTCAAGGCCAATAAAAAAGGCTGCCATCAGGCAGCCTTTTTTTGCGTTCGGCCGAAGCTTACTTGCGGTCTTCCAGCTTGATCAGGTCGCGGGACTCGTAGCCGGTGTACAGCTGGCGAGGGCGGCCGATCTTGTAAGGGCTGGAGAGCATTTCTTTCCAGTGCGAGATCCAGCCGACGGTACGCGCCAGGGCGAAGATCACGGTGAACATGCTGGTTGGAATGCCGATTGCCTTCAGGATGATGCCCGAGTAGAAGTCGACGTTCGGGTACAGCGAGCGCTCGATGAAGTAAGGATCGGTAAGGGCGATCTCTTCCAGGCGCATGGCCAGTTCGAGCTGCGGATCGTTGGTGATGCCCAGCTCGCGCAGGACTTCGTCGCAGGTCTGCTTCATCACGGTGGCACGTGGGTCGCGGTTTTTGTAAACGCGATGGCCGAAGCCCATGAGTTTGAACGGGTCGTTCTTGTCCTTTGCCTTGGCGATGAATTTGTCGATGTTCGAAACATCGCCGATTTCATCCAGCATGGTCAGTACGGCTTCGTTCGCACCGCCGTGGGCAGGGCCCCACAGTGCGGCGATACCGGCGGCGATACAGGCGAACGGGTTGGCACCCGACGAGCCGGCCAGACGCACGGTGGAGGTGGAAGCATTCTGTTCGTGGTCGGCGTGGAGGATGAAGATCCGGTCCATTGCCTTGGCCAGTACCGGGCTGATCGGTTTGATCTCGCACGGGGTGTTGAACATCATGTGCAGGAAGTTCTCGGCATACGACAGGTCGTTGCGCGGGTACATCATGGGCTGGCCCATGGAGTACTTGTAGACCATCGCGGCCAGGGTCGGCATCTTGGCGACCAGGCGAACGGCGGAGATTTCCCGGTGCTGCGGGTTATTGATGTCCAGCGAGTCATGGTAGAACGCCGACAGGGCGCCAACCACGCCGCACATGACGGCCATCGGGTGGGCGTCGCGGCGGAAGCCGTTGAAGAAGGACTTCAACTGCTCATGCACCATGGTGTGGTTCTTCACGGTGCTGACGAACTGAGCCTTCTGCTCGGCATTCGGCAGTTCGCCGTTGAGCAGCAGGTAGCAGGTTTCGAGGTAGTCGGATTGCTGGGCGAGCTGTTCGATCGGGTAGCCGCGATGCAGCAGGATGCCCTTGTCGCCATCAATGTAGGTGATCTTCGACTCGCAAGATGCGGTCGCCATGAAACCAGGGTCGAAAGTGAAGTGACCCGTGGCCCCCAACCCTCTGACGTCGATAACATCTGGACCAACGGTGCCGGTTAAAATGGGCAGCTCGACGGGGGCTGCGCCCTCGATGATCAACTGCGCTTTTTTGTCAGCCATGTGGCCTCCTATTAATGCTTGAAATCATCTGACAGACCCCCCACGCAGGGCCCGCACCACTATAGTGAGATAAATTCGAATGTCAATTTGCCTAAAGCACGGTTGTAATGGGCCTTAGGCCCTGTTTTTCCTCGAAATTGGCGCCCATTTACGCCTTTTGTTCGGTAAAGGCAATGCGCTATTTGGGCTAGCCCTTCACGTTGTCATTAGTAGCCTAACTGTCTATACTCGGCACCCGACCGCCAGGGGCTTTCTTGCCCGTCTCACTGGGGGTCGCCGCTCCCTGGGTGGTGGGTACCTGACCAGTACACTTACCAACAACTTTGCCCTGATTGCTAGGGGCTCTTCAGTGTGAAAAAAGCCGTGAAAAGCCAACGACCTGTAAACCTAGACCTAAGGACCATCAAACTCCCGATCACCGCTTACACGTCCATTCTCCACCGCATCTCCGGCGTTATTCTGTTCCTGGGCCTGGCCATCATGCTTTATGCATTGGGCAAATCCCTGGGTTCGGAAGAAGGCTTTGGTGAGGTGAAGGCGTGTCTGACCAGTCCGCTGGCCAAGTTCGTGTTCTGGGGCCTGCTGTCCGCCTTGCTGTATCACCTGGTGGCCGGTGTGCGCCATCTGATCATGGACATGGGCATCGGTGAGACGCTGGAAGGCGGCAAACTGGGCTCGAAAATTGTCATCGTCATCTCCGTGGTGGTGATCGTTCTGGCGGGAGTTTGGATATGGTAACCAACGTCACGAACCTTTCGCGTTCGGGCCTCTATGACTGGATGGCGCAGCGCGTTTCTGCGGTCGTTCTCGCGGCTTACTTCATTTTCCTGATCGGCTACCTGGTGGCGCACCCTGGCATCGAATATGCCCAGTGGCACGCCCTGTTCTCCAATAACGCGATGCGTATCTTCAGCTTGCTGGCACTGGTTGCCCTGGGCGCTCACGCTTGGGTCGGCATGTGGACCATTGCAACCGACTACCTGACGCCAATGGCGTTCGGCAAGTCGGCTACAGCGATACGTTTCCTGTTCCAGGCGGTATGTGGTGTCGCGATGTTCGCGTACTTCGTCTGGGGTGTGCAGATTCTCTGGGGTATCTGATTCATGGCTATCATTCCAACGATTTCTTTCGACGCCATCATTGTTGGTGGCGGCGGTGCCGGCATGCGCGCTGCGCTGCAACTGGCCCAGGGCGGTCACAAGACGGCCGTGATCACCAAGGTGTTCCCGACCCGTTCGCACACCGTATCGGCTCAGGGTGGCATCACCTGCGCAATCGCTTCGGCTGACCCGAACGATGACTGGCGCTGGCATATGTACGATACCGTCAAGGGTTCCGACTACATCGGTGACCAGGACGCTATCGAATATATGTGCCAGGAAGGTCCTGCCGCGGTATTTGAACTGGACCACATGGGTCTGCCGTTCTCGCGTACCGAAACCGGCCGTATCTATCAGCGTCCGTTCGGCGGTCAGTCCAAGGACTTCGGTAAAGGTGGCCAGGCCGCCCGTACCTGCGCCGCTTCCGACCGTACCGGTCACGCGCTGCTGCACACCCTGTACCAGGGCAACCTGAAAGCAGGCACCACCTTCCTGAACGAGTACTACGCTGTTGACCTGGTGAAGAACCAGGACGGCGCGTTCGTCGGTGTGATCGCAATTTGCATCGAAACCGGCGAAACCCAGTACATCCGTGCCAAGGCAACGGTGCTGGCTACCGGCGGTGCAGGTCGCATCTACTCGTCGACCACCAACGCCCTGATCAACACCGGTGACGGCGTTGGCATGGCACTGCGTGCTGGCGTTCCGGTGCAAGACATCGAAATGTGGCAGTTCCACCCAACCGGCATCGCCGGCGCAGGTGTACTGGTCACCGAAGGTTGCCGCGGTGAAGGCGGTTACCTGATCAACAAGCACGGCGAGCGTTTCATGGAACGCTACGCGCCAAACGCCAAGGACCTTGCCGGTCGTGACGTTGTGGCCCGTTCCATGGTCAAGGAAATCATCGCCGGTAACGGCTGTGGCCCTAACGGCGACCACGTGATGCTGAAACTCGACCACCTCGGTGAAGAAGTTCTGCACAGCCGCCTGCCAGGCATCTGTGAACTGTCCAAGACCTTCGCTCACGTTGACCCGGTCGTTGCCCCGGTTCCAGTCGTTCCAACCTGCCACTACATGATGGGCGGCGTTGCCACCAACATTCATGGCCAGGCGATGACCCAGGATGCCGACGGTGTGGATCACATCATTCCTGGTCTGTTCGCCGTAGGCGAAGTGGCGTGCGTATCGGTTCACGGTGCCAACCGCCTGGGCGGCAACTCGCTGCTCGACCTGGTGGTCTTCGGCCGCGCTGCTGGCCTGCACCTGGAAAAAGCGCTGACCGACGGTATCGAATACCGCGACGCCAGCGACACCGACATCGAAGTTGCCCTGAACCGTCTGAACAAGCTCAACGAGCGTACTTCCGGCGAAGACGTTGCAACCCTGCGTCGCGAGCTGCAGAGCTGCATGCAGAACTACTTCGGTGTGTTCCGTACCGGCGAATACATGCAGAAGGGCATCGAGCAACTGGCTGGCCTGCGTGAGCGTATCGCCAACGTCAAGATCAGCGACAAGTCCCAGGCCTTCAACACCGCGCGTATCGAAGCGCTGGAGCTGCAGAACCTGCTGGAAGTTGCCGAAGCAACCGCCATCGCGGCCGAAGTTCGTAAAGAGTCCCGCGGCGCTCACGCCCGTGAAGACTACGAAGACCGTGACGACGAAAACTGGCTGTGCCACACCCTGTACTTCCCAGGTGAGAAGCGGGTTGCCAAACGTGCAGTCAACTTCGCGCCGAAGACCGTACCGGCGTTCGAACCAAAAGTCCGGACTTACTAAGGGTGGCCGCTATGTTGCAAGTCGAAGTTTATCGTTACAACCCGGACACCGACTCGGCACCTAAAACCCAGGTGTTCCAGGTCGATACCGGTGGCAAGGACCTGATGGTGCTGGACGTACTGGCACTGATCAAGGAGCAGGACGAGGGCTTCTCCTATCGTCGCTCCTGCCGTGAAGGCGTTTGCGGTTCCGACGGCATGAACATCAACGGCAAGAACGGCCTGGCGTGCATCACGCCGCTGTCCGCTGTCGTAAAAGGTAACAAGTTGGTCGTGCGTCCGCTGCCTGGTTTGCCGGTTATCCGTGACCTGGTCGTCGACATGAGCATCTTCTACAAGCAGTACGAGAAGGTGAAGCCATTCCTGCAGAACGACACGCCGGCTCCGGCCATCGAGCGTCTGCAGTCGCCGGAAGAACGCGAAAAGCTGGACGGTCTGTACGAGTGCATCCTGTGCGCTTGCTGCTCGACTTCCTGCCCGTCGTTCTGGTGGAACCCGGACAAGTTCCTGGGTCCAGCCGCTCTGCTGCAAGCTTATCGCTTCCTGGCCGACAGCCGTGACACCAAAACCCAGGAGCGCCTGGCGTCCCTGGATGACCCGTTCAGCGTATTCCGCTGCCGCGGGATCATGAACTGCGTAAACGTTTGCCCGAAAGGTCTGAACCCGACCAAAGCAATCGGCCACGTTCGTAACATGCTGCTGCAAAGCGGCACCTGATTCAAAAAGTGTTGTAGCCGTAGAACGCCAAGGTGCGGGCATCAGCCCGCACCGAGGTGAAACCCGAGCAAGGGCCAAAAGCCCGCGCTTGACCTATGAAGATATGAGACCAGCAGGGGCATCCGGGCTGGTACCCGGTACATCTGCGGGATCCTTGGTGGCTTGGTTTGCTGACGTGATTCCAGGCTTTCGTGGTTCTTGCCGATCGAGGCCCCTAACCGAGGGTGACCAAGCATGCAAGAAAGCGTGATGCAGCGCATGTGGAACAGCGCCCACCTTTCAGGTGGTAATGCTGCATATGTGGAAGAGCTCTATGAGCTCTACCTGCACGACCCTAACGCTGTGCCAGAAGAGTGGCGCACCTACTTCCAGAAGTTGCCCGCTGAAGGCAGCACTGCTACCGATGTATCGCACTCTACAATCCGCGACCATTTCGTACTGCTGGCGAAGAACCAGCGCCGCGCCCAACCGGTGTCTGCCGGTAGCGTGAGCAGCGAGCACGAGAAGAAGCAGGTTGAAGTGCTGCGTCTGATCCAGGCCTACCGTATGCGCGGCCACCAAGCGGCCAAGCTCGACCCGTTGGGGTTGTGGCAGCGCCCTGCGCCAGTAGACCTGTCGATCAATCATTACGGCTTGACCAATGCCGATCTTGATACGACCTTCCGTGCCGGCGACCTGTTCATCGGCAAAGAGGAAGCGAGCCTACGCGAAATCTTCGACGCTTTGCAGCAGACATATTGCCGCACCATTGGCGCCGAGTTCACCCACATCGTCGACTCCGAGCAGCGTAGCTGGTTCCAGCAGCGTCTCGAGAGCGTGCGTGGCCGTCCGGCGTTCTCCGCCGACATCCAGAGCCACCTGCTCGAGCGCGTCACTGCCGCCGAAGGTCTGGAAAAATACCTGGGCACCAAGTACCCGGGCACCAAGCGTTTCGGTCTGGAAGGTGGCGAAAGCCTGATTCCGATGCTGGACGAACTGATCCAGCGTTCCGGTTCCTACGGCACCAAGGAAATCGTGATCGGCATGGCCCACCGTGGCCGTCTGAACGTGCTGGTTAACACCTTCGGCAAGAACCCGCGCGAGCTGTTCGACGAGTTCGAAGGCAAGAAGAAGGTCGAGCTGGGCTCCGGTGACGTGAAGTACCACCAGGGCTTCTCGTCCAACGTGATGACCGCAGGTGGCGAAGTCCACCTGGCCATGGCCTTCAACCCGTCCCACCTGGAAATCGTCTCGCCAGTAGTGGAAGGTTCGGTCCGTGCCCGTCAGGATCGCCGCAACGATACCGTTGGCGACAAGGTTCTGCCGATTTCCCTCCACGGTGATGCCGCGTTCGCGGGGCAGGGCGTGGTCATGGAAACCTTCCAGATGTCGCAGACCCGCGGTTTCAAGACCGGCGGTACCGTGCACATCGTGATCAACAACCAGGTTGGTTTCACCATCAGCAACCCGCTGGACTCCCGCTCCACCGAGTACTGCACCGACGTCGCCAAGATGATTCAAGCGCCGATTCTGCACGTGAACGGTGATGACCCGGAAGCGGTGCTGTTCGTGACCCAACTGGCGGTCGATTACCGCATGCAGTTCAAGCGTGACGTGGTCATCGACCTGGTCTGCTACCGTCGTCGCGGCCACAACGAGGCCGACGAGCCGAACGGCACCCAGCCGCTGATGTACCAGCAGATCGCCAAGCAGCGCACCACCCGTGAACTGTACGCCGACAGCCTGATCCAGGCCGGTCGTCTGGACAGCGATCGCGTCCAGGCCAAGGTCGATGAGTACCGCAGCGCACTGGACAACGGTCTGCACGTGGTCAAGAGCCTGGTCAAAGAGCCGAACAAAGAGCTGTTCGTCGACTGGCGTCCGTATCTGGGCCACGCCTGGACCGCGCGTCACGACACCCGTTTCGACCTCAAGACCCTGCAGGAGCTGTCGGCCAAGCTGCTCGAGCTGCCGGAAGGCTTCGTGGTCCAGCGTCAGGTTTCGAAGATCTACGAAGACCGCCAGAAGATGCAGGCCGGTGGCTTGCCGATCAACTGGGGCTACGCCGAAACCATGGCCTACGCGACCCTGCTGTTCGAAGGCCATCCTGTGCGCATCACCGGCCAGGACGTAGGTCGCGGCACCTTCTCGCACCGCCACGCGGCGCTGCACAACCAGAAGGACGCCGGTACCTACCTGCCGCTGCAGAACCTGTTTGCCGGTCAGCCGAAATTCGACCTGTACGACTCCTTCCTGTCGGAAGAAGCGGTACTGGCCTTCGAATACGGTTACTCGACCACCACGCCTGAGGCGCTGGTGATCTGGGAAGCCCAGTTCGGTGACTTCGCCAACGGCGCGCAAGTGGTTGTCGACCAGTTCATCACCAGCGGCGAGCACAAGTGGGGCCGTCTGTGCGGTCTGACCATGCTGCTGCCACACGGTTATGAAGGTCAGGGCCCTGAGCACTCCTCGGCACGTCTTGAGCGTTACCTGCAACTGTGCGCCGAGCACAACGTTCAGGTGTGCGTACCGACCACCCCGGCGCAGATCTACCATCTGCTGCGTCGCCAGGTAATTCGTCCGCTGCGCAAACCGTTGATCGTACTGACGCCGAAGTCGCTGCTGCGCCACAAGCTGGCCATCTCGACCCTGGAAGATCTGGCCGAAGGCTCGTTCCAGACCGTGATCCCGGAAATCGATACCCTCGATCCGAAAAAGGTCACTCGCCTGGTCCTGTGCAGCGGCAAGGTTTACTACGATCTGCTGGAAAAACGCCGTGCCGAAGGTCGTGAAGACATCGCCATTGTGCGTATCGAGCAACTGTATCCGTTCCCTGAAGACGATCTGGTTGAAATCCTCGCGCCATACACCGAACTGAAGAACGTGGTGTGGTGTCAGGAAGAACCGATGAACCAGGGCGCCTGGTACAGCAGCCAACACCACATGCGCCGTATCCTCGGTCGTCACAACAAGGCGCTGGTCCTTGAGTACGCCGGTCGTGATGCGTCTGCGGCTCCAGCCTGTGGTTACGCTTCGATGCACGCCGAGCAGCAGGAAAAACTGCTGCAAGATGCTTTCACTGTTTAATGCCTTCGCGCACCAGAAACCGAATTTAAGGAACCACTGATAATGGCTATCGAGATCAAAGCCCCTACTTTCCCGGAATCGGTTGCCGATGGCACCGTTGCCACCTGGCACAAAAAACCGGGCGAAGCCGTCAAGCGTGACGAACTGATCGTCGACATCGAGACCGACAAGGTCGTCCTGGAAGTACTGGCCACCGCTGATGGCGTCCTGGGCGCAATCGTCAAGAACGAAGGCGACACCGTTCTGTCCGACGAAGTTCTGGGTTCGATCGAAGCCGGTGGCGCTGCCGCCGCTCCTGCCGCCGCTGCTCAAGCTGCCGCGCCTGCCCAGGCCGCTGCTGCCGACGCTGGCGAAGACGACCCGATCGCTGCTCCAGCCGCGCGCAAGCTGGCTGAAGAAAACGGCATCGACCTGGCCAGCGTTGCCGGCACCGGTAAAGGCGGTCGCGTGACCAAGGAAGACGTCGTGGCTGCTGTTGCCGCCAAGAAGTCCGCTCCAGCCGCCGCGCCTGCTGCCAAGCCGGCCGCAGCTGCTGCCGCTGCTCCTGTTGTCGCCACCGGCGACCGCACCGAGAAGCGCGTTCCGATGACCCGCCTGCGTGCCAAGGTTGCCGAGCGTCTGGTTGAAGCACAGTCGAACATGGCCATGCTGACCACCTTCAACGAAGTCGACATGACCGAAGTCATGGCCCTGCGTTCGAAGTACAAGGACCTGTTCGAGAAGTCCCACAACGGCGTACGCCTGGGCTTCATGTCGTTCTTCGTCAAGGCCGCTACCGAAGCGCTGAAGCGTTTCCCGGCAGTCAACGCGTCGATCGACGGCAGCGACATCGTCTACCACGGTTACGCTGACGTCGGTGTTGCTGTCTCCAGCGACCGTGGTCTGGTGGTACCGGTTCTGCGCAACGCCGAGCTGATGAGCCTGGCCGAGATCGAGAACGGCATCGCCACCTTCGGCAAGAAGGCCCGTGACGGCAAGCTGTCCATCGACGAGATGACCGGCGGCACCTTCACCATCACCAACGGCGGTACTTTCGGTTCGATGATGTCGACCCCGATCGTCAACCCGCCGCAAGCCGCCATTCTCGGCATGCACAACATCATCCAGCGTCCTATGGCCATCAATGGCCAGGTCGTGATCCGTCCGATGATGTACCTGGCGCTGTCCTACGATCACCGCCTGATCGACGGTAAAGAAGCTGTGACTTTCCTGGTGACCATCAAGAACCTGCTGGAAGACCCGGCGCGTCTGCTGCTGGATATCTAAACACGCAGTTGCACGCTACAGGCGGCGAGCTTCGAAACAGAAGCCGCTTGCCTTGTAGCGTGTGGCTTGCTGCTTGTAGCTATAAAGGAATCTTTTATGAGCCAGAAGTTCGACGTAGTAGTAATTGGTGCAGGTCCTGGCGGCTACGTGGCCGCTATCAAGGCCGCGCAACTGGGCCTGAAGACCGCTTGCATCGAGAAGTACACCGATGGCGAGGGCAAACTGGCCCTGGGCGGCACCTGCCTGAACGTTGGCTGCATTCCATCCAAGGCGCTGCTGGACAGCTCCTGGAAATACAAGGAAGCGAAAGAGAGCTTCAACGTCCACGGTATCTCCACCGGTGAAGTCAAAATGGACGTCGCCGCGATGGTTGGCCGCAAGGCCGGTATCGTCAAGAACCTGACCGGTGGTGTTGCCACCCTGTTCAAGGCCAACGGCGTTACTTCGATCCAGGGCCACGGCAAGCTGCTGGCTGGCAAGAAAGTCGAAGTCACCAAGGCTGACGGTACTACCGAAGTCATCGAAGCCGAAAACGTGATCCTGGCGTCCGGCTCCCGTCCGATCGACATTCCGCCAGCTCCGGTTGATCAGAACGTCATCGTCGACTCCACTGGCGCCCTGGAATTCCAGGCCGTGCCGAAGCGCCTGGGCGTTATCGGTGCCGGTGTGATCGGTCTGGAACTGGGTTCGGTCTGGGCTCGCCTGGGCGCGGAAGTTACCGTCCTGGAAGCTCTGGACACCTTCCTGATGGCTGCTGACGCTGCCGTCTCCAAGGAAGCGCTGAAAACCCTGACCAAACAAGGTCTGGACATCAAGCTGGGCGCTCGCGTAACCGGTTCCAAGGTCAACGGCGAAGAAGTCGAAGTGACCTACACCGACGCCAACGGCGAACAGAAAATCACCTTCGACAAACTGATCGTTGCGGTCGGCCGTCGTCCGGTGACCACCGATCTGCTGGCTGCCGACAGCGGCGTGACCATCGACGAGCGCGGCTTCGTCTTCGTCGACGATCACTGCGCTACCAGCGTTCCTGGCGTTTTCGCCATCGGTGACGTGGTTCGCGGCATGATGTTGGCGCACAAGGCCTCGGAAGAGGGCATCATGGTCGTCGAGCGCATCAAGGGCCACAAAGCCCAGATGAACTACGACCTGATCCCTTCGGTTATCTACACCCACCCGGAAATTGCATGGGTCGGCAAAACCGAGCAAACCTTGAAGGCTGAAGGCGTTGAGGTTAACGTGGGCACCTTCCCGTTCGCGGCCAGTGGCCGTGCAATGGCCGCAAACGACACCGGTGGTTTCGTCAAGGTCATCGCCGATGCCAAGACCGACCGCGTCCTGGGTGTACACGTGATTGGCCCAAGCGCTGCCGAACTGGTTCAGCAGGGTGCAATCGCAATGGAATTCGGCACCAGTGCCGAAGACCTGGGCATGATGGTCTTCTCCCATCCGACCCTGTCCGAAGCGCTGCATGAAGCCGCGCTGGCTGTGAATGGCGGTGCCATCCACGTAGCCAACCGTAAAAAGCGTTAACTATAAGAAAACCACGGCGGGCGGCCCGTCGTGAGTCTTGCGTGCATGACTCACCGCGGAAAGTCCGCCGGACTCGAACTCCCGGAGCATACCGGGAGCAAGCGGTCACAGGTGGCGCGGCACTCCAGTGGAGCGCAGCGCCGAAGCGCAGTACCTAACGAAGACGGTAAAAAGCATGAATCTTCACGAGTATCAGGGTAAGCAGCTGTTCGCTGAATACGGCCTGCCAGTTTCCAAGGGTTTCGCAGTCGACACCCCTGAAGCAGCAGCAGAAGCCTGCGAAAAAATCGGTGGCACCGAGTGGGTTGTCAAAGCCCAGGTTCACGCCGGTGGTCGCGGTAAAGCAGGCGGCGTCAAGCTGGTTCGCAGCAAGGAAGACGCCAAGGCGTTCGCTGCGCAATGGTTGGGCAAGCGTCTGGTGACTTACCAGACCGACGCCAACGGTCAGCCAGTGACCAAGATCCTGGTCGAATCCTGCACTGACATCGCCAAAGAGCTGTATCTGGGCGCTGTAGTCGATCGTTCGAGCCGCCGTATCGTGTTCATGGCTTCCACCGAAGGTGGCGTGGACATCGAGAAAGTCGCTCACGACACTCCCGAGAAGATCATCAAGGCTACTATCGATCCACTGGTCGGCGCTCAGCCGTTCCAGGGTCGTGAACTGGCTTTCCAGCTGGGTCTGGAAGGCAAGCAAGTTGCTCAGTTCGCCAAGATTTTCGTAGGCCTGGCCAAGCTGTTCAAAGAACACGACCTGGCCCTGCTGGAAGTCAACCCGCTGGTGATCAAGGCTGACGGCGATCTGCATTGCCTGGACGCCAAGATCAACATCGACGCCAACGCCATGTACCGTCAGCCTAAGCTGAAAACCTTCCACGACCCGTCCCAGGACGACCCTCGTGAAGCCCACGCTGCCAGCTTCGAGCTGAACTACGTGGCGCTGGAAGGCAACATCGGTTGCATGGTCAACGGTGCTGGCCTGGCCATGGGTACCATGGACATCGTCAACCTGCACGGCGGCAAGCCAGCCAACTTCCTCGACGTGGGCGGCGGTGCTACCAAAGAACGCGTTACCGAAGCATTCAAGATCATTCTGTCCGACAGCAATGTCGCGGCCGTTCTGGTCAACATCTTCGGCGGCATCGTTCGTTGCGACATGATTGCCGAAGGCATCATCGGTGCAGTGAAAGAAGTTGGCGTCAAGGTACCGGTTGTTGTTCGTCTGGAAGGCAACAACGCTGAACTGGGCGCTAAAGTACTGGCAGAAAGCGGTTTGAACATCATTGCGGCCACCAGCCTGACCGACGCTGCTCAACAAGTTGTCAAAGCTGCGGAGGGCAAGTAATGAGCGTCCTGATCAATAAAGACACCAAAGTTATCTGCCAGGGCTTCACCGGCTCGCAAGGTACCTTCCACTCCGAACAAGCCATCGCCTACGGCACCAAGATGGTCGGCGGCGTTACTCCAGGCAAGGGTGGCACCACCCACCTGGGCCTGCCGGTGTTCAACACCGTCAAGGAAGCTGTGGAAGCTACCGGCGCTGACGCTTCGGTCATCTACGTTCCGGCTCCTTTCTGCAAAGATTCGATCCTGGAAGCGGCCTTCGGCGGCATCAAGCTGATCGTCTGCATCACCGAGGGTATCCCTACCCTTGACATGCTGGATGCCAAGGTCAAGTGCGACGAGCTGGGTGTTACCCTGATCGGCCCTAACTGCCCAGGCGTCATCACTCCGGGCGAGTGCAAGATCGGCATCATGCCTGGTCACATCCACTTGCCAGGCAAGGTCGGTATCGTTTCCCGTTCCGGCACCCTGACCTATGAAGCGGTCAAGCAGACCACTGACGCCGGTTTCGGTCAGTCCACCTGCGTTGGTATCGGTGGTGACCCGATCCCAGGCTCGAACTTCATCGACATCCTGAAGCTGTTCCAGGAAGACCCGAAAACCGAAGCCATCGTCATGATCGGTGAAATCGGTGGTTCGGCTGAAGAAGAAGCGGCTGCCTACATCAAGGCACACGTGACCAAGCCAGTGGTTTCCTACATCGCCGGTGTGACTGCCCCAGCGGGCAAGCGCATGGGCCATGCTGGCGCCATCATCTCTGGCGGCAAAGGCACTGCGGACGAGAAGTTCGCTGCCCTGCAGGACGCGGGCGTCAAAACCGTGCGTTCGCTGGCCGACATCGGTAAGGCCCTGGCCGAGCTGACCGGTTGGGAAGCCAAGAAGTAATCCTTCTTCGCTGATGCAGTAGAGAAAGGCCACCTTCGGGTGGCCTTTTTCGTTGGGGTAAATTTTGATTCAGCGCAACCGTTTGCGACATAGAGATTCGCTTATCGGACAAGCCGCCTTGCGGTCGTGCGCCCGCCCGGCAAATTCGTTAACATGCGCACTCTTTTTGTGCCCGCTCCCCAAAAGGGAGCGCCACGCGTTAAAGGTCCGCCTCATCCGGGTGGATAAAACATTTCCCTAATCCAAGGGGAAATCCCTCTCTAAATTCCGATTTCAGTAGTGTGGTATTTCCTTAAATGAAAGTGTTGAAAGGCCAGGACATCCTGGCGCTTGGCTTCATGACGTTCGCGTTGTTCGTCGGGGCCGGCAATATTATTTTCCCGCCAATCGTTGGTTTGCAGTCCGGTCCGAACGTGTGGATGGCGGCCCTGGGCTTCCTGGTCACCGCAGTAGGCCTACCGGTCGTTACCGTCGTCGCGCTGGCCAAGGTCGGTGGTGGCATGGACGCGCTGAGCAGTCCGATCGGCAAGGTGGCCGGTGGCCTGTTGGCGGCGGCTGCGTACCTGGCTGTCGGCCCGCTGGTCGCCACGCCGCGTACCGCCACCGTGTCCTTCGAAGTGGGCGTGGCGCCGTTGACCGGTGAAAGCCCGATCGCCTTGTTCATCTACAGCCTGGTGTATTGCACCGTCGTGCTGGCGGTGTCGATGTATCCGGGCAAGCTGCTGGATACCGTCGGTCGCTTCCTCGCGCCGCTGAAGATCATCGCCCTGGCGGTGCTTGGCATCGCGGCGTTCGCGCTGCCTGCTGGCACCATCGGCGAGGCGCAGCCGGCCTACGTGGCGGCGCCGTTCTCGCAGGGGTTCATTCAGGGTTACCTGACCATGGATACCCTGGGTGCACTGGTGTTCGGCATCGTTATCGTCAACGCGATCCGCTCCCGTGGGGTTGAGTCGCCGCGTCTGATCACCCGTTACGCGATCATTGCCGGCCTGATCGCCGGCCTTGGCCTGACCCTGGTGTACGTCAGCCTGTTCCGCCTGGGTGCCGGTAGCCATGACATCGCGGCCAACGCCGGCAATGGCGCGGTGGTCCTGCATGCTTACGTGCAACACACCTTCGGCTCGCTGGGCAGTGGCTTCCTTGCCGTGCTGATCGCGCTGGCATGCCTGGTGACTGCGGTTGGCCTGACCTGTGCCTGCGCCGAGTACTTCAGCCGTATCCTGCCGCTGTCCTATCGCGCGCTGGTGGTCCTGCTGGCGGCGTTCTCGCTGGTGGTCTCGAACCTCGGTCTGACCAAGCTGATCATGTTCTCCGTGCCGGTACTCACCGCGATCTATCCGCCGTGCATCGTGCTGGTAGGCTTGAGCTTCTGCAAAGGCATGTGGCACTCGCAAACCCGGATCATGGCGCCTGTCATGGCGGTCTCCCTGCTGTTCGGCGTGATCGACGCCCTCAAGGGCGCGAAGCTGGATGCCTGGATGCCGGCGTCGTTCGCTCACCTGCCGCTGAGCGAGCAGGGGCTGGCCTGGCTGGTGCCATGCGTAGCGACCCTGCTCGTCGCCGTGGTCTGCGACCGCATGCTAGGCAAGCCGCGTGAAGTGATTGCCTGACTGAATCGCCAAGGGGCAGGGTAAGGCCACAAGCCACTGATACCCGCCCCGGGCGCTTCCAAAAGCCCCGTCTCCTACCCAGGAGACGGGGCTTTTGCTTTCTGGAGGGCAGGCCTTTTCTTGTCGCTTGCAGCTATAAGCTCGAAGCTGCCTTTTTAGTGTCTTTTTTTGTTCGTTGGCGTCGAAACCCGGTCGCTGCACTTTACTGTGCAGGCCATCTTCTTCCGGGAATGTCCATGAGCTTCATTCAAAACAATCTGATCAATCTTCTGGCTGCCATCTGGTTCATCGCCTGCTGGGGCGGTTACACCCGTTACGCGACCTGGAAGGGCCGCGACACCGCGTGCCTGGCCAGCGTGATGCACCTCTACCGTGAAGACTGGATGCGCCGCATGCTGCTGCGCGACAACCGGATCGCCGACGCCAGCGTGATCGGCAACCTTGAGCGCAACGCCTCGTTCTTCGCCTCCAGCACCCTGATCATTCTCGCCGGTATTCTCACCGTGCTCGGCTCTTCGGATCGGGCGCTGTCGTTGCTGGCCGACCTGCCATTGGTGCAGCAGGCGTCCCAGAGCATGTCCGAGATCAAGCTGCTGTGCCTGGCCATGGTCTTCGTCTACGCCTTCTTCACCTTCAGTTGGTGCATGCGCCAGTACAACTTCGCGGCAGTGCTGGTGGGCTCGGCGCCGATGATCGGTGAGCGCCAGGTCAGCGAGATGGAGCGCAAGGCCTTTGCTTCGCGGGGCGCCCGGGTCATTTCGATGGCGGCGAACCAGTTCAACTTCGGCCTGCGTTCCTACTACTTCGGAATGACCATGCTCAGCTGGTTCATCAGCCCGTGGATGTTCATGGTGATGAGTGCGGGCGTGGTGCTGGTGCTCTACCGCCGGGAGTTTCATTCCGACGTGCTCGACGTGATGGTCTATACCCCTACAGACGTATCATCGTCCGAGCCTGGCAAGGAGGCGCTTCCGTGAGTATTCCGTTCTGGTGTGTATTGATCAGTGCCGTGCTGATTTTTGTCGCGCGAATCCCGGTGAGCCGGGCCATGAAAGAGCAGGGCGGTTATGACAACCATCTGCCGCGGGAGCAGCAGGCGCGCTTGACTGGCCTCGGTGCCCGGGCCGTAGCGTCGCACCAGAACAGTTTCGAGGCGTTCATGCTATTTGCGGTGGGTGTGCTGATGGCGCATACCACCCAGACCCAGGGTTTTCTGATCGATGCCCTGGCGATCATCTTTGTTCTGGCGCGGATTATTTATTTGCCGCTGTACTGGTATGACTTTGCCTGGCAACGCACACTCGTCTGGAGTGTTGGCCTGATCTGTTCACTCTTGTTGATGTTGAGCCCAACGTTCAGACAGCTTTTGATATGAATAAAAAAACCCGACCTGAGTCGGGTTTTTTTATTCCAGCAAGAACGCTTACTTGGCAGGTTCTGCAGGAGCAGCTGGTGCAGCAGGCGCGGCTTCTGGTGCTGGAGCCGGAGCGGCTGGAGCGGCTTCTTCAGCAGCTTTCTGTTGCGCTTCGGCACTGTCTTTGGCGGCTTCGGCGTTTTCTTTGGCAGCCTCGTTCACTTTATCCTGAGCTTCGTCCATCTTCTGCTGGGCTTGCTCGGCATGTTGTTGGGCGTCTTGAGCCTTGTTCTCGCTGGCTTTATCGCAAGCGGCGAGGCCCAGAGCAGCGGCGAGCATAACGGCATAAGCAAAAGGTTTACGCATGGGGTGTTTCTCCTTGTGGAATAACTTTACTTAAACCATTCGAGTTGTCTCTGCCGGTTTAAGTTCCGCGCACCATACACATATATAAGTTACGGATCCATATAGACTTTTTGCTGGTCTTATGCAGGTCCGCACAAGGCTCGAGGAATAACCAGAAATGAATGAAACGCCGTTGATGGGGCGTGCCAGGCGCTTCCTTTCCGCCTTGCGCCACTGCCAGGTACTGAACATGCAAGTTCAAGCCGCGGACGACACAGGCATCACACTGCTGCTGCCTTATTCACCCTCTATTGTTGGCAACCCGCAGACCGGATCGATCCATGGCGGCGCCATCACCACGCTGATGGACACCGCGCTCGGGATGGCCACGCTGTGCGTGCTGCCTGAATTCGAGGTGTGCCCGACCCTCGATCTGCGCATCGACTACATGAGCCCGGGTGTCGCCGATCAGGATGTGTACGGCCATGCCCATTGCTATCGGGTCAGCCGCGATGTGATCTTCATCCGTGGCACCGCCTACCAGGACGATCCCGCGCAACCGATCGCCGAGGTGGTCGGCACTTATATGCGCCTGGGCAAGGACATCAAGGGCGGCCTGGGCTTCTCCCGCAAGTTGAAGGAGGGTACGCAATGATCCCGACCGATATCCACGCTCAACTGCGCGAAGCCCATGCCCGGGGCGATTACTCGCAGCTGCTGCAATTCATTCCTTATGCCGGGCTGATCGGCATCCAATGCAGTCGCGACGGCGATGACCTGCTGTTTCGCCTGCCGGCCAACCCGGACAATATCGGCAACCCCTTGCTGCCGGCGATCCACGGCGGCGTGATCGCCGGCTTCATGGAATTGTCTGCGGCGCTCTACCTGCTGATCTTCAGCGAGAGTGCGAGCGTGCCGAAAATCATCGACTTCTCCATCGACTACCTGCGTGCCGGATATTTCCGCGACACCTACGCGCGCTGCCAGTTGTGGCGCCAGGGGCGGCGGGTAACCAACGTGGCGATTACCGCCTGGCAGACCGATCCAAGCGAGCCGATCGCCACTGCCCGCGCGCACTTCAAGATCAAAGAGCTGACCGCGCCCTTGAAATAGCCCGGTGCGTCCCCCATCTGCTGTTCATCCCGCCACGCAAGGCCGGGCGAGTGCCTTCGGGCCCGTCAGCCAGCGTGACCAATGCCATCAGATCGGAGTTTTGAAGACCATGAGCGTGGAGTCACAAAAAGAAACCCTGGGCTTCCAGACCGAGGTGAAGCAACTGCTGCACCTCATGATCCACTCGCTGTACTCGAACAAGGAAATCTTCCTCCGGGAGCTGATTTCCAACGCCTCCGACGCCGTGGACAAACTGCGTTTCGAAGCGCTGTCCAAGCCTGAGCTGCTGGAAGGCGGCGCGGACCTGAAAATCCGCGTCAGCTTCGACAAGGATGCCGGTACCGTCACCCTCGAAGACAACGGCATCGGCATGAGCCGCGAAGACGTGATCGCGCACCTGGGCACCATCGCCAAGTCCGGCACCGCCGACTTCATGAAAAACCTCACCGGCGACCAGAAGAAAGATTCGCACCTGATCGGCCAGTTCGGTGTGGGCTTCTATTCGGCGTTCATCGTCGCCGACAAGGTTGACGTATTCAGCCGCCGCGCCGGCCTGCCGGCCGCCGAGGGCGTGCACTGGTCGTCGAAGGGCGAGGGTGATTTCGAAGTTGCCACCGTCGAAAAAGCCGAGCGCGGTACCCGCATCGTCCTGCACCTGAAAAAAGACGAAACCGAGTTCGCCGATGGCTGGCGTCTGCGCAACGTCATCAAGAAATATTCCGACCACATCGCCCTGCCGATCGAGCTGCCGAAGCAGGTCGAAGTTGCCGAGGGTGAAGAAGCACCGGCCGAAGAATGGGAAACCGTCAACCGCGCCAGCGCCCTGTGGACCCGTCCGCGTACCGAGATCAAGGACGAGGAATACCAGGAGTTCTACAAGCACATCGGCCACGATTTCGAGAACCCGCTGGCCTGGAGCCACAACAAGGTCGAAGGCAAGCTGGAATACAACTCGCTGCTGTACGTCCCGGCCCGCGCGCCGTTCGACCTGTACCAGCGCGAAGCGCCACGCGGCCTGAAGCTGTATGTGCAGCGCGTGTTCATCATGGACCAGGCGGAATCCTTCCTGCCGCTGTACCTGCGCTTCATCAAGGGTGTGGTCGATTCGAACGACCTGTCGCTGAACGTCTCCCGTGAGATCCTGCAGAAAGACCCGATCATCGACTCGATGAAATCGGCGCTGACCAAGCGTGTCCTGGACATGCTGGAGAAGCTGGCGAAGAACGAGCCTGAGCAGTACAAGTCGTTCTGGAAGAACTTCGGCCAGGTGCTGAAGGAAGGCCCGGCGGAAGACTTCGCCAACAAGGAGAAGATCGCCGGCCTGCTGCGCTTTGCCTCCACTGGCGACGACAGCGGCGAGCAGAGCGTGTCCCTGGCTGACTACCTGGCGCGCGCCAAGGAAGGTCAGGACAAGATCTACTTCCTCACCGGCGAGTCCTACGCGCAGGTCAAGAACAGCCCGCACCTTGAAGTCTTCCGCAAGAAAGGCATCGAAGTGCTGCTGCTGACCGACCGTATCGACGAGTGGCTGATGAGCTACCTGAGCGATTTCGACGGCAAGGGCTTTGTCGATGTCGCCCGCGGCGACCTGGACCTGGGCAAGCTGGACTCCGAGGAGGACAAGAAAGCCCAGGAAGAAGTCGCCAAGGACAAGGAAGGCCTGGTGGAACGCCTCAAGGCCGCGCTGGGTGACAGCGTCAGTGAAGTGCGCGTCTCGCACCGCCTGACCGACTCGCCGGCGATCCTGGCCATCGGTGAACAGGACCTGGGCCTGCAAATGCGCCAGATCCTCGAAGCCAGCGGGCAGAAGGTGCCGGATTCCAAGCCGATCTTCGAATTCAACCCGAGCCACCCGCTGATCGAGAAACTGGATCACGAGCAGAGCGAAGACCGTTTCGCCGACTTCTCGCACATCCTCTTCGATCAGGCTGCACTGGCTGCGGGCGATAGTCTGAAAGACCCGGCGGCCTATGTTCGCCGCTTGAACAAACTGCTGGTCGAACTCTCGGTTTGATCTAGTGTTGGAAAAGCCCGCCTCGGCGTGATGCCAGTCAGTTAGGGCAGTTGGGGCCTTCGCGAGCAAGCTCGCTCCTACAGAATCGACACTGAACCTGTAGGAGCGAGCTCGCGAAGGGCCCCAATCGCTTTAACTGACAGGCACTACGCCTCGGCGGGCTTTTTTCATGGTGCAAGGAGGATTGAATGAGCAAGGTGACAATCGAGTCGCTGGTTTACCACATCGCCGGCAAAGCCTATGAAAGCCGTCTGGTCTACACCCATGGTGCGTTGCAGCAGCCCGGGTTGGTGATGGCGCCGAACTGGATGGGTATCAGCGAAGGCGCCGAGCGCATCGCCAAGGCCGTGGCCGAGCAAGGTTATGTGGTGTTGATCGCCGACCTCTACGGTCAGTCGGTACGGCCACAGAATGCGGATGAGGCGGGGGCGGCGATGATGCCGCTGAAAAACGACCGTGCCGAGTTGCGCAAACGCATGCAGGGCGCTCTGGCCCAGCTGCTTGGGCAGTCGAAGGCGGTGCTGACGCCCGGCAAGCTGGCGGCGTTCGGTTTCTGTTTCGGCGGTTGCTGCGCGCTGGAACTGGCCCGCGATGGCGCGCCACTGAGTGCTGCCGTGTCGTTCCACGGCACGCTGGACACGCCGAACGCCGAGGATGCCCGCAACATCAAGGGCTCGGTGCTGGTGTTGCACGGTGCGTCGGATCCGTTGGTGCCGCGCGAGCAGTTGCCGGCGTTCGAGGCGGAAATGAATGCTGCCGGCGTCGACTGGCAGTTGCTCAGCTACGGCGGCGCAGTGCATTCCTTCACTGACCCGGCAGCCAATGTGCCGGGCAAGATGAAGTACGACGCGCGCACGTCCAAGCGGGCATTCCATGCGATGCACAACCTGTTGGACGAAGTGTTCAAGGCCTGACGTGATCGCTGCGGTTCGGCGCCCCGAACCGCAGCGATGCAGACTCAAGGCAGCTCGATTCTCCCGGTCTCCCCCTCGACCACCGGCCAATCCCCGGCCGCCCATTTTTCCCGGGCGTTCTCAATCAGCGCCGGATCACTCGCGACAAAATTCCAGTTCATCCGCCTTGGCCCATCCAGCGGCGCGCCGCCGAACACCACCAGATGGCTTTCGCTCTCGGCGTACAGGCTTGCTTCCTCTCCCTCCGGCAAGACCACCAGCGTGGCGGGCTCCAGTCGTTCATCGTTCAGTTGTACTTCCCCGGCCAGCACATACACCGCCCGCTGCTGATGCTCCGTGGGTACGCACAGCGTAGTCGCCGCCTGCATCCGCACCTCGGCGTAAAGGGTGGGGGAGAGCACCGGCACCGGTGATTCAAGGCAGAAGCCGCTGCCCGCGATCATACGGATCTTCACGCCCAATGCATCACTGGTCGGCAGGCTGTCGGCCGTGTGATGGCTGTAGTGGCCGGCACCTTGTTCCGCGGACTTCGGCGACGCCAGCCAGACTTGCAGCCCATGCAGCCGCGAGCCCGTTTCCAGCAGATCGGCCGGGGTGCGTTCGACGTGGGCGATGGCGGCGCCAGCGGTCATCCAGCTCACCTCGCCGGGCCGGACCCGCTGATGCGAACCGAGGCTGTCCTTGTGCAGCAGCTCGCCTTCGAACAGGTAAGTCAGGGTCGACAGGCCGATATGCGGGTGCTGGCGGATATCCATGCCATGGCCCGGGGCGTAGGTGGTTTGCAGCATGTGGTCGAAGAACACGAAGGGCCCGACGCTACGGCATTTTGCCGACGGCAGCGGGCGCAGGATGGGCTGGCCTTCCACCGACTCAGCGCGGGGACGGATTACCAGGGGCGAGGTCATGCGGGGCTCCAGGCCGAAACGGATGGGCCTAGCATAGCCCGACCGCCGAACCCCGGGGAGAGGCCTGCTGTCTACCCTGTCCGAAGAATGGCAAAGGAGCGTGGGAATGCTCGCAAGACACCTGAGTGGATTCATGCTGAGCGGGCTGCTGATCGCCGGGGCCGAGGCGCGTGAGTACCACTACAGCGACGCGCACCTGCACTACGTCGATTTCTTTCAGGAAAGCGAGGGCATGCCGGCACTGCTGGAGGCGATGGACAAGGCGCGGATCGACCAGGCGATGATCAGCGGCATCCCGGTGGCCAAGAAGTGGCACGAAGACGAACCCAAGCGCCCGCGTTACTACGCGGGTGACGACGCCGATGCCTATTGGTACAGCGCCACGGATATCTACGTGGCGGCGGCGTTGCAAAAACTCACCCCGGAGCAACGCAAGCGTTTTCACCCTTTCCTGTCCGGCTTCAATCCGGTGGACAAGAATGCCGTGGCCCATATCGAGCGCATGCTGGAACTGCATCCCGGCCTCTGGCAGGGCATCGGCGAGGTGTTCACCCGGCACGACGACCTCACCGCGCTGACCAGCGGCGACACGCCACGGGCCAACAACGAGGCGATGACGCGGATCTACCACCTGGCCGCCGAGCAGGACATGCCGGTGCTGCTCCACTCCAACATCACCTCCAAGCGCGAGCGCAACCCGCTGTACCTGGCGGAGATCGAGGAGCCGCTGCGCAATCATCCGCACACACGCTTCATCTGGGCCCATGCCGGCAGCAGCCTGGAGATCCATCGCCACCAGACGCGGATGGATTTTCTCCTGCCGACCCTGGAACGCCTGCTGGAGACCTATCCCAACCTTTATGTCGATCTGTCCTGGAGCGTCCTGCAACCTTATCTGCTGGATGAGCAGGGCACGCCTGACCGCCAGTGGCTGGCGCTGGTGGAGCGCTTTCCCGAGCGTTTCATGCTTGGCTCCGACGTGGTCGGACGTTTCGGCAGACTGGGTGAGCAATTGCACGGTTTCGATCCGTTTCTCGACGCGCTGCCCGAAGGCATCGCGCGCAAAGTCGCGCGGGAAAACTTCCTCGCGGTGTTGCCGAAACCGCGTTGAGCGGGATTGTCATCAGCCTGTCATGCCCGAGTCATAGTCTGCCGCGATCCACTACAGAGGAAGCGCAGTATGTTGACTAGCCGTTTGAGCGCCCTGGTCGGGCTGATGTGCATCGCAGGCGTTGCCAGTGCCGAGGTGCGGGTGCAGGGACCGGTTGAATATGGCGTGTTCGAAACCAAGCTGCAAAACGCCCAGCCGGGCGAGCGGGTGCTGACCATGAACAGCCAGACCATCCAGTCGACAGATGAGGTTCCGGCCAAATTGGGCAGCAAATTTGGCATCCGCTACCGGCTGGAAGGCAAAACCGCCGAGGACACCCCGCTGACACTGCTGTATCTGACCCCCGGTATTGTCACCCCCGATGGCAAGCGCCACGACAAGTTCGAAGTGGTGCAGAAACTGGTGCCGGGCGCCGCGATGGACGTGATGGCCTATGAGTTTACCGAGCACCACGAAGCGGTGCCGGGCACCTGGCATTTCATGGTGTTCCAGGGCGACCGCCTGCTCGCGGAGAAGCAATTTACAGTTCGCTGAGTTCCGCCCGCTGCTGTTCCGGCAATCATTAGGCGTTTTGATATCACCAATTCTTCTTACGCAAAACTCCAACGGCCCGATACCGTCTAAGCATGTCGGCTGCAGACCTGAGCAGCGCTTGCGGAAGGAACCGTTCGATGAGTCTGAGAAGCTTGAACATAGCGCCCCGGGCCGGATTGGGGTTCGGCCTGTTGGCGCTGTTGGTGATTGCCCTGGGGACATTCGCGCTGTCGCAGATGGCGAGCATGCGCGAGCAGTCCGACCAGGTGGAGAACAACTGGTTGCCCAGCGTGATCAACGTCGGGCAGATGAGCCAGGACATGCTGCGGGTGCGCGCCTTGACCTTGCGGCTACTGGTGAATCGTGACCCCAAGGCGCAGCAGCAAAACATTTCCCGCATCGAAACCCTCAAAGAAAATCTCGCCAAGGCGCAAAAGACCTACGACGCACTGATCGTGCTGCCGGAGGAGCGCACGCTGTTCGACCGCTACCTGGAGCTGCAGAAACAGTACTTCGTCTTGCAGGGGCAGGTGATGAGCGAGGCGTCCCAGGGGCGGGTCGAGGCGGCGGTGGAGGTGGTCAATGGTGAGATGAACCAGTTGGCCGACACCCTGACCGCGACGCTGAATGAACTGATCGATCTCAATAACCACTACGCCAACGTCGCCACCGATCTGGCACAGACGGTGTACGTCGGGGCGCGCTTCTGGGTGATTACCCTGTTGCTCGGTGCGCTGGTCCTGACCGTGGTGCTGGCCCTGGTGCTGACCCGCAGCATCGTCCATCCGCTCGCGCAGTCGCTGCAGGTCGCCGAGGTGGTTGCCACCGGCGACCTGACCCCGCAGATCACCATCAACGGTAAGGATGAGCCGGCGCGTCTGCTGGTGGCGCTCAAGACCATGCAGCAAAGCCTGCGTGACACCATCGGGCGGATCTCCGACTCGTCCAATCAACTGGCCTCGGCCTCCGAGGAGCTTAGCGCGGTGACCGAGGACGCGACCCGCGGCCTGCAGCAGCAGACCCAGGAAATCGAGCAGGCGGCGACCGCAGTCAACCAGATGACCGCGGCGGTGGAGGAGGTGGCCAGCAACGCCGTGGCGACCTCACAGGCTTCCCAGGAGTCCGATCGCATCGCCCGTCAGGGGCGTGAGCAGGTGCGCCTGACGGTGGTGTCCATCGAGGAGCTGGCGGCGGGTGTCAGCACCAACGCTGATGAAGTCGGGCAACTGGCGGAGCGGGTGCACGGCATTTCCAAGGTGCTGGACGTGATTGGCTCGATTGCCGAACAGACCAATCTGCTGGCGCTCAACGCTGCGATCGAGGCGGCGCGGGCGGGTGATGCCGGGCGCGGTTTCGCCGTGGTGGCCGACGAGGTGCGGGCGCTGGCCCATCGCACCCAGCAATCGACCCGGGAAATCGAGCAGATGATCGATGGCATCCAGCAGGGCAGCGACCGGGCGGTGGGTGGCATGCAGCAGACCCGCGAGCGGGCACGCCACACGCTGGACGGCGCGCATGCCGCCGGAGAGGCGCTGGAGGAAATCGCTCAGGCCATCAGCCGGATCAATGAACGCAACCTGGTGATCGCCAGTGCGTCGGAGCAGCAGGCGGCGGTGGCGCGGGAAGTGGACCGCAACCTGACCAATATTCGCGACCTGGCGTTGCAGAGTTCGGCGGGGGCCAGCCAGACGGTGGAGGCGAGTCAGGCGTTGTCGCAGTTGGCGGTGGAGCTGAATGCGTTGGTGGGGCGGTTTTCGGTGTAGGGGGGGGCTGACCGCAACCCAAAAATCCGGTCCTCAAAATGAAAAACGCCCCGAACCAGTCGGGGCGTTTTTCATGCAAGAGCGTCAGCCCTTACTTGCCTTCCCAGCGCTTGAGCACGAGGGTGGCGTTGGTGCCGCCGAAACCGAAGCTGTTGCTCATCACGGTATCGATCTTGGCGTTTTCGCGGGTTTCGCGCAGGACCGGCAGGTCGGCGACTTCCGGGTCCAGCTCGTCGATGTTGGCGGAGCCGGCAATGAACTTGCCTTCCATCATCAGCAGGCAGTAGATCGCTTCGTGAACGCCAGCGGCGCCCAGGGAGTGACCCGACAGGCTCTTGGTGGAGCTGATGGCCGGAGCCTTGTCGCCGAACACGTGACGCACACCTTTCATTTCCGCGACGTCGCCGACCGGGGTCGAGGTGCCGTGGGTGTTCAGGTAGTCGATCGGGGTGTCGACGGTGGACAGCGCCTGTTCCATGCAGCGGATTGCGCCTTCGCCGCTTGGAGCGACCATGTCGTAGCCATCGGAAGTGGCGCCGTAGCCGACGATTTCCGCGTAGATCTTGGCGCCGCGGGCCAGAGCGTGTTCCAGCTCTTCCACGACGACCATGCCGCCACCGCCAGCGATGACGAAGCCATCACGGTCGGCGTCGTAGGCGCGGGAGGCCAGCTCAGGGGTTTCGTTGCGCTTGGTGGACAGGGCGCCCATGGCGTCGAACAGGAACGACTGGCTCCAATGCTCTTCTTCACCGCCGCCGGCGAAGACGATGTCCTGCTTGCCCCACTGGATCTGCTCCATGGCGGTGCCGATGCAGTGTGCAGACGTCGCGCAGGCCGAGGAGATCGAGTAGTTGATGCCCTTGATCTTGAACGGAGTGGCCAGGCACGCCGAAACGGTGCTGCCCATGGTGCGGGTGACACGGTACGGGCCGACGCGCTTGACGCCTTTCTCGCGCAGGGTGTCCAGCGCTTCCATCTGGTTCAGGGTCGAAGCGCCGCCGGAGCCGGCAACCAGGCCGGTACGCGGGTTGGAAACCTGCTCTTCGGTCAGGCCGGAGTCCTTGATCGCGTCCTGCATCGCCAGGTAGGCGTAGGCAGCGGCGTGACCAACGAAGCGGTAGACCTTGCGGTCGATCAGTTCTTCGAGGTTCAGGTCGATGGAGCCGGAAACCTGGCTGCGCAGCCCCATTTCCTTGTATTCCGGGTTGAAACGGATGCCCGGACGGCTTTTACGCAGGTTTTCGGAGACGGTCTCTTTGTCATTGCCCAGGCAAGAAACGATGCCCAGACCTGTGATTACGACGCGGCGCATGCGAATAACCCTTAGAAATTTTCAGTGGAAGTGAATACACCGACGCGAAGGCCTTCGGCGGTGTAGATCTCGCGACCGTCAACGCTGACCGAACCATCGGCGATGGCCATGTTCAGCTTGCCCTTCAGGACGCGCTTGATATGGATGTTGTAGGTAACCTTCTTCGCCGTCGGCAGTACCTGGCCGAAGAACTTCACTTCGCCCGAGCCCAGCGCGCGGCCGCGGCCCGGCAGACCTTGCCAGCCGAGGAAGAAGCCGACCAGTTGCCACATGGCGTCGAGGCCCAGGCAGCCCGGCATTACCGGATCGCCTTCGAAGTGGCAGGCGAAGAACCACAGGTCCGGAGTGATATCCAGCTCGGCGACCAACTCACCTTTGCCGTACTTGCCACCCTCTTCGCTGATGTGGGTGATGCGATCCACCATCAGCATGTTGGGGGCGGGCAGTTGCGCGTTACCTGGGCCGAACAGCTCACCGCGACTGCAGCGCAGCAGGTCTTCCCGAGTAAAGGCGTTTTGTTTGGTCATGCGAGCTCCTCAATAGTCCCCGTGCGGCAAGGGGCGAATCTTCCCGACCGACCCAGACCTTTCGGCCTTGGGCGGTAGCCTACCCATAGACTATTGCGTTGTAGTGAAAGTCACAGCACAAGGGACGAAGATGTACACTTGTGCACTGAAATTTTTCCGACAGACCTTTCTTAGGCCACTTCCGGCCTCTAAGACTGCCGCAATTTAGCATTTATCGCCAGTCACGACTGCCTGACCGGGCAGCCAACGCTGCAGAATCTGCTGTAGATCATTACGTTTGAACGGCTTTGTCAGGTAGTCGTTCATTCCCGCCTCCAGACAGCGCTCCCGATCACCCTGCAAGGCATTGGCCGTCAGGGCGATGATCGGCAGGTCACGACCCTGCGGCATCTGGCGGATTCGCCGGGTCGCTTCGTAGCCATCGACGATCGGCAGCCGGCAATCCATCAACACCGCCGCGAACGGTTGCCGTGCCACCAGGCTGATGGCCTGGGCGCCGTCCCCCGCAGTAAACACCTCGAAGCCCAGGCTGCGCAGCATGGCCTGGATCACCGTCTGGTTCACCGGGTTGTCTTCCACCAGCAGAACCGACTGGCCCTCGGCGTCGTTCGGCGCCGTAGTGGCGGCGATGGCCAGCAGCGCCGGGCGCGCCTGCAATGTCAGCGGCATTTCCAGGGTGAAGGTCGAGCCCACGCCCACGCGGCTTTCGGCACGCAGGCTGCCGCCCATGCGTTCGGCCAGGTTACGGGCGATGGACAGGCCCAGCCCGGTACCGCCGTAGCGGCGGGAAATCGAGCTGTCGGCCTGCTGGAAGGCGACGAACATGGTTTCCAGGCGCGAATTGTCGATGCCGATGCCGGTGTCGCGCACGGCGCAGGTGAACCAGATCAGTTGCCGGTCGAGGATCTGCCAGCGCGGAATGACCTGGACGCGGCCCGCTTCGGTGAACTTGAGGGCGTTGCCGATCAGGTTGACCAGCACCTGGCGGATACGGGTCGGGTCGCCGCTCACCTGGAGCGGTTCCATGCTCTCCGGCATTTCCAGCTCCAGCGTCAGGTTGCGCTGCTGGGCGGTGTGCAGGAACGACTGCACGCTGTTGCCGATCAGTTCGGCGAGGTTGAAGTCGATGTGCTCCAGCTCCAGCGCGGTGCGCTCGATGCGGGAGAAGTCGAGGATGTCGTTGATGACCTTGAGCAGGTGCCCGGTGGACTCGCTGGCGACGCTGGTGTAGTCGGTCTGTTCGTCGCTCAATTCGGTGGTTTGCAGCAGTTGCAGCATGCCCAGCACGCCGTTCATCGGGGTGCGCAGTTCGTGGCTCATCATCGCCAGGAATTCCGACTTGGCCTTGTTCGCCTGCTCGGCTTCTTCGCGCGCCTGGGTCATCTGCGCCATGGCTTGTTCCTGCTCGCGGGAGGCCTGGGCCAGACCGCTGGCGAGGTTGTTGATGTGCCGGGCCAGGTGCCCCAGTTCGCTGTCATCGACCTCTGGCAGCGGGGTGTTGAAGTCGCCTTTCTGGATCGCCTTGACTGCATGCCCCATGTCGCGGATCGGCTCCGACAGGCTGCGCGCCAGGCGCCGGGCCAGAAGGAAGGTGAAGAGCAGGGCGAACAGCGCGAGGATCCCGGCCTTGATCACGATCTCCTGCTGGCGCTGGCTGAAGGCGTCATTGGACATGCCGACGATCACCCGGCCCAGGTAGTCGTCCGCGATGATGCTCGGCGGTTCTTCCCCTTCTTGCAGGAAATCGGCGTCGAGGTTGATCCGTTGCAGGCGGATCGGTGCCTGGAACACTTCGACCTGTTGGGCGCGGTTGACGTGTTCATCGGGCTGCTCGACGTACACCAGGATGTGATTGGCGTTGTCCTGCACTTCCAGGAAACGCACATGGGGAATGGTCAGGGTGGCGCGCATCAGGCTTTCCAGCACTTCGTCGTTGCCGGCGATCACCCCGTATTCCGAGGCCGGTGCCAACTGGTTGGCGATCAACTGACCGGTGTGGTTCAGCTCCTGACGCAGGTCCTGGATACGCACAAAGGTGAAAAAACTGATCAGCAGCAGCGTCAGCACCAGGGCCGGGCCGAGGCTGATGATCTGGGTGCGGGTGCTGATGTCCCAACTCACGGCTTTCATCGGGTGGATTCTCCTGCGGCCACGGCCTGGCTGGCGGCATCAGGGTCGATTGCCTCGACGCCCAGGGCCCGGGCGACCTGCTGGTTGCCGGAAACGCTGAAATATTCCGGGTAATGCGTGCGCGGCCATTGGTCCGCAGGCTTGTCGAGCAGGTGGTCGAGCACCGCGAGCCAATCGTTCTGGTCGCTGTAAGTACTGGCCAGGGCGCCGGCGCGGACGAAGCCGGCGTTGGGGCCGATCAGCGCCATCTGCCGGGCGTAGCTGCTGAGCAGCAGGTTTTTCGCGGTCTTCGGGTTGTAGAGCTGAGGGTCGTCGAGGCCCAGCAGGACATCGGTGTCCCGCAGCAGGGCCTGCAAGGGCCGGTTGTCCTTCAGGTCGGGCCACGGCTGTGCGTCGATTTCCAGGCCCAGTGGCTGGGCGGCATGGCGCAGTTCATCGAGCAGAAACTGGCTGTGTTCGCTGTAAAGCACGCCCACCCGCCGCGCTTGCGGCAGCAGGTAGCGGATCAACTGCAATTGCCGAGGCAGCGGCGGATCGCTCCACAGCAGGCTGAGGTAAGGCGGGCGCAGATCGCCCAGGCGCTGATAGGCCTGGACCCGGCTGATACGCAGCACCAGCGCCGGTGGGCCAGCCGGCTCGCGCAGGCGCCAGTCCAGTGCGGGCAGATCGAGCAGGATCAGCCGCGTGCCGGTTTTGACCTGGCCGGGGGCGGGCAGTTGTTCGATCGGGATGAAGCGCACGGTGTCCGCCGGGCGCCGCGCGGCCAGTGCTTCGACGAAGTCGCGCACGCTGTCGTTGTCTTGAGCGCCGGTGAGCAGAATTTCGCCGGCAGCGAGCGATGCCAGAGGCCACAGCAGGACCAGCAACAGGCAGCGCCGCAACCTGCGCATCAGAATTCCAGCTCCGCGCTGAAATACAGCAGGTGCCGGCTGTCGTAGCGGTTGTCGGCTTTGGTCAGGGGCTCATCGTCAAGGCGCTGTTGCAAGGTGCCGGCCAGCTCCAGGCTGGCGCGGGGCAGGGCGAAACGTTTGGCCACGCGCAGATCGACCCGCTCGAAACGGTACTGGTTCAGTGCATCGTCCCCGTAATAGAAGAGGGCGCTCGACCAGCCCCGCCCAAAGTCGTGCATCCAGCCGGCCGAACCGCTGTTGCTGGCGGTCAGGCGCTGGTCGTCGGGGTTGCTGGCCTGGGCGTCGACGTAAGCGTAGGTCAGGCGCACGCGGTCGGCGGTGCCCAGGCGCCAGTCCAGTTGGGTTTCGCTGCCGGTGAAGCGGGCGTTGTTGCTGTTGCTGGCGATGTACTGGTTGTTGCGCAGCGGCTCGCTGATCATCCCGCTGATTTCGTCGTAGAACAGCTTGAAGTCGACGCTCAGGTCCACTTCGGCGAAATAGCCGTTGTAGCCCAGCTCCCGCGAGCGCATGCGTTCCTGGTCGAGGTTGCCGGGGCCACGGGTCTTGACGAAGTATTCGCCGGTGCCCTGGCCAAGGGCGGGAGGATTGAGGTTGGTGACCCGGTAGCTCCAGTTGACGTTGTTCTCGAACATGTCCGCCGAGCGCACGGCTTCGGAGTACACCGCGCGCAGGCCGTGGCGCGGGGTAATCAGGTAGTTGACCGCCATGCGCGGGGTCAGCGAGTCGCCCGCCAGTTGCGAATACTCGTACATCGCGCCGCCCTGGACGATCCAGTGCTCGTCGGCCCGCCATTCGAGCTGGCCGAACAGGCGCCAGGTCTGGTCATCGAGGCTGCCGTTGAAGTAGGTCTGCGAGTTGGCACGGTCGTAGCGGTAATTGACTCCGCTGAGCAGGCGCAGGTTGTCGGTGAGGCTCAGGGTGTCCTGGATTTCCAGGTCGTAGCGGGTTTCGCGGGTGCTCTGGTCGATGTCGCCACAGACCGGCTGTTTGCCGCCGTTCTCCCACTGTTGCTTGACGATGCCGGCCAGGCGCTGTTCTTCGTTGGTGCCGCGTGGAATCGGCGCGGTGATGTTGCGCGCCAGTTGCTCGGTGTAGTTGGGGTTCAACTGCCAGAGCCGGGTGAGCTCCTGGCTGAAGGAAATCGCTGCATCGCAGGCGCGCACACCTGCTGGCGGTCCCAGTGCTGGGCCGAGCCCTGGACGTACAGGCTGTGCTGCGGGCTGAAATCGATGTTCCAGCGCAGCGAACCGGCGTAGTCCTTGGCGTTGACGTCGGAGTTGTCGCCGTTGTCGGTGATGCCATAGAACACCGGCTTGTAGGTGTAGGGGCGTTGGTCGCTGCCTTCTTTTGCCGAGAGCTGCCAGTCCAGGCTCTGGCTCGCGTCCAGGGTGTGGCTGGCGCTGATGTTGAAGCGGGTCAGGCGGCGGCTGTCACGGTAGTCCGCGCCAGACAGGTTGTTGTCGAAGCCGTCGTCCTGCATGCCGGACAGCGACAGGCGCAGGTCGCCGCCATCCCAGCCGATACCCTGGCTTGCGTAGAAATCGTCGATGCCGCGTTGGCCACGGGTGATCTTGAGGCGCGTGCCATGGCTGTCGGCCGGGCTGCGGGTGAGGATGTTGACCACCGCCATCAGCGCGTTGGCGCCGTAGCTGACGGTGTTGGGTCCACGGAACACCTCGATGCGCTCGATGTCTTCCATGGCCAGCGGAATGTCGCTCCAGTCCACGGTGGCCAGGCCCGCGCGGTACACCGAGCGGCCATCGATCAGCACCTGCATGCGCCGGGCGTCGTTGACGTTGCTGCCGTGGTAGTTGACCGTCGGCTGGTTGCCGGCGCCGTAGCCGATCATCATGCCCGGCACCAGGCGCAGCAGCTCGGGGATATCGCGGGCACCGCTGGCCTTGATCAGCTCGCTGTCGAGCACAGTCATGCTGCCGGGCACCGCAGCCGGGGATTGTTTGAGGCGGGTGGCGGTCAGAACTTCCGGCACCGCCTGGCTGTCGATGAACAGGTCGTCGGCCACGGCGGGGCCGCCGAGCAGGGCGGCCAGCAGCAGATAAGGGTGTGAAGGGCGAGGGCCAGAGGACACAAGGCGGCCTTGATCGGAAAGACAAGCGGGCATGTTAACCGACCGCCCGGCATTTTCCAGTGATCTGGCGCTGGTCGCGGCGCTCCGTATAATGCTGGCTTCGCCACTTTTTATGGTTTTAACGGATTGGATATGACTGAACAGCAGCCTGTTGCGGTTCTGGGAGGCGGAAGTTTCGGCACTGCCGTGGCGAACCTGCTGGCCGAAAACGGTATCGGGGTACGGCAATGGATGCGCGACCCCGAGCAGGCCGAGGCCATGCGCACCACCCGCGAAAACCCGCGTTACCTCAAGGGCATCAAGATCCATCCGGCGGTCGAGCCGGTCAGTGACCTGCTCTCCACCCTGCAAGGCAGCGAGCTGATCTTCGTCGCGCTGCCGTCCAGCGCCCTGCGCAGCGTGCTGGCGCCGCATGCCGAATTGCTCGGCGGCAAGATGCTGGTCAGCCTGACCAAGGGCATCGAAGCGCAGACCTTCAAGCTGATGAGCCAGATCCTCGAAGAGATCGCCCCCAAGGCGCGCATCGGCGTGCTTTCCGGGCCGAACCTTGCGCGGGAAGTGGCCGAGCACGCGCTGACCGCCACCGTCGTCGCCAGTGAAGACGAAGCGCTGTGCCAGCGCGTCCAGGCCGTGCTGCACGGTCGCACGTTCCGCGTCTATGCCAGCGCCGACCGCTTTGGTGTCGAGCTGGGCGGTGCGCTGAAGAACGTCTACGCGATCATTGCCGGCATGGCGGTCGCCCTCGGCATGGGCGAAAACACCAAAAGTATGCTGATCACCCGGGCCCTGGCGGAAATGACCCGGTTCGCCGTCAGCCAGGGCGCCAACCCGATGACTTTCCTCGGCCTTGCCGGCGTCGGCGACCTGATCGTCACCTGTTCCTCGCCCAAGAGCCGCAACTACCAGGTGGGCTACGCTCTCGGCCAGGGCTTGAGCCTGGACGAAGCGGTCAACCGCCTGGGCGAGGTGGCCGAAGGCGTCAACACCCTCAAGGTGCTCAAGGCCAAGGCGCAGCAGGCGCAGATCTACATGCCGCTGGTGGCCGGGTTGCACGCGATCCTGTTCGAAGGGCGGACCCTCGCCCAGGTGATCGAGTTGCTGATGCGCGGCGAGCCCAAGACCGACGTCGATTTCATTTCCACCAGCGGTTTCAATTAAGCGATTCAGGAGCACGACATGAGTGAGTCACCCAAACAGGCGCAACGTGAGTCGATCGTTTTGCGCGTTCTCTGGATGCTGCTGTTCCTGCTGGTCTGGCAGGTTGCCCAGACCCTGCTCGGCGTGCTGGTGCTGTTGCAGTTGATCTACCGCCTGGTCTACGGCGCACCGAATGGCAGCCTGATGAATTTCGGCGACAGCCTGAGCCAGTTCCTCGCCCAGATCGGTCGCTTCGGCAGCTTCCACACCGAGCAGAAACCGTGGCCGTTCGCCGATTGGCCGACCCCGCGTCCGGCCGAGGGCGAAGCGCCGCACAGCGTGCCACCTGCGGCCCATCCGGTGCGTGACGAAGAGCCGAAGCTGTGAAGGTTTGGGTATTGCGCCACGGCGAAGCCGAGCCGCACGCCCGCAGCGACGACCAGCGCAACCTGACCGCCCATGGTCGCCAGCAGGTGTTGCGCAGCGCCGCGCACCTGCTGGGTCAGCCGCTTGATGCGATCCTGGTCAGCCCTTATGTCCGCGCCCAGCAGACGGCCGGGCTGGTGCATGAGGCGCTGGGGTTCGCCAAGCCGCTGGTCACCGTGCCCTGGCTCACCCCGGAAAGCGACCCGCTGCGGGTCATCGAAGAGCTTGACGGGCTCGGTCTCGACCACGTTCTGCTGGTCAGCCATCAACCGCTGGTGGGGCAACTGATTGGTCTGCTGACCAAGGGCTCTCGCCAGGACAGCGCGCCGATGAGTACCGCGAGCCTGGCGGAGCTGGAAGGTGACTTCCCGCTGGCTGGGCTGATGAATCTGCGTAATTTGCGCCACGCCTGATCGCCTTTCTCCTCTCTCCGCTGTAGCCCACCGATGCCGTGTTTCACGGCGTCGCGTGGGCGCGCTACCTAGCATTTTTGTCAGTTTCGGGCCTTGGGTCTTTGGCGTTTACTCGTCGTCATGCAGTCGCCGGTCAAGGCACTCGCCTGTGTCGGCGTCCATTAGTGCCTCCAGTCACCCCACCAGGAATGCGTTGCAGGTGCAGACGGCGAAACCCCAAGGAGAAACAACCATGAACATTTTCAATCCACTCACCACCGCGCAGCAGGTGCGTTCGGATTACCGGCGCAAGCTGATGGACAGCCGGAACGAGATAGCGGCACCCACCGTGCCGGATATCATCCCCGGCGATCCCGATGGCCTGATTCTGGCCTCTGTGCTCGCCAATCCGCTGAAAGTCACCATCCCGACCTGGCGCGTCGGGCCCTTTCCTCCGGGGTTTTCGGAAACGTTAACGCTGCGCTGGGCCCAGCAGGGGACCGGCCAGTACCTGACAATTCTTGAACAGACGGTACCCAGGGACGCTATTTTTCCCTTGGAGCTGTTCATTCCAGTCGAGAACTTCATTGAGGGCCGCAGGCTGCTCGGTTATGAAGTGAGTACCTGGGATAACTCCGACCTGGTCTCGCAAGACCTCCCGTTGAGACTGGACACCACGCCACCTTACGACCTTGAGTCCCCTGTTGCGCTGACGCTCGAAGCTGCCGTGATCACGGACGCCTGGCTCGATGAGAATCAAGGGGAACTGTTGGCAACCATCACCGCGTACGCTGACAAAGAGCCAGGTGATTCCGCCTTTCTGTTCTGGCTCAGAGAAGTACCGGACGACGTGGGCGATATCCCTATCGATGGCATGATCGAGCTGGACACGGTCATGGACTTCAAGCTCACTCGGGAATTTCTGGCTGCGGCAGGTGATGGTGACTGGTATGCCCTGTACATCATCAGGGACAGGGCCGGAAACCTCAGCCGGGTCTCCTACCCAACCAAGGTATCGGTAGCCTTGGGCGCGCTGCCGAGTAACCTTCAGGATCCGGTAGTACCGCTGGCCTTGGGCGATGGCATCGACCGTGATGACGCGTTTCTTGGCGTCGTGGTGGAGATTCCGCAGTTCGATGGCGGCAAGAACGGCGACCTTATTCAAGTGAAGTGGGGCACGACGGCGCTGGAAGAGTATCCACTGGGCCCGTCACCGAGCTTCCCGCTGACAGTGCAAGTGCCGTGGTCGGTGATGAGAGATCTCTACGATTTCAACACCGGGGGCGCTCAGCCTGTTGTGGTGAGCTATGAGGTGAAACGCGGCAGCCTGTCATTCCCGGGAGCACCGCTGACTACAGAGTTTCAAGTCAACTTCGAAGTGGTCGGGCCAGAGAATCCTGCGGCACCTGATCCCGTCAACCCCAGCCTGCCGGCGGTAGTAGTCAGGGGCGAATCGGGGCAGGACAACAAGCTGATCCAGAGTGACAACGGAAATGACGCCACGGCCTACATTCCCCTTTACGACTCGGCCAAAGCGGGCGACATGATCTGGCTTTACTGGAATGGGGTGCGGATTCCCGAATTTTACGATGTCAAACCGGGTGACGTGCCTGGGGACATAGTGGAAATGACCATCCCATGGGCGTGGATCGAGCAGACCGGCAACCGTACGGACCTGCCCGTTCATTACCTGATCACTGACCTGGCTGAAGTCAACCACCAGAAATCAGCAGTCACCCGCGTTGAGGTGCTGGTCGAAGTCATCAGCTTCCCGGCTCCTACGTTCCCGCATATTTATTCAGGCGTGGATGGCCTTAAAGTCCTGAACTGCTCTTCGATTCGCAGCCACAACGGCGAGCATGGTTTCTTCGTTCATATCGCGCCTGATGGCAAATACCTCAAGGCCGGTGTGGAAGTGACCCTGGACTGGTGGGTGACCGAATGGCTGGAGGACGGTGAGGGGGGGATAGTTCCGAATACCGAATTCACTGCCCAAGTCATCCTTGATGCCTCCCATGAGGCCAATGGCGTCGATATCTTCGTTCAGCCCTACGAAACACGCATCCTGCCCGCTTATACCCAGACAACCAATGGCGTCGGGCTTTCCAGTGCACATTTTCGCCTGATTGCGGGCGGTGAACTTGTCGCGTCGCAGACGGCGGTGGAATACATCGGGGTCAACCTTCAGTGTCCGATGCCATGACAGGTCCGCTGAGCGGACAGTGAGCAGGCAATAACGATGGTGCGATCAGGTGTTACAGGAAAGACCTGGTCGTGCTGTTGTTGCTGATTGCGACAGGAGGACTGTCGACTTGACCCATGGTCTGTGTTGAAAAGCCCTACATATATTCGAGCAGTTGGTACTTATTCTTTCGGGCTTTTCCGGAAGGGGCGTTGGTCATTCAGCAGTGCGCCTGACGGTCGAACCCCAACCAGTGAAGGATATGTTCATGGATAGCTCGTCAGCGTTTGTTTCGCGCCGTTTGCCATTTGCCCGCAAGCTCATGTATTTCGCACCGTTGCTGTTCGCAGGACAGCAGGCAATGGCGCTTGAGCTGGACAACCGGACATTCAACTCGATCGACCGTGACATCGCCGAGCCGATCAACATGAAAAACCAGGCGGTACTGAACATGACCCGCGGCAGCGGGCAGGACATCACCGCGCGAAATGGCTCCTCCGTCAATCTCAATGGTACGACTATCAAGGCCGGGACAGGTCAGGACGGCGTCTGGCTGAGCAACAGCCACGCGACGATCATTGGCGGGTCGATTACTGCCGACGCAACCGGCCTGCTGCTGGCCCGAGTCAACGGTTCGGGCACCGGATCCACCGCTTCGGTGACAGGCACAGTCATTACCGGGGCGACCGGAGCTTCGGTTTCGATGGACAGCGTCCTGCAGTTGAGTAACGCGCAAGTTACCGGCACCACCCAGGACGGCCTGCGCATGTTTACCGGTACAGTCATGGCCAGCAATGGCACGATCATCCGGGGCGCGGAGAATGGTGTGCAGATCTTCGGCGAGTCGACTGGCACCGGCCTCGGTAACCTCACTCTGGACAACAGCACGGTGATCGGCGAAAGCGGCGCGGCCATTCTGGTCAACGGTATCGCGGGCGATCCGCAGGCCACCATCAACGTCAACAATGGCTCGCAACTGCAAGGTGCCGACGGCGTGCTGCTGCAGGTGGCCGGTAACGGCAGTGCGACGTTCAACGTGTCCAGCAGCGTACTCACGGGCGATGTGGTCGTGGAGGAGGGCAGCACGGGTGCCGTCAACCTGCTCAACGGCTCGGTACTGACCGGGCGGCTCGAGAACGTCGAGGCACTGAGCGTCAACAGCGCGGCGCAATGGGTGATGGTCGAGGACTCGACCGTGCAGAACCTGGAAATGGGCAGCGGTGGCAGCATCAAGTTCGGCAACCCGGGCGACTTCTACACCCTGTCGGTAGAAAACCTTTCGGGCAACGGCATTTTCGAAATGGAGGCTGACTTTTCCCAAGGCCTGTCCGACAAACTCGAGGTGACCGGTGTCGCCGACGGCAATCATGAAATCCTGGTGCACAGCAGCGGCGCCGACCCGCTCTCCGACGCCCGCCTGTTACTGGTGGAAATCGCCGGCGGCAATGCGCAGTTCGCCTTGTTGGGCGGTGAAGTGGACCTGGGTACCTGGTCTTACGGCCTGGCCCAGGACGGCAACAAATGGTACCTCGATGCCAGCACCCGCAAGATCAGCCCTGGCGCCCGCACCGCGCTGGCCATTTTCGAAGCCGGCCCGACCGTGCTCTACGGCGAACTGAGCACTCTGCGCAGCCGCATGGGCGAGATCCGCATGAACGACAGCAAGGCCGGCGGCTGGATGCGCACCTACGGCAACAAGTTCAACGTGTCTGCCCAGGGCAGCAGCTACAGCCAGGTGCAGCAGGGACTTGCGTTCGGTGTCGATGCGCCGCTGCCCTACGGCGACGGCCAGTGGCTGATCGGCCTGCTCGGCGGCTACAGCACCTCCGACCTGGACATGAGTCGCGGCACCTCCGGCAAGATCGACAGTTACTACGCGGGTGTCTACAGCACCTGGCTGCAACCGGAGTCCGGCTACTACGTCGATGGCGTGCTGAAATTCAACCGCTTCCAGAACCAGGCCGATGTGCACTTGAGCGACGGCGCCACGGCCAAGGGCGATTTCGACAATGGCGCGGTCACGGCCTCGGTGGAAGCCGGTCGGCATATCAAGCTGAACGACGACTGGTTCGTCGAGCCCTATGGCCAGTTGGTCGGCGCGCTCATCCAGGGGCAGAGCTACGACCTGGACAACGGCATGCAGGTGGACGGCGACCGCAGTCGTTCGCTGCTCGGCAAGGTCGGTGTGACGGCCGGCCGTGACATTCTCATGAGCAACCAGATGCGGGTTCAGCCCTATGTCCGCGCAGCGTTGGCCCATGAGTTCGTCAACGGCAACGAGGTCGAGGTCAACGACAACCGCTTCGACAACGACCTGTCCGGCTCGCGCGGTGAACTGGGCGCGGGCATCGCGTTGTCGCTGACCAATCGCATCGCTGTGCATGCGGACTTCGACTACAGCAATGGCGAAACGATCGAGCAACCCTGGGGTGCCAATTTCGGCGTTCGCTACAACTGGTAAGCAACCTTGAAGGCCGGAGCCCGGTGCCCTTGAAGGCATTGGGCTCCGGCCTTTTTTTGCTTTGCGCAAGGGCCGTTACCCTGCCAGCTACCTGATATTTTTGTCAGTTTCGGCACTTCCCTCCCTATTGTTCAATGAGCGCTCCAGACTCCGACGAGTGAGCAGCCATGACCGATTTCAACCCTCCTTCCGACTCTGCCTCGACACCCGTGGCTCAGCTTCTCGAACTACCGGCACCCAGGGTGACGGCGGCCCTGGACCCCATTCCAGGCGGTGAAGAAAACCTGCTGCCGATCACTGCACTCAGTGCACCCCTGAGGGTCGGTTTCGACAAGTGGCCGACATCCAGCCCCGGGCTGGGCGAGGAGCGCCTTGACCTGCTGTGGGACGGTCGGGTGGCGGCCAGCAAAAGCTGGACGGCGCCCATTCCCGACAATGATCTGTTCATCATGCTTCCCGACGAGAACCTGGCGCCGGATGGCCCTCATCAACTGCTTTACGAGGTGGTTGACTGGGCGGGCAACAGCCATCGTTCCTTGCCGCTAACGATCACCATCGACACCAGGGCGCCAGTGCACCCTGGGAATCCCGCCAAGCTGGTCTTCCCCACGGAAGTCATTTTTGGCGGGATCACCAACCAGTATCTGGAGGCCAACAACAACAGGGTCGAGGCCACCGTGCCCAAGACCTCCTATACGTTCAAACCGGGCGACCGTCTCAAAGGGTTCTGGGAGGAGGGCCCGTACGGCCAGAACCAGGTCATTGATGTCGAACTGACCCCGGACCTGACCGTCTGCTTCGATGGCGAGATGATCGAGCGAGAGGGCAATGGTGAGCGGGTGATTACTTACCTATTGCAGGACCGTGCAGGCAATGACTCCAAGCTGTCCTTATCCGCACAGCTCACAGTGAACATCCTTCCCCCTGAGCCACGACCGCTGGTAACGGTGGTGCAGGCCCAGCCCGGTAATCCGGGTGAAGGCACCCTCGATCCGAAAAACACTACCAGCGGCGTCACCGCTCGGGTTCCCGCGCAGCAGGACGACATCAGCGGCGCCACCCTGACCCTGCACTGGCGTGGTTTCGGCGACTCCGGTTCGTTCCAGACCACTACGCCCAGCTCGCCGGATGGCATGGACTTCAAGATCCCCGCGAGCGCCATTCCCGCCAATATGGGGCGTAAGGTCGAGGTCTATTACAGCGTGAAATGGCCGACCGGCGAGCCGGAAATCTCGGCGACTTATTTCCTCACCGTACAGAAGCTGGCGACCACCACCATGATGTTGCTCAGTTGCTCGCAGGCGGGGAGCGGCAAGCTCAGTCTCGCCAGCGTGCCGCAGGGCGCCAACCTGTCGATGGCCCCCTGGCCGTACAAACCGCTGGCAGACGGCATGCGCATCAACCTCTGGGTCACCGGGCTGGATCAGCAGGGGGCGTCGATCCGTTTCGACCTGCTGAAAGCTCAGGTCGTGCCCAAGAACGCCTCTCCGGTGACCGCGGTATTGCCCAGGGCCGACCTGCTGAAGCTGCAATTGGACAAGATCTTCGCCACACGTGTTGCCGTCAGTTTCGATGATGGGGAGACCTATCTGGATTTCCGGTTCCTTGACCTCAATCTGGTGAGCTAGGAGGTAAGTCATGAGCACCCTGGCTGAGTTGTTGTCCGTGATGAAGGGCAAATCGCTGACCCTGGGCTGGGGTGCGATCGTGGTGTATGGCCGGGACAAGGCCAATGCGTTGCTGCTGGAGCAGACGATCGAGCGCCTGCAATCGACCGACAGCTACATTCAGCCCATCAGCGGCGAGTTGTATCTGGAGGACATTGTCCGCACCCGCATGTACCTGCACGGGTTACAGCTTTCGGCGCCGATACTGTCGTTCGAAGCGGCGCGACGGCGCAGTCAGGGTGCGACCTTGCGTTTTCCTGTTGAGGGCGGAATGGTGGTGACCGCCATAGCCCCCGCTGGCAGTTTCGAGCGTGTGGTCAGGCTGGAGCAGCAATTGCCGCTGGCGCAGGCAACCCTGAGCATGCACCTCGACCTGCGCCGTACCACCGGCGGCAGCAACGCCGGCAGTGTGTTCATCGAGCTGCATGAAGGCACGGAGATCACCACCTCGTTCGGCTATGACGACGCCACGCGCAAGGCCGTGGCGGCGTTCTTCGAGAAGAAATTCCAGGACCTCGACAGCACACGCCGGCGCTTCGACCTGGGCAGCATCGGCAAGGAGGAGGTGCCCGAGCTGACCCCGGAAACCTTCGATCTGCGGACGGCAACCCGCGGCGATGGCGCACAACCCGGATCGCCGGATTACGGCGACGGCGCCATCGAGTTGTATGTCCGTTTCAAGGGCGGGCCAGCGGGCGATGCTCCCGGCCCGTCCTTTCCGTATTTGCTGCCTGACGGTTTCAGCGGCAGCCTGGTGCTATCCAGCCGTGTGCTGTTCGACAAGGTGCTCAAGCCGCAACTGCTGAGGGATATTGGCTATGGCATCGGTTTCGCCGACTACGCCGGCGGCAAGGACACGGCCTGGGTGCTCAAGGCCAATGCCGGCGAATTTGCCGCGCCGTTCGATTACCACTACACGGTGCGCAATGGCGATTTTGATGCGGTTTTTTCCAGCGATATGAAAACCACCTTCGGCCCCGAAGGCAGTCACCCGCCGTTGACCGTGAGTACCGACGGCTCGCTCCTGAGCGTGTACTGGAAGAAAACCACCTCCACGCCCTTCGCGCGGGTCATCCACTGGGACTGGCCGTCCGGTGACGAATGGGACTACGGCAACCTGAACTTGAGCTACGAGTTCTATCTAGCCTTCTCCGCACAGTTGATGAGTGATGGCGTGGTCGGTTTTTTTCCACACATGACCTCCAGCAACTCCCTGATCGTGAGCGGTCACGACTGGCTGCCCGACCTGGGCGCTGGGCATCAGTCGCGGATCAACGAGGTCGCCAAGGAGCATTTCCTGCCGGTGGTGCTGAAGATGTTCGAGGGCGTGAAACCACCCGCCGTCGATACGTTCATCACCCGCAATCTGCTGTTTCCCGGGCGCAACGCTTTGCTGCCGAACCGGGTGTTTTTGCCCGGCGACCTGTTGCTGGTCGGTGAGGTCCAGCAGCCTTTCGTGGTGCAGCCCGCAGAGGCCATGCTCGCGGCGGGGGGGAGTCTGGTGTTCACCACCCACCCGGCGCAATCCGGTATCACCTGGAGCCTGGCGGGGGTGCGTGGCCAGCAAGACGGGTTCGGCAGTATCGACAGCGGCGGGCGCTACACGGCGCCTGCGGCCAATACGCTGGTCCAGGGTTTTATCAGTGTGGTGGTGACCGCCAGCAAGGGCGCGGGCTCGGCCAAGACCACGGCCTCGACATTGGTCCATGTGGTTCGCGAAACCGTGGCGGTCAGCCCGCTGTTCCAGGTGTGCGATGCCGGCGCATCGCAGATCTTTTCCGCGTCCGCATTGGGCGCGGGTACGCTGCGCGCTGTCCTCGACAACCCGGGCAATGGCGGCAGCCTGACGGCGGACGGCCACAATCAGTGGCGTTATACCGCCGGGCCCAGGGACCCGCGCGAGTATTTCGTGCTGGATCCCGTCACCCTCACCGACAGTGCCAGCGGGGCCAGCAAGAAGAACTTCATCCTGGTGATTCACGACGTGCTTACCCTGCGCATCCAGCTCGATGAACCATCGCCGGGACAGGGCGGACAATTGCGCGCGTTCGTGGGCCCCACCGAGGTACCGGCTGCCCAGGTGGAGTGGAAGGTGATCGGCGATGGCCGGGTCGATGCTGGCGGGCGTTACTCGCCACCGGCCAGTGGGATTGCCGGGTTTGACCTGATCACCGGGTTGACCGGCAAGAGCGAATTCATTCCGCCCAGCGGCTATCTGGTGATTCCGCGCACGGCGGCGTTTCCAAAGGGGCTTCAGGCGAGGCGGGATCCCTCTTTCACTATCTACGTCAGTTGGGACGCGGTGCTTGGTGCAGTGGAATACGAGGCATGGGGGTTCCAGCGCAAGACCACCACGACGGCGCTGAAATGCACGTGGTGGTTCGCGGTGGTAGGCATCGGGTCGATTTCGCTGAAATGGCGGTACGCGGATGGGCAGTGGTCGGAGGCGACGGTGATTCGGTTTGCCAATATGCCGGAGGCGAAACGCGAGTGATGCACGTGGCTGACCGTTGCCAGAAACATTCCTGGGCCAAAGAGCCTGACGACCGGGTCGTCAGGCTCTTTGGGTTTCAGGTAGTTGGACCCGTGAGTTGGAGCCGTACTTGCTTAGCAGTTTCAGCTATTGTGTTGCCCTTTTTGTGAGTCGCATTAAAGGCTTTCAGTTCCGCAATGCCTAACTCATCAAGGACTGGGCGTTTAGTAAGGGGGGCATTTGGCTTAGGGGCGAAGACTTGGGCAACGGGTGTATCTGGCAACGGCCTTTGTGTCCTGGGCGGTGGAGGTGGGGGAACATTGGACGCGGCCACTGAGGCCGTTGTTCGGGTTGTTTGGGTTGTTTGGGTTGCTTGGGTTACTTGAGTTGCTTGAACTCGAAGAAAACGGTTAGGTACAAGTCCTTGGTCCAAGTAATTGCTACCGTTGGCCAGTGGATTTCTAAAGCCGGTTCGCGTGTCATCGATTGACGATGAGCTGCTTTTCCCCCCATTGAACTTCAACGAACCCAACCCTGCGGCCATCGAAACGATCCCCAACCCGAAGCTTATCTGGCCCAGGACCTTCTTTGTCTGCTTGTCACTGACCAGTGACTGTGCCACCCCCGTGCCCAGCGCTGCCACGCCGGCAGTAATGGCTGTCACGGCGAGGCCACCCTGTGCCGCAGTCGCGAGGCTGCCGCTTATCATCAGTGCATAGGCGGGTGCGAAACCGCCGAACGACAGCACGGTCAGCCCCGCCCCGAGGACACCCAGGCCAAGACCTACCCAGCTCGCGCCTTCCCAGAACTGCCCGGTTGGGTCGCGCAGGTTCACCGAATCGCCCCCGCAGTACATATACGGGTTGAGGCCCCCGGCGCCGAACGGGCTCAGCCCGTCGGGGCTGTGGAAGCACTTCAGTTCCGGGTTGTAGGCACGGTAGCCCTTGCCCAGCAGGTACCAGCCGGACAGGCTGTCGCGCACTTCACCGTTGAAGCCCAGCACGGTGTTCATGCCGTCGTCGCGGCGCTCGCCATAAGCGCTGTAGGCGGTTTCGCGCAGTGTCTGTTGCTGGCTTTCGCCGCGCACGCTGCGGTTGGCGTCCGTCAGCAGCAGCAGGGTTTCGGCGGGCGCACTCATCTGTTGCTGGCCCAGCGGCCGATCGCCGTCATACAGGTAGCTGATGCGGGTGTTGCCTTGTACCGTGCAGCCCAACTGATTGCCCTGGTAGAAGCGCCGGGTCTGTGCCTCCTCGCCGTGGGTGACGCCGGTCAACTGGTTGTGCCCGTCGTAGCGGTATTCGCTGATGTCTTGACCGTTCTCGTCGGTGACCCGTAGCAGGCGACCCTGGCTGTCGTAGTGCAGGCCGTTGCCGTTTTCGTCGGCGAGCAGGTGGCCGTCGGCGTCGTAGCTCAGGTCCTGGCTCTTCAGGTAGTCGGCGTGGGTGTGGGTGATACGCACCAGTTGGCACGGATCGTCGTCGGCGAAGCTGCGCGTCGATTCATCGTTGCTGCCGTCGGCGAAGCGGGTGCTCACCTGCAGCAGGTTGTCCAGGCCGTCGTATTTGAAGGTCTGCGAGGCGATGGCGTTGCCGTAGCGGTCCGTCGGCAGGGTTTGGCCCGAGCAGTCGTGCTGGATCAGCCGCCCGCGCACGTCGTAATCGAACACTTCCTTCAGCAGCGAGGTGCCGGCGCTTTGCTGGTGCCGGCTCTGCAGGCGGTTGTCGAGGCGCCAGGTTTGGGCGAGGGTCTGTGTAGGCTGGCCGCTCAGGGCCAGGGCGCGTTCGATTTCCCGGCCATGGTCGTCGAAGGTCAGCGAGGTGACCAGTTCGGTGCCGGCGTCCAGATCACGGGTGGTGGTGCGCCACGCCCGGCCCAGGCTGTCGTAGGCAAAGCTGGCTCGCAGCCGGCCTTGGGTGACGGTCTCGACGCGGCCTTGTGGGTCGTACGCGTAAACGCTTTGCTGGCCGTTCACGTCCGTGTGCTGAATCAGGCGACCGGCCAGCGAATACGTGGACAGCGCTTCCCAGGTCGTGCCGTCGACGATCCAGCGTTCATGGCTGAGGTAGCTGGCGCTGTCGTAGTCGAACTCGCGGCGGCCCTGGTTGTTTTTGGTCGCGATCAACTGCGCGTTGTCAGGGTCGTAGGTGTAGCTGGCGTCTTCGTCCAGGGCGATCAGGGCGACCGGCTGCTGGGTGAGGTTCGGGGTGTATTCGTAGTGGATGCTCTGGCCGCCGGCGGTAATCCGTTCATCGGGCTGCAACTGGCCGTTCGTGTACCGGTACTGCTGACTGCGCGGACCGACATCGGCGCGGGTCAGGCGCTCGAGGCCATCGAACTGCTGTTCGCCCAGGCGCAGGGTGGCGCGGTTGCTACCGCCCAGGGTCACATCAATGCTGACCGCCAGTTCGGCGCTGCTGTGCTCGGCGTAGTCGCGGACGATCTGGGTTTCGTCCGGCAGCACGGTCAGGCTGACGCGGTCCCATGGGTCGTAGCGGTAGAAGGTGCTTTTGCCGAGGACGCTGATTTCCTGGCGGCAATGGCCTAGGCCGTCGTAGCGGAATTCCGCGGTGCTGACCACCTTGTCCTGGCTGTCGAGCACTTCGCTTTTCAGCGGTTTTTCGAACAGGTTGTAGGCCACTCGATCGACGTTGCTGCGCTTGCCGTCGGTGCCTTCCTGCCAGGTGCGACGGGTCATGCTGACCGGGTCGTAGAGCGCATGGGCGATGACCCCGTCCGGCCCGGTCACGCTGTCCTGTTCGCCCCATTCATCGTAGGTGTAGCGGCTGGTCAGGGCTGCGGTCTGGCTGCCCAACCAGTCGAATTCGGTGCTCTCGCTCAGTTGCCCGAAGGCGTCATAGGTGGCGCTGTAGGTCTGGCGCAGCGGCTTGGTCGCCGGGTTGCCGTCGACGTCCTGGCGCAATTCGCTGACTACCCGTTGCAGCCCATCCAGCACGCTGCGGGTCTCTACGCCCTTGACGTCGATAGCGGTCTGGGTTGGTTGCCCGGTGGCCTGATTGACCAGCAGGTAGCGGTACTCGCGCAGCGCTTCGACCGAGCTGCCCGGTGCGACTTTCTCTTCAATCACCCGCCCCAGTTTGTCGTACGTGTAGGCAATTTCCACATCGTTGTCATCCCGCTCCAACAGCGCGCGGCCATTGAGCAACGAGTGCTCGAGGATGATCACCTTGCTCACCGCGTCGAAGCTGGTTTTCAAGGTTTCCATGGTCCGCAGCACCGGCTGCGCGGCGTACTGGCCGGTGGCTTTGACGTAGGCGTAGTCGGTGGTGGTGGTCTTGCCGTTGAGGGTCACCGCGGTCTGCGACCTGCGCCCATGTTTCAGGCTGTCGGTCGGCGCGTTGATGTAGGTGTGGCGGGTCTTTTGCAGCTCGGCGTTGCCGCCGCTGACGTGGACCAGCGTTTCCTGTTCCAGCGCCAGCCACGGCCAGATGCTGCCGCTCAGCCCCGGCTGGCTGATGTAACGGTGCTGAGTGCGCAATACCGGGGCGTCGTTGAAGTCGCTTTTGGCCGAAGTCACGGTTTTCTGTTTCAGGTGCCGGACGAATTTATGCGGATCAGCCGGGCAGCCGTCGCTGGCAGCTGCCGGATAGTACTCGCTGGCTTCGCTGATGCCGTTGGCTTGCACCTGCAGGGTGAGGTTGCCGTGGATGTCGTACTCGCTGCGCACCACTTCGTCGCGGGACTGGCCCGAAGTGCTCTTGCGGTACCAGGTGGTGGTCACGGTCTTGGGCAACTGGCACTGCGCTGGTTGCTGATCGAACGGCAGGCTGCTGTCGTCAGCGTAGTAGTGGGTGCGCACACGCTTGACCGCATCGCCCTGCTCGGTGAGCTCTTCACTGGTCAGGTGGAAGCGGTTGAAGGTGCGGGTGATGCTGCGCCGCGCGCGGTTGTTGGCGGCGTCCCAGAGTTGCTCGACGGTACTGTAGGTGTAGGCGCCGGAGACTTTGTAGAGGTTGTCCAGGCCGTCGTCGTCCCAGCTCAGGTTGGGGGCGTTGCGGCCGAGGAAGTTGTTGTCGGAATACTCGTAGCGGGTGTCGATGGTCGGCTGGTCGGCGCCGGGGTCGTGCAGGTGACGGCTGACCCGCGGCAGGGTGCGTCCGCTGTTGCCGGGGAACTGGTGCGGCTTGTTGTCGTATTCGATGGTCTCGTGTCCGCCCAACGGCCCTTCGACGCGGTTGATACACAGCAGGGTGCTGTGGGTGGCGTAGGCAAAGCGCCAGGAGGCAGGGGCGGTGGGCAGCTCGACGCGGATGACCCGCGAATCGCTGCCTTCGAAGATCAGGTTGAAGCTCGCTTCATGTGAGGTGCCCGGGTGCAGTTTCACGCTTACGTTACTGGAGCCGCGGACGATGCCGAGCAGGCGGACGCCGTCGGCATTGGCGATGCTGCTGAGCAGGCGGCTACCGGAGAAGGCGGTGTAGCTGAGGGTGATGCGGTGGCCCTGGGGCGAATACTGAACCACCGGTAAAGCCACGGGGTCGCCGGTTTCAGTGGCCAGTTCTTCGACCAGGCCGGATTTGTGCACCACGCGGAAGCGGTTATCGGCGAGTTTGAACAGACGGAAGGAGGGGATTTTCTGCTCCTTCATCAGCAGTTGCCCACTGCCGTCAGTGGTGGTGCTGGTGACCTTGAAGGTTTCGCCGGAGGACAGGGAGACGATGCCAGTGTCGGTGTCGTACTGGCTCAGTTGCAGGTTCCAGCCTTTGCCGAAACCCGAGTCAATGGTGTTGAGCGGGCTGTAGGAAAGGCGCAGGGGAACATTGGGGCCGCTGAGATCATTGCCCTCAAGTTCCGGCAGCGACAGGCTGCAGGTGTATTGGCCGGTACGCGGATCGACGCCGGTTTCGACGAAGCTGAGGAAGTTGAAGGCATTGGAGTGGATATTGGAGGACGTGGTCATGGTGGCGTTCCTTCAGGTATCAGAGGGCGGGTAATGTCCGATCAATCGGGAGCGGCGGAGCGTTTGATGGTGACGCACGACAGCTTTCCGTCGATTTGCCCGGTGGTCATTTTTTTCTCCATTCGTAGTAAACCGCCCGAGCCGGCCACGATCCTGCCGACGGCGGTCGCTGCGGTAATAGTGAGGCTGAGTGGGGTTTCGAATGAAAAGTTGTGTTTTACAGTCTTGAAATATAAGTAAAAGTTCTGATCGTTCTTCTCATTGCAGTCCGGGCTGTCATGGAATGAAATAGTCGTCGCGGAAGGAGCATTGAGTAATTTAAAGAAGTAGATCTCGTCGTTTTCGCAGTTTTCCGATTCGTGGAAGTTATGCTCTCCGGTCACTAAGTCAATGGAGCACGACAAGTTTCCAGGAACACCGTCTTGTTGGCCTTTTTTATAAAGCTCCAATGTTCCATTGCTGCGCGTATCAGCAAGGGCAGGCAGTGCTGCGGCGATTGCCAGAAGCAGCAAGAGTGCCCTCAGGTAGCGCGACGGCGCGGGGAGTTTCCGGATGACTTGCATGGGCTGTTACTCCGTTGTTTTGAAAAGACTTTCATGGGTAAGTGATGAAGCCCGATGGCCGTGTTCGCAACTACGGTAGCACTGCGGCAAAGGCGGCGAACCTAGCATTTTTGTCAGTAGGCGGCCCCCGGCAAGTGGCGTAGCGTGGTGACCGTATTCACGTCCAGGCCGGTGCGAAAGTGTTCACTTGAATGAAACACTCCGCACAGGAAAGCCATAAACAAGGAGAACGACGATGAGCAATAACAATCACAGTGTCGATGAACTGTTGGCCTGGTTGGATGGCAAATCCAAGACCTATGGGTGGGGCGCCGTCGTCGCCTATGATCGGCGCAGGACTAACCGGCTGCTGGACCAGCTCTATATAGAACGGTTTAATTCCAAAAGTTTTCTGCCGTTGATAAACGAAACAATGGAGTCCAGCGCTTATTCCAAGGAGCACCTCACCAACTTGAAGTTGAGCGCACCCCGGTTGGCATTCTCCAATGCCGATCTGGAGAGCTCCCGGTCCACCCTGACCATGGACTTCGTGGGCGGGATGATCATGACCGAGCTGGCCGCCAGCGGCGCACCGGCGCGAATTGACAGAATCCTGAAAATTCTCCCTGTGGGTGGGCCGCAATTGACCATGGTGATGGACCTCAGGCAAGTAAGCGGCACTGTCGGTACTGTGGGCGAGGTGGGGTTGAGCATCGCAGAGGGCCGGGAGTTCAAGGCCAACTTCGTGCTGGGCGATTTGTCCCAGGAACAGGTGGGTTCTCGTTTCAAGGTCCTGTTCGAGGAACTGGAAGACCATCAGAAAATCTTTCCACTGGGCGAACTGACCGGCGACCTGAATGGCCCGCTGACGCCGGAAGCCTTCGCCATTCGCACCATGCCAGCGCCGGGCGCCACAAGGGCGTCGGCGAACAACTACGGCGATGGTGCGGTGCTGTTGTTCGTTCGACTCAAGGGCGGTACCAGCGGTGATTACCCCGGGAAAGGGTCGGGCTTCAAATACCTGATCCCGGCGGACAAGAACGGCAAGGAATATACGGGCAGCATGTTACTTTCGAGTCGTACGTTGTTTGATCAGTTGTTGCGAGAGCATGCCGAGTCAGCGGTAGGCCAGGGATTGAAGTTTGCTCCTTACACGGGCGGTATTGATATCGCCTGGCGGTTGGCAGCAAACGCGGGAAGTATTTCCTGTGATGTGGATATCACTGTGCCCGGGCAAAACTCTCCGGATGCCTCCTGTAATTTGAAGTCCTCGCCTGGCTTCGCGTTCAACTCAAGCAAATCACCCTATACCGTGCAGGCAAATGCCATGGGGTTGTCCGTAACATGGAATGTAGAGGTGGGCGCCGATTACAAGTACAAAGCAGATAAGCCGGGTTGGTGGGACGAAAACAAGGAAGGTGTCATGGCGTGCTCACTCGCGTGGAGCTCCGGATTCGATGCGCGGCTGGATGCGCAGGGGGTTGTTTACTTCGAGCCCAAAACTGACGACTTGAAGCTGAGTTTTAAAATTGATGAATACCTGGACGGTTTCCTGACCGGACACAATGATTTTGATGACCGGTCAGTGAGTATGCGCGTTCAGGAAAAAGTGAAACCGCTGCTGGTTTCTTATTTGAAAAAGTTCAGTGCGCCCAATGTTGACACTTTTCTGATTCGCAACTTGTTGTTCCCTGGCCAGAATGCCTTGCAACTTCACGACGTCTATGTTCCTGGCGATCTAGCCTTGTTCGGCCATATTGATCCGCTGCGCACCTCCGCTGCGGTGTCGCCGCAGCAAGTGAACCTCCAGCCGGGAGGCACCCAGAAATTCACCCTCGAGCCGGCACTCAGTGGCGTCACCTGGAGTGTGCGCAACACGGACCCTGGCGAAGCCGATGTCGGCACCATCGATGCCAGCGGCTCGTACAAGGCACCCGCAGCCAATACCCTGAAAGAGGGCTACCGGACAGTGGTGGTGACCGGCAAAGGCAAGCTCGATGGCCAGGATGTCAGCGCCTCGGCCCTGGTTTCGGTGATGGCCAGCACCATCAGCGTGTCGCCCATCTTCCAGGTGTGCGGTGCAGGGGACAACGTTACGCTGACCGCCGCGATCATGGGCGGCGGCAATCCGGCGTGGTCCCTGAAAACCCCGGCACTGGGCGGCAAGCTCAGCACTACCACGGGCGCTGAATGTGTGTACACCGCTGCGGCCAGCAGTGCCGACCGCGCGAAGATTTACATCGAGGCGATTCAGGTCAAGAACGCGGCCGCCAACGAGACGGTCGAGGCGTTACTGCTGGTACTGAACACCCTGATCAATCTCCCCGTGGTTATCAGCGAGGCGAGCAAGCCGGAGACCGGGCAGGTGCAACTGCAGGCGGTGGGCAAAAATGGCCCGGTCAATCCGCCGCCTGATGCCACCTGCACGTTGCTTGTCAGTGGCGGAGGCACCCTCAGCCCGTCGGGCGTCTTCACAGAGCCGGCCAATGCCAACGGCTTTGCCGTTGTCTCCGTGGTGATCCCGGGAAACTTTTCCGATGACATCGGATTCATCGTCTTGCCATTGCCGTTGTCGACCTACGCCGACATTTCCCGCCGGGTCAGTGACTCGATCCAGGCGCACTCCAGGGCGTTTGCCCCAGACCTGCCTTGAGCCCTCTGCTTTACCCCAAGGCCGCTGCCGTTGCTTGAACGGCGGCGGTGCTTATACACCGACAGGATGAAATGAAATGTCCGACCAATCCCTCAATGGCCTCCTGCAATGGATGCAAGGCACATCTGTCACCCGTGGCTGGGACGCCGTTGTCACCATGAACCGGCCCAAGGTCAATCAACTGCTGGAGCAGCAGTACATCTCGCAGTTCAACCAGAACAGTTTCCTCAAGCGCATCCACGGCAGTGTGCCGCTGACCAGCAGTGGTTATGAGGTGCTGGAACTGACCGGGCTGTTGCTCAGTCAGCCGCGGCTGTCGTTCGAAACCGCCTCGCTGAGTGACTCCCGTGCCCACCTGACGATGGACATCGTCTCCGGCATGGTCGCCTACAAGGTCAAGGCACCCGGTGTGTCGGAGCGAATCACGTCGAGCTTTGCGATCACCGAACAGCACCTGTTCACCCTGGTGATGGAAGTGGACCTGCACGCGGTGATCGGCTCCGTGGGCCGCAAAGGCGAGGTGGTTCTCGATATTGCCGAGGGCTATGACTTCAGTTGCAACCTGGTGGACCAGCCGCTGGCGCAACAGGCGCTGGGTGAGTTCTTCCATGCGCTGTTCAAGCGCCAACCCGCCAGCGCCCGCCGCTATGTGCTGGGCATGCTGGATTTCGACCCGGACGACAAACTGGCGCCGCGCAATTTCCAGGTGCGTACCCAGGCTGCACCCGGCGCGAAAGTCGCAGGCTCCGACAGCTATGGCGAAGGCGCGGTGGTGCTGTTTGTGCGTACCCGCGAGAACCTCCTCGACGGCTCCACCCCGGGTGACGACAGTGATTTCCGCTACCTGATCCCCGACGACCGCGAGGCCGGCTCGGGCAAGCCGCGGTATTCCGGCTCGTTGATTCTGGCCAGCCGTGCGGTCTTCGACTGGTTCATTCAGGGTTACCTGGAGCGCAATATCGGTCGCGGGCTGTCGTTGTTGCGCACCTCGGACTCCAACGACCTGGCGCGGGGGCTGAAGGCGCGTGCGGGGAGCTGGACGGTGGACGATATCGAACTCTCGCATTCCGGTGGCGGTTACAGCCAGAGCGCGTCGAACAATGTGCCGCTGACCTTCGATTTCGCCAGCAGCGCAGCAGGCTCCGCGCCGTTCGAGGTGTCGGTGGGAGCCGGCGGGCTGCTCAGGTTCGCCTGGAAAGGGGTGAATACTTTTTCGTTTCACTTCACCCGCAAGGAGTTGCTGGGGGGGGATGTAAGGAAAGAGGACGCCAATGTCCGCTTTACCCACAATCTGGAGTTCTTCCTGAAGGCCAGTGTCGATCCGCTCACCAGCGTCGTGATCTTCGCTTCGGCGCCAGGTGGTTCCAGTTCGGCCTCGGTGGAGAAAATCAGCGGTGATATCGATCTCTTCAACGGCTTCGCGAATGTGTTCGAGGCGAGGCTGAAAGGCCTGATCGACAGCATGCACGACCAGCTCAAGGAGATCCGCCTGCCGGAGCTCGACCTGTTTGCCATAAACCACCTGCTGTTTCCTGAGCAGAATGCGCTACTGCTGACCCACGCCGCGCTGCCTGGCGACCTGGCGCTGTTCGGGCATATCAATCCCAAGCACACCGCACTCAAACTTGAGCCCTCCATCGTGCATGTCCTGGCCGGCACCACGAAACAGTTCGCGGTGCTCGAACAGCAGCTCAAGGGCAGGGCGGGCAAGCTCACCTGGTCGGTGCGCAGTATCGACGGCAGCCGTGCCTTGGGCGACATCAACCAGAGCGGCATGTTCACCGCACCGCCGCGCGAGCGCATGGTCGGCCAGGCGGTGCGCAATGTGGTCACCGCCACCCTCGAGGACGGCGGCAACACCTTCAGCGCTTCGGCGCTGGTGGTGGTGGTGGCCGAAGCGCTGGTGGTGACACCGGGGATGGCCACCGTCGACCTGCAACGCCCCGAGCCGGTCACGTTGAAGGCTTCGACCCTCGACGGAGGAACCATCAAGTGGACACTGCGCAGCGGTGGCGGCTCATTGCAGGCCAACGGCAATCAGGCGGTCTACACGCCACCGACCAGCATCGGCCAGCCGGTGGCCGCGGCCCATATCGAGGCCGAGGACACTTCGACCGGCGCGAAGGTCGTGGCGACGGTCTTGTTGCTGCAGTCGATTTTCGCGCTGGCGCTGGCCCCGGCCTTCCACCCCGGCCTGCCGCCGGGTGCCTCGACGCGGGTGCGGCTGGCCGATGAAGACTTGCCTTCCGATGCCATCCGCTGGTCGGTCAGTGCCGGGGAGGGCACGGTCAATGCCGAGACGGGCGTGTTCACCGCGCCGGCCAGGATCACCCTGCCTTACAGCGTGGTGCAGGCCACGGCGGAGGATGATTTCAACGACTACTACGGCTACAGCATCATCTATCAGTCCGAATACGCCAGCGAAGCGCGCTGGAGCGAGTTGCTGAAGTTCGAGCTCAAGGCGATGTCTTCGCTGCAGTTATTTGCCAACGGCCAGCAGCAGGTCGAGGTGGAGGTTGAAGTCCAGCCGAGGGATGTCGATGAGGTTCTTGTGGATCTGTCGGACGCTGAGCTGAACAGCATCGTGCTGGTCAATGCGCACACCCTCGAGCCGTTGCCCCGGGTTGATAGCGAAGGTGTGCCGGTGGACGGTGATTGGGCTTACAACGAGTCGCACAATGATTATCTGTTTCATCCGGGTGGTCGTGATCGCACCAATGGTGTGAACGCCCGGATCAAAACGCTCTACGTGCAGACTCGCGCGGGTTCGAAGACGACCATCGCCGCCATGCTGACGCGCGATGACCTGATGCCGTTCTACTCCAACGAAAAGGGCAACGGAAGCGACAAAACCATCGAGCCGATTCCGGTGCAGCCACCGAAATTCGACAATGCCAGCTACAAGTTCGAGGTGACGCGGGTCATTGGTGAGGAGGACAACGACTACCACCTGGACACCGTCGACTACTACATCCTGCAGCTGACCCATAACAGCGAAAACATCCACTTCCGCCATATCGAGTTCGAAGAACGCAGCGGCATGGTGCAGTGGGAGAGCCGCCAGTTCGAGGAGGACGTGGTCAGCTACACCGGCTACGCCTTGCGCGGCGATACCGAGTTGCGCTTCGACACCGGTCTGTATGACCACATCCCCGATGCGGTCAGGCCCGAGCCTGGAGTGGTGCCGGGTGAGGAATGTCCGGAGGGCGCGTTGTTGATCAGCCTGCACCGCAGCCAGTACTGGCGCTTCGACCTGGCCTGTGAACAGACCTATGCCCGGCCGGTGAAGCTGCGGATCCTCGATGACTACGGCAACCAGCACCGTCTCCAGGTCAATTTCCGTTCACCGAGCAATCGCAACGAGTTGCGCATCACCGTTCTCTGATCGGCCTGTCTCGATAGCCGTGACCCTGGCCTCGGTGGCCGGGGTCACGGTGTGATGATTGCCCTGTATGGAGTTCCTTGTCATGACCACGTCCTCCAACATCCATTCCAATGCCTTCAACTTCCTCAGTTTCGTTGAAACCGGCGTCGACCCGCGTACCGGCCAATACACCTGCAGCCTGTCGCTGCCGGAACTCGAGGGCAACGACCTCAGCGGCCCCAATGTTCCCCTGCGCCTTTCCTACAACCCGCTCAACACCGTCGACTCGGGTTTCGGCAAAAGCTGGAACCTGCAACTGAGCCAGTACGACACCTTCAGTGGCATCGTCTCCCTGGCTTCTGGCGAAACCTTCAAAGTCACCAGCACCAGCTCCGACGGCAGCGGGCAACTGCTGATGAAGGAGCAGAAAATTCCCTCCTTCCGCCTGTTTGACATCGGCAACAATCGCTTCCGCGTGGTGCACAAATCCGGCCTGGTCGAAGAACTGGCCACTGAAACCGGTGACCCCGTTGCCTTGCCGGTGATCCAGTATTCACCCCAGGGCCACCGCATCACCCTCAGTTACACCGCCTTCTCCGGTGGCCGCCTGCTCAACAGCATTACCAATGCCGACGGTGTTCGTCTGCTTGGCATCATCCGCGGCGCCAGTAACGTAAGCGTGTCGCTGCACGGAGGCCTGCATCAAGCGAGCTTCAAGCTGATCTTCGAGGGCAGTGACGCTCGGGTCATCCGCGTCGAGCTGCCCACCGACCCTGTCGCCTCCTGGCGTTTCGGCTACGCCACCCATAGCACCCTGCTGTGCATCAACCGCGTCGAAGGGCCGCTCGGTGGGCGCGAGACCATTGAATACGACAACAGGCCGCACCAGTTCCCCGGCGACAGTGGACGCACCCTGCCGCGGGTCAGTCGTCACCTGCACGACCCCGGCGCCGACCAGCCGACCATCGACACCCGCTACGAGTATTCCGACAACAACTTCCTCGGCCGCAACGCCCCCGGCTTGAGCTGGGATGACGACGGCCTGGACAACCTCTACAAGATCCCCGGCACCTACACATACAGTACCGTCGAGCAACTCTGGGATGCCGCCAACAACCGCGCGCGGCGCAGCATCACCCGCACCTTCAACCGTTTCCACCTGATCAGTGAAGAACTCACCGAGCAGGGCGATGCGGTCAAGCGCGTTCGCACCCACTACTACGCTGACGACAGCAGCCTGCCATTCGATCAGCAACCGGCGCAGTGCCAACTGCCCAAGACCGTGACCACCACCTGGTACCGCAAAAGCACCTCGGGGCAGACCCGCGACGAAGTGGTGCGCAGCGAATACGACATCCACGGTAACCTCACCCTGCAGGTGCAGGCCAATGGCATCAGCGAAGCCAGCGAGTACTACCCGGCTAGCGCCAGCGACGGCTGCCCGGCCGACCCGCATGGTTTCGTCCGGCACCTGAAACAGAAAACCGTGACGCCGGGTCAAGGCGACGTCAGCGACGCTCCGGTGTTGCGCACCCAGCACCGCTACATCAGCCAGCCGGCCCTGGTCGGCAGCGGCAGCACCTGGCCGTGGCTGGCGCTGGAGCAGGAGACGCTGGTCCACGTCAACGGCGGCAATGCCGAGCTGCAAAAGACCCGGCACACCTACATCAACATGCCAACCGACAACCTGACGCACGGGCGCAAAGCGCAGACCGCGGTGACCCTCAACGGCAAGACCACCAGCACTGACTACGCCTACGCCAAAGTCATCGGCCAGTACGCCGGGCAACTGGTGCTGCGGACCCTGGAAACCCTGAAAACCAGCTTCGACGCGGTGAGCAAGGTGATCATCCTGGAGCACTCGCTGCTCAATGGCCGCCCGCTGCTGGAGCGTGACGACAACGATGTGGAAATTGCCTACGCCTACGACAAGCTGGGGCGGGTGACCGAAGAGAAAGTCGCACCGGGCAGCTCGGTCGAAGCGCTGCGCGAGTACCGCTACCTGCTAGTCAACCAGGTCACCGGGCAGCCAACCCAGACGGCCATCGACGTCAAGGGAGTAGAGACCCGCAGCGTGCTGGATGGCCTGCAACGAGTGGTGAGCGAACTGCGCCAGGACGTCGACGGCAACCCGGCGACCAGGCCGCTACGCCAGACTTACAGCGCCACCTACGATGCCTTCGGGCAACTGAGCGAGAGCACCGAATTCGACTGGCTGGGCAGCCAGACCACGGCCCTGACCAGCCGCTACACCTATGACGAGTGGGGCGAGCAAGACAGCGTGACCGGACCGGACGGCGTAACTGACTACACCCGCACCGACCCCGTGGCGCTGCGCGTCGAAACCTGGCGCGAGGGCATGGGCAAGACCGTGACTCAAAACAACCTGTTCGAGAAACCGGTCACGGTTGAACGGTTCGATCTGGCGGGAGGGAAGGTCAGTCTGTACGAGTATTTCTATGACGGCCTGGGCCGGACTTCGCATGAATACGACGAACTGCGGCAGTTCCGCTTCTATCAATACGATGCGTTCGACCGCATGACGCTCAACGGCCTCCCCGACAGCGCACAGGTCGAGCGGCGCTACGCCGACCACAGTACCGAGGACTTGCCGACCTGGATCGGCGTCGACGGAGTCGTGCTCGGTGAGCAGGCGTTCGACGGGCTCGAACGCCTGTACCGCTCCGTGACCGGTGGGCGCGAGCGCACGTTCGCGTTCGACGGCGGCCAGCAGCAGCCGTCCAGCGTCACCACGCCCAAGGGCGAGGTCATCGCGTACGAGTACAACCCGAACCTCGGCGAAGAGCCTATCCAGCGGCGTATTCAGGGGGCCACCGCCGACTATGAGTACGACAAGGACAACGCCCAACTGCTGTCCAGCCGTGAAAGCGACCAGAGCCTCAATTGCACCTACTACAGCACCGGTGAGCTGAAGACCGAACAGCGCGTCAATGCCGGCAAGACTCACGAGATGGCCTACGAATACAGCCTGCGCGGACGCTTGCTGAGCTACACCGATGTGCTCGGTCAGCAACAGCGCTATGAGTACGATGGCGGCGGCCGGCTGGAGTCGACCACCCTGGGGCAGACCGAATCGCACTTCAGCTACAACAGCAGTGGCCTGACCTCGCGCATCGTCACCGAAGACACGGCCGAGGGGCACAGCGTGCGCATTGATCTGGAATACGACGATTTCGGTCGCGAGATCCTGCGTACCTTCACCTTCGACGATGGCGTGGTCCAGACCCTGGAGCAACGCTACACCGTCCGCGACGCCCTGGAGCAGCGAATCCTGCGCCAGGGCAGCACGCTGCTGCGTGACGAGACGTATGCCTACGACGCGCGAGGGCGGCTGGAGGATTACCGTTGCACCGGTAGCGACCTGCCGCTGGACCCCTGGGGCAAATCGATCCAGCGCCAGGTGTTCGAATTCGATGCGCTGGACAACCTGATCACGGTGCGCACGGTGTTTCCCGGTGGCGAGAACCTGGCCACGTACCTGTTCGAAGACCAGGACCCGACCCAGCTCAGTGCGGTGCGCAACAGTCATGCCGACTATCCCGCGCTCATGAGTCTGGACTACGACGAGGATGGCAACCTGGTCCGCGATGAACAGGACCGCAGCCTCGAATACGACGCCCTGGGGCGGCTGCTCAGCGTCAGTGACGCCAGCACCGGAATCCTTCAGTACCGCTACGACGCGCAGGACATCCTCAGTGGCAGCGTCGGCGGCGAGGGTGATGAGCAGCGCTTCTACTGTGATGGACAATTGGTCAATCAGTTGCAGGGTGACGAGCAGCGCACCTTCATCCGGGGCGGCGAGCATGTGCTGGCCGAAAGGCTGACCGGCGAGGGCGATCTGCTGCTGGTGACCGATGCAAAAAAACACGGGACTGGCCGAGCGTGACAACCAGACCCGTGGCGGTTGCCCTGGCGCGGGTGTGGCTGCTGGGCCTTGCCTGTTGTCTCCGCCACACCTGACATTTTTACCAGTTGTTGCCTCACCACCACCTTGTTAGCGTGACCTCATCGTGGTGCCACTGCCCGGGGAGAAACACAATGAATGGACAAAACGGTGTTCAAGCCTGTGCGGCCGATCTGCGACAGGTGCTCGACGAGGTGAACCTGAACTGCAACCTCGACTTCGCCGAGTTCCAGGTGCTGCACGACGCCGCCGATGCGCGCCTCGACGCGTTGGTTCGGCGGCATCAGAATCGCCGCGAATCACAGCACCTGGAGCAATTCCAGATGGCCTGCGACCAGATGGCGAAGATGCTTCAGGTTTCGTGCCTGGCGCTGCAACGGGCACACCTGAACGAGAACGAGCGCGATCAGGTACGCGAGGCCTACGAGTTCCAGGTGGCTTACATCCAGGCCTGCCTGCACCGTTCTTTCCAGGACTTCTGAACCCCGCCGGGCGGGCCTGCCTGACCGGAGTGCCGTCACGGATGGCTGTTCCGGTCATTGCCGGGTTGTAAGTGGTTGCGGACAATCCCTGTCAGTCTTTTCCGCAACGGACAGCCCGGTATGTCGCAACAGGTCTTCTTCGCTCACGCCAACGGCTTCCCTTCGGCCACCTACGGCAAGCTGTTCAGCGCCTTGGCGCCGGACTATCAGGTTTGCCATCTGCCCCAGCACGCCCATGACCCGCGTTTTCCGGTGAATGACAACTGGCTGCAACTGGTCGACGAACTGATCCATCACCTTGAACAGCAACCCGAGCCGGTCTGGGGCGTTGGCCACTCGCTGGGCGGCGTGCTGCACCTGCACGCGGCGCTGCGTTGCCCGCAGCTCTATCGCGGGGTGGTGATGCTCGACTCGCCGGTGCTGACCCTGGCGGACCAGTGGCTGATTCGTCTCGCCAAGCGCTGGGGCTTCATCGACCGCATCACTCCGGCCGGGCGCACTGAGGGGCGGCGCGAGGCTTTCGCCGATCTCGATCAGGCCCGCGCCTATTTCGCCAGCAAGACGCTGTTCCGCGCATTCGACCCGGAGTGCCTGGAAGCCTATCTGCAACATGGCCTGAAACAGGAGGGCGATGCCTTGCGGCTGAGCTTCGATCCTTCTATCGAAATGAGCATCTACCGCAGCATCCCGCATACCCGTCCGGCCCATCCCGGGCAGTTGCAAGTGCCGCTGGCGATGGTCCGCGGCAGTCACAGCCGCATCGTCAAGGCCCACCACGCCCAGGCGGTACGACGCATGCCCCGGGGCGAAAACCATAGCGTCGTCGGTGGACACATGTTTCCCTTGGAGCGCCCGGATGAAACCGCGCAACTGATCAGAAACGTCTTTCAGCGCTGGCAGGAGAAACAGGTATGAGCAATCCGGTCGAAGAGGTCCGCCTGGACCTGGGCCATGTCGAACTGGCTGCGCACCTCTACGGCCCGGCGGATGGCCGCCCGGTGATCGCCCTGCACGGCTGGCTCGACAACGCCAACAGCTTCGCCCGCCTGGCGCCGAAGCTGGACGGGCTGCGCATCGTCGCCCTGGATTTCGCCGGGCACGGTTATTCCGGGCATCGCCCGCCGGGTGCCAGCTATGCGCTGTGGGACTACGCCCACGATGTGCTGCGGGTCGCCGCGCAACTGGGCTGGGAGCGCTTCGGGTTGCTCGGGCATTCGCTGGGCGCCATCGTCTCGGTGGTGCTGGCGGGCAGCCTGCCGGAACGGATCACCCGCCTGGCGCTGATCGACGGGGTGATCCCGCCGGGCGCCAACGGCCAGGACGCCGCCGAGCGCATGGGCATGGCGCTGCAGGCACAACTGCGCCACGACAGCAAGCGCAAGTCGGTCTACCCGGTGCTGGAGCAGGCGGTGGAGGCGCGGATGAAGGGCATGGTCGCGGTCACCCGCGAGGCTGCCGAACTGCTGGCCCAACGCGGGCTGGTGCCGGTGCCGGGTGGCTTCAGTTGGCGCAGCGACAGCCGCCTGACCCTGCCGTCGCCGCTGCGCATGAGCGAAGAGCAGGCCATGAGCTTCGTGCGCCGCGTCGCCTGCCCGACGCAATTGATCGTCGCCGACGATGGCATGCTGGCGCGCAACACGACCCTCCTTGAGCAGCTACCCTTTAGCCTGGAACACTTGCCCGGCGGTCATCACTTGCACTTGAACGATGAGGCCGGCGCAACGCTTGTTGCAGACTGTTTCAATCGCTTCTTTGCCATTCCTTGACTTGTATCGGGCAACTGTCGAGGCTTGGCGGGTTTTGATCAGGGAGACAATCATGACCCAGCACGACTTACGCCCCCTTCGCCTTGCCCGCGCCGCACCCGTCGGCGGGGTTCGCCGATGAATGCCATTCATACGTTGCGTGCCGGTCTGGCCGGCCTGTTGCTGGTAACCGGTGCGGTTCAGGCCGGTGGCGAACTGCCGGTTCCGCAGGACGCCAAGATGGTTGATGAACGCCCTGCGACGGAAGTGGAGCGCGTCTACCCGTTGGGCGGGCTGCGCAAGATCAGCGGCCAGGTGCGCATGGACGGCAAGATCGAGGCCCGTGGCCAGCTCCATTCGGTCACCTGGGAATTGCCCGCCGAACGTAGCGCCGCCGAGGCGTTCAAGGCCGCTCGCGAAGCCTTGCAGGCCGATGGCGGTTACCCGCTGTTCTGGTGCGAGGCCCGTGACTGCGGCGAGAACAGCCTGTGGAACGAGCTCTTCGGCAACGCCCGGCTGTCCGGCTCGGATCAGGACCAGTTCTTCATTCTGCTGCGTCGCACCGGCGCCGACTCCGACACGCTGGTCGCCCTCTACGCCATCACCCGCGGTAACAAACGCATCTACCTGCACACCGAACAGTTCGAAGCCAACGCGCCCCTGGGCGAATTGCTGCCGACGCCTGCCACCGTCCTGCGCGAGCTGCGCAGCAATGCCAGGCTCGACTACCCTGATCTGAACGCCGAGCCGCCCCAGGCCTGGGTCAATCTGCTGGCCCGCAGTCTTAACCTGGACAGCACGCTGCGCGTGGTCCTCACCGGCGCCCAGGCCCAGGCCTGGCTGGACCAGTTGACCGCCGCTGGGGTCCGTTCGGCCCGGCTCGAAGTCGGTGGCCAGGCGGCGAACGGCCTGCATGTCGAACTGATTCGCTGAGCCGGGAGGCGTGATGCTCAACAATGATCGGCTGCTGGTGCAGATTCTGTTGCTGGCGCTGCTGGGCGCCGGCCTCTGGGTCATGGCACCGTTCATCTCCGCGCTGCTCTGGGGCGCGATCCTTGCGTTCGCGGGCTGGCCGCTGATGCGTCTGGTGCCCCGCCTCTGCGGCGGGCGCGAAACCCTCGCCGCGAGTTTCCTTACCTGTTTATGGTTGCTGCTGGTGGCGCTGCCGCTGGTGTGGCTGGGTTTCAACCTCGCCGACCATGTGCGCGATGCCACCACCTTCATTCGTGACGTACAGGTCGACGGCCTGCCCGATGCGCCGTCCTGGTTGGGCAGCGTGCCCTTTGTCGGCGAACGGCTGGTGCGCTTCTGGGACACCATGGACCAGCAGGGCGCCGCCTTGCTGGCGACGGTCAAGCCTTACCTCGGCCAGGTTGGCAACTGGCTGCTGGCCCGCAGCGCGCAGATTGGCAGCGGGATTCTCGAATTGATCCTCAGCCTGGTCTTCGTGTTCTTCTTCTACCGTGACGGGCCGCGTCTGGCGGCGTTCGTCCTGCGCCTGCTGGAGCGGCTGATCGGCGAGCGTGCCGATTATTACCTGGGACTGGTGGCGGGGACCGTGCAACGGGTGGTCAACGGCGTGATCGGCACTGCCGCCGCCCAGGGCTTGCTGGCGCTGATCGGCTTTCTTATCGCCGGGGTGCCTGGGGCGCTGGTGCTCGGGTTGGTGACCTTCATGCTCAGCCTGATCCCCATGGGCCCGCCGCTGGCCTGGATTCCCGCCACTGCCTGGCTGGCGTGGAAGGGCGACTACAGCATGGCGGTGTTCCTTGGAATCTGGGGCACCTTTGTCATCAGTGGCGTGGACAACGTGCTGAAGCCTTACCTGATCAGCCGCGGTGGGGATTTGCCGTTGGTGATCGTGCTGCTTGGGGTGTTTGGCGGGTTGTTGGCGTTTGGCTTTATCGGGTTGTTTATTGGCCCGACCTTGCTGGCGGTGGCCTACAGCTTGTTGCTGGATTGGTCGCGGCATACGCCGGTGGTTGATCGGCCTTAGGCCTTGAGCGTTCGAGGCCATTCGCGAGCAAGCTCGCTCCTACAGAGTTCGGTGTCATATCTGTAGGAGCGAGCTTGTCGGGGCGCCGAACCGTCGCGAAGGGCTGCAAAGCAGCCCCAAAACCTCTCAATCCAGATCCAGCTTCGCCTCGATCCGATCCAGATGCAGATGCATCAACCGCAACGCCGCCTCACTGTCTCCATCCTCCAGCGCATCCACCAGCGCCGCATGTTCTTCCCACGCGCAATGCTCGCAGGCCCGGCTTTCGTATTTGGCGATGATCAGCGAGGTCATCGGCACCAAACCGTTAAGGAAACGCGCGAGCGGGGCATTGTCGGCAATCTCCGCCAGCTTCAGGTGAAACTCGCCGCCCAGGCGGATCGCCGTGCAGCGTTGGCCTTGTTCATGGGACTGCCGCTCGCGGGAAATCAATTCGCGCAACTGGCGCAACTGCGCCGGACGCGAGCGCCGCGCCGCCAATTCAATCAGGGTGGTTTCCGCCAGCCGCCGTGCGCTCAATACCTGCCGCGCCTGCTCCGGGTCCGGCGCCGCCAGCCGTGCGGTGTGGGCCGGACGCTGGACGATCACCTGCTGGTCCGAAAGCCGCCCCAGCACGCGGCGGATCACCGTGCGGCTGACCCCGAACGCTTCGCCCAACGCCATTTCGGTCAGCGGCGTGCCAGGGGCCAGGCGCTGTTCGAGAATCGCATCGAACAGCCGCGGATAGATTTCCGCGGCCGACAGGCGCCGCTCGCCAACGGCCAGCAGCGCGGGCAGGGCGGACGCGGTGGAAGTGACGGGGGCAACGGCTCTCATCTGTGCTCTCCTGGAAGTCAGTAACCGGGCTGTTCGTCCGGAATCTTCAGTTCAATACCCATGCGCCGGCCTTCCTGCAGGATGTGCCGGCGCATTTGCGCGCTGGCCTGGGCGCTGTCCTTGTTGCGGATGGCGCGCACCACTGCTTCGTTTTCTTCAAGGCGCGCGGCCAGGTGTTCGGGGGATTTGCGCAGCATCTGCGCGCTCTGCTTGAGGGCATTGCCGGTCTGCTGCACCACGCTCTGGAAAATCGGGTTGGAGGTCAGGGCAAACAGCGCCTCATGGAAGGCGATGTAGGCGTTGACCCCAGCCTCGCCGTCGCCGGCGTCCAGGGCTTCGCGCATGTCCATCAGGGTCAGGCGCAACTGGCCGGTTTCCTGGCTGCTGATGGACTGCGCCACCAGCCCGACGATGAACGGCTCCAGGGTGTAACGCAGTTGCAGCACGTCTTCGAGGCTGGCCTCGGCCACGCCGGCCGGCGCCATGACCAGCTCGTTGCTGTCGGCGTCGAGTACCAGCACGCCTTTGCCGGGCATCGAGCGCACCAGACCGAGGGTTTCCAGCACCGTTACCGCTTCACGCAGGCTGGGCCGGCTGATGCCGAGTTGCTCGGCCAGCTCGCGCTGACCGGGAAGCATCTCACCGGAGCGCCACTGGCCGCGGGCCAGGGCCTGGCGCAGTTTGTCCACTACCGCATTCACTACTGTCGAGGAGGTAATCACAGTTCGCTCCGTGAGAAGTCGTTCATTGGCTTCCTAGAATTCCTGCTGATGGGCCGTCTTGCGCGTCTGGAAGGCGAAGCCCTGCTTGCCTTCGAGCACGTTGTGCGCGCGCTCCAGGTCGATGTCCTTCTCCCAGCGGGCGATGGCCACGGTGGCGACGCAGTTGCCGATCAGGTTGGTCAGCGCCCGGCCGATGCCCATGAACCAGTCCACCGCCAGCACCAGCACCAGGCCCACCACCGGAATCGCGGGAACGGCGGTCAGGGTTGCGGCCAGAATCACCAGCGCCGAGCCGGGAATGCCGTGGGCACCTTTGGAGGTCACCAGCGACACCAGCAGGATGGTCATCAGATCGGTCATGGCCAGCGGCGTGCCGGTGGCGTTGGCGATGAACACGATGGCCAGGGTCAGGTAGATGGAGAAGCCGTCGAGGTTGAAGGAGTAGCCGGTGGGAATCACCAGCCCGACGGTGGAACTGCCGATGCCCAGGTGCTCCAGCTTGCGCATGATCTGTGGCAGCACGGCGTCGGAAGAAGCGGTGCCGAGGACGATGGTCAGTTCTTCACGCAGGTACTTGAGGAACGGCAGCATCTTGAGACCGGACACACGCATCACCAGGCCGAGAACCAACAGCACGAAGCCGGCACAGGTGAGGTAGAACAACGCCACCAGACCGCCCAGGTGTTGCAGCGATTCCAGGCCATATTTGCTGGTGGTGAAGGCGATGGCGCCGAACACACCGATGGGGGCCAGGCGCACGATCATGCCCATGATGCGGAAGATCACATGGCTCAGTTCGTTGATCAGTCGCGAAATGCCCGAGGCCGATTCGCCCACCAGGTTCAGCGCACTGCCGAACAGCACCGAGAACAGCAACACCTGAAGGATGTTGTTGTCGGCGAAGGCGCCGATCACCGAGGTGGGGATCAGGTCCATGAGGAAGGCTGTGGTGCTGTGGATATGCTGCCCACGCTCGGCGAGGCTGCTGGCGTCCGTCGCGGAAAGTTGCTCCAGATGGATGTTGGCGCCGCTGCCGATGCCGGTGGAGAAGGCGAGCACCAGACCCAGGACCAGGGCGACGGTGGTGAGGACTTCGAAATAGATCACCGACTTCAGGCCGATGCGCCCGACTTTCTTCAGGTCGCCGGCACCGGAAATGCCGCTGACCACCACGCAGAACACGATCAGACCGATCAGCATCTTGATCAGTTTGATAAAGCCGTCACCAAGGGGTTTGAGTTGCAGGGAAAGGTCGGGGAAGCTCAGGCCGCAGGCGATGCCAAGCATCAGGCCGAGCACTACTTGCAGGAAGATCGAACGCGAGCACCATTTGAGCATGGGAGGGATCTCTGGTCGGTGTCCTGGCTGCCGGGGTGACGGCGCGTCGGACTTAATTATTGTGGTCTTACCGGTATGTCCAGTGCGCGGGCAGTGTAAGCGCGTATTTTCGGTTTTCGCAAGAGGTGGCGCGATAATTGGTTTTACCGGTCTGACCAGTTGGCGTACCAGGCAAGAATCGGCAGAAATGCCAGGGGTCGGTCAGTGCTTGGACAAGACCTGATCCACCGCGGCGATCAGCCGTCCCAGGTCGTTCGGAGGGGCTTTGTGAATGACGCCAAACAGATAGGCGCGTTGTTCGTCTTCAGTGTCCAGATCGGTGAAGAAGGCAGTGAGCTTGACGCCCAGCACCTTGGCAAAGACGAACAAGGCTTCAACGCTGGGAGTGTAGGTACCGGTTTCGAAGCGGCTTATGGTCTTGGGGTCGAACCCGGCTTTTTCGCCCAGTTCAGCCTGGGTAAGCCCGGCGACCTTGCGACAGCGTCTGATGGCTGAGCCCAAACTTGAAATTTCCATCGCTCAATTCCCATTTAGAATCAAGAACTTAACGACAAAAAATTTTAATAGACAACCTCTCCTGCCATCACCCTGGATTACAAAAGGTGATGTATCTCGTAGACTTTGCAGCTTGGACAGATTTTCCCGCAGTGGGTTTGGCAGAGAGCAACCCGCAATTTTCCTGCGGCTCATGGAGCTTTATCGTGCGTCTCAACTTACCGATTACCGCGGTGGAACAGACATTTCCCGATCAGCAACGGCTGATTTCCGCCACCGACACCGCCAGTAATATCACTTACTGCAATGCCGAATTCGCCGCCATCAGCGGCTTCAGCCACGCTGAACTGATCGGCGCCTCGCACAACCTCGTTCGCCATCCCGACATGCCCGCCCAGGTCTTCGAGCAGATGTGGCAGTACCTCAAGGCCGGCCAGAGCTGGATGGGGATCGTCAAGAACCGCTGCAAGAACGGCAATTTCTACTGGGTCAGCGCCTACGTCACACCGATCCTGGAGAACGCGCGGCTGGTAGGTTACGAGTCGGTGCGGGTCAAGCCGACCCGCGAACAAGTGCAGCGCGCCGAAGCCCTTTACGCCCGGCTGCGCGAGGGCAAGACGCCGGTGCCGCTGGCGCGTCGCCTGGTGCAGCAGGCCCAGGTGCTGGCCGTGCCGGTGTTGGCGGCAGGCGCTGCACTGGCCGCCAATCAGTTTGTTCCCGGTCTTGTCGGCCAAGGCATCACCCTCGGCCTGTTCGTGGCGGTCGGGTTGTGGGGCCACAGCCGCTTGCGTGGCGAATTGCGGCGAATCGTTCGCGGTGCCGAAAACACCTTCTGCGATCCGATTTGCGCCCTGGCCTACAGCGACACCCTGGGCCCCGCCGCGCAGTTGCAGATGATCCTCATCAGCGAAGAAGCCCGGCTGAAAACCGCGCTGACCCGCCTCAGCGACCTCGCCAACCAGATGGCCCACGCCGCCAGCGATTCCAGCCGCCTCTCCGGCGCCACCGAATCGGCGCTGCTGGAGCAGCGCGCCGAAACCGACCAGACCGCCGCCGCCATGACCGAGATGGCCGCGTCCATCGCCGAGGTCGCCGCCCATGTGCAGCAGACCGCTGGCGAAGCCCACACTGCCAACCAGCTTGCCGACCAGGGCAGCCAGGTTGCCGGCACTTCGCGCCAGGCGATCCAGGTGCTGGCGTCCACCGTTACCCAGATCAATCAGGCGGTGGGCGAACTGGCCGGGCAGACCCAGGACATCATGTCCGCCGCAGGCGTGATCCAGGCGATTGCCGAACAGACCAACCTGCTGGCACTGAATGCCGCCATCGAAGCCGCCCGTGCCGGCGAGCAGGGCCGTGGTTTCGCCGTGGTGGCCGATGAAGTGCGTGCGCTGGCGGGCAAGACCCGGCAGTCGACCCAGCAGATCCAGGGCGTGATCGAAAACCTGCGCAAGGGCGCCGATGAAGCGGTGTCCATCGCCGACCTCGGTATCCGCGAGGCCGAGCAGGGCGTGGCCCAGGTGGTCGAGGCGCAAGAGGCGCTGCAGGGCATTCGCGTGGCGGTTGAGCGCATCACCGACATGACCCGGCAGATGGCCGCCGCTTCGCAGCAGCAATCCCATGTCGCCGAAGACGTCGCCTGCCAGATCAACAACGTCGCCGGCACCGTGCAGCGCACCGCCGACAACGCCAACGCGGCCGCCACCCGCGGCGCTGAATTGGAACATATTTCATCCGGCCTGCGTGCCTTGGTCGAACGCTTCAACCGATAGCCGTCGGACAGGTTTTATTTCATGGATGACAACTACCGCGCGGCCGTCGACGCGGCCGCGATCTTTTCCGAAACCGATCTGGCCGGGCGTATCACCTACGTCAACGATCAGTTCTGCACCATCTCTGGCTACAGCCGCGAAGAACTGCTGGGCGCCGACCACCGCATCCTCAATTCCGGCCAGCACGAGCCGGGGCTGTTTATCGACATGTGGCAGAGCCTGGCGGCGGGCGAGGTGTGGAAGGGCGAAATCTGCAACCGGTCCAAGGACGGCTCGCTGTACTGGGTCGACAGCACCATGGTGCCGCTGTTCGATCCGCTCAGCGGCGAGGTGTGCAAGTTCGTCTCGATCCGCTTCGATATCACCCAGAAACGCCAGTTGCTCCACACCTTGCAGTGGCGGGTCGGGCACGACGTGCTGACCGGTCTGCCTAACCGCTCATTGCTTGGCGACCTGCTCGGGCAGGCCATCGAACGTTCGCGCAACGACGATTCGGCGCTGGCGGTGTGCATGCTCGACCTCGACGGCTTCAAGGCGGTCAACGACGGCTATGGCCATGCCAGTGGCGACCTGTTGCTGGTGGAGGTGTCGCGGCGCTTGAAGCGCGTGTTGCGTGAGGGCGATGCGGTAGGGCGGTTGTCCGGCGATGAGTTCGTGCTGATCCTGGGTGATATTCAGGGCCTGCCGACCTTGCAGGGCGTGCTTGAGCGGGTGCTCAAGGCGATCGCCGCACCCTGTGTCATTCGCGGGCGGCCAATCAGTGTTAGCGCCAGCATCGGCGTGACCCTGTTCCCCAACGACAACGATGACGCCGACACCCTGCTGCGCCACGCCGACCAGGCCATGTACCTGGCCAAGCAACGGGGGCGCAATCGTTTTCACCTGTTCGACGTGTCGCTGGACCAGGAAGTCAAGGCCACTCACCAGACCGTGGAGCGCCTGCGCCGGGCGCTGCATAACGGCGAACTGTGCCTGTATTACCAGCCCAAGGTGAATATGCGCAGCGGCATGGTGGTGGGGTTCGAGGCGCTGTTGCGCTGGCGCCATCCCGTCCGCGGCGTGGTCGCGCCGGGCGAGTTTCTGCCGTTGGTGGAGCGCACTGACCTGATCGTCGATATCGGTGAATGGGTGATCGATGAAGCCCTGGCGCAGATGCAGCAGTGGCAGACGCAGGGTTGCCGTTGGCCGGTGAGCGTGAACATCGCCGCGCGGCATTTTCAGCGCACCGATTTTGTCGTCCGTCTTCAGCGTTTGCTGTCCCGCCATGCCACGGTGGCGCCGCAGATGCTCGACCTGGAAATCGTCGAGTCGGTGGCCATCGAGAATATCCAGCGGGTCTGCGAATGCCTGGAGGCGTGCCAGCGGCTGGGGGTGCGTTTTTCGCTGGATGACTTTGGCACCGGGTACTCGTCCCTGAGCTACCTCAAGCGCTTGCCGACCCAGACCATGAAAATCGACAAATCCTTCGTCCAGGACATTCTCCACGACCAGGACGACCTGGCCCTGACCCGCGCGGTGATCGGCCTGGCCCAGGCGTTTGGCCGGCAGGTGATTGCCGAGGGTGTGGAGACGGTGGCCCACGGCGAATGGCTGATGGAACTGGGCTGCGACGTGGCCCAAGGCTACGGCATCGCCCGGCCAATGCCGGCGCAGGAGGTGGTGGAGTGGGTGCGAGGATTCGTGCAGCCGCGGGAGTGGCGGGTGCGGGCGCGCGGGGCGGGGTGATTGTGGGCCTGTCTCGCGACGGTTCGGCGCGAGACAGGCCCACTCGGTGAACCTACATCTGCGGTGCGGTGTTCTTCACCACCGCCAATTCCGGATGCGCCACCAGTTTGTCGATATGCAGCTCATCGTTGTTCATCCAGGTCTCGGTCAGCACCCGGTAGTGCTCCATATCCCGGCAACGCATGCGCAGGCTGTAGTCGAAATGGCCGCTGATCAACTGGCACTCGAACACCTGCGGGCAGGCGCGCACGCAGGCTTCGAAGGCTTTTTGCGCAGCGCGGCCGCTCTGGTTGGACAGCGCCACCAGGACCAGCAGCGACAACCCCGGCGAGACCATCTGCACATCGATGATTGCGCCGTAACCGCGGATCACGCCGCGCCGTTCGAGCTTGCGCACCCGCTCCAGGCAGGGCCTGGGCGTCAGGTGGACCAATGACGACAGCTTCTCGTAGGTGATGCGCCCGTTGTGGCGCAGCACGTCGATGATCGCTTCGTCGATGCGGTCCAGCGGCGGCGCGGCGTGGGAGGAGTTGGCCTTGGTATCCATGGTGGCGTTGCTTCACTTCAAGCGGTTGGAAAGAAATTGCTGCAGGCGCTCGCTTTGCGGCTGGTCGAGAATCTGCGCGCTTCCCTGTTCTTCGACCCGGCCCTGATGCAGGAACAGCACCTGGCTGGACACCTGGCGGGCAAAGCCCATCTCGTGGGTGACCATGAGCATGGTACGACCTTCCTCGGCCAGCGTCTGTATGACCTTGAGGACTTCTCCTACAAGCTCTGGGTCAAGGGCTGACGTTGGTTCGTCGAACAGGATGATCTCCGGCTCCATCGCCAGCGCCCGGGCGATCGCGACGCGCTGTTGCTGGCCGCCGGAGAGGAACGCCGGGTACTGATCGGCGGCGCGGGCCGGCAGGCCGACCTTGTCCAGGTACGCGCGGGCGCGGGCCTCGGCGTCCTGCTGGCTGACCCCCAACACCCGGCGCGGCGCCATGGTGATGTTCTCCAGCACGGTCATGTGGCTCCACAGGTTGAAGTGCTGGAACACCATGGCCAGCCGCGTGCGCAGGTTCTGCAACTGTGCCGGGTGCGGGGCGCGGGCGCCGGCGCGGCCTTGGCGCATTTCGATGGTCTGGTCGTCGAGGGTGATGACCCCGGCGTCCGGCTGCTCGAGGAAATTGATGCAGCGCAACATGGTGCTTTTGCCCGAGCCGCTGGCGCCGATCAGGCTGATGACGTCGCCTTTGCGTGCTTGCAGCGAGACGCCCTTGAGCACCTCGTGATCGCCGTAGCTTTTATGCAGCGAGTCCACCGTCAGCTTGATCGCGGCGCTGGCAGCGGCGGCGACAGGTGGCGCGGCGAAGTCGGGTTGGATCGACAAGGCGTGTGCGGAAGTGGTCATGGGTCAGCCTCGGGAAGGAACGAGAAAACGCATCCAGCGTCGTTCAGCCAGGCGGAACAGCCCGACCAGTGCGAAGGACAGCAGCATGTACAGCAGGGCGGCGATGCCGAAGGCCTGGAACGTCAGGAAGGTCGCGGCATTGGCGTCGCGGGCGACTTTCAGGATGTCGCCGATGGTCGCGGTGAAGGCCAGTGAAGTCGCGTGCAGCATCAGGATCAGTTCGTTGCTGTAGGCCGGCAACGAACGCCGCAGAGCTGCGGGCAGCACCACGAACAGGTTGAGTTTCCAGCCGTGCAGGCCGTAGGCGTGAGCCGCCTCGATCTCGCCGTGGGGAATGTTGCGGATCGCCCCGGCGAAGATTTCCACGGTGTAGGCGCAGGTGTTGAGCACGAAGGCCAGCAGGGTGCAGTTCAGCGCATTGCGGAAGAAACGGTCGAGCATTTCGTGGTCGCGCACCACTTCCAGGCCGTAGAGCCCGGTGTAGCAGATCAGCAACTGGATATAGAGCGGCGTGCCGCGGAACAGGTAGGTGTAGAACTCCACCGGCCAGCGCAGCCAGAGCTTGCGCGAAACCCGCGCCAGGGCCAGCGGCAGCGACAGGAAAAAACCGACAACCATGGTCACCACGAACAACCACAGGGTCATGGCCAGTCCGGACAGGCCGGCGCCATCGTTGTACAGGTAGGCCAGGCCGTATTCCTGGATCAGTTCGATCATGACGTCAGCCCCTTGATGCCGGTGTTGTAGCGCCGCTCCAGACGTTTGAACAGGCGGTTGGAAAGGGTGGTGATCAGCAGGTAGACCAGCCCCGCGATAATCAGGAAATACAGAACGTTATTGGTGCTCTTGCCGGCGTTCTGCGCGGCTTTCACCAGGTCGGCGAGGCCGATGATCGACACCAGCGCGGTGGACTTGAGCAGCACCAGCCAGTTGTTGCCAAGTCCCGGCAGGGCGAAGCGCATCAGTTGTGGGAACAGCACCAGCCGGAAGCGCTGGGCGCGGCTCAGACCGTAGGCGGTGGCGGCTTCCAGTTGCCCGGCGGGCACGCTGAGGATTGCGCCGCGGAAGTTCTCGGTGAAATAGGCGCCGTAGATGAAACCGAGGGTCAGGACCCCGGCGGTGAACGGGTCGATCTCGAAGTAGCCCCAGCCCATCCATTCGGTGAAGTCGTTGAGCCAGATCTGGAAGGTGTAGAAGATCAGCAGGATCAGCACCAGGTCCGGCACGCTGCGGATCAGGGTGGTGTAGAGCGTCGCGGGAAGGCGCAGCAAGCGCAGTGACGAAAGCTTGGCACTGGCGCCGACCAGGCCGAGCACCAGGCTCAGGGCCAGGGACAGCAGCGCCAGTTTTACGGTCATCCAGGTACCTTGCGCCAACAGCGGGCCGAAGCCCTGCAGGCTCAAGGCCTGCAAGCCGACAGAGTGAAGGAAGTCGTTCACGGGGAAAATCTCGATGGGCACCAGCGCTGGCCCGGCATCGGCTGCCGGGCCAGCGACGGGGGGGTTACTCGTTGTAGATGTCCAGGTCGCCGACGTACTTCTGCTGGATCCTGGCGAAGGTGCCATCGGCCAGCACTGCGGCGATGCCCTTGTTGATCAGGGCCTTGAGCTCGGCGTCGTTCTTGCGCACGCCCATGGCGATGTCCAGCGGCAGGGTCGGGTCCTTGATCGCCGGGCCGCTCTGGAAGTCGGCGCCTTCAGGCTTGGTGAGGAAGTTGAGCTGGGCTTCGAGCTTGTCGGTGACAGTGGCGTCGAGGCGGCCGTTCATCAGGTCGGCGTAGTTCTGGTCCTGAGCCTGGTAGGCCTTGACCGTGGCCCCCAGCGGCGCCAGTTTGGCGCGGGCGTAGGCTTCCTGCAGCGAGCCTTGCAGCACGCCGACGGTCTTGCCTTTGAGCGATTCTGGGGTGTCGCCGAAACCGGCGCCCTTGCGGGTGATGACGGAGGTGGGGCTGAGGAACAGGCGGTCGCTGAAGTCGATCTGTTTCAGGCGGGCCGGGGTCACCGCCATCGACGACATGATGGCGTCGAATTTGCGCGCGCGCAGGGCCGGGATCATGCCGTCGAATTCGTTGTGCACCCAGGTGCATTTGACTTCCAGCTTGGCGCAGATCGCGTTGCCCAGCTCGATGTCGAAGCCTTGCAGGCTGCCATCGGCGGCGACGGATTCAAACGGTGGGTATTCGGGGAAAACGCCGAAACGGATTTCTTTCCATTCCTGCGCCTGGGCCACGCTGGCGCAGAGTGGCAGGAGCAGCACGCCGAGAAGCTTTCGCAGCGAAGTCATATGAGTGGATCCCTGTGTTTTGTAGTTGATGTAGGGCAGTAGAACGCTTCGTGGGCCTTGGCCTTGTGGTCTTGTCGTGACTCTTCGGTCGGGGCTCAGAATGCGCGATGACAGCGGTTTTTTTGTGTCGTTTGGGCCGGCGCTGGCTACCGGAATATGCTGTTAGTGCGGCTGCTCGCAGCCGATTCTGTCGAGGCGCCTCCTGTTTTGGCTTTGTCACAGCGTTTTCCGATCCGCTGCGCGCTGGGCGCAGCGGATTCGGTTGTGTCAGGCTCGTCGCTTCTGCACGTCGGCAACCGCCGGCTGAAGCAGGGCGTAGAGGTCTTTCGGGTTTTTCAGGTCCGGTACCAGGCCGATCTCGCTACCGATGTCCAGGGCCTTGGCTACGTCCAGCACATACCGCAGCGCCGAGTAGTCCTCGATGGCAAAGCCGACGGAGTCGAACAGGGTGACCTGGGCGGCGTTCTCGCGGCCGGCGATCTCGCCGTTCACCACCTGCCAGAACTCGGTCACCGGCGAATCCGCAGGCATCTGCTGGATCTCGCCTTCGATACGGCTCTGCGGTTCGTACTCGACGATCACCCGCGCGCGCTCGACGATGTCGCGGTGCAGTTCGGTCTTGCCCGGGCAGTCGCCGCCCACCGCGTTGAGGTGCATGCCCGGCTCGATCATCTCCGGGGTGAGGATGGTGGCGTAGGCCTTGTCGGCGGTGACCGTAGTGACGATGTCCGCACCGCGAACCGCTTCAGCCACCGAGCCGGCGATGACCAGGCGAATGCCTGGGTAGGCGGCGAGGTTGGCGGCCAGCTTGGCGGTGGCCTGCGGGTCGAGGTCGTACAGGCGGATTTCTTCGATGCCCAGCAGGGTGTGGAAGGCGATGGCCTGGAACTCGCTCTGCGAGCCGTTGCCGATCAACGCCATGCTGTGGCTGTCCGGGCGGGCCAGGTAGCGCGCGGCCAGGGCCGAGGTGGCGGCGGTGCGCATCGCGGTGGTCAGGGTCATTTCGCTGAGCAGCAGCGGCTTGCCAGTATCGACATCGCCCAGGGCGCCAAAGGCCATCACTGTGAGCATGCCGCGGTGGGTGTTCTTCGGGTGGCCGTTGACGTACTTGAAGGCATATAGATTGGCATCGGACGCCGGCATCAGCTCGATCACGCCGTCGGGGGAGTGGTTGGCCACCCGTGCGCATTTCTCGAAGTCATTCCAGCGCAGGTAGTCCTGGCGGATGTACTCGGCCATTTCTTCAAGGCAGGTGGTCAGGCCTTTGCGGGCAACCAGGCGGCTCAGGTCGGTAACGTCGATATAGCGGGTCATGATGCTCTCCTTCTTGTAGTCGGGATCAGTTGCGAACGGGCAGGTGGACTTCGGCGAGCATGCAGCGCGCGCTGCCGCCGCCGATGCGTTCGATATGGTCGATGTTCACCACCACCGGGTGGCTGTGGCGCTCGGCCTGGCGGCGTTGTTCGGCGCTTAGCGAATGCCAGGCGCTGCGCGACATCACCAGCAGCGGCTGGCCTTGTTTGTCGTGGACTTCGAGCATGTTGCCGGCGAAGCCTTCGAGCTGGTCGAAGTCCAGCGCCAGGATGTCCTTGCCGGTGTCGCGCAGGCTGTGTTCCAGGGCGCGGCGCTCGGCGGCGTGGGGCAGGGCATCGAGGCAGACCACGGAAAGGTTGCGGCCTACGCTCATCATCACGTTGCTGTGATAGATCGGTGACTGGTGGCGATCGACGGCATGGAACACGCAGAGGCGGTAGTCCATGTTCTCCGCGAACTGGCGCAGGGCCTCGCCATGGGTGCGCCCGGAGTGGCAGGCGTAGCTGATGCGGTTTTCGCGGTCCAGCACCATGCTGCCGGTGCCTTCGAGAAAGATGTTCTGCGCTTCCAGCGGGCTCAGGTCGAGGGTCTTGTGAATCGCGAAGCGCTCGCCGAGCACCTGCAGCACGCCCTTGTCACGCTCCAGTCGACGGTTCTGGCCTTCCATGGGATAGAGCACCAGGCTGCCGTCGGCATGGCTGCTCCACCAGTTGTTGGGGAAGATCGAGTCAGGGGTGTGCGGGGCCGGGGTGTCCTGCACCACCAGTACATCGACGCCATGCTGGCGCAGCGTATCGACATAGCCGTCGAATTCTTCCAGCGCTTTCTGCTGCGCTTGTTCCGGTTCCAGCACGGGCTTCTGGAAACGGTTGTTCACAGCGGTATCCGGGTTGAAGGCGAACCGCGCCGGGCGGATCATCAGGACGGTATTGGTGGTTTGCATCGGGGCACGCATCCAGGGGTTGGCAGTGCGTACATTGTGTTACCGATGGCTTTGCAATCCCGGCTGAAGCACGTCGGGCGCCCAGCCGGGAAAGCTGAAACGGGTGGTTTGGCAGCGGAATCGGCTGTGGTGGCTTAGTGGCCTTCGCGACGGATCGGCGTCCCTGTGGGAGCGAGCTTGCTCGCGAAGGGCTGCAAGGCAGCCCCAAAGGGCGGTGATAAAAAAACGGCACCGCGAAGGGTGCCGTTCTTTTGGAGCGCGCTACTGATTTACTTGTGCAGTTCTTCAGCCGCGTACAGGGTGTTCTCCAACAGGCAGGCGCGGGTCATTGGCCCGACGCCGCCCGGGACTGGCGTGATCCAGCCGGCGCGAGGCAGGGCGGTCTCGTAGACCACGTCGCCCACCAGCTTGCCATCTTCCTGGCGGTTGATGCCGACGTCGATGACGATGGCGCCTTCCTTGATCCACTCACCCTTGACCAGGCCCGGCTTGCCGGCGGCCACGACCACCAGGTCAGCGCGGCCAACGTGGCCGGCGAGGTCCTTGGTGAAACGGTGGGTGACGGTGACGGTGCAGCCAGCCAGCAGCAGCTCCATGGCCATCGGGCGGCCAACGATGTTGGAAGCGCCGACGACGACTGCATCCATGCCGTACAGATCCTGGCCGGTGCTTTGCAGCAGGGTCATGATGCCTTTTGGCGTGCACGGGCGCAGCAGCGGGATGCGTTGGGCCAGGCGGCCGACATTATAAGGATGGAAACCGTCGACATCCTTGTCCGGACGAATGCGCTCGAGCAGCAGCGAGGCATCCAGGTGAGCGGGCAGCGGCAGTTGCAGCAGAATGCCGTCGATGTTCGCGTCATTATTAAGACGGTCGATCAGATCGGTCAGGTCTTGCTGGGTGGTGTTGCTCGGCAGGTCGAAAGCCTGGGAGATGAAGCCGACTTCTTCGCAGTCTTTACGCTTGTGCGAAACATAGACTTGAGAGGCAGGGTCGTTGCCAACCAGGATCACCGCCAGGCCGGGAGTCCGCAGACCTTGCTGGCGACGTTCCACGACACGTTGGGCGATCTGCTGGCGCAGGCTGGCGGCGATCGCCTTGCCGTCGATAAGTTGTGCAGTCATGACGGGTGATTAACCATCGAGAGGGAAAAAAAGAGCGCGCATTCTCGCATGACCACGGCGCAGGGCAAAGGCGCTTGGTCCGGCAAATCCCCTAAGCCCTTAAATAAAATGAATTTTTTTGAAAAAAGAGTTGACGACCTTACCGGCCGTCTATAACATTCGTCGCACTTGTCGGGCAGGGCCTAGCACTGGTTAGCAAGGTCGGGCAGAATGAGCGGATTTGTTAGCTTGTTCGGTAAGGCTAAAAGTTAATTTGTAATCTTAAACGAAAGCAGATTAAATATGCGCCCGTAGCTCAGCTGGATAGAGCATCCGCCTTCTAAGCGGATGGTCGCAGGTTCGAGTCCTGCCGGGTGCGCCATACAAGGCAGCTTTGGCACAAGTAAAGCAGTAACGCAATATGGTGGGCGTAGCTCAGTTGGTAGAGCACAGGATTGTGACTCCTGTTGTCGTGGGTTCGATCCCCATCGTCCACCCCATATTCCAGAAGGCGCCTGATGAAAATCCGGCGCCTTTGCTTTAAAAGCGTTATGCGGACGTGGTGAAATTGGTAGACACACTGGATTTAGGTTCCAGCGGCGCAAGCTGTAAGAGTTCGAGTCTCTTCGTCCGCACCATCTTTAGTTTCGCCGCCTTCCGCTGAATGCCGCGAAACTTCAAAAAAAGGCCGCCTTGAGCGGCCTTTTTCTTTTTCCGTCCTTCGCTTCCTTTATTACTGCTGTTTGTTGCAGTTCCTGCCGGGTCCCATGACTAGCAAGACCTGAACAAAAGCTGATAGATTTCAGCCGGTTGATAAAATGCCGGTGAGTCGGCGGGCGGATGGAAAGATGATTGCGAAAGAGTCCCGGCAGGCTGTTGCGCTGGAGCGCTTCATTCAAGCCAATCCACAGTTGCTGGCGGAGATTGCCGCGCTAAGCGAGTCCGAGCAGCAGCAACAGATCCAGTGGGCATTTGAAGATGAAGCCCAAGAGCAGGGTATCGAGCCTTGGGAGCTGACCTTGCGTCTTGTCGCCGAGTCGCCAGAAGAGCTTCAGGTCATGCGCCTGGAAGTTCATCGCGAAGTGGCCGAGGCGTTGGGAATGAGCTGGGAAGAGTACTGCGATTTCAACGAGATCGATGGTCCTGCTTCCTGATACGTTGAATTGTTTCGCCGGAGAGTTGACGCAGATCCGCACAGGGCTTGCGAGTGGGGTGGAAGATCCCTGTTTCGCGGGCGTTGCAGGTCTGTTCCGCCGCTGTCCGGCCATTGTCGAAAATCATGAGAGCCGGCGCCATTTGCCTCCGGGTCGAACAGGGTGACTTCTGGTGTGTGAGCTACTAGAATGCTTGCCCTTGATTCTGGAGTCGGGTTTCGCCGGCTAACGTCTGTGCAACGAGGAATATCCATGCAAGTTTCTGTTGAAAATACTTCCGCTCTCGAGCGCCGCATGACTATCGGCGTTCCAGCCGAGCGCATCGAGACCGAAGTCAACAAGCGTCTGCAACAGACTGCCCGTCGCGCCAAGGTCCCAGGTTTCCGTCCTGGCAAGGTGCCAATGAGCGTGATCCGTCAGCGCTACGAAGATGCAGCCCGTCAGGAAGCCCTGGGCGACCTGATCCAGGCCACCTTCTATGAAGCTGTTGTCGAGCAGAAGCTGAACCCGGCTGGCGCCCCTGCCGTCGAGCCAAAAATCTTCGAAAAAGGCAAGGACCTGGAATACGTCGCCACTTTCGAAGTCTTCCCTGAGTTCACCGTTGCCGGTTTCGACTCGATCGCTGTCGAGCGCCTGAGCGCCGACGTGACCGACGCCGACCTGGACAACATGCTGGAAGTGCTGCGCAAGCAGAACACCCGTTTTGAAGTGGCCGAACGCGCTGCCCAGAACGAAGACCAGCTGAACATCGATTTCGTTGGCAAGATCGACGGCGAAGCCTTCGCTGGTGGTTCGGCCCAGGGTACCCAGCTGGTTCTGGGTTCCGGCCGCATGATCCCGGGCTTCGAAGAAGGTCTGGTTGGCGCCAAGGCTGGTGAAGAGCGTGTGCTCAACCTGACCTTCCCTGAGGACTATCAGAACCTGGACCTGGCTGGCAAAACCGCCGAGTTCACCGTTACCGTCAACAGCGTTTCCGAGCCGAAGCTGCCTGAGCTGACCGAAGAGTTCTTCGCCCAGTTCGGTATCAAGGAAACCGGTCTGGAAGGTTTCCGCACCGAAGTTCGCAAGAACATGGAGCGTGAACTGCGTCAGGCCATCAAGACCAAGGTCAAGAACCAGGTAATGGACGGCCTGCTGGCTGCCAACCCGGTCGAAGTGCCGAAAGCCCTGCTGGAAAACGAAGTGAACCGCCTGCGCGTTCAAGCCGTACAGCAGTTCGGTGGCAACATCAAACCTGAGCAACTGCCGGCCGAGCTGTTCGAAGAACAAGCCAAGCGCCGCGTCGTGCTGGGCCTGATCGTCGCTGAAGTGGTCAAGCAGAACGAGCTGAAGCCAGACGAAGATCGCGTTCGCGAGCTGATCCAGGAAATGGCTTCGGCCTACCAGGAGCCTGAGCAGGTCGTGGCTTGGTACTACAAGAACGACCAGCAACTGAACGAAGTTCGCTCGGTTGTGCTGGAAGAACAAGTTGTAGATACTGTCCTGCAGAAAGCGACTGTGACCGACAAATCGGTCTCGTACGAAGAGGCCGTCAAACCAGCACAGGCACCTGCCGACGCTGAGTGATTTCCTCCTTCGTAGGAAAACCCCACAAGCCAGCCTTCGCGCTGGCTTGTGCGTATTCAAGCCACGACTATTTGGGAGTGAGTGCAGGACATGTCCCGCAATTCTTATATTCAGCAGAGCTCTGACATCCAGGCCGCAGGCGGCCTGGTCCCGATGGTTATCGAGCAGTCCGCCCGTGGCGAACGTGCCTATGACATTTACTCGCGCCTGTTGAAGGAGCGTGTGATCTTCCTGGTGGGTCCTGTAGAGGACTACATGGCCAACCTGGTTGTGGCGCAACTGCTGTTCCTTGAAGCGGAAAACCCGGACAAGGATATCCATCTCTACATCAACTCCCCAGGCGGGTCGGTGACTGCCGGTATGTCGATCTACGACACCATGCAGTTCATCAAGCCGGACGTCTCGACTATCTGCATTGGCCAGGCCTGCAGCATGGGCGCCTTCCTGTTGGCGGCCGGTGCCGCTGGCAAGCGCCACTGCCTGCCAAACTCGCGGGTGATGATTCACCAGCCGCTGGGTGGCTTCCAGGGCCAGGCGACCGATATCGAGATCCACGCCCAGGAAATTCTCAGCATCAAGGCGCGCCTGAATGAGCTGCTGGCTCATCACACGGGCCAGGAGCTGGAAACCATCAAGCGTGATACCGAGCGCGACAACTTCATGAGCGCCTCGCGCGCAGCCGAGTACGGCCTGATCGACTCGGTCTACGACAAGCGGCAACTGGTGTCCTGATCCCGGGTCCCCAGAGCAGGTAGGCGCGGAAAGCGCCTACCTGCGGACTTGAAAAAGCCCGCAATTGCCTTCATCTTGTGTTGCAAGCCTACCGGATTGGATCGATCGAATGACTGACACCCGTAACGGCGAGGACAACGGCAAATTGCTCTATTGCTCCTTCTGCGGCAAAAGCCAGCATGAAGTGCGCAAGTTGATTGCCGGCCCCTCGGTATTTATTTGCGACGAGTGCGTCGACCTGTGCAATGACATCATCCGTGAGGAGGTGCAGGAAGCCCAGGCCGAAAGCAGTGCGCATAAATTGCCTTCGCCGAAAGAAATCAGCGGCATCCTGGACCAGTACGTCATTGGTCAGGAGCGTGCGAAAAAGGTTCTGGCTGTAGCGGTATACAACCACTACAAGCGCCTGAATCAACGTGACAAAAAGGGCGACGAGGTTGAACTGGGCAAGAGCAACATCCTGCTCATCGGCCCAACGGGTTCGGGCAAGACCTTGCTCGCTGAAACCCTCGCTCGTCTGCTGAATGTGCCCTTCACCATCGCTGACGCTACCACGCTGACCGAAGCCGGTTATGTGGGCGAAGACGTTGAGAACATTATTCAGAAGTTGCTGCAAAAGTGTGATTACGACGTAGAGAAAGCCCAGATGGGTATTGTCTACATCGATGAAATCGACAAGATTTCGCGCAAGTCCGATAACCCGTCGATTACTCGTGATGTTTCGGGTGAAGGCGTGCAGCAGGCCTTGCTCAAGCTGATCGAAGGCACCGTTGCTTCGGTTCCACCACAAGGTGGCCGCAAGCATCCGCAGCAGGAATTCCTGCAGGTCGATACGCGCAACATCCTGTTCATCTGTGGTGGTGCATTCTCCGGTCTGGAGAAGGTCATCCAGCAGCGCTCTACTCGCGGCGGTATCGGCTTTGGTGCTGAAGTCCGTAGCAAGGAAGAGGGCAAGAAGGTTGGCGAGTCGCTGCGTGAAGTCGAGCCGGACGATCTGGTCAAGTTCGGTCTGATTCCTGAGTTCGTCGGTCGTCTGCCAGTCCTGGCAACGCTTGACGAGCTGGATGAAGCCGCATTGATGCAGATTCTGACCGAGCCGAAGAACGCCTTGACCAAGCAATATGGCAAGTTGTTCGAGATGGAAGGTGTGGACCTCGAGTTCCGCAGCGACGCGCTCAAATCGGTTGCCCGCAAGGCACTGGAGCGCAAGACCGGTGCTCGTGGCCTGCGTTCGATCCTGGAAGGCATTCTGCTCGACACCATGTACGAGATTCCTTCGCAGAAGGATGTCAGCAAGGTGGTTATCGATGAGAGCGTCATCGAGGGTACTTCGCAGCCGCTGCTGATCTACGAGAACAGCGAGCCGCAAGCCAAAGCCGCGCCAGACGCCTGAGTCCGGCAACGCAGCGAAACATGCAAGGGGCCTACGGGCCCCTTTGCTTTTCCTGTTGCAGAGCTTGTTTTTTTCCGGGGCTGCCCCCACATTAACCCCAAGCTCAAATTTCCATCGGATTACGGCCATATGGCCGCTGTAGAGGCGAAATCATGAAGACAACCCTCGACTTGCCTCTTTTGCCATTGCGCGATGTCGTTGTTTACCCGCACATGGTCATCCCGCTGTTCGTGGGACGTGAAAAGTCGATCGAGGCCCTTGAGGCCGCGATGACAGGTGAGAAGCAAATCCTTTTGCTGGCTCAGAAGAACCCCGCCGATGATGATCCGGGTGAAGACGCCCTCTATCGCGTCGGCACCATCGCTACCGTCCTCCAATTGCTGAAACTGCCTGATGGCACCGTCAAGGTGCTGGTCGAAGGCGAGCAGCGTGGTTCGGTCGAGCGCTTTGTCGAGGTAGACGGTCATATCCGCGCTGATGTCGCCCTGATCGATGAGGTCGATGCGGCTGATCGCGAGTCCGAAGTTTTCGTCCGCAGTCTGCTTTCCCAGTTCGAACAATATGTGCAGTTGGGCAAGAAGGTGCCGGCTGAAGTACTGTCGTCGCTCAACAGCATCGATGAGCCGGGTCGCCTGGTCGATACCATGGCCGCCCACATGGCGCTGAAGATCGAGCAGAAGCAGGAAATTCTCGAAATCATCGACCTGGCCGCCCGCGTTGAGCACGTGCTCGCGTTGCTGGATGCCGAGATCGATCTGCTGCAGGTCGAGAAGCGCATTCGTGGCCGCGTCAAGAAACAGATGGAGCGCAGCCAGCGCGAGTACTACCTGAATGAGCAGATGAAGGCCATTCAGAAAGAGCTGGGTGATGGCGACGAAGGCCACAATGAAATCGAGGAACTGAAGAAGCGCCTCGAGGCTGCGGGCCTGCCGAAAGACGCCTACACCAAGGCTCAGGCCGAGCTGAACAAGCTCAAGCAGATGTCGCCGATGTCGGCTGAGGCTACCGTGGTGCGTTCGTACCTCGACTGGCTGGTGCAAGTGCCGTGGAAGGCGCAGAGCAAGGTCCGTCTTGACCTGGCCAAGGCCGAAGAAATTCTCGATGCCGACCACTACGGGCTGGATGAGGTCAAGGAACGCATCCTCGAGTACCTCGCCGTGCAGAAGCGCGTGAAGAAAATTCGCGGTCCTGTGCTGTGCCTGGTGGGTCCGCCCGGTGTCGGCAAGACATCGCTGGCTGAGTCCATTGCCAGCGCCACCAACCGCAAGTTCGTGCGCATGGCCCTGGGTGGCGTGCGTGACGAGGCTGAAATTCGTGGTCACCGTCGCACCTACATCGGTTCGATGCCGGGCCGCCTGATCCAGAAGATGACCAAGGTTGGCGTACGCAACCCGCTGTTCCTGCTCGATGAAATCGACAAGATGGGTAGCGACATGCGTGGCGATCCGGCTTCCGCCTTGCTGGAAGTGCTTGATCCCGAGCAGAACCACAACTTCAACGACCACTATCTGGAAGTCGACTACGACCTTTCCGATGTGATGTTCCTGTGCACCTCCAACTCGATGAATATCCCGCCGGCGCTGCTCGACCGGATGGAAGTGATCCGTCTGCCGGGCTACACCGAAGACGAGAAGATCAACATCGCGGTCAAGTACCTGCTGCCGAAGCAGATCAAGGCCAACGGTCTGAAGAAGGCCGAGCTGGAAGTCGACGTGGCGGCGATCCGCGACATCGTTCGCTACTACACCCGCGAAGCCGGCGTACGTGGCCTGGAGCGCCAGATTGCCAAGATCTGCCGCAAGGTGGTCAAGGAGCACGCCGGGCAGAAACAGGTTGGGGTCAAGGTCGGTAGTGACCGCCTGGAACACTTCCTGGGTGTGCGCAAGTTCCGTTACGGCCTTGCCGAACAGCAGGATCAGGTAGGCCAGGTCACCGGGCTGGCCTGGACCCAGGTAGGCGGCGAGTTGCTGACTATCGAAGCTGCGGTGGTACCGGGCAAAGGTCAGCTGATCAAGACCGGTTCGCTGGGTGATGTGATGGTCGAGTCGATCACCGCCGCGCAAACCGTGGTTCGCAGCCGGGCGAAGAGCCTGGGGATTCCTGCGGACTTCCACGAGAAGCGCGACACCCATATCCACATGCCTGAAGGCGCGACGCCGAAAGATGGCCCGAGTGCCGGTGTCGGCATGTGCACGGCCCTGGTTTCCGCGCTGACCCAGATTCCGGTGCGTGCTGATGTCGCCATGACAGGTGAAATCACGCTGCGTGGTCAGGTGTTGGCGATTGGTGGTTTGAAGGAGAAATTGCTCGCTGCTCACCGTGGTGGAATCAAGACAGTCATCATTCCGGAAGAGAACGTGCGTGATCTGAAAGAAATTCCTGACAATATTAAGCAGGATCTTCAGATTAAACCTGTCAAATGGATTGACGAAGTCCTCCAAATTGCGCTGCAATACGCCCCGGAGCCCTTGCCGGATGTGGCTCCTGAGATTGTCGCCAAGGATGAAAAACGCGACAGTGATTCCAAGGAACGAATCAGCACACATTAGTAAGTATTTAGCGGGGTGGCCTCGCTGACCGTTTTCAAGGTCCTTGTCGTAAAAGGCACTTAAGTGTCACAGGCCACTCGGCAGTTGTTTAAGCTTTTCCATTACATAGTTAGAAACAAACTCAATAGAGATATAAGGGGACTTAGAGTGAACAAGTCGGAACTGATTGACGCTATCGCTGCATCTGCTGATATCCCGAAAGCTGTTGCCGGCCGTGCGCTGGATGCAGTCATCGAATCTGTCACTGGCGCCCTGAAGGCTGGTGACTCGGTGGTTCTGGTAGGTTTCGGTACCTTCTCGGTAACCGATCGTCCTGCTCGTACCGGCCGCAACCCGCAAACCGGTAAGACTCTGGAAATCGCTGCTGCCAAGAAGCCTGGCTTCAAGGCCGGCAAAGCGCTGAAAGAAGCCGTCAACTAAGACGTTCTCTTCAGGCTTTCGCCTGGCTGGAATGGCCCTCGCGGCCAGCCCGCTTGTGAAGCACGAGCGATCAACAATTCGCCTGCTTCGCGCGTTACGAGAAGGCGCATCCCCGGATGCGCCTTTCTTCTATCAGGACTCTACCCACGCTCCGCGGTTGTGCTTTTGACACAGCCGTTTCTGGGGGACGCATGCTGCAGAATATCAGGGACAATTCACAAGGTTGGATTGCCAAGACCATCATCGGTGTCATCGTGGTACTGATGGCGCTGACCGGCTTTGACGCCATCTTCCAGGCCGTCAACCACAACAAGGATGCTGCCAAGGTCAACGGTGACACCATCAGCCAGAACGAGCTGAGCCAGGCTGTCGACACGCAACGTCGGCAACTGATGCAACGACTGGGCAAGGACTTCGACGCCTCCCTGCTTGACGACAAGATGCTGCGCGAAGCTGCGCTCAAGGGCTTGATCGAGCGGCAACTGCTGCTTCAGGGCGCCCGCGATGCCAAGTTCTCCTTCTCCGAAGCCGCGCTGGATCAGGTGATCCTGCAAACGCCCGAGTTCCAGGCGGACGGCAAGTTCAGCCCCGAGCGTTTCGATCAGGTCATTCGCCAACTGGGCTATGGCCGTCTGCAGTTCCGCGAAATGCTCGCTCAGGAAATGCTGATTGGCCAACTGCGCGCTGGTCTGGCGGGCAGTGGTTTCGTTACCGACTCGCAAGTTGAAGCGTTCGCTCGCCTCGAAAAGCAGACCCGTGATTTCGCTTCGCTGACCTTCAAGGCCGACCCTGCAGCCAGCAAGGTCACCGATGAACAGATCAAGGCGCATTACGACGAGCACGCCAAGGAGTTCATGAGCCCGGACCAGGTGGTCATCGACTACATCGAGCTGAAGAAGTCCGCGTACTTCGACCAGGTCAATGTCGACGAAAACGAGCTTCAGGATCTGTACCAGAAAGAAATCGCCAACCTCGCCGAACAGCGCCATGCCGCGCACATTCTGGTGGAAGTCAACGACAAGCAGGACGAGGCCAAGGCCAAAGCCCGCATCGAAGAAATCCAGCAGCGTCTGGCCAAGGGTGAAGACTTCGCGGCGCTGGCCAAAGAGTTCTCGCAGGATCCTGGCTCGGCCAACAGCGGTGGTGACCTGGGTTACGCTGGCAAGGGCGTCTACGATCCAGCCTTCGAAGACGCGCTGTATGCGTTGAACAAGGGTCAGGTTTCCGCGCCTGTGCGTACCGAGTTCGGCTTCCACCTGATCAAGCTGGTGGATGTGCAGGCGCCAGAAGTGCCGACCTTCGCCAGTCTGAAGGACAAGCTGAGCCGCGAGCTGAAGACCCAGCAGGTCGAGCAGCGCTTTGTTGAAGTCACCAAGCAACTGGAAGACTCGGCGTTCGAAGCCTCTGACCTGGCCCAGCCGGCCCAGGACCTGGGCTTGAAAGTGCAGACCTCGCAGCCTTTCGGCCGTGAAGGTGGCGACGGCATTGCTGCCAATCGTCAAGTGATCCAGGCGGCGTTCAGCCCGGAAGTGCTGGACGAGGGCTCCAACAGCTCGGCTATCGAGCTGGACCCGGAAACCATCGTGGTTATCCGTGCCAAGGAGCACCGCAAGCCTGAGCAACTGCCATTGGAAGCCGTTTCCGATGCCATCCGTGCTCACCTGGCTCGCGAGCAGGCCACTGCCGCGCTGAAAGCCAAGACCGAGGCCCTGATGGCTGGCCTGAGCGATGGCAAGATCGCTTACCAGCCGGTGCAGGACGGTCAGGCGTGGAAGGTCCAGGAAGCGGTCTCCCGCAGCCAGGACGGTATCGATCCGGTTACTCTGCAGGCGCTGTTCCGCATGAGCAAGCCTGAGGCCAAGGACAAGCCGGTTTACTCCAGCGTCATCCTGGCTGACGGTAGTGTCGTCGTGCTGCGCCTGAACGGCGTCAACGAAGGCACTGCGGCGAGCGAAGAGGAGAAGGGCCAGTACCGTCGCTACCTCGCTTCCCGTGCCGGCCAGCAGGACTTCGCGGCTTACCGCAAGCAGCTGGAAGCCAACGCGGAAATCACGCGTTACTGAGTGCTGTCGCGTTATTGAAAAAGGCCGCTGATGCGGCCTTTTTCATGTCTGCGGAACATGCCGCGCGTGCCCCGAGTGGTTATGTACGGGCAAAAGAAAAGGCCGCATTAGCGGCCTTTTCCGTTCCCGGGGAATTACTCCGAGATATCGCCCATGGCGGTGGTGTTGAAGCCACCGTCCACGTACATGATTTCACCGCTGACACCCGACGCCAGGTCGGAGCAGAGGAACGCGCCGGCGTTGCCGACTTCCTCGATGGTGACATTGCGGCGCAGTGGGGTTTGCGCTTCGTTGGCAGCCAGCATTTTGCGGAAGCTCTTGATGCCGGAAGCCGCCAGGGTGCGGATCGGGCCGGCGGAAATGGCGTTGACGCGGGTGCCTTCCGGGCCGAGGCTGCCGGCCAGGTAGCGTACACCGGCTTCCAGGCTGGCTTTGGCCATGCCCATGACGTTGTAGTTCGGCATGGTGCGCTCGGCGCCCAGGTACGACAGGGTCAGCAGGCTGCCGTTGCGGCCTTTCATCAGTTCACGACCGGCCTTGGCCAGGGCGACGAAGCTGTAGGCGCTGATGTCGTGGGCGATGCGGAAGCCTTCGCGGGTGGTGACTTCGGTGAAGTCGCCGTTGAGCTGGTCGCCCGGTGCGAAGCCTACGGAGTGCACGATGCAGTCCAGGCCGTCCCACTTCTTGCTCAGTGCTTCGAAGACGCTGGCGATGTCGTCATCGTTGGCAACGTCACAAGGGAAGCACAGCTCTGGGTTGGAGCCCCAGCCGGCGGCGAACTCTTCGACGCGGGCCTTGAGCTTTTCGTTCTGGTAGGTGAAGGCGAGTTCTGCACCCTCGCGATGCATGGCGGCAGCGATGCCGGATGCGATGGACAGCTTGCTTGCGACACCGACGATCAGTACGCGCTTACCAGCGAGAAAACCCATGTGTTGTTCCTCATTCAGGTTATATCGACAGCTGTGGGAGCCAGGAAAGCGGCCTCCAGCAACTGCTGTGTGTAGGGATGTTGTGGTTCGGCGAAAATACCCGCAGCCGGACCTTGTTCCACCACCTGACCCTGCTTGACCACCATCAGTTGGTGGCTCAGCACCTTGACCACCGCCAGATCGTGGCTGATGAACAGGTAAGTCAGGTTGTACTTGGTCTGCAGCGCACGCAGCAGTTCCACCACCTGACGCTGCACGGTCCGGTCGAGCGCCGAAGTGGGCTCGTCCAGTAGTATCAGCGCCGGTTTCAATACCAGTGCACGGGCAATGGCAATCCTTTGTCGCTGGCCTCCGGAAAACTCGTGAGGGTAGCGGTGCCGGGTTTCCGGGTCCAGACCTACTTCCCTCAGTGCCTCCATGATGGCTTCTTCCTGTTCCGCCTCCGTGCCTATCCGATGAATGCGCAGGCCCTCTCCGACGATGTCCCCCACGCACATGCGCGGGCTCAGGCTGCCGAAGGGGTCCTGGAAGACCACCTGCATCTGCCGCCGCAGCGGCCGCACCTGTTGTTGCGTCATGCCGTCCAGGGCCTGGCCCTCGAAGCGGATGGCGCCCTTGCTGGCGATCAACCGCAGGATCGCCAGACCCAGCGTAGACTTGCCGGAACCACTTTCGCCCACGATGCCCAGGGTCTGACCCTGAGGCAGGCTGAAGTTGATGCCGTCCACTGCCTTGACGTAATCGACGGTCTTGCGCAGGAACCCCTTCTTGATCGGGAACCAGACGCGCAGGTCCTCGACCTCCAGCAGCGGCGGGCCAACCGGGTTGGCGGCAGGCGTGCCGCTAGGCTCGGCGCCGAGCAGCATTTGCGTATACGGATGCTGCGGAGCGCGAAACAGTTCGTCACACGACGCCTGTTCGACGATGCAACCGCGCTGCATGACACATACGCGGTGTGCAATTCTTTTCACCAGGTTCAAATCGTGACTGATCAGTAACAGCGCCATGCCCAGCTTTGCCTGCAAACGCTTGAGCAATTCGAGGATTTTCAGTTGGACGGTGACGTCCAGGGCGGTGGTCGGTTCATCGGCGATCAGCAGTTCCGGCTCGTTGGCCAGGGCCATGGCGATCATCACCCGTTGCCGTTGGCCGCCGGACAGCTCGTGGGGCAGGGCCTTGAGGCGCTTGGCCGGCTCGGGAATGCCGACCAGCTCCAGCAATTCCAGGGTCCGCGCGGTCGCTTCCTTGCCGCGCAGCCCCTTGTGCAGCATGAGCACTTCGTTGATCTGCTTCTCGATGTTGTGCAGCGGGTTCAGCGAGGTCATCGGTTCCTGGAAGATCATCGCGATGCGGTTGCCACGGATGTGGCGCATCTTTTTCTCGTCCAGGTGCAGCAGGTCCTGGCCCTCGTAGCGAATGCTGCCGGAGGGATGGCGAGCCAGCGGGTAGGGCAAGAGGCGCAGGATCGAGTGCGCGGTGACTGACTTGCCCGAGCCGCTTTCGCCGACCAGGGCGAGGGTCTCGCCGCGGCGAATATCGAAACTGATGTTTTCCACCACCCGTTGCTGCTGCGAGCCGGTGACGAACTCGACGGCAAGGTCGCGTACTTCGATCAAGGTGTCCTTGTTCATTTCATTTCCTCGGGTCGAAGGCATCGCGGGCGGACTCGCCGATGAACACCAGCAGGCTGAGCATCACGGCCAGGACGGCGAAGGCGCTGATACCGAGCCAGGGCGCCTGCAGGTTGGACTTGCCCTGGGACACCAGCTCACCGAGGGATGGCGAGCCGGCCGGCAGGCCGAAGCCAAGGAAGTCCAGTGCGGTCAGGGTGCCAATGGCGCCGGTGAGAATGAAGGGCATGAAGGTCATGGTCGAGACCATGGCGTTGGGCAGGATGTGCCGGTACATGATCGCGGCGTTCTGCATGCCCAGCGCCCGCGCGGCGCGGACATATTCCAGGTTGCGTCCGCGCAGGAACTCGGCGCGGACCACGTCCACCAGGCTCATCCAGGAGAACAGCAGCATGATCCCCAACAACCACCAGAAGTTGGGCTGGACGAAGCTGGCGAGAATGATCAGCAGGTAGAGCACTGGCAGGCCTGACCAGATTTCCAGGAAGCGCTGCCCGGCAAGGTCCACCCAGCCGCCATAGAAACCCTGCAATGCACCGGCAATCACGCCGATGATGGAGCTGAGAATGGTCAGCGTCAGGGCGAACAGTACCGAGATGCGGAAGCCGTAGATCACTCGCGCCAGCACATCGCGGCCCTGGTCGTCGGTGCCCAGCCAGTTCTGCGCGGACGGCGGGGCGGGCGCCGGGACTTTCAGGTCGTAGTTGATGCTCTGGTAGCTGAACGGGATCGGAGCCCAAAGCACCCAGCTCTGCTTCTTCTCCAGCAGGTCGCGGATGTACGGGCTCTTGTAGTTGGCTTCCAGTGGGAATTCGCCGCCGAAGGTGGTTTCCGGATAGCGCTTGAACGCCGGGAAATAGAACTCGCCGTCGTAGCGCACGACCAGCGGTTTGTCGTTGGCGATCAGCTCGGCGCCGAGGCTCAGCCCGAACAGGATCAGGAACAGCCACAGTGACCACCAGCCGCGGCGGTTGGCCTTGAAGCGCTCGAAGCGGCGGCGATTGAGAGGGGACAGGTTCATCTCATTGCTCCCGGCTTTCGAAGTCGATACGTGGGTCGACCAGGGTGTACGTCAGGTCGCCGATCAGTTTCACCACCAGGCCGAGCAGGGTGAAGATGAACAGTGTGCCGAACACCACCGGGTAATCGCGGTTGATGGCGGCCTCGAAGCTCATCAGGCCCAGGCCGTCGAGGGAGAAGATCACCTCGACCAGCAGAGAGCCGGTGAAGAAGATGCCGATGAAGGCCGAAGGGAAGCCGGCGATCACCAGCAGCATGGCGTTGCGGAACACATGGCCATAGAGCACGCGGTTCGGCGTCAGGCCCTTGGCCTTGGCGGTGACCACGTACTGCTTGTTGATCTCGTCGAGGAAGCTGTTCTTGGTCAGCAGGGTCATAGTGGCGAAGTTGCCGATGACCAGCGCAGTGACCGGCAGTGCCAGGTGCCAGAAGTAATCGATGATCTTGCCGGTGGTGCTCAGCTCGTCGAAGTTGCTCGACGTCAGCCCCCGTAGCGGGAACCAGTCCAGGTAGCTGCCGCCGGCGAACACGACGATCAGCAGGATGGCGAACAGGAACGCGGGAATGGCGTAGCCGACGATGATCGCCGAACTGGTCCAGACGTCGAAGTGGCTGCCGTGGCGGGTGGCCTTGGCGATGCCCAGGGGGATCGACACCAGGTACATGATCAGCGTGCTCCACAGCCCGAGGGAAATGGACACCGGCATCTTCTCGGCGATCAGGTCGACCACCTTGGCGTCGCGGAAGAAGCTGTCGCCGAAGTCCAGGCGAGCGTAGTTCTTGATCATGATCCACAGGCGTTCCGGCGCCGGCTTGTCGAAGCCGTACATGCGCTCGATTTCCTGGATCAGGGCGGGGTCGAGGCCCTGCGCGCCGCGGTAGTTGGAGCCGGCAACCGACACTTCCGCGCCGCCACCGGCGATGCGGCTGGTGGCGCCCTCGAAGCCTTCGAGCTTGGCGATCATCTGTTCTACCGGGCCGCCGGGTGCGGCCTGGATGATGACGAAGTTGATGATCAGGATGCCGAGCAGGGTGGGAATGATCAGCAGCAGGCGCCGCAGGATGTAAGCCAGCATGTCACTGCTCCCCGTTCGCGGATGCCGCATCGCTCGGCGGTGTGACCGGGATGGCCGGCTTCACCTCTGGCTTGATCCACCAGGTCGTGATGCCGATATCGTACTTGGGCGGCGTTTCCGGGTGGCCGATATGGTTCCAGTACGCCACGCGCCAGGTCTTGATGTGCCAGTTGGGGACAACGTAGAAGCCCCACAGCAGCACGCGATCAAGGGCGCGGGTGTGAGCGACCAGGCTCTGCCGCGAATCGGCGTTGATCAGCGACTCCACCAGGCTGTCGACGGCAGGGTCCTTGAGCCCCATGAAGTTGCGGCTGCCGGGGTTGTCGGCGCTGCTGCTCTGCCAGAACTCACGTTGTTCGTTGCCCGGCGAGTTGGACTGCGGGAAGCCGCCGACGATCATGTCGAAGTCCCGCGAGCGCAGGCGGTTGATGTATTCCGCGACGTCGACCCGGCGAATGTTCAGGGTGATGCCGAGGTCGGCGAGATTGCGTTTGTAGGGCAGCAGGATGCGTTCGAACTCGGTCTGCGCCAACAGGAATTCGATGGTCAGCGGCTTGCCCTGGGCATCGACCATCTTGTCGTTCTCGATACGCCAGCCGGCTTCCTGCAGCAGCTTGTAGGCCTGGCGCTGCTGTTCGCGGATCATCCCGCTGCCGTCAGTTACCGGATTCTTGAAGGCTTCGCTGAACACCTGTTCGGGGACTTTCCCACGCAGCGGCTCAAGGATTTTCAGCTCTTCCGGACCCGGCAGGCCGCTGGCGGCCATTTCGGAGTTCTCGAAGTAGCTGCCGGTGCGGGTGTAGGCGCCGTTGAACAGTTGCTTGTTGGTCCACTCGAAGTCCAGCAGCAGGCTCAGTGCCTGGCGAACCCGCACATCCTGGAATACCGGGCGGCGCAGGTTGAAGACGAAGCCCTGCATGCCGGTCGGAGTGCCGTTGAGGATTTCTTCGCGGATCAGGCGTTTTTCCCGCACCGCTGGAATGTTGTAGGCGGTAGCCCAGTTCTTCGCGCTGGTTTCGAACCAGTAATCGAACTGGCCGGCCTTGAGCGCTTCGAGGGCGACGGTGTTGTCGCGGAAGTAGTCGACGGTGATGGTGTCGAAGTTGTAGAAGCCGCGGTTGATGGGCAGGTCCTTGCCCCAGTAGTCCTTGTCGCGCACCAGGCGGATCGTGCGGCCGGCTTTTACGTCGGCGACACGGTACGGACCGCTGCCAACCGGGACTTCCAGGCCGCTCTTGGTGAAATCGCGGCCTTCCCACCAGTGTTTCGGCAGGACGGGCAGTTGGCCGAGGATCAGCGGCAGCTCGCGGTTGTTGCTGTGCTTGAACTTGAACAGCACCCGCAGCGGGTCTTCGGCGACGACTTCGGCCACGTCGGCGTAGTAGCCGCGATACATGGGGGCGCCGTTCTTGATCAGGGTGTTGAAGGTGAACACGACATCTTCTGCGCGGATCGGCTTGCCGTCGTGAAAGCGGGCTTCGGGGCGCAGGTAGAAGCGTACCCAACTGTTGTCCGGGGCTTTCTCGATCTGTCGTGCGACCAGTCCGTATTCGGTGAAGGGTTCGTCAAGGCTGGCGCGGGCGAGGGTGTCGTAGATCAGCTCGATGTTGTCCGCCGGGACGCCCTTGCTGATGAACGGGTTGAGGCTGTCGAAGCCGCCAAAGCCGTTCTGGCGGAACGTGCCGCCCTTGGGGGCGTCGGGGTTTACGTAGTCGAAATGCTTGAAGTTGGCCGGGTACTTCGGCGCTTCGTTGTACAGGGTCACGGCGTGCTGCGGCGCGGCCAGGGTCGACAGGCTCAGGCTGGCCAGCAGCAGGCCGCCGAACAACTGGCGCAGACGAGGCATTGGCATCATTGGGCGTTCTCCGAAGGCGTGAGCCACCAACTATTCAGCCCGAGGGTGTAGGGCGGCGTGGCGACGAAGGCGAACCGGTTGCGGTAGGCCAGGCGGTGATAGTCGAGATACCAGTTGGGAATCATGTAGTGCTGCCAGAGCAGTACGCGGTCCAGGGCGCGGGCGGCGGCCACCTGGTCATCGCGGCTCTGGGCGGCAAGCAGGGCTTCGAGCAGGTGGTCGACCACCGGGCTGCTCACGCCAGCGTAGTTCTTGCTGCCTTTGGTCGTCGCCTGGCTGGAGTGAAAGTACTGCCACTGTTCCAGGCCCGGGCTGAGGGTCTGGGTCAGGGTCATCAGAATCATGTCGAAGTCGAACTGGTCCAGTCGCTGCTTGTACTGGGCGCGGTCGACTGTGCGCAGGCGTGCGTCGATGCCGATGCTGGCGAGGTTTTCCACGTAGGGCTGGAGGATGCGTTCCAGGTTCGGGTTGACCAGCAGGATTTCAATTTTCAGCGGTTGGCCGTTGCTGTTGAGCAGGCGCTGGCCGGACAGCTTCCAGCCAGCCTGGCCGAGTAAATCCAGGGCCTGGCGCAGGTTGTCGCGGCCGATGCCTCGGCCGTCGGTGCGGCTGACGCTGTAGGGCTGGGTCAGCAGCGCGGCGGGAAGCTGGTCGCGGTAGGGCGCCAGCAGCAGCCATTCCTTGCCCACCGGCAGACCTTCGGCGCTGAATTCGCTGTTGGGGTAGAAGCTGGTGGCGCGTCGATAGGCGTTGCTGAACAGCGCGCGGTTGGTCCATTCGAAATCCAGCATCAGGCCCAGCGCCTGGCGCACGCGGCGGTCGGCGAAGGCGGCGCGGCGGCTGTTCATGAACAGGCCTTGGGTCTGGGTCGGGATCTGGTGCTTGATCTGCGCCTGGATGACCTCGCCACGGCGCACGGCCGGGAAGTTGTAGCCGTTGGCCCAGTTTTTCGCCTGGTGCTCGATATAGATATCGAATTCGCCGGCCTTGAAGGCTTCGAAGGCCACATCGCTATCGCGGTAGAACTCGTACTCCACTCGGTCGAAGTTGTACTTGCCGCGGTTGACGGCGAGGTCCTTGCCCCACCAATCCTTGACCCGCTCGAACACCAGGCGTCGCCCCGGCTGCACCTGGGTGATGCGATAGGGGCCGCTGCCCAGCGGCGGCTCAAAGGTAGTGGCCTTGAAGTCGCGTCCTTTCCAATAGTGCTGGGCGAGCACCGGCATCTCGCCCAGGCGCAGGATCAGCAAGGGGTTGCCGGCGCGCTTGAAGACGAAGCGAATGCGCTGCGGGTTGAGAATGTCGACCCGCTGCACTTCCTGAAGGTTGGTGCGGTAGATCGGGTGACCGTCCTTGAGCAGGGTGCGGTAGGAGAACGCAACGTCTGCCGCGGTGATGGGGCTGCCATCGTGAAACCGGGCTTCGGGGCGCAGGTTGAACACCACCCAGCTGCGGTCCTCGCTGTACTCCACCGAGCGGGCGATCAGGCCGTAGCTGGACGTTGCTTCATCACCGGACGGGTCGTACTGGCCGGTGCCGACCATAAGGGTTTCGTTGAGCTCACTGACCCCGTATTGCAGGAAGTTCGGCGTGGTTACCGGACTGCTGCCCTTGAAGGTGTAGGGGTTGAGCGTATCGAAGGTGCCGAATGCCATGGCCCGCAAGGTGCCTCCCTTGGGAGCTTGCGGGTTGACCCAGTCGAAGTGGGTGAATTTGGCAGGGTACTTGAGCGTGCCGAACTGGGCGTAACCGTGACTTTCGGTGATGGTCGCGCCCGCGGGAAAGCTCAAGGCCAGGCTGAGTGACAGCAGGAGGGGACGTATCAAGTCGGCGATCCGATCCAGGCGGCTTGGGCTTTATTGTCCCTACAGTAACAGCTTGTATCAGCAGGAAAAAGGGCGCATCCCCAGACGTCAACGCACCGCTCCATGGCGGTGCGTTCCACTTAATGAGGCAGATAGACGGTGAGGGTCTGGCCGGGCTTCAGCGCCTGGCCGCTGCGTGGGTTCCAACGCTTGAGGTGCTGCATTTCCACGTTGAAGCGTTTGGCGACCAGATACAGCGAGTCACCCTTGCGAACCTTGTACTGGGTGGCGCGTTTTTTCGCATCAGCGGCGGAGAGTGAGGCGACCGTGGTGGCGGGCTGAACGCCCTGCATGACCAGGGTCTGGCCGGGCTTGAGGCGGTTGCCGCTGAGCTTGTTCCAGCGCTGCAGGTCGTTGACGCTGACGCGGTTGGCCTTGGCGATGCTGCCCAGGCTGTCGCCGCGCTTGACCCGGTAGCGGGTGCTGCGGGCCGGTGCCGAGGCTTCCGCCAGGGCGGCTTCGAACACTGCGGACTTCGGCCGCAGGGTGAGCAGTTCTTCGGGTCTCATGTTCGACAGGCTGGTGGTGAGTAACTGCGCCTTGGCAGTGGGCACCAGCAGTTGCTGCGGACCGTCCACGGTCATGCGCTTCTTGAAGGCCGGGTTGAGCTGGAACAGTTCGTCTTCGTCGATCTCGGCCAGGGCCGCGACCCGTGACAGGTCAACACGGTCCTTGATCGCGACGGCTTCGAAATACGGTTCGTTGGCGATCGGGTTGAGGTTCACGCCGTAGGCCTGCGGGGTCAGGACCACTTGCGACAGGGCCAGCAGCTTGGGCACGTAGTCGCGGGTTTCCTGGGGCAGGGGCAGGTTCCAGTAGTCGGTGGGCAGGCCGAGGCGCTCGTTGCGCTCGATGGCCCGGCTGACGGTGCCTTCACCGGCGTTGTAGGCCGCCAGGGCCAGTAGCCAGTCACCGTTGAACATGTCATGCAGGCGGCCCAGGTAGTCGAGGGCGGCGTTGGTCGACGCGGTGATGTCGCGACGGCCGTCGTAGAAGTTGGTTTGACGCAGGTTGTAGTGGCGCCCGGTGGACGGAATGAACTGCCATAGCCCGACAGCGTGGGCGCGAGAGTAGGCCATGGGGTTGTAGGCGCTCTCGATGGCTGGCAGCAGTGCCAGTTCCAGCGGCATGTCGCGCTCTTCGAGGCGTTCGACGATGTAGTGGATGTAGAGGCTGCCGCGATCACCCGCGGTTTCGAGGAAGGTCGGGTTGCTGGCGAACCACAGGCGCTGCTGCTCGATGCGCGGGTTGACGTTGATGTCGTCCTGCAACTGGAAGCCCTGGCGAATGCGCTCCCAGACGTCCTGCGGCGCCTGCTCGACCGGCTTGGCCTGGACGAACACAGGCTTTTGCTTGATACGAGGCTGGACGTGCATGCGAACGCTTTCGGCGTCGCCCATTTGACTGGTGCTCTGGCAGCCCACGAGAGTGGCTGACAGGCCGAGCGCGATGGCCTGTGCCAGGCGCGTCAGGGCGACGGTTTTGAAGGTTCTGCGGCAAGTGGACGACATTGGCTGGGATAAAGTTCCGGGCGAAAATGTCGGGCGATTCTAGAAAGCGGCCCACACTCGGTCAACCTTTCAGAACTGTACGGTCATCAAGCGGCAATCCTTAGAACGTATCCTTCCAGGCCCGCAAGCCAGCAAAAACAGCACTTGGCGTAGGGTTTATAGCCCCTGTCCGTTCGTCTGCTTTTTCTTTAACGGATGTTTCCCCGGTGCGTAAAAAGGGGTTGGTGAGCCTTTCCAGCGCGATGGTTGATGGCAACGTGATGCGATTTTCCGCACGCAAGCGGGTAACTTCCTCGAATCGCTGGGCAACATGCGGGTTTTCCGGCTCAACGGCGCGAGCGAAGCGCAGGTTGCTCAAGGTGTATTCATGAGCGCAGAAGACGAGGGTCGCCTCAGGCAGCGCCGCCAACCGTTGCAGCGAGCCGTGCATTTGCACCGGCGTGCCTTCGAACATCCGGCCGCAGCCGGCGGCGAATAGCGTGTCGCCGCTGAACAGAAGGGGCGTTGGCGTGCGCTCGGTGAAATATGCAATGTGTCCGAGGGTGTGGCCGGATACCGCGAATACCAGGAAGTCCACGCCCAGCACCTGGACCTCGGCATTGTCCTCCAGGGCCACGTCGCGGGCCGGGATTTGCTCGTGGGCCGGCCCGCAGACCCGCGCGCCAGTGGCGGCCTTCAATGCTTCGACACCGCCAACATGGTCATGGTGATGGTGGGTGATGAGGATGTCCTCAAGGCGCCAGTCCGGATGGCTTTCCAGCCAGGCCAGCACGGGTGCCGCGTCGCCCGGGTCGACCACCGCGCAGCGACGACTGGCGGGATCCTGCAACAACCAGATGTAGTTGTCGCTGAAAGCGGGCAAGGCTTCTATCTGTATCATCGAGCGATTCGCCAAACGTGGGACAAGGGTGCATCTTAGTAGCTATGTGCTCTGTCGAGAACCTTCCAGGGAGATTGCAATGACCGATCAAGCCTTCGCCCAGGCCGATCCGGAGTGGCTCGAACTGATCAGCCAAGCCCGTGACTGGTTCGCCGGGCCCTTGGGGCAACTGATGCTCAAGGAGGAGCAACGCCTGCTGGAGGAAGAACTGGGGCGCTATTTCGGTGGCTACCTGGTGCACTACGGGCCCAGTGCCGAGCCGCCGCCGACCGCGCCGCAGGTGCAGCGTAATGTTCGTCTCGGCGCGCCGCTGCCCGGAGTGGAGATCGTCTGTGAGGAACAGGCCTGGCCGCTCAGCGAGCATGCCGCTGATGTTGTCGTGTTGCAGCACGGGCTGGATTTCTGCCTGTCGCCCCACGGCCTGCTGCGTGAAGCGGCGAGCAGCGTGCGTCCTGGCGGTCACTTGCTGATCGTCGGGATCAATCCCTGGAGCAGTTGGGGCATGCGCCGGGTGTTCGCTCATGATGCATTGCGCAAGGCGCGCTGCATCTCGCCTTCGCGGGTTGGCGACTGGCTTAACCTGCTGGGTTTCGCGCTGGAGAAACGCCGTTTCGGGTGCTATCGTCCGCCGCTTGCTTCTCCAGCCTGGCAAACCCGGTTGGCGGGGTGGGAACGCGTTGCCGGGCGCTGGCAGAGTGCCGGGGGCGGGGTCTATCTGCTGGTGGCGCGCAAAATGGTGGTCGGCTTGCGGCCCCTGCGCCAGGCGCGTCGCGAACCGATGGGCAAGCTGCTGCCGCTGCCGCTGGCCAAGGTCAACCGCCAGTCTCCCCACCCTGAAGGCAGAACCTTCAACGATGAATAAGGCTGTACATGAGCGATAGCGTCGAGATCTACACCGATGGCGCCTGCAAGGGCAATCCTGGCCCTGGCGGCTGGGGCGTCCTGATGGTTTGCAAGGGCGTCGAGAAAGAGCTCTGGGGTGGCGAGCGCGACACCACCAACAACCGCATGGAATTGATGGCGGCGATCAAGGGCCTGGAGGCATTGCGTCGTGAATGCGAGGTACTGCTGGTGACCGACTCGCAGTACGTCATGAAGGGCATCACCGAGTGGATGACCAACTGGAAGAAGCGCGGCTGGAAGACCGCTGCCAAGGAGCCGGTGAAGAACGCCGACCTCTGGCAACTGCTCGATGAGCAGGTCAACCGGCACAAGGTCACCTGGCAATGGGTTCGCGGGCATATCGGTCATCACGGCAACGAGCGTGCCGATCAGTTGGCCAACCGCGGCGTTGACGAGGTGCGCGGCGTTCGCTGACACGCTCCGCCGATGAATCCGGGACGCGACGGCGAAGGTGGGGTAAGATTCGCCGCTTTGAGCAACACGGCAGGAGATCACCGACGTGGATTTGCAAAACAACAGGTCGGTCGTCCTCGATACCGAGACCACCGGTATGCCGGTCACCGACGGTCACCGGATCATCGAGATCGGCTGCGTCGAACTGGTTGGCCGGCGGCTGACCGGGCGTCACTTCCACGTTTACCTGCAGGCGGACCGTGACAGCGACGAGGGCGCCATCGGCGTCCACGGTATCACCGACGAATTCCTCAAGGACAAACCGCGCTTCGCCGAAGTCGCCGACGAATTCTTCGAGTTCATCCAGGGTGCGCGGCTGATCATCCACAACGCGGCGTTCGACGTTGGCTTCATCAACAACGAATTCGCCCTGCTCGGCCAGCAAGACCGCGCCGACATTTCCCAGCATTGCGAAATCCTCGACACCCTGGTGATGGCGCGTGGTCGCCACCCGGGTCAGCGCAACAGCCTCGACGCGCTTTGCAAACGCTACGGCGTCGACAACTCGGGCCGTGAACTGCACGGCGCGTTGCTCGACTCCGAGTTGCTCGCCGATGTCTTCCTGACCATGACCGGTGGCCAGACCAGCCTTTCGCTGGCGGGTCACGATGGGGAAGGCGAGGGCGGGTCTGACCAGGGCAGCGAGATTCGTCGTTTGCCGGCTACACGCCAGGCAGGACGAATCATCCGCGCCAGTGCCGCTGAGCTGGAAGGCCACGTGGCGCGTCTTGGCGCCGTCGCAAAGTCAGCGGGCGGCCCCGCCCTCTGGCAGCAACTGGCCGAGGCCAACTGAGGCATTTTCCGCGCGTCATGGCGGCAACCTTCTACCCTGAAATGAACGGCCCACGGGGCCTGTCGCAGGAAGAAGGTAGCGCCGCCCATGTACAAGGACCTCAAGTTCCCCGTTCTTATCGTTCATCGTGACATCAAGGCCGACACCGTGGCCGGCGACCGCGTGCGTGGCATCGCTCAGGAGCTCGCGCAAGACGGTTTCACAATCCTCAGCGCCACCGATTACGCCGAAGGCCGGCTGGTAGCCGCGACCCATCATGGCCTCGCTTGCATGCTGATCGCCGCCGAAGGGGCTGGCGAAAACACCCACCTGCTGCAGAACATGGTCGAGCTGATTCGACTGGCCCGCTCACGTGCGCCGCATTTGCCGATCTTTGCCCTCGGTGAGCAGGTCACCCTGGAAAATGCCCCGGCCGATGCCATGAGCGAACTGAACCAGTTGCGCGGCATTCTCTACCTGTTCGAAGACACCGTGCCCTTTCTCGCCCGCCAGGTCGCGCGGGCGGCACACAATTACCTGGACGGTCTGCTGCCGCCGTTTTTCAAGGCGCTGGTGCAACACACGGCCCAGTCCAACTATTCCTGGCATACCCCGGGGCACGGTGGCGGTGTGGCCTACCGCAAGAGTCCGGTGGGGCAGGCGTTTCATCAGTTCTTTGGGGAAAATACCCTGCGCTCGGACCTCTCGGTATCGGTGCCGGAGTTGGGTTCCCTGCTGGATCACACCGGCCCCTTGGCGGAGGCGGAGGCCCGCGCGGCGCGTAATTTCGGCGCCGACCATACCTTCTTCGTGATCAACGGCACGTCGACCGCGAACAAAATCGTCTGGCATTCCATGGTCGGTCGCGACGATCTGGTGCTGGTGGATCGCAACTGCCACAAGTCGGTGTTGCATGCGATCATCATGACCGGCGCCATTCCGTTGTACTTGTGCCCGGAGCGCAATGAACTGGGCATCATCGGGCCGATTCCGCTCAGCGAGTTCAGCGCCGAGTCGATCCGCGCGAAGATCCTCGCCAACCCGCTGGCCCGTGGGCGCGAGCCGCGGGTGAAGATGGCGGTGGTGACCAACTCCACCTATGACGGCCTGTGCTACAACGCCGAACTGATCAAGCAGACGCTTGGCAGTAGCGTTGACGTGCTGCACTTCGACGAGGCCTGGTATGCCTATGCGGCCTTCCATGAATTCTTTGCCGGGCGCTACGCCATGGGCACATCGCGCGGCGCCGACAGCCCGCTGGTGTTCAGCACCCACTCAACCCACAAGCTGCTGGCGGCTTTCAGCCAGGCGTCGATGATCCATGTGCAGAACGGCGGCAGCCGGCAACTGGATCGCGATCGCTTCAACGAAGCCTTCATGATGCATATCTCCACCTCGCCGCAGTACAGCATCCTCGCCTCGCTGGACGTGTCCTCGGCAATGATGGAGGGTCCGGCGGGTCGTTCGCTGCTCCAGGAAATGTTCGATGAGGCGCTGAGTTTTCGCCGGGCCCTGGCCAATTTGCGTGAACACATTGATGCGCAGGACTGGTGGTTCAGCGTCTGGCAGCCGCCGCGGGTCGAAGGGATTCACCGCATCGCCACCGAGGACTGGTTGCTCGAACCCCAGGCGCAGTGGCACGGGTTTGGCGATGTCAGCGAGGACTATGTGCTGCTCGATCCGATCAAGGTGACGCTGGTCATGCCTGGTCTGGATGCGGGCGGCAGCCTCGATCGCCAGGGTATTCCCGCTGCGGTGGTCAGCAAGTTTCTCTGGGAGCGCGGGTTGGTGGTGGAGAAGACCGGGCTGTATTCCTTCCTGGTGCTGTTCTCCATGGGTATCACCAAGGGCAAGTGGAGCACGCTGCTCACTGAGTTGCTGGAGTTCAAGCGCAACTACGACGCCAACACCGACCTGCTGCAAAGCCTGCCCTGTGTCGCCGCGCAGGATCCGCAGCGCTACCGCGGCATGGGCCTGCGCGACCTCTGCGATCAACTGCACGCCTGCTACCGCAGCAACGCCACCGCCAAACAGCTCAAGCGCCTCTACACCCGTCTGCCGGAAGTGGCGATGAAGCCTGCCGACGCCTACGACAAGCTGGTTCGCGGAGACGTCGAGGCGGTGCCCATCGATCAATTGTTAGGGCGTATTGCTGCGGTGATGCTGGTGCCTTATCCGCCGGGCATTCCGCTGATCATGCCGGGTGAGCGTTTCACCGAAGAAACCCGCTCGATCGTCGACTATCTGGCCTTTGCCCGGGCGTTCGACAGCGGTTTTCCCGGCTTCGTTGCCGATGTGCACGGCTTGCAGCAACAGGAGGAGGGTCGCGTCTACACCGTGGACTGCGTCAAGGAGTAGCGGACCCTGGCAACGGCCAGATGCTAGAATCCGCCGCTTGAATTCAGGAGGTAGACGCGTGCGCAAAGTGGCGATGGTAATGGCGGTGCTGGCCCTGGCCGGTTGTGACAACGATGCCGAGCGAGTGCACAAGCAGGTCGCCGAGCATCTGCAGAACCCCAAGACGGCCAAGTTCGCCAACGTGCGCTTCAACAAGCAGGGCGATATCTGTGGCCAGTTCCGCGGCAAGGACGACACCGGTACCTTCCTGCCGTATCGCAGTTATGTGGCGATCAAGGAAGGCACGGACTACCGCATCATCATTGACGAAACCGGCAACGACCTGCGTATTCGTGAAATCTGCGGCGGCGCCGACCTTCAGCGCCGCGCCGATGCCCTGGTCGCCGAACCTGCTCCACAAGGCTGGGACGTGGAAATCATTCAGGGCCCGAACATGGGTGCGCTCAGCGACATGACCGCGCGCCTGATCGAGAAGGGCATTCCTTCCTCGGTGGTCTACCGCGACGGCAAGCCAGTGGTGCTGTTGGGACCTTTCGCAGACAAGGCCGAGGCTGAAGCCAGCAAAAACGATGTCATGGCGCGCCTGGGTACCGACTCGGTGGTCATCCAGCACGACGCTCCTCGCTGAATCACTATTGCGGCGCTCTGCGACCGGTACTTGCGCGTTTGTCGGGCTATGCTCTGGAAGAGGGGTTCCATCGACGAATGCAGCAACGGTGAGGAGGGGGCCATGTCCACGCTGGAGCGAGCCATTACGGTTGCAGCCCGGGCCCATGAAGGGCATTGGGATAAAGGGGGCGCTGCATACATCCTGCATCCATTGCGGGTGATGCTGCGGGTATCGACCACTGAACAGCGGATCGTCGCGGTGCTGCACGAAGTCCTGCAGGAGTCGCCCATGACCCTGTCGGACCTTGCTCGCGAGGGGTTCGCCCTGAAGATCCTCGCGGCGGTCCAGGCCCTTAGCCAGCGTAGCGACGAAAGCTATGAAGATTTCGTCGTCAGGGTTGGCTCCGATCCGCTGGCGCGGACGGTAAAGCTGGCGGACCTGGCCGACGAGAGCGATGCCTCGCGGATTGCCATCCCTGGCCCCGCCGACATCGCTCGTTTGCAGCGTTACCAGCAGGCCAGCGCCTACCTGCAGGCGCTGAACTGAGTTTCAGCCGCAGGCCTTGAGGTTCACCGGGCCGACGAACTCGTTGCCGCGGCCCATCACGCAGGCCACGCGCTGGTTGCGCTGAAGCTCCCAGGCCTGGGCGGGGTAGGTCTTGTTCCAGGCTTCATACAACTGCCGGTCCTGCTTGGACAGGCGCAGGTTGTACTGCTTGCTCATGTAGAAATAAGTACGCGCGATCATGCCGCGAATGGACGGTCGCGGCATGACCTTTTTCGCCTTGAAATCGACCTGGGTCAGGCATGAGCCATATTGCCCGGGCTGCTCCGGCAGCCAGCCGAAGCTGAAGTTGCTGCGATCCCCATTCACCTCGCCGATGCTCGGCACCAGGTTGTGCAGGTCGGCCTCGGCGCGCTGATAGACCGTATCGTTGCGTGAGCAATTCTTGCGTCCGCCATCCTGCCAGCACTGGCGCTGATGGCCGATCTGCCAGGCCGGAACGATATGTTCCCATTCAATGCGTGATGCCCGGTTGGCGTTCTTGCGCGGTACATAACCACAGCCGGCCAGGTCGACTTTGTTGCCGGTGTACTTGCAGCCGCAATAGAACTCGGTGGACTGCGGCGCATACAGGCGCCAGGCGACTTTCTTGGCTTCGGTAAAGGTGCGTGGTGCGTCGGCTTGGGCGCTGATACTGAACAACAGGCAGGTAGCTGCCAATACAGTGAATCTCATCCGGGTCAGTCTTCCTTCGGCACAGTCCAGAACAACTGCACACCGCCGTCATCACGGTGGGCGAGGGTAACGTTGTCGTTCTCGGCAATTTCTTCGAGCAGGGTTTCCCAGTCGGAGGTCGATTCATGTTCGAGGCGGAAGATCAGTGCGGCCCTGGCGCGCTGCGCGGTAGGTGCGTTGATGATTTTCTGGATCCGGACGCCCAGTTGCTCATAGCTGCTGACAGACATGGATGCTGAGGATGAGGTGGCCACGAAAGTGTTTCCCTTGTTTTTGCTGTATGCGCATACAGTATTTTACTGTAAGGCATTTCGCAACAGATCGTCAGTTAAAGAGCGCATGTGACCGCGCCGCGCCATGTTTGCTGCGCAGTGGTGAAAATAAATTCAAGAGGGTTTTCGAGGGTCGGCTGTTCTTCGCGGAACGGGCCTTCGGATGGCTTCTTTGCGGGGTTGGAATTCGGCTTCAGTTTCGGAAAGCCGAACGCTTGTAACAAATTGTTCGGTTTTCCGACCGGGTTGAGCGACAATTCCGAAACTCTCGTGCCTGCCTCACGCGTTTCGGCGAATTTGACAAGGCCACATTGCATTCGCATAGTTGGCTATCGCAAACGTTTGCTATCTCATAAAAATCACAACTTATCGCAGCCGGTGTGCAGACCGGCGGAACTGAAAGCATGGCAACCATTAAAGATGTAGCGGCGCTGGCCGGCATTTCCTACACCACCGTGTCCCACGTGCTGAACAAGACCCGGCCGGTCAGCGAGCCTGTTCGACTGAAGGTCGAAGCGGCGATCGCCGAGCTCGATTACGTGCCCAGCGCCGTGGCGCGCTCACTCAAGGCCCGGAGCACGGCCACCATCGGCCTGCTGGTGCCCAATAGCGTCAACCCGTATTTTGCCGAGCTTGCCCGTGGCATTGAGGATGCCTGCGAGCGTAACGGTTACTGCGTGATCCTCTGCAATTCCGATGACAACCCGCAAAAGCAGCGCAGCTACCTGCGCGTCTTGCTGGAAAAACGCGTCGACGGTCTGGTCGTCGCTTCAGTGGGCGAGGAGCGTGACTTGCTCGACAGCCTGGCCTCTGTGCGCACGCCAATGGTGATCGTTGACCGCGCGCTGGACGGCGTGGATGCAGACCTGGTGCGAGTCGATCATGAGCAGGGCGCTTACCTGGCGACCCGTCACCTGCTTGATCTGGGGCATGTGGATATTGCCTGCATCAACGGTCCGGCCAATACCAGCGTCGCCAAATTGCGCCTTGCGGGTTTTCGTCGAGCCCTGCGGGAGGCGGGTGTAGGGCTGCGTGAGGGGCGGGTGCTGGACGGTGACTTCACCAGCCTTGGCGGGTATGAGGCTGCGGCCCAATTGCTGAGTCGGGACCGGCCTACTGCCATTTTCGCGGCTAACGACTTGATGGGTATAGGTGTGCTGCGAGCAGCCGCGGAGCGCAGCATCAGTGTCCCCGGTGAGCTGTCGGTGATTGGATTCGACGATATCCAGATGTGCCCGTACGTGTATCCGGCACTGACCACTGTCGGACAGTCCATTCGCGAGCTGGGGGAAATGGCTGCGGCGTTACTGCTGCGGCGTATTGTCGGGTCGGGTTCTGCGGCATTGGAGCAGCGCATCATTGCGCCGAAAATCGTTCTGCGCGAGTCGACCGGGCCGAGTCCGGACTTGTTCAGTGGTTGAGGGCTTGTCATGCACGCGAAGGTCGTAGTGGTCGGAAGTCTCAACATGGATCTGGTCACGCGTGCGGAGCGCCTGCCGCGAGCGGGCGAGACGCTGGCGGGGGAGTCGTTCGAGACGGTGCCGGGCGGCAAGGGCGCCAATCAGGCGGTAGCGGCGGCGCGGCTGGGCGCGTCGGTGGCGATGGTCGGTTGTGTTGGCGACGATGCCTATGGCCAGCAGTTGCGCGGTGCGTTGCTAGCGGAGGGCATTGACTGTCTGGCGGTGGAGGTGGCGGCCGGTGTGTCCAGTGGTGTTGCCCTGATCATGGTGGATGCGGCTAGCCAGAACACAATTGTCGTTATCGCAGGGGGCAATGGTCGGCTGCTGCCGGCGTCGGTCCAGCGTTTCGAGGCTTTATTACGCGACGCTGAGGTGATTGTTTGCCAGATGGAGGTCCCGCCGCAGACGGTTGAGTATGTGCTGGGGCGTGGGCGGGCATTGGGGAAGACGGTGATTCTCAACCCGGCTCCGGTCAAAGGCCCTTTGCCGGTGGAGTGGTTCGCCACTATCGACTACCTGATTCCGAATGAAAGCGAGGCGTCGGCGTTGACCGGCTTGCCGGTGGACGACTTGCCGTCGGCACAAGCGGCGGCCGATCACCTTATCGCGCTCGGCGCGGGCAAGGTCATCATCACTCTTGGCGCGCAGGGTGCGCTGCTCGTCAGCGGGGAGGGCAGTGAGCATTTTCCCGCCCCGGTCGTGGCGGCGGTGGATACCACCGCGGCGGGGGATACCTTCGTTGGTGGTTTTGCCGCGGCATTGGCGCAGGGGCGGAGCGAGCGCGAGGCGATTGTCTTCGGTCAGCGGGCCGCAGCGATTTCTGTCACTCGTCCCGGCGCGCAGCCGTCGATTCCTTCGCTGGCTGAGGTCGGGAATTTGTAACCTGGGTTACGGATGCCCGGCAGCGGTGTCATGCCGGTAGCGTTCGAATACTTGGTCGACGAACCCGCGGGCGGCGTCGCTGCCCATTTCCTTGACCAGCAGGTCGAGTGCAATGAGGGTCAATTCTTCCGCTGTGCCCGGGCTGTAGGCGCTCTGGCCTTCGGGCCATTTCACCTTGATGTCGGCATCGATGCTGTGGCTGGTCATGGAGTTCTCGAAACGGCCCGTACTGTTGAGGGGGGAAACGCTGGGCCACTGGCGTTTCGGCAAGGTATGGTCGCAAGCCTTCAGTTAATCATGTCCGCTCGCGCGCGGCTCTGCGACTTAGGCATAACGATGGCGGCGTGGCAAACTAACGGTATTTTCGCTGGCAGGAAAGCACTATGCAGATCGACCTGAACGACCCGAACCAGTTCACTCTGGAGCAGGTGCGCCAATTGATCGCCAGTGGCAACGGCGCGATCCACAATCAACTGCGGGTCGATCGTGCGGGGCATGCCTGGCTCTCCAATGTGGTGGGTGGCGCGCAACTTGATGGTCTGCTGTTTCGCCTGGAAACCTGGTCAGCCGGATCGGGTTGCGTAGGGAGTATGGCTGCGGAGGATGAGCGTTGGGTTCGGCAGGTATTCAAGGTGCTGCAGGACAACTGGCCTAAGGCCTCAACCGACTACATCGACCTGTACTGAGAGTCGTCGTGGCGCAAAATCCGGACACTATTGGCATTTCCCCTTCAAGAACGAGTCAGGCAGACTGACCCGCTTTGCAACAACTGGCATCAAGTGCTGTCGGATCTGGCAGCATTCCCGTATCCCTAAGGAGGATTCATGTTCCCCATGCGTGCATCATTGGTGAGCCTGCTGGCTGCCGTCATTCTGGTCGGTTGCAGCAGTGGTGGCACTGCGTCGAAAGCGCCTGAAGTTGCTGCTGCACCTAATCTGGACGGTCGTTGTGAGGCCAGTGGCGCAGCATTTGCCGTGGGCAAGCCGGCTTCTGCCGAACTGCTGGAGCAGGCGCGCAAAGCGAGCGGCGCGCAGTTGGCCCGCGTGCTCAAGCCGGACGATGCCGTGACGCTTGAGTACCGCTCCGAGCGCTTGAACCTTCATGCTGATGAAAAAGGGGTGATTGCTCGCGTCAATTGCGGCTGATCCCGAATTGCGGACACAAAAAACCCGTCGCAAGCGACGGGTTTTTCAATTCGGCAGAGTTATTACTCTGGGCGAACCTGTGCAGCCTGCATGCCCTTCTGGCCTTTTTCGGCTACGAAGGATACGGTCTGACCTTCTTTCAGCGACTTGAAGCCGTCGCTTTCGATGGCCTTGAAGTGTACGAACAAGTCGTCGCCGCCACCTTGTGGAGTGATGAAGCCGAAGCCTTTTTCATCGTTGAACCATTTGACAGTGCCGGTTTGGCGATTGGACATGGGTGTATCTCCAGGAATCTTGATTTTTTTCAGTAGTGCGGTGTCGCCGAGAGCCACAGGGTGCACCCCGACATCATAGTCTAATTCTCAGCGTGTGGTGACTTTTAGCTTCAGCTAATGCTGATCTGGCGCAAATATTTGAAAGAATCGGCCTCATTACTTCGACGCGCATGCCGTTTTCACGGCGTTTTGGGCGCGGCTGACCAATTGAGCGTCCACGCCAGTCTTGCTGTCCAGTTGCTGGATTTCCTCGGTGGTAAAGTTCTTCTCGATGGCATTTGCGCCACATTTGCAGTGCTTATCCGCCTCGTCGGCTTTAACTCCCTGCCCTGTGGCGACTTGTACACATTGGTCCATGTACTCGCCTTTTTTGCCTGCGGGCCACGGACCGGCATTGGCCCCCACAGGTAGCATCATGGCTCCGGCGGCAGCCAGGGCCAGAAGAGTCTGAAATCGCATAACCAGGCACTCCTTGGTAATCGGGTCTCATGAAGAGTAGGTCGCTTCAGTCACTCTGAGCGGAAAAAATCCGCAGGAGTTCACTCCAGGGGGCTTTTTCCAAATATTTCCGCTTGTTGGCTGTCCAGTCCGTCGTCTGCGCCGATGCTTGTGCTAGCATGCCGGGCGCGGGATAGCTGAACGCTTGCCCCGCATTTATTTCTGTTCCAGTCACTCTGGTTCGTTCCCCTGGCAGGCATCCGACTTCTGCCACTGTGAGGCAGGCTTTCCGTCAGGAAAGACAGGGGCGAATCGCGTACTGGCTCATCCCAACCCACGTGACCTTTGGTAGGGGTCACCACTAGGAGAGGAGGCGCCATGCCCGTAATTACTCTTCCCGATGGCAGTCAACGTACGTTCGACAAGGCGGTTACCGTCGCTGAGGTCGCCGCATCCATTGGTGCCGGTCTGGCCAAGGCTACTGTGGCCGGCAAGGTCGACGGCAAGCTGGTCGACGCGTGCGACCTGATCGAACACGATGCCCGTCTGCAAATCATTACGCCCAAGGACGAAGAGGGGCTGGAAATCATTCGCCACTCGTGCGCCCACCTGGTCGGCCATGCGGTCAAGCAGTTGTACCCGACGGCAAAAATGGTGATCGGTCCGGTCATCGACGAAGGCTTCTATTACGACATTGCCTACGAGCGTCCTTTCACGCCTGAAGATATGGCGGCGATCGAACAGCGTATGCAGCAGTTGATCGACACCGACTACGACGTCATCAAGAAGGTCACCCCGCGTGCCGAGGTGATCGAAGTGTTCAAGGCTCGCGGCGAAGACTACAAGCTGCGCCTGGTCGAGGACATGCCGAATGAACAGGCCATGGGCCTGTACTACCACGAAGAATACGTCGACATGTGCCGTGGCCCGCACGTGCCGAATACCCGTTTCCTCAAGTCGTTCAAGCTGACCAAGCTGTCTGGCGCCTACTGGCGCGGTGATGCCAAGAACGAACAGCTGCAGCGCGTCTATGGCACTGCCTGGGCGGACAAGAAGCAGCTGGCGGCGTACATCCAGCGTATTGAAGAAGCCGAAAAGCGCGATCACCGCAAGATCGGCAAGCGCCTCGGCTTGTTCCATCTCCAGGAAGAAGCGCCGGGCATGGTGTTCTGGCACCCGAACGGCTGGACCCTGTACCAGGTTCTGGAGCAGTACATGCGCCAGATCCAGCGTGAAAACGGCTACCTGGAGATCAAGACGCCGCAAGTGGTTGATCGCAGCCTGTGGGAAAAGTCCGGTCACTGGGCCAACTACGCCGACAACATGTTCACCACTCAGTCGGAAAACCGTGATTACGCGGTCAAGCCGATGAACTGCCCGTGCCACGTGCAGGTGTTCAACCAGGGGCTGAAAAGCTACCGTGAGCTGCCGCTGCGCCTGGCCGAATTCGGTGCTTGCCACCGTAACGAGCCCTCGGGTGCACTGCACGGCATTATGCGTGTGCGTGGCTTTACCCAGGATGACGCGCATATTTTCTGCACCGAAGAGCAGATGCAGACCGAATCGGCAGCATTCATCAAGCTGACGATGGACGTCTACTCCGACTTCGGCTTCCAGGATATCCAGCTCAAGCTGTCCACTCGTCCGGAAAAACGTGTTGGCTCCGACGAGCTGTGGGATCGTGCCGAGGCTGCGCTGGCCGCTGCGCTGGACAATGCTGGTCTGCCGTTTGATCTGCAGCCGGGCGAAGGTGCTTTCTACGGTCCGAAGATCGAATTCTCGCTCAAGGACTGCCTGGGTCGTGTCTGGCAGTGCGGTACGCTGCAACTGGACTTCAACCTGCCGATCCGTCTGGGCGCGGAGTACGTTTCCGAAGACAACGGTCGCAAACATCCAGTCATGCTGCACCGCGCCATTCTCGGTTCGTTCGAGCGCTTCGTCGGTATTCTCATCGAGCACTATGAAGGTGCATTCCCGGCTTGGCTCGCGCCAACCCAGGCGGTGATCATGAACATCACCGACAAGCAGGCCGAATTCGCTCAAAAAGTGGAAAAAACCCTCACTGAAAGCGGATTCCGTGCCAAGTCTGACTTGAGAAATGAGAAGATCGGCTTTAAAATCCGCGAGCATACCTTGCTCAAGGTTCCCTATCTCTTGGTTATCGGAGATCGGGAAGTCGAAACGCAAACTGTCGCTGTGCGTACCCGTGAAGGTGCTGACCTGGGCTCGATGCCCGTCGCACAGTTCGCGGACTTGCTTGCGCAAGCGGTTTCCCGGCGTGGTCGCCAAGATTCGGAGTAATTACTATTAAGCGTGAAATGAGACAGGATAAACGAACTGCACCGAAGGCCCCGATCAACGAGAATATCTCGGCACGCGAGGTTCGGTTAATTGGTGCTGACGGCGAGCAGATTGGCATCGTCTCGATTGATGAAGCGCTTCGTATCGCTGAAGAAGCGAAGCTGGATCTGGTAGAAATTTCTGCAGACGCGGTACCGCCCGTCTGCAAGGTCATGGACTACGGCAAGCACCTCTTCGAGAAGAAGAAGCAAGCCAACGAGGCCAAGAAAAACCAGAAGCAGATCCAGATTAAAGAAATCAAGTTTCGTCCAGGGACGGAAGAAGGGGATTACCAGGTAAAACTACGCAACCTGGTACGTTTCCTTAGTGATGGGGACAAGGCCAAGATTTCCTTGAGATTTCGTGGTCGTGAGATGGCTCACCAGGAGCTGGGCATGGAACTGTTGAAGCGGGTCGAGGTTGACCTTGCCGAATACGGTACCGTTGAGCAGCATCCGAAGATGGAAGGACGCCAACTTATGATGGTCATCGCCCCCAAGAAAAAGAAATAACCACCAGGGCACGGCAGGCCTTGCGGTTATGTTTATCCACTGAATGCGGAGTATCCGAACATGCCAAAAATGAAAACCAAAAGCGGTGCCGCGAAGCGTTTCCTGAAAACTGCTTCCGGCTTCAAGCACAAGCACGCTTTCAAGAGCCACATCCTGACCAAAATGTCGACCAAGCGTAAACGTCAACTGCGTGGTAGCAGCTTGCTGCACCCGTCGGACGTTGCAAAAGTCGAGCGCATGCTGCGCGTACGTTAATTTCGGTCAAAGATAGAGGAAGTTACTCATGGCTCGTGTAAAGCGTGGCGTCATCGCTCGTAAGCGTCACAAGAAAATTCTGAAACTGGCTAAAGGTTACTACGGTGCACGCTCGCGCGTATTCCGTGTTGCCAAGCAAGCGGTCATCAAGGCAGGCCAATACGCCTACCGCGACCGTCGTCAGAAAAAACGTCAGTTCCGCGCTCTGTGGATCGCCCGTATCAACGCTGGTGCTCGTATCAACGGTCTGTCCTACAGCCGTCTGATCGCCGGTCTGAAAAAGGCGTCCATCGAGATCGACCGTAAGGTTCTGGCTGATCTGGCAGTGAACGAAAAAGCGGCGTTTGCTGCGATTGTCGAGAAAGCTAAAGCCGTTCTGGCTTAAGTACCCACGACAATCATTCGCCGCTGAATCCGGCGGCGAATGTTAAACGTCATAAATAGGGGAAGAGCCTGTAAGCTCTTCCCCTATTTCGTATCTGGAGTCTGTACATGGAAAACCTGGATGCGCTGGTCTCTCAAGCCCTGGAGGCTGTGGAGCGCGCCGAAGACATCAATGCCCTGGAGCAGATCCGGGTTCAATTCCTTGGCAAGAAAGGCGAGCTGACCCAGGTGATGAAGACCCTGGGCAACCTGCCTGCTGAAGAGCGTCCGAAAGTCGGCGCCCTGATCAACGATGCCAAGGAACGCGTTACCGAAGTGCTCAATGCGCGCAAGACCGCCTTCGAAGAGGCCGAGCTCAGCGCTCGCCTGGCGGCTGAGTGCATTGACGTGACCTTGCCGGGCCGTGGCCAGACCTCCGGTGGTTTGCACCCGATCACCCGTACCCTCGAGCGCATCGAGCAGTTCTTCACCCATATCGGCTACGGCATCGCCGAAGGCCCTGAGGTCGAAGACGACTATCACAACTTCGAGGCGCTCAACATTCCCGGCCATCACCCGGCGCGGGCAATGCATGACACCTTCTATTTCAATGCGAACATGCTGCTGCGTACCCACACCTCGCCGGTGCAGGTGCGGACGATGGAGTCCTCGCAGCCACCTATTCGTATCGTCTGCCCGGGCCGCGTCTATCGTTGCGACTCGGACCTGACTCACTCGCCGATGTTCCACCAGGTCGAAGGCCTGCTGGTCGATCGCGACATCAATTTCGCCGATCTCAAAGGCACCATCGAAGAGTTCCTGCGGGTGTTCTTCGAAAAAGAACTGGCGGTACGTTTCCGTCCTTCGTTCTTCCCCTTCACCGAGCCTTCGGCTGAAGTCGATATCCAGTGCGTGATGTGCAGTGGCAAAGGCTGCCGCGTCTGCAAGCAGACGGGCTGGCTGGAAGTCATGGGTTGCGGCATGGTTCACCCGAACGTGCTGCGCATGTCTGGCATCGACCCCGAAGAGTTCTCGGGCTTCGCCTTCGGCATGGGCGCCGAGCGCCTGGCCATGCTGCGTTACGGCGTCAACGATTTGCGCCTGTTCTTCGACAACGACTTGCGGTTCCTTGCGCAATTTCGCTAGGTCGCGCACCCGTAACGAATCTTTCAGGAGAGCAGGATGAAATTCAGTGAAAAATGGCTGCGCGGTTGGGTCAACCCGCAGGTTTCCCGTGACGAGCTGGTAGCTCGCCTGTCGATGGCTGGACTTGAGGTCGACAGCGTGACTCCGGCCGCTGGCCAATTCAGCGGTATCGTGGTGGGCGAGGTGCTGAGCACCGAGCAGCACCCGGATGCCGACAAGCTGCGCGTTTGCCAGGTGAGCAACGGCAGTGAAACCTTCCAGGTCGTGTGCGGCGCGCCAAACGTGCGCCCAGGCCTGAAAATCCCGTTCGCCATGATCGGTGCCGAACTGCCTGGCGACTTCAAGATCAAGAAGGCCAAGCTGCGCGGCGTCGAGTCCAACGGCATGCTGTGCTCGGCCTCCGAACTGCAGATCAGCGACGACAATGACGGTCTGCTGGAACTGGCGGCTGACGCTCCGGTTGGTCAGGACATTCGTGAATACCTGGACCTGGATGACGCCAGCATCGAGGTCGACCTGACCCCGAACCGCGGCGATTGTCTTTCCCTGGCGGGTCTGGCACGTGAAGTTGGCGCGCTGTATGCCGCTCCGGTCACTCGTCCGGTCGTTCCTGTTGTGGCGGCGGTCCATGATGAAGTCCGTCCGGTCGAGGTACTGGCGCCAGCCGCTTGCCCGCGTTACCTGGGGCGAGTGATTCGCAACGTCGACCTGTCGCGTCCGACCCCGCTGTGGATGGTTGAGCGCCTGCGTCGCGCCGACGTTCGCAGCATCGACGCTGCTGTCGACATCACCAACTACGTGATGCTCGAGCTGGGTCAGCCGCTGCACGCCTTCGATCTCGCCGAAATCAACGGCGGCATTCGCGTGCGCATGGCTGAAGAGGGCGAGAAGCTGGTTCTGCTGGATGGTCAGGAAGTCACCTTGCGTGCCGACACCCTGGTCATCGCAGACCACAGCCGTGCCCTGGCCATCGCAGGTGTGATGGGTGGCGAGCACAGCGGCGTGTCCGCTACAACGCGTGACATTTTCCTGGAAAGTGCGTTCTTCGAGCCGATTTCGGTTGCTGGCAAGGCTCGTTCCTACGGTCTGCACACCGATGCCTCGCACCGTTACGAGCGCGGCGTTGACTCGCAACTGGCTCGCGAAGCCATGGAGCGTGCGACTGGCCTGCTGCTTGAAATCGTCGGTGGTGAAGCCGGCCCGGTCATCGAGGCACTGAGCGAACAGCACCTGCCGCAGATCGCGCCGATCACTCTGCGTGCCGAGCGCGTGACCCAGATGCTGGGCATGGAAATGCCTGATGCTGAAGTTGAGCAACTGCTCAACGCGCTGGGCCTGAAAACCACCGCCGGAGAAGGGCAGTGGCAGGTCGAAGTGCCAAGTCACCGCTTTGATATCAGCCTGGAAGTCGATCTGATCGAAGAGCTGGGTCGTCTGTACGGTTACAACCGCCTGCCGGTTCGTTACCCGCAAGCGCGTCTTGCTCCGCAGGCTCGCGCGGAGTCTCGCAGCGAGCTGCCGATCTTGCGCCGTCTGTTGGTTGCCCGTGGCTATCAAGAAGCGATCACCTATAGCTTCATCGATCCGAAACTGTTCGAACTGTTCAGCCCTGGCGTCGAGCCGCTGCTGCTGGCCAACCCGATCTCCAACGACATGGCGGCCATGCGTGCTTCCTTGTGGCCGGGTCTGGTCAAGGCGCTGCAGCACAACCTGAACCGCCAGCAGGATCGCGTGCGTCTGTTCGAGAGCGGTCTGCGTTTCGTTGGTCAGCTCGACGGTCTGCAACAGCAGCCGATGCTGGCAGGTGTGGTGTGCGGTAGTCGCCTGCCGGAAGGTTGGGCAAATGGTCGCGACGGCATCGATTTCTTCGACGTGAAAGCGGATGTGGTAGCGCTGCTGAGCTCGTCGGGTTCGCTGGGTGACTTCACCTTCGTTGCCGGCAAGCATCCTGCGCTGCATCCTGGCCAGACCGCACGCATCGAGCGCAATGGTCATGAAGTGGGTTCTCTGGGTGCGCTGCATCCTGAGCTGGTCAAGACCCTTGGCCTGGACCGTACTGTCTACGTCTTCGAGCTGGTGCTGGATGAAGTAGTGGAAGGGCGCCTGCCGAAATTCCACGAACTGTCCAAGTTCCCGGAAGTGCGTCGTGACCTGGCCCTGGTGGCTGGTCGTGATGTGGCGTCGAATGCCGTCCTGGAAGTTATCCGTGATAACGCAGGCGAGTGGCTCACGGACCTCAGGCTGTTTGATGTCTATCAGGGTAAAGGTATTGATCCTGATAGAAAAAGCCTGGCCGTCGGCTTGACCTGGCAGCATCCATCGCGCACTCTTAACGACGATGAGGTGAATGCCACTACCCAGAATATCCTCACCTCGCTCGAACAAAGGTTGAACACCACGTTAAGGAAATAGCGGATGGGTGCTCTGACGAAAGCTGAGATGGCAGAACGGCTGTACGAGGAGCTGGGCCTGAACAAGCGAGAGGCCAAGGAATTGGTCGAGCTGTTCTTTGAGGAAATCAGGCACGCTCTTGAAGACAACGAGCAGGTCAAATTGTCCGGTTTCGGCAATTTCGACCTGCGCGACAAGCGCCAGCGTCCGGGACGCAACCCGAAAACGGGTGAAGAAATCCCGATCACTGCACGTCGCGTCGTCACCTTTCGTCCAGGGCAGAAACTGAAGGCCCGGGTTGAGGCTTATGCTGGAACCAAGCCATAACGACGAACTCCCGCCTATCCCGGGAAAACGCTACTTCACCATTGGTGAAGTGAGTGAGCTTTGTGCGGTAAAACCGCACGTGCTGCGTTACTGGGAGCAGGAGTTTCCTCAGCTCAACCCGGTCAAGCGCCGTGGAAACCGTCGCTATTATCAGCGCCAGGATGTGCTGATGATCCGTCAGATCCGCGCCTTGCTGTACGACCAGGGCTTCACCATCGGCGGTGCGCGTTTGCGGCTGTCCAGTGATGAGGCCAAGGACGACACCACCCAGTACAAACAACTGATCCGGCAGATGATTGCCGAGCTGGAAGATGTACTGGTGGTTCTGAAGAAGTAATCCTGAGTTGAATGCGGAAGGTGTTGTGAAAAATAATCCTTCCAAAATTCAAAAGCTTAAGGTAGATTCTTCAACGTTCTCAGCAATATCGAGAGCATCGTCGGGGCGTAGCGCAGCCCGGTAGCGCACTTGCATGGGGTGCAAGGGGTCGAGTGTTCGAATCACTCCGTCCCGACCAAAATACCTCAATAAAAAGGCCAGTTCTTATCGAACTGGCCTTTTTGTTTTCAGAGACTTTGTGAGCCTGAGCCGTTTCAGCGTTAGCCAAGAACCCTGACGAACTCTCCGACGACCTTGTAGCTCGACAGCAGATCATCCTTCAACTCGATTGTTTCGAACGTCGTGTCGTAGGACCTTGGGATCAGCAAGATCCTGGTGTGGCGCCAGCCACTTTCATCCTCTGCCTTGACGCTCTGGTACTCCTTGACGGTGTAGTGAGCGCCACCGGCTTCATCTTGCTGCTCCACCAGGACGATCTTGCCATTGCGGCTTCCGCCACTCTCCAGGCGAAACAGGCAGGTGGCTCCGTCCGCAATGATGGTGTTCATGGACTCGCCAACGACCGTGCAGGCGAAATAGCTGTCGTCTAGCCCGGGTTCTTCAACAACCTCAATCCATTTCTCTGGCTCGGCCTCTTGAGCCTCGCTGAAACCTCCAGCGGCGGCGTGCAGATTGTATAAAGGCACGGCGTTTACATAAGGAACCAGCGTCTCTGGTTTCTTGACCCGTTGGATCGGCTGGTGGGCCGGGACATGTTGTTCCAGGTAGTCGCGCAGGTCCTTGTTGCATGCGTAAACGAACGTGCCCCTGATGCCGCGGAGCATGATGGTTTTATAGATATTGAGGATGTATTTCTTCAGCGCGGCAGGGTGCTTGATGCCGTTCTTTCCGTTCTTGTCGAAGTACTGTTTCGCATCGATGGTGATTTCGCCGCGTTCTTTGTCGAAGCCGATCTCGTTTCCGAAAATGATTGCTGCGTAGTTCAGGTCATAGCCTTGGGTCGTGTGGATGCAACCCACCTCCATTTCGGAGTTCTTGGCGTTGATCCAGTCGGTATTTTTGCTATTCCAGCGCAACTGGATGCCTTCGATTTCGATATCGAACGCGTTGCTGTCTTTCTTCGACGCCCACGGCCAGGAGTAGCCAGCGATCAGTCGGGAGAGACCGAACTGACGGTTTCTGTCCTGGGTAACCCGGATCATCTCGGCGATGCTATCGAACAAGACCAGTTCGTAGTTCTTCGGAGAGAACAGGTTCCCCGCTGGCAGATCGACGTTCAGCAGGCCATTCAGAAACGTTACATATGGGTTCCCCGCGCGAACGCGGAACTGCGATACCAGTTTCTGAACTTGCGTCGTGCCAAGCGCTTTCAACTGGGCGAAGTCTTCAGCGTTGGCATCCGACGGTTTGACTGACTGGCTTTCGTCGTAGAAGAAGATGGCTTTGCCGGCTTGCTTGCAAACCCAGTCCACTTCGCTGCAGGTGTGCTTATCGAATCCCAGTGCTTCGGACGCTTTGTCGAATGCACCGAAGTACGAACCCAGATTGACCCGTTTGCGCAGGCGGTGGGACTCATCCACAAGGACAATGTCGTAGGCCTGATTGGCCAGCTCAGACGGGCCAATGACCATCTTGGGATCAAGGCCGGCAACGTTCTTGAAGGCTTTCTTCAAGGTCTGTCTGAACGACGCCATGGGTACGACCAGCGCCATTTTCGGCTTTCCAAAGCGCAGCTTCAGACGCACTAGCAGATCACGTAATTCGGCCTCTTCAGCATCGAAATCATGAAGATTCAGCCTGTCGACATCGGATTGAAGCAGCTTGAACAGGAAAATCGCCAGGATGGATTTTCCGGTTCCCGCGCCGCCTTGAATAATCAGGGTCCTGGTGTTTTCATCCAGCAGGGCATGAAGAATGCCGAGCAGCCCTTGGCGTTGATCGGACGAAAGTGATTTGTAGGGCGAGTACTTGAACAAGTCCGAGTTGTCGATGGACTCCAGGGAGTGTTGCACCAGGCCGTCGCCACGCAGCTTGTTCCAGGTCTCCTTGAAGATCTCGGTGTACAGCTCGTTTCGCTGGTAGTAGTTGTGATCCACCAGACCCAGGTTGCTGTTGAGCAGCGAGTACTTACCGTCTGCGGCGATGTATTTGATCAGCGTGGATTCAATGTCGAGGGTCGCCGACTTGTTGAAACGGTCACTGCTGATCAGATGAACCGAGCGAAGCAGGTTCTTCTCGTCGTGCTTCAGGTGAGCATTCATCCGCGTGAGCGTATCGGTGGTTTCACCGATATACGCCTGCTTTCTGGCTTCGTCGCTGAGGATGTAGACCAGCGGCCAGTAGCCGGCCGCGTAAGCGTTGCCGCGGATGTCCTGGTCCAGGGCTTTTCGAGAGAAGGTATAGCGGTTTACTTCAACAAGGTGTTTTGTACTCATAGCTCCGTGTACTTCTTGGCAGTTCCTTTGGCCTTGCTTACTGGGTACTTGCTGTCATTCAGTTTGATCTTGTCCAGGATGATCTGCTGCACGTCCAGGTCATAGGCGTCTGCCAGCAGCAAGGCGTAGGCAAACACATCGGCCAGCTCTTCCTTGACCTTCTCGACGTTCGCTTCTTCAGCGGACTTCCACAGGAAAACCTCCAGCAACTCGCTCGACTCGATGCTCAAGGCCAGCGCCAGGTCCTTGGGGTTGTGGAATTTCTTCCAGTCCCGTGCATCACGGAACTCCCGCAGTTTTTTCAGTGCCTCTTCCATAATTCAGTCTTGCCGAGAGAGAAATGCGGCCATGATTGCTCACGAAACACAGCGAAACAAGGCTATGGGAAACGCTCGCCAGGATAATCCCGAGTTGACGCGTAGGCTTTTATGAATGAGCCTGTCTCCCGAATCACCCGTTTGCGCACCTTCAGCTTGCCCTCCTGTAATTTAGATAATATGTTAATAAAAAAATAACCCACCGGAGGCACCATGTTCCTGCCATCGAGCGAGCAGATTGGATTCGAACGCTGGTGCCACTCCTTGCGTAGCATCTGCGGCAATTTCAGTACCCTGCCTTCCAGTCTCACCCGTCACTTCATCGGCGAAATCCACAGCCAGACCATTGGCGCACTGGATACTGCGCACATTCGCACCAATGCCCGGTTGATCAGCCGCGAGCTGATCGGCGTCGACAGCGATGACAGTCATTGCTTCCTCATCTACCAACGCAGCGGCCGCCAGCGGATCCGCCAGGCCGGTATGGAAGTGGAACTGGGCCCGGAGGACATCGCGCTGGTGGACTCGGCGCGGTTGTTCGAGATCGAGCCGCTGGGGCTGGTGGAGAATGTCTCGGTACATCTCTCCCGGGATATCGTCACTCGCCAGTTCAAGGGCGATAACCTCTTCGGAAAACTCTCACGAAATAATGTCTCCAGTCGCATGGTGCGCTCGCTGGTGCAGTCGATCGGCATGCTCGGCGACGGCGCCGCCAATGGCGAGGATGGCCAGGCGATCCAGAGTGCGCTGGTGAGTCTGGTGTTGCCGGCGATGTCGGGCCAGGCAGAAGGGCAGGAGCATCTGCTGCAGAGCAATAGCCTGTTTTCCACCGCGCTGAGACTGGTGGATGAGTCGCTGCAGGATATCGACCTCGGGCCGGCCTATCTTGCCGATCAGTTGCACACCTCGGTGCGCAGCCTTTACCGGTTGTTCGAAGAGCACGGTGAAAGTGTGTCGCGCTATATCCTTCGCACGCGCTTGAGCAAAGTGGCCCATGACCTGTGCAGTCATCCCTTGCGCAGCCAGTCGATTACGCAGATCGCCTTCAAGTGGGGCTTTGTCGATGTGGCCCATTTCAGCCGGGCGTTCAAGCGTCAGTTCGATGTTTCGCCCCGCGATTACCGGGCCCATGCCTTTCAGGAGTGAGCCCGTCGTTACTGGCAGAAAATGCCAACTGGATTGGCGGTCACAGTCAAGCGCAGCCCTCCCGCAAAACTTCTAATACTCCTACATAGCGCAAGCTCTGCTATTGCGTGACCCGCGGGGGCGGCCTGCCTCGCGGGTTCATAAAAACAATAATGCGTCGCTGGAGTCCGAAACACATGAAAACCCTCTTTCTGCTGGCGGGTCTCCCGTTATTGCTGTCCTCCTTGCATGCCTCGGCTGTGGACAGCACGCACCCTGCCCAGGTCGATGCGAAACGCCTGACAAACGCCAATCTCGAACCCGGCAACTGGATGAGCCACGGTCGTACTTACGACGAGCAACGCTACAGCCCGCTCAATGCCGTCAACGACAAGAACGTCAGTCAGCTCGGCATGGCCTGGACCACGCGTCTGGATATCGATAGCGGCACTGAAGCCACGCCACTGGTGGTCGACGGGGTGATGTACACCACCGGCGCCTTCAGCATCGTTTATGCGATGAATGCGGCCACCGGCGAAATGCTGTGGAAATACGACCCGAAAGTCCCGCCCGAAAACCTCAGCCAGGGCTGCTGCGGACCGGTCAACCGCGGTGTTGCGGTGTGGAACGGCAAGGTTTACGTCGGCAGCTTCGACGGTCGGTTGATCGCTCTCGATGCAGCCAGCGGCAAGGAAGTCTGGTCGGTGGACACCATCCTCGACCGCTCCAAGAGTTATTCCATCACCGGCGCTCCGCGCATCGTCAAAGGCAAGGTGCTGATCGGCAACGGCGGCGCTGAGTTCGGCGTACGCGGTTATGTCACGGCCTACGATACCGAGACCGGCAAGGAAGCCTGGCGCTTCTACACCGTGCCGGGCGATCCCAAGCTGCCGCCGGAAAACCCGGCCATGGCCATGGCCCTCAAGACCTGGACCGGTGACGACTGGGTGAAGTGGGGCGGTGGCGGCACGGCCTGGGACTCCATGGCCTACGACGCGGACCTTGATCTGCTGTACATCGGCACCGGCAACGGCTCGCCGTGGAACTACCAGTTCCGCAGCCAGGGCAAGGGCGACAACCTGTTCGTCTCCTCGATTCTGGCCTTGCGCCCGGACACCGGCGAATACGTCTGGCACTACCAGGTCACCCCGCAGGACCGCTGGGACTACACCGCGACCCAGCACATGATCCTCGCCGACATCAAGGTCGACGGCCAGGTCCGCAAAGTGCTGATGCAGGCGCCGAAGAACGGCTTCTTCTATGTGCTGGACCGCACCAACGGCAAGCTGATCTCGGCGAAGAACTATGTGCCGGTGAACTGGGCCAGCGAGATCGACCTGAAGACCGGTCGCCCGGTGCTGACTGGCGCTGCGGACTACTCCAAGGAGCCAAAAGTCGTGCAGCCAAGCTTCCTTGGCGGGCATAACTGGCACCCGATGTCCTACAGCCCCAACACTGGTTACGTCTACATCCCGGCCCAGCACACCATGGCCGAGCTAAGGGCTGCGAAGGAGCCGATGTTCTTCCCGAACAAATCGGTGCTCAACTTCGGACTGGACGTACCTGATCTGCCGGAAGATCCCAAGACCTTCAAGCAGATCCGCGATGCCTGGACCGGCGAGCTGATCGCCTGGGACCCGGTGAAGCAAGCACCGGCCTGGAAGCAGGAATATGCCAGCGCCGGCAATGGCGGCACCCTGGCAACGGGCGGCAACCTGGTATTCCAGGGCACCGCAGACGGTCGGGTGGTGGCCTACAGTGCCGACAAGGGCGAGAAGCTCTGGGAGCACCGCGCCAACTCCGGCGTGATGGCCGGGCCGATTACCTACACCGTGGGTAACGACCAATATGTGGCGTTTTCCGTAGGCTGGGGTGGGATTCTTCCGCTGCTGACCGGCTCGCTGACCAACAAGGCCAAGGTGCAGTCGGAGTCGCGGATCATCGCCTTCAAGCTCGGCGCGAAGGGTGAGTTGCCGCCGCCGCGTCAGGCACCGGTATTCCCCAATGTCGATCTGGAACTGACGGCGACCCCCGAGCAACTGGTCCAGGCACGCAACATGTTCAACGGCCTGTGCGCCGGTTGCCATGGCCTCAACGCCGTCGCTGGCGGCGTGGTCCCGGACCTGCGCTACCTGACCAAGGACAAGCACGCGGCCTTCCCGGCGTTCGTCAGCGGTGCGTTGATCCAGCGCGGCATGCCGAACTTCTCCGACATCCTCAAGCGTGAGGACATGGAGTTGATCCGCCAGTACCTGGTCAAGCGCACCCATGACCTGCAGGCCGACCTGAAAGCCAGCGCCGCGCAGTAAACCTACCGTCACCGAACCCGCCTTGGTGGCCCCTGAAAAGGGGCCGCCCGGGACTCTTCACGCCAACAAAAACAACAACGAGAGTTCACCATGAAGATCATCAGCCCCTCGACCCTCACGGCCGGCCTGGCTCTGTTCGGCGTTTCCCTGTTCGCCCAGGCCGACGTCAAGCCTGACCCGGGCGACTACACCGCGCTGCCCAAAGGCACCGACGTGGTCGTGCTCTACCAGCAGAATCCGCGTGGAGACAAGGTTTACTCCGGTGGCAAGAAAGTCGCCGACGACCTCGACCTGGACATGACCGTCGGCGTCCTGCGTCTGATCCACTTCACCGATTTCTTCGGCACCGGATACACCTGGGACCCGCAGATCGTCATCCCCTTCGGCCAGCAGGACATCGGCGCCAGCCACAGCAAAACCTCGGGCCTGGGCGACATCACCTTCGGCGGCACCCTGTGGACCATCGGCGACCTGGAGCGCAACGAGCACCTGGGCTGGTCGGTGTTTTTCACCGCGCCTACCGGCAGCGACAAGAACCAGGGCTTCGCCCTCAGCAACAACCGCTGGGCCGTGGACTTCCAGGTGGGCTACATCAAGGGCCTGACCGACAAGATCAGCTGGGACGTGATCGCCGAGGCCGAGTTCTATGACGATCAGCGCTCCACCGACGCGAAAAAGGACACCCTGCTGCAACTGCACAACCACCTGCGCTACAACTTCACCCAGGACACCTATGCCGCCATCAGCTACCGGCACAACTGGGGCGCGCGCGAAACCCTCGACGGCCAGACCCTGGCCACCAGCCGCAACAACGGCACGGTCGGCTTCACTGTGGCGACCATGGTCGGCAAGCAATTGCAGTTGATGGGGCAGGTGATGCACGACACCACCGTGCGCGAAGGGGTGAAGATCGATAACTCGCTGCAGTTCAGGGCGGCGTATTTCTATTGATGCAGAGGGGGCCGCAGTGCGGCCCTTCATTGCACGGGCTCGTTGTGATCAATCTCCTACTTTCGGCGGATCCACCTTAGTACCCCGTACTTCTGACTCCTGCTTAGTAGCCATATGCCTATCAATTTTCGTATGGTCCAGCCTGACAAGCGTTCAGCCCAGGTGCCAACGCGGAGCCGGCACCCTGGAAAACTTCCTCGCGGGACCCAGTGGAACGACCCATGAACAATAACGAGCGGCAACGGGCCGCACATCGTCGCGCAGCATTCGGCGCACTCTTGCTGACCACCACCGCAGCCTTGGCGGACTCCTCCGTTGAAGTCGAACCGGTTGAAATCACCGCCACTCGCACCGGTGACCACTGGGCCCAGGCAGCCTTGTCGGCCAGTGTCGTCGACGCCGCCGACAGCCGCGGCGACCAGGCGCTGACCCTCGGTAACATGCTTTCCAGCGTGCCGGGCGTGGTCGTGCAAAGCCGCTACAACGCCGCCCAGGGCCTGCGCCCGGCGATCCGCGGTTTCGGCTCGCGTTCAAGCTTCGGCGTGCGCGGCATCCGCGTGCTGGTGGACGGCGTGCCGCTGACCATGCCCGACGGCCAGACCGAACTCGACGGCCTCGATATCGGCCTGGTGGAACGCATGGAAGTGCTGCGTGGCCCCGCCGCCGTGCTCTACGGCAACGGCGCTGGCGGCGTGCTGGCGATCAATACCCGCGAGCCGGGCGATCATCCCGGCGTCGCCGCCGATTTCAGCCTCGGCAGCTACGGCTATCGCCGGCAGAGCATCGAGGCCAGCGGCACCGAGGGCAATTTCGGCGGTCTGTTGGCCGTCAGTTCGACGCAGATGGACGGCTATCGCGACCACGCCACCAGCGAAGCCAACAACCTCACCGGCAAACTGCGCTGGTGGGGCGACACTGGGCGCCTGGCCTTGACCATGCATGCGCTCGATAACCGTTCGGAAGATCCCGGCGGCCTGACCCTTGCGCAGGTTCGCGCGGATCGCAATCAGGCGCGTCCGCAAAGCCTGAGCTTTGATTCCGATGAGCGCATCAGGCAACAGCGGCTGTCGCTGGTGTGGGATGGCGAGGCCGTGGGCGAGGACACCTATCAGCTTCGCAGCTACGTCGGTCAGCGCGACTTCACCAACCGCCTGCCGCTGGCCGCCAATGGCCAGACCAGCTACGAGCGCCTGTTCGGCGGGGTAGGCGGGCATTACAGCCATGTCGCCAACTGGTTCGGCCTGAATCACAAGCTGACCTTCGGCGCCGACATGGAATCCCTGCGTGACGACCGCGACCGCAACAACAACATCATCGGCGGTGAAAAGGGCGCACTGACCTCACGCCAGCGAGAGGAAGCCACCAGCCTCGGCCTGTTCGTGGAAAACCAGACCGAGCTGACCGAAAACTGGGTGCTCAGCCTCGGCCTGCGGCATGACGCCGTGCGCCTGAGCGTCGACGACCGCTTCCTGCGTGACGGCGACGACTCCGGTGATCGCACCCTGCGCGACCTCAACTACAGCGCCGGCCTCAGCTATCGCCTGGACCCGAACCACACCGTCTACGCCCGCGTTGCGACCTCGTTCGAGACCCCGACGGTGGCCGAAATGGCCAACCCGAGCGGCGGCGGTTTCAACAGCAGCCTGGAACCCGCCGAAGCGCTCAATCAGGAAATCGGCTTCAAAGGCGAGACCGCCCACTGGCGCTACGAGGCGGTGGTCTACCGCATCGACACCCGTGACGAACTGGTGCCTTACGTCGATGGCCGCACCTTCTACCGCAACGCCGGGTCCACTCGCCGCGACGGCCTGGAACTGAGCGCCCGCTGGCAGCCCGACGATCACTGGCAACTGAGCACCGCCTACAGCCTCAACGACTACAGCTATCGCAGCTTCGACGGCGCCGACGGCAAGCGCCTGCCGGGTATTCCCGTGCAGAGCCTGTTTGGTGAACTGAGCTACAGCCGCGACAACTGGTACGCGCGCCTCAACACCTCGGTCTACGACCGTCAGTACGCCGACAGCGCCAACACCGCGCGGATTGGTGGCTACGCGGTGGTCAACCTGCGGGCGGGCATCCAGCTCAAGGGCTGGGCGGAGAATGTGGAGCCCTATGCCGGGCTGGATAACCTGACCGACCGGCGTTACTACGACAACTTGCGGATCAATGACAGCGGCGGCCGCTACTACGAACCCGCACCCGGTCGGACCGGATATGTGGGCGTAAAAGTCCGCTTCTGAGTAAAGGCTTAGTGCTATCACGGCGGCGATGAGTGAAGTAGTCTTGGGCAATATTTCCCTCACTTTTTGCAAGGAATTTGAATATGCGACTGTCCTCGACAGGTCTGGATTTGCTCAAGCGCCGCACCGGATTGACCCTCAATGCTCGTCAGGATGCCGCCGGCCTGTGGTTTATCGGTTACGCGCACTACGGCGATGTCCATGAAGGCATGACCATCACCCAGGATGAGGCGGAGGCGAAGCTGGAGCACGAGATTGGCCGCTACGAGACCCAGTTGGCCGGCATGCTTCAGGTCCCGGTGAGCCAGGGCCAATGGGATGCGCTGCTGTTACTGGTGTTTGACTATGGGTCGATCCGTATCCGCAGTTCGATCCTGATTCGACATGTCAATGCCGGAGCGATCGACCAGGCGGCTGACGAGTTCCGGAAATGGGTTCAAGTACGCGGACGGCCGGATACGCAGATGATGAGGCGACGCGCTATTGAGCGGGAGATGTTTCTTCAGAGTCCGCAAGTCGCGTGAGGTAGTAGAGGGCAGGGCGGTTGGATGACCGTTACTGCCCTTTGTTTTATCCGCGAATTACTTGGTCGAAAGCTGCACCCTGATTGCATCGGTGGACGATAGACACGAACCCGCGTTGCCCCACCTCCTGGTGCGTGTTAGAACCTTTCCACCTCATTCGCATTCCAAATACCACAATGCCCTCCATTCCAAACCCCACTAGAACCCTCTTCGACCTCGACCTTCTCCGCGCGGTCGTGGTGGTCGCCGACTGCGGCAGTTTCACCACCGCCGCTTCCCGTCTGCATTCGACCCAATCCACCATCAGCCAGAAGGTCCGCCGCCTGGAGGATATGGTCGGCCACCGCCTACTGGAGCGCGGTAACCGTGAGGTGCTGCCCACCGACGCCGGTCAGACGCTGCTCGGCTACGCCCGGCATATGCTGGCGCTGAACGATCAGATGGCGGAGGCGCTGGCGGGGGCGACGGTGGGGGTGACGGTGCGCTTGGGGGTGCCGGAGGATTTTGTCGGCGGGCGGGCGACCAATGCGTTGTCGGCGTTCAACCGCAAGCACCCGCAGGTGAAACTGGAGGTGACCAGTGGCCTGTGCCGGGATATCAGCCAGAGCTACGAGAACGGCGAACTGGACCTGGTACTGCTGAAGCAGCGGCGCAATGGGCGGGAAGGGGTGGTGAGCTGGCCGGAAGAACTGGCCTGGATCGACAGTGCGAAGAACCCGGCGCTGCAACTGGACCCGATCCCACTGGTGACGTTTCCGCCCCGTGGCCTGTACCGGGACGAGATCATCAGCGCAGTAGAGAGCCTGGGGCGGCGTTGGCGGATTGCGTTCACCAGTTCGAGTCTCAGTGGGATTCAGGCAGCGGTGGCGGATGGCATGGGCATCAGCCTGCTGCCGCCGCGTGCTGTGAGCGGTGATCATCGGGTGCTCGGGGTGGCCGACGGGCTGCCGGTGGTGGACAGCTATGAAATCGTGATCGTGCATCGGCCGACGGCGGAGCCGATGGTGAAGGAGTTGGGGGCGGTGCTGGGGCGGTTGCTGGATCAGCAGTGAGTTTGAGGTCGGGTACGGTCAGGTAGGGCGAGTTGGCAGGTTTTACGGCCGTTCGCTGCGGTTCGGCGCCCCGACAAGCCACACACAAGGTTTTGCGTTCGTCTAGGAGACACGGTGTCCAGTCCTGAAATAGGTTTACACCTGTTTCAGTCTCAAAACGCCCGATGCACCGCATCGGGCGTTTTGTATTTCAAGGCCAGATGTGGCCGCTCCGCGTTGTAGATCAGTACCGATTCATCAACTATTTTTACCGCGTCGGCCAAGTTCTTGGGGCGATGCAGCAAAAATTCCGTCTTCAAAATTCCGTTTATTCGCTCCGCCATAGCGTTCTGATAGCAGTCATAGCCATCGGTCATCGAGCAAGTGACCCCATGCTTGACGTGAAAACGCTGATAAAGCTCGGAGCAATATTGCACCCCTCGGTCTGAGTGATGAACCAGGGATTGCTTGGTTTTCCTTCCCCCTACAGCCTTCTTCAGTGCTTTGAGCACCGACTCTGTATGCAAGCTCTCATGCACATGATGCCCCACTATTTTTCGCGAGTAGGCGTCAGTGATTAGGCTCAGATAAGCAACGCTTTCTTGGGTCGGCAGATAGGTTATGTCCGCTACCCAAACTTGCTCAGGACCACTGGCGACGATCTGCTGCGGGCCTGCCTTGAGTAGGTTGGGATGACGGCGAAATCGATGATGGCTGTGAGTTGTCTTGTGGTAGGCCCGCCTGCGAGGGACCAGTTCTCGCGCTTCTCGCAGGATGTGAAACAGACGATCCCGCCCCACCTGCAATGCCGTTTCTGCTTCGGCATGCAGCAAATAGTGCAGCTTGCGTGTTCCCAGCCTTGGCTGACGCCGGCGCTTTTCCAGAACGAAATCCACGACCTTTTGAGCGGTGCTAGCCTTGGCATCAAAAGCTCGATTGCGCTTGTAGTAAGCCTGGCGTGAAATACCCATGAACAGGCAAGCCCTGCTAATACTCAGGTCTTTGACTTGCCCTTGCGCGAGGACTTGCCGGGTCGCTTTTTTGCGACGGATACACCGTAGTCGTTCTTCAGAACATTCACGACAGCTTCAAAGAACTGAGCCTTTTGATTACTCAGTGCAAGCTGTTCTTCAAGCTCTTTGATCCGCTGCTCGGGTGTGAGCGGTAGCGTTGGCTCGGTCATGGACCTGTTCCTCGGCACTCGAATAGACGCGCCCTGGCTCCAATCCTGCCGACCATGTTTGCGTAGCCACACCAACACCGTAGACCGGCCCTGGATACCATAGCGCCGTTGAGCCTCTTTATAACTCAACTCGCCCTTTTCGACCTGGTCGACCACTGACAATTTAAAAGCCTGCGTGTAATCGCGCTGGCTGCGCCTTTTCCCCGAATCCATTGCTCCCTCCTGAAATAAGGTCAGAAGGTGTAAACCTTATTCAGGACGGGTCACGGCCCACAAAAAAGCCCGCCGGGGAGGGCGGGCTTTTTCTGTTCAGGCTGCGAAAGCCGCGAGCATTAACGCTTGGGGTTCAGCGTCAGGTGCACGTTGCGGTTCACATCCTTGTACAGCAGGTAGCGGAACGGGCCCGGGCCGCCGGAGTAGCAGGCTTGTGGGCAGAAGGCGCGCAACCACATGAAGTCGCCGGCTTCCACTTCGACCCAATCCTGGTTCAGGCGGTACACCGCTTTACCTTCCAGGACGTACAGGCCGTGTTCCATGACGTGGGTTTCAGCGAACGGAATGGTGCCGCCCGGCTGGAAGGTCACGATGTTGACGTGCATGTCGTGGCGCATGTCGGCCATGTCGACGAAACGGGTGGTGACCCACGCGCCATCGGTGCCCGGCATCGGAATTGGAGCGATGTCCTGTTCGTTGGTGACGAACGCTTCCGGGTGCGGCAGGCCTTCTACGGTTTCGTAGTGCTTGCGGATCCAGTGGAAGGTGACATTGGCGTTGCTGTTGTTGCGCAGGCTCCACTCGGCAGCCGGCGGGATGAAGGCGTAGCCACCCGGTTTCAGGGTGTACGGCTTGCCTTGCAGGGTGATGTCGACTTCACCTTCGACGACGAACAGTACCGCTTCGGCGTTCTTGTCCAGCTCAGGACGCTCGCTGCCGCCTTCCGGGGCAACTTCGACGATGTACTGGGAGAAGGTTTCAGCGAAACCGGACAGCGGGCGGGCAATGACCCACATGCGCATCTTGTCCCAGAACGGCAGGTGGCTGGTGACGATGTCACGCATCACGCCTTTAGGGATAACCGCGTAGGACTCGGTGAACATCGCACGGTCTGTCAGCAGCTCGGTCTGAGCCGGGTGCCCGCCGTGAGGGGCGAAGTAGGTTTTGGACATGGGAAGTCTCGGGGGTGTTTGTTGTTGTGTCCGCGGGACCGCCGGTGAGGGCGGTTCTACCGGGCTTGCGCTCCTACAATAGGAACAATGCTTCGCATCCACAAATTAAATGTTGGAATTCGTCGTATTCATTTATTGAATGGGCTCCGTTGGCTCGTCCGTTGAGTGGATGCCTTGGCGTTCGGCCACGGCGCGCAAGGTCTTCAGGGTGATGGTCGGGGCATCGATAACGAAGCGGTTGGCCAGCCAGGCGGGGATGTCGCCGGCGGGTTCGGCCTGCAGTTCGTAGGTGACTTCGGTTTCCCGCTCGCCCTTGGGAATCATCCTCCAGGTGCCTTGCAACTGGGTGACACGTATTTGTCCGGATTCCCGCGGCACCATGCCGGGTACGGCCGAGAGGTGGCGGATCAGGCTGCCGTCGTCGCTCCGCTCGGTCTGCACCTTGAGCACCATGTCGCGGGTGGTGGCGGGCCAGGGCAGGGCGGTGGTGAGGTAGACCCAGGTGTTGTCGTCCTCGACTTTCAGCAGGCGCATGTCGGCGCAGGCGTACAGCCATTTGCAGGCGACGCGGAGGTTTTCCTGGAGGTCGCTGAGGGTGCGCACGTCGGCCTTGATCAGGGCGACGCCGCGGAAGCTCTGGTAGTTGGAGTGGGGGACGTCTTGCAGGTAGACCTGGATGCCGTCTTCGTCGCTGGCCAGGTGCCAGGGCTCGGCGGCCTGGGTCGGCAGGGACAGAATGCTCAATAGCAGGGTGGTCATGAGGCCAGGGAGGCGGGGCATGGTGGAGATCCTGGCTGAGTAGTTGATTGAGGATAGGTCAGAATTGTCTGGTGATCTCCAGGACCTCATCGCCGGCAAGGCCGGCTCCCACAGTGTTATGCCCTGTGGGAGCCGGCCTTGCCGGCGATGAGGTCCCTAAAGATCACCCAACCATCAGAACAACCACTGCACCCCCAGCGAATACCCCGCCTGGTTCCCTTCGTCATGGGCAAAGCGTGTATTGGCTTCGGCGAACACCCCCAGTTGCTCGGTCACCATCAATTGCGCGCCCAATTGCGCGCGGCCGAAGTTCTTGTCCACGTCGCTCAGATTGGCTACGCGCACCAGGCCGTCGGCGCGGCTGGTGAGGTCGATCTCGTCCAGTCGGCCATCCGCCAGCTCTCGCACCCAGCGCACGCTGGCGTAAGGCTTGAGGGCCATGCCGCCAAGGCCGAGGCTGCCATGCAGGCGCCAGCCGAGACTGGCTTCGAGGGTGTCGTAATCCTGTTTTTCGAAGCCCAGGGCGGTGCGCAGCGCTTCGTCTTCGTTGAAGTCGTCGATGCGGTAATGGACGTAGTCGAGCCCGGCCACTGGTCCGGTCTTCAGGCCGCCGAAGGTGAAGTCATAGCCACCGTCCAGCCGCGCGCCCCAGAACAGCGCCGAGGTGTCGCCGGACAAGCGTTGATCCAGCAGCACCGGGCCGCCGTTGGCCTGGATGAACACCGAGCGCTTGGTGTCGAAGCGGGTGTGCCCGGCGCTCAGTTCGCCGGCCAGCCATTGCGGGCCGCCATCGTTGAGCAGGGCGAACGCGCCGACCTGCCAGGCATCGCCTTCGACGCGGCCGCCATGGTCGAGGCTGTCACGGCTGCGCTCGAAGCTCAGGCTGGCGCCGACGGTGACGGCCTGGCTTAGGCGGTAGTCGCCCAGCACGTGCACGCCCAGGCGTTTCGATTCGGGATTGCCCGGCGCGTCGAAGCCGCTGTCCGGTGAAACTTCGCCCTCGACACCCACTTCGCCATCGAAGCTGCCCACCGCGCGTTCGCTGCCCAGCACGCTCAGCCAGCGGCGGTCGTGCAAGCGAGTCATGGCTTGGTGCTGGCGCTGCAACTGGTCTTCCATCTGCCGCGCCATGGCGCCGCCGGAGGCGGTGGAGGCGAGCAGGTCAGCGTTGGTCAGTTCCAGCACGAGGCGGGTCAGCAGACGCGAGAAATCGCGCAGGCGCTGTTCGATGCGCTCTTCGCCGAAGGCGTTGGTCAGCACGGTTTCGTTGTCTTCCGCCGGGTCGTGCCAGGTGGAGCCGCCGGGGATCGCCGGGTTGTCGGTCTGCTCGTAGCCGTCGAGGTCGCCCAGTTCCCAGTTGGTGGCTTCGATGAACAGCACTGGCACGTTCAGGCTGTTGAAGCTTTCACCGTCGCTGCAGCAGCCGGTGCCGGCGGGGTAGTCGCTGTTGAGGCCGGGGTTGGTGAAGAGGTCGATCTTCAGTTCGCTGGCGATGCGCAGCAACTGGTCGCGGTAGGCGCCGAGGGCCGGGTTGGCGACGGCATTGCTGCCGGCGTGGGCGTACATCTTGTCGCCGGTGATCAGGCTGTCGAGGTTGATCATGCCCAGCAGGTTGGCGCGCTGGCTGTCGCTCAGTGACGCGACGTAGGCGCGGGAGCCGCGCAGGCCTTCTTCCTCGGCGCCGAAGGCGACCACCTCCAGGCCGTTCTCCAGGGCGACGCCGCCCAGGTTGCGGGTGATCTCGGTGAGCACCGCCGCGCCCGAGGCGTTGTCGTCCAGGCCTTGCAGGGTGGGGCGACCGTAATAGGTGTCGAAGTGGGCACCGAGCACCACATAGGTGCTGTTGCTACCGGCGGCGGAGGCGATGACGTTCTGCGAACTGCGGGTGCCGGCCCAGGTGAAGTCCTGGCGGCTGGTCTGGTAGCCGAAGCCCAGTTGCGACTGCATCCAGTCGGCAGCGCCGGCGAAGTTGGTAGTACCTCGGTAACGACCGGGGTAATCGTTGATCAGGCGGTCCAGGGTCTGTCCGGCGTATTCCCCATACTCGTAGGCGCTTGCGCCCAGAGGCAGCAGGGAAGATCCGAGGGTTACAGCAATGGCTAACGGTTTGAACACGGCACTTATCCTTAAGCTCTGTACGAAATGCATCCGAACTCGTCCATGCTGCGTTGAAAACAGGCTCGGAATGCTCATTGACAACCAGTCAACTCCGCTTCCTCGCCTGTTTTCGCCTTGCCTGGCCTTCGCTCGAATACATTTCGTACAGAGCTTAGGTGTCGGTATGCGTGTGCATCGTGACGATGCGTCGGCGTACCGACAGCAGGAAGTGGGCCGTTTTGTGACAGTTGTGTGGCGGTTGCTTGGTCAGGCTGTGGGATTTGACGGATACATCGCAAACTGCCGATTACGTGCCGAGTTAATTGTTCCCACAAGTTTCAGGCGATCCTTGTGGGAACAATTATTGCTGCCGACTCAGTCCTCGTCGCAGCTTGCCAGTATGTCCTCCAGCGACGCACGTGTTTCCTCGTCGAGGCCGTCCATCAGGCGGGTCATGACCGCTTCGCTGAGCGGCGCGTCGCCAAAACTCAGGGAGAAGGCGATGGCTTCCTTGACCTCAAGACTGCTGTCACCCGCGAGTGTCAGCAGGATTTCCTCGTTGCTGGCCGGCGCATGGCTGCCGAACAGCGTGCTCGCCAAGGCAATACGCACCTCTTCGCTGGCATCGTTGGCCAGGGTCTTCTGCGCCACGATCAGCAGGCGGGGTCCATAGCTGCTGCTCTTGTCGATCAGCGCCTTGCGCACTTTGATGTCGGTGTCCCGAGCCAGCGCCAATTGCACGTGAGGTAACAACTGGGCGTTGCCGGCGAGGGCTACGCGCACGCTGCTTTCGCGGTCCTTGAGCAAGCGCAGTTGTACTTCTTCGCTCAGTGCCCGGCCCCAGCGATTGCCGGGTGTTCCGGCCAGGGCCTTGCGCACGGTGATGGAGTCGTCCTCGGCGAGGTGGCTTTGCAGGGCGAGGCTCAGGTGAGGGTGTTCGGCCAGCAAGGCGCGAATCTCGAATTCGTCGTCCTGGGCGAGCAGACCCTGGGCCAGCAGTTTCAAGGCGAAGCCCGGGTAACCGCTGGCCCGCTTCAGCAGTTCGGTGCGCACCTCTTCATAGTTATCCGTGGCCAGCGTTTGCTGGGTCCGCTTGCTGAGGTGCGGGTTGGCCGCCAGGGCGACACGGACGTTGTGCGAGCTGTCGCTGCACAGGCGCTCCTCGATATCGGCGGGCAACGGCTGGCTGCCGATCAGTGCCGAGCGCACGGTCGCGGTGGAGTCCTTGGCCAGCTTTTGTGCCACCTCCAGTGCCAGTTTCGGGTTGGCCGCGAGTTTCGCGCGGACGGTGTACTCGCTGTGTGTTGCCAGCTTTCCTTGCAGTGCGGTATCGAGGGCCGGATTGCCGGCAAGCACTTCCATCAGTGGTGTCGATTTGACCCAATTGTTGTGGAAATCGCTTTGCAAGCTCACTGGCAGCTTGGCATTGCCTGCCAGGGCCAGGTCGACCTTCGAAGGCTCGGGGATCACATACCAGGCGGCGTGCAAGGCGGGCGCAGGCGTCGCTTGAGCAAGCTCGCGCATCACGTCTTCGCCGAGGTTGGTGTTGCCGGCCAGGGTTTGCCGCACCTCGTCGAACTCGCTTCTGGCCAGTTGCGCGTATTGCCCTTGGGTCAGGCTTGTATGCCCGGCCAGTTCGATCTGGACCGCCATGACGTCCTTCAGCAACCCGGCGAACACCGGCGCAGTCAGTTCCAGATTGCCGGCCAGATCGACACGTACCGCGACTTCAGGGTCTTCCGCCAGGCGTGCCTGGACCGGGCCGCCCAGACTCAGGTTGCGCGCCAGCGCGCGACGTACATCGACCTCGCCGTCGACGGCAAGCTGCTGCTGGATACTGGTGCCGATGCGGTAGTTGCGTGCGAGGTTTTCGCGCACCTGCACCGCGTCGCCGAGCAGTTTCGCCTGTGCGTCGTCGTTCAGTTCGCAGTGCCAGGCAAATTGCTCGCGCACGCTCGGTTCCGGGTCTTTGGCGATGCGTTGCTGTTGTTCGGCGGACAGCGCCGAGCACCAGATCAGCATGGCTTCGCGAACCTCGGTGTGCGGGTCTTGCAGCAGGGTGTCGATGATCTGCGCGTTGATGGCGTCGTTGCTGACCAGCTTCTCGCGCACCGACGCATCCGGGTCACGGGACAGCAGGCCGAGAATCTCGATGCTGGCGTGATCGTTGCCGGCCAGCGCCGCACGCACCTCAGCGGATTCGCTTTGCACCAGCCCGCGTTGCAACAGGGCCGAGTTCAGGGTGCGGTTGCCGGCCAGTTCGACCTGCACCGATTCGCTGTCCTTGGCCAGGTATTGCAGGGTCGCGCTTGCAAGGGCGGGGTGGCGGGCCAGGGCCTTGCGCACTTCAATGTGGGTGTCTTGTGCCAGCAGCAATTGCGCGGGCGCACCGATGGCCGGGTTGACGGCCAGTTGCAGGCGCACGTCCGCGCCGTCCTGGGCCAGTTGCAGTTGTACCGAATCGGGCAACGCCGCTTCACCGCCGCGCGCCGCCAGCGCCAGGTGCACCTCTGTTTCCTCATCGCGGGCGAGGTTCAGTTGCACGGCCTCGCTCAAGGACGGCAGCCGGGCGAGGGTTTCGCGGACATCGGCGTGCGCGTCCCGCGACAACAGCGATTGTACTTCGCTGGACAGCACCGGATTGCCGGCCAAAGCCAGGCGTACGCTGTCTTCGCTGTCCTTGCTGAGCTGGCGCTGGGTGTCGTTGCCGATATGGCGGTTCTGCGCCAGGGCGCGGCGAACCTCGGAGTCCTTGTCCTTCAGCATTTCCCGCAGTAGCGGCTCGTGGCTGCTCTTGGTCGCCAGCAGGCGCCGGTGTTCGGGTTTCAACCCGAGGCGGTGGAATTCGCTGGCCAGCAGGTCTTGCGGTGCCTGCGGGTGAACGCAGGCCAGGTGCAGCAGGTCGAGGTCGAAATCGGGATGTTTGTCCTCGATGTTGATCCGCAGGGTCAGCACGCGCTCCGGGCAATTGGGGTTGCTGTACACCGCGATGCGGATGTCCTCGACCTGATCGCCCGCGAGTTTTTCCAGCAGGTCGTCCGGGCAGTCTTCACTTCTGGCGACTTCTTCGCGGCGTAGCGCATTGACGCTGTCAGCCATCTGGATCATCTGCGCCACGCTCAGGCCGTCGCAGGCCGAGGCCGGTTTGAGCTTGAGTTTTTCGAACAGCTCTTCGTACTTTGCCACCTGCTCACGCAGGGTTTCGCGCAGCGGTACGGTCAATTCGATGGCGGCTTCGACGTCCTCGAACTTCAGCGCGCGGCTGTCGAGGAAGGCGGCTTCCCGCGCCTCGTTGATGGCGTTCTGGATATCCGCGCCGGCGTAGTCGCGGCACTGGGTGACCAGCGTGCTGCGTTCCTCGGCCGAGAGCTCAAGCTCCTCGCCCTTGAGGTGGATATCGAGGATCGCCCCGCGCTCGGCGGCGTTGGGGAAGCCGACATAGAACACCTCGTCGAAACGCCCCTTGCGCAGCAGTTCCGGGGGCAGGGCGGTGATGTTGTTGGCGGTGGCGATGACGAACACCGCGCCGGTCTTTTCCTGCATCCAGGTCAGGAAGTAGCCGAACAGCCGCGACGACACTTCCGAGCCGCTGCCGCTGGTCATGCCGACGAAGGCTTTTTCCAGTTCATCGATCCAGAGAATGCACGGGCTGACCGACTCGGCCATGGTCAGGGCGCGGCGCATGTTGTGTTCGCTTTCGCCGACGTATTTGCCCAGCAGCGAGCCGATGTCCAGGCGCAGCAGCGGCAACTGGAACAGGCCGGCCGCGGCCTTGGCGGTGAGGGATTTGCCGCAGCCGGGCATGCCGGCGATCAGCACGCCCTTGGGCGCCTGCACCCGTGCATCGTGGGCTTCGCCGAGGCGGCGGAAGATCTGTGCGCGGCGTCCCAGCCACAGCTTGAGGTTTTCCAGGCCGCCGATATCCGTGGCGTTTTCGCTAGCCCGGAGCATCTCCAGCACACCGCTCTTGGCGATGATCTGTTCCTTTTCATGCTGGATCAGCGCCAGCGCGGCATCGTTGATCTGTTCGTGCTGCAAGCGGACCATCGCCAGCGCCGAGCGGATTTCTTCCTGACTCAGTCCGCTGCAGGCGGCGTGCAGGCGCTGCCGGAGGTTTTCCGGCACCAGCAATTCCAGGTGCTGGCAGACGCTGTCGAGCTGGCTGGCGATTTCCTCGCCGCGCGGCAACGGCAGCGGCAGCAGGGTGATCTGTGCTTCGATCGGCGGCGGGATGTGCAGGGTTTCCGAGACCAGCACCACGGCGGCCTTGCCGCGATGATGGCGCTGGATGCGGTTGAGCAACTGCTTCAGCCGCGCTACCGCCAGGGGTTGGTTTTCCAGGGCGCTGCGGGCGTCCTTGAGGATGAACAGCTTGCCGTCCAGATCATCATCGAGCAGCGCCGGCAGGCTGTCGGCCAACTCGGTCTTCGCGCCCTGGCTGCCACGCGGTTGCTTGTTGAAGAAGTCCACCCAGCCGTAGCCGAGGTTCCACTCCTTGGGGTGCAGGTTCAGTTGCGCGGCGACGTCCTGGAGCATGGCGTCGACCCGCGCCTCTTCGCCGGAGTGGATGTACAGCCCCGGATAGCCGGCGACCAGGTGGGATTTGATCTTGTCCTTGAGTTCGAGCAGGTTCATCAGTGCTTACCAGCCGGAGAAGAGGGAAGAGGCGAAATTGCTCATGCCGCGCCCAATGGACTCCAGCGCCCGGCCAGCCCCTTCGACGACGCGCGCCACGGTCTTGAGCGCGGTCTTGGCCACGGCCTTGCCGGCCGTGTAGATCACCTCGCCGATCTGGCCACCGGCAATACCGCCGGCCACGCCACCGACGAAGCCGCCGACCAGCGTGCCGACCGGGCCGAAGACGGTGCCGATCGCCGCGCCCACCGACGCGCCCTTGGTGGCGGCGACGATGGCCATGGTGGTGGTCACGGTGGTGTTGCCGATGGCGTCGATGGCCTCTTCGCCAGTCAGTTCGCCTTTGCCCAGCTTGTAGAGAATCTTGGCGTTTTGCAGGCCGACGCAGGCGATGTTGGTGATCAGCCCCGCCGGGGTGCCGCGCAGGGCGGTGCCGAGCCAGCCGTTCTTCACTGCCACCACCACGGCGCCGGAGACCGCCACCTGGGCGGCAGTGTTGGTGCCGGCGCGCAGGGAACTGTTGAAGAACTCCTTGAGGTCGTCATTGGCGCTGGGGTTTTCCCGGCCGTTCAGCCAGTTCCAGGCGCGTCGGGCGAGGATCCGCGTGCCCTGCATGCCCACCGCGATGCAGGCGCCGACCACCGCCTGCTTGCCGATTTGCTTGGCGATATCGATGCGGTTGGTGTCGTTCCAATCGTACTGGCGCGACTCTTCCTCGGCCTGGGCCTTTTCCTGCAGGGCCTTGGCTTCTTCCTTGGACAGCGGCTTGGACTTGACCCCGTCGACCTCGATCACTTCGGTGCTGTCGGGCACATCGGCGCTTTGGCCTTCGGGGACCAGGCGTTTCTGATCGCTGTAGTCACCGCCGTTCAGTTGGGTGTTGGTGGCCTTGGCGTCGGCGCCGTACTTGGACTGGTACTTGCCGACCACATTGCCATTGCCGTCGACGATCTCGATGTCGACCGAGTTCAGTTCCTGGGAACCGACCACCCGCGCGCGGTAGGGGCTGCCTTTGGCGGCGGCGTCGATATTGAAGGTGTCGACGTGATGCTGCTCGGCGATCAACCCGTTTAGGTTGGGGTTCTGGTTGATCGGCCCGGCCTGGGTGGTGATGATCTTCCGGGCGTTTTCGCTGGCGTCGGCCAGCGCTCGGTCGATACCGCCGGCGTACTGGCCGACGTTTACAGATCCGGTGACAGCGGCGTTTTTCTCGATCTCGCCGGCCAGCCACGAAGCCTTGCTGCGACCCGTGTCCAGGTGCGCTTGCAGCGACTCGCGGGACTGATTGAACGCCGTGGTGGACTGGACCACCTCGCGGCTGGTCTGCAGCAGGTCTTGCTCGTCCTTCCACAGGTCCGGGTATTTGCGGAACTCGTCACTCAGCCACAGCTCCAGCGGCTTCTCGCCACGCGCATTGCACGAAGCGACGAAGGAGGCGATCACCGCGGTGGTCTTGTTGGCGTTCTCGGTGTTTTCGAACAGCTCGCCTTCGATGCGCGTCGCCTGTTCCTCGGCGACCTGCTCGAAGTCGATGCTGTCGTCTTTGTCGTAGTCGTCGCCCAGGGGCTTTTCCATTTCGGTCATGGGGTGTCGTGCCTCAGTGCAAGTAGTCGGTCAGTTCGTCGCGCAGCTTTTGCTGCAGCCAGACGGGTTCGAGAATGCGTACGTGGGGAATCCAGTAGCGAATGATCGGCAGCAATTGGTTGGGGTGATTGACCTGGCAACGCAGTACCAGTTGGCCGTCATCCTGCTGTTCGATCAGTTGCTGGTGCGGCAGCACGTTGCGCCGCAGGAAGTAATGGGCGTTGCTGGCGGCGACCCGCACGGTGACGTCGAGGCGGTCCTGGCCGAACCAGACGTCATCGTCGTTTTCGATCTGCGCCTGGATATCGGCGTTGGGCGCGAAGGTTTCATCCAGCACGCGCAGCTCGCCGAGGCGCCCGAGTGCGAAGCTTTTCAGGTGGTCGTTTTCGGTGGCGGCGAGGTACCAGATGCCCTTGTTGTGGATCAGCCGGTACGGCTCGCCCCGCCGCAGCTTGCCGGTGTAGCTCAACTGGCAGCGCTGGCGCCGCTCGATGGCCTGGCCCAGTTGGCGGAACGCGTGGTGGTCGGGGCGGCTCGCGCCTGAATGGCCGTCGCGCACCAGGAAACTCGCGGGGCCCGGCTTGAGCAGCTCGAGCCAGGAGCGGCGGTCGCTGGCCGGAAACAGCTGCTCGACGCCGCTGATGCGGGCGAAGGTCTGCAGGTCGGCGGGCGACAGGCTGCTGCGGTAATGGCTGGCGAGCTGATAGACGCCGTTGGCGCCGGGCTCGATGACATCGCCCAGGCGGTTGAGGTCGCGGTAGATGGTCCGCTCGCTGACGCCGAAGCGTTCGGCCAGTTGCAGGCGGGTAGGGCGCTCGCCCGATTGCATCAGGCGGAGGATGTCCGCGAGGCGCAGGGCCAGGGTGTCGTGTTCGTGGGCCGCCATGACGGGTCCTGTGTCGGGTGGACGTTGGCGGCGACTCTAGCGTGGCGCACTGACAGGCTGTGTCAGTGGCACTGACAGCATTTCGAGCGCATCCCTGTCAGAAAAACGGCGACAATAACCCGGATGCTGGCGCGTGGCCACTTTCGCGAGTCTCGTCACGCGCTGTTACGACTCCGTTACGCAACTGCGACATCGGGTCGCATCCGCCGGGCGCTGTGCGCTGGCAGGGGTGTCAGCGACCGTGACAAAATGCCGCCTCGCAAAAAACCATGAAATGAACGGCTTCGCTGTGAGGCTCGTACCTTCCCGAAAGGACGGTTACATGAATGATTTACTGACCCGGCGCAAGGTTATCGCCGGGCTCAGCCTGCTGGGCCTCGGTGCCCTGACTGGCTGCGACACATCGCCAAAGCTCGACTTCAAGTACGGCAAGGACCTCAGCAACAAGATCCTCGGCCGCTCCTTCAAACTCAAGGACGTCCACGGCGACACCTACGCATTGTCGAGTTTCTACGGCTCGATGCCGATGGTGTTCTTCGGCTTCACCCAGTGCCCGGCCGTTTGCCCGACCACCCTGGCGCGTGCGGTGCAGATCAAGAAGCTGATGGGCCGCGATGGCGACTTCCTCAAAGTGGTGTTCATCACCCTCGACCCCGAGCGCGACACCCCGCAGGTGCTGGATGATTACGTGAAGGCGTTCGATCCGACCTTCACCGCGCTGTCCGGCACACCGGAACAGATCGCTGCCACCGCCAAGGAATTCGGCGTGTTCTACGAGAAGGTGCCGCTGGGCGACACCTACACCGTGTCCCATTCTTCCACCAGTTTCGTCTTCGATTCGCGTGGCCGGTTGTACCTTGGCCTGTCCCATTCGCTGAACGCCAAGGAATGCGCCGAAGACCTGCTGACCCTCATGGAGATCTGCTGATGCGCTCCCTGTTCAAACCTGCCCTGGCGGTGCTGGCCCTGTGCGCCGCTGCGTTGCCAGCGCTGGCGCAAACCCGCGTCGACAACGCCTGGGCCCGCGCCACCGTGGCCAACCAGCAATCCTCCGGCGCCTTCATGACCCTCACCGCCGACACCGACAGCAAACTGGTCGAGGTGCGCTCGTCGGTGGCGAAGACCGTGCAGATCCACCAGATGAAGATGACCGGCGACGTGATGACCATGGGCCCGGTGGATGCTCTGGCGCTGCCGGCCGGCAAGGCCGTGGTGCTCGATGCCAACGGTTATCACGTGATGCTGATGGGCCTGAACCAGCAGTTGAAGGAAGGCGAGCAAGTGCCGCTGACCCTGGTGATCGAGGATGCCAAGGGCACTTCGCAATCCATCGAGGTGCAGGCGCCCGTCCGCGCCCTCAACGATGCTGGCGGCCACGCCATGCATCACGATCACGGCAACATGTGATCCTCGCGGGGCAGCGTCGCTGCCCCGTGTTTTTCCTTTGTGATGAATCCCTTGGCGCGCCAAACAAGCGCCTGCGGTCATTTACTGCCACTTGTCCGGCAGTGCTCAAATAAACCGAATCCCTCCCGCCAGCCGTACTCCCAATTCATGTACGGCATCAGCCGTGCACCCTTCGCTTTCCAATGAGGTGAAAGATCATGGCTAACAACGAAAAAAGCACTGGTCAGACAGGTAGCAAGCAGGGTGGCAACCCGGGCAACTTCGCCAATGACCGGGAAAAAGCGTCAGAAGCCGGACGCAAAGGCGGCCAGCACTCGGGTGGCATGAATCAGGACAAGCAAAAAACCACCGATACCAGCCGCAAGGGTGGTCGCTCCTGATTGCGGGGTCTTTCCGTAATCACAGCTTCCGTCATCACAGCAGTACCTGGCGGGGCATGAACAGTGCCCCGTCTGACTGGCGCATCGTGGCCTGGGCCCGATGCGCCGCTTTGTTTTTGCAGCGCTGTGGAGGGCACTGTCCATGAAAAGTGCATCGGTGTTTCTGCTGTCTGGCCTGTTGCTGCTGGGCGGCTGCTTCGACAACTCCAACCACCCCGGCAAGGACTCCGACCCGAGCAAACCGTCGCTGCAGATGCAGCAGCCGGCGGAGAACCCGGCGTCGCAATTGGCGCCGAGCAAGGACAGTGACAACTGATCCTGTGGTTGCGCAGTTCATTCAAACCTTTCCCGCCTCCCGGTAGTCACTATCTGTAAGAGCCCGATTCACGGGTACCCGGGAGGTGGCCGATGACCTTCATCTGCCTGTTGCGTGGTTGCCAGTGGCGTTCGATGTCGAGCAGTGACGTCGAGCAAATGGATTGCCAGTGCTGTGAGCGCTGCGGTGCCGTGCGCTATCGCCGGCTCGGGATTACCCACTCTTAGGAGCGCGTCATGGCACGAGCAATCTGGAAAGGCGCGATCAGTTTCGGCCTGGTGCATATCCCTGTTGCGCTAGCGTCGGCGACGCGCAGCCAGCGGGTCGATTTCGACTGGCTGGACCAGCGCAGCATGGACCCGGTGGGCTACAAGCGGATCAACAAGGTCACCGGCAAGGAGGTCAGCAAGGAAGATATCGTCAAGGCCGTTGAATACGAGAAAGGCCGCTATGTGGTGATCAGCGAAGACGAGATCCGCAAGGCCCGGCCCGAGGCGACCCAGACCATCGATATCTTCTCGTTCGTGGCCGCGCAGGAAATCCCCTTGCAGCAGTTCGACACGCCGTATTACCTGGCCCCGGACAAGCGCGGCGGCAAGGTCTATGCGTTGCTGCGCGACACCCTGGAAAGCACCGGCAAGGTCGCGCTCGCCACCCTGGTGTTGCACACCCAGCAGCATCTGGCGATGTTGCGGCCGCTGGAGGATGCGCTGGTGTTGATCACCTTGCGTTGGCCGGACGAGGTGCGCGGCATCGACAGTCTGGAGCTCGACAGCAGTGTGACCACGGCCAAGGCCAACAAAAGCGAGTTGCAGATGGCCAAGCGCCTGGTGGAAGACATGAGCGGTAGCTGGACACCGGATGAATACCAGAACGTGTTTCGCCAGACCATCATGGACCTGGTGGAGGAGAAGGCCAGCAAGGGCAAGATTTCGGTGGTAGAGCAGGGCGAGGAAAGCGCTGGCGGCAAAGGCGCCGATATCATCGATCTGACCGAGCTGTTGAGGCGCAGCCTGGGCGGGAAGGGTGGCAAGGTGGCGGAGCCGAAGAAGAAGGCGCCGGCGAGCAAGAGGACGGGGCGCAAGGCTTCGTGAGAGGCGTTATTGCTGCATGGGGATTTGAACCTCTCGCAAATCGTCGGCCGCTTGCCATTCTGTAGGAGCGGCCGTTAGCCGCGATGGGCCGCACAGCGGCCCCAAAACCATCCCGCACGAGTTAGCTGTGTGCATCCAGTATTTCTTTCGGCCTTGAGCAGGCTTGAATGTGAGACCCAGACCCGCCAGAAACAAGGTGCTGGATGGTTCTGGGGCCGCTGTGCGGCCCATCGCGGCTAACAGCCGCTCCTACAGGGCTTCGCGTCAAGCCACGGTGTTGCGTCACCCTCACAACGATTTCAAATAATCCCCAAACCCACCCCGCGCCCGGCTATCCAGCCGGCTGCTGGTGCTGACGCTGTTGCGGGCGGTCCAGACGATATGGGCGCCGCTGGCCATCAGGGCGTTGACCAGTTCCACATCCTCGTTCAACGCCAACGGCGGGAACCCGCCCACGCGCTGGTAGGCGCGGGCGCAGATGCCGAGGTTGGCGCCGTGGATATGCCGGTGATCTTCCCGCGCCTGATAACGGCTCAGGTACAGCGCCTGGAACGCCGCATTCTGTTCCGGCTGCCACTGCTCGACATGCACCGTGCCGCACACCGCGTCCGCAGCAAAATCCAGTTGGCACAGCAGCCAGTCCGGCGGCACGCAACTGTCGGCGTCGGTGCAGGCCAGCCAGTGCGCGCCGCGTTCCAGCATCAGCGCCGCCCCGGCCCGTCGCGCCTGGCCGACATTGCGCACATTCACCTCCAGGGTGCCCACACCATGCGCCGCGGCGATGCGGGCGCTGTCGTCGTCGCAGCGGTCGAGCACCACGAGGATTTCCACCCTGTGTCCGGCCCCTTCGGCGGCGCGGGCCGCCAGTTGCACGGCGCCCAGGCAGCGGGGCAGGGCGTCGGCTTCGTTATGCGCGGGGATGATCACGGCAATCATGGGCAGGTCTCATCCAGGTCGATCACGCTGGGCTGGCAACTCCAGTACTCCAGCAAAAAGTCCGCTTCTTCATGGCGCACTACACGGTACAGCGGCAGCCGTTGTTCCAGCAGCGCATGAACCTCACGGCCCTGCTGCGGGCAGCCGTCGATCGGGTGCAGCCAGTGGCAGGCGAGCAGGCCGCCGTCTTCGGTCAGGCTGGCGACCGACTGTTCGATCACCTGCAGCCATTGGCCGGGATCGAGGTAGTAGCCAATTTCGCTGAGGACGATCAGGTCGAAGCGGCCGCCCGGCCAGTCACCGGGCAGCCGGCCCTGTTCGACCCGCACATGGGGCAGCGAAGCCAGGCGTTGCCGCGCCAGCGTCACGGCTGTGGGGTCGAGGTCGTGACATAGCAGTTCGGTGCAACGCTCGGCGAGGGCGGCGCTGAGTTCACCGTTGGCGCAGGCCGGTTCGAAGATCCGCTCGTGAAACTGCCGCGGCAGGCTGGCCATGATCAGCTCGCGCTTGCGCCGCTCGTACCAGCGGGTGCGGAAGGCCCACGGGTCGTCGCTGGCGGCGAACAGCCCGGCAAAATACTGCGCATCGACACTCATCGGAACACCAGTTCGAAAGGTTGCATCAGGCATTCAAGGGTCGCCGCCGGCAGCACCGGCGGACGGCCCTCATCGGTTTCCATCTGGCTGACATGGGCGGCGATGGCGTGTTGCTTGCGCTGCAACGCATCGCGATCCAGGCGCAGTTTGCAGGCCCGTTCCCACGGCAGGCGGCTGTCCTCGGGCTCGGCCCAGTACCAGGCCCACACCGGCACTTCCAGCAATTGAATGCCCTTGGCCTGAGCCGCCTGGGCACAGGCGCGGCCCACCGCTTCGTGGTCGCAATGACCGTCGCCACGCCAGGTGCAGAGCAATTGGTCACCGGGCTGGAGAAGCTGGCTGAGGTGATTGACCAGGTAGGCTTCGTCCCGCGCCACGGCGCTGTCTTTCAGGCTCAGGCGTTGCCAGGCCAAGGCCTGCACGTCGAGGCCGAGGCGTTGCAACGCATGGCGGCTTTCCTGCGGGCGCTGGCGGCGCAGGCGGTGTTCGGTCCAGTGCGTGGAGCCGGGGTGGCTGCCTTCGCCATCGGTGACCGAAATCAGCAGCAGGTCCTGCTCGCGACCGCGCAGGCTGGCGAGCAGGCCGCCGCAGGCGAGGATTTCGTCGTCCGGGTGCGGCGCCACCACCACCAGCCGTTGGCCGGGCGGGCAGAGCTGGTCGGGCTCGATCCAGGTCGCCCGGGCGAGGTGCGCCGAATGCTGCCAGTCGGCGGGCAGGGTGGCGGGCCCTTCGAACAGTTCGCGGCTCATAGCTGCCACGCCCCGGCAGGGAACTGCGCCAGTTGCCGGCCCAAGGCCGCGAGGTCGCGCTCGGCGTGGCTCTGGCGCAGGAACACCGGCAGGTCGGCGCTGAGCCGGGCGAAGTGGCTGTTGTGGCAATAAGGCGTTGCGCCGAGGGCGCGGCCGACATGCTCGATCACCTGATTGACCGCCTGTTCCACCTGCGCCCGTGCGCGGCGCACCGGCAGTTCGGCGTTGCTGTCGGGATGCTCGTCGATCCACGCGGCGCAGTCGCGCAAGGTGGCGCGGGCGCCGCAGAGGGCGGCGTCCACCGCGCCGAGGTGGGCTTCGGCGTGCGGGTCCGGGCGGGGCTTGCGGCAGTGTTCGCGCAAGTAGTCGGCGAGGGCTTCGGCGGCGCCGAACCAGCACGCCGCGATGCCAGCGCCGCCCTGCCAGAACCCGGGCCGCGACAGGTACTGCCCCGGCGAGCCGATGGCCACGGCCGGGGAACGGTCGAACTCCAGCAGCACGCTGGTGGTGGTAGCCATGCCCACGGCCTGCCAGCCCTCGGCGATGATTCGCTGGCTCGGGTGCGACAGCTCGATGGCGACCAGTTGCGGCTGCTCGTCGGCATCCCAGGCGGTGACCAGGGCGTTGTCGATTTGCAGCGCGCCGGAGCACCAGGCCTTGCGGCCCTCGAGGATTACCCGCTCGCCGTCGCGTTCGACGATGCGCGTGCGGGCGTCTGGCGGCTCGGCGGCCCACACGCCCCAGATGCCGGGTCCGACCCGGTGGCTGGCGCCACACTCGGCGAGAATCGCCAGGGCGTCGGTATGGCCTTCATAAAGTTTGGCCAGGGCCAGGTCGCAGCCGGCGACCCGCGCCAGGGTCTGCCAGCGTTGCAGGGTGTGGCCCTGGCCGGGCAAGGGCAGCAGGTCGAGATGGTCGCGCTGCAGCGATTGCATCACCACCGGCAACTGGGTATCCAGGTGCAGCGCCTGCGGTCGCTCGGTGAAACTGCGCAGCAGGGTGTCCAGGCTGCCCAGATCGAAATCCTGAATGATGCTCATGGCGTTGACTCCTTGGCCCTTGCGGTGGTGGGCGTGTCGTTTTTGCGCAGGCCGCGCAGGTTCATCGCGAACAGGCACACCTGCAGCACGATCAGCGCCCAGGCCTGGGTGTGCCAGCCCCACAGGGCCCAAAGCAGGTTGCTGGCGATAAAACAGATAAAGCCGATGCGGCGCCGGCCCGCGTGCAGCGAGGCGATCCACCAGGCCGCCAGCACCGTGGCCAGCATTGCCGGCCATTGCAGCCAATCGATCCAGTCCATTACTTGCCGCCCATTCGTTTGCGCATGCTGGCGCTGATGGATTGGCGGATCCCGCCGTAGTCCTGCCACGGGTCATTGCCCTCGGCCAGGCGTTGCTCGATGTTGGCCAGGGTCCACTGGCTGGCGCCCTTGATCTCGCCCAGTTCCTCGCGCCAGATCGGCACCGAGACCGGCATGCCTTCCCGCGCCCGCAGCGACCAGGCGCACGCGGTGGTCGCGCCTTTGCCGTTGCGCAGGTAGTCGATGAAGATTCGTCCGACCCGGTTCTTCGGCCCCGACACCGCCGACAGGCGCTCGGGAAACAGCCCGGCCAGGTGTTTGACGAGGGCGTGGCTGAAGTCCTTCACCTCGTCCCAGCCGGCGCGCCGCACCAGCGGCACGACCACGTGGATGCCCTTGCCGCCGCTGGTCTTGAGAAAGGCGCGCAGGCCCAGTTCGTCCAGCAGGGTCAAGGTCAGGGTGGTGGCTTCGACCATGGCTTTCCAGGGCAGCGCGGGGTCCGGGTCAAGGTCGAGGATAAAACGGTCGGGCCGTTCGAACTGGCTGTCGGTGGCGTTCCAGGTGTGCAGTTCAAGCATGTTCATTTGCACGGCGGCGAGCAGGGTGTCCTGGCGATTGATCACCATCGCCGCCTGGCCGGCCTGGTCCTTGTCGTAGCTTTTGACCCCCGTCAGATCGAGGTGGGCGACGTGCTTCTGGAAGAACAGCTCGCCGCTCAAGCCGTCCGGCGCCCGCACCAGCGCGACCGGGCGGTCCTTGAGGTGCGGGAGGATGAGTTCCGAGACCTGCGCGTAATACTCGGCCACCTTGAGTTTTGTGGTGCCGCTGCTGGTATCGATGATGCGCTCGGGGTGAGTCAGGTGCAGGCTGGCGCTTTTTTTCGCAGGCCCGGTTTTACCAGGCTGGGACTTGGCAGGCATTGCACGCTCCAGGTTGATGGCGCGGGCCGGCTTGTCGTCGCGCAGGCCATGGAACACGGCATGGCGGACGATGCCGTCGCGGGTCATCTGGGCAAAGCTGACTTCCGCCAGCAGCGCCGGTTTCAGCCAGTGCACGCCGCGCACGTCGGCGCCGGTGGGCGGTTTGGCCAGCGGCGGCTTGTCGACCTGCAATGGGCTCAGGCGTTGCAGCAGGCTGTTCAGGGTGGCGGTGCTGAAACCGGTGCCGACCTTGCCGGCGTAGCGCAATTCACCGTCATCGTGCAGGCCGAGCAACAAGGCGCCGAGGGCGCTGCGACTACCCTTCGGATCGGTGTAGCCGAGCACCACGAACTCCTGGCGTTTCTTGCACTTGAGCTTGATCCAGTCGCTGCTGCGGCGCTCGACGTAGAGGCTGTCCAGGCGCTTGCCAATCAGGCCTTCGAGGTTCAACTGGCAGGCACTTTCCAGCAGCGAATCCACCGGCTCGGCGAAGGCGGCCGAGTAGCGCAGGGCGTCGGGTGCATTGGCCAGCAGTTTCTCCAGCGCCGCGCGGCGGTCCTGCAACGGGGATTGGCGCAGGTCGTGACCGTCGAGAAACGGCAGGTCGAACAGGTAGTAGGTGATGGGCTCGTCGCGCTCGGTATCGAAGGCGTTTTGCAGAGCCTGGAAGTCCGCCACGCCGTTTTCGTCGGCGACGACCATCTCGCCGTCGAGCCACGCCGAACGGAGGTTGAGCTTCTTCAACGCGGCGACCTGATGGGGCATTTTCGCCGTCCAGTCATGGCCGTTGCGGGTGAACAGGCGAACCTCGCCGGCGTCGATGCGGGCGAGGATGCGGTAGCCGTCGAACTTGATTTCGTAGAGCCAGTCGCCGTCCGGCGCGGCGTCTACCAAGGTCGCCAGTTGCGGCTTGATCTGTTCGGGGAGGGCGCTTTGCGCGGCGGCTTTTTTTGCGGGCCGGGCGGCCTTTTTCGGGGCGGCGGCTTTCGTTGTCGCGGGCAGGCTGCGGTCGCTGATGACGCTGTCCGGCTCGGCTTCGAGGATGTCGTAGTCGCTGGCGTCACGGGCTTGCTTGTCGGCGGATTTCACCAGCAGCCACTGTTCCTTCTTGCCGGCCAGATGGGTACGAAACAGCGCCCAGCGACCGCCGAGTTTTTCGCCCTGCAACTCGAAATGCAGACGTCCGCGGGCGTAGTCCTGATGGGGGTCGCCTTCGGGCAGCCAGACGCCGCGGTCCCAGACGATGACGTCGCCGGCGCCGTAATGGCCCTCGGGGATATGGCCCTCGAAACTGGCGTAGTCCAGCGGGTGGTCTTCGACGTGCACGGCGAGGCGTTTCACGCTCGGGTCGAGCGATGGCCCCTTGGGAATCGCCCAGCTTTTCAGGGTGCCGTCCAGCTCCAGGCGGAAGTCGTAGTGCAGGTGGCTGGCGTCGTGTTTCTGGATACAGAACTGCAACGCCCGCGCCGGTTTGCCGCGGGCCTGCTTGCCGGCCGGCTCGGGGCTGGCCGCGAAGTCGCGCTTGCGCTGGTACTCCTGCAAGGGCTTGGGCTTGGCCATGGCGGGCTCCGGTCGATGGCGAGAGGAATCTGCGTCCTTTCAAGTGGGAGCGGGCGCCGGTGACAGGAGTTCAATCCGCCTGCCGCCGACCGGATGGCGGAAAGTCTGAATCATTGTCGGGGTGGGGGAGTCGACTCCATGAGAGCCCACCTGACACCGAGGCAGTCATGATCGAGAAGAGCGATAAACCCGCAGAAGCCACGCCACATCAGGCCCAGGAAATCGACGATATCCAGGACCGCATGGGCGAAATGCGCGAACTGGACTTCCGCGACCGCAACGACGAGCGCCAGGGCGGTGCCGGCGATGCCCGTCCGGGCCGCGAGGTGGATGAGGAGTTTCCCCGGGAGCGCGTCGAGCGCAGCGGCATGAGCGGCGGCGAGACCCTCACCGAAAGCCAGCACGAAGACAACGTCAACTACGACGACCTGAGCCCCGACACCCTGTATGACCAGACCGGCGCCCGCGATGCGTTCGAGCGCGGTGGCGATGGCCCTGCTGACCAGGAATTGCGTCCCGTCGATGGCGCGGAGATTGGTGGCGGTCTTGGCCTTGATGAGGCCGAGCTGGCCCGCTCGGCGCCGCTCGACGGCAAGCCCTGGACCGACCGCGTTTCGCCTGCCGAAGGCGATGACGAAGAACAATGAGCGAGGAGGAAATGACCATGTCCGATCATCACTGTGCCTGTCCTGGCTGTACGTGCGAGGTGGGCGCCAATGCCGTGGTTCGCGACGGCCAGTCCTATTGCTGCGAGGCCTGCGCCGCCGGCCATGCCCACGACGAACCGTGCCGCATGGGCGATTGCCATTGTGGCGACGAGGCGCCGGAACAGCCCAAGGAATCCAGTGTGGATAACGCGCTGGAAGAGACGTTCCCGGCGAGCGATCCGATTTCGCCTTGAGGTTTGTCGTGGGCTTGCGGCGTTCTTGTGATCGAGCGCCTCTTGCGCGGCGCATCGCGGCTAACGGCCGCTCCTACAGGGGACGTGTACCACCCACCCATGCGCGCCCTCCGCTTCGGCTTCTGTAGGAGCGAGCTTGCTCGCGATCAAGCCACTCAAATCTCCCAACGCTCGCCCGGCACCGTCTCCAGCCCACCCGCAAGCTTCAGCCGCTCCAGCAAATCACGGGCATCAAAGGGCGCGCGGACCTTGAGGTCGTTGTCGAAGTAGCAATAGACGTCCTTGGCGCCCTTCACCGCGTCCTTGCGCGCACCGGCCAGTTGGGCGTCGGCGGGCTGCTGGCCACGGCTCCAGGTGCGGATGCGCTGAGCCCAGCGTTGCAGCGCGGATTCGGTGTAGCCGCTGGCGTACAGCTCGGCATCGCCATGCAGGCGCAGGTAAAGGAAATCGGCGGTCAAGTCTTCCAGGTACGGCCACTTGCCGGCGGTGTCGGCCACCACCAGGGCAACGCCGTGTTTGCGCAGCAGGTCGATGAACTCGGCGTTGCGAAAGCTCTCGTTGCGGATCTCCACCGCATGGCGCAGCGGACCGTTGCCGTGGCTGTGGAAGGCGCCGTCCTTGTTCATGCGCGTGCTGCACTGGCGCGCGCATTGCGTGGCGGCGTGGCGGTCCTGGGGCAGGCGTTCGAAGAAGTCGGCGAAGCGCTGTGGATCGAACGTCATGCTCGGCGGAAACTGCCAGAGGATCGGCCCGAGCTTGTCGCCGAGTTGCAGCGGGCCGGAGGCGAAGAAATTGGCCAGCGGTTCGGCGATCTCTTTCAGCCGCCGCACATGGGTGATGTAGCGCGGCGCCTTGACCGCGAACACGAAGCCGTCCGGCGTGTCGTCGCGCCATTCGGCGTAGCGCTGCGGGGTTTGCAAGGCGTAGAACGAGCCATTGATCTCGATGCTGCTGACCGCCCGCGAGGCGAATGCCAGCTCTTTGGCCTGGATCAGCCCCTCGGGGTAGAACTGCTTGCGCCAAGGGGCGTAGCGCCAGCCGGAAATGCCAATGTGGATCTCGCTCACCGGGGTGTCCTTTGCGAGGGATCTTATGGCGTGCGACCGGAAGTGCTGGCGATGCGTTCAGGGCGATGGACGAGTGGCGCCGGCAGGCGAGATTGACTGAACTTTGCCCTCGCCAGCCTTTCCACCGAATGTCGAACTGTGTTGTGAGGAGCACCCACATGAAGTTCTCGCGTTTCGCGCAGAAGCTGGCCAACTGGACGGGCCGGCCGATGACGTTTGGTATCGCCTTCGGGCTGGTGGTGGTCTGGGGGCTCAGTGGGCCGTTGTTTCATTTCAGTGATACGTGGCAATTGGTGATCAATACCTCGACCACCATCGTCACCTTCCTGATGGTGTTCCTGATCCAGAACACACAAAACCGCGACACCGATGAGCTGCACATCAAGATCGACGAACTGCTGCGCACCACCAAGCGCGCGCACAATGCGTTGCTCGGGCTCGACGATCTGGACGAGAAGCAGTTGCACGAGCTGCGCCAGCGCTATCAGCATCTGGGTGAGCTGGCCGAGCACAAGTCACCCGGCAAAAAGGACGTGAAGGCCGACGACGCCTGACCCACGGAAGACGCCGAGGCGCCGCCTGGCCCTCGGCAACCGACCTGAAACGAGGTGAGCATGACTACTCATATCATTCACTTCACCGGACCGATCAATTCCTCCACCTGCGGCAACCTGATCACGACCTGCTCGCGGGCGCTGCAACAAGGCGCCGAACGTCTGCAATTGAACATCGCGACCATGGGCGGGGAGTGCAGCTACGGTTTCAGCCTGTACAACTTCCTGCGCTCGCTGCCGATCCGGGTCGACACCCACAACCTCGGCACGGTCGAGTCCATGGGCAATATCCTCTTTCTGGCCGGCGAGCACCGCACCGCCTGCGCCCTGAGCAAGTTCCTGTTCCATCCCTTCCACTGGAACCTGCATGGCTCGGTAGATCACGCGCGCATGGCGGAATACGCGATGAGCCTGGATTACGACCTGCTGCTCTATGCGCAGATCGTCGCCGAACGCACCGAGGGCGCGGAGCAGGTGCTGGATATTCCGCGCTACCTGATGTCGCACCCGCGCATCGTCACCCCCGACGAAGCCATCCTGTGCGGGCTGATCCAGGCGATCGACGATTCTCCGATGGGTGCGGATGTCACCCAGTGGAGCGTCCACGCCTGAGATTGCCGCGTCATGGTGCACCGATCCGATCACGACCCAGCCATAACCCGGGCCGCCCGTCTCGTTTCGCGGCGTAGAGCGACTTTTGTAATAACGTTATGATGTTTCCGAATATTACAAATAAGCCGGGGGGAACATGCCGCTCAAGGATCTGTTGTTGGCGCTGGTGGTGATCGTCGCCTGGGGCTTGAATTTCGTGGTGATCAAGGTCGGGCTGGACGGCTTGCCGCCGATGTTGCTGGGCGGCCTGCGCTTTGCGCTGGTGGCGATCCCGGCGGTGTTTTTCATTCGCCGACCGCAGTTGCCGTGGCGCTGGCTGCTGGCTTACGGGCTGACCATTTCGTTTGGTCAATTCGCCTTTCTGTTCGAAGCGATGGGCAACGGCATGCCGCCGGGGCTGGCGTCGCTGGTGCTGCAGTCGCAAGCATTTTTCACCATGATTTTCGCTGCGTTTTTTCTTGGCGAGCGGCTGCGGGCGGCCAGTGTGCTGGGGCTGTTGGTGGCGGCGGGGGGCCTTGCGTTGATCGGCAGCGAGAACGGCGGCCATGTGCCGTTGCTGGCGCTGATCCTCACCCTCGGCGGCGGCGCCTGCTGGGCGATGGGCAATATCATTACGCGGCGCTTCGGCAATATCGATTTGATGGCGCTGGTGATCTGGGGCGCGCTGGTGCCTCCGTTGCCGTTCTTCGCCATGTCGTGGTACCTCGAAGGCCCGGCGCTGATCGAGACGTCGCTGCGTAATATCGGCATGAGCTCGATTTTGTCGCTGGTGTACCTGGCGCTGATCGCGACGATGCTTGGCTACGGCTTGTGGAGTCGGCTGCTGTCGCGCTACCCGGCCGGCAAAGTGGCACCTTTTTCGCTTCTGGTTCCGGTGGTGGGGCTGAGTTCGTCGGCACTGCTGCTGGATGAGCGGTTGAGCGCGATCCAGTGCTGGGGCGGTTTGCTGGTGATGGTCGGGTTGCTGATCAACGTGTTCGGGCCGCGCCTGAAAGCGCGGTTCCTGCCGGCGCGAGCCTGAGATTCAGCGAGGGGCGCGGGCGGAATGATTGCACTGCGCCATTTGTCGGTCTTTTTGCTTTGTGACTGAGCAGTCCGCAAATGTCCGGCTAGTCTCTGAAACATCCAGGTCGATATTTTCAGGTCTCTCGCTGGGGGATCGGTATCGACCGAATTCAGAGGGGAGCCGGTAAATGAAGGATCAATTTCTCGAAGACCTCGGTGACGAATTTCCCGTCAATAGCGTGGTGCGTTGCGGCCAGGCGGCGTTCCGTCTCGGTTTCGCCAACATGACCCTGGACGATGCCCAGGCCACCTGGAAATCCCGGACGCCTTCGCGCATCGAAAGCCGCAGGTTCCTGCCCGCCGCATTGCCAAAACGCTGAAACCCGTGCCCTTCGGGGCATGTTCGGCCTGTGCGCCACGTCGTTGTTCTTGGTAAGGCATTGCCTGAAAGCGCGGACTGGTACGCGAAATGTGCCAATTCATGCCGCTTTGCTTGATCTTGCTCATTGCGCCGCCCGGCGGTGCTGGAGGGGGAGGGTAATGTGTGCCTTACTAGCGCGGTAAATCCAGTGGAGGACTGTAATGCGCATCAGGGAAGAGAAGTATTGGGAATGGGCGGATGCCCGGTTGCACAGCCGCAGTCATGACGAGGTGTTCAGCGATGGCACCAGTATCGATGTCCAGGTGAGGCTTTCGCGCACCGGGGCAACGCAGCTTTTTCTCGGCGTTTATGCCCGTCAGGGCAAGGCCTTGCTGGAAGAGTATTACCCGTCCCGCCCCGGCGAGAGCATGAGCCGCTCGCTGGTCTGGGGTGTCGATCGGGCCCGGGCGATGGTCGCCGGGCTGCAACCTGAAGAGCCGATGGCGCTGCTGCGCCAGGCGTGAATTAACCGTTGAAGAAAGCCGGCAGGGTGTCTTTGCCGGTTTTTTTATGCCCGCGTTTCAGTGCCCGTGCCGCGCACGGCTGGCCTGGACAATACGCCCGGCCGGGACCCGCAATTGAGTCAGCAGGTACTCGGCGAAGTCCGCTGAGTAGTCCTGTCGAGCGATAGCCTGCTCCATGCAGTCGAGCCAGATCTGCGCGTGCCGCTCGTCCATCGGCCACTGCGCATGAAAGGAGGGCAGGCCGATCGGGCCGTAGCGCTCGGCGAACAGGCGCGGACCACCGAGCCAGCCACTGAGAAAACACGTCAGTTTGTCGCGGGACAGGCTCAGATCATCGGCGTGCATGTGCCTGACGGACTGCGCGCTCGGGTCCTGGTCCATGATGTCGTAGAAGTCATCCACCAGGCGTCGCAGGCCGTCGAAGCCGCCGGCTGCCTGGTAGGACGCATCCGCGGTGCCGAAAGCAGGACTGGTCATGGGCGTACTCCGGGGAAAAGCCGCATTCTAGCCAGAATCGCGCTGCAAACTTTGATGCCGGGCATGAAAAAGCCCGGCCATTGCGGGCCGGGCTCAATATGACGCGGGTGTCTCAGCAGAGGCGGTCGATAATCTGCACGCCCTGGGTTTCACGCAGCGTTGGCCACTCTTGTTCCAGGGTCTGCAACACGCGACCGACGTACTGAGTGTCGGCGGCGGCCTTCTTGCCGACGTAGCCCTGGCCGCGGCGGTACATCTTCAGCCGGGCGCGCATGTTCGGCGTGCGCTCTTCGAATTCGTCTTCGGCGGTGTAAGGCGACAGGCTGTCGATATGCACTTCGCCGGCATCGCAAACCCAGAGAATGTGGCTGTCGAGGCTGTCTTTACGCGCTGCGAACAGTTTGGCCAATTCTTCGATGGTCGGTTTTTCGTTCAAGTTCATCATTAAAGCCCCCATTAACCCGTCAGTGGTTTTTGTCTATCTGGCGCTACTCATGTAGCGCACTACCAAGGCTGCTATCGCAGCATTGCAACAGGGGCTTTCTTCACTCTGCCTTTTGGACAGTCCCTCTCCACGGACGACCCGAAAACTGCTCAGACCGTCTGGAACACCCTTGCCAGCACTCCCGATCGGGGAGATGGGCTCATCATGCAGAGGGCGACGAATGGCGTCAACAGGTTTTGTAGTGATTTTTTCTTAGCACTACAAAATACTTTTCCTACGCCTGGGGCGTTTATGTAGTGCTCTGTTGGATTGCCCTACAAAACCCGTTGCAGACACCTGCGGCAATGTCGGGCGGGTTTGATCCGGGTCAGTTTTTTCCGGGCGGGTGGAGAGGATCATCAGAACCAGGGGTAAGCGCCGTGCTAGAGCGCTTGCCGGGTTTTCTGCAGTCAGCGAGGCGTTCATGAGCCAGACAAGCACTTCTCCTTCAACCACCGGCGCCAGGCCGGGGCTGCCCGTCGGCTTGTTGGTCGGCATCGTCGCGCTGGTGGCCGTGCTGCTTTTGCCGTTGCCGGCCGACTTGCCGGTAGCGGGGCAGCGGGTGTTGGCGATCCTGGCGTTCGCCGTGGTGATCTGGATCACCGAGGCGGTGTCCTACGAAGCCAGTGCGATCATGATCACCTCGCTGCTGGCGTTTCTCCTCGGCACCGCGCCGACCTTGGCTGACCCCACCGTCACCTACGGCTCGTCGGCGGCGGTGAGCATGGCCCTGACCGGCTTCTCCAACCCGGCGCTGGCACTGGTGGTGGGCGCGCTGTTCCTCGCCGCGGCGATGACCCACACCGGGCTGGACCGGCGCATCGCTCTGGTGACGCTAAACCGCATTGGCGTCAGCACCCGGCGCATCCTGCTGGGCGCGGTGGTGGTGACCATTCTGCTCAGCCTGGTCGTGCCCAGCGCCACCGCGCGCAGTGCCTGTGTGGTGCCGATCATGATGGGGGTGATCGCCGCGTTCGGCGTGGACAAGCGCTCCAACATCGCCGCCGGGATCATGATCATCGTCGCCCAGGGCACCAGCATCTGGAACATCGGCATCCAGACCGCCGCAGCGCAGAATCTGCTGACTGTCGGCTTCATGGACAAGATGCTCGGCGCCCGGGTGTCATGGATCGACTGGCTGATAGCCGGCGCGCCGTGGGCGGTGCTGATGTCGCTGTTGCTGATTGTGCTGGTGCTGAAAATGCTGCCTCCGGAGACCGACAGCATCCCCGGCGGCAAGGCCGCAGTCGCCGAGCAACTGGCGGCGCTGGGGCCGATGAGCGGGGCGCAGAAGCGTCTGCTTGGCGTGTCGCTGGCCCTGCTGCTGGCGTGGGCTACCGAAGGCAAACTGCACGCGTTCGACACCACGTCCACCACCTATGCCGGCCTGGTGCTGTTGCTGTTGCCGCGCTTCGGCGTGATGACCTGGAAGGACGTGCAAGCGCGGATTCCGTGGGGCACGGTGATCGTTTTCGGCGTGGGTATCAGCCTCGGCACCACCTTGCTCAGCACTCATGCGGGGCAATGGCTTGGCGCGCAGGTGGTTGCCCATACCGGGCTGGATCAACTGGGTACGCTGGGCGTGTTTGCGATTCTCGGGGCGTTCCTGATCGTGATCCACTTGGGCTTCGCCAGCGCCACGGCGTTGACCTCGGCGCTGTTGCCGATCCTCATCGCGGTGCTGCAGACCTTGCCGGGTGACTTCAGTCGGCTGGGCATGACCATGGCCCTGGGCTTCGTGGTCAGCTACGGCTTTATCCTGCCGATCAATGCGCCGCAGAACATGGTGTGTCTCGGCACCGAAACCTTCAACGCACGGCAGTTCGCCCGGGTCGGGTTGGTGGTGACCGTGGCCGGTTATCTGCTGATGTTGGTGTTTGCTGCCACCTGGTGGCATTGGCTGGGCTGGATGTGACGAGCCAGGGCATCACGGGCTGGCCGCGATGCCCTGGCTGATGGTCAGAAGTTCGCCGGGGTGTTGGCGCTGATCACCTCGGCCTCATCGGGGCCGATGTTCTTGAAGCTGTGGGGCAGGGTGGTCGGGAAGTAATAACCGTCACCGGCATTGAGAATGCTGACCTGGCCATCGACCCGCAGTTCGATGGTACCCCGGGTGACCAGGCCGCATTCCTCGCCTTCGGCGTGGACGATCAGCTCTTCACCGGAGTCGGCACCGGGCGCGTACAGCTCGCGCAGCATGCGCATCTGCCGGCCTTCGACGCTGGCGCCAACCAGCAGCAGGCGCAGGCCGGAACTGCCCAGGTCGGGCTGTTCGGTGGCGCGGAAGACGAAGCGTTCTTGCCGCGGCGGCTCGTCGAAGCTGAAGAACTCCGCCAGGGACATGGGGATGCCTTCGAGCAGCTTCTTCAGGGAACTGACAGAGGGGCTGACGCGATTCTGTTCGATCTGTGAAATGGTCGAGTTGGTCAGGCCGCTGCGCCGGGCCAGTTCGCGTTGGGAGAGCTTGTTGCGTTCACGCACCAGTCTGAGTCGTGTCCCCGTGTCCATAGCCGCCTTGGTGTCAAAAATAATGGGCGACGCATTAAAGCACACTCGGGCAGCCTGTGCCCGAGCGGCGAACGGCGGATCGTGCGGGTTTCAGACGTGTGCCGGGGCGCGTGAGGTCGACCACAGCCCCACCAGCAGCAACAGCACGGCGGCGACCAGGTACGGCAGGCGCGGATCGAGGCTGTAGATCAAGGTCCCGGCCAGCGGACCGATCACCACGCCGAAGCCCTGTACGGCGCCGACGGAGCCGGCGGTGGCGCCTTGTTCAGAGGCGTCCACGGCGTTCGCCGCCAGCGCCGCGAAGGCCGGGAACACCCAGCCCATGCCCGCCGCGCTGACGAAGAAACCGAGCGCCAGCACCAGGCTGCTTGTGGCGAAGGCGCTGGCGATAAAGCCCAGGGCCGAGATGCTGGCGCCGACGCGAATCATCCGCAGCGGCGGCCATTGCAGCTTGCGCACCAGCAATTGCGAGCAGATCAGCGCTGCGCCGACCATGGTCAAGGCAATACCGGCGGCCTGCGCCGCGTCGCCCGGCTCGAGGCCCAGGCAGTCGAGGGCGAAGAAGCCGACGGTGATCTGCGCCAGGGACACGCAGAGCATGGCGACGAAGGCCACCACCAGCGGCCGGCGCAGGCGCGGGTCGGTTATCCGCACGCTGCGCGGAGCCTGGGCCAGGTGCAACTCCTGGCGCTTGAGCTTGAACCGCAGCACCAGCAGGGCCAGCAGCGGCAGGATCGCCATGGCGTACATCGGCAGGCTCAGGCTGTGGCGGGCGAGCAGGGCGGCGATGGCCGGGCCGAGCACCAGGCCGACGGCGTTGGCGGCGCCGAGGGACGCCATGGCTTTGGCGCGGTTCTGCGGCGCGACGTTATCGGCGATCAGCGCGTTGCTGCCTACCGGCAGGGCGGCGTAGAACGCACCGATGGCGCCGCGACCGATGACCATGCCGGCGAACGCGATCGAGGCGGGCGGCAGCCAGCGCAGGGCGCCGTCGATGAACAGGCATAGCGCCCAGTAGGAGAGGGTGAAACCGCCGGCGCCCAGCAGCAGGATCCGGCGCCGGCCATAGCGGTCGCTGGCGCGGCCCCAAGGGCGGGCGAGGAGCATCCAGATCACCCCGGACACCGTCATCGCCGCGCCTGCCTGCCAGGGGGCGAGGTCGAGTACGCGAGCGATCGGGCCGATCAGCGAGACGAAGGCCATCATGGCGATGGTGCAGGCCATGTGGGCGAAGAGCAGGGGACGGATATCGAAGGCGGTGTGCTGCGCAGGAGGGACCTGGGCGGTGGTCATAAGCAGTCCGGGGCTGGTTTCGTGGTGGCACATTGTGCCCCGGCCTGCTGTACATCTTGAAGATAAAACCCGTATTTACGCTTTTTCTTCCCTCACCACAGCGCCACGGTGTACCCGAGGATCAGCCGGTTTTCATCGATATCGCTGGTCAATCCGCCGCTGGAACGGAAGGTGGCATTGCGCAGGCGCACGCTGAAATTCTTCAGCGGGCCGTCCTGCACCACGTAGGCGACATCGGTGTCGCGCTCCCATTCCTTGCCGCCGCTGACCGTCGCCGTCTCGATGTTCTTGCCGTTGACGTAGCGGGTCATGAAGCTCAGGCCGGGCAGGCCGAAGGCGGCGAAGTTGTAGTCGTAGCGCGCTTGCCAGGCGTCGGTCTCGGCCTTGGTGAAGACGTTCACCGTGACCAGGTTGACCGAGTACGGGTCCAGTCCCGGGTAGGCGAAATCGCCGTCGCCGGAGAGGTTCTGGTAACCCAGGCCGAATTTGTGTGCGCCCACGCCCAGGGTCAGCATGCCGTTGAAGAAGCGGTTGTCGATCTTGCCGCCATCCACCCGGCGCGCCGAGCGCAAGGCGTCATTGCCGGTTTCGCGGGTGTCGAAGTAGCGCAGGTCGCTGCGCAGGTTGATGCCGTCGGCCAATGGCAGGTCGTGCACCAGGCCGGCGTAGTGCTGGCGGTAGATGTCCTGCATCTGCGCGTAGTAATAGCTCACCGCCAGGCGCGGGGTCAGGGCGTAGGTGCCGCCGGCCAGGTCCAGGTGACTGCTCTCGACGCCGGCGTAGCTCATCTCGTCGTTGCTGGAGGAGTCGCGCAGGTTCTGCTTTTCCAGGCGGCCGATGTTGAAGGTCAGGCCGTCGATGTCCTGGGAGGTGACCAAGCCGCCGGTGTAGGTCGAGGGCAGCAGGCGCACGTCGTTGATCGCCGCGACCGGCAGCATCGGTTGCAGGGTGCCGAGCTTGAGGGTGGTCTTGCTGATGCGCGCCTTGGCGGTCAGGCCCAGCTCGCTGAAATCATCCACCGGCTCCTGGCTGGCGCCGAAGGGCAGCAGGCCGGTGCCACGGCGGTCACGGCTGGAGTCGAGCTTCACGCCCAGCTCGCCGAGGGCATCGAGGCCAAAGCCGACAGTGCCTTCGGTAAAGCCTGACTCCATACGCAGAATGAAACCCTGGGCCCATTCCCGGGCCTGGCTTTGCGGCGCGTTGCTCTGACGGAAATCGCGGCTGAAATAGAAATTGCGTGCTTCCAGGCTGCCTTTGCTGTCCTTGATGAAATCGGCATGGGCGAGGTACGGGGCGAGCGTGGCGCACAGGCCGGCGCTGGCCGCGGTGAGGCGACGGGGGAGGGACATGGACTTCATACCTTTTGTTTTTGTTTTGGTGCGTTCGTTATGGCGTTGTAAGGCCGGGCCCTGGGTCGCGGGCTTGGCATATAGTTAACATATTATCTTTCTGGCAATAAAGTCCTTTTGCTGCGCTTGCGAATAAAATTAAGATATTAACGTTAGGCCGCTTTCTTCCCTGATTTCGGAGTCCCGATGACCCACACTGCCAATCCGGTCCGGCTGATCGTCTTGCTCGCCGCGCTGGTGGCGTTCGCGCCGCTGTCCATCGACACCTACCTGCCCAGCCTGCCGATGATCGCCAGCGATCTGGGCGCCGATGCCGCCAGCGTGCAACTGACCATCAGCCTGTTCCTCGCCGGCCTGTGCCTGGGCATGCTGATCTACGGGCCGCTGTCGGACCGCTATGGTCGGCGCCCGCTGTTGCTGGGCGGCATGGTTCTGTACCTGGTGGCGACGGTGGGCTGCATGTTCGCCAGCTCCGTGGAGCAATTGGTGGTCTGGCGCTTTTTCCAGGCCCTCGGCGGCGCGGCGGCTGCGGTGCTGGCGCGGGCCATCGTGCGTGACTTGTTCGCCCTCAGCGAGGCGGCGCGGGTGTTGTCGCTGATGCACCTGGTGACCATGCTCGCGACCCTGGTGGCGCCGTTGCTGGGCAGTCTGCTGATGGAGATCAATGGCTGGCGCACGGTGTTTTTCGGCCTGCTGGTGTTCGCCACGCTGTGCCTGGTCACCGCGGCCTGGAAGATCGGTGAAACCCATGCCCCGGACATGCGCGGCGATTCACTGGCCAAGGCCTTCAGCGCTTACTGGCAGATCGCCCGGCAGCCGGTGGCGCTGGCCTACATCCTCTGCATGGGCCTGGCGTTTGGCGGGATGTTCGCGTTCATCACCGCGTCGCCCTTCGTGTACATGGAGTATTTCGGCGTGTCGCCGAGCGGGTACGCCTGGCTGTTCGGCTTGAACGTGGTGGGGATCATCGTCGTCACCCTGATCAACGCGCGGATGGTCAGCCGCGTCGGGCCGTTGCGGATGCTGTCGGTAGGGGCGGCGCTGGGCGGTGTTGCGGCGCTGTGGTTGCTGGCGATTGGCCTTAGTGGCTGGGGCGGGCTGGCGGCGATCGTGGCGGGGGGGATCGTCTACGTGAGCATCACCCGCCTGATGGGGGCCCAATGCGTCGCCAGCCTGCTGGCGTTGTACCGCGTCAGGCCGGCGCGGCGGCGGGGTTGGCGGTGGCGTGCCAGTTCGCCCTCGGCGCGGCGTTCAGTGCCGTGGTCAGTGCCCTGGCTGACGGCACCCCGGCACCGATGTGCCTGGCGCTGGCGGCTGCGGGCTTCGGTTGTCTGGCGTGTTTTGCCGCCATTGCCGTGCGAAGCAAGGCGCAAGCCTTGAAGCAGGCGACCTGATGGCCGTGTGAAGAAGCCGCGCTCTGTTGTCGCAAGCGTCCATACTCAGTGAAGCCGGGCCGTTTGCTACAAGCCCGGCCACCTGTTACAAACAGGTGCGAGACCCGCGCGTGCGGCGTTCACAACAGCGGTGCCACAGTCGTTCGCAGGCACCGAACAGCATGGAATTCAGCATGGCCCAAAGACAGGTAATCAATGCTTCGGTCGCCCCGAAAGGGAGTCTGGAGACGCTTTCCCAACGTGAAGTCCAACAATTGAGCCAGGCCGGCTCGGGCAGTATCTACACCCTCTTCCGCCAGTGCGCCCTGGCCATCCTCAATACCGGCGCCCATGTCGACAATGCCAAGACCATCCTCGACGCCTACAAGGACTTCGAGGTCCGTATTCATCAGCAGGACCGCGGCGTACGCCTTGAACTGCTCAACGCCCCGGCGGATGCCTTCGTCGATGGCGAAATGATTGCCAGCACCCGCGAAATGCTCTTCTGCGCCCTGCGCGACATCGTCTACACCGAGAGCGAGCTGGACCGCCTGAAGATCGACCTGGAAAACTCCCAGGGCATCACCGACTACGTGTTCCAGTTGCTGCGCAACGCGCGCACCCTGCGTTCGGGCGTCGAGCCCAAGCTGGTCGTGTGCTGGGGCGGTCACTCCATCAGCAGCGAGGAATACCAGTACACCAAGAAGGTCGGCCACGAGCTGGGCCTGCGCAAGCTGGACATCTGCACCGGCTGCGGCCCTGGCGTGATGAAGGGGCCGATGAAAGGCGCCACCATCGCCCATGCCAAGCAGCGCATGAGCAGCGGCCGCTACCTGGGCCTGACCGAGCCGGGAATCATCGCCGCCGAGGCGCCGAACCCGATCGTCAATGAGCTGGTGATCCTGCCGGACATCGAGAAACGCCTGGAAGCCTTCGTCCGCGTCGGCCACGGCATCATCATCTTCCCCGGCGGCGCCGGCACCGCCGAGGAGTTCCTTTACCTGCTGGGCATCCTGATGCACCCGGACAACCGCGAACTGCCGTTCCCGGTCATCCTCACCGGGCCGCGCAGTGCCGAGCCGTACCTGCAACAGTTGCATGACTTCGTCGGCGCGACCCTCGGCGAAGCGGCGCAGGGGCTGTACCAGATCATCATCGACGACCCGGCGCAGGTCGCCCGGCAGATGACCGAGAGCCTCAAGGCGGTGAAGCTGTTCCGCCGCGAGCGCAACGACGCGTTCCACTTCAACTGGCTGTTGAAAATCGAGGAGGGCTTCCAGCGTCCGTTCGATCCCACCCACGCCAACATGGCCAGCCTGCAACTGCGCCTCGACCTGCCGCCGCATGAGCTGGCGGCCAACCTGCGTCGGGCGTTCTCCGGCATCGTCGCCGGCAACGTCAAGGACAAGGGCATCCGCCTGATCGAAGAGCATGGGCCGTACGAGATTCACGGCGATGCGGCGATCATGCAGCCGCTGGATCGGCTGTTGCAGGCGTTTGTCGAGCAGCATCGGATGAAGCTGCCGGGGGGGGCGGCGTATGTGCCGTGTTACCGGGTTGTAGCCTGATCTGCTGAAACCTCATTGCTGGCGGCGTTGCGCCTGCCAGCGATGAGGTGTTTCAAGGGTTCAGATGAAGTCCCCGTCAGCCAGCAACAGCAGGCTGCCGTCTTCTTGTTCCTTCACCAGCCCGCTGGCCAGCAACAGCGGCTTCAGGCGGACCTGCAGGCGCGCTTCGACGAAGGTCTTGAGGTTCTCAATATCAAGGCTGCCACCAGGCAACTCTTCCTTGTGGTACGACAGCCAGGCTTTTTTCAGCACGCCCAGCACGTCGGCCGCGGTGGTCGTGGCAAAACGCCGATGCAGCGGAATGCCGTTGAACTCGAAGCTGTGGGCGAAGGCGTAGGCGCTTTCGTCGTTCGCGCTTTCCTTGCAGCGGGCGCAGGTGCATTTGCCGTCGCCGAAGGCGTTGTTCAGGTAGGTGTTGAAGTCCACCACGGGCTTCAGGTTCAGGCGTTTGTCGACGTCGAACAGGTCACCGGTCAATTTGGCTTCGGCACTCAAGGTCATCTCCTTACGGCATGCAGTCATTCAGCCCGGCACGATACCAGCGCGGGCAGCGGCGTGCTCGGTTTCGTGATGGCTGGCGATGCCGCGGGAACCGGCCCGCACGTCGGGACACGGGCTTTTGCGCCCATCCTGGCTTATCCTGTGCGGCCGTTTATTCCGCTCACGGAGCACTTTCAGCATGAAGAAATACACCGCCACCGTAACCATCAGCGCCGAGCAGCGCGATGACGTCGAGGCTGTCGAGAACGCCGGCGTGCAAATCTCCCTGGAGGCGGTGACGGAAACGCTGAAGAAGGTGCATTTCAATGGCGCTCTGGCTGCTCCTGAGAGCCCCACGCACATCTGCGTGACCCTCGATAACGGCCTGACCTACTACGGCGAAATCGTCAACGGTCATGCCGAGCTGGAATACGGCTGGATCGCCTTCGAGTCGGACATGCTGACCCCCGACGAACTGGGCCTCTAAACACAGCCCAGGCATCACCCGGATAGTCGCGGACAGGTTCCGCGATTATTTTTTCATCCGCCTGCATCCAATTGGCGTTCTGCCAGGTAGTTCAGACAGCAGCCTCATGCTGCCTGACCGATCATCCTGACTGGAGTCACGCCTTATGAACCGCCAATCCCGCTTCGCACTGGCCGCCGCTGCGCTTGCCGCGTCCAGCCTCCTGCTCGGTTCCGCTGCTCACGCCGCCAGCGCGCTGCCCGACAGCATCAAGGTGCCGGACGGCCACAAGGTGGCGCTGGAAACCGTCGGCGTCGGCGAAATTACGTACGAATGCCGCGACAAGGCTGACAAGCCCGGGCAGACCGAATGGACCTTCGTCGGTCCCAAGGCCGTGCTCAATGACCGCAGCGGCAAGGCCATCGGCGACTACTTCGGCCCACCCGCCACCTGGCAGGCGAAGGATGGTTCGAAAGTCACTGGTACCCAGTTGGCGGTGGCGCCTTCCAGTCCGGGCAACCTGCCGTACCAACTGGTCAAGGCCAACCCGGCCGAAGGCGCCGGCGCCATGACCGGCGTGACCTACATCCAGCGCGTGGCGCTCAAGGGCGGCGTGGCGCCAGGCAGCGCCTGCACCACGGCCGACAAGGGCAAGCAGGAGAAGGTGAGTTATCAGGCGGACTATATTTTCTGGACCGCCCGATAAGACGCGGTTGACCGTTCGGCGGTGGTCTACGCTGCTAGCGTCAACCACCCGTCGACGGCAAGCCCTGTGACCTTACCCCTGACCTCGTTCGACCATGAAGCCCACCTGGCGGCTTGCGCACGCGGCGACCGCCAGGCGCTGCAGCGCCTGTACGAAGAGGAGGGCGCGCGGTTGCTGGGCGTTGCCCGGCGCCTGCTCAAGGACACTGCGTTGGCCGAAGACGTGGTGCACGACGCCTTTATCCGCATCTGGACCCGCGCCGCCACCTTCGACCCGACCCGCGGCAGTGCCCGTGGCTGGATGTTCAGCATCACCCGGCATCTGGCGCTGGACTTTCTTCGTCGCCGGGAGCGGGATGTGCCATTGGATGATGAGCCCGAGCCGGATGACAGCGCCGTCGAAGTGGACGGCCCGCTGCGCAGCGGGCGCATGGCCGCTTGCCTGGAACAATTGGAACCTGTACGCCGGGCCTGCCTGGTCCACGCGTATGTCGATGGTTTTTCCCACGCCGAGATCGCCCGCACGTTCGGGGCGCCGCTGGGCACGGTGAAGGCCTGGGTCAAACGCAGCCTGGCTGCCTTGCGCGAGTGCATGGGATGACGACCGGCGACCTCGACGACAGCAGCGAATCAAGCCCCGACGACAGTGACGCCCTGGCCGCTGAATATGTCCTCGGCACGCTGCCGTTCGACCAGCGTCAGGCCGTCGCCCGACGCCTGGAACACGATGTGCCGTTGCGCGAAGCGGTCGATGCCTGGGAGCACCGCTTGCAGGCGCTGCAGGTGCAGGCCCCGGCGCAGACACCGTCTTCATACCTGTGGCAACGCATTGAGCGCAGCGTTGGCGATCTGCCGTCGTCGCTGTCTGCCGCCCGTCCCGAGCGCTGGTGGCAGCGCCCGACACCCTGGCGCTGGGCGTCGGTGGCGGGTCTGGCGGCCAGCCTGTTGCTGGCGGTGTTGCTGGTGCGCGAACCACCCGCGGCAACGCCGACCTACCTGGTGGTGTTGGTCGCGCCGCAGGACAAATCGCCCGGCTGGGTCGTGCAGGCGAGCAATCACCGCACCGTGCAATTGATTCCGTTGGGCATGGCCGAAGTGCCGGCGGACAAGGCGCTGGAGTTCTGGACCAAGGCCGATGGCTGGAGCGGCCCGGTGTCGCTGGGCCTGATCGCGCCGGGGCAGACCGTGGAAGTGCCGCTGGATGCCTTGCCGCCGCTGCAGGACAACCAGCTTTTCGAGTTGACCCTGGAAAGCCCGACCGGCTCGGCCAGCGGCAAGCCTAGCGGGCCGGTTCAGTTCATCGGTCGTGCAGTGAAGGTGCTCTGAATTTGCACCACTTTGTGACACTGCAAAAAAAATGCACTGAAACAGCACTTTTTTGAATTTGAGCTGACGGTCAGATTTCCTCAGACTGCCGGGCAATCTTTCCATCTCCAAGGAAGGAGCCCTTTGCGTATTGCCCCCTCGCGATACAAAGTCCGTCCGCTGTTGGACGGGCTTCTTTTCTTCAAACAGGTGCCTGGTCCGTCACATGTCTAACCGTGGTCTCAACTGGTTCGATCGCTTCATTCCGGCCGCTTTGCATATTCCCCCTCAAGAATGGTTCCGCGCCGCGATCGGTGCGCTGCTGGCGCTGGTCGTAGCGGGTAGCGTCTGTAGCTACCTGTTCGGTAGCGCAGCGACGCTGCACCTGATGGCGCCGCTGGCGGCCTCGACGGTGTTGTTGTTTGCCGTGCACTCCGGCGCGCTGTCGCAGCCCTGGCCGTTTCTGGGCAGTTACGTGTGCGCGGCGGCGGTGGGGATCAGCCTGCATCACTGGTTCGGTCCGGGCCTGATGGTGGCGAGTGCGGCGCTGCTGCTGGTGATTTTGCTGATGTGCCTGCTGCGCTGCCTGCATCCGCCGGGCGCGGCGCTGGCGGTGAGCCTGGCGCTGGCCGATCCGTCGCTGGCAGCGATGGGCGTCAAGGTGATCGAGCCAGTGATGCTCAATGCCCTGATCGTGCTGGCGCTGGCCGTGCTGTACAACCGCCTGACCGGCGTGCGCTACCCGAAAATCAACGCGCCACGCAAAGCCACTCATGCCACCGCTGACCAGCCGGCCAGCGAGCGCGTCGGGGTCAGCCCGAGCGATCTGGACCAGGCACTGGAAGACATCGGCGAGTTCGTCGACGTGACCCGCAACGACCTCGAACGGATCATCCTCGCCACCCAGCGCCACGCGGTGCAGCGCAGCCTCGGCGGGATCACCGCGGCGCAGGTGATGTCCCGCGACGTGCAGTTCGCCACGCCCGACACCACGCTGGAACGAGCCTGGAAACAACTCGCCAGTCACCACCTGAAAAACCTGCCGGTGCTGGATGACAGCGGGAAACTGGCGGGCATCATCAGCCTCAGCGATCTGGTCGCGCCGGCCATGGCCGCGACCCGTTTCAGCTGGCGCGCGCTGTTTGGCCGGCAGAAACCGGTGCGCCTGGCGCAGATCATGAGCGAGCCGGTGATCACCGTCGACAGCGAGCGTCAGGCCGTCGAACTGATCCCGCTGCTCTGTGACCAGGGCTTGCATTGCCTGCCGGTGTTGGAGAACGGCAAGGTGGTGGGCGTGGTCACCCAGACCGACCTGATCGCCGCGCTGAGCCAGCACCTGCTGGCGCAGGAGCGGCTGGCCGAGGCGGCCTGAGTCAGATCAGCGGATCCCAGCGCTGCGACCAGTCGCTATCACCTGCCACCACCTGGCGCAGCAGTTCGAACGCCTGCTGCAGCACTTGCGAGTCCCGCTCCCGTGGATAGACCAGCCAGGTGGGGTAGGGGAACTCCGGCGCCTGCGGCACCCGTTCCAGCACCCCGCGGTCCAGGTAACTCTGCACCACCCGCGTGCGGAAATAGCCGCTGCCACCGTGTTCCAGAATGAACTGCAAAGCCAGCGGGCCGAGGTTGAAACTCAGGGCCGGGCGGGTCAGTTCCGGCAGGGCTTCATCATGCAGGCGGCGGAAGGTATCGCCCCAGTCGATGTAGACGTAGGGCTCCGGCTTTCTCCGCAGTTGGATGCGGATCAGCTTTTCTTCCAGCAACTGTTCGACTTGCAGGCCGGGGCTGTAGATCGGCTGGTAGAGCAGCGCCGCGTCGAGCGTGCCCATCTCCAGTTTGCGCAGCAGGGCGGCGCTTTCGCCGACTTCACTGCGGATGGCGTGGCTGGGTAGCTGTTCGTGCAGCACCCGCACCCAGTCCAGCACCAGCGGGTTGCACAGGCTGACTTCGCCGCCGATACGCAGCACCTCGCGGCAACCGTCCGGCAGCGGCAGGTCGCGGCGGGCCGATTCCCAGGTTTGCAGCAGTTGATTGGCATAGGGCACGAAGGCCTCGCCATTGCTGGTCAGGCTGGCGCCGTTGCGGCTGCGGATGAAGAGCTGGCAGTCCAGTTGCTGTTCGAGTTTCTGCACTCGCGCGCTGATGGCGGTCTGGGTGACGTGCAGGTGTTCGGCGGCAGCGACGAGGCTGCCGCTGCGCACGATTTCGAGGAAGGTTCGGGCCAGCTCGATGTCCATGGGGCACCAGATTGGGGGCGAGCTGGCCATTCTACCCTGTGGGAGCGAGCTTGCTCGCGAACGGCGGCGAAGCCGTCGTAAATCCTGTTAATTCTGGTGCCCCGCGACGGTTCGGCGCCCCGGCAAGTGCGCCCCCAGACTCAAGGCTGGGCGGCGTGGATCAGTAGCGAATCATCACCGACTTCAGCTCGGTGTAATCCTCGATGAACGCGCCACCGAATTCACGCCCGACACCCGAGGCCTTGATCCCGCCAAACGGCACCGCCGGGTCCAGCAGGGTGTGCATGTTCACCCACAAGGTGCCGGCCTGGACCCGTGGAATCAGGCGCATCGCCTTGCCCAGGTCGTTGGTCCAGAGGCTGGCACTGAGACCGTAGGGGCTGTCGTTCATCAGCGCGATCAGTTCCTCTTCGTCGTCGTAGGCGAGGAAGGTCGCCACCGGGCCGAAGGTTTCTTCGGTCATCAGGCTGTCCTTCGCCGAGTTGGCCAGAATCACGGTCGGCTCGACATAGCAGCCCGGGCCGTCGATCAGCTTGCCGCCATGGAGAATGGTGCTGCCTTCGGCGCGGGCCTTGGCGAACAGCTGGCCGAGCTTGGCCTGGTGCTGCTTGTTGGTCACCGGGCCGAACTCGCTGGCTTCATCCAGCGGCGAGCCGATCTTCAACTGGCTCAGGCGCTCGCTCAGGCGGCGGGTGACCGCGTCGATCTGCGAGCGGTGCACGTAGAAGCGCTCGGCAGCGGCGCAGATCTGCCCGGAGTGCAGGAAGCCCGCTTCGATGATGCCGTTGACCGCGGTTTCCACATCCACGTCCGGCAGGAAGCCCGCAGCGTTCTTGCCGCCCAGCTCCAGGGTGGCGCGGGTCAGGTTGGCGGCCATGGCGGTCTGGCCCACGGCGAGGCCAGTGGGTACCGAGCCGGTGAAGGAGACTTTGTCGGTGTGCGGGTGCTCGATCAGCGCCTTGCCGACGCCGCCGGCACCGGTCACCACGTTGAGCACGCCCGCCGGCAGGCCGGCGTCGATCGCCAGTTCAGCGATGCGCAGGATGGTCAGCGGGGTGAATTCGCTGGGTTTGATGATCACGCTGCAGCCGGTGACCAGCGCCGAGGCCAGTTTCCAGATGGCGATCATGGTGGAGAAGTTCCACGGCACGATGCCCACCACCACGCCGATCGGCTCGCGCAGGGTGAAGGCGGTGTAGCGTTCGCCGTTGAACGAGGGCAGCGACGGGGTGATGGTCTGGCCGCTGATCTTGGTTGCCCAGCCGGCGTAGTAGCGCAGGAAGTGGGCGGCCTGGGCGACTTCGAAGTGGCGCGAAATCTGGATCAGCTTGCCGGACTGGCAGGTTTCGATCTGGGCCAGTTCTTCAGCGTTCTGTTCGATCAGGTCGGCCAGTTTCAGCAGCACGCTGCCGCGCACCGCCGGTGCGGCCTGCGACCACTGGGCGAAGCCCGCGCGGGAAGAGGCTACGGCGCTGTCGATGTCGTGCTGGTTGGCTTCGCCGACGCGGCTGATGACTTCGCCGCTGGACGGGTCGATCACGTCCAGGTGACGGCCGCTGCCGGAGGCCTGCGCGCGGCCATCGATGAACAGGCCGTGGTCACGCTGGAAGAACGCCTGGACGGCAGGCAGGAGAGAAATGGTCATGAGGTGTACCTGTGCAAATAGGCAAAGCCGGCACCCTAGCGCAGGCTCGCGCGGGTGACTTGACTGAGCCTGCCAGCCCTACATGACCGGGTCTGCCAGCGCGTTCTGCGGTTGTCCGACGGCGGGGCATGGTTGGCCATGGAAAGTACAATTTTGTCTCTGGAAGGTGCATTTTCAGCGTGGCGGACGCCTCCCATACTGGCCCCGAATCCGCAGCGGCCTGTGTAGTCACCAGGCCCGATGGACATCCAATAATAAGCAGGGCCACTCATGAAAAAGCCAAACCCGCTGCTCGAAGACCTCAAGTCGGTACTGCCGACCATCGCCGCCAATGCCTCCCGTGCCGAAAAAGACCGCATGGTCCCCGCCGAGAACATCGCCCTGCTCAAGGGGATCGGCCTGCACCGCGCGTTCCTGCCTAAGCCTTACGGCGGCATGGAGATCTCCCTGCCGGAATTCACCGATTGCATCGCACTGCTGGCCGGCGCCTGTGCCAGCACTGCCTGGGCCATGAGCCTGCTGTGCACCCATAACCATCAACTGGCGACGTTCCCTGCCAAGCTGCAGGAAGAAATCTGGGGCGTGAACCCGGACCACACCGCCAGCAGCAGCATCGCGCCGTTCGGTCGCGTCGAAGAGGTCGAAGGCGGCCTGCTGTTCAGCGGCGAAATGGGCTGGAGCAGCGGTTGCGACCACGCCGAGTGGGCCATCGTCGGCTGCCGCCGCGCCAATGCCGAAGGCACCCAGGACTACTGCTTCGCTGTGCTGCCGCGCAGCGACTACGAAATCCGTGACGACTGGTTCGCCGCCGGCATGAAAGGCAGCGGCACCAAGACCCTGATCATCGACAAAGCCTTCGTCCCCGAGCATCGCATCCAGAAAGCCAAGGACATGATGGAAGGCAAGTCCGCAGGCTTCGGTCTGTACCCGGACAGCAAGATTTTCTACTCCCCGTACCGCCCGTACTTTGCCGTGGGCTTCGCCACCATCAGCCTGGGCATCGCCGAGCGCATGCTCGAAGCTTTCCGCGAGAAGACCAAGAACCGCGTGCGCGCCTACACCGGTGTCAGCGTCGGTGCCGCGACCCCGGCGCTGATGCGCCTGGCCGAGTCGACCCACCAGGTCGCCGCCGCCCGTGCCTTCCTCGCAAAAACCTGGCAGGACCACGCCGACCACGGCGCCCGCAAGCAATACCCGGACCGCGAGACCCTGGCGTTCTGGCGTACCAATCAGGCTTACGCGGTGAAGATGTGCATCCAGGCCGTGGATCGTCTGTACGAAGCTGCCGGCGGCACCTCGTGGTTCGAGAGCAACGAGCTGCAGCGCCTGTGGCGTGACTCGCACATGACCGGTGCGCATGCCTACACCGACTACGACGTCTGCGCGCAGATTCTGGGTCGCGAGTTGATGGGCCTTGAGCCTGATCCGAGCATGGTCTGACGCTCGATCTTCTCTCTCACATAAAAACAAATCACGGTTGCCCGTTGCGGGCAGCCGGGGAGTCTTGCATGTCCAATGAAACCGTTGCGGCCTTCGACAGCCGTGCCTTCCGCCGCGCCCTGGGCAACTTCGCCACCGGCGTTACCGTGGTCACCGCCGATGATGGCGCCGGCAACAAGGTCGGCGTTACCGCCAACAGCTTCAACTCGGTGTCCCTCGATCCGGCGCTGATCCTCTGGAGCCTCGACAAGCGTTCCACGAGCCTTGCGACCTTCGAGGCGGCCAGCCATTTCGCGGTGAATATTCTCGCCGCTGACCAGATCGACCTGTCCAACAACTTCGCCAAGCCGCGGGATGATCGTTTCGCCGGCATTGCACACGAAGCGGGTGCGGGCGGGGCGCCGATCCTGCTGGACTGCTCGGCCAACTTTCAGTGCGAGAAGTACCAGATCCTCGACGGTGGCGATCACTGGATCATGATCGGCAAGGTGGTGGCGTTCGAAGATTGCGGGCGTTCGCCGTTGCTGTATCACCAGGGCGCGTATTCCATGGTCCTCCCGCACCCCCGCATGACCCGCCGCGAAGAAGGCCAGCCACCGAGCAGCAACTTCCAGGGGCGCCTGAGCCACAACCTGTACTACCTGATGACCCAGGCCCTGCGTGCTTATCAGACCAGCTACCAGCCACGACAACTGTCCAGCGGCCTGCGCACCAGCGAAGCGCGGATGCTGATGGTGTTGGAGAACGATGCCGGTTTGAGCCTCACTGACCTGCAACGCGAAGTGGCGATGCCCGCGCGGGAAATCGATGAAGCCGTGGCCAACCTGACCCGCAAGGGCCTGGTCAGCGGTAGCGAGGAGGGCGGCAATGTGCGCCTGACCGTAGGCGGCATCGACCAGACCGAAGCGCTGTGGACCATCGCTCGCGAGCAGCAGGACACGGTGTTTGGCGAGTTCAGCGAAGAGCAGATCGAGACGTTCAAGACGGTGCTCAAGGCTGTGATTCGCGGTTGAATCTTGAGGGTCTTATCGCTGGTTTTCCCAGCGATAAGACCCTCAAGTGAGTTACTGAAACCCAATCCCTCACAAACCCGAGGGTGTCATTTCGCTTCTGAATTGTTATGTTATTACATCAATAATTCAGGAGCCCCCATGAACTACCCCATTGGAAGGTTGTACCTCGGCCTGTCTGCCGGCCTGCTGAGCCTGCCTGCGACGGCGCAGGACACGGTGTTGCTCGACGCCGTCAGCGTCACCGAGCGCCGCATCGAAGAGCGCGCCGACGGCCCGGTGCAAGGCTATCGCGCTACCCGCTCGGCCACCGCGACCAAGACCGACACCGATATCCGCGACACCCCGCAAGCCATTAGCGTGGTGCCGGCGCAGGTGCTCGAAGACCTCAACAGCACCCGCATCGACCGCGCCCTGGATTTCGCCGGTGGTGTTTCGCGGCAGAACAACTTCGGCGGCCTGACCTTCCTCAACTACAGCGTGCGCGGCTTCACCACGGGCGAGTTGTACAAGAACGGCTTCGCCATCAACCGCGGCAGCTACAGCGCGCCAGACACCTCGACCATCGAGCGCATCGAAGTGCTCAAGGGCCCGGCCGCCAGTCTCTACGGCCGTGGCGATCCGGGCGGGCTGGTGAATATCGTCAGCAAGAAGCCCCAGGCCGATGCCTTCACCACCTTCAAGGCCAGCGCCGGCAGTTGGGATCGCTACCGCAGCAGCCTGGACGTGAACACCCCGCTGAGCGACGACGGCAGTCTGCTGTCGCGGGTCAACCTGGCGGTTGAAGACAACGGCAGCTTCCGTGACCACGTGGACGGCCGCCGCAAGATCGTCAGCCCGTCGCTGAGCTGGCAACTGAGTCCCGACACCCTGTTGTCCCTCGACAGCGAATTCTCTCGCACCGAATCCGTGTTCGACCGTGGCATTCCGGCGGTGAACAACGAGCTGGGCCCGGTCGCCCGTTCCACCTTCATCGGCGAGCCCAGCGACGGTCGCATCCGCAACGACAACCAGACCCTCGACCTGGCGCTGGAGCATCACCTCAACGACAGTTGGAAGCTGCGTCTGGCCAACCACTACACCCAGGGCACGCTGCGCGGAAACAGCTCGGAGCCGTCGCGGGTGGTGGGCAGCCAGATCAGCCGCTTCTACCGCGAACGCAATTTCGAGTGGAACGACAACATCACCCAGGCCGAGCTGCACGGCCAGTTCGACCTTGCCGGCTGGCAGCACCAAAGCCTGATCGGCCTGGAGTACGAGAACTACCGCAACAGCCAGAAATACCCGCAGAGCGTCACCGGCTTCGGCTATGGCCTGGATATTTTCAATCCGGTCTATGGCCAGCCGAAGCCTGCGCTGGTCAACCCCAACGACTTCTTCGAGCGCACGGAAAGCTATGCGTTGAACCTGCAAGACCAGATCGCCTTCACCGAGCGCCTGCGCGGGCTGGTGGGTGTGCGCCTGGAGCGGATCGAGCAGACCGCACAGAACCGCGCCACTGGCGTCAGCAACCGTCAGGAAAAGGACGTCGCCACGCCGCGCCTGGGCCTGCTCTACCAGCTCACGCCCGAGGTCGGCGTTTTCGCCAACGCCTCCACATCGTTCAAGCCCAATAGCATGGGCACCCGGGGCCAGGTCTACAAACCGGAGAAGGGCATCGGCTACGAGACCGGGCTCAAGCTGGATCTGTTCGACAGCCGGCTCGGCGCCACGCTGGCGCTGTTCCATATCGACAAGGAAAACGTCATCACCACCGACGCCTTTGGCGACAGCATCGCCGCCGGCAAGGCCCGCAGCCAGGGTGTGGACCTGCAGTTCAGCGGCCAACTCAGCGATGCAGTACGGGTGATTGGCGCTTACGCCTACATCGACGCCGAAGTGACCAAGGGCGACGCGGCCCTGCCCAAGGGCAGCGACTTGCTCGGCATTCCCCGGCACAGTGGCAGTCTGATGGCGGTGTATGAGTTTCAGGATGGGGCGCTGCGGGGCTCGGATGTCGGCGCTTCGGCCAATTATGTCGGCGAACGTTCTGGTCAGGCGGGTAGCAGCTTCCGTCTGCCGGCCTACAGCACCGTTGACCTGCTGGCCCATTACAAGGCGAGCGAGCAGCTCACCTTGGGCTTGAACTTGAACAACCTGTTTGACCGCAAGTATTACGAGCGGGGGTATAACGCGGCGTGGAACATGCCGGGGGACCCGCGCAACCTCAGCCTGAGCCTGGCGTTCAGTCTTTGAGGTGAGGCTGAGGGCCCCAAAACCATCCAGCACGAGATGGCTGTCCAAGCCCGGCATTTCTGTCGACCTTGAGGATGCCTGAATGTGAGATTCAGGCCAGCCAGAAACAAGGTGCTGGATGGATCTGGGGCCGCTGTGCGGCCCATCGCGGCTAACGGCCGCTACACGGTTCTGCGTCATGGCTGTGGGATGTGTAAATGCCTATGCAGCGATAGGGCTCGCGGAATCACCCCACCGGCGTACACAACTCCACCAGAATCCCCGCCGGGCAACGCACCCAGGACACGGTCTGGCCCCACGGCTTGGTCTGCGGTGCCTTCAGCTCCACCGCTCCGGCAGACAACGCCCTGGCATGCGCCGCCGCCACATCATCGGTCAGCAGGGCAATCTCCATTCCCAGTGGCCGCTGGCTTTCGCTGGCGGCCAGCACGCCGCCGTCGAAATTCGCCTTGCCCAGTTCCAGCGAGGCGAACGCCAGAGTGGTCGGCCCGGTGTCCAGTTCGCCGTAGTCGCCACCTTCATGCAGAAAGCGCCGGGTCAGGCCGAAGGCGGTTTCGAAGAAGGCCAGCGAGGCCGGTACGTCAGCCACATAGGCGATGGTGTAGCCGAGTTTCATAAGGATCTTCCTTGAGTCGGTAAGAAGGGATCAGGCCTTTTTTGCCCGAGGTTTTCGTGGCCGCTTGGGTGTTGCGGCAGTGCTGCTGCTCTTGCGCTTCTTCTTCCACGGCGAACCGCCACGGCCCGCCGGCGTCGCCGGGCCGGAGATGGTCAGGCTCATGCCGGCACATCGTTCCACCTGCTTGCTCATCCACGCCGACTGTTTGGCGACGAAGGTTTCCAGAGTCATTTCGCCGCTCTGCACCATGTCCAGTGCCTGCTCCCAGATCGCGGTGGTGCCCGGGTCGGCAATCGCGCGGGGCACCGCGTCGATCAGGCTGAAGGCGGCAGGGGTGGCATTGAGCGCCTTGCCGTTCTTCACCATGTAGCCACGGTCCAGCAGGCCCTGGATGATTCCGGCGCGGGTCGCTTCGGTGCCTATGCCGGTGGTGTCCTTGAGTTTCTGCTTGAGCCGCGGATCGTCCACCAGCTTAGCGACGTTCTTCATCGCCTTGATCAGGTCGCCCTCGGTGAAGGGTTTGGGCGGCTGGGTCCAGAGGTCTTTCAGGTTGACCTCGCGCACCTCGCACCATTGCCCCTTGTTCAATGTCGGCAACACCTGCGGCGCCGGCGCCTCGCGGCCTTTTGGCGGGGTCAGGGCCTCGGGCAGGGCGCGGCGCCAGCCCGGTTCGACGATCTGCTTGCCCACCGCCCGCAGGGCCTGGCCGCCACAATCGAAGTCGGCCTGGGTGCGGTCGTATTCATGGTTGGGCAGGAACTGCGCCAGGTAGCGGGCGCGGATCAGGGTGTAGACCGCCTTGTGCTTGCCCGGCAGGCGGTTCGGGTCGATGGCCGCGGCGGTGGGGATGATGCCGTGGTGGGCGCTGACTTTCGCGTCGTTCCAGGCCCGCGAACGGCGTTGCGGCTCCAGGTACGGCTGCAGCGGCGCCAGCGATGAGTCGGCGCGAGCCAGGGCGGCGAGGATTGCCGGGGCTTCGCAGTGTTGGCTCAGGGGCAGGTAGCCGCAGTCGCTGCGCGGGTAGGTGATGACCTTGTGGGTTTCATACAGCGCCTGGGCGATGTCCAGGGTTTCCTGGGCGCCAAGGCCGAGTTTCTTCGAGCAGACTTCCTGCAGGGTGCCAAGGTCGAAGGCCAGCGGCGCCGCTTCGCGCACACGCTCGGTCTTGATCGCCACCACCTGCGCCGAACCCGCGCCATTGATTGCAGCAGCGGCCTGTTGCGCCAGTTCCTGCTTGAGACAGCGGCCCTGGTCGTCGCAGGCATCGTCCGGCGCGCGCCACTGCGCGGTGAAGACGGTTCCGGCGCTGTCCAGTTGCACGTCGATGGCCCAGAACGGTACCGGCACGAAGTCGGCGATGCTGCGGTCGCGGTCCACCACCAGGCGCAGGGTCGGGGTCTGCACCCGGCCCACTGGCAATACGCCCTGGTAGCCGGACTGGCGGCCGAGCAGGGTGAACAGCCGGCTCATGTTCATGCCGATCAGCCAGTCGGCGCGCGAACGGCCGAGAGCCGAGTGGTACAGGCTGAAGGTTTCGGCGCCGGGCTTGAGGCTGGCCAGGGCCTTGCGGATCGAGGCGTCGTCCAGCGCCGACAGCCACAAGCGGCGGATTGGTCCGCGGTAGCGGCAGTGTTCCACCAGTTCCCGGGCGATCATCTCGCCTTCACGGTCGGCGTCGGTGGCGATCACCAGTTCCGCGGCCTCGCCCAGCAGGCGCTTGACTGCCTTGTACTGGCTGGCGGTCTTGGGTTTGACCTGCATTTTCCACTGGCTCGGGACGATCGGCAGGTCGGCCAGCACCCAGCGTTTATAGCGGGCGTCGTAGGCGTCGGGCGGGGCGGTTTCCAGGAGATGGCCGATGCACCAGGTCACGGTGACGCCGGTGCCGACCCAGCAGCCATCGCCGCGGCGGTTGGCGCCGAGGACCTTGGCAATATCCTTGGCCTGGGAAGGCTTTTCACAGAGGAACAGGCGCATGTGCCGGGGCGGAGTCCTGGGGGAAAGAAGGCCCTAGGATGCTCAGGAAGTGCGGTTGAGGCAAGTTTTATCTGTATGGATGTACAGCCATCGCTGGCAAGCCAGCTCCCACAGGGGAGCTGGTTTTGCCGGCGACAAGGTTTCAGGGCGCCGCGTTCACCGTCGCATTGCGCCATGCATTCTGCAGCTTCTGCTCCAGCTCCAGGCTGACGCTCTTGCCCTTCTGCGCCTGCAACGCCAGCTTCAGGCCATTCAGCGAACGCCCGCTCAAGCGGTTTTCACTGAGGTCTTCGCTGAACACCTGCTCCGCGTCCGCCGCCATACCCTGCGCCAGCAGCGCATAGCCGAGGGATTCGCGGACGGTGTAGTACCAGTCTGGCGGCTCGTTGTACCAGAGCCCGTCCTGCACCTCGACCGCCTTGCGCCAGGCCGCGATGATCTGCGCCTTGTTGTCGTCCTGCAGCGCACCGAGGTCATCGGCCAGCACTTTGCCGTGCTCGCCAAGCGCCTTGGCGCTGGCCTGCTGGACGTCCTTGAGCACCAACTTGCCACCTGTGCTGTCCTGGGCCTTGGTGAACAGGATCAGGTTGGCCAGGCGCAGCAGTTGAATGGCGTCGTTGTTGCCGTATTTCAGTGCTGCGTTCCCGTCTTCTTGCAGGACGCTGCCGACCTTGCCCCAGAAATCGCCCAACGCCTCGACGGCCTTGCCGCTGTCCAGGTTGGCGCCGAGCTTCTGGTACGCCGCAGCATAGCTTTCCATGATCCGGGTGTACGGCATGGTCAGCGCCACCCACTTCGGATCGGCCTTGGCGCAGGTCTCGTTGATCTTCGCCAGGCCGCTGCTGATGTTCGGTTTGATCCGCTCCAGCGCGTCCCAGTCCTGGAAGCGCACGGCGTAGTAGTAGGGCACCGCGTAGAAGTAGTCGGACTTGGTTTTCAGCTCCTGCGGGTACTGCTTGCAGAGGAATTCCGACGAGGCATTCAGCGTGGTGTTGTCCACCAGTTCGCTGGCCATGTTCATGGCTTCGTTCTTGCGCCCTTCGATGGACAGGGTCCAGGTCAGGAAGTGGATGTTGTGCCCCAGGTAGTGCAGCAGGTACGGGCTTTGCGGCTGAACCTGATTGGCATAGGCCCGGTCCACCGACACCGCCGCGTAGTTGGTGGCGCTGGACAGCGCGTTGTTGCCGGTGCGCTGGTAGATGTGCGAGGCCATGTGGATCAGGTGACCCACCGCCGGGTTGAGGGTACGGAAGCGGTCGGCCATGGGCAGGCCGCTGTCGGGGAACGGCGACTCTTCAATGGCGTGGATGTAGAAATGGTTTGCGCCGGAGTGGTTCTCGTCCGCCACGAGGATGCGGTTCAGCACCTGCAGCGCCTCGTAGGCCTCGTTGGTCGGGTCGACCTTGTCGGAGGTCGCCTCGACGCCTTTCCACCATTTCCACGGGGCGATGTTGAGCAAGGCGTCGGCGTACAGGGCGGAAGCGTCGAGGTCGTCGAAGTATTTCTCGGACAACGCTTTCATCTTCGCCGCGTAGCGTTTCTTGCCTTCGAGGGACAAGCCGATCTGCTCGCCTTTCTCGTCGTACTGGCTGAGGAAGGCCTCGGCGTAAGCCACTTCGCGTTGCAACTGGTCGTCGGTGAAGCCGGCGGGCTTTTTGGTCAGGCGGGCTTGCGCGTTTTGCAACGCCAGCCGGGCGCTCAGGTTGGCGAGTTGGTCGCAGCCCTGGGTGGCGTCGGTGTTGATGTTGGAGCTGGCCGACAGGGCCACGCCCCACAGCGGCATCGCCGAGCTGTCGTCGAGCTGGTAGGCCTGATAGAAGGCGCGGATCGCTTCGCCAAAGTTGAAGCCGTATTGCAGGGCCATGCCCTGGCTGTAGAAGGCTTGGACCTGTTCGGCGTCTTTCACGGCCACCAGGTCATAGCGGGCGCCGCCGAGGCCGGAGAGCAGATGGTCCTTGTCGGTGTCCGCAGCGCTGACGCATTGCTGCAGGGCTTGCTTGAGGTCGGTGTCGATGGGCAGTTTGGGGAAGAACACTTCTTGTACTTCGGACTGGCTGTCGTTGCCATGCATGCCGTGACCCTTGGCATTGAGCGGCAACGCAGCCAGCAGTGCGCAGGCGATCGCCGTACGCACGCTGGTGTTTCGATCCATGAAACGAACTCCTTACTTGCTCGGTTTTTTCGGCGGCCTTGCCAGCCGGTCGATCTGGATGGCGAGGTCTTTCTCGCTGATTTTCACTTCCACGAGGGCCGGACGGTCCTCCAGCGCCAGCAGTGTCGGCAGCAACGCCTGCAATTCGGCGACGGTGTCGACGCGATAACCCAGCGCGCCATAGCCTTCGGCGAGCGCCGGGTAGTTCAGGCTCGGCAGGATGTCGAACGGCGCGAACTGGCCATCCGGGTCGAACGCGTCGATGTCGACGAAGGCCTGCTCGATGGCATACACCTGGTTGCTCATGACGAACACCAGCGCATTGATCTTGTTGCGCGTCAGCGCCGCCAGCGACTGGGTGACCATCATGAAACCGCCATCGCCCGCCACCACGATCGGCCGCCGCCCGCTGCCCAAGGCCACGCCCAGTGCGCAGCCGGTTTCATGGCCGAGGGAGCCCCAGATGGCGTCGGAAAGGAAGCTGTCGCGGGGCATGCCCTGGATGTTGCTGGACACGTACAACGACGAGCTCTCGCCGAGGATCAGCGTGCTGTTTTCCCAGACGCGGTGTTCCTGGGCGAACTCCACCAGGGTGTCGAAGAAGCTCGCGTAGCTCAGCGCGTCATCCGGGCTGCTCGCGCCCAAGCGGTTTTGCAGGGCAGCCAGCGGAACGTCGTGGCGCGGGAAGCGCCCGTCCAGGTCCAGCGCCTTGAGCAGCGCGTCGACGTAGTCGGGCAGGCGCACGTTGGGGTAGTAGTCCGGGCCGGTGCGGGCCAAGTCGCAGTTGACCTGGATGATCTGGTCGAAGCGGGTGTTGAGCAGGTCCAGGTAGTCGTCGGTGAAGATCACCCCGATCGCCAGGATGCAGTCGCTCTCGGCCACCGCCCGCGAGGTTTCCAGGCGCGAGGCCGGGCCGGCGAAAGTGCCGATGAAGGCGTGCTGGCTTTCGTCGAGCACGGTCTTGGCGTCCAGGGTGCTGCTGAACGGCAGGCCGAGGCCGTCGATCAGCCATTGCACCTGGCCCTGCAGGTCGTAGCGCATGACTTCCACGCCCAGTAGCACCAGTGGTTTTTTCGCCTGACCCAGGCGCTGCACAGTGTTGTCCACCAGCGCCTGCAAGGCGTCCGCGTTGGAAGGCCGCGGCTCCGGGCACAACTGGCCGTGGGGGCGGGCGCATTCCAGGCTCCAGACATCCTGCCAGGCTTCCAGGTAGACCGGCTGGCGATGGGTGATGGCGGCGATCAGCGCGCTGTCGATCTGCCACGGCGCCTGGCGGGCGTCGGAGAGGATCTCGCAGGCCACGGTGACCTGTTCCAGCACATTGCGGTCGGCTTCGAAGTTGCCGGTGGAGTGGTGGAACAGCACGTTCTGGGTTTTCGCCAGTTCGCGGTTTTTGGTGGACGGGCTGGCGGAAATCACCACCACCGGGTTGCGTTCGACGAACGCACCGGCAATGGCGTTGACCGCACTGAAGGTGCCCACGCCGTACTGCAGCGACACCGCGCCGAGGCCGTGAACCCGCGCGTAGCCATCGGCGGCATAGGCGGCGCCCATTTCGAAGACTTCACCGACGGCATCGACGCCTTCGAACGCTTCGAGGGCATCCATGAAGCCGGACACATAGTCACCCGGCACCTGGAACACCTTGGCCAGGCCCAGCTCCTTGAGCCGGGTCAGCAGGTAGTCGGCAACGCTGAACTCGACGCTCATGGCTTGATCCCCGTGTAGGCGAACTCGGTGACGGCTTCCAGGGTGCCCGCGCAGTCTTTGCACGCCAGTGGCGCTGGGTCGGCGATATCGGTCGGGCCGGGCTCCGGCAGCAATTGATAGGCCGCTGGCAGCCAGCTTGGCCGGGCCAGGCCGAAGAAGTCCTGCAGGGTCGATTCGGCGGTGGTCAGCGCGCCTTCGACCCAGCCCTGGCCGTAGGAATAGGCTTCACCGACGATGTACACCGCCTGCTCCTGCACCGGATGGCGCATGTTCTGGATGATCAGGTCGAGGCGGAAGTTGGCCTTCCATTCGTGCCAGCCGCCGCCGTAAGGATCGGCGTCCCAGGCGTGGTAGACGGCGGAGTACGGCGCCGGCAGCTCGACCTGGTCGTGTAGCGAGGTGACCTGGCGCTGAGCGATGCGGACCATCTCTTCGCTGACCTGGTTCTGGGTTTTCGGCACGATTTCGTTGGCATCGACCTCGCCGCGCAAGCTCTTGGGCTGGTAGCCCTGGAACGGCAGGCCGCCTTCCAGGCCTTTCCAGAACGGCACGGTGCCGATGTCGTTGTACGAGGCCATCAGCAGCGAGTTGAGGCTTGGTTTGCCGCCTTCCTGTTCGCACTCGGTGCCCATGTAGTAGCACTGGCGGATCGGCAGGTCGGTGACCGAACGGCCGGCCACCAGGCCGAGGCTGCGCCACCAGGGTTGTTCGTAGGCGAGGAACAGTTTGAACGCCGACTGCACCAGCACCGAGCCGAGGTTTTCTTTCAGCCACGGGTCCTGGAACAGCGGCGACTCGATCAGCTCCAGCGAACGGCGCGGCATGGCCAGGATCACCTGGCGGGCGTGGACGATGACTTCCGGAGCGTCGACGATATCGGTGGTGGTGCCGTCGATGGTCTGGGTCGGCTGGAAGTGCAGGCGGTACGGGTACTCGGTGTCATCGCTGTATTGCAGCGAGGCCAGACGGCGGTTCAACTGCACGCGCTGGTCACTCGGGACCAGACCACCGGGGACGGCCTTGAAGCGCTCGTTCAGGGTCAGCGGCAGGGTCTGGAAACCGGTTTTCAGGGTCAGGAACTTGGTATCGTCACTGTATTCAGTGGCGGGCAACTGGGGCACGGCGCTGGCGTTGGCGACGTTGGCCTCGTAGCCACCCGCGTCCTTCATGAACTGGTAGCCCTCGTTGCTCAGCACGCGGGAGAGCAGGTCCCAGAAGCCATAGCGCCAGATTTCCTTGCCGAACACCTTGACCTGCATCTGGTCGGCCAGGCTGAGCTGGTCGAAGCCGGGATAGATGCTGTTCATCACTTTGACTTGCAGGTCTTCGGGGCCGAAACCGCGTTCGGACCACGCCAGGGCGTAGGGGATCTTGTCCGGTGACTCGGTGAAGTCACGGAAGCGGAAGCGCTGGCCGCGCAGGTAGAACAGGTTGTTCTTGGCGCCGACCGGATCGCCCTCGGGCTGCTCGTTGCCCATCGGGAAGTCTTTCTTGGGCAGTTCGAGGTAATCGACCAGCTTGTCGACCATGACATGGCCACCGGTATCGTCTTCGGTGGCCGGCATCCAGCGCATGCCGCCGACTTCAGCGACGACATTGGGCAGACCGGGGAGGGTGATGCTGAAGAGCCGGCCACCGATGCGGTCGCCGTATTCGAACAACTGGATTCGCTGATGATCGCCTTGCGCCTCTTGCAGGCGCCACGCGCTGTAGGTTCCCGATACACCGCCGCCGATGATGGCGACATCCAATGGCTGGGTCTGACTCATCGCCTATATCCCTATGTTGTGTGGGCAAGGATTTCCATGCGGGAGGCAGTATTGACGAGCCAAGTGACAATGCCAATCTGCTATCACTGATTTTTTTGCAGGTGATCGCGGATGCGGCGAAGGCCAATGAAACCGGGGCTTTGATGGGAAAATTGGTATGCGCGCAAGGTAACGCGAATGAACCGCTCAAGCTCGCGCCCGCCGTCATTATTGGGAGGGGCGCAGCCTGGGGTCGCGTAGGCTTACAGGCGGCTGGCGTCGAGGGCCTGTTGCAGGTCGGCGATGATGTCGTCGCTGTGTTCGATACCGATGGACAGCCGCACCATGTCACGCGGCACGCCGGCTTTTTCCAGTTCTTCGTCGTTCAACTGGCGGTGGGTGGTGGAGGCCGGATGGCAGGCCAGGGACTTGGCGTCGCCGATGTTGACCAGGCGCACCACCAGTTTCAGCGCATCGATAAAGCGTGCGCCGGCTTCCTGGCCGCCCTTGATGCCGAACGACAGGATCGACGCGGGCTTGCCCTCGGTGTAGCGCTTGGCCAGTTCGTGTTCCGGATGGTCCGGCAGGCCGGCGTATTTCACCCAGGCCACCTGATCGTGCTGTTGCAGGTAATGGGCGACCTTCAGCGCGTTCTCGGTGTGGCGTTCCATGCGCAGCGCCAGGGTTTCCAGGCCTTGCAGGATCAGGAAGGCGTTGAACGGCGACAGCGCGGCGCCGGTGTTGCGCAGCGGCACTACGCGGCAGCGACCGATGAATGCGGCGGGGCCGAAGGCTTCGGTGTAGGTCACGCCGTGGTAGGAAGCGTCCGGGGGATTGAGCAGGGCAAAGCGCTGTTTGTGATCGGCCCAGGGGAATTTGCCCGAGTCGATGACGATGCCCCCGATGCTGGTGCCGTGGCCGCCGATGTACTTGGTCAGCGAGTGCACGACGATATCGGCGCCGTGTTCGAACGGCCGGCACAGGATCGGCGTGGCCACGGTGTTGTCGACGATCAGCGGCACGCCATGACGGTGCGCGGCGTCGGCCAGGGCCTGGAGGTCGACGATATTGCCCGCCGGGTTGCCGATGGACTCGCAGAACACCGCCTTGGTGCGCTCGTCGATCAGCGCTTCGAGGGCGGCGATGTCGTCGTGCGGGGCGAAGCGGGTCTGGATGCCGATCCGTGGCAGGGTGTGGGCCAGCAGGTTGTAGGTGCCGCCGTAGAGCTTGGCGACCGAGACGATGTTGTCACCGACTTCGGCCACGGTCTGGATGGCGTAGGTGATGGCAGCCATGCCCGACGCCACCGCCAGCGCGCCGACCCCGCCTTCGAGGGCGGCCATGCGCTGTTCCAGCACATCGTTGGTGGGGTTCATGATCCGCGAATAGATATTGCCGGCCACCTTCAGGTCGAACAGATCGGCACCGTGCTGGGTGTCATCGAAGGCGAAGGAGGTGGTCTGGTAGATCGGTACGGCGACGGCCTTCGTGGTCGGGTCCGGGCTGAAACCCGCGTGAATGGCCAGTGTTTCCAGCTTCATTGCAGTCATTCCTTGAGCGTGGGTGGAGCGGGCGAGCATGGGGTGGCGGGTTTGAATGGTCAATAGCCGCAGGCGGTGTAGGGGATTGAGTGGCGCCTGCAGGGTTCGCGGCGCTGTTGTGAATCCGGTAAGCTCGCCAGCGCTTTTTCCTCGCCTCACCCCACGGAATCCCCGATGTCTCAAACACACCCCAAATCCCGGGCCCTGCGCGTGCGCAGTGATGTCCTGGCTGGCCTGACCACTTCGTTTGCGCTGGTGCCCGAGTGCATCGCCTTTGCCCTGGTCGCCCACCTCAATCCGCTGATGGGCCTGTACGGCGCGTTTATTATCTGCACCCTGACCGCGCTGTTCGGCGGCCGCCCGGGCATGGTCTCGGGCGCGGCCGGCTCGATGGCGGTGGTGATCGTCGCGCTGGTGGTGCAGCAGGGCGTGCAGTACCTGCTGGCGACGGTGTTGCTGGGCGGACTGTTGATGATCGCCTTCGGCCTGTTGCGCCTGGGCAAGCTGGTGCGGCTGGTGCCGTACCCGGTGATGCTCGGCTTCGTCAACGGCCTGGCGATCGTCATTGCCATGGCTCAACTGGAGCACTTCAAGAGCGGTGAAACCTGGCTGCAAGGCCCGTCGTTGTGGCTGATGCTCGGCCTGGTCGGGCTGACCATGGCGGTGGTGTACGTGTTGCCGCGCCTGACCCGCGCCGTGCCGCCTGCGCTGGTGGCGATCCTCGGCGTCGGCATGCTGGTCTACCTGTTCGACCTGCCGACCCGCACCCTCGGCGACATGGCCCATATCGCCGGCGGGCTGCCGTCGCTGGCTCTGCCGCAAGTGCCGTGGAACCTGGAGACGCTGCGGATCATTGCGCCCTATGCGGTGCTGATGGCCCTGGTCGGCCTGCTGGAAACCCTGCTGACGTTGAACCTCACCGACGAAATCACCGAAAGCCGCGGCCATCCGGACCGCGAATGCGTGGCCCTCGGCGCCGCCAATATCGCCTCGGGGCTGTGCGGCGGCATGGGCGGCTGCGCGATGATCGGCCAGACCGTGATCAACCTCAGTTCCGGTGGTCGTGGTCGGCTGTCCGGGGTGGTGGCGGGGGTGATGATCCTGTTGTTCGTGCTGTTCCTCTCGCCGCTGATCGAGCGCATTCCGTTGGCGGCGCTGGTGGGCGTGATGTTCGTGGTGGCCCAGCAGACCTTTGCCTGGGCCTCGTTGCGGGTGCTGCACAAAGTGCCGCTGAGCGATGTGCTGGCGATCATCGCGGTGACGGTGGTCACGGTGTTCACCGATCTGGCCATGGCGGTGATGTTCGGCATTGTCATCGCCGCGATCAATTTCGCCTGGCAGCAAGCGCGGGAGCTTTATGCCGACAGCCATCTGGAGGCCGACGGCAGCAAGCTGTACCGGATTCACGGGACGCTGTTTTTCGCCTCCAGCACGCCGTTTCTCAACCAGTTCGACCCGGCCAATGACCCGGCGCTGGTGACGCTGGATTGTCAGCATTTGAGCTTTGTCGATTATTCGGCGATCGCCGCGTTGAAGACCTTGCGCGAGCGCTATGCCAAGGCTGGGAAGCATTTGCGGGTGGTGCATTTATCGGAGCGGTGCAAGCAACTGCTGAAGCGGGCGGGGGCGGATCACTGAGGTTTATGGAGTGATCGAAGGGCCTCATCGCTGGCTTGTCGGCGCGCCGAACCGCAGCGATGAGGCCCCGGAAAACTACCCCTGCTTCTTGATAATCGCATCGGCAATACTCGCCGGCGCCTCTGCATACCGGATGAACTCCATCGAATAGCTGGCCCGACCCTGGGTCATCGAGCGCATTTCGGTGGAGTAGCCGAACATCTCGCCCAGCGGTACTTCAGCCCGCACCACCTTGCCCGCCGGGGTATCTTCGCCGCCCTGGATCAGGCCGCGACGGCGACTCAGGTCGCCCATGATGTCGCCCATGAACTCTTCGGGCGTCACCACTTCCACCTTCATCACCGGCTCCAGCAGCACCGCGCCGCCTTTCTGCGCCAGTTGCTTGGTGGCCATGGATGCAGCGACCTTGAAGGCCATTTCGTTGGAGTCGACGTCATGGTACGAACCGTCGAATACCGCGGCCTTGAGGCTGATCAGCGGATAACCGGCGACGACGCCGTTGCGCATCTGTTCCTCGATGCCTTTCTGGATCGCCGGAATGTACTCCCGCGGCACCACGCCGCCGACCACTTCGTTGATGAACTCCAGCCCTTCCTTGCCTTCCTCGCCGGGGGCAAAGCGGATCCAGCAATGACCGTACTGGCCACGCCCGCCGGACTGGCGGACGAACTTGCCTTCGATTTCGCAGGTGTTGCGGATCTTCTCGCGGTAGGCCACCTGCGGCTTGCCGATATTGGCCTCGACGCCAAACTCGCGGCGCATGCGGTCGACGATGATGTCCAGGTGCAACTCGCCCATGCCGGAAATGATGGTCTGCCCGGTTTCCTCATCGGTCTTGACCCGGAATGACGGGTCTTCCTGGGCCAGCTTGCCGAGGGCGACGCCCATTTTTTCCTGGTCGGCCTTGGTTTTCGGCTCCACCGCCACCGAGATCACCGGGTCGGGGAAGTCCATGCGTTCGAGGATAATCGGCTTGTTGATGTCGCACAGGGTGTCGCCGGTGGTGACATCCTTCATGCCGATCAGCGCGGCGATATCGCCGGCGCACACAGCCTTGATTTCAGCGCGCTGGTTGGCGTGCATCTGCACCATCCGACCGACCCGTTCCTTCTTGCCCTTGACCGAATTGAGCACCGCGTCGCCGGAACTGAGCACGCCGGAATAGACGCGGGCGAAGGTGAGGGTGCCGACAAAGGGATCCGTGGCGATCTTGAAGGCCAGCGCCGAAAACGGTTCGTTGTCGTCGGCGTGGCGTTCCAGGTGCTTGTCTTCGTGATCCGGGTCGGTGCCGTGGATCGCCGGGATTTCCGAGGGCGCTGGCAGGTAGTCGATCACCGCGTCGAGCATCAGCGGCACGCCCTTGTTCTTGAACGACGAGCCGAGGATTGCCGGGACGATTTCGTTGGCCAGGGTGCGCTGGCGCAGGCCGGCCTTGATCTGTTCGTTGGTCAGTTCGGTGCCGTCGAGGTAGAGGGTCATGAACTCGTCATTGGCTTCGGCGGCGGCCTCGATCATATGGGCCCGCCACTCCAGGGCCTGGTCCAGCAATTCGGCGGGGATCTCCTGCTCGCGGTAGCTGGTGCCGTTATCGTCTTCGTTCCAGTAGATGGCCTTCATCTTCACCAGATCGATCTGACCGAGAAAGTTCTCCTCGGCGCCGATGGCCAACTGGATCGGCACCGGATGGTGGCCCAGGCGCTGGTCGATCTGCTTGACCACTCGCAGGAAGTCCGCGCCCTGGCGGTCCATCTTGTTCACATAGGCCAGGCGCGGCACATGGTACTTGTTGGCCTGGCGCCAGACGGTTTCGGACTGCGGCTCGACGCCGTCGGCGCCGCTGAACACCACCACCGCACCGTCCAGCACCCGCAGCGAGCGCTCCACCTCGATGGTGAAATCGACGTGGCCGGGGGTGTCGATGATGTTGAAGCGGTACTTGTCCGGGAACTGCTTGGTCGAGCCTTGCCAGAACGCCGTGGTCGCCGCGGAAGTGATGGTGATGCCGCGTTCTTGCTCCTGGGCCATCCAGTCCATGGTCGCGGCGCCATCATGCACCTCGCCCATTTTGTGGTTGACCCCGGTGTAGAAGAGGATGCGTTCGGTGGTGGTGGTCTTGCCCGCGTCGACGTGGGCAACGATGCCGATATTGCGGTAAAGCTCGATGGGAGTGGTGCGCGCCATGAGGGGTCACCCGTGCTTCATGCAAGTAGGAAAGACGGGCCGAGAGATGTGGCCCGGGTCTTTCCACGGTAGCAGAGGCTGGGGGTTGTGCTTGGGCGGGCGCCGGGTGGTGGTGTCATCAGCGTCCGGCGTCTTCGATGGACTTGGGGAAGCGTGGCTCGTAGCACAGCAACAAGGACAACCAGTGGCCGGTGGCGTGGATCAGGATGACGGGCCATAGCAGCAGGTTGAGCAGTACGAATACCCGCAATTCGCGGTTGCGCACGAAACTGGTGTCCAGTCCCCAGGCGGCTTTGAGCGAGAGCCATGGCCAGGGGAATTTGCAGATGAGCTTTTCCGGTGCTGGGGCAGCGGCGGGGCCATCTTCCATGTAGCGGCGGATGTATTCCCAGAAGGCCAGCAGTTCTCTGGCGTTGCGGGTGGGTTTGCCGATGAAGGTGACTTCGATGTTATCGGTGGGCGTGCCCCCAAGATCCACGCCGTCACCCTTGTCCCAGACCAGGATGACAAAGCCGCCGGTGCCTTCCAACTCGCTCATCTTCTTGTCGATCAGTATCTCGGTTTTGTCCCAGTCCATGATGCGGATGCCGCCGAGGTGCTTGGGACGGAGCAGGTAAACTTTACGGGTGATGCGGTTGAAACGGACGATAATGCGGCGGGCGGTGAAGGATTCCAGGCGAATGAAACGAGAAGTATATTTCAAAAATATAAAAAGTATTATTGGCCAGAATAACGGAAATAAGGTCAGGATCAAATAGTCAGAGCTATTTAGCTCGGCTCCATTGTGGCCGTATCCAGCGATGATTTTTTCCGCAGAGATGACTCCCATCGCTATAAACATATAAGTGATGAATCCATATGTCCAGCCTAGGAATATCGTAATTACACCTCTTTTTTCATCGCCGGGTGTGCGGAGATCAATGTACTTGTCATTGTGAGAGTAGAGTGACGAATTATCGTGAGTTTGCTCTGATACGGACTCCCTTACGCTTTCCGGCGCATGAAGCTCAGGTTGCCCCGGTTGGCGCTGTTGATTGTTGAAGTCGGTCTTGGCCTCCTCGTAAGTAATTAGCGTCTTGGACCATTGGAGGCCACGCTCCAGATAATACATTAGAACGTTCCCTGTAGTGCGCTCTGCATGATTTGAATTTCTTTCTCTTCAGTTTCGAGAGGGGTATTGGTGCGTTCCTTGCGAAACGTGCAGTTGTCGAGATAGCGCTGTAGTCGGTTAGGGAGTAAAAATATTTCAATTAACATTAGCGCTATGAGCACGACATTTAAACCGAAGAGCATCTGAAGCATTAGAGCCATGCGTAAGGCCAACGCAGTAGATGCTTGCAGGCCTGATCTAACTGCTAAACCTAGAATTGGACGAGATCCGTATTTTTTGAACAGGTATTCCAAGTACGGTTTTGCATACGCCAAGCCGACCGTAATTGACAGGGTTGCTGCGCCCATTTGTGTAGCTGCGCGCAAAGCGTAGACACCAGCAAGCGAGTACCTATCGATACGCCAGTTATCAAGAGCATCCTGACCGTCATACCACGCCCCCACCAACCCCGCCGCCCCTGCCAGAATCCCAGCCCCCAACCGCAACTTCCCCAAACACCTTGGCCCCCTGCCGAAGCGCGGCATTCTCACTGCGCGCACCAAACGCCACCGCCGCAGCAGCTATTTCGAGCCCCGCAGCGGTGAGAGCCACCACCGCAGACACCGCCTCGATGTACTGCCTGCTGTTCTTGTCCTCGACAGAGAGCCGGTTGTACAGGTTCCACAGTTCCAACACCGTCAGGACACTGCCCAGGCGCATCTCGGTCATCGGCCCCTGGCTGCCGCCGCGCAGGGCGTTGTCGAAACTGCGGGTCGCGGCGCGGTCGATGCGCGCCGCCGCGCCTCGGCTCAGTGGCTTGCCTCCGCGTGTTTCGAAATGGATGGTTTTGGCGTAGCGCCCCAGTTGGGCATGCAGGAGGGTCATGGCGACCCGGTTGGCCGACTTGTCCAGCACGGTCGCGGGCTTGTTCTGGAACAGCGAGTTGCCCAGGGTGTTGATCAGCATCGCGCCGCCTACCAGATAGCCGGATGGCGGGCCGCCGGTCCCCTCGGCCAGTGCGTCCATCAGGGCATGACCCCTGTCGTAGAGCACGGCCAGCTTTTTCATCCGGTCCTGCAAGGCCGCGGAGTCGAGGTCTTCGAGGAGGCCGCGCTCGTTGAACAGGGTGCCGACTTCGTCCTCGGCGGCCTGCTGGTTCTGCGCCAGCGACCGCCAGTACAGGTTTTCTCGGGAAACGTCCGCTTCACGCCAGCGCTCGAGCAGGGCCTGGCCGGCCTCGGTGCCGTTCATTCCGGTCATGGCCTTGCCCATCTGGTCTTCGAACAGCAGGGCCTGTTCCGTGTCGTTGCGGTCGAACAGGTCGAGGGCTTGAAGCAATTGCTCACTTTGTAGCCAGAGCAGGTGATCCTCGGTGCGGGCATCGCGAGCCGTATCGGCCTTGTCGACCTCGGCTCGGTAGCGCTTCAGGAAGTCCTGACGCATGTGCTCGTCAATGTAGGGGGCGTACTTGTCCCAGCTCTCGGCGCGCTGGCTCTTGAGTTCGGTTCTGTAGACCTCTTGCTGGTGCGCGGGATTATGGAAGGTCCGGTAGTTGCCCGATGACTGCACCAACACGTGGCGATTGCCCGCCTGATACTCAGGGTCTGTGTAACGTACACCGATGTGCTTCTGGAGCTTCTTATTCTTGTGGTAAGTGACCTCGGCCTCGTCTTCCAGCAGCTTCCTGATGTTGTCGATGGCGAACGCGATGGTGAATTTGCGGTGGTTGTCGACCTTTTCCTCGTCCTCCTGCGCCATGAAGGCTTCGAGCGAATCGCTGCTCGCGTTGCGCCAGGCATTGAGCTCCTGGACGATACCGAGCGCGTCGTTCAAGACGACGGCTACCCCGCGCTGAGCCTTGCGATTGGCATCGGGCCGCATTTCAGCGAGCAACGCCTGGCGTGGCGGCGGGAACAGGGGGGCGAAGGCTTGGGACTTCAGGTGTTCCTTGAGCGCCGGCTTGCTGTCGGAGGCGTATTCCGCGATGAGTTCGAGCTCGTCATGGGAGAGCACGTTATCCATGCGCGGCGGCTCTGCCGATATCAGCCCGGCGACGTCCACCGAGGTCATGGTGCTGCGGTACTTTTGCTGTTGCCGGTATTTGTCGCGCACGTTCCTGGTCAACGGCACAGGGCTGTAGAGAAAGCGCAGGTCTTCGATGCTGTCCATGTCCTGGATCCGCAGCATCCAGCTCAGCCCCTTGACGCCACCGTCCCCGGTAAAGGGCGGTTTAGCCGGTGCCCAGGGCTGGTCGGCATCGATGAACTCGAGGCTGGCGAGGTCGGACACGCGGTACTGGCTATGCCAGGCGTAGTTGGCCTCCTTGCGCCTGATGAGGACATACAGAAAGCCTTCGCGCAGGGGGCGCAGGGCATAGCCGGATTCGCTGAGCCGGCCGACCTTTGACGGTTGGCTGAAATACGCCGACAGGAATGGCAGTTGTCCTCTCTGGCTGGCAGTACCTCCAACCGCGCCATAACGCAGGGGCAGGAAGGAAAAGGTTCGGGTGCAGGAGACGACCGGGCCCGGGTTCAGGTTCGCCACAAACGTGTTGCTTTTGTCGCAGAGTTCGAAGGTTTCCTTCCAGCTGTACATGATGGGAACCACTCAGGAATGTTGGAAAAGGCGTTGTTTGAGCGCTTGTGCGAGGGGCTTGGCATCGTCCCGAGCGTCTGTCAGGGCGGCTTGCCACGTAGCGTTTTGGCGCAGGTCCGGGCCATGTCGGGTCAGGAAGATGGCGTAATCCTTTAGGTCTGCCGGCCGGTGCAAGCCGCACTCCCGTGCCTCGACCAGCAACTGGTGCACCCGTGCCAGCCGGATTGCGTGGCCGTTTTCAGTCTCCCCAGGGGCCAACGCTTGCTGAAGCAGATCGCACAACTGAAAGCGCAGCGGATTTCCCGTCAACGCATCCCAACAGGCTTGGTCCAGCCGGATCGGTGGGATGCCGTAATGATCCGGTCGGTTGTGGCCCCCGTAGTGCCGCCAGGCATTGCGTTCATCGTGAGGCTCCAATGCCCACCATGAATGGATGGGCGCCAGCAATTCGGCGATACCGGACAGGTCCTGGCGAGCGTGCAGCACGGGAAATGCTTGCTCGCTGTAAAAGCGCAACAGGAATGAAGCGCCATCCGGTCCTCGGACGGTGGCGGCCTGGCCGAGATGATTGGCGAGCCTGGACGGCTCCAGAGCGCTCACCAGCCAGGCGCAGGGCATATCGCCTGCGATTTCGACCAAGGTGCAGTGGAAGTCGTACTGGCTATCGAGGCTCAGGTGTTCACCGGAGGAGAACAACCAAGGGCCGATATCCCGAAGATTGGCAAAGCATTGCTGGTAGAGGATCGGGTAGGCCGTTTGCGAGAATCGCTCGATCAAGCGTTGACGCGCCGGGAGCGGTACGCGAGCCATTTCCACGATGGCCGTCAAGCGAAGGTTCGATGCTTTACGGAGCTGGTCCATCAATTCTTCTGCAAAAGGCGACATCAGGCGGTCTCTCCTTCCATGGAAATCAGGCTGCGCCCTTCGGCCATGGCCTTGAGCAGGCATCCCACGCAGACGGGTTCGCCCGTCACGGGAACACCGGTCATGACGATACTGTTGCTGCTCCCGGCTGCACTCATCGTCATGGGGGCAAGCTCGCGGATCGAGATGCCATCGAGGGTTATTCCCGCGCCATCGATACGCAGCGTGCCGCCCGGGGCCTTGATGATCACGGCTTCGGACGCATGGATTTCGTGCACCTTGGTGTGCTGCGTAATGCTCTGGCCGGCTCTCACCGTGACATCCCCTTGCACCTGCTGGCCCAGATGCCCGCCGATTTCAATCCGCTGATTGGCAGCGGTCTTGTCCAGGCGGTCATTGCCAACCTGTTCGGTACGATCCTCGCCGGTGGTAATGGTGTGATGGCGGCCAATGCTCAGCTCGTCGTCCTGGCCGATCTGATGCCGCCGGTTTACGCCAATGACCACCTGTTCGTGATTGCCCACGGTGTCCTTGCGGTCGTGGCCGATGGTCAGGGTTTCGTCGTTTTCAACCTGCTCGCTGCGGTCATGGCCGACGAAGGTGGTTTCGTCATTCTTGACGACGTTGTTCTGGTCCTTCTGGGCATGGATGAAGACTTCTTCCTGTCCCGCTTCATCCTCGAAACGCAGCTCGTTGAAGCCGTCGCCCTTATGGGTCTGGCTCTTGAGGGTCATCCGTGTCTTGTGCGCCGGCAGTTCGTAGGGCTGTCGCTGCAGGGCATTGAAGCCCCGGCCGGTGATGACAGGTTGGTCCGGGTCGCCGTCGAAGTTGCTGACGATGACTTCCTGACCAATACGCGGAATCGCCATATGGCCCCAAAGTGCGCCGGCGATGTTCTGTGACACGCGGATCCAGCAGGAGCTGTGTTCGTCCTCGTTACCTTCGCGGTCCCACGGAAACTGCACCTTCACCCGGCCGAATTCGTCGCAGTAGATTTCCTCTCCAGGCGGGCCAACCACTTTCGCCGGCTGCGGGCCGTCAATACGTGGTTTGGGCAACGCCTCGGCGCGCCATTCGGCATCGTCCGGTACCAGGGTGGCAACGCAGTTGTAGTGAGTGCCTTGGCTGGCGTCGGCGCTGTCCTCGCCCTGGCTGACGTATTGCTTGCCGCGGTGCTCCAGGCGGATTGGGCGCCAGCCGCGGTTCAGGTCTTCGCGTGGGTGGCCGACGAGGTCGAAGTAGATGCCAGGCACCAGCCGCGCGTCGTCACCTTCGGCGATGACCTGACAGGCATCGCCGCGCAGTCCACGCAGGCGATCGCGGGTGAAGGCTTCGCCTGATTCACCTTTGTAACGGCCGGGATAATCGTAGCGCTCGTAGCTCTCGGCCTGGTGCTCCAGGTCGGTGGCTTCGCGCCGGGTTTGCTGGTTGTACAGCGGGTTCTTGAAGCTGTAGTCGCGCTGGGTCTGGCGGGCGCTGCGCACGTTTTCGGTGTAGGCGAAGTTATGCAGCGCCGGGCCCGGCCGGTCGCCGCCGGGTTTGGGGTTGTATTCCCCCGGCAGGCCGGGCTGCTTGCCGAAGATCCACAGGCGGTCGCAATGGACCAGGCGATGGCCTTCGGCGCTGTGCAGGAAGCCGTAGAAAAAACCTTCTTCGCGCATGATGCGTTCGACGAAGTGATAGTCGGTGTCACCCGCCTGCACGCAGTATTCCCGCGTTTCATGGGGGTTGGTGATGCGTTGTTCGTAGTCCAGATTGAGGGCGTGCTTCTTGAGCATCGCGGTGGCGATATCAGGCACGGTAAGGGTCTGGAAAATGCGCCAGTCCGAGGCCAATCGCAGGCGGGCCAGGCGCGGCTCTACGATGGCGCGATAGCGGGTGCGACGAAAACCGGTTTCGCCTTGCTGGAACGAGCTGACCGAGCCGTGCACATAGCGAACGGGCTGGCCGCCTTGCCAGAGCGTAAGCAGCGCAGGGCGATCAAGGACCTGACCAAAGTCGACGGCGGGGTTGGTGCAGCTCAGGTCGACTTCGAGGCGGAAGGTCTCAGAGAGGCCTTCGGTGAGGTGAAACTCGACGACTTCGAAGTCATCGGCGCCGGCGGTGAAGGTGAAACGCAGGTCGGATTGGGCGGGCATGCAGTGCTCCCTGCAACTGCGCCCCCAATGCCAGTTTCAGCGTGGGGGCGCATGTGGATAGGTATCCACCAGGGCGCCAGCCAGGTACTTGCTGGCCGCTGACCGCAGGGGATTGCGTGAGGAATGAATTCCGCAGAAATCCTGAATGCCGGTCAGCGGCGGGTATATAGGAAAAATCCCAATTAAACGGATGAAATAGCTGCGCTTTGGAAACGCGACCTGCATTGCGGGTCAGCGGCAGAGACAATCCTCGCGCAACACTCAGGCGACCTCAGTCCAGCGCCCTTCTGCCCGATCCGACTTCACGCAGGCATCGATAAAGCTCATCCCGCGCAATCCATCCTCGGCCGTCGGGCACAGCAGCGATTGCGCGCTCGGCGCCCGTTGCTCGCGACGGGCGCGAATGCGCTCGGCCGCTTCGCTGTAGATATTGGCGAACGCCTCCAGCAAGCCCTCGGGCTGGCCCGCCTTGATCCGCGTCGACAACCGCGCCGATTCGCTCAACCAGGCTTCGCCACGGCGCAGGATCTGGTGCGGCTGGTCCTGGTAGCGCACTTCCAGACGCTCCGGGTCTTCCTGGTGCCAGTACAGCGAGCCCTTGGAACCGAACACTCGCAGTTGCAGACCATGGCGATGCCCGGCCGCGACGAAGCTGGCCCAGAGCATGCCGCGCGCGCCGTTGCCCAGGCGCAGTTTGACGTGGGCGTTGTCGTCGCTGACGCGGCCCGGCACCAGGGTGCTCAGTTCCGCCGACACTTCGCTGATTTCCTCGCCGGTGACGAAGCGCAGCAGTTGATGGGCGTGAACGCCGACGTCGGCCAGCACCGAGGACGCGCCGGACTGCGCCGGGTCGGTGCGCCACATCAGGGCCTTGGCGCCTTGCTGTTCCAGCGGGTGGGTGCCGAAGGCGCTGGCGTGTTCGACCTGGACCAGGCGCACGTCGCCAATCACACCGCTGGCGATCAGTTCGCGGGCTTCGCGGATCAGCGGATAGCCGCTGTAGTTGTGGGTCAGCAGGTGCAGCGCCGGGCCACGGCGGACCCGCTCCAGCAGGGTCTCGGCTTCAGCGAGGTTAGCCGCCAGCGGCTTGTCGCTGATGACGTCGATGCCCTGGTCGAGGAAGGCCAGGCTGGCGGGTACGTGCACCGCGTTCGGCGCCATGATCGCTACGGCGTGGACGCCGTCTTCGCGGGCCGCTTCGGCCACGGCCATGCTCTGGAAGTCCGGGTAGATGCGGTTTTCGGCGATGCCGTAGGCCTCGGCAGCGGCGCGGTTGCGCGCCGGGTCGCGGGCGAAGACGCCGGCCACCAGTTCGAACTGCCCGTCCAGGTGCGCAGCGTAGCGGTGGGTGGAACCGATGGACGATTCCAGTCCACCACCGACGAAGCCCAGACGCAGGCGTTGAGTGGGATTGCCGAGGGGTTTCATGCTTGGCTTCCTTGGAGTTGACGGGCGAAATGGGTGATGGCCAGCGCGTAGCCGTGGGTGCCGAAACCGGCCAGCACCGACTGCGCGATTAGCGATACATACGAGTGATGACGGAACGACTCGCGGCGATGCACATTGGAGATGTGCACCTCGATCACCGGCACTTCAGCGGCGATCAGCGCGTCGTGGATGGCCACCGAGGTGTGGGTCCAGGCGCCAGGGTTGATGACGATGCCGGCGACTCGGCCGCGCGCCTGGTGGATCCAGTCGATCATCTGGCCTTCATGGTTGGTCTGCTGGAACTCGATGTTCAGGTCGTGGCTGGCGCCGGTCGCGCGGCACAGCGCTTCGACATCGGCGAGGGTTTCGCGGCCGTAGACCTCGGGCTGGCGCAGGCCGAGCATGTTCAGGTTGGGGCCGTTGAGTACGAGTAGGGTTTGCATGGAGAGCATTTCCGGTCAGGGGGTGGTGCGCAGGGCCTGGGCCCGTTGCGCGTCATAAGTGGTTTTGTCGAGGGCCACGGCGTCGTGTTTGCCGAGCTGGTCCAGCGGCGTGCGGAAGGTTTCCGGCGCACTCCAGGCGGCGATCGCCGAGATGGCGGTGACCACACAAGTGATGGCGCCGATCAGCAGCGGCACGTTGTCCGAGCCCGGCGGCGCCACGGCGGTGAACAGCGCCGGGAGCAGGGCGGTGATCATGTAGCCGATGTTCTGCGCCACGGCCATGGCCGACACGCGGTAGTGGGTCTGGAACTGTTCGGGGAAGAAGCTCGGGAAGATCGCGTTGTAGCCCTGGTAGATCGTGCCCCACATCAGCAGCGACGCGGCGAAGGCCAGCGGCACGCTGTGGATGCTGATGGCGTACAGGTAGGCGAAGGACATCAGCCCGCAACCGATGGCCGCGCCGATGATCAGCGGGCGCCGGCCGATGCGGTCGGAGAGGTTGCCGACGAAGGGGATCACCATGACCGCGACGATATTGCCGACCACCGGGATCCACAGGTACACGCTCTTGTCGAAGCCGACGCCGTAGGCCGGCTGTACCGCATAGGCGGCGCCGAACACCGTGGTCACCACTGGGATCACGTTCATCAGCGACACGCCGAACACCACCAGCATGCCGTGCCAGCTGTATTTGAAAGCTTCACGGATCGGCGAGCGGCTGCGAGTGACGTTTTCCACTTTCTGTACGAAGGCTTCCGGTTCCTTGACCTCGCGACGAATGATGAACGCGGCGATCAGCACCGCGGCGCTGAGCAGGAACGGGATGCGCCAGCCCCAGCTATTGAAGGCTTCTTCGGGCATGAAGTAGGCCAGCGGCAGGAAGATCGCCGCCGCCAGCACCTGGCCGGCCTGGACGCCCTGCAGGGTGAAGCTGGCGAAGAATCCTCGGCGTCCGGGCGGCGCGTGTTCGAGGATCATCGAACTGGCGCCGGCGATTTCGCCTGCCACCGCGAAGCCCTGGATCAGCCGCAGCACCACCAGCAGCGCCGGGGCCCAGTAGCCGATCTGGTTGAAGGTGGGCAGCAGGCCGACGGCGAAGGTGGCGATGCCCATCAGGAACATGCACAGCAGCAGGACATTCTTGCGCCCGCGGGTGTCGCCCCAGTGGCCGAGCACGAAGGCGCCCACCGGGCGAGCCAGGTAGCCGACGCCGTAGGTGGCGAGCGAGGCGATGATTGCCAGTTTCGGGTCGCCGGCGGGGAAGAAGATCTGCGGGAAAATCAGCGCCGCAGCCTGGGCGTAGATGAAGAAGTCGTAGTACTCCAGGGCGGAGCCGACCCAGCCGCTGGCGGTGGCTTTTTTGGTTTGGTGGGTGTTGTGGGCCATTTGGGGTCCCTTTCTTGTTGTTATTAGATGGTCTTCAGGGCCTCATCACCGGCAAGCCAGCGATGAGGTCGCCAAGTTGTTACAACTGCTCGGTTGAAACGATCTGCCCCGTCCGGGCCGCTTCACTGATCGCATCGACAATCTGCAGATTACGCAAACCATCCCGCACGCCCACCAGCGGCTCGGCTTCGCCACGGATCACCTGGCAGAAATGCGCCAACTGACGCTCCAGCGGATCCGCTTCATCAAGGCTCGCGACAGCCGTCTCGAACGGCTTCCACCATGAACGGTCTTCGCGTTTGTCGTAGTACTTCAGGCGCATGGTCGGGATCGACAGCGAGCCCTGGGTGCCGGCCAGCACGTAGCAGTCTTCGTCGTCGTAGCTCGGGTAGTCGCGGTTTTCCCGCGAGGTCTGCTCCCAACTGCGGGCGCAGCCAGCAGTGTCGGAGAGCATGAAGGTGCCGAGGGCGCCGCTGGCGAAGCGCAGGCTGATGGAAACCGTGTCCTCCACCGCGAAACCCCGGGTGGCGCTTGAGGCCTGGGCCTGCACGGCGACGATCTCGCCGCACAGCGAACGCAGGTTTCCGATCTCGTGGATCATGTTGATCAGCACCGGACCGCCGCCGGCCTGGCGGCGCCAGGGTGCGGCGTCGAAATAGTCGTCGGGCTTGTAGAACAGCGCGCTGCCCATCACCGCCACCAGATTGCCAAGGACGCCTTCGGCGATCACTTCACGGGCCTTCTGCAGGATTGCGCTGTGGGCGCGGTGATGGCCGACCAGCAGTTTCGCCCCGGCCTGCTCGGCAATGGCCAGCAGACGCTTGCCTTCTTCCAGGGTGTGCGCCACCGGTTTTTCGATCAGTGCGGGAATGCCGTGGGCAACGCAGGTCAGGGCGCCGTCGACGTGTAATTGATTGGGGGTGGCGAGGATCACGCCGTCCGGGCGTTGCGCGGCCAGCAGGCTGTCGAGGTCACTGTACAGCGGCACGCCGAGGTTGTCGGCGAAGGGCGCGGTGGCGGGCAGCGGATCGACGATGGCGGCCAGCTCGCAGGCGTTGCTGGCCTGGATCAGTTCGATATGACGGCGACCGATCAGGCCGGCGCCGGCGACGGCAATGCGAATCTTCTTCATAGGTCTCTCTTGTTGTTCTGGCTTGTGCGACAAGGCAGGTTTTGTGAGAGGCTAAATAAAAAGTCCCAGGAGATAATCGGGCGTAATGAAGAATCAGAATGTGCTCACAGCGAATAATGAGCCGCTGCTGCGGGACCTGCAGTTGTTCTGCGAAGTGGCCCGGCGCTCCAGTTTCATCGCCGCCGCCAGCGAGACCGGGCTATCGCCGGCCCATGTCAGCAAGCGCATCGCGACTCTGGAGGAGCAACTCGGGGTCAAGCTGTTCAATCGCACCACCCGGCGGGTCAACATCACCAGCGATGGCGAGGCGGCGTTTGTCTGGGCGCAGAAGATTCTCGAGGACGTCGGGGCGATGGTCGATGCGCTGTCCGGTGGCCAGCGCGAACCGCAAGGCACGTTGCGGCTGTGCACCAGCCTGCGCCTGGGCCGCGAGCACATCGCGCCGATTCTGTCGCTGTTGCGGCGACAGTACCCGGCGCTTGAGGTGTGGGTGGAGTTGCTGGACCGGCGGGTGGACCTGATCGCCGACAATTTCGACATCGATATCCGCGTCGGCGAAGTGCAGGAAAAGCACCTGATCGCCCACCGCATCGCCGAGAGCACCCGGGTGTTGGCGGCATCGCCGGAGTATCTGGCGCGAAGGGGCATGCCCAAGGTGGCGGCGGACCTGGCCCAGCACGATTGCCTGCTGTTTCGCAGTCGCGATGACCGTTTCGGCGTGTGGCGGCTGATGGGCCCGAACGGCGCGGAGACGGTGAAGGTCACCGGGCCGATGGCCTCGAACCACAGCGACATCGTCCGCCAGTGGGCCCACGACGGCCACGGCATCATCATGGCCTCGCGCTGGGACGTGGCCGGCAGCCTGGCCAGCGGCGCCCTTGTGCGGGTGCTGCCGGCCTGGCATCAGCCGGCGGATATCTGGGCGGTGACGGCGGTGCGCTCGTCCAGTTCGGCGAAGGTGCGGGCGTGTGTGGCGTTTTTGCGGGAGCAGTTGGCGAACGGGCCCTATGCGTTGGAGCGCAAAGAGGCATGATCAGTTGTCTGGTCTTTTCATTCCGGGCGTAAGTCTGTTCCACCGTTCAATGCTGTGGCTCGTCGGGATTGTGGCTTTTTGATATCGTGGTGGGCTGGTTCCACGGAAGGTTACCGTCCCTTATGAAACGATCACTTCATACACTGCTTGGGCTGATGTTCTGCTTTTCTGTCAGCGCTGCCCATGGCGAAGAAACTCAGGTCCTGATCGCCAATGGTCAATGGCGTCAGTTGGCTGACAGCCTCTACCAACAGGCCCTGGAAGTTGGAAGCGCCAAGGCGATGACTGTGGCTTCTATGGCCCGCTATGGCCGTTACGAGCAGGCGTTGGCTCTGGCTCGTGAAGGGTCCTTTCCCGTCACCCAACTGCGCGTGGTACAGGTTGCCGACGATGTGCCGCAGGCTCAGCGCCTGGAGGTTGTCAGCGGCATCAAGTGCGACGATGGCTACCAGACCAATATTCAGTTGGCCAGTACCTACCTGACGTTGAACCGCCAGGATCAGGCGGTGGAGGTCTACAAGCGAATGCTCCAGCGGGGCCGAGACCAGCCACTGCTGGTTAGGATGTTGGCCGGTGAGATCCGCGAGACGGATGACCTGCAGGTTATGCGAGCCATGGCGCCGCTGCTCGAGGTTGCGGCCAAGGACCTATCCAATGACTGGCACGCAGCCGGAACTATGGCTCATCTGGCGTATGTATACGCGAGGCTGGGGCAGATGGAGCGGGCGGAAAATGCCTTGCGTGCGGCCTACAAGACGGCGAGTTGGGGTGATCGTGAACGTATCAGGCCGGAGATCGTCGAGGCAGCCCTAACCATCGGAAGGCCGGACCTGGCAGAAAAGTACGATGGTAACGCCGACTACAGTTGGATGAACTACAAGGTGCGCCAGGGCGATTATCTAGGAGCCATGCAGCGTGCTGAGCGGGTGCCAGACAATGTAGAGGCTGCCGTGCAGCACGTTGAGAACTATGCTGTGCGGCACGGCGCAACATCGCCGAACCTGCCGGCGCTGGTGAGCTTCCTTGAAAGCTTCAAAGCCAAACGGTCCATTTCCTATACGGTGGGGCAGCTTGTTCTGGCTGGCGTGTACGCCGAGCGCGGGGAGGCGGCCTTGGCACACGAGGCGTTACGGCGCGGGGCTGACAGCTTGCCGAAGGACGGCACCGAAACTGGGGCGGATCACATTCAGGCGGCCGTCAAGCTGGGCCTGACGGCCCGCAAGCTGGGTTTCGATGATTTGTCCCGGTCGCTGACCTCCCGTGTCCCGGGGATGCTGGCCACGTTGCAGGGCGACGCCAAAGGGCACGTGCAAGCCTGGTTGAATGCCAGCTATATGTTTTACCACGTCGATGATGAGGTGGCGGCCCGTGAGGATTTTGCGCGTGCCTATCAGGCGATGTCGACCCTCCCCAAAGGCAAGGATGGTGGCAGCCGTTACGAAGCTTCACGGACCCGGGTTGAATTGCTCCTGTCCATGGCCCAGGTCGCCCAGACCATGGCCGATGGGGACAAGCCCGAAAGTCTCTGAATGCGAGCGTAGCGCGTCAGACCCAGCCGCTGTTGCGCTTACGACCGCGGCTCAGCATCGGCAGGATCAACCCCGCCAACAAGCCGGCCCCGGCGATGCCGCCGCCGTAGACCATGTAGCGCATCAGCACCTGTTTGTTCTCGTCACCGAGCCGGGCCTGGGTGTCGCGCAGTTGCGACTGGGCCTCGGTCAGTTCCTCGTTGAGCGACTGGTTGCGGGCCTGCAGTTCGTCGATCAGCGCTTTGCGCGAATCCAGGGTTTCCTGCATGCCCTGGACCCGGGTTTTCCAACTGTCGTCGATGGTCTTGAGTTGTTCATCCAGTTGCGCGACCCGGGCGGTGAGTTGCGGCAGGTGTTCGGCCTGGCCGGGGACGTTCTGCAGGTCGCTGCTGGCGATCCACACGACATCGCCGGATTCGCCACGGACCTGGCTGAAGTTGCCTTGGGTGGTGAGCAATTTGACCTTTTGTCCGGATTTGAGCGTGCCGACCAGCCGATGACCCTCGGTCGGGCCGCTGCGCACGTAGGTGCTGAGGCTGTCGCTGACCCAGCGATCATCGCCGGCAGGCTCTTCGGCGTGGGCGAGAGCACTCATGAACACGCCGGCGAACAGCGCGGGTAGCACGGCAGAGCGTGCGCGGAGAGGGCGAAGCAGGCGCATGGTTATCTTCCCCGAGAAGAAAAAAATGAAAACCGCCAGCCGCATGCCTGCCGCCAGCGCAACGAAGGGTGAGAAAGGGGATAACCGTTGGACGTCCCCGGGGCTTGTCTTTGTAGGAAATCTCGACAAGCCACCAGCGCAAAGACAGTTTTTATCGCATCAGGTTCACTGACCGGCCTGCCATTGGGCGAATCGCAGGTCCAAGCGCGGCTTGAGCAGATCGTAGTGGTCCCAGCTCGCCGCGGGTTCGACGTCGCTATCCAGCAGCTCCTGCAGGTCGCAGGACAGGGACGGAGCTTGCAGGCTCAGGTAGTAGGCGGCGAAGGCATTGCCCTGGCGGTTGAGGTCTTCATCGACCAGAAAACCGTCGCAGCACAACTGGAAAAAGCGCGCGGGGGTCATCAGGCGTTCGCCCAGGGCCTGGATCTCGGCGTCGTAGTCGGCGTTGAAATCGCGGCTGAGCAGGTTGCGGGTCGCGCTCCAGGCGAGGAACAGCCCGGCGTACGGCGCCCGGCGCGGATAAGCGCAAGGCGAACCGTCATCGGCGTGGTGCCTGCAAGCATCAGTAGCAATCATCACAGCGGTCCTTGTTCGGATGGTTGGCTTGGCTGGGGGCTAGCTTACTCCTTCCGGCGATGGCGGGTCGCCATGTGAGACCTAATGACGCATCGAGGTGGACTTTGGTGGGTGTGTTGGAAAGGTAGGACGAGAGCGTTAACATCTGAACTTTCCTACAAAAACAAATCAGGAAACCCATGAACTCCCACGCTCTATCCCTTCAGGACCTGGCTGCGCCGGATGGTGTTTGCTACGGCTGCGGTTCGGCCCATCCCAGCGGGCTGCATCTGAAAAGCCACTGGGCCGATGACGGCATCCACTTGATCTGCACGCATGCGCCCGACAGCACGTTCTGCGGCTGGCCCGGCCTGGTCTACGGCGGCCTGCTGGCGATGCTGGTGGATTGCCATTCCAACTGGGCGGCCATGGCCTATCACTACCGCGCCGAAGGGCGTGAGCCGGGTTCGCTGCCGCGTATCGACTGCGTGACCGGGCACCTTGGCCTGACCTACCTGAAGCCGACGCCGATGGGCGTGGAACTGACGCTCAAGGCCCGGGTCGAGGGCGAGGTGGGGCGCAAGAGCCGGGTGATCTGCGAGGTCTGGGCCGGCGATGTGCTGACCGTTACCGCGGATTCGGTGTTCGTGCGGGTGGATACCGAGCGGTTGAAGCAGAAGGCGCATGGGGAGGGCTGACTGACGCAGTCTCAAAGACATTTGCTCTCAAAGGAAGGACCTGGCAGCCAGCAACAAAACCCCCGGCAGTCTGGGGCAAGACGTGGCATGGAGTGCGGCGCACAGTGACGCACAACCATAACAACGGCTCTTGAGGTCCTTCACCATGTCGCTCAACGACACGCTCAGCGCGCACCTGAACCGGGGCACGATCGGGTTCCCCACCGCCCTCGCCAGTACCATCGGCCTGATCATGGCCAGCCCCGTCATCCTGACCGCGACCATGGGTTTCGGCATCGGCGGTAGTGCCTTCGCCATGGCGATGTTGATCGCGGTGCTGCTGATGCTGGCGCAATCCACCACCTTCGCCGAAGCAGCGTCGATCCTGCCGACCACCGGTTCGGTCTACGACTACATCAATTGCGGCATGGGCCGTTTCTTCGCGATCACCGGCACGCTGTCGGCGTATCTGATCGTCCACGTCTTTGCCGGCACTGCGGAAACCATCCTCGCCGGGGTGATGGCGCTGGTGAACTTCGAACACCTCAATACCCTGGCCGAATCGGCCGGCGGCTCCTGGCTGCTGGGCGTGGGCTTCGTGGTGATGTTCGCGGTGCTCAACGCCTTTGGCGTCAGCGCCTTCGGCAAGGCGGAAATCATCCTCACGTTCGGCATGTGGACCACGCTGATGGTGTTCGGCGTGCTCGGCCTGATCGCTGCGCCGGCGGTGGAACTGGACGGCTGGTTCGGTGAGTCGATGGTCGGCACCGACCTGATCACCGTGCTTTCGCTGGTGGGCATGGCGATGTTCATGTTCGTCGGCTGTGAGTTCGTCACGCCGCTGGCCCCGGACCTGCGTCGCTCGGCGCGGACCATGCCGCGGGCGATGGCGCTGGGCCTGCTGGGCGTGGCGTCCTGCATGTTCATCTATGGCGCGGCAATGAAGCGTCAGGTGGAGAACGTGGTGCTCGACGCCGCCAGCGGTGTGCACCTGCTGGACACGCCGATGGCGATCCCGAAATTCGCCGAACAGGTGATGGGTGATATCGGCCCGCTGTGGCTGGGCATTGGCTTCCTGTTCGCCGGCGCTGCCACCATCAACACGCTGATGGCCGGTGTGCCGCGGATTCTCTACGGCATGGCCGTGGACGGCGCGCTGCCGAAGGTCTTCACCTACCTGCACCCGCGCTTCAAGACGCCGCTGCTGTGCATCCTGGTGGCGATGTTGATCCCGTGCCTGCATGCCCTGTACCTGGGCGGCAACACCGACAACATCATGCACCTAGTGCTGGCGGCGGTGTGCGCCTGGAGTACCGCGTACCTGCTGGTGACAGTGTCGGTAGTGATCCTGCGTATTCGTCGCCCGGACCTGCCGCGTGCCTACCGCTCGCCGTTCTTCCCGCTGCCGCAAATCCTCTCCAGCGTCGGCATCATCATCGGCATGTGGTTCATCACTCCGCCCGGCATGAACCCTGCGGACGTTTACGTGCCGTTCGCCTGGATGCTCGGCGGCCCTGCGGTCTACGCGCTGTTCTGGACGCTGGTGGTGCAGAAGGTCAACCCGTTCAAACCGGCGGTGGTCGAAGAAGTCCTGGCCAAGGAATTCGCCAACGAACCTGGAGCGCATCATGGCGACTACTACGCCGAACCTGTGGCAAAGACTGTTTGATCGTGCACCCTCGGGCTATCGCCCGGGGGTAACCCTGGAGCACCTGCGGCGCAACCTTGGCGTCAAGGAGTGCCAGGTCCTGGAAGTCGGCCGGGCGCGTTTCGCCCTGGCCGGCGGCCTCGAATTCGAAGTGCGCGAGCGCGCCGAAGCGCAACTGCTCATGCACCTCGTGCTCTGCGAGTTTCGCCTGCAATGCCGTGCCAGCTCCGAGGGCACGGTCCGCCTGGATGCGCATCATCGTGGTGCGATTCGCCGCACCGGGATCGGCTGGAAACAGAAGGGCGGGGAAGCGGGGCTGGCGGACAGGATCCGTCAGCGGCTGGAGCAGGACCCGATCCTGTTCCAGGCGCTGATGCCGCTGGATTTCAAACGCCTGCGGCTGGAGCGGGCGGAGGGACAGTGGACTGTTACCCTGGAACACATGGGCGGTAGTGAAGTTGTTAACAGGATGCCGGCTTTTCGGCGGTATATCCGCATCAGTCCGCAGCAGCGGGACCTGCTGCTAACGGCATTGATTGGGTTGAAAAAGCTGCTGGAATCGCTCTGATCTTCAAGTTGGCACTCAATGTGCTTTCACATACAGGCTTACAGAATTGTTGCGTGCATATAGATAACATGTTAACTATTGCGTGACAAAAACAAGATGCCACTGTGGAGGTACGTATGAGTATCCATCAGGCTACCGGCTCGGCCCTGGATCGCTGGAACGCGGCGATGCAGGCTACTTGCGGGTATTTTGAAACCGAACTTGCGTTCAACCGCTCGTTGTTCATCGGCGAGATTTCCACCTGGTCGCGGGGTGGGCTGGGAATGGCCAATCTGCGCACCAATGCCGGCGTCATTCGCCGCAACGGCCTCAAGGCCGACCGCGACAACGACCAGAGCTGTTTCCTGGTCAGCCAGCGCACCGGTTTTTCCCAGGTCACCCAGAACGGCATCAGCCTGCAACTCGCGCCCGGCGAGATGTTGCTGATGGACGCGGTCGGCGCCTGCGAGATCATGCCGTTCGGCCTCATCGAACACGCTTCGCTGTCGCTCTCCCGTGATCAGGTTTGCCGGCAACTGGGCAGCGATCAGCGGATCTTCGGCAAGATCTCCCAGAGCAAGGCTTGCGGACGCATGCTGCACCTGCTGATGGATCAGCTCTGCAAGGAAACCCCGGCCGGCGAAAGCGAGCATGCCGAAGGTGAAGCGCTGCACAGTGCCTTCCTGTCGTTGCTCGGCTCGGCCATCGAGGGCAGCGACCAGGCCAGTCACCTGCCGGCTTCGCTGCAGGGCGCGGACTTGCGCAGTTATGTGCAGAAGGTTATCGATGAGTCCCTCGGCCAACCCGGCCTGACGCCGGTCAGTCTGGCCAGTCGCCTGAATATTTCGGTGCGTCACCTGTACCGCCTGTTCGAAGAGCAGGGCGACAGTGTCTGCCGTTACATCCAGCGGGTGCGCCTGCAGCGCAGCGCGGACGACCTGGCCAACCCGATCCACAAGACCGAATCCATCACCACGATTGCCTACAAGTGGGGCTTCACCGATTCGGCGCACTTCAGCCGCTCGTTCAAGAAACAGTTCGAGCAGTCGCCGAAGGACTTCCGCAGCACCAGCCTGGCCGGCCTGGCCCTGGCGTAAAAAGGACTTTCCAGCACTGACTGACTTGACCCTGAGCAGGGTTGCCTTTAGGCTCGCCCCTGTTGTCTACCTACCGGTCGTTAGGTTGATTTTTAAAATCAACCTGGCGACTGGCGTCGTTGTCACTGCAACCTGGAATGAGCCTTATGCAGACCCTGGAATCAACCCCGACCCCTCACGTCAAATTCGCTGTCGCCCTGGCCCTGATCGGTGCCTTGGGGCCGTCGGCGGTGGACATGTATCTGGCGAGCATGCCGGGTATCGCCGAGGAGTACGGGGTTTCCTATGCCAGGGTGCAGTTGACCTTGACCGTGTTCCTGCTGGCGATGGGCGCGGGGCAGTTGCTGTTTGGCCCGGTGGTGGATGCGCTGGGCCGGCGTCGGCCGATGTTGGCGGGGTTGCTGGTGTTTATCAGCAGTTCCCTGGCCGCGGCGCAGGCCGATTCGCTGGACGCGCTGTTGCTGGCGCGCTTCGTCCAGGGCCTGGGCAGTGCCCTGACCCTGGTGGTGATCATGAGCATGGTCCGCGATGTCGCCGAAGGTGCGCGGGCAGCGCAGATTTTCGCCTTGCTGATGACCATCGAGGGCCTTGCTCCGGTGATCGCTCCGGCGCTGGGCGGTTTCATCGGCGCTCACTTTGGCTGGCGGGCGATCATGCTCACTCTCGCCGGGCTGGGCGTGCTGGTGCTGTTGAATTCGGCCTGGGTGCTCAAGGAAACCCTGCCGCAGGACAAGCGCATGGCGTGGCATCCGGCGGATTTTCTGCGCACCTATGCCCGTATCGCGTGGGATGGTGCGTTTCTGCGTCCGGCGCTGGCGCTGTCGGCGGTGTTCTTCTTCCTGTTCGCCTACATCGGCGGCGCGTCGTTCGTCTACCAGACGCACTTCGGCCTGTCGGTGGAAGCCTTCGGTGCGCTGTTCGGCGCCACCGGCGTGGCCATCCTGCTGGGGGCGATCACCGCCGGCCGGCTGGTGGCGCGCAAGGGCCTGGCGCGCCTGGCGCAGTGGGGCGCGGCGAGCATGCTGGTGGGTGCCGTCATCGCCTTGCTGGGGACTCTGGCCGGTGCTGGCTTGTGGGGCATCGTCGCCGGACTTGCGCTGGCGATGTTCGGACTGGGCGTGGCCGAGGCCACGCTGATGTCTTTGGTGATGTCCTCGCAGAGCCGTGCGCTGGGTTCCACCGCGGCGCTGCTGGGCGCCATGCAGTTGATCATTTCGTCGTCGGCCACGCCGTTGTCAGGCATCATGGCGCCCCTGGGCGCGGCCCACTGGGCCCTGTTGCTGGCATTGGCGGCATTGCTGGTTGCGATATTGGTGCGGGCCAGCACCCGCAACGTCACGGCGACGCTGAACAGCCTCGCCGGTCATTGAATGCCTGTTGATTGGAGACGTGTTGCATGAGAACCCTTTCGCCTTCGGCGGAGAAGATTTGCGGGGTGGCGGTCGAGCAGTTCGCCGAGTCCGGCTATGACGCCGCCTCGCTCAACGACATCGCGGTGGCGGTGGGCATGCGCAAGCCATCGCTGTACGCCCACTTCAGCAGCAAGGACGACCTCTTCGAAGCAGTCTTCGAGCGGGCGCTTGAAGCGGAGCGCTTGTATGTGGAAGGCTGCTTCGCTGCGGATAAAGGGCTGCCGGGCGCGCTGTACGCCCGCTGCCTGTCCGAGCGCTACCTGGAATCGGCGCACCTGCGCTTTCTGTTGCGGGCGGCGTTCTTTCCGCCGGTGGAACTGCGCTCGATGATCTCGGCGGGTTTCGAAGGCTATCTGGAGCGCATGGGCGAGGTGTTCGGCAAGGCTCTGCAGCGGCAGTTGCCGAAGCTGGATGACGAGCGTCAGGAACTGTTCGTCGATGCCTATCTGGGCGTGGTGGACAGCCTGATCGTCGAGCTGATCTATGCCGGGCAGGCGGCGTATGAGCGCCGGTTGAGGGCGATGTGGACGATCTTTGCGGGGTCGTTGCAGGGGGCGGTGTAGGTCTTCAGGAACTCATCGCCGGCAAGCGGGCCGCCCGGCCGGCTTGCCAGCGATGACTGTTCAGGCTACTGCGAAGTAATGCTTCACGAAGCTCTCGCTCAGAATCTCCCACAGCACCGGCGTGCCCTTGGTCACGAACCAGCTGTCACCGGCCTTGTATTCGGTGACCTGGCCGGTGCTTTCGTCGGTCAGGCGCACGGCGCCGGTCACGACCACGGCCTGTTCGTTGAACGGGTAGACCATGCGGAATTTGCCCTGGGTGGTGCCGAAGTAGGCGCTGCTGATGGCGTCGGTCGGCGCGCCGAAGGTCATTTTGCCGAAGGCGCGGACTTCACCTTCGAGGATTTCCGAACCCAGGTCGGCAACGGTGCCCCAGGCGTCCAGTTCGCTCAATTGGATGTTCAGTTGGTTGGCGGTCAGGGTCATGGCAGGTGTTCCTTGAACAATGGAAGAAAGGGTGCTGCGGCGGCCGTGTGTCGGGCGCGTTATGTCGCTCATTAACGCTTCTGGCCGCAGCAATGTCTTGATCGTCTGTGCCGGCCCATTTGATCTACGGTGCCAGGTGCGGTGCGGCACTGTTGTGCGGCATGGTTTTTGTTAAAGTGTTAACAAAATAACCTGAGCAACCTGAATTACCATGTCCAGCCGTCCTCGTCAGTCCCTGACACTGACCCTGCTGCAAGCCCGTGAAGCCGCCATGCGCTTCTTCCGACCTTCCCTCAACGAACACGGCCTGACCGAGCAGCAGTGGCGGGTGATCCGCATATTGCGCCAGCAGGGTGAAATGGAGATTTATCGTCTGGCCGACCTGGCCTGCATTCTCAAGCCGAGCATGACCGGGGTGCTGGTGCGCATGGAAGCGGCCGGTCTGGTCAACCGCCGCCGCGCCGAAACCGACCAGCGCCGGGTGCTGGTGGAACTGGCGGAGAAGGGCGAGGAGATATTCGGCTCGATGAGCCAGTGCATGGAGGCCAACTACCAGCGCTTGCAGGGGCAGTTTGGTGAGGAGAAGTTGCAGCAGTTGTTGGGGTTGCTGGATGAGTTGAAGCAAGTAAGGCGGTAGCTGGCTTTGGGACCGCTGCGCGGTCCTTCGCGAGCAAGCTCGCTCCTACGAGGGCCAGTGAAACCTGTAGGAGCGAGCTTGCTCGCGAAGGGCTGCAACGCAGCCCCCAAAAACTAGTAAACGCCGCCGGAAGTGGGCTGTGCCACCTGCCCATCCTTGAACTTCGCCGCCAACCCTTGCAACCCGCGCATCAGCACGGTGGTATCCACACCCACCGCAACGAATTTCGCGCCCAGTTCGATATAGCGCCGCGCGAGCTTTTCATCCGCGCTGAGAATCCCCGCCGCCTTGCCGGCCTTGTTGATCCGCGCAATGGCGTCTTCGATCGCGGCCTGCACGTCCGGGTGCCCCGGGTTGCCCCGATGGCCCATGGACGCGCTGAGGTCAGCCGGACCAATGAACACACCATCAACACCGTCCACCGCAGCGATCTCGTCCAGGTTGGCCAGGCCTTCCTGGTTCTCGATCTGCACCAGCAGGCACATCTGCGCGTCGGCATGATCGAGGTAGCCGGGGATGCTGTTCCAGCGCGAAGCCCGCGCCAGGGCGCTGCCGACGCCTCGCACACCCTGCGGCGGGTAGTGGATGGCGCGTACAAGCTGGCGGGCCTGCTCGGCGCTTTCCACCATCGGCACCAGCAGTGTCTGCGCGCCGATGTCGAGCACCTGTTTGATCAGCGCGGTATCGCCGATCACCGGGCGGATGATTGCCTCGCTGGCGTACGGCGCCACGGCTTGCAACTGCGCGAGCATGCCGCGCAGGTCGTTCGGCGCGTGTTCGCCGTCGATCAGCAGCCAGTCGAAGCCGGCGTTGGCCGCCAGCTCCGCGCAGTAGGCATCGGCCAGGCCGAGCCACAGGCCGATCTGCGCCGAGCCCTCGCTCAGGCGTTGTTTGAAGCGGTTGACGGGCATGTCCATGGGACTCTCCTGATCAGACGAAACGGCAGGCGATGGAGCCGAGCATGTCGTAGTCGACATGGAAGGTGTCGCCCGGACGCGCCGCCACCGGACGGGTGAACGAACCGCCGAGGATGATCTGCCCGGCTTCCAGGGTGACGTCGTACGGCGCCAGTTTGTTGGCCAGCCACGCCACGCCCTTGGCCGGGTGGTTGAGCACCGCGGCGGAGACGCCGGACTCTTCGATCACGCCGTTACGGTAGAGCACCGCTGGCACTTTGCGCAGGTCGATATCGGTCGGCCGCACGGGGCGGCCGCCCATGACCACGCCGGCGTTGGCGGCGTTGTCCGAGATGGTGTCGAAGACCTTGCGGGTGGCCTGGGTCTGCGGGTCGACCTGCTGGATGCGCGCGTCGATGATTTCCAGTGCCGGGATGACCCACTCGGTGGCGTCGAGCACGTCGAACACGGTGACGTTCGGGCCTTTCAGCGGTTTGCCGAGGATGAACGCCAGCTCCACTTCCACCCGCGGCACGATGAAGCGCTCGAAGGGGATGTCGGTGCCTTCTTCGAACAGCATGTCGTCGAGCAGCGCGCCGTAGTCCGGCTCGGTGATGTTCGACGACACCTGCATGGCGCGGGAGGTCAGGCCGATCTTGTGACCGACCAGCTTGCGCCCGTCCTTGATCTTCTGCGCGACCCAGGCGCGCTGGATGGCGTAGGCGTCCTCGATGGTGATGGCGGGGTGCTCCAGGGAGAACTGGCGCACCTGTTCGCGGTTGCGTTCGGCCCGGTCCAGTTGGGCCGCGGCGCTGAGGATCTGGCTGTGGTCGAGCATGATCGAATCTCTTACTGAGGGTTGACGGTGGCGGCGTTGGTGCGCAGCACCAGCAGGCCGCCGAGTGTGATGAAAACGGCCAGCACGTACAGGGCGAGGCTGGCGCTGTGGGTGGTGTCGCGCATCCAGCCGATCAGGTACGGCGCTGCGAACGAGGCGATGCTACCCAGCGAGCTGATCAGGCCGATGCCCGCCGCCTGGGTGGTGTTGGACAGGAAGGCCGGCGGCAATTGCCAGAACATCGGCAGTGCGGCGCTGGCGCCCATGCCGGCGATGATCAGGCCGCCCATCACCAGGATGGCGTTGTCCGGCGCGATACCGGCCACGGCGATCCCGAAGGCGGACATCAGCAGCGGCACGCAGAGGTGCCAGCGGCGCTCGCGGCGGCGGTCCGAGGAGCGGCCGCAGGCGATCATGAAGAAGCAGCCCGCCAGATACGGCACGGCGCTGAGCAGGCCGACGCGGCCGTCACTGCCGATGCCGGCGCCGTGGATCAGGGTCGGCATCCAGAAGGCCAGGGTGTTCACCGCCAGCATCACTGCGCAATACACAGCGACCAGCAGCCAGACCCGCAGATCGCTGAAAAGGCCGCCGAAGGAGGTGATCGACTTGCGTTGTTCTTCCTGGTTGAGCTCTTCGCGTAGGCCGCGTTTCTGCTCGTCGCTCAGCCAGCTGACGCTGTTGAAGTTGTCCGGCAGGCATTTGAGCACCACCAGGCCGAGCAGGATGACGGGAGCACCTTCAAGCAGGAACATCCACTGCCAGCCGCGCAGGCCGGCGGCGTCATGGAACAGTTCGAGGATGCCGCCGGACAGCGGGCCGCCGACCACACCGGCCATGGGCACGGCGATGGCGAACAGCGCGGTGATCTGCGCGCGGCGACGGGCCGGGTACCAACGGTTGAGGTAGACCAGAATGCCCGGGAAGAAACCGGCCTCGGCCACGCCCAGGAGGAAGCGCAGCACATAGAAACCGGTGGAGGTTTCCACCAGCAGCATGCTGGTGGACAGGGCGCCCCAGACCACCATCAGCGTGGCGATCCAGCGGCGCGGGCCGACACGGTCCAGGGCCATATTGCTCGGCACGCCGAACATTGCGTAGGCGATGAAAAACAGGCCGGCGCCGAAGCCATACACCGTGTCGCTGAAGTGCAGGTCGGTGCTCATCTGCATCTTGGCGAAGCCGATGTTGATGCGGTCCAGGTGGGCGAACAGGTAACACACCAGCAGCAACGGCATCAGCCGCCAGGTGATGGTGGAGTGGGTCGAGTCTTGACACCCGAGTGCTACGGTATCTGCGGTATTGGCTGTGCTCATGATTTTTTCTTTTTTGTCAGAGTGGCCGTGGGTGTTACAGGCGGGAGGGTTCAGCCCGCCTGGTTGTTGAGAAACGCGTGGACGTTGTTCTGCTTGAAGTTCAGTTGCGGGTGCAGCTCGATCATTTCGAACGACAGCGCAAGCAGACGCTCGGCCTGCAGTGCGGCGAAGTGCTCGGTGATGACCGCGAACAGTTGCTCGGCGACCTGGGTACGGGTTTCCAGATCACGGCCGTGGCCGACTTTCAGGGTCATGTGGACGAAGGCGTAATCGTGCTTGCCGTCGGCCATGCGCCAGGTGTCCAGGCGCACCGCGCGGCTGCGGATACCGCCCAGCGGAAACACGCCGCTGGCGCCGAGGGTGGCGTGGACTTTTTCGAACAGGGCGGGCAGGTCGGCCTGCTGTTCGATGTTGTCGGTGATTTCAGCGATGAAGTGCGGCATGGGAACTCCTTGAAAAATCAGACCGGGAAGATTGCGTTGATCTGGCCGGTGCCGGAGCTGCCAAAGGCTTCGGTCAGGACTTCCACCGGTTTGTCGTAGTCGGCGCCGCCGAGCAGGCCGAGCAGCATCGCGGTGTCGTGCATGCCGCCTTCGCCGTAGCAGTGCGCGGCGTAGTCGGGGAGCATTGCGCAGAATTCCTTGAAGCGACCTTGCTTCCACAGCTCCACCACGCGCATGTCGACTTGCTTGTCGAATTCGCGGGTCCAGTTGTGGATGTTGGCTTCGGCGTTGCGGTCGTCGGAGAAGCGGTGGGACAGAGAGCCGGAGGCCAGCACCAGCACCTTGCGGTCACTCTTTTCGATGGCGCGGCGTACGGCGGCGCCGAAGGCGAGGCTGTCTTCGAGGCGGTGCCAGGCGCACCAGGCGGCGATGGAAACCACTTTCAGGCGCTCGTTTTCCGGTACGCCCATGTGCATGTAGCGCATCGGTACCAGGGTGCCGTATTCCAGCTCCAGGCTCGGGATGTTGTGGGCCTGGGTACGCACGCCGGCGGCGTTGGCCTCGACGGCGATCAGCTCGCCCAGTTCGGGGCAGCCGGGGTATTCGAATTCCATGTCCTTGATGAAATGCGGCAGCTCGTTGCTGGTGTAGACGCCTTTGAAGTGCTCGCCACAGTTGATGTGGTAGGCGCTGTTGACCAGCCAGTGCACATCGAACACCACCGCGGTGTCGGCGCCCAGTTCGCGGGCCCGGCGACCGATTTCCTTGTGCCCGGCGATGGCCGCTTCACGGCAGCCGTGGTGCTTGCCCGGCAGTTCGGACAGGTACATCGAGGGGACGTGGCAGACTTTGGCTGCCAGGACGACTTCGCCCATGATGGAACTCCTGATTCTGTTGTTCTTCTTTTGTTCTCGCGCTGCAGTTCCCCTGTGGGAGCGAGCTTGCTCGCGAACGACCGCAAAGCGGTCGCAAATCCAACACCGATTTGGGGCTGCTGCGCAGCCCTTCGCGAGCAAGCTCGCTCCCACAGGTACAGCTCACAGATCCTGTTTCAGCCCAAGGGCCGAAGCGGAATCACACACCCCAACGCGGAATGTGGTGGCTCCCCATCGAGATGCACACGTTCTTGATCTCGGCGAACACTTCGAAGCTGTACTGACCGCCTTCGCGACCAGTACCCGAGCCCTTCACTCCGCCGAACGGCTGGCGCAGGTCGCGCACGTTCTGGCTGTTGATGAACACCATGCCGGCTTCGATGCCGCGGGCCAGGCGGTGGGCCTTGCCGATGTCCTGAGTCCAGATGTACGAAGCCAGGCCGTATTCGGTGTCGTTGGCCAGTTGCAGCGCTTCGGCTTCGTCCTTGAACGGGATCAGGCAGACCACCGGGCCGAAGATTTCTTCCTGGGCGATGCGCATCTTGTTGTTCACGTCAGCGAACACGGTCGGCTGGATGAACTGACCTTTGGCCAGGTGCGCCGGCAGGTTGGCCGGACGCTCCAGACCACCGGCGAGCAGGGTGGCGCCTTCCTCGATACCGATGCGGATGTAACCGGTCACTTTGTCGTAGTGAGCCTGGGTGATCATCGAGCCGACCTGGGTTTTCGGGTCGGTCGGGTCACCGACGATCAGGCGCTTGGCGCGGGCGGCGAATTCAGCGACGAACTGCGGGTACACGCTTTCCTGGATGAAGATCCGGCTGCCGGCGGTGCAGCGTTCGCCGTTCAGCGAGAAGATGGTGAACAGGGCGGCGTCCAGCGCGCGCTCCAGGTCGGCATCTTCGAAGATCAGCACCGGCGACTTGCCGCCCAGTTCCATCGAGTACTTTTTCAGGCCAGCGGTCTGCATGATTTTTTTGCCGGTGGCGGTGCCGCCGGTGAAGGAAATCGCCCGCACGTCCGGGTGACGGACCAGCGCGTCGCCGGCAGTGGCGCCGTAGCCCTGGATCACGTTCAGCACGCCGTTAGGGATGCCGGCTTCAACGGCCAGGCGACCCAGTTCGTTGGCGGTCAGTGGCGACAGTTCGCTCATCTTCAAAACCGCGGTGTTGCCCAGTGCCAGGCACGGCGCGGTCTTCCAGGTGGCGGTCATGAACGGCACGTTCCACGGCGATACCAGGCCACACACACCCACCGGCTGGTACAGGGTGTAGTTGAGCATCTGGTCGTCGACCGGGTAGGTGTGGCCGTCCATGCGGGTGCAGACTTCGGCGAAGAAATCGAAGTTGTGCGAGGCACGCGGGATCAGCACGTTCTTGGTCTGGTGGATCGGCAGACCGGTGTCGAGGGTTTCCAGCTCGGCCAGTTTCGGCACGTTCTGCTCGATCAGCTCGCCCAGCTTGCGCATCAGGCGGGCGCGTTCCTTGGCCGGGGTATTGGCCCATTTCGGGAAGGCTTCTTTCGCCGCGGCAACGGCCTGGGCGACTTCCTCGGCACCGCCGCTGGCGACTTCGCCGATGGCTTCGCCGGTGGCCGGGTTGTAGTTGACGAAGGTGTCTTTGCTTTCGACCTCACGGCCGTTGATCCAGTGCTTGATCATGTCGCTCATGCCTCTTTGTTGTACTGAGCGAAGAACTCGGCTTCGCTGACGATTCGGTTGACCAGACGGCCCACGCCTTCCACTTCCACGACTACTTCATCGCCCGGCACCACGTCGGCCAGGCCTTCCGGCGTGCCGGTGGCGATCATGTCGCCCGGTTGCAGGGTCATGAAGCTGGACAGGTATTCGATCAGGTAAGGGATGTCGAAAATCATGTCCGCAGTGGTGCCTTCCTGCTTCAGCTCACCGTTGATCCAGGTGCGCAGGGTCAGCTTCGTCGGGTCAGGCACGTCGGCCACATCGACGATCCACGGGCCGACCGGGGTGGTGGCGTCACGGTTCTTCACCCGCAGGTTGGGGCGGTAGTAGTTCTCGAGGTAATCGCGGATGGCGTAGTCGTTGCACACGGTGTAGCCGGCCAGGTACTCGAGGGCGTCCTCGCGCTTGACGTTGCGCGCCGGCTTGCCGATCACGGCCACCAGTTCGCACTCGTAGTGCATGTACTTGATGTTGTCCGGGCGCCAGGTGATCTGGTTGTGGCCGGTGTAGGTGCCTGGCGATTTGACGAACGCCAGCGGCTCGGTCGGCGGCGCGAAGGCGAGCTCGGCGGCGTGGTCGGCGTAGTTCAGGCCCAGGGCGAACATGCTGCCGGTGGCAGGCGGCAGCCACTCCACCTGGTCTTCGGCGATCAGGCGGCCATCGGCCAGGCGCACAGCGTTGTCGGCTTCGACGGTGACCGCGTGGACATCGCCCTGGAAACGGATACGAGCGTGTTTCATCAGTGCGACTCCTCCTCGGCAACGATGGGGTTGGCCAGGCGGCCCAATCCGGTGATCTCGATTTCGACGTGGTCGCCCGGCTTGACGTCGGCGCGGCCTTCAGGGGTGCCGGTGATCAGCACGTCACCTTCATGCAGGGTCATGAATTCGGTGATTTCCGCGATCAGTTGCGGGATACCGCGCACCAGGTTGGCGGTGCTGTTCTGCTGGCGGACTTCGCCGTTGATGAACAGGCGGATGTCCAGGCTGTGCGGGTCGGCGATCTGCTCGACGGGCACCAGTTCCGGGCCGATCACGCAGAAACCGTCGCGGCATTTGGCCTTGACCGCCGGGCGGTAGTAGCTCTCTTCCGGCAGGCTGAATTCGTTGACGATGGTGAAACCGGCAACGTGTTCCAGGGCCTGCTCGGCGCTGACGCGGCTGGCGCGCTTGCCGATGACCACGCCCAGTGCCGGACCGGCCTGCAGGTGTTCGACGCCCTTTGGATAGATGACCGGCTGGCCGTGACCATTGCGGGTGTTAGGGGTCTTGATGAACAGCACCGGCTTGACCGGTGGCTTCTGGTACGGCGCCTGTTCGAATTCGGCGAGACGCTGTTCCAGCAGACCCTTGTAGTTCAGCGCAACGCCGAACAGGGTGCCGGTGGCAGCGTCATGCAGGGCACGGCTCATGCTCTTCTCCTGGCAAGGGCAGGGCATCGGGCGCCCCGCGGGAATAATTGTTAATGTGTTAACGTTATAATTAAGATGTTAATGAAATGCAAGCTGCCGTTTCATCCGTGCAGCGGTAAGCTGCGCGCAGAACAACAAGCGGTACGGGTACAGAGCCATGAGCGATCGCACGCCGATCCCCAACATCAACATCGGTCAGGTCTACGACCAGCGCTACAGCGATTCGGAAGTGCACTACGACAAGCTCGGCAACCTGGCGGGCTTCTTCGGTCGCAATATGCCGGTGCACCGGCACGACCGTTTTTTCCAGGTGCACTACGTCAAGTCGGGCACGGTGCGGGTCTATCTGGATGACCGGCAGTACGTCGAATCCGGGCCGATGTTCTTCCTGACGCCGCCGACCATTCCCCATTCGTTCGTCACCGAGCCGGACGCCGACGGCCACGTGCTGACCGTGCGCCAGCAGCTTGTGTGGCAGTTACTCGAAGCCGACCCGGCGCTCGCGCCGGGACCGCAAGTGGCGCCGGCGTGTGTGGCATTGACGGGGCTGGAGGGTAATTTCGCCGTGGAGGCGCAGCGACTGGAACGGCTGTTCGAATTGCTGCATGGCGAAGTGAATGGCGACGAAGCGGGTCGCGGCGCGGCGCTGCACAGCCTGACGCGGCTGATCATGATCAGCCTGTTGCGCCTGTGTGCCCGCTCACTGCCGGCGCGCTCCACGCGGCATGAGGACTTGTTGATTTTCCATCGCTTCAACGAACTGATCGAAGCGCATTATCTGGAGCACTGGCCGTTGTCGCGTTATGCCGAAGGGATTGGCGTGACCGAGGCGCGGCTCAACGACATCTGCCGGCGCATCGCCGACCTGCCGTCCAAGCGTCTGGTACTGGAGCGGTTGATGCAGGAAGCCAAGCGGCTGCTGTTGTTCACCGGTAGTTCGGCGAACGAGATCTGCTACAGCCTGGGGTTCAAGGACCCGGCGTATTTCAGCCGGTTTTTTCTGCGGTATGCGCAGATGACGCCGGGGGAGTATCGGCAGCGGCAGGGTGGGTTGCGTTGAGGTGATGGTGTTGGCCTCATCGCCGCAGTTTGGCGATGAGGCCGGAAAAGCCAGACAGATTTCTCAGCCAGCCACTTTCAGCTCAGGCACCGCCACCCGCCGCAGCTTTTCCCGCTCCCCGCGGAAGTGCGGAAGAATGTGTTCCCCCAACCGATACGCCTCTTCCAGATGCGGATACCCCGCCAGGAAGAACACATCGATCCCCAGTTCGTTGTACTCGCGAATCCGCGCCACCACGTTTTCGTAGCTGCCCACCAGCGCCAGCCCCGGCGGAATCCCGATGTAGCCGAACCCGGCCCAGACATTGGGGTAGATGAAGAAGTCATCGAACTGACGGCTTTCCTCGCGGCTGCCGTATTCCTCTTCATAGCTCAGCTTTCGCGCGCTGCGCAGTCCGGCGTGCGCGGCCGCGGCCTTGATGGTGTTCTTGGCAACGCCTTCATCGAAGAAGCGCTTGGCTTCGACATGCGCCAGTTCCTCGGTCTCGCGGGTGATGACGTCGATGGACAAACCGAAGCGGATATCACTGCGCCCGTACTTCAAGGCCCGCGCGCGGATATCGGCGATCAGCTTGCGAATTTCGTCCGGATGCTCGGCGCGCATCAGGTAGAAGTCCGCGTGCTTGGCGGCGAACTCGCGGCCGGCGTTCGATGAGCCGGCGGTGCAGATCAGCGGCAACTCGGCTTTCTTCTGCGGGCCGCGCAGGCCGCCGCCCTGGGCTTTGTAGAAGTCGCCGTCATAGTGGAAGTCTTCCGAGTGCCAGTAGCCCTTGACCACATCCATGAACTCGGTGGCGCGGGCGTAGCGCTCGTCGTGGTCGCTGAAATCGCCGACCTGGCGCTGCACGGTGTCGGAACCACCGTTGATGATGTTCCAGATCAGCCGGTTGCCGGTGGCGCGCTGGTAGGTGGCGGCCTGTTGCGCGGCCACCCACGGCGTGTAGTGGTACGGCTGGAACGCCGCCACGTAGTTCAGCGTGCGGGTTTCCCGGGCCAGCAGCGAGCACACCGTCCACGGCTCTTCGCCGTAGGGCGCGTTGACCATCAGCACACCGCCGAAGTTGTTGATCTCGGCGGCCCGGGCGATCTGTCCGAGGTAATCGATGTAGGTGAAGTGGTCGCCGACACTGAAGCCGGACACCGCGCCGGTGCTGTCGCTGCCGGCATGCCAGTCGCCGCGGTTGCGCGGGTCGCCGGGGAGGAACTGGGTTTCGCCGTGAAGGGGCAGGCGGGTGAAGAATTCGATACTCATGGCGAAGTCCTTATTGCACGGTGGGGTTGCAGACGGGGGCGACAGGCTGGCCGCTGAACACCTTGCGGGCGAACGGCAGCGAGTCCTTGAGCGAGGCGTTCACCGTCTCGCTGTGGCCCAGGCCCTTGTACAGATGGCCCTCGACCACCGAGCCGGCGTTGCAGGCGTCCTGCATCAGCGCCACCTGGGTGGAGGCGGCGGGCGTCTTGTCCTCGGCTCCGGTACCGATGAAGATCGGCTGCGCCAGTTTCAGCGTCGGGTAGCTGACCTGCGCCTGCCAGGCTTTCAGTTGTGCGCCGTCGTTGACCTTGCGGCTGTTGGCCGGGGTCAGGCCGGTGCCAATGACGTCCGAGACCAGCGACGACAGGCAACTGGTGCGCGCCTGTTCGAACAGCGGCAGGGCCTTGTCGGTGTAGAAGTCACGCGGGTTGATGTCCGGGTTGTACTGCTGCGCCGCGAGCAGGGTGTAGAAGCCGTAGGCGAGGGCGGCGTCGACCTTGTTCGGGTCCTGCTCGCCGACGTTTTTCTCGCCCACGGTGTAGATCACGCCCGTGCCGACACTGCCTTTCAGGCCCAGGTCCGGGGCGTAGGTCGGCGCGTAGGCGGCCGAGGCGAAGGCGCCGGCGCCACCCTGGGACTGTCCGAGCACCAGCACCTTGTTGGCCAGCCCCGGCACGCCGCCGATCACCGCCCGCGCTGCATCGAGGATGCCGTAGGCGGCCATGCGGTTGTTCAGCAGCGGATGTCCGCCGGGGACGCCGAGGCCCTGATAGTCGGTGGCGACGATGGCGTAGCCCTCGCTCAGCCAGCGCGCCAGGTACTGCACGTCACGGTACGAACGCCCGGCCCAGGACGGCGCGCAGATGTCCGCCACGCCAACGGTGCCGTGGCCCCAGGTGACCACCGGCCAGCCGCCTTCCGGCGCCTTGCCCTGCGGAATGAACAGCGCGCCGGACACCGCCACCGGGGTCTTGCCGTCGATGCCGTCGGTGGAGCTGTAGAGAATGCGCAGTTGCTTCGCCGAGCCGGGCAGGGCGAGGGTGTTTTCCAGAGGCTCGCTGCGCAGCAGCTTGCCCGGTGTCGCCGGAATGGCCTTTTCCCAGGTGTAGAACGCCGAGACACGACCATCGCCTTGCTGCGGGTCGGGTTTTGGCGCGTAGGTGTCGGCGGCGAAGGCGCTGAGGGAGAGGGTCAGCAGACTCAGCCCGTAGGCCAGCTTGTGCGGGAGTTTCATGAAGGGTCCTTGAAGAAAAGGCAGTCCCCAGCCCTAGAGCGAAACCCATGCCAATTGTCTGGAAATAGGCTGTAAGCCACGGATCGCAGGGCTTTCAGAAGAAATACGGAAGCGCCACTGTTGCCTGGCGTGCTGGCCGTTGAGCAACGGGTGTTGCCCGGTTGCTGCTGGAGCAGCAGTTTGATCGGTTAGCTTTTTTTAGAATATTCAAATGCAAATTAATAATTATTTGTTCTAATTTGTTTCGTGCACTATGAAGGCGCGCCACCCATGCCAGGAATGCCTTTATGTCGCTGCTTACCCATCCCAACGCTCGCGAGCTGACCAAATCCGTTCGCGCCACCGTACTGGTGTTCAAGGACCCTCGGTCCCAGGAACTGCTCAGCCGCATCGAGCGCCTGGCGCCCAGCGAAGCCAACACGCTGATCATCGGCGAGACCGGTACCGGCAAGGAGCTGGTGGCGCGCCATATTCATCAATTGAGCCGACGCGGTCGCGAGCCGTTCGTCGCGGTCAACTGCGGGGCCTTCGCCGAAAGCCTGGTGGAGAGCGAACTGTTCGGCCACGAGAAGGGCGCCTTCACCGGCGCCACCAACGCCAAGGCCGGCTGGTTCGAGGCGGCCAACGGCGGCACTTTGTTCCTCGATGAGATCGGCGATCTGCCGTTGAACATGCAGGTCAAGTTGCTGCGGGTGCTGCAGGAGCGCGAAGTGGTGCGCCTCGGCTCGCGCACACCGGTGCCGATCAATGTGCGGCTGGTGGCGGCAACCAACGTCAACCTGGCCGACGCCGTGGTGGCGGGCAATTTCCGAGAAGACCTGTTCTACCGCCTGCACGTCGCGACCATCCGCCTGCCGCCTCTGCGCGAGCGGCCGGGCGATATCCTGCCGCTGGCGGAATTCTTCGTCGAAGAGCACTGCCAGCGCCTCGGCTACAGCCGCGCCAGCCTGAGTCTGGAAAGCGAACGCAAGCTGCTGGCGCACAGTTGGCCAGGCAACATCCGCGAACTGGAAAACGCCATTCACCACGCCTTGCTGGTCTGCCGTCAGCAGGTGGTGCAACCGGGCGACCTGCACCTGGTGGACATGCGTCCGATGGGTGTGCGCGTCGAGGAACACGCCTTGCCGCTGCGCCTGCCGGCTGCACCGCCGGATCTGGAAGCGGCGTTGACCGCGCTGTTCGAACAGAACATTCCGGACCTCTACGAGCACATCGAAGAAACCGTGTTCCGCACCGCCTACCGGTTCTGCCACGGCAACCAGTTGCAGACCGGGCGGCTGCTGAACATCAGCCGCAATATCGTCCGGGCACGCTTGGAGAAAATCGGTGAACTGCGCCGCAGCGACACGGCGCAGATCTGATCAGATCAGGCGGGTCAGCAGCCAGTACAGGCTGCCCGACAGCAGGATCGAAATCGGCAGGGTCAGCACCCAGGCCATCGCCAGGTTGAGGATGGTCCGACCCTGCAGGCCCGAACCGTTAGCCACCATGCACCCGGCGACCCCCGACGACAACACGTGGGTGGTCGAGACCGGCAGACCGAAATGGTCCGCCGCGCCAATGGTGCACATCGCCACCAGCTCGGCGGAGGCTCCCTGGGCGTAGGTCAAATGGGTCTTGCCGATCTTCTCGCCCACCGTCACCACGATGCGCTTCCAACCGACCATGGTGCCCAGCCCGAGGGCGATGGCCACGGCCACCTTGACCCACAGCGGAATGAAGCGGGTGGCGTCGTCCACTTGCTTCTGGAACAGGTGCACGGTGCGCCGTGTGTCGGGATCGACATCCAGCAGCTTGTGCTTGTCCATCAGGCGGATCGCCTCGCTGGTCAGGTACATGTCGTTGCGCACGTTTCCCATGGCCTCGGCCGGAATGCCGGCCAGCGAACCGTAGCTGCCCACCTGGCGGCCGATCGTGCCAGCCAGTTCGGCCAGCGCGGGGATCAGTTCCGGGCTCGGAGCGGGGCTGCGGATGAACGCGGTCAGGGTCTGTCGCGCATCGGCGGGCGCTGCTTGCCTGGCATGGCTGGCCAACGCCACGCTAGTGGTCTCGGCCATCGCCACGAACTGCTGCGATTGCTCCTCCGGCATGGTGCGGTTCAGCGCGTAGGCCATCGGCAGGGTGCCGACCAGGATCAGCATGATCAGGCCCATGCCTTTCTGCCCGTCATTGGAACCGTGGGCAAAGGACACCCCGGTGCAGGTGACGATCAGCAGGCCGCGAATCCACCACGGCGGTGGCGTGTTGCCCACTGGTGCCTGGTACAGCGCCTTGTGCTTGACCAGCTTGCGCAAGGCCAGCAACAACAGCGCGGCGCAGGCGAAGCCGATCAGTGGCGAAAACAGCAGCGAATAGCCGACTTTGCTGGCTTGGGTCCAGTCGACGCCACTGGTGCCGTCGCGACTGTGCATCAGCGCATTCGCCACGCCGACGCCGATGATCGATCCGATCAGGGTGTGGGACGAAGACGCCGGCAAACCCAGCCACCAGGTGCTCAGGTTCCAGATGATCGCCGCCAGCAGCAGGGCGAAAACCATGGCAAAGCCGGCCGAGGAGCCGACCTGCAGGATCAGCTCAACCGGCAGCAGGGCGATGATGCCGAACGCCACGGCGCCGCTGGAAAACAGCACGCCGAGGAAATTCCAGCAGCCCGACCAGACCACCGCGAAACGCGCCGGCAGCGAGTGGGTGTAGATCACCGTGGCGACGGCGTTGGCGGTGTCGTGAAAGCCGTTGACGAACTCGAAGCCCAGGGCGATCAACAACGCCAGGCCGAGCAGCAGGAACGGGGTCCAGGTGGTGATCACCGTGCCGCTGGCATCGATGTCGCGAAACAGGCTCCAGGCGGTGTAGAGCAGGGCGCCGATCAACAGGCTGAAGAACAGGACGGTAGGGGTACGGCTCGAACGCGTCTTGAGAGGGGATGCAACGTGCGCGTCCACGGGGGGGATAGCGCTGGTCTGGGTCGTCATGAGAGGGTCCGGGGTGGAATTTCAGGCTCATGCCTGGCACAAAGCCAGCATACAATTGCCTTCAGCAGCCACCCTGACGGGGATCAACGAAACCCCATGGGCAATCGCTAAGCTCAGCGGCAACCAGAAGGACGCCCCGTGAATCTTCGCCTCACTCCCGCCAGCGCTGAACACCTGCCTTTCGCCCGTGACCTGACCCGGCGCGGGATGCTGCGCTACTACTGCCAGTACGACCTGCTGTGGCTGGATGAGGCATTCGACCAGGCCTGGAACTGGCGTGAGCAATGGCGGGTGATGGACGGCGAGGTGCTGGTGGGTTTTTGCAGCCTGAGCCAGGACAGCAAGGCGCTGTATATCCGCGAATTGCATATAGTCGAGTCGGCGCGGGGCCAAGGTATTGGCGCTTGGGTGTTGCGGGAACTTGACGCCTGGGCTGCGCAGCGGCGGTTGCAGTGTCTGCGCTTGACCGTGTTCAAGAGCAATCCGGCCCGCCACCTCTATCTGCGCGAAGGCTTTGTAGAGCAGGGCGAGGACGAATGTTTCGTGCGCATGCAACTAACGTCGCATTGACCCGCATCGAAAGGGGCAGGGCGTCTTGTGCTGCAAATCGCATCCCGTGCATAGTTCAAGATTGTTGACGGCGCAGCGGATGTGCCGGGTTTCCTACCCTTTAGTGGGTGTATTGCAAAGGAATATGTATTCAAATGAAGGGTATAGGATTACGTCTCAGGGCAGAGCGCGAGCGGTTGGGTCTCACCCAGCGAGCTTTCGGTGACATCGGTGGCGTGGAGCCCAACGCTCAAGGCAAGTATGAAAGCGGCGAACGTACGCCGCGGGCTGATTACCTGGCCGCAGTGGCGGCCAACGGCGTCGATGCCCTCTATGTGCTGAGCGGGGTGCCGACCCCGGCAGTGCTGGACAATCTGCGTCCCGGCGAGAATCACCTGTTGGACTGTTATCGGCGGCTACAGCCCGCGGATCAGCAGGCTGTAAGACATTTGCTTGAGAGTCTGGCAGGAACAATTCCAAAGCCTGTAGGCAAAGTAGTATCTGCCTGATCAGACAAGTGGCGTTTTCGTAGTCGAATTTATGTAATTTGACGTCATATTTGTGACGCATTCTGTTAGGTCCACCACGCAATTTTTTGATAAGGTGGCGGGATCCAATTCAGACCGTAAGGCGAGGTGTCTGCTTGATTAGGGTTCTGGTGGTCGATGATCACGATCTGGTTCGTACCGGTATTACCCGCATGCTGGCCGACATCGACGGTCTGCAGGTAGTGGGCGAGGCCGATTCCGGTGAAACGGCACTGAAGGTCACCCGCGAGCTCAAGCCCGATGTGGTCCTGATGGACGTGAAAATGCCCGGTATCGGCGGCCTTGAAGCGACCCGCAAACTGTTGCGCAGCCACCCGGATATAAAGGTGGTGGCGGTGACCGTCTGCGAGGAAGATCCGTTTCCCACGCGCCTGCTCCAGGCCGGCGCTGCGGGTTACCTGACCAAGGGCGCGGGCCTCGACGAAATGGTCCAGGCCATTCGTCTGGTTTTCGCTGGCCAGCGCTACATCAGTCCACAGATCGCCCAGCAACTGGCGCTCAAATCCTTCGAGCCCAAGAACGCCTCGCCGTTCGATAGCCTGTCGGAACGGGAAATCCAGATCGCACTGATGATCGTCGGTTGTCAGAAGGTCCAGATCATTTCCGACAAGCTGTGCTTGTCGCCGAAAACCGTGAACACGTACCGTTACCGGATCTTCGAGAAACTTTCGGTCACCAGCGATGTGGAGCTCACCTTGCTGGCCGTCCGCCACGGCATGGTTGACGCCAACCTCTGAACATGACCCCCGCGTTTGATCCAAGTGCTTTTCTAGCGACCTGCAGCGGCCGTCCGGGTGTCTACCGGATGTTCGACGCTGACGGCCGCCTGTTGTATGTCGGCAAGGCCAAGAACCTCAAGAAGCGCCTGGCCAGCTACTTCCGCAAGACCGGCCTGGCGCCGAAGACGGCGGCGCTGGTTGGTCATATCGCTCAGGTCGAGACCACCATCGTCGCCAGCGAGACCGAGGCCCTGCTGCTTGAGCAGAACCTCATCAAGGAATGGCGCCCGCCCTATAACATCCTGCTGCGCGACGATAAGTCCTATCCCTATGTGTTCCTGTCTGACGGCGCTTTCCCACGTCTGGGTATCCACCGTGGCGCCAAGAAACAGAAGGGCAGGTACTTCGGGCCTTACCCCAGCGCTGGGGCGATCCGTGAAAGCCTTAGCCTGCTGCAGAAAGCGTTTCATGTTCGTCAGTGCGAGGACAGCTACTACGCCAACCGCACCCGGCCTTGCCTGCAATACCAGATCAAGCGTTGCAAGGCGCCTTGCGTCGGTTTTGTCGAGCCAGAAGAGTACGCCGAGGACATACGTCACTCGGTGATGTTCCTTGAGGGGCGAAGCCACCAACTGACCAACGAACTCAATGCCGACATGGAAAAGGCCGCGATGAGCCTGGCCTTCGAAAAGGCCGCCGAGCTGCGCGACCAGATCGCCCTGCTGCGCCGCGTCCAGGACCAGCAAAGCATGGAGGGCGGCAGTGGCGACGTGGACGTGGTGGCGGCGTTCGTCAACCCGGGCGGCGCCTGCGTCCACCTGATCAGCGTGCGTGGCGGGCGCGTGCTGGGCAGCAAGAATTTCTTTCCCCAGGTGGGTATCGAGGAGGAGGTGGCCGAAGTCATGTCGGCCTTCCTTGCCCAGTACTACCTGGGCAACGCCGAGCGCGAACTGCCGTCGGAATTGATCGTCAACGTGGTGCACGAGGACTTCGACGCCCTGCGCTCGGCGCTGGAAACCCTGCGCGGCCGCGAACTGTCCATCAGCCACCGGGTTCGCGGAACCCGCGCCCGCTGGCAGCAACTGGCCGTGACCAACGCCGAACAGGCACTGGGCGCGCGCCTGGCCAACCGCCAGCACATGGCTGCGCGCTTTGAAGCGTTGGCCGAGGTGCTGGGCTTGCCGGAAGTCCCGCAACGCCTGGAATGCTATGACATCAGCCACTCCAGCGGCGAAGCCACCGTAGCCTCCTGCGTGGTGTTCGGCCCGGAAGGTCCGCTGAAGTCCGACTACCGCCGCTACAACATCGAGGGCGTGACTGCCGGCGATGACTACGCCGCCATGCAGCAGGCCCTGACCCGGCGTTTCGGGCGCATCAAGGATGGCGAAGGCAAGCTGCCGGACGTGTTGCTGGTGGACGGCGGCAAGGGTCAACTGAACATGGCCCGCGATGTCATGCAGGCGCTGGCCGTGCCGGACCTGACCCTGCTCGGCGTGGCCAAGGGCGTGACCCGCAAGGCCGGCTTCGAGACGCTGTACCTCAATGACGTCCAGCACGAATTCACCCTGCGCGGCGACTCGCCGGCGCTGCACCTGATCCAGCAGATTCGCGACGAAGCCCACCGCTTCGCCATCACCGGCCACCGTGCCCGGCGTGGCAAAGCGCGGCGCACCTCGAGTCTGGAAGATGTGGCGGGCGTCGGACCAAAACGCCGTCGCGACCTGCTCAAACACTTCGGCGGCTTGCAGGAATTATCCCGCGCTAGCGCGGAAGAAATCGCCAAGGCACCGGGAATCAGCAAAAAGCTCGCCGAGTCGATTTATGACAGCCTGCATAGCGAGTAGAATGCCCGCTCACCTCGCAGCCAGTTGTCCCGATGAATATTCCGAATCTGCTTACCGTTCTTCGTGTCCTGCTCATCCCGATCTTCATTCTGCTGTTCTACGTGCCGTACCACTGGAGCTATGTAGCTGCCAGTAGTGTCTTCGCCATTGCCGCCGCCACTGACTGGCTCGACGGTTATCTGGCCAGGCGTCTGGAGCAGAGCACGCCGTTCGGCGCTTTCCTTGATCCGGTAGCGGATAAACTGATGGTCGCGGTGGCGTTGGTGCTGCTGGTGCAGGTCCACGCCAATCTGTGGCTGACCTTGCCGGCGGCGGTGATCATCGGTCGCGAGATCGTCGTTTCCGCGTTGCGCGAGTGGATGGCGGAGATCGGCGCGAGGGCGCATGTGGCGGTGTCGAACCTGGGCAAATGGAAGACCGCCGCGCAGATGCTCGCGCTGGTAATCCTGCTGGCCAACCCGGCGACGCTCAGCACTTGGGTGGTGTTGGGATATGCCTTGTTGATCATCGCTGCGGGCCTGACCTTGTGGTCGATGGTGCAGTACCTGCGGGCCGCCTGGCCGCACCTGCGGGAAGGTTCAGAAAAAAAATAAAACTTTTTTGAATCAAGGGGTTGACGAAATATTTCAAAACTATAAAATGGCCACCATCAAGACGACGCGGGAATAGCTCAGTTGGTAGAGCACGACCTTGCCAAGGTCGGGGTCGCGAGTTCGAGTCTCGTTTCCCGCTCCAAATATGGCGCTACAGAGTTCTGCAAAGGACTTTGTAGCCAAAGAAAAAGGCCCTTCGGGGCCTTTTTTCGTTTCCGCCGAAAACTGCTGAAAACCACCAGTATCCAGTCATTTTAAGTACACGATTAAGTACACGGATTTTGTGCCTAATCCGGTGGGATGGCCAAGTGATGGCTGGCTACACCTTTGCATCCGTTTATTCGCAGTTGCTGGCGTTTCGTGCGCTTGAGTTGAAGGAGGGGCGGCAAAGCACGCTCTCCCAGATTCGCCGGATCTTCAGGAAAGATGTTCGTCCGCACCTGGGTGGGCGATCAATCTTCGGGATCACCCGGCATGACCTTCTCGATGTGCTCAGTCGAGTCGAACTGCGTGATGCACTGACCACTGCCGAGAAATGCCGCCCCTGGTTCAACCAGCTTTTCCGGTATGCATTGGTCAGAGTGCCCGGGCTCGAAATCAATCCTGCGTTCGACCTGGATGTCGTCGCCATCCCCAAACCTCCCGTGGATCACAACCCCTTCCTGGAAATGCATGAACTCTCGGTGCTGCTGCCCAAGATGCGCGCCTACGGTGGCGCTGTCTCGACGGTGATGGGGTTGTGCCTGTTGCTGCTGACGGGGGGCGAACGGGTGAGCTTCGGTTGGCAACGCCGGACCAGTTCGATTTGAAAAAGCGCTTATGGGTCATACCGCCAGAAGTGGTGAAGCAGTTTCAGGTCCATATGCGCAAGACGCGCAGAAAACCCGCGGCTATCCCTCCCTACATCGTCCCGTTGTCGCACCAGGCGGTTGAGATCGTCCGCCTGATGCTGAGTCTGGTGCGCCCTGGGCAGCGGTATCTTTTCTCGCATCGTTCCAGGCTCAATGAGCGTATCAGCGAGAACACGCTGAACAATGCCTTGCATCGACTTGGGTATGCAGATCGACTCACGGGGCATGGTATGAGAGCAACCATCACCACGGCGCTCACAGAGCTTGGCTACCCTCAGCAATGGATAGACGCTCAGCTCTCGCACAGTGAGCCTAACAAGGTGCGAGCCGCGTATACGCACGCTCAGTACGTTGAGCAGCGCCGAGCAATGATGCAGGACTGGGCTAACCGGCTGGATCAATTGGAGCAGGGCAGGGTAGCGTTAGCGTGTGAGCGATTGACCACCAGCTTGGAAGGGGCGGTTCTGGACTCGTTGAAAGCACGTGTGCTTGAGGCGGTCGGGTCGGAGCCCGGCGAACTGGGAGGCAAGCCACTTCAGGCTCAAGTCGAAAAAATTGCCCGAAAGCCGTCATCTCACCCCCTTGTGCGTGACGCCGCTGAGGTGCGAGGCCCAAAGCCGGTATCCGAGATTCAACGCCAGCGTGCCGAGATGCTTGCAATCTATGAGTCTCCGACAAATTTGACGGTTCCAGCTTTCGCGAAGCTTGCTGGGAAATCTCGTGATCAAGTCAATCGTGATCTGAAAGCTAAGCGGTTGTTGGCGATTGATTTGGGTAATCGGGGAAGGCGGATACCTGAGTGGCAGCTGGATCCGATGCGCCATGAGCTTGTGTTGGCGGTTTTAAAGCATAACCCGGTTGCTGGCTCTTGGGCGGTTTACCGTGCCTTGACAATGGCGGATGCAGATATGGGTGGAGTCGGCGCTATTACCTTCGTGACGTCGGCTAATTTCGAGCGCGTGTTGTCAGCGACTATCAATCGCCTGTGAAGACCATGAAGCTGGCGGAGGCTTTGTCTTCTTTCGTACGAGGTGGGTCTCAGAGCCAGCCTCTTTCCTTACAGTACGAGTTTCTAGGCTCTGTACGAAATCCCGAGAAACCCAATCGGCGCCCTTTGGAAGCTGAGCTTGCGTGGGCGACCTCGTTGGCCTGATGGAATGCTGACGTCGTCCAGCAGTGGTTGGGCGTAACTCATGTCACTGGCTTGACCGCCAGAGAGAAGGAAGCGCAACCGTGTCCCGTTGGCGTCGCAGAGCATGTGAATCTTGGTTGTCAGGCCGCCGCGACTACGGCCTAGAGCGTGATCGGCAGGCTCGTCAGGCCCCCTTTTTTCCCGGCGCCAGAAGAGGCTCGGGTTGCACGTACTGCGGTTGAGTCGATCATCCAGGTTTGCACATCGATCAAGCCTTGCTCATTCAATCTCAGGTGCAAGCGTTTGAGCATCTGATCGAAGGTGCCCTGGTTTCGCCAACCCCGGAACCGTTGATACACCGTTGACCATGGGCCGAAGCGTTCCGGCATATCTCGCCACGCAGCGCCCGAACAGAGTACCCAGAGTACGCCATCGAGCATCAGCCGGTCGCTCAGGCGGGGCCGCCCCCGACCATGGGTTTCAGTGAAGAGATCGGCGACCACTGTCCAGGCCTCATCCGAGAGTTCGTAACGCTTTGCCATCACAGGATTCCTTTCCGTAGATGGCCGGGAATCCTAGTGAATTTCAGCTTCCAAAGGGCGCCGATTGGGTTTCTCGGGATTTCGTACAGAGCCTAGCACTTGGCTCGATTGCAGGCGCGGCTATTGGCGACCATGGTGATTTGGCCGGATGTCCACCGGTAACCCGTAGGCGCTGCAATTGCGTGTGCGCCTCGCCACAGTCCGAAAATGTCGGCCAGCACTTCGTCATGAGACGGCCTGCACGCACCACTTCCGACGTAAGCAGGACTTCGAAAGCAGACAATGCCTACAAGCAGCAGCGAGAACGGGCACCCCCGGCTTTCGCCGCCACGCCAGCCTTAACGGACCTTCTTCACTGAGCAATCCTTGGCGGTCCCCCAGCGGGGGTATACGAAGACTCTGGTCGTACTGCGGGTGCTGAGCCTTGGTCAGCGGGAGTATATGGTGTTGTCGCGCAACGTCGCCTGCACCTCGCGGAGTGTTTCCTCTTTCTCAGCCTGCTGTTTAGCCAGAGAGCTTTTAGGGCCGGTGAATGTGAGGATTACAGGTGTACTTGCTCCGTCGGTGGCATCGCGGGGCAGGTAGGACACCGTCCACTCGCCGTTCGCGACCGCGAGGATTTGGGTGTCGCCTTCGACCTGGACCAAGGGTGGATAGCCTTGGGCAGCCCGCATTTCGTCCGTACGTGAGGTGATCGCGGCACCCCACTGGGCTGGTAACTTCTGCATGTCGCCGAAAGCGTCTTTCATGTGGCTTATCTGCAGCTCGACTTCATCCGGGTCGCCGTCGAATATTTTCATGTAGTAAAGCTTCCCGGCGTCGCTCGCTTCCTGCCGAAGCGCAACAGCCAGTTGTTCGACTTCGTCCTGGACGAGGATCTGTCCACTAGCAGCAACCGCATCAAGAACTGCACGTTCGTTGCCTCCTGACGCTGCGACGGTCAGTGCCGTGATGGCGGCCACGGTCGCTGCCTTCTTAACCTGGCGCATCTGCTCGGTGGGCAGTTGCTCGGTGATGTTGTTGGTAACGCTGGTGATCAGCGAGGCGCGGATGGCGCTTTCTGCGGATTGCTTGTCGTAGGTAGTTACCATCGCCTTGGCACCGGCTATGGACGCATCTGCGAGGGCTTTCTTGAGTGGCGCGTCTTTGAAATTCGGGGGCAGATCGATTAGGCCCTGGGCTGTTTGGGCGCTGATCTCCTGGAAGATCGCTCCCCGGATTGCTTCTTCGCTTCCCGCGCCGGAGGCGGAAGCCTGCGCCGCAGCGAATGCGGCTGAGGCGCTGACCTTCTTTGCGACTTCTGTGGCCGTGCCGCTGGGCATATCGGCGATGCCGCTACCGACAGCCGACACCACCCCACTCAGCACGCCCTGTTTAAGAGCGAGCTCGGCGTCGCCAGTGGCCTTGTAGGTCAGCCAGGCTGTATATGCAGCGCTGCCCGCCGGACCTCCATAGGTCGTGGCGGCGAGTTGTCCCGCGGATGCGATATATTTGTTTTCCAACGCGGCCTGTGCGGCGTTATTGTCGGTGTTCTGGTATTGCTCGATGTTGAGGCCCCAGATAGCATCGACCACCTTGCCTTCGCGAAGTCTGCGCTCGGCGCTTCCAATTGAGTCGCCGATCCCGCTGATCTGCCGGCGGTTGAATCGTTCGATGGCCTTGGCGACATCCAATGCTTCGGACGCCGTTTGCTGGACGAGTGATACCTGCTGGTTAAGCAGGTCCTGCTGGAGCTTAAGAGTAGCCAGATAGGTCTTGCTGGCTTCGGACAGCACTTCTGTGACGGTGCGCGTGCCGTCCTTCAGGATCTGCGTGACGACCTTGTTCCCGTTCGCAAACACTTGGGTGAAGATTTTTGTGCCGTTGGCGGTCTCATCGAAGACGCGAACATAACCATCGCGCAGCGTCTCGGTTATCGTCTTGCTTCCATCGGCCAGCAACTTTGTGATTCGCTTTTCGCCTTCCGGGAACGTTTCCGTGATCAACTTGACACCTAAATCCAGGTCTTGTGTGACTTGAATCACCCCGTTCGGAAACATCACAGTAACCAAAGGCGCGGCACCAGGGATCTGTTCGGTCACTACCTTAACGCCGTTTGTGAGCTCCTGCGTGATCCGTTTGTGACCGTTGGTAAGGATTTCGGTCGAAGTATTGACGACATTCTGAAGCGTATCTCCCGCATCTCCGAGTGGTTTACGGAAGAAAGAGTTACTGCCTCCAAACAGATCGCTTTTGGCCGGCAGCGCGCAGGTCAATGTAGCCAGCAAGATCGAAATTTGAATTCGGTTCATGGCTATGCACTTGTCATGTTGAAGAACATTAGTGTTTATAGAGCTTGGCCGGAGGAATTACAATCCGATGGGTATTTATGTACAGCCACGGGTCGTACAGAGATAGCGGGCCTGCTGCGCCTGGGCGCGCGGGGTGGCGACGCCGGCCGGTGAGATCGAGGAAATGTTACCCGCATCAGTGGGTTCCGGCCTGCCTTGAGCGAGTCTGGCGAACGCTTCGCAGGTTCGAATGAGAATCTGCTAAGGAATAGATTTTGGACCACCATGTGGTCTTTATAGAATGGACGCAGGATTTAAGCTAAATGAAAAACCTTTCGGCATTGGCCAAGCGACTAGGCTCTTTGCGCTTCTGGATCAGCACGTTGGCTCTTGGGGGGCTTGCCTTTTGGTGTGGGCGCAAACTGGTCGATCTGAAACTGACGGATAAGTACCAAGCTCTCGACCCTTCGATACAAGAGTTGCTGTCTGTGCCGGAGTGGTGGCTCGAAACGCTTGCCGGCGCGTGCATCCCCATGTTCGTGATTTTCGCGTTTCAGTTTTACACATTGAAGTTGTTCACTGACAGCGACCTCAAGGAAAAGTTAATAGCCGTGCTGCCGTTCTTGCCGAAGCTTGGCTGGCTGGCCGGAAAGCCGATCATGTTCATGCTGATGACCGGCACATTTCTCATGGGCATGGCATCCCGCCTTAACGGTCTGGCATTAACCTTATCCGGGGGCGCGGGGCTGCTCATCGTGATGCTGGGGTTCGTAGTCAAGTACAACTACAATTTATTGCTTAGTGGCCGTAACTTTGGCAAGTGCACATTCTCCTTGGCTATTTGGCTTGGCCATCTATGTCTACTCATAGCCATCGGCTGTTGGCTATACGCAGATGCTTGGGCACCGTTTAAACAAGTGCTCTGGCTGGCGAAGAAGCTCGCAGTCTGAATGCGCAGTCGGAGGGTCCCATACCCCGCGCGTCCGCTCAGATCAGGAGCCGGCAAGGTCTTGAAGTGATACAGCGCAAAATCATGTAACTGAGTGGAAAGTTTTCTGTGAAAGCCCCAACGAAACCCTTGGCCCTATTGTCCAGCGGGTAACGAGCTCGGACCTCTTAAACCCGCCCCGACGCGCGGAGCAGAGCGTCCACGAGCCGATGACCGACTGGTGCTAAATGGCGTTTTTGGGTGCTGTGCTCCGGTGCGACCTAGCGAGACATGCCTGAGCGATACGGCCTTAGGTCTACGGTTTATCAACGGTTTTGAGACTGGTGAAACCGAGAGCGTAATGTCATCAAACGACTGGCTGGCTGAAGGAGCATCGTCGCCTGGCAACCGGTTACTGCAAGCTTGCAACAAGTTATGCGGCGATGGTCACTTTGGCCTGCTCGCGGAGGTGCTCACGATACTACTTTCCGTACGGTGCCTAGTTTGCCTTTCTAGAATGTCCTGGCCGAAATAGGCCCAGCATCAGCCGGGCCTATTGAACTACTGCTTATCCCAGCACGCTTTGAAGCGCCTGCTCCAGCTGTGCTGCGGCCTCATCGGCTGACCACACCGCGTCGCGTTGACGCCACGCCACATAGCCGTCTGGGCGAACCAGAATCGCACCGGCTTCGTGGACTTCGCGGGCCGTTTGCCAGTCGCAGTACAGATCGGCAGTGTCTCTGGCACCGGTGACCACAGTCTTCAGGAATGGTTTGTCCAGACGCTGTGCCGCCTCGACCCAGGCTTGTCCTGCCAGACCAGTCACCAGCGTCATGCTGCCCTTGCCGACCACATCCAGCGTGGAGACGCGCAGACCACTCTCATTCACCAGCCAAGCGTGAGGGATCTTCGCGCCAGGTCGGGTGGTTGCTTGCAGGTGCAGTTCCTTGTCTTTGGCCCAGACCTCATCACCGTCGTGCTCATCGCGAACGACAGCAGATGACTCATAACGCTGGTTCAACTCCACGCCCTGTCCATTGAACTCGAAGTTTTTGATCTCGAGTGCTTTCTGCAAATTGAGGCGGACCTCAACGCCCGCAGGGCTAGGGTCCCGCATCCGATCCAGAAGCTTGGCAACGGTGTCGACGCCATTGCCGAAGTTGAAACATTCTTTCAGCAAGGCGTAGTCCTTACGGGACTGGTTGGCACGTGCGACGATTTGCTTGCCTACCGGAGCACGCTCAGGGGTGTAGGTTTCCAGCAAGCTAGGGCTCGCAAAGCCCTTGACCACATAGGCCAGTTTCCACGCCAGGTTGAAGCTGTCCTGCATGCAGGTGTTGGAACCCAGTCCGCTAGACGGTGGATGACGGTGTACAGCATCGCCGGCGCAGAACACGCGACCGCGAGAATACTCAGTGGCATGAGCCTGGTTCACATACCAGGTGGACATGCGCTCAACGTCAACCACCAGTTCCGGGTCACCGACGAGGAGGCGAATCTTCTGTAGCACGGTTTCAGGAGAGAGATCAGGTGCACCTTTGGCCATGTCGAAGCCCCAGCCAGCGATCCATTGATCCCATGGGTGAATTGCTCGTAGCAGGCCCATACCGATTTCACCGAAGCCAGCTTCAGGAGTGGCAATCCACTGAAGAATGCTAGGGCGGTGTGCAACGTACTTGGAGAGATCTGCATTGAAGATGACATAGGCGGTACCCGCACGAGCCATTTCGCCAACGATGGGAACATCGATTTCTTTCACGACCTTGGAGTTCGCCCCGTCAGCACCGACAAGATACTTGGCTCGTACGGTGTATTCCTGACCGGTCGACACGTCCTTCATGTATGCAGTAACACCTTCAGCATCCTGCTCATGGCGCAGGTACTCGGTATTGAAGCTCACCTGTGCGCCGCGGGCGGCGGCATGCTTGAGTAGGATGGACTCCATCTCTGGCTGGATCAGGTCGAGCATGGTGCAAGGGCTGCCTTGTACGTAGTCACCCTTGCGTTTGTCACCGGTGCCCCAGGTGCGCAGGCGTGCAATTTCTTCACCGCCCAGGCTGGTGGTGAAGAGCGTGTCGCCCATTTGCTCCCATGGAGTGGCTGCCCGAATGACTTCTTCCTCCAGGCCCAGATCACGCAACACTTCCATGGCTCGTTGATTGGTGATGTGGGCGCGGGGCGAATTAGCCAACCAGTTGAACATGGTCACCATCTTGACCCTTACACCATAGGTGGCAAGCGCTACGGCAGCAGTAGCACCAGCAGGACCAGTACCGATCACCAGCACGTCAGTATCGAAGTTGTTGGAGGTGGTCATTTCTTATTCTCCAGGCATTACATATTGATGCTCTGAACCTGTGTGCAAACTCGGAGCATGGATGGAAACCAGAACACCGACGCAGAAGCAGTCGCTACTGATGAGGTATTCGGGAAAGGGAAATATTCAGGGAGGTGCAGCGTTCAGTCAGAGCTCAGTAGAGCGCCGGACTCAACGGTGGTGGGGGTGGTAATCATGAAACCTCCTGATTTTGTATTTGTTTTCAGGCTATCGATTGAGGGGCTAGCAAGACTGCCTTGACGGATCGAGCATTTTTCCAATTTGTGCTTGCATGCTAGCATGCAAGAATTCGACTCGCAATCATCCGAAATTGCCTTTCGTCCCGCCAAAAAAGCCACGGATAAACCGTGGCCAAGGAGCGCGTCACAACCGAGGAGCAGTGAGACTAAAAATCACCAGAGCGCGAATGAATAGTCGATATTCACTCGAAGCTCGTTGTCATCACGATGAGTTGCACCAGGGCCAAAGTCATTTCGGTACCAGGCATGTCTCACCCGAAAAGCCACGTCCTTGAACGTGCCGCTCTGGACAACGTAGGACAGCTCCAGATCTTTCTCGCTTTCCTTCAGATCGTTGCCACCAAGCTTTGGCAGGTCGATATTGTCGCCGCTCACGTAACGCAGCATTCCCTTTAGACCTGGGACGCCAACGCCCGCGAAGTCGTAGTCATACTTGACCTGCCAGCTTCTCTCTTTTGGATTGAGAAATTCAGAACTCAAGGTCCCCTCGGTAATGACCAAAGGCTCCGTACCGAAGAGATAGGGCATGGCTGTGTCGCCGGTCAGTTGCATGTAGCCTGCGCCAAGGCGGTGAGAGTCCAGTTGATAGCTCAGCATCAGAGCGGTGTTACGGTTGTCCACCTTGCCGGCCTTGGCTGCGCCATGCTCTCTGGAGTCATAGAAGCGGAAGTCGGCAGTCAGTTTTCCTGGGCCGACTTGGCGGCTATCCACGAACCCGAGGTAATTCTTGTGGTAGATGTCCTCCAGCTCGGCGTAGTAGTACTTCAACGTCAGGTTCTTCGACCATGCGTAATCGCCCCCCAGGAAGTAGAACCCATCCGATTCAGCCGCGCCGTTGAAGCGACCGTTAGGCGCTGAAACTCGCATCTTCTGGTAATCGGTCGAGTCCCGAAGGTTGATCCGATCCAGCCAGCCGGCGTGCAGCGAGAGATCCTCAATGTCCTGAGACCTGAGGTACGTGCCGCGGAAGGTTTGAGGCAGCAGTCGGGTGGGGCTCGCAAACGCGATGGGCAAGAAGGTGCTGACGGTACCGAGCTGCAGCTCAGTCTTCGATACTTTGACCTTGCCTGTCAGTCCTACCTCGGAATACTCGTCAGCAGGTTCTCTGGTACGTGCTGAATAGGGCAACAGTCCGGTACCGACGCGGTCACTGGAAGAGTCCAGGCGCACCCCCAGCATCGCTTGGGCATCCAGCCCGAATCCAACGACGCCCCCAGTGAACCCAGACGTGAAGTTCACGATGAAACCCTGGGCCCATTCTCTGGCTGCGGCCTGGGGTGTTTCGTTGATGTAGTTTCGGTCGAAGTAGTAGTTGCGCACGGTGACCTTGGCCTTTGAGTCTTCGATGAAGCCGGCAGCCTGGAGAGAAGCCGCGTGCGCAGCCAGCAGGCCCGCAAAGGCCACTTTCTTGGAGTGTTTCATGTCGATGTCTTCTTTGTTGTTTTTATCGTTGAAGTAGCGCGTCAGTCAGGCGACCGACGTGGTGGGCGCCGGGCCTTTCTTGATCGAAGAGAGGTAAAGCAGAGACATGGCTGCCAACACCAAACCCGGCGCCGATGCGAGCATGACGCCACTTGTCCCAGCTCCGAGTGCCATCATCTTTCCGATGACAAGCGGACCGGTCATTGCACCAATGCGGCCGACAGCCACAGCGGCACCTGTGCCTGTTGCACGGCCATTTGCGGGATAGAACTGAGGCGCCAGCGCGTACAACACGCATTGGCCGCCGGTGGTGAAGATACCTGCCAGGAAGCCCGCAGCCATCATCGCGGGCAACGCGGTAGCCGAGGTCAGGCACGCGAGTGAAATCAGGGTGCCGCCGTACACCAGTAACGACATTACCCAGATTGGCAGACGGTCGGTGGCGACTCCCAGCATCAGGGTGCCAATGGCTGCGCCCAGCTGCATGCTCAGTACCACCATGCTGGCTTCATTTGGCTTGAAGCCTTGCCCGATAAGGATGCTGGGCAACCAGTTGATCAGGATGTAGGTCACCATCAGGGTAAAGAAGAAGCTCACCCACAGAAGCAATGTGATTTTAAGCGAGCCATTCTCAACGAGGATGCTTTTGGTCGAAGGCAGTTCAACAGTGGCGCCGCCTGTTTGTGCTGGCTTGTAGAGGTCTGGGAGATAGAACGCCAGTAGGGGAACGATAACCAGGGGAACAATACCACCCACATAGAAAACGAGCTTCCAACCGACGCCCAGATTCAGAAGGCCGATCGCCGCAGCAAGTGCCGCGCCCAGAGGCACGCCGCAATACATCATGCTCACAGCGGTACCACGCATCCGTTCCCCGGCGGCTTCGGATGCAAGCGCGATGAGGTTTGGCAGTGATGCACCAAGTCCAACGCCAGTGAGGAAGCGCGCAAACAGCAACGCACTGAAACTCCAGGCAACGGTGGTTACCAGCGAGAAGACGCCGAATAACGCGACAGAGGCAATGAGCACTTTCTTCCGACCGTATCGGTCCGCCAGCCGGCCACCTACGAACGCTCCGGGCAACATGCCCAGGACGCCGACGCTGAACACCCAGCCCATATCCACTTTGTCCAAGCCGTAGTCGGCAGACATGCCGTGTGCAGCGATGCCCGGCGCTTGCAGATCCAGGCCTTCCATCAGTGCTACGAGGAAGCACAGCATGATGGTAATTAGAAGTTTGGTTTTATCTGTTTTGACAGTCATAGAGACCCCTTTCCAAAGTCTTCAAGAGCTTCGGAAAACACGTGATTGAGTTACTTCATGCGCTTGGTTGTGCCTGGCGGCGTCGATACCAGCGCTTACAGATTCAGGTGCTTGAAGCGGGGGCGATATGTTCGAGTTGAAGCTATGGGATTCGACAAGGCATACATAGTGGGCAGCTCTTATTGTTGTGATAGATCCCCCTCTCGGAGAAAGGGGGGTAGTACAGCGAACAGCTTGCGTGGAGCTGTAAGCGAACTTCAGCGTTTCAGCAGATCAAGGGCGACATCGACAATCATGTCTTCCTGGCCGCCAACCATTCGGCGCTTGCCAAGCTCGACCAGGATGTCGACAGCCTTGATGCCGTAACGAGCAGCGGCGACTTCTGCATGACGCAGGAAACTGGAGTAGACGCCGGCGTAGCCCAGGGCGAGGGTTTCACGATCAACGCGTACCGGACGGTCTTGAAGCGGCCGCACCAGATCATCCGCAGCGTCCATCAGTGCATACAGATCCGTGCCGTGATCCCAGCCGAGTTTTTCGGCAGCTGCAATGAACACTTCCAGTGGAGCATTACCGGCTCCGGCACCCATGCCGGCGAGGCTGGCGTCAATGCGGTCGCAGCCTTCTTCGACAGCGGCGATCGAGTTCGCAACGCCGAGACTGAGGTTGTGGTGAGCGTGGATACCGGTATGGGTTGCGGGATCAAGTACCGCCTTGACCGCGCGGAAACGGGCTCGGATGTCATCCATGTTCATCGCTCCACCGGAGTCGACGACGTAGATGCAAGTAGCGCCGTAGTTCTCCATCAGCTTCGCCTGTTGTGCGAGACCTTCCGGGGTCTGCATATGGCTCATCATCAGGAAGCCAACGGTGTCCATGCCCAGCTTGCGCGCATACTCGATGTGCTGCTGGGAGACGTCCGCTTCGGTGCAATGGGTCGCGACACGTACCACACGAGCACCGGCGTCATAGGCCGCTTTGAGATCATGGAGCGTACCGATACCCGGCAGTAGTAGCGTGGCGATCTTTGCGTGCTTCACCACATCGGCAGCGGCTGCGATCCACTCGAGGTCGGTATGGGCGCCGAATCCGTAATTGAAGCTGGAGCCCTGCAGGCCATCACCGTGAGCCACTTCGATCGAGTCGACCTTTGCCGCATCCAGTGCTCGTGCAATCGCTTGAACCTGGTCGAGCGAGTACTGATGGCGGACGGCATGCATACCGTCACGCAACGTCACGTCGGAGATATAGAGCTTTTTACCATTCATGTCTGCGCTCCTCAGGCCTTGCTCATCGACTGTGCCATGCGCTCGGCAGTGGCCAATGCGGCAGAGGTCATGATGTCGAGATTGCCGGCGTAAGCAGGCAGGTAGTGGGCGGCGCCCTCAACTTCCAGGAACACGGAAGTCTTCAGTCCACTGAATTTGCCTTGTCCTGGGATGTTCAGCGGAGCAGATTCAGGAATGACCTCGAACTGCACCTCTTGCTTGAGGCGATAACCCGGGACGTAGGCATGAACCGCGGCAACCATCTCAGCGATGGACGCTTCGATCTTGGCTTGGTCGGCGCTCTCGGAGAGTACGTAAACCGTGTCGCGCATCATCAATGGTGGTTCGGCAGGGTTCATGATGATGATGGCTTTGCCTTTAGCCGCACCGCCGATGACTTCGATTGCCTTGGAGGTGGTCTCGGTGAATTCGTCGATGTTGGCCCGGGTGCCGGGACCTGCTGATTTGGAAGCGATCGACGCCACGATCTCGGCGTAGTGCACTTTGGCCACACGAGACACGGCTGCGACCATTGGAATAGTCGCCTGGCCACCACAGGTCACCATGTTGAGGTTTTGTGCCTGAACATGTTCCTCCAGGTTCACCACTGGCACGCAGTAAGGACCGATAGCAGCTGGTGTCAGATCGATAACCCGGATGCCTGGCTTGTGCTGACGCAGGAGAGCATCGTTCTTGACGTGCGCCCCCGCACTGGTCGCGTCGAATACGAAATCGATACCTGCAAATTCAGGCATTTTGACCAAGCCGGCCACGCCCTCATGGGTAGTGCCTACTCCCATGCGAGCGGCACGCGCCAGGCCATCGGAGGCAGGGTCGATACCCACCATTACCGACATTTCCAGGTGCTTGGCATTACGCAGGATCTTGATCATCAAGTCGGTGCCGATGTTGCCGGAGCCAACGATGGCGACTTTACGTTTGGTAGTCATTTTTGAAACTCCATCATTCGACACTGAACGACACACCGACCCGGCCAAGACCTTCGATCTCGGCCTCGAAATGGTCACCTGGGTTAACACCAACCATCGGGCCCAATGCCCCGGTCAGGATGATGTCGCCGGCCTTTAGCGGCTCACCAAATTCCGCCATGGTTCGAGCCAGCCATACGGCAGCATTGAGTGGATGGCCCAGGCATTCGGCGCCACTACCTGAACTCACTACCTCACCATTTTTCGACAGATTCATCGTTGCACCTCGCAGGTCCAGGCCATCGATGCGACGAGCAGGACCGCCCAGCACGAAACAGCCACTGGAGGCGTTGTCTGCTACGGTGTCGGCAAACTTGATGTTCCATCCGGCAATACGGCTGCCCACGATTTCCAGCGCTGGAAGAACCCAGTCGATAGCTGCAACGACATCTGCAAATGTGGTCGATGCGCTTGGCAGGTCGTGTTTGAGAAAAAGCGCGATTTCTGCCTCGATCTTCGGCTGAAGCACACGCTCGAACGGCACAACTTCGTTGTCGCCGTAAGCCATGTCAGCGAACAAACAACCGAAGTCCGGTTGCTCGACGCCCAGTTGGGCTGGGACCTTAGGGTTGGTCAGACCGATCTTGCGACCAACAAGGCGCTGGCCATGGGCGATTGCGTACGCTTGGTTCAAACGCTGGATCGCATAGGCATGTTCCACATTGGTGGCACCGATAGCGTCACGCAGCGGCCCGATGGGTTCGCCCTTTCCTTCTGCCCGGCGTAAATCAGCGGCCAGGCGTTCAAGGGTCTCTTGTGTGGTATCCATGGATGACCTCGATCAGTGGGTGAGGAAATCAACAACCATGCGGTTGAACTTGTCGGCATGCTCCCACTGTGCCCAGTGACCGCATTTGTTGAAGACGTGCAGCTGGGAGTTCGGAATGCCGGAGACCAAGCGAAGGCCTGTATCGAGAGGAACGAAGCGATCGTTGCGGCCCCAGATAACCAGGGTCTCAGCTTGGATTTCGCCGAGGCGATGGCCAAAGTCAGGGAATTGCTTGAGGTTGGCTGCGAGGCTGGCGGTGAAGTTTTCCAGGTGGTCCTTGCGAGCAAGCATGTTGTTGAGACGTGCCTGGAACAGCTCTTCGGTGAGGTCGCTGGTGTCGAACACGAAGATGCTCATCATCTTCTTCAGGTTTTCGATCGTGGGTTCACGGTACAAGCCATTGAGCAGCTTGATACCCTCGCTCGGCATGGGTACGAACGGACTGACACCACCGGTACCGCCGCCCATGAGAACGAGTTTCCCCACGTGCTCTGGCCAGTTCAGGGCGAACGCAACCGCGGTGTGGCCACCCATGGAGTTACCCAGGATGTGGATCTTGTTCAGATCCAGTTGGTCGACCAGACCTTTCAGAACGCGTGCGTTCAGGTCAGAGCGGGAGCCGGTACTGATGATCGAGTCGCTTTTGCTCCAGCCCGGGCAGTCCATCAGAATTACGCGGTAACCGGCATCGACCAGAGGTTCGATGTTGCGGTTGAAGTTTGCCCAGCCGCTTGCACCCGGGCCCGAGCCATGAAGCATGACGACGGTCTCTTTGCCCTGACCGCAGTCGTTGTAATGAATGCTCAAGTCCAGTTCGCCATCTTGGATGCGAACGAATTTGCTGGTGGCTGATTCGGTAATGGCAGTCATGATTCTCTCTCCGTAAAAAGGGTTAGCGCTGGGAGCGCGCACTGATGGATCCGAAGCCTGCAATCCATTCAGGGATCGGCCGGTAGTAGCGGTCGGTTGTTGAGTAAGGACCGTGAGCGGAAAGCGCCGCGAAGGCGGCAACCCAGGCCTTGACCTCATGAGTTGATTTGCCGGCGATTGCCGAAAGGGACGCTGCGGTCACACCGTCGAGTTGGGCCAGATTGTTCTGCTCGACGATGTCCAAGAACTGCTGGTCCCATTCGGGGTTCAGCGGATGAAGGCTGTTTTGGTCTTCAACGAAGCGCTCAGCTGCACTGATAACTCGCTGGGTACGAGCTTCACGCTCATCTACAGGAAGGTTGCGTCCGCTACCCATCAGGCGATCCGCCATGCGGGCATCAACCTTGGCCAGCTCTGGTACTGGTGGTTGGTGCGAAAGCCCACCTGACCCCAGGAACAACACTCGCTTGTCGAGCTGTTGTGTGAAGTGTCCGACCGCTTCGCCCAGCTTGCGCACGCGCTCGAAGGTGGGCAGCGGAGGGGCCACGCAGTTCACGAAGACAGGGAGCACAGGATAGGTATCCAGTCCACCCAGCAGAAACTCCAACGGTTGGGCGAAGCCGTGATCGACCTGCATGCGATAGGAGACAGCGATGTCGATTCCAGAGGTCAGGAGGGATTCGGCCAAGGCCTCCGCGATTGGCTTCGGCACCGGCAAGGTGCCGGCCAAAGAGCCAAAGTCACCGATCGCTTCTGCCGCCATACCCAGGCAGAACGGTGGCATCACGTCGTAGAAGAAGCCGTTGTAGTGGTCGGGCGCGAAAAGTACGACGAGCTCCGGGGCGAATTCAGCGATTCGAGATCGGGCGGCTTGGACGATTCCACTCACCTCATCCAGCACGTCTTGAGGTGGGTCTAAATGACCGATCAGAGGGGTGTGCGACAGGCAATGCAAGAAAGCGCTCATGGATAAGGAACCTTTGCGTCGATGCCGAGTGCAGGCCGTCTCGCACTGGGCGGCATGTGCGTTCTCGGTGCGGCCTTCGGGCTGTCGAGAACGCCATGCAGGTAGATTTGTTGTTGTCTGCCGGATCATCATGCACGCTAGAATGCTAGCATGCAAGTTCATCTCTCGCCGCTCATCACCAAAGGCTTGCAAGGCTATCCAGGGCCAGCGCCGCTGCTCTGAACATTTCGCCGATTTCGAGAAGCCTCGATATTTCAGAATCAAGACAGATGACCACACAAGCGGCACCGCAGTTTTGGTTTACTATGAGAAATTCTAGAATGTAAGCCTCATAATCAGATCCACCGTGCGTAGCCCTAGGGAATGAAATTCAATGCAAGTGGCAAACAAAAAGACCGCTATTTACCAGCATATCCTTGAGCTATTGCTCTCCCGCCGTTATGCGTTTGGCCAGAAGATATTGGTAAAAGAAATTGGTGAAGAAACGGGGGTGAGTCGGCAGCCAATCATGACGGCGCTGAACAGCCTGCAAGAGCGCGGCTTTGTGGTTATCACTGCACAGGTGGGCTGTGAAGTAGTACATCCTACCCATTCCGACGTGGAAGATTTCTACGAGATGTTTGCCAACAATGAAGCACTGATCGCTGGGCTCGCTGCTGATCGTGGCTTGCCGGAAGAGGCTCTTCGGATGGCAGAGATCAACGACAAGATCAGGAATATCAATCCTCAACACAGCGATGCTTCTGAAAGCTACAGAACGCTGAACGTTGAGTTCCACCGGATGCTGCATTCGATGGCCAGGTCTCCCATTCTGTCGGCGCGCCAAATCGCTAACTTCGAGCTGTCCGATTTCTTCATCGTCCAGACCTGCGGCTTCCAGTCTCACCTTGGGGCTGCCACCGATGAGCACGACGAGATTGTGACTGCTCTTCGTACTCGCAATAAAAAGGCCGCGGCCAAAGCGGCGGCGGCCCATATCCATAGCATCGCCAAGGACGTGGCAGCGAAGATGTCCTCGGACGCAGAGCTGGCCCTATAACGGGAACGCGAACTCCAGCCACAGCGAGTCGCCCTTAGGCCCGTTTTTGACCGAGGTCTCATGCATCCACTTGAGGACTACTCCGGATGTCTGGTCAAAGGCATAAAAGACCTGCGGGCCTACCGCAAACTTGCGTAAGCGATTGCCATCTTCCAGCTCCACAAGATCAGAGCGGTCATCGGTTACCTGGTGGGTGTAGTACCCCACAAGACCCAGTTGCACTTTCGGATTGGACTCCAGGCGGTAGCCCAGTAGGTAGTCGATGTTGAAGATGTTGCCAGAGCGATAGTCAGTGTCATCGCTCTTGGCATTCACCGTGAAGGTGGGAGCAATCGACACTTCCCAATTGGGGCTAGGGAACCAGGTAAGGTCGAACTCCTGGGTGTAGCTGGCGTTCGGTGTGGGGCTGTTGGCCAGCTTGCTGCCGTCATAACTGCCCAAGGGCACAAACGCACTGAAACCGGTTAACAGGTGAAGGTTCTCGGAGGGTGAGTACCCGACGTAGAGTGGCGTCAGGTACAACTGCCGGAAGCCGGTATCTGTGTCGCTGTTCCCGAACGCTTCAACCTTGATCTTGTTAGCGGAGCCGATGACGCCGCTGCTAAGGGTAATTCCACTGTCGAGCTTTACATCCCACGTATGGACCACCCGCACAGCCTGGATAAAGTTTTCCAGCTTGAAGTCAGGGATGGCGGAGTCCCCGTGGTTATCACGATAGCTGTTGGCTTTATAGAATGCCGTGTAGCTGTACAGTGATGTCTGCCCTGGTTGGGGCAGAATTGCAGGAAGCACGGTTTGTACGCCCAATGGCCAAACCGTGTCGCCGTTTTCGCTTGAGTAGCTGGTCTCGGGCGCGAGCAAAGCCGATCCAATCGAGCTGACTAACGCAGCCCGAATTACATAACTTTTCATTATTGTTTTCCTATGTAGGTTTCAGCCGTTCAAGCACGCGCCCCGATCAAAACAAAGCAGACAAGCGCAGGCTCTGAACCGGGGTTTCTCCAGGCGTGTGTGTTTCCTTGTTGCACCACCACGTCGCCAGGGTTCAATTCTCTCGATTGCCCATCGTCAAGTTCGAGAATGACCGGTCCTTTGACGACAACCCCGTAATCGACAGTTGGGGTCGCGTGCATGCCCGGGCGCTGAGGGTCAAAGCACTCATAAAGGCCGATCAGATGACGCTGCTGCTCAATGTTGGCCTGCTCTGGATCGAAGGCGGTTGACTGGAAAATGCTGTCTGGGGGAAAACTGACCATCAGCAGCTTCGTTTCGCCCGGTCCAGGCAGTAGCGAGGTGGACGACTGCACCGGGTCGCTGAATCCCTCCGGGATAGACGGCTCCTGCGAAGTGCCCCAGACAAGTGATGTAGCGAAACCTGGTACATGTTTGTATTCGTAGGGGTGAGGGGCATTGCCATCAGCGAGGAATACCGACTTCCCGTTTTGTGTGCCTGCAACTACTCGTCTTGTTTTCATGCTCGAGCTCCAGATGCATGCGCCGCTCGCGAGGAACGGCGCTTCAGATCAGACCAGGCTTGGGTCGATTACGACGTTCGTGAAGCCACCTTTTCGGTCTTCCAACGAGTCCATCGCCTGATTGACCTGCTCGATCGGGAACACTTCCTGATCGAACACTGAAAGGTCGAGCGTTCCTGCAGCAGCCATTTCCGCCATGTCCTGCCCCTCAGCCACGGTGAACCACAGAGAGCCGATCACGCTGATTTGGAAGCACATCAGTTTGAACATCGGCACCGGAAGATCTTCGGACATACCGCCGATATCCACCATGCGGCCACCGCGGCGCAGTGCTCCAATGGCTTCCACAGTGATTGTATGGGGGGCTCCCGGGCCTACCGCATCAATGAAGACGTCAGCGCCCAGTTCTTCGGTGTGCTCACGAACCCAGTCACCTAGCGGCTGATCACCGTGCGACAGCGTGAAGATGCGGTCCGGGGCGATCGCCCGCACGCGTTCCAGAAGTTGCCGGTTACGCGCCAGAGCAAAAATCTTTGTGGCTCCCATCGCCAGAGCCAGCAAGACGGCGCCCAGGCCCAAGGTGCCTGTTGCCCCGCTAATGAGAACCGATTGGCCAGAGCACACGCCGGCTTTACGGAGGGCCGAGTAAGCGGTGCCCAGATAGCCAAAACGGCATCCTTGTTCAAAAGAAATCGCCTCAGGCAGTTTCACCAGGCCAGATGAGGGTGCAGTCATGTATTGGCAGAGACCGCCGTAGGGATATTCCTCAAACACTTCTTGTGAACCTGGCCCGAAGCCGAAGTAGCCCTGGAAGGTGTACGCAGTGCAGTTGATGTGTTGTCCGCGCAGGCACGCGTGGCAGGACCCGCAACTGCGGCCGGGGTTCACATAAACGCGATCACCGACCTTTATCCCGTGAACGTGCGGCCCAACGGCTTTGACGATGCCGGCAGCGTCCAGCCCGTAGATGACAGGCAGCTTTGGCAGCGGCAGGTAGGGGAACCAGGTTGGATAGCTTTCGATCACGTTACGAAGGTTCGGTACCAGATTGCACGCTTTGACCTCCACCAGAACGTCATGGACGCCGGGTGTTGGTACTTCGATCGAGTCGATCTGGAACGTTTTGCCTACCTGATGGAGGCGGGCAGCTTTCATCATGCTCATTTCTTGTTTTCCTTCTTATTGGGCTTCAAGCCATAACGCGGGTCTACTGTTCAAAGGGGGCGTGCGCACCTGCAGGCGCGTTCCGGAACTCTTTGATCGGTATGGGGATAAGCAGGGATTCGCTGGAAGCTAGGGCCAGCTGGGCCGCGGACCTGAGCAGGGGCCGCGCCAATGGAGAGGGTTTCACGCACGCAATGCTGACCATGATGGGCACCGCTTGATTTGTAGTTATGCTCAGATCATGCACTCTAGGATGCTAGCATGCAAGAGGTTCTCTGACGGCCAAAGAGCTTGGTCGTCCTTGACCCGTCCGGTTGCGTTACAGGGTTCATTGGTTATCGATTTGAGGTGTCTAGCACCAATAAATTCGGGGGATGGCTTGAGGCGGTGAGGGACCTACCGCTCATTCACCCCGACGAACACCGTCCGGCACGCCCGGGTCACCGGTACCGCTTACTCCCTCGCTGATGCCTGGGCCGCCTCGCGACGTCTCTTCAGGCTTCCGCTACTAATGGTTTGGCAGGCAGCAACGCATGTCGCTTGGTAGCAATCCGTATGTCGACCCATATGATGATGACTACACCTTCGCATGCGTTTATGCGCAGTGGCTGGCTTTCCATATGCTTGGGTGAATTGGAAGAAACAAGTCTGGCAGATTATTACGATTTCTTTGCATTTTTATGACAAATGCCAGCCTATTGACGCCATTTTCATCGCTATTTAATATCTCGCCGCCATTGATGGCATAGTGATATTGGAGTGGGATTTCGGATCATGTCTGTTCACCACCTCGCGATGAGGTTGTGCGTTGTGGCTTTGAGCCTTGGCGCCGCTGTATCGGCTCTTGCGGCCACCCCGGGCGAGCAAGACCTGATTCGTGATCGCCAGGACCGTCTGTTGCAGGAGCAGCAACGGCGTCTTGAAGAACTGCGCGAACTGCCCGGCAACCAAGCCCCGCCCGTTGCCCCCGAATCTGCGCCCGACACCCGCTGCTTCCCCATCGACAGCATCGAAATAAAAGGTGCCGACCGCCTGTCCCAGGCCGATCGCGAGCGCCTGGCCCAGCCTTATATCGGCCAGTGCCTCGGCGTGCAGCAACTCAACGAACTGCTCAAGGCCATCACCGATCACTACCTCGCCATGGGCCTGGTCACCAGCCGCGCCTACCTGCCGCAGCAGGACCTGAGCAGCCGGCACCTGGAAGTGCAGGTGGTGGAAGGGCGCCTGGAAGGCATCAAGAGCGGCGCCGACAGCGGCCTGTCGTCCCGGGAGCTGGCGATGGCCTTCCCCGGCGCGGTCGGTGAATTGCTCAACCTGCGCGATATCGAGCAGATGGTCGACCAGCTCAACCGCCTGCCGTCCAACCAGGCCAAGATGGAGCTGGTGCCCGGCACGACGGTGGGCGGCAGCACCGTGGAGGTCGGCAACACCCTGAAAAAGCCCTGGCGCGCCAACCTGTCGCGTAACAACGACGGCCAGCTTTCCACGGGCGAACAGCAATGGGGTTACGGCCTGGAATGGGACAGCCCATTGGGCCTGGCCGACCAGTTGATGCTGCGCGGCGGTCGTGACGCGGTCAGCGATCACCAGCGCACCTCGCACAGCGAAATGCTTTTCTACAACCTGCCCTGGGGATGGTGGAACTTCAGCTATTCCTACAGCCAGAGTGCCTACCGCTCACAGGCCGAGGCCAACACCTTCACCTTCAAGCAGACCGGCGACACCCAGAACCACCAACTGCGCGCCGAGCGGGTGATCCACCGCGACAGCCTGTCGAAAACCTCGCTGAGTACCGGCCTGGCCTACCTGCGCTCGAACAACTACATCGAAGACAGCCGCCTGGAAAACAGCAGCAACCGCCTGAGCGAGGCTCAGTTCGGCATCAACCACGGGCGCAGGATCGGCGGCGCGTTCGTCAACCTGGACCTGGGCGTGCAGCAGGGCATCGGCGCCTTCGATGCCCAGGCCGACCGCACCGCCAGCCCCGGCGACCCCGACGCCCGCTACCGCAAATACAGCCTGACCATCAGCTACCTGCAGCCGTTCCAGATCGGCGAAGAGACCTTCAGTTTCAGCAGCCTCGCCACCGGCCAGCGCAGCGAAGACCCGCTGTTCAGCCCGCAGCGCCTGAGCCTGGGCGGGCTGTCTTCGGTGCGCGGCTACAAGGACCAGTCCCTGACCGGCGACAGCGGCGCCTATTGGCGCAACGACCTGCGCTGGACCCGCCCGGTGGCGCTGGAATGGTTGCGCCCGGTGCTGGCCGAGTACGGCGCCAGCGTCGGCTACGACCAGGGCGTGATCCGCGGCGACCGCTACAACGGCGACCAGCACGGGCGTGTCTCCAGCAACGCGCTGGAACTGTTTGCCCGCGGCCAGCACCTGAGCGCCAGCGTGACCTTCGCCCATTCGCTGGAACGCCCCGACGTCATTACCGAGCGCGAAGCGCCCATTTATTTCCGCGTGGAGTTGCTGCTGTAACTCCAGCTTTAGCTGAATCGAGACCACGACATGGATGTCCGTCAATTCGCTTTTCTCCTTCGCCAGCCCTCGGCGACCCTGCACCCGCGCGAGACTTTCTGCGGCCTGCCGAAACGCGCCCTGGCGTTTCTGCTGGCCAACGTCATGTTCTGGCAGCCGCTGTGGGCCCAGGCCGAAGGTATTGCGGTCAGCGCGGCGGGCACCCGCCTGGCGCCGGCGGGCAATGGCGTGCCGATCATCAACATCGCCACACCCAATGCCAATGGCCTGTCACATAACCAGTTCAAGGACTACAACGTCGATGCCCAGGGCCTGATCCTCAACAACACTACCAGTCGCACCCAGAGCACCCAACTGGGTGGAATCATCGTCGGCAACCCCAACTTCAGCGGCCGCGCCGCCGACATCATCCTCAACGAGGTCAACGGCGGCAGCGCCAGCCAGTTGCGCGGCTACACCGAAGTGGCGGGCAAGTCCGCCCACGTCATCGTCGCCAACCCGCACGGCATCAGTTGCGACGGCTGCGGCTTCATCAACACCCCGAAAGTCACCCTCAGCACCGGCAAGGCAGTGATCGAAAACGGTCAGATCAACCGCTACCAGGTCGACCAGGGCAACGTCTCCATCAACGGCGCCGGCCTCAATGCCAGCAACGTCGACCAATTCGAAATCATCACCCGCGCCACCCAGATCAACGCCCAGATCCAGGCCAACAAACTCGACATCGTCGCCGGCCGCAACGACGTCGATGCCCGCACCCTTGCCGCCACCGCACGCGCTGCCGATGGCAGCCAGGCGCCGGCCCTGGCGATCGACTCCTCGGCGCTGGGCGGCATGTACGTCAACACCATCCGCCTGGTCGGTACCGAGGCAGGAGTCGGGGTGAAGCTGGCGGGCAATATGGTTGCTGGCGGCGATATCCAGATCGATGCCAATGGCAAGCTGAACCTGGGCCAGGTGTCGGCGGGCGGTTCGGCGACGGTCAAGGCGCAGGGGATTGATGCGCAGGGGGCGGTGTATGCCGGTAAGGATCTGGCGGTCAGTAGTCAGGGGGATTTGAACAGCCGGCAGAGTCTGGCGGCGCGGGAGAGTGTGGCGCTGGACAGCAGCGGGACGCTCAGCAACCACGGCGTCATCGAAGCGGGCGTCAATGCCGACAACAGCCGTAACAGCGTGGGGGACGTGCGCCTCTCGGCAGCGCGCATCGACAACACTGGTACTACTGTTGTCGCCAGCCGCGACCTTACTGTCAGCACGGCCGAACTGGCGAACCAGGGCGGCACCCTGAATGCCGGGCGCCTCGCACAGATCGACGCCACGCGACTGGATAACCAGAACCGTGGCCGGGTCGTGGCGGGCAGCGTGGTGGGCAATGCCGATCAAGTCTTCAACAGCCAGGGCGGCCTGCTGCTCGGCAACGAAGCGCTGACCCTCAGCGCCGGGCATCTGGTCAACCGCAACGGCGAAGTGTCGGGGCAGGGTGATGTGACCCTGCGGCTGGCGACGCTGGACAACATCACCGGCCTGGTGACTGCTGGCCGCTCCCTGAGCCTGGACGTGAGCGGCGCGGTGAACAACAGCGCCGGTCAGATCGGCGCGGCCCGCAGCCTGAGTGCGCGTGTGGGCAGCCTCGACCAGCACGACGGTGGTCGTTTGCACAGCGACGGCGACCTCAGCCTGGACCTCAACCGTGGCCACCTGGACAACCGCAACGCAGTACTCAACGCCAGCGGCCAGTTGACCCTCAACAACCTGAACACCGTCGATAACCGCCAGGGCGAAATCTCCAGCAGCCGCGCCTTCATCGTTGCTGCAAACAGCCTCGACAACGGCGCCGGCAAGCTGTTGAGCGATCAGGGGCTGACCCTGCGCATCGCCGGGGCGCTGAACAACGGCGCCGGGATGATCGCCGCCAACGGCGTGCAAATCGACGTCGCCAGCCTGCTCGACAACACCAAGGGCGTGTTGTCCAGCCGCGGCGAGCTGGACGCGCGGGTAGGTGGGGCGCTGGCCAATACCAGCGGCACTATCACCGCGCAGGGCGACAGCCGGCTGGCGGTTGGCAGCCTGAATAACAACGCCGGGCGCCTGCTGGGTCAGGCGGCCGTCAATCTCGACCTCAATCGCGGCCATCTGGATAACCAGGGTGGTTTGATCAACGCGCCGGGCCGTCTGTTGCTGAGCAACCTGTCCAGCGTCGACAACCGCACGGGGGAAATCTCCAGCACGCTGGGCTTCGAGCTACGCAGCGACAGCCTCGACAACCGCGACGGCAAGCTGCTCAGCCAACAAGCCCTTGCCCTTGCCATCGCGGGCCTGATCGATAACGGCAGGGGCCGTATCGACGGCGCTTCCTTGTTGATGCGCGCTGGCACCTTCGTCAATGGCGGCGGCCGGATCACGGCGCGGGAGGGTCTGGGACTGACGGTCACCAGCAATCTGGACAACCGTAGTGGCGAGCTACTCGCTGGCAATATTGACCTGGTGCTCGGCGCGCTGGACAACGGCGGCGGCCGTGTCCAGGCAGACAATCTGCTGAGGGTTTCCGGCGGCGCGATCGATAACCGTAGCGGCACCCTAGCCAGTCAACGCGATCTGGAACTGAGCGTAACGAGCCTGGACAACCGCACCGGCGAATTGACCAGCAATGCGGCGCTGACGGCGACGCTGGCCGGCCAGTTGCTGAACCAGAGTGGTCTTTTCAGCGCCGGTGGCGATCTGCGCCTGGTCAGTGGCGACCTGAACAATCAGCAAGGCCGACTGCTGGCCGGCAACGCTCTGGAATTACGTGCTGGCCTGCTCGATAACAGCTCCGGGGGGCGCGTTCATGGGCAGAGTCTTGATGTTAGTGTCAGCGGTCTGGACCAGCGCAATGACGGTCGTCTGTACAGCCGCAGCAGCCTGAGCCTCGATCTCAATCATGGTTATCTGAACAACCAGGGCGGCCTGATTAATGCGCCGGGCCAACTGCTGCTGAACAACCTTGCACAGGTAGACAATCGCCTTGGCGAGCTGTCCAGCAACCAGTCGTTCCTGCTCCGGGCCAGCACCCTCGACAACCGTAGCGGCAAGCTGCTCAGCGAACAGGCACTGACGCTGCGCATCGCCCAAGCGCTGGACAACGCCGCTGGGCAAATCTCTGCATTGCGGCTCGATGCCCAGGCTGGAGGCCTGGCCAATGGCGGCGGCAGCATTGGTGCGACCCAGAACGCCATTCTGCGGGTCGATGGCCTGCTCGATAACCATACCGGCGTGCTGTTGGCACGCAATCTTGAACTGAGCGCCGCTTCGCTGGACAACCGTAGCGGCAAGATCCAGGGCGACCAGACCCTGGCGATCACCAATGGCGGGGCACTGTTCAATAGCGCTGGCAGCCTGAGCGCAGGGGATCAACTGACCCTCGCTACCGGCAGCCTGGACAACAGCGGCGGTAACTGGTCCAGCAAGGGTAGCCTCACGGCCGTGATCGCCGGGCACTTGTCCAACCAGGCCGGGCTGGTGGCGACCAGTGGTGACCTCGACCTGACGCTCGGCAGCTTGGACAACCGGCAGCAGGGCCGGATCGCCAGCCAGGCCAATCTACTGATCCACAGCGGCGACCTTGATAACCGCAACGGCAACCTGACAGCGGATGGCCGGACACAGATCACGGCCAGCCAACTGCTCAACCAGGCTGGCCTGTTGAATAGCACGGGCGACCTGAGCCTGAATGCCACCGCGCTGGACAATAGCGAAAGCGGTCGCCTGTACAGCCAGGCGGGTGTCAGTCTCGACCTGAACGGTGGTCACCTGAACAACCAGACCGGCCTGGTCAATGCCCCGGGTCAACTGCTGCTCGCCAATATTGGCTCGATGGACAATCGCCACGGCGAGCTCTCCAGCAGCCTGGGCTTTGCCCTGGCGACTGCTTCGTTGGACAACCGAGGCGGCAAGCTGCTCAGCCAGCAGTTGTTGACACTGCGTATCGCTCGCGCGCTGGACAACAGCCTGGGACTGATATCTGCCGCGCGGCTGGATGCCCATACGGGCACCCTCGGCAATCTGCGCGGCACCCTGAGCGTCAGCAAGGACCTGGCACTGGGTGTCGATGGCTTGTTCGACAACAGCTTCGGCGAACTGCTGGCCGAAGACATGACGCTGACCCTCGGCTCGCTGGACAACCGTCACGGTCGCATCCAGGTCGATCGCAACCTGACGCTGAGCAGCGGCGGGGCAGTGCTCAACAACGCCGGGCAACTGATTGCCGGCAGCCGCCTGAGCCTGGCTGCCGCCAGCCTGGACAACAGTGGCGGCACCTTGACGAGTAATGGCTACCTGGAAGGCCGGGTCGTCGCGCAGCTACTCAACCAGGCTGGTCTGCTGGCCGCTAATGGCGATCTGGTGCTCGGCCTGGGTAGCCTGGATAACCAACAGCAAGGCCGCATCACCAGCAAGGCCAACCTGCTGATCGAGGGCGGAGTGCTGGATAACCGCAGCGGCTACCTCGCCGCCGACGCGGACGTACACCTGACCGCCAGCAGCTTCGACAACCGCCAGGGCGACCTTTACGCCCGACAGCAACTCGACCTGCGAGCACACGGCGAACTGAACAACGCCAAAGGCACCTTGCGCAGCGACGGCACCTTTGACCTGAAAGCTGGGCAGGTGGATAACAGCGGCGGCGGCCGCATCAGCAGCGCCGGTCAACTGACCGCCAGCCTCAGTGGGCTCGACCAGCACAGTGACGGACAGTTGCTCAGCCAGTCGGCCATCACGCTCGATCTCAACAATGGCCATCTGAACAACCAGGGCGGACGCCTAAATGCTCCTGGCCAACTGCTGCTGAATAACCTGGGCAGCGTCGACAACCGTAGCGGTGAGATTTCCAGCAACCTGGCCTTTACCTTGGCTGCCGAAAGGCTGGGCAACAGCAGCGGCAAGCTTCTGAGCGAACAAGGCCTGACGCTGCGGATCGCGCATGCTCTGGACAACGCGGTGGGTCTGATTTCCGCCCCCGTGCTGGATATTCGCGCGGGCAGTCTGGGCAACCAATCCGGCAGCTTCAGCACCAGTGGTGCGATCAGCCTGGTGGTGGACGGTGCGCTGGACAATCAGGGCGGCAAGCTTCTGGCCCGCAGCGCGACTGTTACCAGCCGCTCAATGGATAACCGTCAGGGCTTGGTGCAAAGCGATACCACCCTCGACCTGAGCAGCCTCGATGGCCTCGATAACCGTCAGGGCACGTTATTCGCGGCGCTGGGTTTCGACCTGAAGGCCGGCAGTGCCGACAACAGCGGCGGCAAACTGAGCAGCGACACCCTTCTGACCGCGCGGATTGCTGGGCAGTTGCTCAACCAGACCGGCCTGTTCAGCAGTGCCGGGACCCTGAGCCTCGCCGCTGGCGCGGTGAACAATAGCGATGGCGGACGTATCAACAGCGTCGGCCAACTGGACGTCTCGGTCTCCGCACTGGACCAACATGCCGATGGCCGTCTGTACAGTCTCGCCGGCGTTACCCTCGACCTGAACAACGGTCATCTGAACAACCAGCGCGGCCTGATCAACGCACCCGGCGCGCTGCTATTGCGTAACCTTGCCAGCGTCGACAACCAGGGCGGCGAAATATCCAGCAGCCAGACTTTCGAGTTGCTGGCCGCGAGCCTGGACAACCGCGCCGGCAAGATACTCAGCCAGCAGACGCTGACTTTTGGCATTGGCCAACTGCTGGACAACGGCAACGGTCAGGTATCAGCGGCGAAGCTGAGCCTGAGCGCCGGCACGTTGAGCAACCGGCTCGGCACTCTTGAGGCTCGCGACAGTCTGCGCGGCCAAGTCAGTGGCGAACTGGACAACCGTGAAGGTCGCATCCTGGCTGCCAGCGCCGTGCTCGCTAGCGCCTCGTTGAACAACGACAAAGGACTGATCCAGGGCGATGCATCGCTGGAGTTGCGTCAGCAGGGCGCTGTGGTCAACCGGGAAGGGCGACTGGTGAGTGGTCAGAGCCTGACCCTGAGCGCCGCCGCCTTCGACAATAGCCAGGGCAGCTTCTCCAGTGATGGCGTCCTGAATGTGACGCTTGTTGGACAGTTGCTCAACCTTGGCGGGGTGCTGGCCTCAGGGAGCAATCTGAGCTTATCGCTGGGCAGCCTGAACAACGGCCAGCAGGGGCGGATCGACAGCAAGGCCAATTTGCTTGTCGACGGCGGTGCGCTGGACAACAGCAGCGGCGGTCGCATCAGCAGTGTTGGGCAACTGACCGCCCGTGTCAGTGGTCTTGATCAGCATGGTGCCGGTCAAGTACTCAGCCAGTCGGCGATCGCGCTCGATCTCAACGACGGTCACCTGAACAATCAGGGCGGGCGTATCAATGCTCCGGGCCAATTGCTGCTGAACAACCTCGGCAGCGTCGACAATCGGGACGGTGAAATTTCCAGCAACCAGGCCTTTACTCTGTCTGCCGGCAGCCTGGACAACGGTGGCGGCAAGTTGCTCAGCGAGCAGGCCCTGACCCTGCGCATCGCCCGTATTCTGGAAAACACCAAAGGCCTGATTTCCGCGCCGGCGCTGAATATCAGCGCCGGCAGCCTGGGCAACCAGTTCGGTAGCCTCAGCACCGCCGGTGCGCTCGTTCTCAACGTGGGCAGCTCACTGGACAACCAAGGCGGTAAGCTCCTGGCCCACAGCGCGACAGTGACCACTGGTTTGCTGGATAACCGTCAGGGTCTGCTGCAAAGCGACACAACCCTGAACCTGACCAGCACCGGCGTTCTCGACAATCGTCAGGGCACCGTGTTCGCCGCGCAGGGCTTCGACCTGAACGCCGGCAGTGCCAACAACGGCGGCGGCAGACTGAGCAGCGATACACGCCTTACCGCCCAAATCGCCGGCCCCCTGCTCAACCAGTCCGGCCTGTTCAGCGCTAGCGAACTGCGCCTGACCGCCAGCAGCCTGGACAACAGTGGCAAGGGCACCGTGCATGCCGGTCAGCAAGTGGTCCTGCAGGTTGACGGTGCGCTGAACAACGCACAAGGCAGCATCGACAGCGACGGCACCCTGATCGTGGCAGCGGGTGAAACCGACAACAGCAACGGTGGGCGCATCAACAGCGACGGCCAGTTGGATGTTTCCGTCGCTGCACTGGATCAGCACGACGATGGCCGTCTCTATAGCCTCGCCGGCGTTACTCTCGACCTGAGAAACGGTCACCTGAACAACAAGGGTGGCCTGATCAACGCACCGGGCGTGCTGTTGCTGCGCAACCTCGCCAGCGTCGATAACCGGGGCGGTGAGATTTCCAGTGCCCAAGCCTTCGAGCTGGCTGCGACCAGTCTCGACAATCAGAACGGCAAGCTGCTCAGCCAGCAGGCCCTGACGTTGCGCATTGCCCAACTGCTGGAAAACGGCAAGGGCACGATTTCCTCCGATGCCGTGGATGTTCGCGCGGGGCTGTTCAACAACCTGGCGGGCAGCCTCGAGGCTCGCAATGGCCTGGCCCTGCAGGTCGCCGGCGCGCTGGACAATCGTCAGGGCAAGCTGCTTGGGATCAGTACTCACCTCGCGAGTGCGAGCCTGAACAACGATGCAGGCCTGATTCAGGGCGACAAGGACCTGACCCTTACCCAGACCGACGCCATCAGCAACCGCGGCGGTCGCGTGTTGGCCGGGCAGAACCTCACCGTGAGCGCTGATCGCCTCGATAACGGCCAGGGACGCTTCGCCAGTGATGACCGCCTGGCGCTGACACTGAGCAGCAGCGCGCTCAATCAGGGCGGTGTGCTGACCGCGGCCGGCGAACTGCAACTGACCGCTAGCAGCCTCGACAATCAATTCGCAGGGCAGATCTCCGGCAAGAGCAACCTGACACTGACCACAAATCGCTTCGATAACCGTGGCGGTCATGTGGTGGCTGTGGAGCAGTTGACGATCGACAGCCTCAGTCTGGATAACCGTCAGGCTGGTTTGCTCAACTCCGGCAAGGCCATGACCCTGCGGGTGGGCACATTGGACAACCGCGCGGGCGAGGTCGCCAGCGTCGGCAACCTCACTGTCAGTGGCAGCCGGTTTGACAACAGCGGCGCCGGTCGCCTGATCGCCAATGGTGATCTGCAACTGAACCTGGCGTACCTGGGTAATCAGTCCAAAGGCGTGATTTCCGCACAGAAGGCCCTCAGCTTCAGCGGCGGCGAACTGGACAACAGCGATCAGGGCAGCCTCTACGCCAAGACCGGCTTGAGTCTGATCTTGCGCGCAGACAACGGTACAAGCGGTCTGCTGAAGAACCGCGTCGGCATCCTGCGTAGCGATGCTGCACTGAGTGTTGAAAGCGTCACCCTGAACAACGACGGCGGTCGTGCCAGCGCTGCGGGTGCCTTGACTCTGGCCGTGGCGGACGCCATCAGCAACCTTGGCGGCGAATTGCTCGGCAGCAGCAACCTGACCCTGTCCGGCGCCAGTCTCGACAACAGCCGAGGTCGCCTTGCCGCCGATGGCCTGCTGCGGGTTACAACCGGCACCCTGATCAACCAGCAGGGCCGCCTGACCAGCGCCGACCGCCTGGAACTGACCGCTGAACAGACTGACAACCGCGCCGGTCGTATCGCCAGCGCGAAGGCCCTGAGTGCCAGCTTCATTGGTCTCGACCAGAGCAACGGCGGTGAACTGTTCAGCAACAGCGCCCTGACTCTGGACATGCACGGTGGCCTGCTCAACAACAATGGTGGCCTGATCAATGCGCCGGGCCCGTTGGTGTTCCGCAACCTGGCCAGCGTGCTTAATCAGCGCGGTGAAATCTCCAGCGAGCAAAGCTTCATCCTGGCAGCGCGCAGCTTCGACAACAGCGGCGGCGCGTTGCTCGGTGACGCGGCATTGGAGCTGCTGATCGAACAGGCCCTGACTAACGTAGGCGGCGAGATTTCCGCTACCGGCCTGACTACCCGCGCCGCCTCGCTGGATAACCGTAACGGCCTGTTCAGCAGCACCGCCGGCCTGACACTCAACCTCACCGGCAACCTGCTCAATGCTGGCGGTGAAGTCTCTGCCGCCACGCTGGCAGTGGTCACCGCTGCAGCGCTGGGTAACGGCAATGGTCAGGTCATGAGCGACAATCGCCTCGACCTTAACCTGAGCGGGGTGCTGTTCAACCAGGCCGGAACCCTTGGCGCCGGTCGCGCTCTGCAGGTAACTGCCGCCAGCCTGGACAACCGCAACAACGGCAGTCTGGTCAGCGACGGCAGCCTGGATCTGACAGTCAATGGCCTGCTGGACAACCAGGCGGGCGGCAACCTGCTGGCCAAGGGCGCCATGCAGTTGCTGATCATGACGCTGGACAACCGGGGCGGTCGCGTTTCCGGCCAGAGCACCCTGACCCTGCGCGGCACCTCGGCTGACAATCGTGGCGGTGTGATCCGCGCGAGCCAGGCCACTACTGTGGGTCTGGCCCAGTTGAACAACCGCGACGGCCTGCTGGGCAGCGCCCAGGTGCTGGAACTCAATGCGCGTCAGCTGGATAACCAGAGCGGCCTGATCAGCGCCACCGGCCTGTTGCGGCTGAGCGCCGACAACGTGACCAACGCCAAGGGCCGTATCGCCAGCCAGAGTGATCTGGAGGCCACGGTGGGTGTGCTGGAGCAGCAGGGCGGTGAGCTGGTGGCCCAAGGCGACCTGAGGCTGAGTGGCAACGAACTGGACAACCGCAATGGCGGTCTGGTCGGCAGCACAAAAGCGCTGAAACTTGAGGTCGCCTCCATCGCCAACGGCGCCGGGGAACTCTCCAGTCAGCGCGAACTTGTCCTCAGCGGCCAGCTACTCGACAACAGCGCCGGCAAAGTGTTGGCCGGGACCCGTCTGGAGCTGACGGTCGCCCGGGTCGTCAACCAGGCGCGCGGCTTGCTCTTTGCTCAACACCTGAGCCTGATGGGCAATCGGCTAGACAATGGTCAAGGCACCCTGGCGGCGCAGGACTCGGTGACTGTGCAACTGAGCGCCACGGCCGCGCCATTGCTCGACGGTGCACTTCGCAACCGCGAAGGTCGTATTACCAGCGAGGGCAGCCTGAGTCTCAGTGCGGAGCAACTGGATAACGCGACCGGTAGCCTGTCCAGTGCCGGCGCGCTGGAGGTACGCAGCGGCACCGCGCTGCTCAATCAAAGTGGCACCGTCGAAAGCGCGCAGACGCTCAGCCTTGTCAGCGGGAGTCTGAATAACAGCGAGCAAGGCCTGATCAAGAGCCAGGGCGCCGCCACCGTCACCACCGGTGCGTTCGACAACAGCCAGGGTGGACGCCTGATCAGCAGCGCCGGGCTCGATCTGACGGCCGGGCAGGTCAACAACGACGGGCGCATTGCCAGCGGCGGCATTCTCAATGCCAGCCTGAGCGGGCTGACGCAGCAGGGCGGGGAGTTGTTCAGCAACACCCAGCTGACCCTCGACCTCAACCATGGCAACCTGAGCAACGCCGGCCTGATCAACGCGCCAGTGCTGCTTCTGAATAACCTCGGCGAGGTGAGCAATCAGGGGGGCGAAATCTCCAGCCAGAACGCCTTCACCCTGGCTGCCCGCGGCCTCGACAACGGCAACGGCAAATTGGTCAGCAACCTCGGCCTGACCCTGCGTCTGGAGCAACTGCTGGGCAACGTCAGCGGCCGTATCAGCGCCGCTAGCCTGGATATCGCCAGTCTCGGCCTGACCAATACCGACGGCCTGCTCAGCAGCCGCGGCATCCTGACCCTGGCAGTGGGCGGTGCTCTAAGCAACCAGCGCGGTACCTTGGTCGCTGACGGCAAACTGCTGGTCAACGCTGCCAGTCTGGACAACCAGTCCGGCGAGATTGCCGCTAAGGCCGCGCTTGAACTGGATGTCGGTCGCATCGATAACCGTGCTGGCCAACTGATCGGTACCCAGACCGTGCGTGTGGGTGCGACCAGCATGGACAACCGCGGCGGCCTGCTCGGTGCCACAAAAGCGCTGAAACTCGAGATCGGCGAGATCGATAACCGGGGTGGCGAACTGACCGGCAATGGTGACGTCAGCGTCAGCGGCCAGACCCTGAAAAACAGCGACAACGGCGTAGTGTTCTCCGGAGCCAGCCTGACCCTGCTGATCCAGCAACTGATCAACCAGACAGGCGGGCAGCTCAGCGGCCAGCGTGTTTCTCTGACCGGTGATGGCCTGGACAACACCGGTGGCGCCATCCTTGCCCAGCAATCGTTGGAGTTGGGCCTCAGTGGTGGCCTCAACAACCTTCGCGGTCTGCTCAGCAGCGAATCCAACCTCAAGGTCAAGGCGCGCAACCTCGACAACAGCCATGGTTCCCTGAACAGCGCCAATGGTCTGACCCTGGAGGTGAGCGAGGCGGTCAGCAACCTCAAGGGCGAACTGCTCACCGATGGCGCGCTGGTACTGGGCAGTGGCACTTTCAACAACGAAGAGGGCAAGCTCAGCGCCAAGGGCGCAGTCAGCCTGTCCACCGGCACCTTGAGCAACCTCAAGGGCCAGCTCAACAGTGGCGCCACACTCGATCTGAGTGCCAATCAGGTCAGCAATGCCGGCGGCCGTATTGGCAGCGTCGATGCCTTGACTGCCAGCATTGGCGGCCTCGATCAGCAGGGCGGCAGGCTGTCCAGCAACACCCATCTGACCCTCGACCTCAACGGTGGCTTGCTGAACAACGACGGCGGCTTGATCAACACCCCTGGCACACTGCTGCTGCGTAACCTCGATAGCGTGCTCAATCATGGTGGTGAGATCTCCAGCAACCGTGCCTTTACTCTTGCGGCGCATAGTCTGGATAACGGCGGCGGGAATCTGCTGAGCAGCCAGGCCCTTGGGTTGGTGATCGCCCAGGCCTTGGGCAACGACAAGGGCCTGATCGGCGCTGCCAGCCTGGATATGGGGGTTGGCTCTTTGAGTAACCTCGACGGTGTCCTGAGCAGCCGTGGCAACCTCGGGCTCACCAGCAACGGCTTGTTGGACAACCGTCAGGGCGGCCTGATCAGCGCCGCTGGTATCTTGAACGTCAACAGCGGCAGCCTGCACAACCAGGGCGGCAACCTGCTCGGCGTTACTGGCGTGACCCTTGGCAGCGGCGTACTGAACAACAGCGATGGCGGTTTGATCAACAGCCGCAGTGGCCTGACCTTGGCTGTTAGCGATCTCGCCAGCGGCAATGGCGGCGAAATCTCGGCCAGAGGCGACCTGGGTCTGACCCTCGGTTCGTTGCTGCTCGGCAACGGTCGTATCGTTGGCGATCAGGCCGTCCGCTTCGATCTCAACAACGGCAACCTCGATAACAGCGGTGGTCTGATCGCGGCCAAAGGTGCCTTGAGCTTCTTGCGGGTTGGTACCTTCACCAATCAGGCAGGGGAGTTCTCCAGCCAACAGAACATCAGCGTCGACGCCAATCGTTTCGACAATAGCAATGGCCGGTTGATTACCAGTCAGGTACTGACGTTGAACGTCGGGACACTGATCAACCAGAACGGCCTGCTGTCCGGCTGGCAGGGTTTGGCCCTCACCGGTGGCAGCCTCGATAACCGTAGCAAGGGCACCTTGTCCAGCCGCAACGGTGCACTGACCCTCGCCCTCAGCGGTGCCGTGCTCAATGGTAACGACGGCGCCCTGGTCAGTCAGGGCCGGATGGACGTCAGTGCCGCCAGCTTCGACAACACCGGTGGCATCGTCTCCAGCAGTGCTGCGCAGACCCTGACGATCAGTGGCCTGCTCGACAACAGCGTTGGCGGACAGATCGACAGCGGCGCTGGGCTCGAGCTGACGGTCGGCAACCTCGACAACCGCAGTGGCCTTGTCACCGGCAGTGCCCAACTGACTCTCGACCTTGCCGGTGTGCTTTACAACCAGAGCGGGACGCTGCTCAGCGCCGGTGCTCTTTGGCTCAAGCGCGCGCTGCAAGTGCACAACAGCGGCGGGCAGATCGTCAGCCAGAACGGCATGAATCTGTCGCTGGGCACACTGGACAACAGCGGAGCGGGCACTATTGCCGCCAGGGGCAATCTGCAGGTCAACGCCGCCAGCGTGATCGACAACAGTGCGGATGGCCGGATCTACAGCCAGGACGCCGATGTCAGCCTTGGCGCCGTTCAACTGCTCAACGAACAGGGCAAGGTGCAAGGGCAGGGCAGCCTGACCCTTCATGCATCGGGAACCCTGAACAATCGCAGCGGCGGGTTACTGTCGCGTACAGGCAACCTGCTACTCGACGCGGGCAGTTTCGATAACGCTGGCGGTACCCTGGCGAGCCTTGCGGGTGCGGTGGACGGCAATGTCACCAACGAACTGCACAACAACGGTGGCGTGATCCAGGGCCAGCAACTCACCCTGTTCGGCGGTTCCCTCGATAACAGCGACGGTCGCATGGCCGCCCAGACCGGTGATGCACGCGTCAGCGGCGGCAATCTCACCAACACCCGAGGTGGGCTGTACGCCAAGGGCCTGGTGCGGGTGGACGGATTGGCCTTGGACAATGGCAGCGGTCAAGTCGCAGGCAATCGTGTCGAACTGGCGCTGCGGGATGACCTGAGCAACCGATCAGGCGTGATCGAGAGCGACAGTCATTTGTTGGTAACGGCGACCGGCGTAGACAACCAGAGCGGTGTGCTGCGCGCGCTTGGCGAGGCAGGGAAGAGCGACTTCCAGGTTGCTGGCGTGTTCAACAACCAGAGCGGCAGGCTGGAGGTCAGCAGCGCCGATCTGATCCTGAAGGCCGCAGGGCTGCGCAACCTGGGCGGCAGCGTTCTGCACGCCGGGCTTGGGACGTTCGACATCTCCACCGCCAATGTCACCAACAGCGGCGGCACCTTGGTCACGCGTGGCGGGCTGACGCTGACTGCAGATAGCTGGATCAACAGCAGTGAGATTCAGGCGGGGCGGTTGACCGTCAATGTGGGCGAATTGACCCAGACGGAAAACGGGAAATTGCTCGCGGTCGAGAGTTTCACCGGCAGTGGTGGCAACTGGAGCAGCGCGGGACGGATCGAGAGCGATGGCACCCTTTCCCTGGACCTGAGCGGCAGCTTCAACAGCACTGGCCGGCTGAGCAGCGTGGGTAACCTGAGCCTCGCTGCGGCCAGCTTGTCACTGTCCGCGGCCGGTCGTCTCATGGCAGGTGGAACCGGTGTCTTGACCCTTGGCGGGCAACTGACCAACAGTGGTCGCCTCACCGCTGCCGGCGATCTGACCCTGAATGCCGCGACCATGAACAATCATGGCACGTTGGGGAGCACCCAGCGCCTGACCTTGAGCGCGTCGAACCTGCTCAACGAGCAAGGCCTGATCTTCAGCGGTGGTGATATGGCGTTGTATGCGGGCGCTTTCACCAACCGGTATGCGGATGTTTACAGTCTGGGCGCGTTGAGCATTGGCAAGGATGCCGCCGGTGGTCGGGCGCTTTCGGTTTTGAATCGGTCGGCGACTATCGAGTCTGTTGGTAATCTGCGGATTGCGGCGGATGTGGTGGAGAATGCCAAGGATCAGTTTGCTCTTGAGTCGAAGTTGCTTTCTGGAAAATTGAGTGCGATTTGTCTGTTCAACTGCTATGTGGACGACGGGTCATACAGGGGGTGGGGGCAATATGTCCTCACTGAAAAATTTAAGTCTGTTGCAGTAATTGATAGTGCGAGCTCTTCCATTTTATCTGGAGGTGATCTCCGGGTGTCCGGAGGAAGGTTTTCCAACCTCTATAGTACGGTTTCCGCTGCCGGTAATATCAATGTTGAGGTTTCGAACTTTCAGAATGAGGGCTCGCAGGTTGGTAACTACAGTGTTCGCAAATATTATGAGCCAGCTCGGGATGCTAATGATGTAAAGAACGGTGCTCAATTCGGGTATGTAGTTACTAACATTTTTTATGATTACAATCGTAGAAATAATCCTGACTTCCCTGTCTTGGAATATACGACTGCAGGCACCAAGGGGCGAGTTGTATCTCTTGAGGAGTATGTGGCCACTGGCTCCATGGATGGGCATGGAGCTGAGGATAAAACCTACCGACTTGTGCCTTACGCGAAAAGTAATACGGACACCGGTGTTATGGCAATCTGGTATCCGGAAGGTTTCGAGCTTGACTCTGATAGAAATATAGCCTCTCAGGGTTATGTAATGGTTAGCAGTGCGCCAGATGAATATTATTTCGGTGGGAAAGGGCTGATATCTCAGTTTGATCCCAATAACCTGATCGCCGCACCAACAGAAATTACGTCGCTTGCATTGAAGAAGACGGAGGTAATTGGCGAGTTTTCAAATTACATGTCCACTGTCCAAGCCGGCGGTGCTGTATCCATTACCGCCAGCAACTCTATCAGCAACGGTTCTGTCACTCCTTTTGCATCCATTACAAAGGGCGCAAACCGGGTACAAACCACATCTGTCAGTTCGGCAAATCCGTCCGTCAATATTCCCGGCAGTCAATTTCCGCCCGACCTGGCCCAACAGCAAGTCAATCCATTGACCCTTCCCGGCTTCAGCCTGCCTGAGGGCAAGAATGGGCTGTTCCGCCTGAGTCAGCAGGCCAATACCGTCGGCCAGATCACGCAGGCCGATAGCGGCTTGCAAAACTGGACGCTGAGCGGAGCCACCATCGATCTGACCCAGCGTGAGCGAGCACTGCCGGAAAGCCAGGGCCGCAACCTCCAGCTCGATGACATCGATCAGCTGTCTGCCAACACCCGACAGCTCACCATTGCTGCACGTACAGCCGAAACCATTGGCGCCACCGCCACCTCCATCAGTGTTTCCAATGTTGGTGCCGTGGACAACGGCACTTGGCAGTCCGGTCGTAGCAATGGCGGCGACATTACCCGCAGCGACGGCATCGGCAGTCAGGGCGCAACTGGTGCTGCTGGCGGCGCGGTCAGCGCTTCGGGCCCGAACGTAAACGCCGGTCTGGCAGCGACCGACCGTGATACCCGAATCACCTTGACGACCCCTGGTGGGCAGTCGGGCAACGGTGGCCTCCAACTGAGTGTTCCAGGCCTGTCGACTGGGGATCGCAGCACAACGGTGGGTCAGGTTGGAGGCAACCCTGCCGATCCGCAGACGCCTGGTCTGACGCCGGGTAGCCGCGATACACAGATCACACTCACCACTCCGGGTGGTGCCGGGCAGCCAGGCTTGAATGTGCCCGGCCTCTCCACTGGTAGCCGCGATACTTCAGTCATCTCCGGCCAGCCTTCAGGCACTCGCCCAGACCTGCAACTGCCGGGGCTGAGCCCGGGCGAGCGTAATACTCAAGTGGCTGTGACCACCCCCGAGGCCTCCGGCACCAATCTGCCTGGTATGACGTTGCCTGAACTGACGCCGCAGGCAGCACAGGTCAGTGTGACCGCGCCAAAAGTCGCCAACGCTGCCACCGTTGCGTCGCTGGTGCGCGAGCCTCTGGCGGCTACCGCGAACGTGCAGCAGCCCGCTGTCCCGGCAGTCGATAGCCATGCCACTACTCAACCGACCACTGCCCAGACCATCGAGCGCGTACAGGGTCTGCCAGACCGCAGTGGCGTATCGCAGCCGCATAAATACCTGATCGAAACCAACCCGGTACTCACCGAACTCAAACAGTTCATGAGCTCCGACTACCTGCTCTCCGGCCTCGGCTACAACCCAGATGACAGCGCCAAACGTCTGGGCGACGGCCTCTACGAGCAGCGGCTGATCCAGCAGGCGATCGTTGCAAGGACCGGCGAGCGCTTCATCGGCGGCCTGAAAACCGACGACACGATGTTCAAGTACCTGATGGACAACGCCATCGCCAGCAAGCAGCAGCTCAACCTGGCGATCGGTGTGGGACTGACGGCAGAGCAGGTTGCGGCGCTGACCCACGACATCGTCTGGCTGGAAGAAATGGAGGTGAACGGCGAAAAGGTGCTGGTGCCGGTGCTGTACCTGGCCAACGCCAACAACCGTCTGGCACCCAATGGTGCACTCATCGCCGGCAATGACGTCACCCTGATCGCAGGCCAGGACCTGCTCAACGCAGGCACTTTGCGCGCGACCAACAACCTCTCGGCGATGGCTGGCAACGACATCATCAACAGTGGCCTGATCGAAGCAGGTAATCGTCTCGACCTGCTGGCCGGCAACAATATCGTCAACAAGGCCGGGGGCATCATCAGTGGGCGCGACGTCAACCTGACCACCGTGCTGGGCGATGTGATCAATGAGCGTTCGATCACCAGCGTCGATCGCAATACCAACCTGGTGAACCAGCGCACCGACTATGTCGGCAACGCTGCGCGAATCGAGGCGGCCAACGACATGAGCATCAACGCCGGTCGCGACATCCTCAACGTCGGTGGTGTGCTGCAAAGCGGTCGTGACATGGGCCTGCAGGCCGGTCGCGACGTGCAACTCATTTCTGCCGAAGCCACCAGCAGCACCAGCTATGGACGCACCACTACCCAGGTCATAACCCAGAACGGCTCGACGGTTTTAGCTGGTCGTGACTTCAGCGCCGTTGCAGGTCGCGACTTCACTGCCATTGCCAGCCAAATCGATGCACAGCGTGATATCGACATCTCGGCGACCGGCGACATGACCATTGCCTCGGCGGCCAATGAAGATCACTACGCCTACACCTCTAAAACCATCAAGAAACAGGAAGACCAGATCAGTCAGGTCTCCAGCACCCTCAAAGCGGGTAGCGACCTCGCTCTGAGTGCTGGTCAGGATCTCATCCTGAGCGCCAGCCGGGTCACGGCGGGTGATGAAGCCTACCTGGTAGCGGGCGGGAATCTTGCCCTGCTCGCGGCCGAAGACAGCGACTATTCGCTGTACGACATGAAGAAAAAGGGGAGCTTCGGCAGCAAAAAGACCAAGCGCGATGAAGTCACTCAGATCACCAATATCGGCAGCGAGATCACCACGGTTGGTGATCTGGTTCTGAAGAGTGGTAACGACCAGTTGTATCAGGCCGCCAAGCTCACCAGCGGTGGCGACCTGACCATAGGCAGCGGCGGCGATCTGACATTCGAAGCAGTCAAAGACCTGCATCAGGAAAGTCACGAGAAGAGCAGCTCTGATGTCGGCTGGTTCAGCATGAAGGGCAAGGGTAGCACCGATGAAACCGTGCGCCAGAGCGAGATGGTGGCCCAGGGTGAACTGGTCATCAAGGCGGTTGGCACCATCCACACGGACGTGTTGCAGGTCAACCAACAGACCGTGCACGAATCCATCGACGCCATGGTCAAGGCCGATCCGAAACTGGCATGGCTGAAAGAGCTGGAGGCGCAGGGCGGAGTCGACTGGCGGCAGGTGCAGGAGATTCATACCAGCTTCAAGTATTCGAACTCGGGGTTGGGGCCGGCGGCGCAGATCATTATTGCGATCATTCTGGCGGCGGTTGCCGGGCCGATGTTCAGCGGGCTCATCGGTACCGGCGCAACAGCGGGTACGGCCATGGCGTCTGCAGGCTTCACTGCGACTGGAACTGCCGTTAGTGCCGGCTGGGCGAACGTCGCACTCTCTGCCGTGGCTACCTCCGCAGCTACGAATGCAACTGTTAGCACTATCAACAACCGAGGCAATCTCGGGGCGGTATTCAAGGATGTGACTTCTACAGATGCCATGAAGGGATATGTGGTTTCTGGAGTTACGGCCGGGCTGACGGCTGCGTATTTCGATGGCTGGACCGGTACCAAGACGGACCTGGCAACTTCGAAGGTCATCGGACCCAAGCTCTATACCCTAGAGGGCATCGGTCAGTTCGCCGCTAACCAGACGTTGCAGAGCGGTACGTCGATGCTGCTCGGCAAGGCGCTGGGACAGGACGTTAGCGCAAGCGATGCACTCAGAAGTGCGATGTTCAACACCTTGGCAGCGGCCAGCTTCAATGCCATCGGCGACTACACCAAGCAGTTCGGGATAGAAAACGGCTCGATGGAGAAAATTGCCATTCACGCCTTGGCGGGGGGGCTGTTGTCCAAGGCAACAGGTGGTGATTTCCGGACCGGGGCGCTGGCGGCAGGGGCCAACGAAGCTCTGGTTGTGCAACTCAATAAATGGGTGAACGGCGACGAAAACCTGTTGACGATGAGTTCACAAATTGTCGGTGTGCTGGCGGCGGCTACTCAGGGTGATGCTGATGCTACGAGCCTGGAAAAAGGCGCATGGATTGCGAAGAACGGCACGCAATACAACTTTCTCGGAGACCACTCGGCCAAGCAACGTGACGAGGCTCGGGACAGTTACTCCAAGGATGGGAACCTTGCGGCTGCAAAAAAACTGTTCGGCTTGGAAGGTAGCGATCAGCGCAGTAATGGTTTACTGGATGCCTACAAGAAAAACCCTGCTTCGCTGAGCAACGCCGAGAGGGTGGAGCTCCAGGCTTATTTACAGGTATTTATCTACGAGCAGACTCAAGCGTTGGGGGTGGCGGGAGCGAAGGCGAGTCTTGATAAGTTGCTTTACGGAGATGTGGCTCGTGGTTACGACTATGCGTATGCCGGCCGGAAGGAAGAGCAGACGGCCTGGGCCAACGAAGCCCGTAGTCAGATGGGACTTTGGGAGAACCTTGTCTGGCAGCGCGACAGGACGGAAAACGAGCAAATCTACTTTGATGCGCGCAGCACGTTGCTTCTTGCACAGCAACAGTCGGGACTGAGCTCTATTGGTGAGCCAGTAATTTACTTCTTGCCTGGTGGTCTCGGTAAAGCGATCACTTCTATTGCAGCGTTGAATGGTGCGGGTCAGGTTGGCTATGGCGTAGGACAGGCGTCGGATGGCGACCTCTGGAATGCTGCGGGAAATATCGCGCTTGGTGCTTTGCAGATGCTGCCTTATGGGGTTGGCAAGGGTGGTTCGAGCAGCGCAGGGGCTAAAGGGGAGGTCGCTGGACTAGAGAAGCCCGGAGCTGTTCTGGTTGGTGGCAATGATAATAAATCTCCGGTATCTTCTATCGATACATTGCTAGTTGATGGTAGTAAGGCAACTGTATTTGATACAGCTTCGCTGGCTCAAAGAATCGCTGATATTCGAACGTCGTTGCCTTCAAAGCTGAAAGGGGAGGGGAATATGGCTGTTGCTGAAATTAATATCGACGGATTGCCATCTCAACTGGCGGCCCATAGCCGGATTAACAATCCTACCGCTGCTCAACAAGCACAGGGTATTGTCGGTGAAGGGAGTGGTTTATTTCAGACTCAGAGTGTGCCTAATAATTCTGGAGTCTTGGTGCCAAGGGCTGGCGACTCAGAGGCGAAAATACTGGATAGTATCGCGCAAAAGCTTGGTGAGAATTATAGTGCGGTAGGTGCCGTCACTATATTTACAGAGCGTCCAGCGTGTAGTAGCTGTTTGGGCGTGGTTGAGCAATTCAAAGTTAAGTATCCTCTGGTTACAGTCGATGTTCTAGATAATAATGGAGTGGTTATGCGCCCTCTTAAGGTAAGGCAGTGATATGGGACAGGATCGAGTTTCTTATTCGGAAATTAAAGCATGGGTCCTAGAGAATTTTTGGGATGGATGCAGGGATCATGGCCCTCTGGCAAAAGCAAAGGGCGGTAATGTTTGGAGCTTGGAGCAAATATCCTCAGACGTTTATGATGGATATGCTGGTGGTGTTGGAAGCTTTAACTCGCCGCTTGAATATTTGATGTTGGAAGTGGTTAGTTTGGTTTTGTCGTGTTGGTATCCGAGCCAAGTCAACTATCATGAAGCGCGCATTAAGACTTTGCTTTCGGAAAATAATTTAACTCAAATGCTTCAGGGTATTCCCACTGCTGAGGTTGAGGAATTTATGCAGGATCTTAAGATTCTGAATATTTCTTTGGGTAATTGACAATGTGTTTCATCTGTCGTGCACGGGACAGTTTCAGGTCTATGAGTTGGCGGTTGATGACTTGCTCAGGTTCGGGATTTGGTATTTTCCAATGGATGGTTTGGTCGAGTATGAACTGACTGTTCGGCCTGTTTTCAAAGAGAATGAGGTCCGTGATTTTCAAGTCGTTGTACGTGCTCGTTTTTCAGGCGAAGATGGATCGGAGTACCTTGGTTGTCTGTATTGGAGTAATGATGAAATTGTGGAATATTTGAAGCCAGTTGTGTTACTCGACGATGGGGCGGCGGTTTTTTTTGGAATGGAATGGTAGATCCGAGCTGGGGCGACGGTTCTCTACATTCTCAGCGTGTTTGATTGGCATTTCCTATCTCTTACAGTTCTGAGTCGGCGTTTGGGCTTCCATCGATAGCTGGCGAGCTTGAGGGGCTTTACTATTTACATGGGAATGACGTTCTTTTTATTCCATAACGGTCGCATGTTCTGCGGAGTGCTTGCCGATTTTGGTAGAGAAGAGGTGGACATATATTTCTCCTGCAATACCAGAAAGTTAATGGTTGCCAGTTCTACTGAGCGTTCAGGGGTTTGAGAATATTTTTCGAGTACAGGATGTCTCATGAAGAAAATAATGTTGGCTGCATGTCTATTATTATTGGTCGGCTGCAACACTACACCTCGTGACAGGGCCACCATCTACTACGATCGAACGCAGTTCCCGTCTCAGGTTCGTAGCGACTTTCCGGATATCAAAGGGCCGATCGTGCAGCATGGTCGATGCTCATTGCTGATTTCAACGCCGGGCTCCACCACCGGGGCTTACCATTTCTGCACCTTCGCGCTAACTCAAGATGAGCTTTATGTTCAGACGTGGGACGCCAAGGCGTTGAAGTACACCGAATTGTTGAGGGTTGATTTCTCGACCTTGAGCAAGGTCGCCATCGATTCGTTTTTTCGCACCAACCAGGTACAACTGATCGAGCCGCGCCGCCAGAGCGCGTTGACCGTGGTGATCGATGAGGGCGGTTACAACGACTCGGCAGCGACTGAGCGGGTGTACGAAACCATCAGGAAGCGAGGAGTAAGCGTGGTGAAAAGTGAAGGGATGATGATGCCGCCCGCGCCACCGACGCCCATGATCATTCCAGTCATCGTTCCTCGATGACCATGGAAAGGAGGTCACGATAAGAGCCGGTCGGGTGCTCAGCTAGCAGTTCCGGTCCAGCTTCTGAGGAGGAGTGGTTGCCTCAGCTTGACGGTTACCCGTGTAGCGGATCACGGGGGGAGGCGCGGTGCAGGTCCATCCGTTTGCACAATGTCAACGGGCCCGGACCAGCAACAGCTTGTAAAACGCCAAACCCTCACTGAACGTTGATGCCACACGTGAACAAGTACACAATTAAGGCCATCCCTCGCTGAGGGAGTTGAATAAAACCTTATTTTTCAACGGGTAGGACACCGGATGTGAGTCTCGTTTCCCGCTCCAAATATGGCGCTACAGAGTTCTGAAAAGGACTTTGTAGCCAAAGAAAAAAGGCCCTTCGGGGCCTTTTTTCGTTTCCGCCGAAAACCGCTGAAAACCACCAGTATCCAGTCATTTTAAGTACACGATTAAATACACGAATTTGGTGCCTGATCCGGTGGAGTGCTGAAGCGGATCTACGCTGGAGCTGCTTGGGCGATATGACAGGCATCTGGTTCCTGACCCAGTTCAGGAGCTTGTCATGGCACTTTCTGATATGGCCGTCCGGCATCCCCGTGCAACCGGCACCGCTTACAGACATCAAGAAGTGTCAAAAAGCAGCTCCAGAATCAGGTAGCCGTTGTGTCTTCCCTGTCCAGACTATCCCTAGCACGAACGCCACCATCTGCTCGCGCGCCGTGCCGAGGGTTCCCCATTGTCCTTGCCCGCACAACAGGCTCAGCACCGCCTGAGCGATCAGCCGCGCCTGCGGCACGGACGCCGGTCCGCATTCCGCCACGACGATTTCACTGAGCAGGGCGCTGTAGTCCGCCTTTAGCTGTTCCACGTGTTGCGTCTGCTCGTCACTGAGGTTGACCGCTTCGCGGGTCAGCAGGGTGAGCTTGTCGGGGTGCGCCTGGCTGAAAGAGATGAACGCCTGTACGAAGCGCTGCAGCCGTTCACTGGTGCAGCGACTGCCCTTGAGGCACTGCCGCGTCTCGTACAGAAGATCGGTCAAGCTCGACTCGATCAGCTCGAACAGCAACCCCTGCTTGCTTTCGATATGGTGATAGAGCGATCCGGCGCGCAGCCCCAGGTGGCTGGCCAGGTCGCGCAAGCCGATGGCCTGGTAGCCGTGACTGGCAAACAGGCTGCTGGCCGCCTCCAGCAGGCGATCGCGGGCATCGGGTGAAGGCACGGACAAGCGGCTGGAGGTGGGCATTGGAGTGACCTGTGAACGATTTGATGTTTGACCAAATGTAAGACAACAGGCATCTTACGTAAAGACTCAATCGCGGAGGTGGTTCATGGAAAATCAAACGGTGGTGGTGGTCGGTGGTGCGTCGGGCCTTGGCCTGGAAACCGCACGCCTGATGGTCAAGCGCGGGGCGCGGAAAATCGGCCTGATCGACCGCAACGAGCAGTTGCTGGTTCAGGCCGCGCAAGAGCTGCGCGAGCTGGGCGCGGAGGTCGCGCTGGCGGTAGGTGATATCGCCCGCAAGGACACCGCCCACGGTGCGTTCGAGGAAATCGTCGGGGCGCTGGGGCGCGTGCATTGCCTGGTCAACAGCGCGGCAATCTACCCGCGCAAGGATATCTTCGAGATCACCGACGAGGAGTGGGACCTGGAGAACGCGGTGAACATCAAGGGCACCTACCACATGATGGTGGCGGCCGTACGGCACATGCAGCAGTACGTGGCGGCGCCGGCGGTGACCGGGCGTATCGTCAATGTTACCTCGGTGGATGCCTTCAAGGCTCATCCGCAGAACGCCCACTACGCCGCCACCAAGGCTGCGGTGGTCAGCCTGACCAAATCCTTCGCCCAGGCCTGTGCCAAGGACCAGATTCTGGTCAACTCGGTCGCTCCGGCCGGGTTTGCCACCGAGCGCGCCCGGCAACTGGGCTTCCTCGGCGAGCTGGCCGCTGCCAACCCGCTGGGCCGGGCCGCTGAACCTGCGGAAATCGCCGAATGGATCGTCATGATGGGCAGCAGCCGCAACAGCTACGCCACCGGCGAGAACGTCATCGTCAGCGGAGGTTACATCTATGCCTGAGGTCGCATTTCCTGCCGGTTACCAGCGGGCGCTGGTCACTGGTGCTACCAGCGGCATCGGCAAGGCCATCGTGCTGGCACTGCGCGATGCTGGTCTGCAGGTGGTCGCGGTCGGGCGCAGCCCCGAAGCGCTGGCCGAGCTGGCCAGTGAGCCGGCTGTGGTCACGCTGCAGGCGGATGTCCGGGATTTCCGCGCGCTGAATGCGGCGCTGGAAGGCCAGGCGGTGGATGTGCTGGTGAATAACGCCGGCATTCTCTCGACCCGTGCCGCCTTCCAGGAGATCGACGAGGCGGAGATCGACAACATGCTCGACATCAACCTCAAGGCGCCGCTGCATCTGGCCCGGCATGTGCTGCCAGGGATGGTCGGTCGGGGCAGGGGGCATCTGTTCTTCATCGGCTCAAGCGCCGGACGGGCGCCTCATCCCGGAGCGGCGGTGTATGGTGCTTCGAAGGCCGGCGTCAGTCTGTTCTGCGATGCCTTGCGTTGCGATCTGCTTGGCACTGGCGTGCGGGTGACCGAGATTGCGCCGGGGCGGGTGCAGACCCAGTTGTACAAGACGGCGATGGGGATGCAGGCGGCGGGCAGTGAGTTGTACGAAGGTTACGAATCGATCCAGCCGGGCGATATCGCCGAGCTGTTGCTGGCAGCATTGAAGATGCCGGCGGCGGTGGATGTGTCGCGGCTGGAGGTGTTCCCCACGGCGCAGGCGGTGGGTGGGTCGCGGATGGTCAAGACGTTGGAGTGACAGGTCCGACGCCATCGCCGGCTTCCGCAGGGTTTGGGCTGGGCTCGGATCCTGTGGGAGCTGGCGTTGCCAGCGATGAGGTCGGCAAAGGCAGTAGATTTCTCTCCACAGGTGCTTGACCACCTGTAAGACAACATATAACTTACATTAAAACCGCTCGCCAGGGCGGAGTCGTACAACTACAAAGCATTGCAGGGGATATGACGATGACTGCGACATCATGCCGGGTCGGCGTGGACATAGGCGGAACCTTCACCGATATCGCGCTGGACGTGGACGGGGTTCTGCATTCGACCAAGATACTGACCGACTACGAGCTGCCCGAGCGGGCGATCCTCACTGGCGTCCGCCAGGTGGTGGAGCAGGCCGGCCTGCAGCTGTCGGATATCCACCAGCTGATCCACGGCACCACCCTGGCGACCAACGCCTTGATCGAGCGACGAGGTGCCCGCACCGCCTTCATCACAACCGAAGGCTTTCGTGACACCCTGGAAATGCGTACCGAGAACCGCTTCGAGCAGTACGACATCAACATCGCGCTGCCGCCGCCGCTGATCGACCGCGAACACCGCTTCACCCTGCGCGAGCGCCTGGATGTCAAAGGCCGCGTTCTGATCGCTCCGGTCCAGTCCGAGATCGATGCGCTGGTCGAGCGCATCGCCAATGGCAACTACGAAAGCGTCGCCATCGGCTTCATCCACAGCTATGTCAACGGTGCCCACGAGCGTCTGCTGCGCGATGCCCTGCAGGCGCGCCTGCCGCAAGTGTCGATCTCGATCTCCAGCGAAGTCTCGCCGCAGATGCGCGAGTTCGAACGCTTCAACACCGTGTGCGCCAACGCCTACGTCAAGCCGCTGATCAAGTCCTATCTTGATCGTCTGGTCGTCACCTTGAAGCAGTCCGGCGCCGATTGCCCGGTGTTTATGATCCACTCCGGCGGCGGCATCATCTCGGTCGAGAGCGCCGCCGAATTCCCGGTGCGCCTGGTGGAGTCAGGCCCGGCCGGTGGGGCGATATTCGCCGCTGATATCGCCCGCCGTTACCAGCTGGAAAACGTGCTGTCCTTCGACATGGGTGGCACCACGGCGAAAATCTGCCTGATCGAAGACCAAGTGCCCAAGACCGCCAAAACCTTCGAAGTTGCCCGCACCTACCGCTTCAAGAAGGGCAGCGGCATGCCGATCTCCATCCCGGTGGTGGAGATGGTCGAGATCGGTGCAGGCGGTGGCTCCATCGCCAGCATCGACAGCATGCGCCAGATCCGTGTCGGCCCGCACAGCGCTGCCTCCGAGCCGGGCCCTGCCTGCTATGGCCGTGGCGGTCTGGAGCCGACCATCACCGACGCCAACCTGCTGCTGGGCCGGCTCGACGCCGACAACTTCGCCGGTGGCGCCCTGCGCCTGTCCAGCGATAACGCTGCCAGCGCCATGAGCCGGGTCATCGGTCAGCCGCTGAACCTGCCGGCCGATACCGCCGCCTTCGGTGTCTGCGAAGTGGTTGACGAGAACATGGCCAACGCCGGTCGCGTGCATGCCGTGGAAAGCGGCAAGGACATCGCCGACTACACCATGATCACCTTCGGCGGTGGTGGCCCGCTGCACGCTGCACGGCTCTGCGAAAAAATGGGCGTCTCGCGCTTCTTGGTGCCGGCGGGCGCGGGCGTGGGGTCGGCCATCGGCTTCCTGCGGGCGCCCTTCGGCTACGAGGCGGTGCGCAGTGCCTTCGTGCGGCTGTCCGAGTTCGACGCCAATGCGGTCAACGCGCTGATCGAAGAAATGAAGGCCGAGTCCCTGGGCTTCCTGCGTCAGGGCATGACGGAGGGCGAGCCGGAAATGGACTGCACGGCCTTTATGCGCTACGTCGGTCAGGGCTGGGAAATCCCCGTGGCGCTGCCGTTCAAGGCCTTCAGTGCAGCGGACACCGTCGAGTTCAAGGCGCGCTTCGAAGAGGCCTACACGCGCTTCTTCGGTCGCCCGATCGAGGGGCCGGACATCGAGATCGTCAGTTGGTCGGTCAGGGCCAGTTCGCCGCTGCCGCCCGTGGAGCAGGTGGAGGAAGTCGCGGCTTCGTACCGTGCCCGTGAAGTCGCCACCCGTCAGGTGTTCGACGTGGCTGCAGGCGGCTTCGTCGAGGCCGGCATCCATCCTCGTGAAGAGCTGCAGGTCGGCGCCCGCGTCGATGGCCCGGCGGTCATCGTCGAGCGGGAAACCTCGACCTTCGTCACTTCGAACTTCACCGCCACGGTCCAGCCTGACGGCTGCCTGCTGGTCGCCCGTCGCTAATCCCAGATTCGGAAGCATTCACCATGAGCGAAACCTTGATCGACATTCATATGCAGGTGATGTGGAACCGCCTGGTCTCGGTGGTCGAAGAGCAGGCCCTGACCCTGATCCGCACCGCCTTCTCCACCAGCGTGCGTGAGGCGGGCGACCTGTCCGCCGGGGTGTTCGACCGCGCCGGCAACATGCTCGCCCAAGCGGTCACCGGCACGCCGGGGCACGTCAACACCATGGCCGAGGCGGTGGTGCACTTCATCAACGATATCGGTGAAGACAACATCTTCGAAGGCGATGTCTACGTGACCAACGACCCGTGGAAGGGCACCGGTCACCTGCACGACATCACCATCGTCTCGCCGTCGTTCTACAAAGGCCGGCTGATCGGCTACTTCGCCAGTACCGCCCACGTGGTGGACATCGGCGGCCGCGGCTTTGGCCCCGATGCCCGCGAGGTGTACGAGGAAGGCCTGTTCATCCCGATCATGAAGCTGTTCGAGCGCGGCAAGGTCAATCGTGACTTGATCAACATCCTGCGCAACAACGTGCGCGAGAACGATCGTGTGGTCGGCGACTTCTATGCCCTGTCGGCGTGCAACGAGACCGGGCACAAGCGCCTGCTGGACATGCTTGAAGAGTTCCAGCTGGACGACCTGGAGCACATCGGCGGCTTCATTCTCGAGCACAGCCGTCGCGCCACCCTGGAGTGCTTCAAGTCGCTGCCCTATGGCACCTACAGCAACAGCATGACCCTGGACGGCTACGACGTGCCGGTCACCCTGGCGGTGACCCTGACCGTCGGCCCGGACGGCATCAAGAGCGACTTCACCGGCACCTCGGGCATGAGCCAGTTCGGTATCAACGTGCCGCTGGGCTACGCCAAGGCATACGCCTGCTATGGCCTGAAATGCATCGTTGCACCGGAGATCCCCAACAACTCGGCGTCCCTGGCGCCGTTCGAAGTGACCGCGCCGGAAGGTTGCATCCTCAATGCCAAGCACCCGGCGCCGGTGTCGGTGCGCCATGTGCTGGGGCACTTCGTCCCGGACCTGGTGCTGGGGGCGCTGCACAAGTGCCTGCCGGGCAAGGTGCCGGCCGAAGGCGCCAGTGCCCTGTGGAACCTGCACCTGAGCGTGCGTCCGCTGGAGAGCAATCCGAACGGCCGCAATGCCGAGATGCTGATGTTCAACAGTGGTGGCATGGGCGCCCGTTCGGCGATGGACGGCCTGAGCGCCACGGCTTTCCCGAGCGGCGTGCACACCATGCCGGTGGAAGCCACCGAGCATGCCGGGCCGGTGGTGGTCTGGCGCAAGGAGCTGCGTGAAGGCTCCGGCGGTGCGGGCTTGCTGCGCGGCGGCCTGGGCCAGGAGATCGAGGTCTCGGCGGCCGAGGGCTACAGTTTCCGTTTCAGCGCCATGTTCGACCGTATCCAGTACGCCGCCCGCGGCCTGGAAGGCGGTCAGCCGGGCGCGGTCGGCTATGTCGGTCTGGATGACGGCAGCCTGCTGCGCGGCAAGGGCCAGCAGTTCGTGCCGGCGGAGCGGCGCCTGGTGCTGCGCCTGCCCGGTGGTGGTGGTTATGGCGATCCGCGTCAGCGGGATCACCAGCAGGTCGAGCGCGACCTGCGTTTCGGCTACATCAGCGCCGAACAGGCGCGGGACGACTACGGCTTCGAAGCCGGCGGGGAGCGTTGAGATGGAGATCCAGAGCAGCCGCGTGCGCGCGGTGAAGAGCTCGCCAAGCATGGCGGTATCGGTCCTGGCCAAGCAGATGCTGGCCCAGGGCGAATCGGTGATCAACCTGGCGCTCGGCGAGCCGGACTATAACGTCCCGGCCCATGTGATCGAGGCGGCCCATCAGGCGATGCTCGCCGGCAACAACCACTACACCGGGCCCAACGGTCTGGAGTCGCTGCGCCAGGCCATCGTCGACAAGTTCGCCCGCGAGAACGACCTGGTCTACGGTCTCGACGAGATCTGCGTGGGCAACGGTGCCAAACAACTGCTGTTCAACGCCTTTCTCGCCACACTGGAGCCAGGCGACGAAGTCATTACTCCGGCGCCGTACTGGGTGTCCTACACCGACATGGCGATCCTCAACGGCGGCGTGCCCAGGGTGATTCCGTGTGATGCCGACCAGGGCTTCAAGCTCAGGCCGGAGCAACTGGAGGCGGCCATCACCCCGTGCACCCGCTGGGTCATGCTCAACTCGCCGAACAACCCGAGCGGGGCGATCTTCACCCGTGAAGAGCTGGCCGCCCTCGGCGCGGTGCTGGAGCGTCACCCCCACGTGCTGGTGATCTCCGACGAGATCTATGAACACATCGTGCTGGGCGATCAGCCCTTCGTGTCCTTCGTCACCGCGTGCCCACAACTGCGCGATCGCACCCTGCTGATCAACGGCGTGTCCAAGGCCTATGCCATGACCGGCTACCGCCTGGGCTACGCGGCCGGGCCGAAGAACCTGATCGTGGCGATGAACAAGACCCAGTCGCAGACCACCACCTGCCCGTCGAGCATCTCGCAGCTGGCGGCCGTGGCCGCGCTGAACGGCCCTCAGGATTTCGTCCGCGAAGCCAATCGCGAGTACCAGGCGCGAGGTGAGCTGGTGGTGCGTGGGCTGGCGCAGATTCCCGGACTGCAACTGCAGATGCCGCAAGGCGCCTTCTATGCCTTCCCCAACGTCGCCGCCTTCATCGGCAAGCGTACGCCGGACGGCGAGCTGATCAGCAATGACGCCGACCTTTCGGCCTACCTGCTGCGGGTCGGCAAGGTGGCCACGGTGCCAGGTTCGGCATTCGGCCTGGAACCTTATGTACGGCTGTCGTTCGCTACATCGCGGCAGGAACTGGAACAGGCCCTGGGGCAGTTGCGCGATGCCTTCGCGGCCCTGGTCTGACTAATCGGAATTCGAGGTAACCATGAGCAAACCCTTCAAACGCCTGCTGATCACCGGCGCCGCCGGGCGCCTGGGCTCCGTGCTGCGCAAGCATCTGGCGGCCTTCGCCGACGAGCTGCGCCTGACCGATATCGCCGACCTGGGCCAGGCTGCGCCCCATGAAGAGCTGATCCGCTGCGACCTGGGCAACTTCGACGACGTGCTGCCGCTGACCGAAGGCGTCGACGCCATCGTGCATGCCGGTGGCGTACCGGTGGAGGACACCTTCGCCAAGATCCTCAACGGCAATATCGTCGGCACCTACAACATCTACGAAGCGGCGCGGCGCAATGGCGTCAAGCGCGTGGTGTACACCAGCTCCAACCACGCCATCGGCTTCTACGACCGCACCGAAACCATCGATGCCACCGCCGCGCATCGCCCGGACAGCCTGTATGGCGTGAGCAAATGCTTCGCCGAAGACCTGGGTCGCTACTACTGGGACAAGTTCGGCATCGAGTCGGTCAACCTGCGGATCGGCTCGTCGTTCCCCGAGCCGCTGGACCGGCGCATGCTCGCTACCTGGCTGTCGTTCGACGACTTCGCCCAGCTCACCGAGCGCTCGCTGCTGGCGCCGCGGGTCGGCCACATGATCGTCTACGGCATGTCCGCCAACCGCGAAAGCCTGTGGGACAACCGCCTGGCCTCGTCCATCGGTTACGTGCCGCAGGACAGCGCCGACGCCTTCCGCGAAAAGGTCCTGGCCGAGCATCCGCCCCTGGACCCCAATGAGCCGGCAGCGCGCTTCCATGGCGGCAACTTCGCCGGCGCCGGCCACTTCGAAGACCCGAAATGACCTCCACATCCCAAGAGTGCTGAGCCATGGCTTCTACGGCAAAACAACAGAATTACGATGTGGTGATCGTCGGCGGCGCGGTAAATGGCAGCTCCACCGCTTACTTCCTCGCCAATAACCCGGACTTCAAGGGCTCGGTGCTGGTCATCGAGCGCGACTGGACCTACAACAAGTCGGCCACTGCGCTGTCCAGCAGTTCGATCCGCCAGCAGTTCTCCAATCCGATCAATATCGAGATCTCGAAGTTCGGTGCCGAGTTCGTGCGCAACTTCCCCGAGGTCATGGAAGTGGACGGTGACAAGCCGAACCTGGCCTTCCACGAGAACGGCTACCTGTTCCTCGGCGACGACAAGGGCTACGAGGTGCTGCGCCGCCTGCACGATACCCAGGTGTCCCACGGCGCCGATGTGCACCTGCTCGACCCCGAGCAACTGGCCCGGCAGTTCCCCTGGGTCAATATCGACTCCCTGGCCGGTGCCAGCTACGGCAAGACCGGCGAGGGATGGTTCGACAGCCTCGGTATGCTCAACGGTTTCCGGCGCAAGGCGCGTTCGATGGGCATCGAGTACATCGAGAATGACGTGGTCGGCATCCAGCGCGAGGGCGATCGCATCACCGGCGTGCAACTGGCCAGTGGCGAGCGCATTGGTTGCGGCGTGCTGGTCAACTGCGCCGGTACCCGGGGCACCCAGGTGGCCCGTCTGGCCGGCCTGGATATCCCGGTGGAGCCACGCCGCCGCTCGCTGTTCGTCTTCGATTGCCGCACCCCGCTGCAAGGCACGGTGCCGCTGACCATCGACCCGACCGGCGTGTTCTTCCGTCCCGAGGGGCAGTTCTACCTCGGCGGCACCTACCCGAAGAACGATCCGGAAGTGGATTTTGACGACTTCGACGTGATGCACGACGAGTTCGACGAAGAGGTCTGGCCGATCCTCGCCGAGCGCGTGCCGGCGTTCGAAGGCATCAAGGTGGTGAACTTCTGGGCCGGGCACTACGACTTCTGCGTGCTCGACCACAACGCCATCGTCGGCCCGCACAACGAAGTGAGCAACTTCCTGTTCTGCAACGGCTTCAGCGGCCATGGCCTGCAGCAGGCGCCGGCCATCGGGCGTGGCCTGTCCGAGCTGATCACCTACGGCGGCTATCGCTCGCTGGACCTGGGCGCGCTGTCCTATCAGCGGGTCATCGACAACAAGCCATTCCTCGAAGACTCGGTTATCTGAGCGCGCTGCCTGAAGGAGAACAACAATGAGCGACAACACAGCGGTACGCAGCGGCGGCCAGGTTCTGGTGGATGCCTTGCGGGTCAACGGGGTCGAGCGCGCGTTTTGCGTGCCCGGAGAAAGCTACCTGGCGGTGCTCGATGCGCTGCATGACGTGCAGGATGAAATCGACCTGATCGTCTGCCGCCAGGAGGGCGGGGCGGCCTACATGGCCGAGGCCTATGGCAAGCTCACCGGCAAGCCGGGGATCTGCATGGTCACCCGCGGGCCGGGGGCGACCAATGCCTCGGTCGGCGTGCACACCGCGTTCCAGGACTCCACGCCGATGATTCTGTTCATCGGCCAGGTGGCCCGCGACCAGATCGAGCGCGAAGCCTTCCAGGAAGTGGATTACCGACGCATGTTCGGCCAGATGGCCAAGTGGGTGGTGCAGATCGATGACGCGGCGCGGATTCCCGAGTTGGTCAACCAGGCCTTCCAGCGCGCCATCAGCGGTCGTCCGGGGCCGGTGGTGGTGGCGCTGCCGGAAGACATGCTGACCGACTTGGTAGAGGTCGCGGATGCCCGTCCGGCGCAGCGTGTCGAAGCGGCGCCGGCACCGGCCGCGCTCGCCGAGTTGCAGACACTGATCGGCAAGGCCGCCAAGCCGCTGGTGATCGCCGGTGGCGGTGGCTGGAATGCGCAAGCCGTGGCCGATCTCAAGCGTTTCGTCGAGGTGCATAACCTGCCGCTGGCAGCCTCGTTCCGCTGCCAGGACCTATTCGACAACACCGACCCGCACTATGCCGGCGACCTCGGCCTGGCGGCGGGCCCGGCGCTGGTGGAGGCGGTGAAAGCCTGCGACCTGTTGATCGTGGTCGGTGCCCGTCTCGGCGAAATGACTACCGGTGGCTACGCCCTGGTGGATATTCCGACGCCGAAACAGGCGCTGGTCCATGTGCACGCCAGTGCCGAGGAAATCGGCCGGGTCTATCAGCCGACCCTGGGCATCAATGCCGGCCCGGCGAGCTTCCTGGCCCAGGCGGCGGCGTTGCCGGCGGTGGCGCCCGCAGCCTTCGAAGACTGGGTCGCCAGCCTCAATCGCGGTTATCGCGGCAACTTCGAGACCCCGCGTTCGCCTGGTGATGTGCAGATGAGCGAAGTGATCGCCTGGCTGAACAAGACCCTGCCGGCCGACAGCATCCTCACCTGTGGCGCCGGCAACTACACCGGCTGGGTACACCGTGGCTACCAGCACCGGGTGTTCCGCACGCTGCTGGGACCGACCAACGGCTCCATGGGCTACGGTGTGCCGGCGGCGGTGGCGGCCAAGCTCACTTATCCGCAGCGCACCGTGATTGCCTTCGCCGGCGACGGCTGTTTCATGATGAACGGCCAGGAACTGGCCACGGCGGCGCACTACGATGCGCGGCTGATCACCATCGTGATCAACAACGGCATGTACGGCACCATCCGCATGCACCAGGAGCGCAGCTATCCCGGGCGGGTTTCCGGCACAGAGCTGCACAACCCTGACTTCGCCGCCCTGGCCCGGGCCTATGGCCTGCATGGCGAGACGGTCACCCGCACCGAAGACTTCGCCGGCGCCTTCGAGCGCTGCCAGGCCTCGGGCAAGGCGGCGCTGATCGAGATCCAGGTGGATCCGGAGGCCCTGACCCCGCGCATGACCCTCAGCCAGATCCGCGAGAAGGCGTTGCAGTCCGCGCGCTGATTGACCTCGGGTGGGGCGCGGTACGGCCCCACCTTTTTCCCTTCTTCGAACGAGCCAATCGACATGAAACTTGCCGATCACGATCTGCTGCGTGAGAGTTGCTACATCGACGGGCAATGGCTGGCGGCCGACAGCGGCCAGCGCATTGCCGTGACCAATCCGGCCAATGGCGAGGTGCTGGGGCACGTGCCACGCATGGGCGCGCAAGATACCTGCCGCGCCATCGCAGCCGCCGAACGCGCCCTGCCGGCCTGGCGTGCGCTGACCGCCAAGGAACGGGCCGCGCGCCTGCAAGCCTGGTTCCGCGAAATCCTCGCCCACCAGGAAGACCTAGCGCGCATCATGACCGCCGAACAGGGTAAGCCCCTGGCCGAATCCCGTGGTGAGATCGCCTTTGCGGCGGCCTATCTGGAGTTCTATGCCGAAGAGGGCAAGCGCATCTACGGCGATGTGATCCCATCGCCGAGTGCCGATCGCCGCCTGCTGGTGACCAAGGAGCCGATCGGTGTCTGCGCGGCCATCACGCCGTGGAACTTCCCCTCGGCGATGATCACCCGCAAGGCTGCGCCGGCCCTGGCGGCGGGCTGCACCCTGGTGCTCAAGCCGGCTTCGCAGACGCCGTTCAGTGCCCTGGCGCTTTGCGTGCTGGCGGAGCGGGCGGGAATTCCGGCCGGTGTGATCAGCGTGGTGACCGGGGATTCCGCCGCCATCGGTGGCGAGCTGACTGCAAGTCCTGTAGTGCGCAAGCTGTCCTTTACCGGCTCCACGCCTATCGGCATCCAGTTGCTGCAGCAGTGCGCGGCGACGGTGAAGAAAGTCACCATGGAGCTGGGAGGCAACGCTCCCTTTATCGTCTTCGACGATGCCGATCTGGAAAAGGCGGTGGACGGTGCGCTGATCGCCAAGTTCCGCAATAGCGGGCAGACCTGTGTCTGCGCCAACCGCTTCTACATCCAGGACGGGATCTACGAGCGCTTCGTGCAGCGCTTTGCCGAACGGGTGAAGACGCTTGTGGTGGGCGAGGGCGATCAGCCGGGAACGCAGGTCGGGCCGATGATCGACGGGCGAGCGGCCACTGGCGTCGAGCGCATGGTCAGCGAGGCAGTGGAGGCGGGTGCCCGGGTGGTGGCGGGCGGGCGTCGGCATACCCTTGGCGAAGCGTTCTTCGAGCCGACCCTGCTGGCGGATGTCACCGCTGAAATGCGCGTTGCTCGGGAGGAGATCTTCGGGCCGGTGGCGCCGATCTTCCGCTTCGGCAGCGAGGAGGAGGTGATCGCGGCGGCCAACGCTACCGAATTCGGCCTGGCCTGCTACCTGTATGCGCGGGACGTGGGGCGGATCTGGCGGGTGTCGGAGGCGCTGGAGTACGGAATGGTCGGGGTCAACGTCGGCGTGGTGGCGACCGAGGTGGCGCCGTTTGGCGGGGTCAAGGCGTCGGGGCTGGGTCGTGAAGGCTCGCGGTACGGGATCGAGGATTATCTGGAGATCAAGTACGTCTGCCTGGGGCTATGAGGGCAGATTGCCTGCACTGTTGAAACCCCGTAGGAGCAGGCTGTGCCAGCTCCTACACAGGCGGTTGCGGGGAATCCTCAATTCTTGCTATCAAGCACCCGCTGATACCGCGACAAACTCTCTTCCAGATGCTTGCGCAGCGCGGACCGTGCGCTGTTCACATCGCCCATGGTGATCGCCGACAAAATCGCCCCGTGCTCGCGCCCGATCTTCTTGATGTGGGTCTGGCGGTTCTTGCCGGTCACCTGGCCGTGCTTGAGGTTCAGGTCGAGGATGATGTCCGGCCCCAGGGCTTCGAGCAGTTGAGTGAAGTGCGGGTTGTTGGTGGCTCGGGCAATCGCCAGGTGGAATTCGAAGTCGGCCTTGGCTTCTTCTTCCAGGCTGGCGCCGTCCAGGGCATTGAAGCGGTCAAAGGCTTCGGTGATCTGCGCCATGCTGGTCGGGCTGCGCCGTTCCGCGGCACGGGCCACCGACTCGGTCTCGATGCCCAGGCGCAGTTCGAGAATGTGCGCCGCTGCGCGGACGTCATCCACCACGCTGTCGATGGCAAAGCCGATGCGCTTCACATCCTGCTCGACCACGAACACGCCGACACCCTGGCGGGCGATCAGGCGTCCGCCCAGGCGCAACGACGCAACCGCCTCGCGGATCACCGGGCGGCTCACCCCGAACTCCTTGCACAGCTCCTGCTCGGACGGCAGTTTGTCGCCCGGCCGGTAAGTGCCATTGTCGATCCGGTTGGAGAGCTCCTGGATCACGGTTTCCGCCAGATTGGCGCGGCGCGTACCTAACGACGCATTCATCGAATTGCTCCTGAAACTGATTGGCTCATCACGGTTGATTCTCCGCCAGGTCATGCGCAGCCCGTAAGCCCCATGCGGTCGGGATCCGTAGCCAACCAGCGGTAATTGTGTGGCCATATGTTATCAAACATCTGGCCGGGCAGGTGGCGACAGCCGATTTGCGGCCCGGTCCGCTTCGTCTGCTCGCCAGGCTTTTTTACATTTTTCCCAAGCATACACCCATTGACAGTTGCCTGCTGACTGTTATCTTACAAGTGCGATGGCGATCTGGCCAATCGCAAGCGGTAAGCAATGACGAGATGCTCGCTCTGCTTGCGTGCATCCCCGTGGCTTGCCCTGTATTTCGCTGGTTCGTCCGACCACTACTGGGAGCAAAAAATGAAAAAGAATAAGGGCGGGCGTACAGCCCTCGCGACCGCGGTAACGTTGTTCATGGCCATGGGGGCCGCGCAGGCGGAGGTGGTCAAGATCGGTTTTGCCGGCCCCCTCACCGGGCCTTCGGCGCATCAGGGGCAGGATGTCGAGCACGGCATCCAGATCGCCATCGATGAGGCCAACCAGCAGCAACTGAAGATCGGCGGCCAGGTGGCCGAGTTCAAGCTGCTCTCCGAGGACGATGTCGCCGACCCCCGTACCGGCACCGCCGTGGCCCAGCGCCTGGTGGACTCGAAAGTGGCGGTGGTGATCGGTCACTACAACTCCGGTACCAGCATCCCGGCGTCGAAAATCTACGCCGCCGCCGGCATCCCGCAGATCTCTCCGTCGGCCACCAACCCGACACTCACCCAGCAAGGCATCCCGTCGGTGTTCCGCGTGGTCAACGACGACGCCACCCTCGGCCGCTATGCCGGCAATTACCTGGTCAGCAAGCTGGAAGCCAAGCGCATCGCCATCTTCGACGACCGCACCGCCTACGGCCAGGGGCTGGCCGATGAAGTGACCAAGGCGGTCAAGGCGGCCGGCGGCAACGTGGTGGTGCGCGAGTACACCAACGACAAGTCCACCGACTTCAACGCCATCCTCACCACGGCCAAAGCGCAGAAGGCCGACGCGGTGTTCTTCGCCGCCCTCGACTACCAGGCCGCGCCCATGGCCAAGCAGATGAAGAACCTGGGCCTGAAAGCGCGCTTCATGAACATCGGCAACCTGCCCAACGATTCCTTCAAGCAGATGGCCGGCAGCGCCGCTGACGGCGTCTACGCCTGGAACTACGGCACGCCGTTGCTGGACATGCCCAAGGGTGCGGCGTTCGAACAGAAGCTCAAGGACAAGTTCGGCGTCGGCGTGGTGCAGTCCTCGCCTGCGGCCTACGACGCCACCTGGGCAGCGATCAACGCCATGGTCAAGGCCGGTTCCGCCGACCCCAAAACCTACCTGCCGGTGCTCAAGAGCGAGAGCTACGAAGGCGTCACCGGCACCATTGCCTTCGATGACAAGGGCAACCTGAAAAGCCCTGCCGCCACGGTGTTCCAGTTCGCCGACGGCGGCTGGAAAACCCTGTCGGTCGAACGCAACTGAGTTTCACCCCAATAACAAGCGGGCCCGCGAGGCCCGCCGCATAACAAGAAGATTTTTTCCCACCTGCCAGGCCAGTCGCGCGTGCGGTCAATCCACCGCCGTGGCGACCTCAATGCAGTTTCGAGGATTCAGCTCGTGGACGGTACTTTCGATATTTTGTTGCAACAGGTCCTCAACGGCCTGGTGCTGGGCAGCATCTACGCCCTGGTCGCGCTGGGCTACACCATGGTCTACGGGATCATCGGCCTGATCAACTTCGCCCATGGTGAGGTAGTGATGGTCGGCGCCATGGTCACCATCTCGGTCCTTTCCATGCTCGCTGGCGCCGGCTTCGCCCCGGGCATCGTCACCTTGCTCCTGGCGATCATGGTCGCGGCAGTGGTGTGCATGCTGCTGGCCCAGGGCATGGAGAAATACGCCTACCGGCCGCTGCGCAAGGCGCCGCGGCTGACCCCGCTGATCCTCGCCATCGGTATCTCCATCGCCCTGCAGAACCTGGCGATGATGATCTGGGGCCGTGGCTACAAGACCTTCCCTGAAGTGGTCGAGACCCGGCCGGTGGAGGTGTTCGGCGCGACCCTGACCAACGTGCAGATCGCGATCATGCTGATTGCCGTCGTAATCATGCTCGGCCTCTGGCTGCTGGTGGACAAGACCCGCATGGGCAAGGCCATGCGCGCCACCGCGCAGAACCAGGAAGTGGCCGGGCTGATGGGCATCAATATCAACCGGGTGATTTCCGCGACCTTCCTGATCGGCGCGAGCCTCGGCGCGATCGCCGGGGTGATGCGTGCCATCAACTACGGCCAGGCCGACGCCTACATGGGCCTGCTGCTGGGGCTCAAAGCCTTCTCCGCGGCCGTGCTCGGCGGCATCGGCAACCTCTTCGGGGCCATGGCCGGCGGTCTGCTGCTGGGCCTGATCGAGTCCCTGGCGGCGGGTTACACCGGGCAGATCACCGGTGGCTTCCTCGGTGCCAACTACCAGGACATCTTCGCCTTCGCGGTACTGATCCTGGTCCTGCTGTTTCGTCCCAACGGCCTGCTTGGCGAACGCCAGGCCGACCGTGCCTGAAGGGGGCGTCATGAACAATCACAAGACCCAATACCTGTTGCTGATCCTCGGCTTCATCGCCTTGCCGTTCTTGGTCGAAGCCATCCCCATGCTCGGCCCGACCTGGGTGCGCATCCTCGGTTTCGCCATGCTCTACGTGCTGCTCGCACTGGGGCTGAACATCGTGATCGGCTACGCCGGCCTGCTGGACATGGGCTATATCGGCTTCTATGCCATCGGTGCCTATCTGTATGCCTTGCTGGCCTCACCCCATCTGAACATGGCGGGGCTGGTCGGTGGCGTCCTGGACTGGCCGTTGTGGGTGATCATTCCGCTGGCGGCGGTGGCCGCGGCGATCTGCGGGGTGCTGATCGGTGCCCCGGTGCTCAAGCTGCGCGGCGACTACCTGGCGATCGTCACCCTCGGCTTCGGCGAGATCATCCGCATCTTCATGAACAACCTGGACCAGCCGGTGAACCTCACCAATGGCCCGCAGGGCATCAGCAACATCGCCCCGCTGCACCTGGACTTCGGTGCCTGGAGCCATGCGCCAGGCGCGGGCTCGACGCCGGTGCTGTCGCTGCAGGAAAGCTGGAGCCTGTTCGGGCTGAACGTCTCGCCGGTGATCAGCTACTACCTGTTCTTCCTGTTTATCGTGATTCTCTGCATCGTCCTGTCCAAGCGCCTCGAAGTGTCGCGTATCGGCCGCGCCTGGATGGCCTTGCGCGAAGACGAAGTGGCCGCCGAGGCCATGGGCCTGAACAAGCGCAATCTCAAGCTGCTGGCATTTGCCATGGGTGCGACGTTCGGTGGTGTGTCCGGCGTGCTGTTCTCCAGTTACCAGGGCTTCGTCAGCCCCGAGTCGTTCACCCTGATGGAGTCGATCATGGTCCTGGCCATGGTGGTGCTCGGCGGCATGGGCTCGATTCGTGGCGTGGTGCTGGGGGCGCTGATCCTGTCGGTCATGCCCGAGCTGTTCCGCGACCTGGTCAACTGGATCCAGCCCTGGGTCATGGACAACGTCACCTTCGTCAGCCGCGACATCCTGCGCAACGTGCTGGATGCCTCGACCCTGCGCATGCTGGTGTTCGGCCTGGCACTGATCCTGGTCATGCGTTTCCGCCCCGAAGGCCTGTGGCCGTCCGACCGCCGTCGTGCCGAACTGCATGACGCCGACCCCGAACCCGCGCCCGTCCCGGCCGCGCTGAGCACCGCCGTGCACGCGCCGGCCAGCGAAGCGTCCTTCGAATACCCGGCCAAAGAGGCGAACAAGGCATGAGCGATATCCTTCTCGAACTGCATCAGGTGAGCAAGTTCTTCGGCGGCCTGCAGGCGTTGCACGGTATCGACCTGAAGATCCGGCGTGGCGAGATCCGCGGCCTGCTCGGCCCCAATGGCGCCGGCAAGACCACCCTGTTCAACGTGCTCACCGGCCTGTACCAGGCCGAGCAGGGCAGGGTGATGTTCGACGGCAAGCCGCTACGCATCAGCAAGCCGGACAAGGTGGTGGAAGCCGGCATCTCGCGGACCTTCCAGAACATCCGCCTGTTCCACAACATGACCGCGCTGGAGAACGTGATGATCGGCCGGCATGTGCGCACCCGCAGCGGGGTGTTCGGCGCCATTCTGCGCACCGCCGCCTGCGTGCGTGAAGAGCGCGAGATCCGCCAGGCCGCGCGTCACTGGCTGGACTACGTCGGCATTGCCCACCTGGGCAGCGAGCTGGCGAAGAACCTGTCCTACGGCGACCAGCGCCGTCTGGAAATCGCCCGTGCCCTGGCCACCGAGCCTAAGTTGATCGCCCTCGACGAGCCGGCGGCCGGCATGAACGCCTCGGAAACCGAAGGGCTGCGCAAGCTGATGTGCAAGATGCAGGCGGACGGCAAGACGGTGCTGCTGATCGAGCACGATGTGAAGCTGGTGATGGGGCTGTGCGACCACGTCACCGTGCTGGAATTCGGACGCAAGATCGCCGACGGCCTGCCGGCCGACGTGCAGAAGGATCCCAAGGTCATCGAGGCCTATCTCGGTGCGGAGGTAGTGGCATGAAGAACATTCTCGAAGTGAACGACCTCAAGGTGGCCTACGGCGCCATCCAGGCGATCAAGGGCATCGACCTCAAGGTGCGCGAGGGTGAGATGGTTGCCCTGGTCGGTGCCAACGGCGCAGGCAAGACCACCACCCTCAAGACCCTCGCCGGCCTGCTCACCCCGAGCGCGGGACAGATCACCTTCGATGGCAAGGCCCACTCGACGATCAAGGCCTATGACCTGATTCGCGAAGGGCTGGCGCTGGTGCCGGAAGGTCGGGGCATTTTCCCCAAGCTGACGGTGCACGAGAACCTGGAGATGGGCGCCTTTTCCCGGCGCGACGGCAAGGATGCGATCAACGCCGATATCGAGCGCATGTACGGCATCTTCCCGCGCCTCAAGGAGCGCGCCTTTCAACTGGCCGGGACCATGTCCGGCGGCGAGCAGCAGATGCTCGCCATCTCCCGCGCGTTGATGGGGCGCCCCAAGTTGCTGCTGCTCGACGAGCCGTCCATGGGCCTGGCGCCGATCATCGTGCAGAAGATCTTTGAAACCATCCGCGAGGTGGTGAAGGGCGGCGTGACCTTGCTGCTGGTCGAGCAGAACGCCCGCCTGGCCCTGCAGACCTGCGACCGGGCCTACGTGATCGACTCCGGGCGCATCGCCCTGACCGGCAATTGCCATGACCTGCTGCACGACGAGCAGGTGCAGAAGGCCTACCTCGGCGAATGAGGGGGCGTAAATCCAATGAAGAGGGTGTGTTGTGAGTGACATTGAACGCTACGGATTCGATACCCGGATCCACCACGGGGTGAAGCACAACGGCGTGGTCTACCTGACCGGGCAGGTGGGCACGCCGGGCACCTCGGCCGCGGCGCAGACCCGCGAAGTGCTGGGCAAGATCGACGAACTTCTGGCCCAGGCCGGCACCGACAAAAGCCGGGTTCTCAACGTGATGCTGTGGCTGGACGACCTGCGCGACTTCGACGAGGTCAACCAGGTCTGGGATGCCTGGGTCGACAAGGCGCATGCCCCGGCGCGCTCCACCGGCCAGGTGCGCATGACCCGCCCCGGCATGCTGGTGGAAATCATCGTTACCGCCGCGACCTGACGGGACGGTATTGGCTTGATTTCGCCGCCGCGCGTGCGGCGGCGATCCAGCATCAAATCCGCCTCAGCTCAGATGCCCACGTCGAACGGTCAGATGGAGGTCAGGTCGTTGTGAGATTGACCGGTTCAAGCTACACAACTTTGTGACGAAGCTTCCAGTCTCCTGGATAAACCACATAACCGAACAGTGCATGTCCTCCGTAGATCAGCTCAGTCCCTTCGGGAATCCACAGAACCTGACCAGGTTCGACCCGGTACATCTCTCCATTCGCCCGCAACTCAAAGCAGCCTTCGATCACGAAAATCACTTCGTCATAGAGCACGGTCCAAGGAACCTCAGCCCCGCTCCATCGGGCAAAGCCGACACCCAGATTCGGTGACACCTCGTTGCTGAGCGCTCTGGCAACGCTCGAACTGCCAGGTGGCCCTCCGCGGTGGGTGAACGCGAGGTCACGATGATCAATCCGTAATACGGGACCTTTGCCGGTGACTCTGCTCTTGCTCATAGCTCGCTCCGACTGTTCCAGGCTGCCCAACGGATTCGCGTGCGAACCCCAAGGCCAAGAAACGGCTCTGGCGGATTCAGCGAGGGCATACCCGTTACTGACTGGATGTCGTCAAGTTGTTGTGAGCCGGCCCCCACTGCGAGGTCAGCCAGCAAGCGTCCCGAAATCGTTCCCCACGCCGCACCCACACCGTTGTCGCAGGCGCTGGCATACACCCCCTCACTGATCTCGCCAAAGAAGTTGGTGAAGTTGCGCGAGATCGCGTACGTCCCGCCCCAGGTGTGAGTGAAGGCCACGTCGGCAAGCTGCGGATAGCGCGCCAGAAACGCCTTGCGATGGTCTTGCTGGATCTTGCGTCTCACGGTTTCGCTGACACTGCTGCCGTAACGTGGCACGTGCTTGTAGGTGTTGCGAATGATCAAGCGACGGTCCTGAGTCATGCGCACGGTGGTGCCGGCGTGGTCGGCGGGGGTTAATCCCCAATCTGCCTGGATACCGGTCCGGGACATCTCTTCGTCGGACAGCGGGCGAGTCCAGCTGGCAAAGGTCATGACCGGCAGCAGGCGGTTGCGCAAATAGCCGAACTCTCGGGTGAAGATGCTGGTACCCAGCAGCAATTTCGGCGTGCGAATCACACCGTTGTTGCCTTGCAGCAACCAGTTCCCGGCGCTGTCTCGCTCCAGCCCGGAGATGGGCGACTCCTCCAGCACTTCGACATTTTCCGGCAGCGAGGCGCCGAGGCCGCGTACCAGCGCGGCCGGCTGCATCAGGTAGCAACCAGGGGTGAAGATCGCCCGGCTGTAGTGATTGGTGCCGAGCACGCCGTTCAACTCATCCCGTTCCACCACGCGATAGGGCTCGCCGAGGTTGTCCAGCAAGCCGCGGAAATGGTCGAGATAGGCCAGGCCGCGTTCTCCTACCGCGCCTTGGTACTTACCGGCGTGGGACCACTGGCACTCGATGCCGTGGCGTTCTATCAGGCCTTGCAACTGGTCGATGGCCGAGCGGTTGAGGCCCAGCAGGCGCTGTTTGTGGCGAGGATCCGGGTGTTCAAGGGCGAACTTGTGCGGCAGGTCGATGACAAAGCCGGAGTTGCGGCCTGACGCGCCGTACGCGATGCGCTGGGCGTCCACCAGCAGAATGCGCGCTTGGGGGTAATGCTCGGCCAGGCGCCGGGCAGCGGAGAGTCCGGCGAAGCCGGCACCTATGACCGCGTAATCGGCGCTCTGCTCACCTTGCAAGCGGCGTGGTTCAGGCGGGTTGGGCAGAGCGGCGTACCAGCCGCAGTTGGTGTCGTCGTTGGGCAGATTTACAAGACTGGTCATGGTTCGGCCCTCAGGCCACGTTCTGTTGATTGGCCTGGCAGCTTTGTAGCCAGGCGGAGCGTTGGGTCTGGGCCTGACGGCCGAGCAGGACGAAGCCGTGAATCGCGCCGCGGGCATCCTCGAACACGGCACTCATGCCATCGTCGGTGGCCGTGCAGTTCCAACGACCCTCTACACCATTGGGCGGTGGCAGCAGGCAAAGCGGCGCGACCGGTGTCTTCACGGTGACCGGCATCAGCGGATAGCTCACTGCTGCACGCTGGCCCAGCAGGGTTTTCGCCAGGGCCTGAATGCCTTGGTTGATCGGCGCCAGATACGGCAGCAGCTGGCCGTCGATCTCGATGCAGTCGCCGATGGCATAGATATGCGGGCTGGACGTCTGCAGGTGGCTGTCCACAAGGATGCCCCGGGCGCAATCCAGTCCGGCATCCCGTGCCAGCTCCAGATTGGGGCGCAGACCGATGGCGGACAGCACCATGTCGACTTGCAGGCGCTCGCCATTGGCCAGTTCCAGGTGGTAGCCCTGCGCTGTGCGCTCGAAGCGTTCCAGGGTGGTGCCGAGGTGCCAGCGCACGCCGAGACCTGAAAGGCTGTCCTGCAGTTGCTGGCCGACGGCTTGTGGCAGCAAACGCTCCATCGGCCAGTTGCCGAGGCCGATCACGCTGACCTCGAAACCGCTGGCTGCCAGGTCGTTGGCGAATTCGCAGCCGATCAGCCCGTCACCGAGGATCGCGACTCGTCTCGCGCCCGTGAGGCGTTCGCGGAAGGTGTGATAGTCATGGAGGTTGTTGACGCTCAGCAGCGCATCGTCCGCGCCTGCGATCGGCAGGCGCACGGGGGAGGCGCCACTCGCTAGTACGAGTTGGCCGTAGCTCATTTCACCGAAGTTGGTGTAGAGCCGACGCTGCTGGCTGTCGATTCTTTCCACGTGACAGTGGCTGTAGACACGGATGCCCAGCCGTTGCTCTACCGCCAGTGGCGATTCGCTTGCCAGCGCTGCGGGCTCACGGCCTTGGGCGAGAGCGATGGACAGGGCCGGTTTGGAGTAATTACGACCGTCTTCCCGCGTCAGCACGCGGATGTCCAGTTGCGGATCAGCGTTGCGCAGGGCCTGGGCAAGACCGTAGCCAGCGTAACCGCTGCCGATGATGACCACCGGGCCTTGCGGGAAGGCCTGGGCCAGTGGTTGCAGGGCGGCGGCGGGGGTAGCGACTGCCACCACCGGTTCGCTGATTTCGAGCATTTCGAAATCGGATTTGCCGACTTTGCACTCCGGGCACAGCCAGTCTTCGGGCACCTCTTCCCAGCGTGTGCCGGCTGCGATGCCGTCATCCGGCCAGCCGAGGGCTTCGTCATAGATCAGGCCGCAGATGATGCAGAGCCACTTTTTCATGACGCGCTCCCTTCTTCGCCCTTGATGCGCACGGCCAGGTTCTTGGTGCGCACGTAGCTGTACAGCGCTTCCTGACCCTTTTCCCGGCCATAGCCGGAGAGGCCGACGCCACCGAATGGCGTCTCGATACCACCGGCGTACCACTCGTTGACGAACACTTGGCCAGCACGCAGGCGTCGGGCACACCGCAGCGCGCGGTTGAGGTCCTGGGTAAAGACACCCGCCACCAGGCCGAAGTCGGTGCCATTGGCGATGGCGATGGCCTCTTCCTCGGTATCGAAGACGATCGCCGCGAGCACTGGACCAAAGACCTCCTGCTGGGCGATGGTCATGTGCGAGGTGACATCGCGAAACACCGTGGGGCGCATGAAGTGACCGGCTACGCCACTCAGCGCTTCGCCGCCGGTTGCGACCACTGCGCCTTCCGCTTGCGCGGTACGGCACAGTGCTTCGATACCGGCGAGCTGCCCGGCAGAAATCACCGGCGTCAGATCGGCGTTGTCTTCGCCTGCCCCAAGGTGCAGGCCCTCGGCCAGTTGCACGATGGACTCGACCACTTCGTCATAGATCGAGCGATGGATCAGGATCCGCGAAAGCGCCGAACAGACCTGGCCGGCATTGAAGAAGATCCCGTCGCGCACGCTGCTCAGCACCTGCTCGCGGTCAGCATCGGCGAACACCAGGGCTGCGGACTTGCCACCCAGCTCCATCACGCTGGGTACGGCATTTTCTGCCGCCGCGCGCAGGATGCTCTGGCCGGTCGGCACCGAACCGGTGAAGACGATCTGGTCCACCTGCTTGCTGGCGGCCATGTGCGCACCCACTTCACGGCCGCGGCCGCACAGCAGGTTGACCGCGCCTTGCGGCAGGCCGGCGCGCTCGATGGCCTCGACCAGCACGCACAGACCCAGCGGCGACAGCTCCGGCGACTTGATCACAACCGCATTGCCGCCGGCGAGGGCCGGGGCCAGGGAGCGGGCGCAAATGGACACCGGGAAGTTCCACGGCACGATCTGCAGCGAAACACCCATCGGGTCATAGACGGTGAAGTCCATGTAGCCGTTGCCCAGCGGAATCGAGCGGCCCTCGATCTTGTCGGCCATCCCCGCGTAGTACTCGAAGTAGCGCGCGGCTTCGACGAACTCGGTCCTGGCGTCACGCAGGGTCTTGCCGTTTTCCGCACAGAGGATGCGCGCGCCTTCGTCGGCGATAGCGCGGATCTCCTCGGCGATGCGCAGTAGCCAGGTCACCCGTTGCGCCGGCCGGGGCCGTGTCAGCGCGCCGCTGTCGGCACAGCGCCGGGCTGCGGCCAGGGCCAGGTCAGCCTGGGCCACGGTGGCCTGGGCGATGGTTGCCATTGGCTGGTTGGTGGCGGGGGCAAGGATGGTCAGGCGCTGTTCGCTGTCCAGCCATTGCCCGTCGATGTAGTTGAGCCAGTTACGAATATTCATTGTGTGCTCCCCGCCTCAGGCTTTCTTGGCGCTGTCGAGCAGCTGTTGCGCGGCCCACTTGTGGAAGTAGTGGGTGGGCAAGTCCATCTCCGGCGAGAATGCGCCGCCGTTGTAGCCAGGCGAGCTGCGACCCTGTTGCATGCCTTCAACCGAGGCGATGTCTTCAGCGAACACCACCCGCCACGACTCCATCACCGCCTTGCGCGCGGCGTCGTAGTGCGGTTCGAGGGCCTGGTCACCGACATAGAACAGGCGAAGGTGCTCGACGGTTTTTCCTGGAGCGATGGGTTCGAGCATCATCGCGAAGGCGTGGTCAGCCTGGATGCCCAGCAGCACGTTGGGGAAGAACGACACGTATTCGGCGTTGCGCATGCGGTCCGCCGGCCAGGACGGGAAGGTCGGCAGGTGAGTACCGGCTACGTCCGACAGGTTGTAGGCATAGCTGCCTTGCCCGGCAAACTGGTCGAACATGATGTTGTAGTGGTCTTCCAGACGCGAATAGCTGTTCAGGCTCGGGTGTACCCACGGCAGGTGGTACGCCTCGCAGTAGTTCTCCACTGCCAGCTTCCAGTTGCACTTGACCTCGATGGCCATGGCGCCGCCGTTGGCCTCACGGCGCATCAGGCCCATGCCGTCATTGCCGAGGAACTGGGCCCAGCGTTCGGTCAGCGGAGCAAGCATCTCGCTCAGCGCCGGGGCATCGCCGGAGAGGTTGATGAACACCATGTCCATCCAGATTTCACTGCGCAGCGGCTTCAGACCGTGCTTCTCGCAGGCGAAGCGCTCGTCTTTGTGCTGGTTGATCCCGCCAACGTGGGGAGTGCCGCGCAGGGCACCGTTCAGGTCGTAGGTCCAGGAGTGGTAGGGGCAACGAATCACGCCTTGGACTTCGCCGGCTTCCTGCACCAGCTTGACCCCGCGGTGGCTGCAGACGTTGTGGAACACTTGCACCAGGCCTTCTCGGTTGCGCATCAGCAGCAGCGGCAGGCCCATGAAGTCGACCGGTTTGACGTAGGACTTGGCCGGCAGGTCCGAGGCAAAACCAATGCAGGCCCAGTTACGACCCAGGACGTGGTCACGGTCCAGTTCGAAGTAGCTCTGCTCGGTGTAGAAGGGGTTGGTCAAACCGTGGGCCTGCTCGATGGGGGCCAGGACGGTTTCGAGGGTATTCACGGGAATGAGGTTCGCGGTGCCCATTATTGTTATCTCCGAATCGCACGTTGATGGCCTTTGCGGCCTTTTTGGCTGTGCAATTCTTTCGATCCGGGCGTAGCGCAGACAAACGATTTATCCGGGCCAATTAATGAGAAAAACTCATTTATGAGTTGCCGTGACAGGCCTCATTTTGCTCATGCGAAATTCTCATCAATCGTCGAAATTAAATGATTTGTCGCCCTTGGGCACCCCCCGCATTGTTGAGGCCGCGATTCCTTTCGGAGCGCGCTCCGGCGCCGTGGACGCCGTACTACAACAACAAAGGGAGAAACCCTCCATGCGTGCATCCAGTGGCCTGTTCAAAGGCCTCAATCCAACCGTGACCGTCGTTTCCGTCACCATCGTCCTGGCTTTCGTGATGTTCTGCGCCACCTTGGGCGATCAGGCGACGCCAGCGTTCAAGTCCGCTTCGGACGCTATTCTCGACAACTTCAAATGGTTCTACCTGGCCCTGGTCAGTGGCCTGCTTGGCGTCCTGGCACTAATCGCCATGAGCCGTTACGGCACACTGAAACTTGGCCGAGAAAACGACCAGCCAGAGTTCAGCTTTCCGGCCTGGATCGCCATGCTGTTCAGTGCCGGCATGGGTATCGGTCTGATTTTCTGGTCAGTGGCCGAGCCCGTCTTGCACTATGCCAGTAACCCTTTCAGCGCCGGTCTCAGCGACGAAGCCGCAACCGTGGCCATGCGCCTGACCCTGTTCCATTGGGGGCTGCACCCTTGGGCGATCTTCACCATGATCGGCCTGGGCCTGGCTTACTTCGCCTATTGCAAGGGCCTTCCCCTGGCGCTGCGCTCGATTCTCTATCCGCTTATTGGCGAACGCATCTACGGTCCCATCGGGCATGTCATCGACATTCTGGGCGTGTGCATCACTGCGTTCGGTGTTTCGCAATCCTTGGGGCTGGGCGTAGTGCAGATCAATACCGGGCTACACCAGGTGTTCCAGGTCCCGGTGAACATCGGTCTGCAGTTGTCGATCATTGCCGTGGTCAGCGTGATCGCCGCCGTATCGCTGGTGGCCGGGGTATCCCGGGGCATGAAGCGCCTGTCCACCTTCAACATGTGGCTGTCGTTCGGCTTGATGCTCGTGGTATTGCTGCTCGGGCCTACCCGCTACATCCTCGATTTCCTCTTCGAGTCCACGGGTGACTACGTCCAGCATCTGGTCGGTCTGAGCCTGTGGACTGACACTCAGGCCAACAGCCCGTGGCAGAAAAGCTGGACCGCGTTCTACTGGCCGTGGTGGATGACCTGGGGGCCATTCGTAGGCCTGTTCATCGCGCGGATTTCAAAAGGCCGAACCATCCGTGAGCTGGTGATTGGCGCGCTGGTGGTGCCGACGCTGGTGACCATTCTGTGGATGTCCGTCTTCGGCGGCGCCGCGCTGAAGGATGAGCAAGACGCACGTAAAGCACATGCCGCTCAGGCAGTGGCGGAGCAACGCATCGATAACGAAGCGTTCAAGGGTGGTCCGTTGTTGCAATCCACTCAGAAAGAAACCACGGCGGCAATGTTCACCTTGCTCGAGCGTCTGGACGGCCCGCTGATGGGGGGCATTCTTTGTGTGGTGGTCTGCCTGCTGCTGGCAGTGCACTTTGTCACTGCCGCCGATGCTGGAACTCAGGTGCTATGCATGCTCAATTCGGTGGGCAGCATCAACCCGCCGAACTGGATACGAGTGCTTTGGTGCTTCCTGGAAGGTGCGATTGCCGCTGGGTTGCTGCTGGCCGGCGGGTTGATCGCCATCCAGATGGCAAGCATCGTTGTCGGCTTGCCGATCGCCTTGTTCCTGCTGGTCACCGCTTACAGCCTGCTTCGCAGTCTGCGGGCCGACACGGTGTGGCCTGCGCAGGCGTTGCTGATGCGCCCTACGGCGAACGACACGTTGATCGATCCTCTGCGGGTGCACGAGCAGGGCGGATTTGGCGCGGTGCGAGAGCGCGCGTGATTTCTGCCAATGATCGTCGCTATCGGCAACTTGAGTGCGCGAAGTGGCAACCGTTGAGTATCGATGGTCAAGTGCTGGAGGGTGTCGAATGGTCGACACTCGCCGGCACTGCCAGTTGGGTCTGCTACTGGATGCGCATGGCACCTGGTAGTCGCTCTCCCTCGCATCAGCACACCGGGTTGGAGTTGGTAGTGGTACTGGAAGGCGAGGTTCAGGACAGTGATGGGGTTTGTTTCAGCGAGGGTGCTAGCCTTGTATATGACGCGGGCTCGCAGCACTGGCTGACCTCTCTTTCTGGTTGTGTCCTGTTGGTTATCGAGACAGGGCCGGCAACGCTGGCTAGCTCGATCGAGGCAGTCGAGAATCACTTACCTGCGACAGCAACCACTCGCGAAAGCGATTGACACTTTGTCGGTTGCCAGCACGACCGGCAGGTTCCAGAAGACAGAAATTCGCCGTCGTACGAAGCACCTGATCCACCGGGCGTACCAGCGCACCTGTCTCCAGGTGGTCATTCACCAGGTTCGACCAGGCCAGGGCAATACCCTGGCTTGCCAGAGCTGACTGGATCAGCATCGAATAGCTATTGATATTGATTCGGTGCCGTGGCTCGGGTGCGCGGTGCCCCGTCCGTTGAAACCACTCTTGCCAGCCTACCCAGTCGCTTTGAGGGTCTTCGAGCCACAGCCAGGTGCAGTCCCCCAGTTGCTCTGGATCGCGCAATTGGGGATGGCGCTCCACGTAAGAAGGGCTGCAGACGGGGAATATTTCCTCGGAAAACAGGGGCGTGGCCTTGATGTTTTTCGGTTGAGCGCTGCAGTAATAAAGCGCCAGATCACAATCGAGTCGTGAGAAATCATTGGTTTGGTCAGTGGCGATAATACGCAGGTCCACCTCTTCGTTTTCCTGCTTGAATGCTGATACCCGCGGCAGCAACCAGAGCGACGCCATGGCGGTACTCGTGAGCACAGTCACCTGTTGTGTTCCATGCCAATGGCGGATATCGCCGGTAGCGTTTGCCACCTGTAGCAGCGAGTCCCTCACGACAAGGTGATACTGCTTGCCTACCGAGGTCAGATTGATTTCTCGGGTGGTACGAGTGAAGAGAGCCTTTCCTAGATAATCCTCCAAAATCCGAATTTGCCGGCTGATAGCGCCTTGAGTGACATTCAGCTCGTTAGCGGCCAAGGTAAAGCTCAGATGTCTGGCGGCAGCTTCGAAGGCAACGAGGCTGTTCAACGGAGGGAGCGGCTGGAGTTTCATTGGGCACGGTCATCATTGTTTTTCTTCTTGGGCCTGAGTCTGTCGCAGGTTGTGCTTTCAAGCTCAGGGATGCATCTAGGATAGCGAGGTTGGTGGCTGCTTTCCCAGTGCCCGCTGTCAAACGGTCAAACTCGCTGGGAGAAGAGGCAGCGGCTGATGGCTATCGATTTGCGTTGGCTCAACCCCACGCGTTGAAACTCAGTGCCTGGGTGATCTTGTGAGCTGCCGTGTGGAGCAGCGGGATGAAATCGAGAATGTCGCTTGAACTATGCCGAACGCTCGGCGCATGAAAAGGGGGCCATGAAAAAGTGAAAAGGGGACGGACTGAAAAGGGGACAAATTTATTTTTCTGGGACTGAAAAGGGGACAAATTTATTTTTCTGAGATGGCAAAACGTTACGAACGCATTGTCCCGTCCCGGTGGAGACACGGGAAAAATCATGTTATTGCTAGCCCCCTCCACGGTCCTCCCGGATCGTCTGGACCGCGCCTGAAAACCATAAAAAAGGGGGCTGCAATCCATGGCTCAGCATGGCCACTCCCTGGACATCGTCCAGGCCCGACGTTCCTTCTTCGATGGGCAACTGCCGCCCGGGCTGGTTCCGCAGCCGCTGCTGCGCTCGTGGGAGCGCACCTTCGCCACCGGGCTGCGGCCCGCGGACCGCATGCTGTTCGGCCAGGCGGTGAGCCGCGCCGAAGCCCGCCGGGTCGGCGAGGAGCACCGAAGTTTCGTCGACCTGGCGACACCCGACATCCTCAACCTGTGGCAGTCGATGCAATCTCCCGCCTGGGTGGTGCTGCTGACTAATGCCGATGGCACCATCGTCCACAGCGTCGGCAACCATGACCTGGCCCCGCGTGAATTGCGCCTGCCGCTGCAATGCGGCCGCCGCTTGCCCGAGTGCGAACTGGGCACCAACGCCCCGGCAGTGGTGTTGAGCGAAGGCGAAGCATCAGTCGTGCTGGGGGGCGAGCACTTTCTCGACGAACTGAGCCATTTCAGTTGTGTCGCCGCGCCGGTGTTCGGCATCGATGGTGCGCTGGTCGGCGTGCTCGATGCGACGGGGTTCGACGCGATGCTCGACCCACGGGCGTTGCAGCGGGTCAATCTGGCGGCCCGCTCCATCGAGAATCGCCTGTTTGCCGACTGCAAGGACGGCCTGCTGGTCGGCCTTCACGAAGACCCGCGGATGCTCGGCACACCGCTCCAGGGTCTGCTTCGGTTGCGTGACGACGGTCGTGTGCTGGGCGCGAACCGCTGCGCCCGGCAGATGCTCGGGCTTGATCGAACCGTCATGGCGAACGGGCTGGGTCCTACCGTCGACGAACTGCTGCAACAGCCATTCCAGAGGCATTCGGGCTCCACGACGGTCCAGGCCGTGCGTACCCGCACGGGGGCGATGCTCTACCTGTCGGTGCTGCAGTCGCCACCTTCGGGCGCGGCGCAAACGAAGCAGGTCGTAACTTCGCCGGCCGCCAGGCCGCAGGACCCTGCGGACACCTTGCTCAGCCGGGCGTCGCGGGTGCTCCAGCGCCGGATTCCGGTGCTGCTGCAGGGCGAGACGGGTACCGGCAAGGAATGGTTTGCGCGCCGGCTGCATGAGGCGACCCGGCCGGGCAAACCCTTCGTCGCAATCAACTGCTCGGCCATCGCCGAAAGCCTCGTCGAAGCGGAGCTGTTCGGCTACGAGGACGGCGCCTACACCGGCAGCCGCAAGGGCGGCGCTGCCGGCAAGATCGAGCAGGCCAATGGCGGCACGCTGTTCCTCGACGAGATCGGCGACATGCCGCTGCACCTGCAGACACGCTTGCTCAGAAGTCTGCAGGAGCGCAGCAATGTGCGCCTGGGCGGGAGCAAGGAGATCAGGGTCGATATCCAGGTGGTGTCGGCGACGCACCGTGACCTCGCCGGGATGATCGCGACCGGCGCGTTTCGCGAGGATCTCTATTATCGGTTGAGCGGCTTCCGGGTCGAACTGCCGCCGCTGCGTGAGCGCGGCGACCTGCAGCAGATGATCCATGCCGTGCTGGCTGAGGTGCAGGAAGGCCAGCAGCCGTGCCACCTGCCCGAGGACGTGGAAGCGCTGCTGCTGGGGTATCGCTGGCCCGGCAATATCCGCCAGTTGCGCCACGTCATCGAAGTCGCCTGCGCGTTGAGCGAGCCTTGCGGGGAGATCCGGCTGGAGAACCTGCCCGACGATATTTCAAGGCCGCGAGCGCCGGTTGATTGCCTGCCCGAAGCGGTTTCGCCCGCGTCGGGCACATCGCTGTCCCACCTCAAGGAAGAATGGGTGGCAAGCAGCCTGGCCGCACACAACGGCAATGTCAGCGCGGCGGCCAAGGCCCTTGGCGTGTCCCGGTCGACCCTCTATCGCAACCTGCAGCGCCTGTCCAAGTCCTGAAACGCGACAGTCGCGAACGCTGCCCCGTCCCGCTCTGCGACAGCCGCGGGGCGCAGGTTTTTCCCTGACAAGGCCGCAGAGCACCGGAATCCGTGCCCTGCGGCCTTTTTGTCGATATTGGCGCAGCGCTTGCTATCTCCGAATCTCTAACAAGAACAACGGCCAAAGGCCCGGGAGATCTCGATGAAAGCCCTGGATTTCGCACTGTCCATCAACGGACGCCTGGTTCGCAGCGCTGAAACGGGCACTGCGATCAACCCTGCCACCGAAACCGTCATCTGCGCTTTCCCGCTGGCGACCAGAGCGCACCTGGACGAGGCCGTGCAGGCCGCACAGGCGGCGTTTGCACGCTGGCGCGACACGCCGCTGGCCGAGCGCCAACGCCGGGTCAGCGCGTTGGGCGATGCCCTGGAAAAGCACCATGACCGTTTCGTCGAGCTGTTGATCACTGAGCAGGGCAAGGCCCGCAGCGGCGCCGAATGGGAGATCGGCGGGGCGATCCACTGGTGCCGGGAGATCGCCACCCAGTCCCTCGAAGATCAGGTGATCCATCAGGACGGTGACGAGCAAGTGGTATCGCGCCATGTGCCCATCGGCGTGATCGGTGCCATCACGCCGTGGAACTTCCCTATCCTCCTGGCCATCTGGAAGATCGCTCCCGCGCTGGTTGCCGGCAACACCATGGTGCTCAAGCCGTCGCCGTTCACGCCGCTGTGCACGCTGCTGCTGGGTGAACTGGCCAATGACATCCTGCCGCCGGGTGTGCTCAACGTGCTGTCCGGCGGCAACGAGCTGGGGCAGTGGATCACCGAGCACCCGGGCATCGGCAAGATCTCCTTCACCGGTTCCACCGCCACCGGCCAGCGAGTGATGCAGAGTGCCTCGGTGAACATCAAGCGCCTGACCCTGGAACTGGGTGGCAACGATCCCGCTATCGTGCTGGCCGATGTCGACGCCAAAGCCATCGCCAAGGACCTGTTCTGGGCGGCGTTCTCCAACAGTGCCCAGTTCTGTGTGGCGTGCAAGCGCCTGTATGTCCATGAGGCCGTGTACGACGACGTCGCCCGTGAACTGGTGGCGTATGCCCGCACAGTGAAAATGGGTAACGGCACCGAGCCCGGTGTCGAGCTCGGCCCCCTGCAGAACCGCATGCAGTTCGAAAAAGTCAAAGGCCTGCTGCGCGACTGCCAGGCCAACGAGCAGCACTTCCTGATTGGCGGCGAGGTCACTGCCGAGCGCGGCTACTTCATCCCGGTCACCCTTGTCGACAACCCACCTGAAGACGCGCGCTGCGTCACCGAAGAAGCCTTCGGCCCGGTGCTGCCGCTGCTGAAATTCAACGACACCGAGGACGTGATCCGCCGCGCCAATGGCACGGAGTACGGCCTGGCCGCCACTGTCTGGTCACGGGATCTGGAACAGGCCCAGCGGATTGCCAGGCGCCTGGAGGCGGGCACCGTGTGGATCAACCATGCCCATCAGTTTTCCCCGCACATCGCGTTCGGCGGTCACAAGACTTCGGGGCTGGGCATCGAGAACTCGCTGCACGGGCTGGCGGAGTACACCAATGTGCAGACCGTTCTGCAGAAAGCCGGCCACTGAGGGAGGCGCACCATGCAAGCATCCATTGGCGCGCTGATCGCTCAGGCAGCGCGGCGTTTCGGCGACAAGACCGCACTGGTGTTCGAGGGCCGAACCTGGAGTTTTGCCCAGCTCGATCACCGGTCGAGTCTCGTTGCCCAGGCATTGATCGACAGGGGCGTGAGCAGGGGAGCGGTGGTCTCGCTGTACTCGCCGAACTGCCCGGAGTGGATCATCGCCTACTTCGGCATTCTCAAGGCCGGTGCGGTGGTCAATCCGCTCAACCTCATGCTGACGCCGTCCGAGGCCGCGTTTGCCATCGCCGACTGTGGCGCGGTGGCGGTGTTCGGCAGCGCCGAGAAGATCGCCGGGCTCCAGGCGCAGGCTGGCGCGACCGGCGTGCGCGATTACATCCAGTTCGACGGCGTGCCGCTGGGCGGTGCGCTCCACCTGGAGCGGTTGCTGGAGCAGACCTCGGGCCTGGGCGACTATCCGCGTGCCGGGATCGGTCCTGACGACGTCTCGACCATCGGCTACACCTCAGGCACCACGGGACATCCCAAGGGAGCGGTGCTCAGCCACCGGTCGATCCTGATGAACGTGGCCATGACGGCGACTTTGCATGTGCGCAACCCGGGCGACGTGGTGGTCAGCGCGCTGCCGCTGTCCCACGTCTATGGCAACGTCGTGATGAATGCCGCCATGGGCTACGGCATGACGCTCGTCCTGCATCGGCAGTTCGACGCCGAGGCCATCCTGCACAGCATCCAGACCTGGCGCGCCACCCTGTTCGACGGCGTGCCTACCATGTACCACTACCTGCTCGACCACCCGCGCTTGGCGGACTTCGACCTGTCATCCCTGACCCGTTGCACCGTCGGTGGCCAGACCATGCCCGAGGCGAAGATGGAGCAGGTCGAAGCCCGCTTCGGCTGCCGCCTGCTCGAACTCTGGGGCATGACCGAACTGGGCGGCCTGGGCGCGACCCATTCGCTGTATGGGCCGCGGCGCCTGGGTTCCATTGGCATTCCCTTGCCCCACCAGCAGGCCCGGATCGTCGACCCAGCAACCGGAGAGACAGTGGCCGCGCCCGGAGTCGTTGGTGAGTTGCAGATGCGCGGCCCCATCGTGATGACGGGATACCACAGCCGCCCCGAAGCGACCCGCGAAGTGCTCGGTACGCAGGGCTGGCTGCATACCGGAGACCTCGCCCGCATCGACGAAGACGGGTTCATCTTCGTTGTCGACCGGCTCAAGGACATGATCATCACCGCCGGCTTCAACATCTACCCCGCCGAACTGGAACGGGTCATCAGCGAGCATCCGGGGGTGGCGATGGTGGCGGTCGGGAGCGTCCCCGATGCGAGCAAGGGGGAGTTGGCGAAGGCCTATATCGTCAGGCGCCAAGGCATTGAGGTCGAACCGGGGACGTTGGAGCAGCATTGCCGCGAGCGGCTGGCGGCGTACAAGGTCCCACGGAGTTTCATGTTTGTGGACGATTTGCCCAAGACCGCGAGCGGGAAGGTGATGAGGCGCAGGCTCAGGGAGTGTTTCGAGCAAGGGGAATAGCGCGGGGGGCTGACGGACGTCGATGAGCGACGTGTTCTTTCTGATTGAAATGAATCAGGTGTTGCCGTGGCTGGGGCTCGGTCGCTTTGATCGAGCCGCGCATAAGATCGACGCTGCAAGACATACCAACCTTTTCAGTCGCCCCCTAGTTTCTTTCGCACACAGCAGGTGATAATAGGAAATATTATCATTAAAGACTTGCATCGGAAGGATCAGCATGCCCGGCGCTAATTCAATTGAAGACATCTACGTCAGCCATCACGGCTGGCTGCAAGGCTGGCTTCGTCATCGCCTGAAAAATGCGGAAGATGCTGCGGATCTCGCCCAAGACACCTTCGTCCGTGTGATGCAGCGTCGCCAATTGCAAGCAATATGTGAGCCGCGCCCCTACCTGCGCACCATCGCCAGGGGCCTGGTCATCGACCTTTGGCGTCATCGCGATATCGAGCGTGCATGGTTGGAAACCTTGGCCCAATTGCCCGAGGCACATGTACCGTCGCCGGAGATCAGCTCGCTGGCCATTGAGGCGCTGGTGGCGATTGACCGGCTTCTGGATGAACTGCCTGAGCGCGCCCGCACTGCGTTTCTCATGGCAAAACTGGATGGCATGTCTTGTCCGCAGATTGCCGAACGGCTCGCCGTTTCGCTGGCCACCGTGGAGCGCGATATCGCCAAGGCACTGCGCCATTGCTACCGGCTGGAATTCGAGGATAGCCAATGACCGAGGCCGCGTTGACGTCGTTACCGGCCAAGGTGGTGGATCAGGCAATCGAGTGGTCGATACGGGTGACGTACAGCCAGGCGGATGACGCAACCCTCCAGGCATTTGAGCGCTGGCTGGCCGCTGCTGAAACACATCGTCTGGCATGGGCCCGCATGCAGAGCCTGGGCGGGCGGTTCGACGCAGTGCCTGCCAGCCTTACCCGCAAGACTCTGGAAAAGCTGCCAGAGACCCGCCTGCAGCGGCGTCAGATGATAAAGCTGCTGTCGTTGCTCAGTGCGACGGGGATAACGGCCTGGACCACTCACGCAACCAAGCCGTGGCAACGTCTGATGGCCGATTTCGACACGCAGGTCGGAGAGCGCCGTCAGTGGACGCTGGCGGATGGCAGTCTTCTCGAGCTCAATACCGACAGCGCCGTGCGGGTGCGCTTTGACACGCAGGTTCGCGATATCGAACTGCTGCGCGGCGAGCTCTATCTCATCAGCGGCAAAGATCCCGCCGCCCCTCACCATCGCCCCCTGCGCGTGACCACCTCCCTTGGCCAATTCGAGGCATTGGGTACGCGTTTCAACGTGCGTCTTTATGAGCTGACCTGCCGCCTCGGTGTCACCGAAGGCGCGGTGCGCATGCAACCGGAAACAGGTGACGCTGCCACCGCCCATGTGGGGGAAATCTGGGAACTGAGCAGATTCGACGTTCAGCGACGACCCGGCACTGCGCAAGAGGCCGCCACGTGGAGAGACGATTTACTGGTCGCACGCGACATGCCCCTGGCCGATGTGCTGAGTGAACTCGGCCGCTATCGCGCAGGGTATTTGGGGTGTGAGCCAAACATTGCCCAACGCTCCATCAGCGGCAACTTCAACTTGAAAAATACCGATGCCACCTTGGCATTCCTGGCACAGGCCCACGGTTTGCAGCTTCATTCGATGACACGCTATTGGGTGCGCCTAAGCGCCTGACCCAAGCCAGCAAAAAAGTCTCGGACCGTGAGGGGAATTCAGATCTGGCCCGGCATACAGATCAGACCCCTCCATCTTTCCTTGAGATTTATCGTGACCCACCACTCATCTTTGCGTATCGCTGTTCGCCAGGCAGTCATCTGTCTGGGGCTTGGTCTCGCCACTCTGTCGAGCGCCAATGCTGCCGATCCCTCTCCGACCGGCTCGGCTTATGATCTATACGTTCCTGCCGGTTCGATGGATGCTGCCTTGACCGAACTCAGTCGGGTCACCGGCCTGAATATCGTCTTCAACCCAGCCGATCTGGCCGCAAAGCACAGCCAGGGGTTGCGCGGCCATTACCGTATCGACCAGGCATTGAACCTGATACTCCTCGGCACCGGCTTGCAGGCCCAAGCCCTGAGCGATGGTGGGTATCAGTTGGTGCCGGTTCCTGAACATGTCGAGGGTGGCGGTATCGCCCTGTCGCCAACTAACGTGGTGGGTGTAGCCACGCTGGGCGAGATGACCGAGAACAATGGCTCATACACCACGGGTGCGGCGCAGGTCGGCGGCAAGACCGAGCAAAGCCTGCGTGAGATTCCGCAGTCCGTCACCGTCATGACCCAACAGCGCCTCAAGGACCAGCGTCTGGATACCCTTCGGGACACTCTGGATCAAATCACCGGCATCACGCTGACGGGCGGCAACGACGCAAACACCAGCATTTTCTCCCGCGGTTTCGCACTGACCAACGTGCAGACCGACGGCGGTGCCGCCGGCCTTCGCCAACAAAGCTACGACAGCCTGCCGGACATGCTGCCCTATGACCACGTCGAGGTGTTGCGCGGCTCCGATGGCCTGTACGGCGGCACCGGTGATCCGGGTGGCACCATCAATCTGGTCCGCAAGCGCGCGCTGGACCACAACCAGGTCATCGTGCAGAGCTCCGCCGGGAGCTGGGACAACTATCGCCAGGAAGTCGATGTCACCGGCCCCATGGGCTTTGACGGCAAACTGCGCGGTCGCTTGGCAATGGCGTATGAGGACAAGAAAGCGTTCTACGACAACTACGGCAGCGAAAAGCACGTGGTTTTCGGGACCGTAGAAGCCGACGTCACGCCGGACACACTGGTGACCGTGGGTGGCAGCTACGAATGGCGCGACATCGACGGTTACTGGGACGAAGGCCTGCCACGCTATGTCACCGGTGATCCGCTGAAGCTGAGCCGCCACACCTCCACCAGCGCAGACTGGTCCACCGGCAACTTCAAAAAGACCGAAGGCTTCTTCAAGCTGCAACACCAGATCAACGACGACTGGAAGTTCAACACCAGCTACACCAAGAGCAAATTCGACAGCCATGCGGACCTCGGTCAACTGGAAGGGCCGATCGACCCGACCGTGACCAACGGCGGTACGTTCCAGCACTTCGTGCGTGACTACTCCAACAATCAGGACCTGCTGGACGTCAACTTCGACGGCAAGTTCGATGCGTTTGGCCGCACTCATGAATGGATCGTGGGCAGCGACTACACCCAGAGCCGCCGCACCTACACCGACCACAGCGACTTCGCTTCGGCGCCTGCGGTCGATCCCTACTCGGACATCACATCGATGCCCAAAGGCGCGACCCCGCCGCTGTACTACGACACCCCGTCGTGGGTGGCGCGTAAAACCGGCGTCTACACGACACTCAAGGCGCAATTGGCTGATCCGTTGAAACTGATCATTGGTGCGCGTTACACCGACTACAACGGCTTCAACCAGGTTCTCGTACCGTCAGTCGATGGCGACACGACACGTGGCGGCAAGGAAAGCGGGATTATCACGCCTTACGGTGGCTTGGTTTACGACCTGGGCAACGAATGGTCGCTGTACACCAGCTATGCGGAAATCTACAAGCCACAGACCGAGTTCATCGACAACACCTTCACCCCACTCAAGGCCATCACCGGCAACACCTACGAATTCGGTACCAAGGGTGAGTTGTTCAATGGTCGTCTGAACATCTCTTCCGCGCTGTACTACATCAAGCGCGAGAACGAAGCCATCGTGGACTTCTATGGTTCAGGCCCTGCCGGCAACCAGAACAACTGCTGCTACAGCGCTTCCGGCGAGATCATCAGCAAGGGTGTCGATACCGAAGTCAGTGGTGAGCTGTTGCCGGGGTGGATGATCAGTGCAGGCTATACGTTCAACATCAACCGTCAGACCAACGCCGCCAACTCTGCCAACCAGAACAAGCCGGCCAGCACCCAGACGCCAAAGCACCTGTTCAAGTTCTTCACCACGTACCAACTGCCAGGCGAGCTGGAGCGCTTCAAGGTCGGACTTGGCGCCACCATTCAGAGCGCCAACTACGTCAGTGGCTCGGTGCAGCGTCGCCTGGCCGACGGCTCGCTCAGCGATGCGGTCGACGACTACAACTACATCCAGCCTGGCTACGCGGTCTGGAACAGTCTGGTCGAGTACCGTATCGACAAGAACTGGACGGCTGCCGTCAATGCCAACAACCTCTTCGACAAGAAGTACTACCAGACCGTAGAGTCCAGTTCGTACGGCAACTGGTACGGCGCGCCACGCAACTTTGCCCTTACCCTGCGCGGTACTTTCTGATTCGCCGCTAATCACGCCACAGAAAAAAACTGGACCGGTTAACCGGTCCAGTTTTTTCGTTCGACAGTGGCCCTTGGGGAACAACCGCCATAGGGCCATAGTGGAGCCACTGCTTACTCACTCACTGACGCCAGTGAGCTAGTCCCTCAATCATGCTCAAGCTGGACGTACTCCAGCATTTTCTGACTTCCATCCAGAATGTCACTACAGATTGCTTCTCTCGCGGCCACACCATCCTTTTTCTTCAGCGCCGAAAGCACATCCCAGTGGTGATCAATGGCCATGCGCTCGTTGAAGCTCCCGTAGGCACTGGCAATCAACGGTCCCGTACGCATCCACAAACCATCCAGCAGACCGGACAGCACTGGCATGTCAGCGATCTGCGTCAGGGCGTAGTGGAATTCATGATTGTGGGTGAGGGCTGAGGCCAGATTGTTGTCCTGGATGGCCGCGAGATTACTTTGAATACAGGTTTCCAATTGCTCCAGTTGCTGCGGCGTAACAAGTGACGCCGCAGTTTCTGCCGCCAATCCTTCCAGCGACAGGCGGATGCTTCGAATCTCCAGGTATTGCCTGGAGGTCAGCATTGGCACCCGTATGTCTCTCGGGGTTTTGAGAATCAAAGCCTGTTCTTTGGCGAGCTGCAGGATTGCGTCGCGGACAGGTGTGACACTGGTGCCCAGTTGCTCGGCCAGATCGCGAATGCGCAATCTGTCATTGGGTTTGAAGCGACCAGTGATCAAAGCCTCTCGCAGCAGGCCATAGATACCGCTGCCCAGATAGGAGTGCTTCAGATTCTCGATGGGGTAATTCATTGCTTACTCGTGTGCGACACGTGCCCGAATGGGGTGGGAGACCTTCCCGGACAGAGTATCGGATAACTCAAACATGTTGCCCACCATTCACGTGTATCTCGGCGCCATTCACATAAGAGGCGCCATGGGTACACAGGAAGTGAATCAGAGCCGCGACTTCCTCCGGTTTGCCCATTCGTTTCATCGGGATGGATCGCTCAACGATAAGCTCCGTGCCGGCAGACAGGATCGAGGTGTCAATCTCCCCTGGCGCGATAGCGTTCACCCGGACGCCATGAGCGCCGAAGTCATGCGCCATTTCCCGCGTCAGCGCCGACAGAGCAGCCTTTGAGCAGGCGTACGCGACGCCAGCGAAAGGGTGGACGCGGGAACCGGCGATGGAGGTGACGTTGATCACCGAGCCTTTCGCCGCTTTCAATTCTGCGAAAAGGCCCTGAGCCAGCAGGGCCGTCGAGAACAGGTTGACGTTGAACACATTCAGCCAGGTGGCGTAGTCGGACTCCAGAACGCCAAGGCGTTCGCCATTCGCGCCTTTTGGAGAGATCCCGGCATTGTTGACGAGCGCATCCAGTCTGCCGCCGAGCTTCTCGCGAATCTCGGGAAGCATTCTCTGGACGTCCTCAACACTCCCCAAATCAAGATGGATGTGATTGGCCAGACCCTCCGCCCAGGGACAACCTTCGCCCAGGTCCTGTCTGGAGGCTGTGAACACCCGCCATCCCGCAGCATTGAAATGCTTCACGGTGGCGTGGCCAATACCGCGGCTTGCGCCGGTGAGAAGCAAGGTACGTTGGTCGGTCATGGTGCGATCCCTTTGGCTGGTAGGGCCAAGCGTAGCTTAAAAATATGATGCATCATATTTTTATTGTGGTTTAATGGCTCACCCCTATAGCCGGGGGGAGACGTATTTCCATCAATAAGGAAGCGTCTTGCTCGACCTGTTGCTGCCACTACAAAAAAACTGCCATCCCTTGATGCTGCCCACGACCCCGTAGCTCACCTGGAGAGACGCATGAACATAAAAATCGCAGCTGTACTGGTGCTTGGAGCACTCGCAGGACCGTTGAACGCCGCTGAAAAACTCACCGTGGTTTCGTTTGGTGGCAACAACCGCCAGGCCCAGGAAAAAACCTTCTATCAACCCTTCACCGCGAAAAACGGCGTGACCATCACGGCCGATGACTACAACGGTGAGATGGCAAAAATCAAAGTGATGGCCGACACCGGCACAACCACTTGGGATGTCATCGAGGTTGAATCACCGGAGCTTATTCGCGGCTGTAGTGAGGGGCTGTTCGAGCCTTTGGACTGGGATCGAATTGGAAAGAAAGAAGACTTCATACCGGCGGCAGTCAGTGACTGTGGCGTGGGCATTTTCATCTGGTCGACCGTACTGACGTACGATCCCAAGAAAGTTGCCTCTGTCCCGCAGAGTTGGGCTGATTTCTGGGATGTGAAAAAAATTCCAGGAAAGCGTGGCCTGCGGCGCGGCGCCAAGTTCACCATGGAATTTGCCTTGCTTGCCGATGGCGTTGCCAACCAGGATCTGTACAAAGTGCTTGGCACTGAAGAGGGAATCAAGCGCGCGTTCAAGAAGCTGGATGAGATCAAATCCAACATTCAATGGTGGGATTCTGGCGCCCAGCCCTTGCAGTGGCTGGCGGCTGGCGATGTGGTCATGACATCGGCCTATAACGGTCGCGTTACCTCTGCACAGGACGAAGGCCAGTCGTTCGCAATGCAATGGAACGGCAGCCTCTACGACCTCGACCACTGGGCGATTGTCAAAGGCACCAAGAAAAAGGAACTGGCAGAGAACTTCATCGCCTTTGCCAGCCAGCCTGTTCAGCAGAAAAACTTCGTCGAAGCGATTCCCTATGGTCCCAGCAACAAAAATGCGATGGATCTGGTGGACAAGAAGATTGGTGAAAAGCTTCCAACGGCTCCCGACAATCTGAAGAATGCCCGTGCGACCGACGCGGAGTTCTGGATTGATCACGGTGAAGACCTGGAAGAGCGTTTCAACGCTTGGGTTAATAAGTGATTGATGGCGCCTGCCTGGTTGGGGGCGCCAATTGTAAGTCGGAAGAGGGTGTGAGTTATGCCGCTTGAGAATTTATCTATTGATGACAGCTTGCTGGAAATCGCTCCTGCTCACGTTAGCGATGCGCAGGCGTGCGAAATACTCGAGCGACATTATGGTTTAAGCGGCAGACTCGAAAAGTTGGGCGGCGAGCGCGACCTGAATTTCCGCGTAATGCTCGACGATGGCTCTTCCCGCCTGTTCAAGCTTTCTCACCCGCTTGAGAATCCCGACGTCGTCGACTTCCAAAACCAGGCAATGAGACGGATTGAGCTGCGTGATCCCGAGTTGCCGGTGCAGCGGGTGCAGCGGTCGTTAACCGGCGAGTACGCCACCGCCGTTGAGGTGGATGGCCAACGCATGCTGGCCCGTCTCCTGTCCTTCGTGGATGGCATTCCGCTTCATAAGGTAGAGAGCACGACCACGGCGTTCAGAAAGGTGATTGGGCAGTCCCTTGCCCGGCTCGACCTGGCGCTGGAGGGCTTCAATCACCCCGCGGCCGGACATGCTTTGCTGTGGGACATGCAACATGCCGAGCATCTTCGACCGCTGCTGGTTCACATCGAGGACCAGGGAGGGCGAAGCATCGTCGAGCGAAGTCTCGATCAATTCGAGACGCTCGTGTTGCCAAGGCTATCTCGCCTTCGCAAGCAGGTTATTCACAATGACATGAACCCGCACAACATTATTGTCGATGCCGAGAACCCCGATATCCTGCGAAATATCCTGGATTTCGGCGACATGGTTTTTGCGCCGCTCGTTAATGAAATCGCCGTCGCTGCTTCTTATCACCTGGGTCAACGAGGTGATGTTCTGGATCCTGCCCTTGATGTGATCGCCTCGTATCATCAGCTTAATCCACTGACCAATGAAGAGTTGACGCTACTTCCCGAGCTGCTGAGCACGCGTCTGGCGTTGGCGCTCTGCATCAATTCGTGGCGTGCTCAATTGCACCCTGATAACCGTGCGTATATTCACCGCAACTCTCAGCGTGCATGGGCGAATATAAAAGCGCTGTCGGCTCTATCCCGATCGGAAATTGAAGATCGAATTTCTTTGGCATGTGTCCGGACGATTAAAGCATGAGCATGATCAATGGATTTACTTCAGAAGATGCAACCCGACTGTCAGAAACCGAACGGCGCCTTATCGAGCGCAGAGAGCGCTTGCTAGGTCCGGCCTATCGCCTGTTCTACGAGCGGCCGCTGCACACCGTTCGCGGCGAAGGTGTCTGGCTCTTCGATGAACAAGGGCGTCGATACCTCGATGCCTACAACAACGTTGCCTCCATCGGTCACTGCCACCCGCAGGTAGTGGAGGCCATGTACCGCCAGTCGCTGCAACTCAACACCCATACCCGTTACCTGCAGGAAGGCATTCTCGATTATGCCGAGCAACTGCTGGGGACCTTCTCCGATGATCTGGATCGGGTCATGTTCACCTGCACGGGCAGCGAAGCGAATGACCTCGCACTTCGCATCGCCAGACAGTACACCGGCGGTACCGGCGTAATCATCACCCGGTTTGCCTATCACGGTGTGACCGGGGATATCGCTGAACTCTCGCCATCGCTTGGACCTTGCATCGTGTTGCCCGAGCATGTGCGCACAGTACGTGCGCCAGATGCATACCGTCTGGGCGCCGACAATGTTGCCTCGATATTCGCCGCTGATGTGCGAGCAGCGATCGATGACATGAAAAAGCACGGCATCCGACCGGCCGCAATCATGCTCGATGGCATCTTCTCCAGCGACGGCGTTCTGACCGGGCCCGAGGGCTTTCTTGCCGAGGGCATTGCATTGGCCCAAGCCGAAGGCATGTTGTACATCGCCGACGAAGTACAGCCTGGCTTTGCTCGTACCGGCCTGAATATGTGGGGCTTCACTCGACATGATGTGCGGCCGGATATCGTCACGCTTGGCAAGCCAATGGGTAATGGTCAGCCGATTGCCGGTATCGTCGGGCGATCCGAGGTGGTCGATCACTTCGGGAAGAACATGCGGTATTTCAATACATTCGGCGGTAACCCGGTGTCGTGTGCCGCCGGTAAAGCGGTATTGGATGTCATCCAGCAGGACCAGTTGCAGCAGCGCTCGCATGACATCGGCAAGTACTTGCTGGAGGGGCTGACCAGGCTTTCGGCGCGGCACGAGATTATCGGCGATGTCAGAGGAGCCGGACTCTTTATCGGTATAGAGCTTGTCACCGACCGCAGCAGCAAACGACCGGCAGCCGAACAGGCTCGACGGGTTGTCAACCACATGCGCGAGAACGGCGTGCTGATCAGCGCAGCCGGCCCGCTTGAAAACGTCCTCAAGGTTCGACCGCTTTTGACGTTTACGACTGAGCATGCAGACATACTCATCGAGGCGGTCGATTCGGCAATGCAACACGCAACTTGAGAGGCGGCGGGGGCTGAACGTCAGTGCGCTGCAGTCCTTAGCCAGACCGAAACATACAGCCCACGCTGCTGCTGTTCATCCGAGAAACCGATTTCGATCCGGGCTCCGCTGCGGTCGGTGATGGCCTTGACGATTGCAAGTCCGAGCCCCGAGCCGGTTTCAGCCGACTCCAGGCTGCGATAGAACGGGTCGAATACACGTTCTTGTTCGGCCACTGCGATGCCTGGACCGGAGTCCTTGATTTGCAGCCGTGCGGTTGCCTGTGTCCGTTGCACCGAAAGATCGATTCGTCCGCCGTCAGGGGTATGGCGGATTGCGTTGTCCAGCAGGTTCTTGACCAGCGTCAGCAGGTCCATTTCATTGATGAGGACGTGCACGTCCTCGGCCCCCTCGACCCCTACATCCAGGTGTTTGCGCTCGGCGAGCGGCCAGAGGTCCTCCAGGGCGCGGCGATAGATGTCATGCACTGAAACAGCGACTACCGGGTGGTTCAAGGCCGATTGCGCCGCCGCCAGGGTCAACAGTTGGTCGATCAGTTTCCTTGCGCGCTCAATGCCTCGGGACAGCGGCAACAACCGTTCCCGGGCCGCTTCCGGCATCTCGGCGGCGTCCAGGCGCTCGGCCTGCAACGACAGCGCCGTCATGGGCGAGCGCAGTTCGTGCGCCGCATCGGCAACGAAGCGCCGCTGGGTCTCCATGGATTGCGCAACCCGTTCCAGCAGGCGGTTGATAGCGATCACGAAGGGCCTGATTTCAGTGGGCAGGTGCTGTTCGTCCAGTGGGTGGAGTTCTTGCTCGGCACGCTGGTCGACTTCTGCGGCAAGGGCTGCGATGGGACGAAAAAGCTTGCGCACCAGATCGCCGACCACCAGCAGCAGAACGGGTAACAAGATCAGAAAAGGCAGCAAACTGCGCCAGGCGCTTTCGCGGGCCTCTTTGTTACGGGCATCGATTTCCTGGGCTACGGCAATCCGCTCGCCGCGTGCGGTGGTCCTGACCAGCACGCGAAAGGCCTCGCCGGCGACGTCCACCGTGGAGAGACCATCGGCGAGGGTGGTGGGGAACGGTAACGGCATGAGCTCATCCGTGGTGGCGCTGGATTGCTTGCCATCGGCCAGGTACTGGATGATCACCCGGGATTCTTCATCATCACCTTCGATGGCCTTGCCCTCGGGGTACTGCAGCGTCATGTGCTGGCGGTCAAACAGTACGGCGACCTGACGCAGGGTCTCGTCTTGCTGTTCGTGGGCTTCGTCCAGGGCGGAAACGAACGCAAAAATGCTGGCGACCACCGCCACCAGCAGGATCGCCAGTGACAGCACCAGCGACAGCCTGAGCTGAACCGACTCCCTCAAACGCTTTTTGAAACCATCCATCCCAGACCCCTGACGTTCTTGATTACCTGACTCCCCAGCTTGCGTCGCAGCGAGTGAATCAGGAATTCGATGGCGTTGCTCTCCACCTCATTGCCCCAGCCATAGAGACGCTCTTCGAGGTCGCTGCGCGAGAGAATGGCGCCCGGGCGGATCAACAACGCTTGCAGCAGGGCGAACTCGCGATTGGAGAGGGGCACCGCGGGCTGTTCGTTGGTGCTGGCCTCTTTTGACACCAGGTCCAGGGACACCACGCCGTTGCCAAGCACGGGGACTGCGCTTCCACCCTTGCGCCGCAGGACCGCGCGCATGCGCGCCAGCAACTCGGCCATGGCGAAGGGCTTGAGCAGGTAGTCGTCGGCGCCGCCATCGAGTCCGCGCAGCCGGTCATCAAGGCTGTCTCGCGCAGTGATGATGAGCAACGGCACGGGGTTGTCGCGCGCGCGGATACTGCTCAGTACCTCCAGGCCATCCTTGCCGGGCAGCCCCAGGTCCAGCAGCACCAGGTCGTAATGATGAGTGTCGAGCGAGGCCAGGCCGGTGAGACCGTTCTTCACCCAGTCGGCGGCATAGCTCGCATCGGTGAGTGCGCGCTGGATGGCGTCGCCAATCATCGGGTCGTCCTCGACCAGCAATATCCGCATGACCCGCTCCGATAGAAATGAGGCGCGAGGGGGAGACCGTCGCGCCTGTAGTGAAGCACCTTGGCAGCGGTTTGTCCGCTGTCGGCGTCAGGGTTTGCCGTTCATCGAGTCAAAGGCTTGCATCAGGTTATCCATGGCCGCCTTGCAGTCGCTGAGGTTCGGGTTGCTGCTGCGCAACGCATCAAGGGCGTGGTCGATGGCTTTGTCCAGCACATGCCAGTCGCTCGCTGCGCGTGGCTTGATCCCGGCTTCGGCGGAGTCCCAGGTGGTTTCCAGATCCTTGATCCGGGTTTTCGCACCTGGCAGGTCGTTGTTATTGACCAAGGCGCTGACGTCGGCGGCGATGCTGCGGAACGCCGACAGATCGCCCAGTTTTGAGCCCGTCTGGTGCTGGGTCGTTACTGAATCCCCAGCAGTTGCGGCCTGTTTGTCGGCAGGTTTCGAACAGCCGGCGGCGATGCTCAGCAACACGATCGACGAGACGATGGCAACGTGACGAACAAGCTTGTGTACGTGGTTCATGGTGATGTCCCTTGATGATTTATTACGCAATGGATTTGCGATTGCCAACGCTGATCTGGGCGACGGTCACCAGCAGCACAATGACGCAGAGGAAGATTGCACTGGTCCAGGTGGCCCCCATGCCCAGGCCGCCATAGGTCTTGGCCTGGGTCAGCAAGTCGCCGAGAGAGGCGCCGAAAGGGCGGGTAAGGATGTAGGCGATCCAGAACATCAGCACGGTATTGGCGCCCAGACGCCAGGCGATCAGCGTGCCCGCGATCAATGCAGCGAAGATCATTGCGCCGAGGGTGAAGCCCAGGCCCAGAGCCTCGGTGGCCAGATCACCGGCGGCGGTGCCCAATGCGAAGGTGCAGAGCACCGTGGCCCAATAGAACAGCTCACGTCGCGGGGTGACGATTTCGCGAATCGACAGGCTGTGCTCCATCCGGTACCAGACCAGGAAGTTGATCACCAGCAGTACGGAAAAGACGGCGGTACTGATGTACAGACTGACGTCCAGGTTGTCGGTGAGAATGTCCGTTATCTGCGTGCCGACAATGCTCACTAGCACCACGGTCAACCAATAGATCCAGGGCGTGTAGGCCTTGGTACGCAGTTGGCAGAACAGGGCGATTGCAAGCAGCGTCGCCATGCCAATGCTGGTTGGCCCGGCGCCGAAGCCGGCATCGACCGCAAGAAAGTCGGCGCCGGTTTCGCCGACGGTCGTGGACAAGATCTTGATGACCCAAAATGACAGCGTCACCTCGGGCACTTTGTTCAGCCAACGGGCTGCTGTGGCATTCATCTGGGGCACCTCTCCTGACTGCGCGCTGATCGGCGCAGGAGAAAAGGTACGGCACGAAACTTAGCTGGGACTGAGGGCGGCGTTATCCGTCATGAGGAGTGGATAACGCCCTCGGCTGCACCGGATGCGAACCTGGCAATCAGCCCTGCAGCGCCTGATGAGTGAGCACATTGCGCGTGGTGGTCTGGTAATGCTCGGCGAGCAGCGCGCACGCCTTGTCGACATCGCGGGCCAGGGCGGCCTCCAGCAAGGCGCGGTGTTCGCCCGGGACATCGCGTTTGTCGCCACTTTCGTAATGCACCGAGAGCATGCGGTAGCGTGCGGTCTGGTCGCGCAGCATGTGCGACAGGCGCAGCAGCCAGGGCGAACGGCAGTTCGCAATCAGCGTCTGGTGAAAGACTTCATGGGCCTTTTCCCACTCCGGCTTCATCAACCGCTCGGGGCCTTCGATGATGGGCAGGCGGTCGAGGCGGTGATGGGCAGCGATCAATTGGCTTTCCCATTCCAGGTCACCCTGGCGAATGGACTCCGCCAGCGCCTGGCACTCGATGAGCAGGCGGGTGCGGGTGATATCGAGGATTTCTTCGGCGGATATACGCCCGACACTGAATCCTTTCTGGTCTTCCGAGGCGACGAAACCGCTGGTGGCAAGACGCGACAGTGCCTCGCGCAGAGGGATGACGCCGGCGTCATAGTGTTCGGCCAATTCCTTCAGGCGCAAACGACTGCCCGGCGCGAGGCGGCCATTGATGATGTCTTCGCGTACCTGGGCCTCCAATTGCGAGGCCATGGTGCGTTTTTCCGAGGCTACGGGCTGCTGTGCCCAGCGTTCGGCTTGGTTCATGGGCCATACCACCGTTGATAGCTGATGGGCAAGATCATACACAATCGGGGTATTTATCAATAATTCGATAAAAATATATTTTTCGATTGACGATATATTTTCTCGGGATTAGCTTAGCCGTCATGCCGCGCTGCCTGGCGGTCGTCACGAATTACAACAAGAGGTGAGGTCCATGCGTTACGTTCGTTTCCATCATCAAGGCCGCCCGGTACTGGGCGTTCGCACTACCGAAGGTGTCCGGGTTCTGGGCGAGGAGTCGCTGGAGTCGTTGCTGGCTCGCGGCGTGGACCTGGCAACCTACGGCGCCGAGGCGCAAGGTGCGCTGGTGGTGATCGGTGAGCAGGATTACCTGTCGCTGATGAGCCGGCCCGGCAAGATCGTCTGCGTAGGCTTGAACTACGCCGACCACACCAAGGAATCGCCGTACGCCCAGCCGGACTACCCGACCCTGTTCCCGCGCTTCAACAGCAGCCTAACCGCGCACAACAAACCGCTGATCCGCCCACGCGTTTCCGACACCCTCGACTATGAGGGCGAGATGGCCGTGGTGCTCAAGAGCGGCGGGCGTCATATCGCGAAAGACGAGGCGTTGCAGCATGTCGCCGGCTATGCGCTGTTCAACGAAGGTTCGGTTCGCGAGTATCAGTTCAAGTCGCCACAGTGGACCGTCGGCAAGAACTTCGATGACACCGGCGCCTTCGGCCCCGATCTGGTGACGGCGGACGAACTGCCGGCCGGTGGCAAAGGCCTGTTGCTGGAGACCCGGGTCAACGGCAAGGTGGTGCAGTCGGCCAATACCGATGACATGCTGTTCGACGTGGCCACGATCATTTCCACCCTCAGCGAGGCGGTGACCCTGGAAGCGGGGGACGTGATCGTCAGCGGCACGCCGGCAGGCGTCGGTTTCGGCATGAACCCCAAGGTTTATCTGAAAGCCGGCGATGTCGTGGAAGTGTCCATCGAAGGCATCGGCACCCTGGTCAACCCCATCGTCGACGAAGCCTGACTGATTCCGGGCATTCCCGGCCAGATCGAAGCCTCTCGCTCCGAGGCTTCGACGAAAGAACAAGAACGGGAGGCGATCATGACTATCACGACCCGTGGTGTGCATTCGATCGATCATTACGCGCTGTTTGTGCCCTCGCTGGCCGAGGCGCGCGCTTTCTTTACCTGCTTCGGTCTGGATGTTGACCAGACCCCGGACGGCCTCGAACTGCGGGCCGCCGATCAACACCGCTGGGCGCGGATGCTGCCCGGCCAGGGCAAGAGCCTGGCCTACCTGAGCCTGAACTGCTTCGCCGAAGACTACGCCGCCCTGCGCGAGCAGGTCGAGGCCGCTGGTGGCCGGTTCGAAGAGGGCAACGGCGAGGGCTTCTGGTTCCGCGATCCTGACGGCAATCTGCTGCAAGTGAAGGTCGGCGCCAAGTCCATGCCCGATGGCAAGCGCCCACTGACCTCGTCGGAAGCTGCCGTACGCGGCGTTTCCACCCGCGACGCGGTGAGCCAGGTCCGCCCACGGCGCCTGTCCCATGTGCTGTTGTTCAGCCCCGACGTTCCCCGTGCTGTCGAATTCTATGGCCGCGGCCTGGGGCTGCGGCTGTCCGATCATTCCCAGGACATCATCGCCTTCACTCACGCCCCGCATGGCTGCGATCACCACCTGGTGGCGTTCTGCAAGAGCACCGCCAAGGGCTTCCACCATGCTGCCTGGGAAGTCGACAGCGTCGACGATGTCGGCAACGGTGCCGAGCAGATGGCCGGCGCCGGTTACCGGGAAGGGTGGGGCACCGGGCGGCATTGCCTGGGCTCGAACTACTTCCACTACATCCGCGATCCCTGGGGATCGTTCTGCGAGTACTCGGCGGACATGGACTACATCGACGCCGGCAGCCAGTGGCCGGCGGGTGATTTCCCTCCCGAGAACTCGTTGTACCTGTGGGGCCCCAGTGTCCCCGAGTACTTCATCCTCAACACCGATACGGACAGCGCGCCAGTAGAACGCTAGCGCTCCAGCGACGCACGCAGCTCTTCGCCCCGGCACTTCCCTGGTTTTTCAGGGAGGCGGGGAGCGGCTTGCCCAAACCAACCCGGTTCAGGTCAGAACAGATGAACGAAAACAACAAGATTCATGACGTCGCCATCGTCGGCTACGGTCCTGTCGGACAGACCCTCGCCATCCTCCTCGGCCGCATGGGCTACAGCGTTGCCGTGTACGAGCGCTGGCAATCCCTGTACCCGCTGCCGCGCGCGGTGTTCCACGATCACGAGATTCGCCGCGTGTTTCGCATGATGGGCCTGGAGGACGAGCTCAAGAACATTTCCCAGCCGTCGGCCTGCTATCAGTGGTTCAACGCCGACTGGAAAGTGCTGGTGGAGATCGACTGGTCCGCCGAATCGATCAGTGACGGTCCCTTCGGCTACCTGTTCAACCAGCCGGCGCTGGAAGAGATTCTCGACCGCCGGGCCAAGGCCATCGCTGACGTCGAGATCCATCAGGGCTGGGAACTGCTGGCGCTGAGTCAGGATGCCCAAGGCTGCGACCTCCACGTTCAGCGCACCCCGCGCAGCGGCGAGACCGAGTCGGGCGAACAGCGCCAGGTGCGGGCCCGCTACGTGATCGGCGCCGACGGCGCCAACAGCCTGGTCCGCCGCCAGTGCGGCATCGGCTGGCAGGACCTGGGTTTCCAGGAAGACTGGCTGGTGGTCGACCTGCAACCCAAACCGGGCGTCGAACTGGAGGTGCCGGACATCGGTCAGTGGTGCAATCCGGCGCGGCCGACCACCATGGTCCCCGGTGGGCCGGGTTACCGCCGTTGGGAGTTCATGCGTCTGCCCCACGAAACCCTGGAAGAGCTGCAAAACCTGGACAAGGTTTGGGAACTGCTGGCGCCCTGGGTCACCCCGGACACCGCCACGCTGGTGCGCCATGCCGTCTATCAGTTCCGCTCGCGCATCGCCGAGACCTGGCGCCATGGCCGGGTGTTGCTGGCCGGCGATGCCGCGCACCTGATGCCACCGTTCATGGGCCAGGGCATGTGCTCGGGGATCCGCGATGCCTGGAACCTGTCCTGGCGCCTGGACCTGATCTTCAAGGGTTTGTGCGCCGACACCTTGCTGGACAGTTACACCCTGGAGCGCAAGCCGCAGATCCGCGCGGTGATCGACGCTTCGGTGGAAATGGGCAAAGTGGTCTGCGTGGCCGATCCGCAAAAGGCCGCCGAGCGCGACGCCGCATTCCTCGCCGGGGAAGTGCCGCCATTGCCGCCATTCCCGGGCCTGGTTGAGGGCGCGGTGTTCAAGGATCCGCGCACGGGCAGCGCACTGGGCATTGCCGGCACGTTGGGCGTGCATGGCGAAATCGAGCATCAGGGGCGCAAGCAGCGCTTCGACGATGTCTTCGGCCACGGTTTCCACCTGCTGAGCATTGGCGACGATCCGTTGGCCGGCTTGAGCCCGGCACACCTGGCCGTGCTCGAACATCTGCAGGTCCAGAGCGTGCGCCTCAGCCTCGACGGCGCGCCGGGCACCTGTCGCGACCTGTCCGGCAAGTACCACCGCTTCCTCGCCGAGGCCGGGTTGCAGTGCGTGGTGGTCCGCCCGGACTTTTACCTCTATGGCGGCGTGAGTGATCAGGCCGCGTTGCCGCAGTTGCTGGAGGCGCTGGGGCGCGATCTGCAGATCCAGCACGCCCGAGGCGCAGCCCCGCGGCCGAACCAGCCGCTCGCCGCGCAGGTGTAGGTCCCGCTGCCGCAGGGGCGTGGCCCCTGCGGCAACTTTCTGAAAACAACAACAAGAGACAGATCGATGCACAACATCAAGGTGAAAGCGCTTGGTGCGGTTCTGGCCGCCCTCGCGATGGTGGAATGTCATGCGGCCGAGGCGCCGGCTGCCGGAGAAGGTGCCCTGTTCAAGGGGCTGTTCGGGGACAGTCTGGAGCGTGACTACGGCATCACCGTTTCCGGCCTGCTGGACATTGCCTACGTGCGCAACAACCGCTCCAGCCATGACGAACGCAAGGATGGCCTGAGCAACCTGCCCCTCACTGGCATGTCCGACGAAGGCCTGGAGTGGGGCAGCCTGCACCTGTTCGTCGACAAGACGCTCAACGGCACCTTCGTGCCGCGCATCACCCCGCTGCCCGGCCCCAAGCCCGAGGCGTTCGCCTTCGGGTTTACCTTCGAGGCCAACTACGGGCGCAATGCGCAGTTCGCCCGCACCTTTGGCTGGGACATGCACTGGGGCATGAACGAGGACGACAACGGCAAAGCGCAGAGGGACAAGGAGCGCTTCCTGGCGATCCCCAACATCGCCGCCACCGCCTATGTCCCCTATGGCCCGGGTTTCAACTTCATGGTCGGGGTGTTCGGCCCGGCGCTCGGCTACGAAATTCCCCCGAACGTCCGCCAGGCCCGCAACCCCTTTGCCAGCAAGACCTACGCCTTCGTCAGCGAACCGGGGACGGTCTCCGGGGTGCTGGTCGGCACCCGTCTGCTTGACGGCGACCCCGGCATCCTTGGCCTGGAGCTGGGCGTGGTGCAGGGCTGGAACAACCTGCGCGACAACAACGATGGCAAGTCGCTGATGGGCGCGTTGCGCTGGCGCACGCCGGACATGAACACCTGGATCGACTACGAATTCATTGTCGGCGACGAACAGAACGACAGCGTCAGCGATGTCCAGGCGCCGACCTCACGCTTGATCGCCGACAGCGGCCAGCTCAAGCAGCAGCACTCCCTCAATGGCTGGCACACGTTCGACGAGCGCTGGTCGATGGGCGCCGAGCTGGTCTACGGCCGTCAGGACGGTGATGGCAAGGCCTCGACCGTCGATGTGGTGACCGGCCCGGGCTTTGCCGGCGCCCATTGGTGGGGCGCAAATGCCGTGCTGACCTACCAGTACCGCCCGGACCTGTCGTTCTCGGTTCGCGGCGAGCATTTCAGCGACCCGGACGGTTTCATCCTGTTCCCCACCAGCACCAGCCGCGGCGACTTCAACGCCCTCACCACCGGTCTGCGCTGGGACGTCAGCAGCAACCTCTCTTTGCGCCCGGAACTGCGTTACGACTGGTTCGACGCCCGCGGTCAGGACCGGCCCTACGGCAACGGTCGGGATCGCTCGCAACTCACCACCCTGATCGAAGCGCTGTTGTACTTCTGATCGCCTGCCACTGCCACGAGTACCCATGCCATGCACAACAATGACAAGAAGTGGAATGCGCGTTACGAATACATGGCCGTCGCCATGCTTGCCTTGGGCTTTGGCCTGGTCGGCCTGGATCGCTTCATCATCCTGCCGCTGTTTCCGGTGATGATGGCGGACCTGCAACTGGACTATCAGGACCTCGGCAATATCTCGGCGGTCCTGGCCATCGCCTGGGGGATTTCCTCGATCTTCATGGGGCGCCTGTCCGACCGGATCGGCCGCCGCAAAGTGTTGATCCCGGCGGTGCTGCTGTTTTCCCTGCTGGCCGGTTTTTCCGGGTTGGCCAACGGGGTTGCCGCGCTGTTACTGATCCGTGCGGTCATGGGGGTTTCCGAAGGGGCATTCACCCCGACCGCCATCGCCGCCACGGCAGAGTCCTCCCATCCCTCCCGGCGCGGGCTGAACATTGGCATTCAGCAGGCGTTCTTCCCGATCCTCGGCCTTGGCCTGGCGCCGATTCTCGCGACCCAGTTGCTGCTGGTGCTGCCTTCCTGGCGCTGGGTGTTCGTGGTGGTCTCGCTGCCGGGCTTCATCCTCGCCTGGTTCATGTACCGCTATCTGCGGGAAACCCGCGTGGCACCAGCCGCCACCCCGGTGGACGGCGCGGCGCAAGGTCGCTGGCTGGATGCGCTGCGTTATCGCAACGTGCCGCTGAACATCCTCGGCATGTTCTGCATGCTCACCAGCCTGTTCGTGCTGAGCGTGATGATGCCCAACTACCTCACCGACTACCTGCGTCTGGACCTGCAGCAGATGGGCTTTGTCATGTCCGCCATCGGGCTGGGCGGCTTTATCGGTCAGTTGGTGCTGCCCGGCCTGTCCGACCGGATCGGGCGCAAGCCCGTGGTGCTGGGCAGCTTCGTCGCGACCGCGCTGTGCATTGGCCTGTTGATGCGCACCGGTGCCGAGCCGCTGACCCTGTTCGTGCTGCTGTTCCTGACGACCTTCTTCAACTTCAGCATGATTTGCATGACCGTCGGGCCGATCACCAGCGAGTCGGTGCCGCTGCCGCTGGTGTCCACCGCCACCGGGCTGGTCGTGGGCATCGGTGAGGTGTTCGGTGGCGGCGTGGCGCCGGCCCTGGCCGGATTCATCGCGCAGCAGCATGGCATCCAGTACACCCTCTATTTGGCGCTGGGCGGCGCAGTGCTCGGGCTGCTCGTCGCCAGCATGCTTCGCGAGACCGCTCCGGCGCGGCGTGCCACGCCGGCCAGCCAGGCGGGAGACACGGCCTGACTCCTGACTGTTGGTTGCGCTGACTGGACGTCGGCATGACCAGGCCAGGTTTATCGCCTGGCCTGGTTACCGTCATGCACCGGACGCGCATGCCGTCGCGGGTGCTACCCGCACCTTGTGGCGTCTTTCCCCCCTACGGAGTTCGGCGGCGTCGGTCACGAGCCGGCGCCGTCCGCTCTTCATTTCGTTTTTCAGGGTTTTGCACATGCTGTTTCTGCGTAATTTCAACCTTGCCACCCGTTCTGCATTGGGTTTCGGCCTTATCGGTGGGTTGGTTCTGATGCTCGGGCTACGCGAGGTGGTCGGGATTTTCTGGCGCGAGCAGTTGTGAAACCATGGGGCGAGCTGCCTTGCTCTCCAGCCCACCTTTGATAATCCAATGGAGTCTGTTCATGAAAGCCGCCATCGTTCACGCCTTCGACCAACCGCCGCGCTACGGCGAGATCGAAGCCCCGCACGCCGCGCCCGGTGAAGTCCTGGTGCGTGTTCGTGCCGCCGCGCTCAGCCAACTGGTGCGTGCCCAGGCCAGTGGCAAGCACTACAGCAGCGGCAAGACGCTGCCGTTAGTGCCCGGCGCCGATGGCGTCGGCCTGCTTGAAGACGGCAGCCGCGTGTACTTCGCCTTTCCCCGGGCGCCCATCGGCGCGATGGCCGAGACCGTGGCCGTGGATGCGCGCAATTGCGTGGCCGTGCCGGATGATATCGACGACATCACCGCCGCCGCGATCGCCAACCCTGGCATGTCCTCCTGGGCGGCCCTGCAGGCACGCGCAGGCTTTAAGCCGGGCGAGCGGGTGTTGATCAACGGTGCTGCCGGCACGTCCGGGCGGCTGGCGATCCAGGTGGCCCGGCACCTGGGCGCCTCGCGGATCGTGGCGACCGCGCGTAACCCGGCGGTGGAGGCAGAACTGCGCGAACTCGGCGCCGACGACTTCATCCGCCTGGACCAGCCGGCCGACCAACTGACCGCTGCGTTTCGTGAGGAAATCCAGGGCAGGGGGATCGAAGTCGTACTCGACTACCTCTGGGGGCAACCGGCGGCCTGCATTCTCGACGCGTTGCTCGGCCACGGTGGTGGCGGTGCTGCGCCGCGCCTGCGCTTCGTCAACATCGGCACGCTGGCCGGGGCAACCTTGCCGATGAGTCCGGGCGTGCTGCGCAGCTCCGGCCTGGAAATGATGGGCAGTGGTCTGGGAAGTGTCTCCAACGAAGACCTTGTAAAGATCGTTGGACAATTGCTCCGGGCGATCAAGCCGGCGAATCTGCACGTCGAGGCCGAGGCCGTTCCTTTGAGCGAAGTGGAATCGACCTGGCAGCGCAGCGCTGCGGAACGGATTGTGTTTACTGTTTAAGTGGGGCAGGGCGACACGACTCACGTCGTGTCGCCCGTTCCCTGCGTGCCTGGAATCATATTCGGTTGTTACAGACTCGCACAGGCATTGAGCCTGGCAACGCCGCCCCACTGTTCAAAAATCTCGGTACCGTATTGATCAATTTTGTCTTGGGTTATGGTCTCGGTTTTACCGAAATGCCTGACTACGTCACTGGCCGGGAACACAAGGTAGTCAACAGAGGCCAAGGACAGTTTCTTGATTTCCTTGTAACTGTCCGTCGAAAGAACCGGCGTTCCGGATAAGTTGGAGGTCAGGGCTATACTGCCTTCTCCAAGTTTTCCTTCCGGTCCCCTGTCACCATGAATTGCATAGGCAATCTTTCCGTTATTCCGGTTTCTTAAAACTACTAGATCCCCGCCGTCCGTAACGATGCCTTGGGACGACCATTTTGTCAGGCGAGGATGAACCACAGCATTTATTGAAAGGCTATCCACATAAATACTGGGGTCGCACGTAGATCCGGCGCTCAGCCTGAGCGACGTTTGAGATACAAAAAAGCCTTTGTTGGTACCCTCTGCGATCTGACAAGGTCTGGGCCAGTCTATTGAGCCGGTCTTAAGCCACGGAATGATGCTGCCCGTTTCAACTCTGGGATATTTACCGGGGTTGTAGTCAACGTCGCGGGCCCCTTCGAACGATTGGATGAACTCCGCGTAGCACTTTCCTTTACGATTTTCAGCCTTTCCTCCATCACAGGTTATCCGCTGCCCCGAGGCATTCCAGGCGGCGGTAATAGCGTTGGCCATGTTGTTGTAAGCGATGTTTGATCCATTAGGGTCATCAGGATGATAAGACCTGCTCGCACCATCCGTATTAACGTTCATTTTCGTACGGTAGTAGAGCGAGGGGGTTCCTTTGCTAGCGCTCAGTATCTTGGTATGACTGCCGTTGTGCGTGAATGAATGAGACATTTCACAGGCGTTATCGTTGGCGTGCACCTGAGAAAATGAGCCGAATGCGGTCAACGTAAAACTATAGATGAGTGGTTTTGATACGCGCATTTATCTCTCCATGAAATTAGCTTGCGTGGGCTGCTTGAACTACTAGGCGCGCATGTTTTCGGCAGCACACGATAGTTTGCGTGCATATCAAAACAGGGCTCGCAGAGTATTTCGTTATTCAAGCAATCAGGGTTTAGCGCAGTTGATGGCCAAGCGCTAGCGTTCCGTTTTCAGTGCTCTGGCAGAGGCTGATCGGCGTTCGCTCCCGTAAAACAAGGAGGTTGAAATATCTGCTTTACCATATATTTGATTAGGCATATATTCGCGTTTCCAGATATTTCACGCCCAAGCATTGCCCAGGAATCCACATGCAGGAAACCTTGACCCCCCCCGTCGTTTTCAAGTGCCTGGCTGATGAAACCCGAGCCCGGATGACCTTGCTGATTGCCCGTGAAGGTGAGCTTTGCGTCTGTGAACTCACCTGCGCGCTGGACCTGAGCCAGCCGAAAATTTCCCGGCACCTGGCCCAACTGCGCGAAGCCGGCATTCTCATGGACCGGCGCCAGGGGCAGTGGGTCTATTACCGCCTCAACCCGTCCTTGCCGGAATGGGTGCAGGTGATGCTCAAGAGCGTTGTCGATACCAACACGCAATGGCTGAGCCCCGATGCGCTGCGCCTCGCTGAAATGGGCGCGCGGCCACAAAGCCCGGCGGCCTGTGCTTGATCCTGACGCCGATTTGCGCCTGAGCTTTTGAACCGGAGATACCTGATGAACGTCTTGTTCATGTGCACCCACAACAGTTGCCGCAGCATCCTGTCCGAAGCACTGTTCAATCACCTGGCCCCCGAGGGGATGCAGGCTGTGAGCTCGGGCAGCTTCCCCAGCGGCAAGGTCAATGAGCGGGCACTGCAGACCCTGGAAGCCGCCGGCATCTCGACCGCTGGCCTGTCGAGCAAAGCATCGGATGCTTTCGAAAGCGCTCCCCCTGACATCGTCATCACCGTGTGCGACCGCGCTGCCGGCGAGGCCTGCCCGATCTTATTCGGCCCTTCGCTCAAGGCCCATTGGGGCCTGGCCGACCCTTCGGCGGTCACCGGGAGCGAGGCGCAAATCGAACAAGCCTTCCAGGCCACCCTGGCAAAGATCGATGAGCGCGTACGCGCCTTTATTGCGCTGCCTTTCCCGCAACTGAGCCAGGACGAGCTGAAAGCCGAACTTGCCCGCATTGGCGCGCTGTAAGCCCTGGATCAATGGAGACCGAAATGAACGACCACCTGCCAAACATCCAGCCAGACCAGATCGACCTGCCGTCGCTGGAGCGACTGGAACCGAAGGATCCTTCCACGCACAAACCGCGCATCCTGCTGCTGTATGGATCGACCCGCGAGCGTTCATTCAGCCGCTTGATGGTCCAGGAAGCCGCGCGGCTGCTGGAGACGTTCGGCGCCGAAACCCGCATTTTCGATCCTTCGGGATTGCCACTGCCGGATGACGCCCCGGATTCCCACGAAAAGGTGCGTGAGCTGCGCGAACTGATGCAGTGGTCCGAAGGGCAGGTATGGTGCTCGCCCGAGCGTCATGGCTCGATGAGCGCCGTGTTCAAGGCGCAGATCGATTGGGTGCCGCTGGCCATGGGCGCGGTTCGTCCAACCCAGGGCAAGACCCTGGCGGTGCTGCAGGTGTGTGGTGGCTCGCAGTCGTTCAACGTGGTCAACCAGCTGCGTGTGCTGGGCCGTTGGATGCGCATGTTCACCATCCCCAACCAGTCCTCGGTACCTAAGGCGTTTCTGGAGTTCGACGACGCTGGCCGGATGAAACCGTCTTCCTTCTACGACCGCCTGGTGGATGTGATGGAGGAGCTGACCAAGTTCACGCTGCTGCTGCGCGATCGCCAGGATTATCTGGTGGACCGCTATTCCGAGCGCAAGGAGTCGGCGGAGGAACTGTCCAGGCGGGTCAACCTTCGCTCCATTTGACTGAAGCGATCCACGCCAACTGCGCGCACGGCAGTGCTCAACACGGCGATCTCATTCTTGACCTCACCGCGCATGAACCAGAAGATGCCTCCCTTCCAACGGTGCAGCCGGAGCTCGCATGCAGGCCAAAAGTGATTATTTTCGTGTTGACCCCGAGATGTTCGAGGGCAAGACGCTGACTGATTTTATTGGCATCCAGCCCCTGCCGCTGCAGTGTGTCGGGCTCGACTTGAGTGGTCAGGATCTGGCCAGGGCCAATCTGGAAGGGGCGCAGTTTGAGCGGTGTATTTTAACCGGCGCCGACTTCACCGCCGCCAACGTGATGGGGACCCAATGGGTCAGTTGCCGGGCGGCGGAAGTCAATTTTCGCTCTGCGGTGCTCACCGATGCCAGCTTTGAGCGGTGTGACCTGAACAACAGCAAGTGGCAACGCAGCAAGCTGGCCCACGTGCGTTTTGACGGCTGCAAGCTCACCGGCGGCAACTTTGGCGACCTGGCCTCTTCACTGGGCCTGAGTTTCTCTGATTGCCGGCTGAACAGCGCAATGCTTTCGGGGATCTCCTTTTACAAGTCCGAGTTGCACAACATCGATTTCAGCGAAGCCGACCTGACCTACTGCGACTTCCGCAAGGCGGTGTTTGTCGAGGGCGGCAGTCTGTCGATGGCGCGGGTCAATAACGCACGCTTCGATGACGCCGACCTGCGCGAGGCCAGCCTGCAAGGGCTTCGGCTGGTCGACGCGAAATTGTTCAAGGGCGCGATCATTTCGCGAAGCCAGGCCGGCATGTTGCTGGCCGGGTTGGGATTGACGGTGCTCTGAGCAAAGGTTGATAGCGCGACGTTGCAGTTCAGGCGCAAGGCTAGCCGGCCCTCCTTTTAGATTGCAATGAGTTCCACTTGATTGAAGAATCAGCGCACCCGGCCGCTGGGCCATCGGCATCGATGTCATCAAGGAGAATTTGTGGATCTGCGCCAACTCGAGGCTTTCGCAGCCGTTATGTCCGCCGGCAGCGTGACGGGCGCCGGGCAAATGCTCGGCCGCTCCCAGCCCACCATCACCCGGTTGATCCAGGAGCTGGAGCAGGAGCTCGGCTTCGCCCTGTTCGAGCGCAGCGGCCCGAAAGTCACGCCGACGCAGAAGGCCTTCCTGCTCACCGCCGAGGTGGAGAGCGCCCTGCAGGGCATCCGCCATGTGCAGCAGCGGGCGCAGAGCATCGCCCGCAACGAGAACAGTTCGCTGCGTATCGTCGCCACCGCAGCGCTGGCCACCGGGCTGATTCCGCAGACCCTGGCCAACCTGCCCGAGGCGCTGCGCCCGCAACAATTGCAGGTGCACAGCATGCTGCCCGGCCCCGCGATCGAGGCGGTGCTGTCCAAGACCGTCGACCTGGGCGTGGTCAGCCTGCCGCTGGAGCACCGCGGGCTGGAGCTGCACTGGATCGCCCAGGCGCCGTGCGTGGCGGTGCTGCCCGTGGATTCGCCGCTGGCGGACGAAGCGGTGATCAGCATGGAGCGCCTGGCGGCCCATACCCTCGCGAGCATTTCCAACCCGTTCCGCTTCCGCCGACGCATCGACAAAGCCTTCGAAGCCGCCGGGGTGAAGCCTGCGCACATCATCGACACCAACTCTTCGCTGATCGCCATCCAGATGGCCCGGGTCGGATTGGGCATCGCCCTGGCGGACCCGTTCACCGCCCTTGGCGTGCCGCTCAATGGCGTGGTGGTGCGGCCGATCGAGGTGGATATTCCGTTCTTCTTCGGCCTGGTGACGCCGTTCGCCAGCCCGCTGTCCGATGCCGCCCGGCAATTGGTGGTGGCGCTGGAAGCGGCCTGCCACGAGCTGATGCCCGGGGTTATCGTCCATCCGGCCAACCGTCATGACGCGCTGATGCAGTCGATCTATGCCAGTCAGTGACTGAACCTGCGGGCATATGAATAGCGTTTTTTAGTCTTTGGAGAAATTAAGTCTCGCCCATAGTATTCGATTTAAGAATTCAAATGCCGTATGAATACATAAAGTGAATTCATCGGCCACGGTCTTTCATCGAGTACCTACATGTCCCTATCTTCACCTTCCCCGGGCCTGGATGCCCTTGAACAGCGGCTTGCCGAAGACCTCGAATGGTTGGGACTGCCCGCCAGGGAGTGGATCCCGGAGCAGACGCTGGAGGGTCAGCCCGTGCTCCCGGTTGTGATCGTCGGCGGTGGCATGGCCGGCCTTGCGCTCGCTGCCGAACTCAAGCATCTGGGCGTGCCGGCCTGCCTGTTCGACAAAGCCGACGAAGGCCTCGAAGGCCCGTGGATCACCACGGCGCGCATGGAAACCCTGCGCTCGCCCAAGCAATTGAGCGGCCCGGCCCTGGGCCTGCCCGCATTGACGTTTCGCGCCTGGTTCCAGGCGCAATTCGGCGTCGCCGCCTGGGACGCCCTCGACAAGATTCCCCGTCTGCAATGGGCGCAGTACCTGCGCTGGTATCGTCAGGTGCTCAAGCTGGAGGTGCGCAACCGGCACCGCGTCGCCAACGTCGACGCCAGTCGCGAAGACCATGTGCGCCTGCACGTCGAATCGCCGGGCGGCGACTTCATCGTGCTTGCCCGCCATGTGGTCCTGGCGACCGGCCGCGATGGCTTGGGTGGCCCCTGGGTGCCGGAGATTGCCACGGCGCTGCCCCGGCACCTGTGGGCGCATTCGGCCGACGGCCTGCACGACGAGCACTTTGCCGGCAAGCGCGTGGCGGTGGTCGGCGGCGGGGCCTCGGCCATGGACGCGGCGGCGACCGCCCTGGAAGCCGGCGCGCAGCGCGTCGATCTGCTGATTCGCCGGGCGCAGTTGCCACGGGTGAACAAGGGCAAGGGCGCCGGCAGTCCGGGCATGACCCACGGTTACTGGCGCTTGCCGGACGCGTGGAAATGGCGGATCCGCCGTTACTTGGAAGTCCAGCAGGTGCCGCCGCCGCAGGGCAGCACCCTGCGCGTCTCGAAACACGGCAATGCCCGGTTCCTGTTCGACAGCCCCCTCGAATCGGTGGTGGTGGGCGAGGGCGACGAATTGCTCGTGCGCACGCCGCAGGCGAACCTGACCTATGACTTCATCGTGTTCGCCACCGGGTTCCGCAACGACCTGGCGACGCGTGCGGAGTTCGCGGGGCTTGCGCCCCATGTGCGGGTCTGGTCGGACCATGCCGGCTTCGCTAGCAACGAGGGCGCCAGCGAGCTGGCGCAGTTACCGGACCTTGGCGCCCAGTTCGAATTCCAGGAGGCCCATCCCGGCAGTTGTCCGGGGCTTGGCCGGGTGCATTGCTTCAACTACCCCGCAGCGCTCACCTATGGCGGTGTTTCCGGGGATATCCCGGCCATCAGCGATGGCGCCAAACGCATCGCCCAGGCGCTTGCCGGGCAGTTGTTCGGCGAGGACATCACCTGGCATTTCGCGCAGATGCAGGCCTACGAAGAACCTGAGTTGCAGGGGGACGAATGGACCGCCGGTGTCCTCGCACCTGAAGAGCTGCTGTGAACCCGTGATTCCCGCCCATCCTCCGAGGTAGTGCCATGACCGTTTCCCTTTCATCCGGGCCGGATCTGTTGTCCGTTCTGTTGCCGGCCAGCCCGTACCTGCATGACCTGCGCGCCAGCCGCGACAAGGTCGTGCAGGCGACCCGGGACAGCCACGCCGCGTTGTTCGATCCCGGCCTCGACCAAGCCCTCGACCTCCACACCCGCCATGCGGTCGCCCTCTACGTCGCGGTGCTCAATGCCCAGCCTGCGCTGGCCGAGTATTACCGCAGCCAACTGCTGGACGACGGCCTCGCGCCGGTCTGGCGGGCGGCGATCGAGGCCGACGACCTTGAAGGCGTGGGCGACCCACGCTTGCAGCGGATTCTGGGCTATGCCCGGGTGCTCACGCTGGCGCCCGAACAGGGTGATCGCGAAGCCCTGCACGGTCTGCTCGAACAGGGTCTGGGGCCGGTCGAGGCGGTGAGCCTTGCGCAATTGGTCGCGTTCCTGGCGTTCGAAGCGCGCCTGCTGGGCGGTTTGTCGCTGATCGGTGAGAAGAGGGAGCCGGCATGAATGAATTGATCGAAGAACAGGGCTTCACCAACGCCAGCCTCATCTGGAAAAGCTGGCTGCCGCTGGTGGACAAGGACACCGCCAGCAGCGAGCAACTGAGCGTGCTGAAAGAGAGCCATCCCCGCGCGCTGGTCTCGGAGTACTACCTGACCCTGGCCCATCAGCCGGAGATCCTGCGTCACCGCTCGCTGGCCTTCAACGCCATCATGTACGCACCGGGCGGCCTGTCCCGGGCCGAGCGGGAGCTGGCCAGCGTGGTGGTGTCGCGGGTCAACCGTTGTGTCTATTGCGCCTCGGTGCATGCCCAGCGCTACGAACAACTGGCCAAGCGCAACTCGGTCATCGCCCAGGTCTTCGCCGACCCGTGGACGGCCGGCGACACCGACCGCGAGCGGGCGATCATCCGCTTCGCCATCGCCCTGACCCTGCAACCCGCCGGCACCCATGAGGAACAGGTGCGTGACCTGCGTGCGCAGCTCAGCGATGGCGAAATACTCGATCTGGTCCATGTTGTGGCGATCTTCGCCTGGGCCAACCGGCTCATGCTCAACCTGGGCGAACCGCAGCCCGATACGGCGTCGGCATGAACGCGGCCAGCGGAGGAACCTGCTGATGTGGCATCGCCTGGCCAGTGCGCTGGTTGCCGTCTGGGGCGCCGTGACCCTGGTATTCGTGATTACCCGGTTTATTGGCGACCCGTCGGCGCTGTTGCTGCCCATCGGCGCCAGCGCTGCGCAGATCGATGCGCTGCGGGGCCAGTTGGGGCTGGATCTGCCGCTCTGGGAGCAATACCTGCATTACCTCAGCCAGGCGTTCGAGGGCGATTTCGGCCAATCGTTTATCAGCGGCAAGCCGGCGCTCGCCCAAGTGCTGGAGCGGCTGCCGGCGACCTTGCTGCTGGGCGGTTCGGCGCTGGCGTTCGGCGTGCTGAGTGGCGGTCTGGCGGCGATTGCGCTGGCGACCCGGGGCGATCGCCTGACGCGCTTCATTCTGCAACCGCTGGTGCTGCTGGCCCAGGCCACTCCCGGCTTCTGGCTGGGAATGCTGCTGGTGATGCTGTTTGCGGTAAACCTCGGCTGGCTGCCCAGTGGCGGCTACGGCAAGGCCAGCCATCTGGTGCTGCCGGCGGTGACCCTGGGGGCGTTCATCGCCGCCAGCGTCGCGCGTTTCCTTCAGGCCAGCCTGCTTGAAGCGCTGCACGGCGAGCACGTGCGTACCGCGCTGGCGGCCGGTCTGCCATGGAACCATGTGTTTCGCTGGCATGTGCTGCGCAACGGGCTGGTGCCGGTGATCACCTTCCTCGGCATTGTCGCCGGCGAACTGCTAGGCGGCGCGGTGGTGGTGGAGACGGTGTTCTCCTGGCCGGGCAGCGGGCGCTTGCTGGTGCAGTCGATCAACAGCCAGGACTTTCCGGTGATCCAGGCCGCCGTGTTGGTCGCGGCGGTGCTGTTCGTGGCGATCAACCTGCTGGTCGATCTGCTCAATCAGTGGTTGGACCCACGCATTGCCCATGGGGGGCGTCGATGATCAAGGCTGCCTTGAACAACCTGCGCCCGGTCTGGGTGGCGGGGCTATTGCTGATGCTTGCCGTGCTCTGCGTGCAAGGGCTGGTCGACCCTGCGCATATCGACCTGGGCCAGCGCCTGCGCGCGCCCGATGCGCAGCACTGGCTGGGCACCGATCAACTGGGCCGTGATCTGCTCGGGCGGATCATCCAGGGCGCGGCGCTGACCTTCGCTGTGGCGCTGGTTTCGGTGTGCCTGAGTGGCGTGCTGGGGATCACCGTCGGCATGCTCGCCGGCTATGTCGGCGGCTGGCTCGATACGCTGCTGATGCGCCTGGTGGACATGCAACTGGCGCTGCCCGGCCTGCTTCTGGCCTTGCTGGTGGCGGCGGTGCTGGGGCCGGGGCTGGGCAATCTGGTCTGGGTGCTGGTGCTGACCGGCTGGACCGGTTTCGCCCGGGTGATCCGCGCCCAGGTCATGCAGTTGCGCGGCATGGAATTCATCCTCAGCAGCCACGCCATCGGCGCGGGAGACGGGCGCATCCTGTTGCGCCACATCCTGCCCAATATCGCCGGGGCGTGCCTGGTGATCGCCACCCTGGAAGTGGCGCGGGTCATTATCGTCGAGGCTTCGCTGAGTTTCCTTGGCCTGGGTGTGCAGCCGCCGCTGGCAAGCTGGGGACGGATGCTGGTCGAAGGGCAGATCTACATGGCCCAGGCCTGGTGGGTCGTGGCCTTTCCCGGGCTGGCGATCCTGCTGGCCGTGCTCAGCGTCAACCTGCTGAGCCGGGCGTTCAAGCGCCGCTTCGATCAACACCAACCGGGGAGAGGGCGATGAGCGCGTTGCTGGAAATCGATAACCTCAGCATCGGTTTCGACACCGCCCAGGGTCTGCTGCTGGCAGTCGACCACATGAGCTACCGCGTAGAAGCCGGCGAAACCCTCGGTATCGTCGGCGAAAGCGGCAGCGGCAAAAGCGTCCATGCCCTGGCCATCGCCGGCCTGCTCGACCATCCCGGCGCGCGCATTCTTGGCGGTAGCATCCGCTTCGAAGGCCGCGACCTGCGCGGCCTCAGCCGGCGTGAGTGGACGCAGATCCGCGGCCGCCATATCGGCTTCGTGTTCCAGGACCCGATGACGGCGCTCAATCCGCTGCTGACCATCGGCCAGCAACTGAAAGCGCCGCTGAAATACCACCTCGGCCTGAGCGAGCGCGAGGCCCGCCAGCGCTGCCGGGAGTTGCTCGATCAGGTCGGTATCGGCGAGGCGGAAAAACGCCTGCGCCAGTTCCCCCATCAACTGTCCGGCGGCCTGCGCCAGCGGGTGCTGATCGCCATGGGGATTTCCCTCGGGCCGAAGCTGCTGATCGCCGACGAGGCCACCACGGCACTGGACGTCACGGTCCAGGCCCAGATCGTCGATCTGGTCATGGCGCTCAAGGCGCAACTGGGCCTGAGCCTGATCTGGATTTCCCACGACCTTGGCGTGGTCGCCCGGCTGGCCGACACGGTGCAGGTGATGTATGCCGGGCGCATCCTCGAGCGCGGCCCGGTCGATGCGCTGTTCTACGATCCGCGCAACGCCTACACCCTGGGCCTGTTGCGTTCGCTGCCGCGCCCCGAGCGCCAGCGCTTGCAGGCTATCCCCGGCCAGCCGCCGGACCTGCGCACGGCGCGGCCGGGCGACCCGTTCGCGGCGCGCAATCGCTACGCCACGCCGCGCTGTTTCATCGAGCAGCCGCCCCTGCGCCAGGTGGCCGAGGGCGCTGCCGGGCACCTGTCCGCCAGTTGGTATGACTTGCGATCGATCATTGCCCGGGAGGGCGGTATATGAGCCTGCAACCCTTGCTTCGGGCCGAAGGCCTGTCGCGGACCTTCCGCCAGGGCGGATGGCTGCGCCAGACCAGCACCCTGGCGGTGCGCGATGTCAGCCTGCACATCATGCCGGGAGAAACCCTGGCGCTGGTGGGCGAGTCCGGCTCGGGCAAAAGCACCCTCGGGCGCTTGCTCAGCGGCCTGGACCGGGCCGATTCCGGCCGCGTCGAATTCGCCGGCCAGCGCATCGACGGCCTGGACGCGGCGCGCCTGCGGGCGGTGCGACGGGATCTGCAAGTGATCTTCCAGGACCCCTACAGCGCCATCGACCCGCGCATGGCGGTGGCCGATTTCGTTGCCGAGCCGCTGCGGGTGCACAAGGCGTTCTTTGACGCGGATGACCTGCAACGCCAGGTCGCCGGGCTGATGCGCAAGGTCGGGCTCGACCCGGCCATGGGCGATCGTCGTGCCCGCGAGTTTTCCGGCGGTCAGCGCCAGCGCCTGTGCATCGCCCGGGCCATCGCGCTGAAACCGAAACTGATCGTTGCCGACGAGCCGATCACCGCGTTGGACGTGTCGATCCAGGCCCAGATCATCAACCTGCTGATGGACCTGCAACAGGAGCTGGGCGTCACCTACCTGTTCATCAGCCATGACCTGAGCATGGTCCGCCACGTCAGCCAGCGGGTGGCGGTGATGCGCGAGGGGCGGATCGTCGAACTGGCGCCCACCGCGCAACTGTTCAGCGACCCGCGCCACCCTTATACCCAGGCGCTGCTGTCCGCCGTGCCGGTGCCCGACCCGCGCATCGAGCGGGCCCGCCAGCGGTTGTACTTCGACCCGCAACAACACCCCATCGGCGACGACGCGAGCCTGCGTCTGGTGGGGCCTGACCACTATGTTCTCGGATAAGCCATGCGTGCCTTGCTTGCCCTGCTGATTGCCCTGGCGCTGCCGGCCCAGGCCGACAGCCATGTCGATATCGCCCTGAACGGCGATGTGAACACCTTCGACCCGCACATGTCCGCGACCATCGCCACCGACCTGAGCGTGGCCAGCCACCTGTACAACGCGCTGATCCTGCGCGGGCCGGACCTGCGCCTGCAGCCGTCGCTGGCCTTGCGTTGGCGCAACCTGGAGCCGACCCGCTGGGAGTTCGACCTCGCGCCGCAGGCGCGCTTCGCCAACGGCGAGCCGCTGGATGCCGAGGCGGTGGTGTGGAATCTGAACCGGGTGCGAGACCCCGCGACCAAGTCGCGCATCGCGCCGTGGTTCCGGCAGATCGCCAGTGCCCATGCCGAAGGCCCGCATACGTTAGTGATCGTCACCGACGGCGCGTTTCCCACCTTGCCGGCCCAGCTGTCGATGCTGTTCATGCTGCCGCCCCGCTGGACCGCCAGCCACGACCCGGCCCGCGAGGTGATGCCCAGCGGCCCGTACCGGATCGGCTCGCGGCAACAGGGTGATGTGCTGACGCTGGTGCGCAACGAACAGTCCTGGCAGTCGCGCCCGGCGTTCGATCAGGTGCGCCTGCATAGCCTGCCGGATGCCTCGGCGCGGGTGTCGGCGCTGCTGGCCGGCGAGGTCGACTGGATCAACGCCATCCCGCTGAGCGAGGTGCGGCGTATCCAGGGTAGCGGCAGGGCGCTGGCCGGCGTCAGTGCGCCGGGCACTCGCTCGGTGTTCATCAAGCTCAATACGCTGCGCCCACCGTTGAACGATGTGCGGGTGCGGCAGGCGCTCAACTATGCGATCGACAAGCAGGGCATGACCTCGGCGCTGTTCGATGGTCAGGCGGCGGTCAGCGCTTGCCAACTGCTCACGCCGGTCTATTTCGGCTACAACGCGGACCTGCGCGCCTATCCCTATGATCCGGCGAAGGCCCGGCGCCTGCTCGCCGAATCGGGCGTCGCCCCAGGCACCCGCCTGCGTCTGGAGGTGCCGGCCAACACCTACCTGCAAGGCGACGAGGTGACCCAGGTGATCGCCTCGCAATTGCAGGCTGTCGGCCTGGATATCGAGCTGGTGCAGTACGACTTTTCCACCTGGATCAATCGCTACCTCAAGGCGCAGAAGCTCGGCGACATGGCCTTGCTCGCCTACGCCTGGCCCAGCCTCGATGCCGACGGCGTGCTGTCGCTGCTGCAAAGCGACAGCATCTACGCCTATTACCGCGACGCGAAGCTCGACCGCCTGCTCGCCGCCGGGCGCAGCGTGCTCGATGAACCCACACGCCGCGCCACGTACCAGGAGGCCACCGCCCACCTGTGCGAGCAGGCGCCGGTGTTGTACCTCTACGAGCAGCCGTTCACCTACGGCGCCTCGCCGCGCATCCAGTGGCAGGCTCGCTCCGATGACTGGATCCGCGCCTACGACATGCAGCCCGCAGCGGCTGCAAAGCCCGCCGATTCCGGCTCCTGAACCCGATATAACGATATGCGATTAAACCATTGGTGAACCTTCACTTTGCTCTTTAGTATTCATATTAAGCATTCATGGCGTGCAATCATGTCAAAAGAGAATTTTAACGGGAGAGGCGGAAATGACTGAAAATCGCAACGCGCTACCCGCCCGGGGCCTGCGAATAGGCGTGGACACCGGCGGTACCTTCACGGACATCTGCCTCTACGATCCGGCCAGCGGCACCCTGCAAGTCTGGAAAATCAGCAGCAGCAACGCCGACCCGTCGGAGGCCATAGTCGCCGGCATTCGCGAGGTGTTGCAGGTGAGCGGGCAGTCCGCAGGCGACGTGGCCTACGTCGGCCACGGCACCACCGTCGCGACCAACGCCCTGATTGAAGGCCGCACCGCGCGCACCGCCTTGCTGACCACCGCAGGCTTTCGCGATGTGGTGGAAATCGGCCGCCAGACCCGGCCCACGCTGTACGACCTGCAAGTGCGCAAGGTGACCCCGCTGGCTTCCCGCGACCTGCGTCTGGAGCTGGACGAGCGGGTGCGTTTCGACGGCTCGGTGGCCAAGGCGCTGAACCCGCGTCAGGTGCTGGAGCGCGTCGCGCAGCTGGAGGCGGCGGGTGTGGAAGCGGTGGCGGTGGGCTTTCTGTTTTCCCACCTGGCGCCGGAGCATGAAGCCACGGTCGCGAAGATCCTCGAAGAGCGCCTGCCGAACGTGTTCGTCAGCACCTCGCATCAGGTCGCGGCCGAGTACCGCGAGTTCGAACGCTTTTCCACCACCCTGGTGAATGCCGCCCTCGGCCCGGTGATGCGCGATTACCTCGGCCGCCTGCAACCGCGGCTGGCCGCGCTGGGCGTTGCCGCGGCGCCGCGCCTGACCCAGAGCAACGGCGGCATCATCTCCGCCAGCCATGCCGCGCAATACCCGGTCAAGACGGTGCTGTCCGGCCCGGCAGCCGGGGTCATGGGCGCGGTCGAAGTGGCGCGGGCTGCGGGGATCGGCGACATCATCACCTTCGACATGGGCGGCACCTCCAGCGATGTCTCGCTTACCCGCCACGGCGCCGCGTCGCTGTCGACCCGCGCCAGCGTTCACGGGCACCCGCTGAAAGTGCCGCAACTGGATATTCACGCCGTTGGCGCCGGTGGCGGTTCCATCGCCCGGGTCGATGCCGGTGGCTTGCTCAAGGTCGGCCCGGCCAGCGCCGGCGCCTGGCCGGGGCCGGTCTGCTATGGCCAGGGCAATCTGCAACCGACCGTCACCGACGCCAATGTGGTGTTGCAGGTGCTCAACCCGACCCACCTGCTGGGCGGGCGCATGCCGATCGACCGGGGCCAGGCCGTCGAGGCCATCGACCGCCTGGCGCAGTCGCTGGGCATGGACCTGTTCGAAACGGCCCAGGGCATCCTGTCGGTGGTCACGGCCAACATGGCCAAGGCAATCCGGGTGATTTCCATCGAGCGCGGCCACGATCCGCGGGACTTCGTGCTGATGGCCTTCGGCGGCGCCGGACCGCTCCACGCCGCGCGCCTGGCCCGCGAACTGGACATCCGCCGGGTGCTGGTGCCGCGTAATCCGGGGATTCTCTGCGCCATGGGCCTGCTGCTCAGCGACGCCCGCACACATTTCGCCAAGGGCTGCCTGTTGCGCCTGGACGAGGCCGGGGTGGCTGCGTTGGAGCAGGGCTTCGACGGTCTGGAGCAACAGGCCCGCGACTGGTTCGCGCAGGAGTCGATCGCCGTGGAGGCCCGGCAGGTGAAGCGTTTTGTCGATGCGCGCTACGCCGGCCAGGCCCATGAGCTGTTGATCGAAAGCCCGCAAGGTCCGATCGCTGCGGACTGGCTGGCGCAGGTGCGGCAGGCGTTCGAACTGGAACACCGGCAGATCTACGGCTTCGATGCGGCCAACGAGCCGATCCATGTGATCGCCATGCGCGTCGAGGCGACCGGCAAGGTCGACAAGGCGGTGCTGGTCGAGCAGCCGCTGGCAGCGGGCGATGCCGCCGATGCCCTGGTTGGCCAGCGCGAGGTCTGGTATCCGCAGGTGCGCGGCTTCGTCGCCACACCGATTTACGACCGCGAGCGACTGGGTGCCGGGCACTCGCTCAGCGGGCCCGCAATCATCGAACAGATGGACAGCACGACGCTGGTGCTGGAGGGCCAGCGGGCCACGGTGGACCGCTATCTGAACATCCTGATCGAGGAGCAAGGCCAATGAGCGCCGCGTCCGTTACCCCTGTCGCCCGCAAGGTCGATCCGATCACCGTCGAGGTGATCGGCTGCGCCTTGTCGACCATCGTCGAGCAGATGGGCGAGGCGATCATCCGCGCCGCCTATTCGGCCAACATCAAGGAGCGGCGCGACTGCTCCGCGGCGATCTTCGACACCGAGGGGCTGATCATCGCCCAGGCCGAGCAGATCCCGCTGCACCTCGGGTCGCTCCTGGGTATCGTCGCCGAAACCCTCAAGCGCGCCGACCTCAGTGCGGTGCGCGAGGGCGATGTATTTATCGGTAACGATGCCCACACCGGTGGGGGCACCCACCTCAACGACATCGTCCTGCTGGAGCCGGTGTTCGTCGAAGGGCGGCTGTTCGCCTGGGTCGCCAACCTCGCGCACCACTCCGATTTCGTCGACCGCGGCCATGCGCATATTTATCAGGAAGGCCTGCGCATCCCGCCGATCAAGCTCTACCGCGAGCGCCAGGTGCAGCAGGATGTTTTCGACCTGATCCTGCTCAACTGCCAGGTGCCCCACGAGCGCATCAACGACCTCAGCGCGCAGATGGCGTCGAACAAACTCGGCGTCGAGCGGGTCAAGGCGTTGTGCGAGCGCTACGGCGCCGCCACTGTGGCCGAGGCCAGCACGCTGCTGATGGACTACAGCGAGCGCAAGGCCCGCGCCGGCATAGCCGCGATCCCGGATGGCCGCTATGTGTTCGAGCACGACTTCGACACCAGCCTGTGGCCGGACATCCTCACCCTCAAGGTGGCCATCGAGGTGGCGGGGGAGGAGATCCTTTTCGATTTCGACGGCTGCCCGCCGCAGACCCGCTCGGGGCTGAACATGGTCTCCACGGTGCTGCGCGCGGTGGTCTATTACGTGGTCAAGACCCTGATCGACAGCGACACCCCGGCCAACGCCGGGCTGCATCGACCGATCCGCATCAGCGCGCCCTATGGCTCGATCGTCAACGCCGCACCGCCGGCCGCGGTGTACAGCCGTCACGATATTGCCCAGCGCCTGACCGACATGCTCTTCGCCGCCCTGGCCCAGGCCATTCCCGAGCGGGTGCTGGCCGGTTCCACCGGCGTCACCGTGCTGACCATGAGCGGCGTGCACCCGCGTACCGGCCAGTTCAACGTTTACAACGAGAGCATGGGTGGTGGTCTCGGCGCACGATTTGCCCAGGACGGTATCGACGGCGTGCACGTGCACGGCACCAATTCGGCGAACATTCCGGTGGAGGCGCTGGAGAGCGAACACCCGCTGATGATCCACGCCTACGAACTGGTCCAGGACTCCGGCGGCGCCGGCGAGTTTCGCGGTGGCATGGCCATCCGCCGGGTCGTTTCGCCGGTCGACCATGTCGCCACCGTCAACCTCGGCGGGCCGCACAACCGGGTTCCGCCGTGGGGCCTTGCCGGTGGCTTGCCGGGCAGCACGTCGCGGATCGAACTGGGCGCTGGCGTCGCCGCGCTGCGCAACCGCACCGGCACTTTACAGCCGGGCCAGACCGCGGCCGCCATCACCTCCGGTGGCGGCGGTGTCGGCGACCCGAGGCAGCGCGACCGCGAAAAAGTGCTTCAGGACCTGCGCGAAGAGCGTATCTCGCCGGATGCCGCCCGCGACATTTACGGACTGGATATCTGAGCAGCAGACCCGCTCCGCCTTACCGAACCCAAGAACCCCAAAAGCCAACGTGCGCCCAAGGCGCACACGCCGTCAGCCGACCACGGTACGCGGTATCCACTTCAGTAAAACTGGATGCCTATAACGATGCCAACACATAACCGCACCCCTCATCCTTACTCACCGCTTGCCTTGTGCATCTTCGCCAGCTTCGGGCTGCTCGCCGAGAGCGCCCTGGCGGCCAATAGCGCCGATCCGGCGCTGGAAACCGTGACCGTCACCGGGACCCGGGGCGAACAGCGCACCGTCATCAGCAGCCCGGCGCCGATCGACGTGATCCCTGCCGAGCAGCTCAAGACCGTGGGCCGCGACGGCCTGATGGAAACCCTCAACGCACTGCTGCCGTCCTACAACCTGCCGGCCATGAGCGGCGCCGGTGCCAGCGGCGTGATCCGCGCCGCCGGCCTGCGCGGCCTCAACGCCGACCAGGTGCTGGTGCTGGTCAACGGCAAGCGCCGCCACAACAGCGGCCTGTTGCAGAGCGGCTCCTGGACCAGCAGTGGCTCGACCCCGGCCGACCTCGACCTGATTCCGGCCAACCTGATCGAGCGCATCGAAGTCCTGCGTGACGGCGCCGCAGCGCAGTACGGCTCGGACGCCATCGCCGGGGTGATCAACATCATCCTCAAGCAGCAAGACAGCGGCGGCCAGGCCTCGGCCAGCTACGGCCAGAACTACCTGGGCGACGGCTCCACCCGCCAAGAAAGCGTCAGCCACGGCTTCGCCCTGCCCAACGACGGCTTCGTCCACCTGGCCCTGGAAAACCGCAACCAGGACCGCTTCACCCGGGCCGAACCGGTGGTCCGCGAAGGCTTTGCCGCCAATGGCGTGACCCGTGTGCCCAAGGCCTACGAAGTGGTCAACGAAGGCTACGGCAACCCCGAGAGCAAGATCACCAACTTCGCCTACAACGCCGAGTTGCCGCTGTCGAACGGCACCTCGCTGTATTCGTTCTCGACCCTCAGCCACCGCGACGGCTACAAGCACGCCAACTTCCGTCAGGCCACGGCCAACGGCAACATCACCGAAATCTACCCGGATGGCGCCTCGGCCAAGCGACCGTTGGACGAAGACGACTTCCAGGTGGTGTTCGGCGGCCGTGGTGAACTGGCCGGCTGGAACACCGACCTGAGCACCAGCTACAGCCGCGACTACATTCGCCTAACCACTTCGCGCAACCTCAACGCCAGCTTCGGCCCCGCGAGCCCGACCACGTTCTACATGGGCAGCCAGACATTCAAGCAGTGGGTCAACAACCTCGATTTCACCCAGGCCTTCGACACCGGATTGGCCAAGCCGACCCAGGTCTCGTTTGGCGTCGAGCATCGTTATGAGGACTGGAAACTGGGGCAGGGCGAGTACCTGTCCTGGGCCCGCGGCGACTACGTCTACACCAGCGGCCCGTTCGCCGGCCAGGAGCCCAACACCTCGTCCAGCGTACGTGGTGTCAGCCCCGACGATGCCGGCCAGGCCGACCGCAATGTCTACGCGGGCTACGTTGACGTCGGCTTCTACCCGACCGACAAGCTCTACACCGCCGTCGCCCTGCGTCATGAGCGCTACGACGACTCCGCCGGCAGCACCACCAACGGCAAGTTGACCACGCGCTACGACTTCACCCCCGAGTTCGCCCTGCGCGCCACCGTCAGCAATGGCTTCCGCGCGCCATCGCTGGCGCAGAGCGTGTACCAGCAGAGTTCGGTGAGTTCCTACCAGGCCACCACCAACGGCTACACCCAGTACTACTACAAGCACCTCGCGCCTGATTCGGCGGTGGGCAAGGCACTCGGTGCCAAGGAGCTGAAACCGGAGAAATCGCAGAACTTCAGCGTCGGTTTCACCTGGCAGCCGCTGCCGCAGATGACCACCACCCTGGACGTCTACCAGATCAATATCGACGACCGCCTGGTGCTGTCCGACATCCTCACCGGCCGCGATGTGGTCGCGGTGATGGAGTCCTACGGCCTGCGTGATTTCAACGGCGCGCAGTTCTACACCAACGCCGTCGATACCCGCACCCGTGGCGTCGATCTGCTCACCGACTACCGCGCCGACTACGGCCAGTTCGGCACGGTGCGGTGGAGCGCCGCACTCAACCACAACGAGACCAAGATCGAGAACATCAAGGACGACATCACCACGCCGTCCGGCGCTGGCATCTTCGGTCACTCGGCCCAGGGCTACCTGCTGCGTGGCAACCCGCGCGACAAGATCATCCTCGGTGCCGACTGGCGTGTCGGCCAGTGGCGCAGCAACCTGCGGGTGACCCGCTTTGGCGAAGTGACCCAGCCGGGCTCGACCCAGGACACCGACCGCAGCTTCGGCGCCAAATGGATCACCGACCTCAACGTCGGCTACGACTTCAGCAACGGCGTGTCGCTGGAGGTGGGGGCCAACAACCTGTTCGACGTGGTCCCCGACAAGAACGGCATCACCAGCAGCACCGGGCTTGGCCAGTACGGCTACATCTCGCCGTTCGGCTTCGGTGGCGGCTACTGGTACACGCGCCTTGCCTACAACTTCTGAGGTCCGGTCGATGCACAGGAGAACCGTGCTCCAGACCCTCGGCACACTCACCGCGAGCGCCGCACTGGCGCCGCTGCTGGCGGGTGCCGCCCAACCCGACAACCGCAAGGCGAGGCACATGCCGGACATCAAGCGCAATCAATCCATCCTCATCAACGGCGCGACCCTCAACTACTCGATCGCCGGTGAAACAAACGAACAGCCGCTGATCGTCCTTCATGGCGGCCGCGGTCAAGGCCAGCACGATGGCGTATTCGCCGCCCACGCGGCGTTCGGCGACCGTTACAAAGTCATCGGCTTCGACATGCGCGGCCATGGCCATTCGAGCGTGACGCCGCCATTCACCTTCGACCAGATTGTCGAAGACATCGAGCAACTGCGCCTGACCCTCGGCGGCGGGCGCAAGCTGATCCTCCAGGGCGGCTCGTTCGGCGGCTTTATCGCCCAGGCGTATGCGGTGCGGTATCCGCAACACCTGTCGCACCTGATCCTGCGCGGCACCGCGCCCAGCTACCGGCACGAGGTCGAGGCCACCGCCAACCTCAAGGCACGGGCGGCGAAGAAAGCGCCGATGGCCACCGAGGCCATGCTGCAGAAAATCTTCACGCCTACGCTTGTGGACGACGAAGAGTTCCGCCTGATCATGTTCGCCCTGGCGCCGATGTACGTGCCGGAGGGTGTTGCCTCGGACCTGGATGGCCTGCTGGAACGCAGCCGCACCGGTATCTACCGGGCGAAAGTGCACAACGACCTGTACGAGCCCGAGGTGTGGCATGCGTTTGATGTGGTAGAGCAACTGCAGAAGGTGAAATGCCCGGCGCTGGTGATCTGCGGTGCTGAAGACTGGATCTGCGATCCGGTGCAGTCGAAGATCATCGCCGAACACCTGCCGGCTGCGCGGTTGGTGGTGGTGCCCGGCGCTGATCACGCGATTCCGGCGGAGGTGCTGTACCGCGAGACGGATCGGTTTCTGCATGGTTAGGTGTTGAGTGTTGCGGGACAGGTCGAGGGCCTCATCGCTGTCTCGCTTTTTGCACATCTCGGGACTGTCTGAAGACCATGAAACGTCAGTCAGGAAACCGGGTAATGGCGACCAGGTGCTAGCCGTCAGTTGTTTCGCGCCTTTGAGATCGAGCGCCGCCCGCGCGGCGCATCGCGAGCAAGCTCGCTCCTACGTTGGTTGCAACGTGCCATGGCTTGTGAGAGTTGTGTTGCCAGCCCTTGGCGCTTGGCGATGAATTACGGGGAAGCTATTGAGGCCGCCTCGATACCGCGCTGTACAAACAAAGCGGTCAACCATGGCCTGATAGACATAGGTACGTTGCAACCGACTAGTAGGAGCGAGCTTGCTCGCGATGCGCCGCGCGCGGCGCTCGATCTCAAGGGCGCGAAACAACTGTTGGCTAGCGCCTGTCGCGATTACGCGGTTTCCTGACTGGCGCCTAATGGCCCTCACACAGCCAGAAGATGTATAGACACCCGTGCTCCGCCTTGGCTACGAAGTAAAATCAGCCACTGTTTTCAGCGTTGCTCTTACAACCCGTCACTTGCGGATAAATCTGACAAACCAGCATCAGCTTGTTCTTCGGTTCGAAGCCGTGATCAATCATGCAGCGTTGCACTGTCGCTGCTTGCCCGATGCTGGCGACAGCGCGATTCGACCCGAGCGGTTTCGGATAGCCGCAGGCGTACATTACCGGCAGCGCCTCCTGGTTATTGGCAAGTTGCACCGAGAAATGGCGTGATGCGCCCGCTTTACGCCAGGTGACCTGCATGTCTTCATCCCGGCCCGAGTCAGGCTTGATTGGAAAGAAGCCTTCATCGGCTTCAAACGGCAATGCTTCGAGTTGGGCCAAACCCAGTGGATGCCCGATTCTTTCTTCAACGCAGGCCGGAAGATCCTTCATCACTTTGCAAAATTCCAACCCGTCCTTACGCGTAAAGCCGAGACGTTGCATGCATTGAAATTGGAGCACCTGTTCGTTTGCGGGTAGCTCGCGCAATGAACCTCCAGCGGGCTCGCCACACTCCGTCATGGCCGCTCTAACACCGTCCGTTGAAGTGGAAATGCGTTGCCACTGTGTGAATTCGGCAGGTGGCGGGCAGCCGGTGAGCAAAAGGCACGAAGCGAGCAGGGCGGGGAGGGTAATGATCTGACGTTTGCGGAGCATGGTGATCCTTGTTTGGGTCAGGCTGCGGCAATGCGGTCTAAATCTTTGGGTGCACTAACGGAGAGACAGCGGCCGCTTGAAGATATGCCTGTCCCACTTTTACTCTCAAAACAGATTGAGCAACGTTCGTACTCGTTGAGCAATCTCGTCGGCGCCATCAGGAACAAACACTGAAATACCCAAATAGTGCTCAAGGTGCAGCGTAAGAACCTGCTCTTCCACCTCCAAGTCCCAGTAGCGCTGGTCCAGTCCGTCGATCTTTTCTTTCCAGCAACCGCCAAGACCCTGCTCAAGAACCTGGGCCACGTTCTCGAAAAGCTGCCAATCGGAGATCTCTGATATTTCTATCGTCGCCATAGGTCACCTATATTAAGGGGGCGCAGGTTTTCGTGGTCCCTACGAACAGCTGCTATGAGTTGATTGCAGCTGCTCGTACGGTTGACAGCTTCCGATCCCAAACTATCCTTCGCAGAGGGCTGCTAACAGCAGCCTTTCAAATAAGTTAAAAAATAAAGGCGATTGTTAATTGTCATCATGTAGAGAGGTCACCCCTTCTCTTCTATTGGCGATACGGCTATAGAGTCCAGGCGTATTTTTTGGCTAAAGACGTCGATGGAATTCACTAGGAACTCCATTTTATCGCCTCGACTATATCTCTTCTCAATATAATCTTTTGGTAGTTGGTTGGGATGAACAAAAACTGTCATTCCTAACGGCATTTTAACAATCAACCCCTTTTGAGCGTACCTAACTACTTCGCAGGTGTGCTGAGTGCCTGGAATATAATGTATCTCTGCTTCTTGCCAGGTTGGCGGTAGGGCATTTTTTTTGAACATTTTCAAGCTTGGCTCCATCTCGGAGACAGAAGCCAAACTAGCAAGACTGCTTTTTTCCAAATAGCTAGAAGTGCTAGCAAGCAAAGATTCGTATTGTTTTTTTATGTAGTTATAAAAATCCATTGCGTTTTGATATGCAGTGCGTTGATTGTACTGTACATCCAGCGATTTTATTCGCTCTGCAATTTCCCTGGCAGGTTTTTCTTCAGTGTATAAAGTATCTTCGGCAAGCGCCGCCATATAACTCACGTTGGTGAGTAAGTCTAGGTGCACAAAACCGGCCGGTGCGAGCTTAATCAGGTCGTCATCAGAGATTTCTGAAATGGTAAAATCTTCAGAAACAACACAGTGCCCAGCAAGCAAAAACTCCAAATCTCTGACAATTACGTCGGACTCAACTCCCAAGGGAATTAGATCTGCTTTCAATTCAATTACTGGGAAGTAACCTTGAACGCCAGATGGCCCAATGTTGTGAAATTTTTGCTTTAACCATCTCAAGATCATTAATCGAGAAAAGTAGTTTCCTTTTTTTCCGAATGACAATGTGGTGAATAAGTTTTTTACATGCGAGTGATCACCGTCATAGTACCTTCTGTTCATTCGCAATAGGACCCGAGATACTATGTGCAGCGGGAGAGTATGCATCCCTTGGCTCTGCCGTATCTTGAAGATTTCATCCTCTGCAATATGCCCGCTAGTGCAGAATTCAAGAAATATTTCCAATGCCCTTCTGATGTTTCTAGCCGACAGGCCTACAATTATGCGGCGCACATATTTGTCGTTCTCGAAGATGGATTTTAAGATGCATGTCAAGTAATAGGACGTGTCATTTTTGCTGTATTCAACTGTATAGCCATTTGGTAGTTCATAAGTAAGCATGTTTTGGCCGCCATTTCTATCTAGTGCTCTTAATGCAAGTTGTACTCGCTTCGCTAGTACACTTTGAAATAGCGGAGGCTCTATTCGAAATACCAGATCTTTCAGCGCAGTATCCAGCGGTGGGTGATCACGGTGGTTGTCGTAAGTTTCTTCTCTCAGCGGGAGTATCACAAGCGAACGAAATTCTTTTTGTAGCCACTGAGCTGCTTGAAACATTAAAAGTTGTTCATCTAAAGTTCGCTTGTCACAATTATCAAGAACTATTATTAACAGTTTACCCCTTTCAGTAGAGCAAAACCTTGTGTAGGCCAGCGCGGAAAGGTGTAAGTCTGACTCTAGCTCTTCAATTTTTTCTCCGAGCTTTACGTTGTATTCTGGTGTGCCTTCATATAGCGGCTTGTAAAGTTTGTCGAAGCGATTGAGTTCAACTGAGTAAACCTTTTTAATGCCTTCTAATGTGTCGAAATCATATTGTGGAGTGTTGGTTTTGCATCCTTCAATTATTTCACGTCTAAGCCATCCGTAAATTTCATCAGGTGATATTGGTGATTCGTTCATGTTTATACGAACCCATGAGGTTCTTTCAATAACTTCAGATGGTAAAGCGACTTCTTTTAGGTAGTCAATGAACGTCGTTTTGCCTGAGCCAACACTTCCTACAAGTAGGATGACTTTCCGCTCAAGAAATTTGCTTTGCTTTGCGAGAACAGCAACCAACTCTCGCGGCGCCGAAGTGTCTTCAATTGTTGTTGCGTTGATTTCACTTGGAGGCTTTGCAGCTCTAATTAGTCTATCAATGGGCTCAATGAATCTCTCGCGCCTTTTTGACGGGATGTAACCATTTTTCGCAATAAATATTCTATCTTCTATAGTGGCAGGGTTGAAAATGTGGCCTAAGTCAGAAGCAATATTTGCCCCAAAAGAATTATGTCCTATTTCTTCATCTTGAACAGCTCTTCCACCGACCAGTCGGCGTGGTTTAGATAGATATCCAGACGAAAGTTCTTGATTGAATTTGTTTACTAAGACCTCCAATGAGTCTCTGGAAAAGTCCTTAAATAGATCATGGTATTTTTGAGAGGATGCGACTAGCTCTGAAACACTCATGGTGAGTTGCGGCTTAATGCTGTCGTTTGAGCCTGCTAAGAGAGTCAGCCCATTTGTCGCAATCACTTTTCTAACTGGATTAATTCCGGTGGGAAAGTAAGCATTAAGCTCATTGGCGTAGAGCCTGGCTTCTCTAAAAGCCTCTTCAATGTCTAAGTCTTCAGGTTTTTTTGCTTCAATTACGAGCAGGGGGAATCCCCCGATAACCACCATGTAGTCTGGGTAATAAATTTTCTTTTTTGTAAGTTTGTCGATAGAAAGTTTTCGAATATCACCCTTGGTGATGATTTCGGCGGATTCATACTGAAGTCCGACATCCGCGGCGGCTACAAGCAGCGGGTAAATTATTTTTTGCTCGACGTCGCTCTCCGTAACAATTGCACCTTCAACTGGTAATTCAAATTTTATCGCCATTTTTCAGTCCCTTAAATCACGATTTCAATGAGCGAGCTGTCGCAAGAGGATGCCAGTTAAACTGTCTGACGCTTTCCGTATCGAGCTTTTCAGCCAATAGAATAGGCCATCAGATCACTGGCAAGAAGCCCGTTTGCTGGTCGGTATCAACGCGGGCTCAAGCTCGACAACTACAGTCTGGGGAGCGATCTCGGAAAGAGGTATCTTTCGAGGTTCGCTAACCGAACAATCTGATCGCCCATTGTTTTGCCGCGCCGAATGAGCGCTTTTGGCCGAAAACCGCCAGTTGTGATATTTTTCCTGACCCCGCTGCTGCCTTAACCTCAGGCAACTAAATTTACCCGCCCCGGTTACTGGCTTGGCGACTTACCCGGTAACGGGCGCATAGCGCCCTGTATGGCTAATTCAACTACTCAATTTCACCCCAAGGCTCTGTCATGGCCCGTCATTCCATCCTCAACGGGTCAAGACCGCGTCAACCAAAAAGCGCATTCAAAAAAACCTTAACCTTCTCCGAATCCTCCCGATGACGCAGAGACGCCGCAAACACCTCATAGTCGGCAAACTCCAACCCAGGCAACACCTCGACCAACTCTCCCGCCTCGAGATCGGCTTCAATCAGATAGTTCGGCAACACCGCCAGTCCCGCCCCGGCCAAGGTCAGCGTGCGCAGCGACGTCGAGTCGCTGACGCTGATTCGTGGGTTGATGCGCAAGGTGGATGGCTGGCCCTGCCACGTGATCGGGAAGCTGATCAGCGGCGCGTACACCCGCTGGGCGAGGCAGCTATGGGCGGCAAGGTCATTCATGTCCAGCGGTTGGCCGTGTTCGCGCAGGTAGGCGGGCGATGCGCAGAGCGTCAGGGTGAAGGTGTGGATCTTCTGGTAGCGGACGCCGGACTGTTCGGGCGTGCTCATGCGGATCGCGACGTCATATTCGCCGTCGAGCAAGTCGACATAGCGGTCCGATAGGTCGACTTCGAAACGCAAGCGCGGGTACTCGGCCGACAATCTGGCGATGCGCGGCAGGACGAAGGCACGGCCAAACGAGGTGGGCAGGGTGACCCGCAGCACGCCTTCCGCCACGCGCAAGCCTTTCTGCAGGCGCGCATCGGCGTTCTCCAAACCGGTCAATACCTGCCGTAGTTCGCTGGCATAACGGGTGCCGATGTCAGTCAGGGCAACCTTGCGGGTGGTTCGCAGCAGCAGTTGGTGGCCAAGGCGCGACTCCAGGTTGGTGAGGCGCCGGCTGACTGTTGACTGGGCGATACCCAACTCCCGCGCGGCGGCGCTGAAGCTCTTGCTGTCGACCACGGCGAGAAAGGCTTCCACCTCGGCGAGGGAGGTTATTTTCATCGGTTTTTCGCATAAGTGAAATCGGATGTTTTCTATTCTAATGCGAAAAACGCAAGGATAGGATGAGCCGACCTGTAACGAAAAAGGCGCTCTCCATGTCATCAGTGATGCACGCGGTAATGAATCGGCGCTCCACCCGGGCTTTCCTCGACCGCCCGGTGGCTGAGGCGCTCCTGCGGGAGATCGTCGAAGGCGCCCGCCATTCGCCATCCAGCGGCAACCTGCAGCCGTGGAAGTTGTATGTGCTGGCGGGCGCGCACCTGCGCCGCCTGAAGGACGAAGTGGCACTGACCCTGTCGCAGCATCCGCGCGGCGAGGGCATGGGGTACGCGATCTATCCCCAGGACCTGAAGCCTCCTTATCAGACGCGCCGTGCCAAATGCGGCGAAGACCTCTATGCCACCTTGAATATCGCCCGCGAGGATCGGCAGGGCCGGCAGCAGCAGTTCGCCCGCAACTTCCGTTTTTTCGATGCGCCGGTGGGTCTTTTTCTCGCCGTCGATCGCGGCATGGGCCAAGGGCAGTGGGCGGACTTGGGGATGTTCTTGCAGAGCCTGATGTTGCTGGCCCATGAGCGAGGCCTGGCGACCTGCGCGCAAGCCTGTTGGACCCTGGTTCACCAGACCGTGGGGCGACAGCTCGAACTGCCCGATGAGTTGATGCTGTTTTGCGGTCTGTCATTGGGCTACGCCGACCCCGAGCATCCGGTCAATACCTTGCGCACCGACCGCGAGCCGCTCGCCGCTATCGCCGAGTTCCGTGGATTCGGCGCTTGAACCTTGTACGTCCTATGAATCGGAGAGGCTGATGAGACGGGTAGAAACCAACAATCTGGATTCGATCGACCACTATCGGCTGCTGCACGCCGCGGATCCGGTCGCGGCTGCGGGGGAGGTGCTGATTCGCGTTGCAGCGTGCGGCGTAGGCTATGTCGATGCGCTGGAATCCTTTGGCCGTTATCAGGTCAGGCCACCGTTGCCCCACGTGCCCGGCCAGGAAATCAGCGGCTGGGTGGAAGCCTTGGGGCCAGGCGTGGACGGGCTCGCCGTGGGCGACCGGGTGATCACCCAGACCCACGGCGGCTTCGCCGAGTTGGCGGTGGCCTCGGCGGAGACGCTGGTAAAGATCCCGGACGGGATGGACTTCATTCAGGCGGCCGGCTTCAAGATCAACTACCTGACGGCCTACCACGGGCTGCATGACCGGGCGGCGCTGCAACCTGGCGTAACCCTGCTGGTCATTGGCGCCGCGGGCGGTGTCGGCAGCGCTGCGGTGCAGATCGGCAAATGCCTGGGCGCCACGGTGATCGGCGTAGCGTCGACGGCGGAAAAACGCGCCTTCGTGCAGGCGCTGGGCGCGGACCATGTGATCGATGCCAGCGCGGATACCTTCCGTGACGTGGTCAAGGAACTGTGCGGGCAGAAGGGGCCTGATGTGGTGTTCGATCCGGTGTGCGGGCCGTTGTTCGAGCCGGCGTTCCGCTCGATGACCTGGGGTGGCCGGCATTTGGTGGTGGGCTTCGCGGGTGGGCCGATTCCGGCGCTGCGGGCGAATCTGCCGCTGCTCAAGGGGGCGTCGCTGGTGGGGGTGGATGTGCGTCAGTTCCAGATTTATGAGGCCGGGAAGGGCGCGGCGCATTTGCGCGAGTTGCTGGGCTGGGTCGCACAAGGGCGACTGGCGCCGCCGATCGGTAAGGTGTTCGCGTTCGACGCGTTTGCCCAGGCGTTGGAGTACGCGCTGTCGGGGCAAGGGCTGGGCAAGACGGTGATTCGGGTGTCTGAGGACTGATCGCTTGGGTTCTCCGACAGGCAAGGGCGTTCATCGCGAACGCCCTTGCTTATACGGAGTGCGACTCAGCCGTTCCAGCGCCGCAACAACTCCTCCAGCGATGCACCATAAGCGGGTCGCGGAACGTCCGGCGCAGTCCGCGAAAAACGCGGCGCCGGGGCGGGTTGAGTAACGCCGTCAAGGTTGATGAAGGTTTCCCTGGCCCGGTTGTGCGCATGCTGCGGCGCCTCATCCCAATCCAGCACGGGCGCGAAGCAGGCGTCGCTGCCTTCGAGCAGCACGCACCATTCATCCCGCGTGCGGGTCGCGATGATTCCCGCTAACGCCTGCTTCTGCGTGAGCCAGGTTGCCGGGTTCATCTGCTCGTCAAACAGGCTGCCTTCCAGCCCGCAGCGTTCGCGCAACAGCGCGTAGAACTGCGGCTCGATGGCGCCCAGGGAGATGAAGCGGCCGTCGGCGCAGCGATAGGTATCGTAGAAAGGCGCCGCACCATCGAGCAGGTTGGCGCCACGCTCATTGCGCCAATGTCCGGTGGCCCTGAGCCCGTGTATGAAACTCGTCAGCAGCGCGGTGCCGTCGGTCATGGCGGCATCGATGACCTGGCCCATGCCGGAACGCGCGGCTTCATGCAGCGCCGCCAGCACCCCCACCAGCAACAACATCCCGCCACCGCCGAAGTCGCCGATGAAGTTCACCGGCGGCGGTGGCGTTTCGCCCGGGCGACCGATGCCATGCAAGGCGCCGGTCAGGGCGATGTAGTTGAGGTCATGGCCGGCCGCCTGCGCCAGCGGCCCGTACTGGCCCCAGCCGGTCATACGCCCATAGATCAGCCGTGGATTGATGGCCTGGCATTCGGTCGGGCCGAGGCGGTTTTTTTCCATGACCCCGGGGCGGAAGCCTTCGATCAGGATGTCGGCCTGCGCCACCAGGGCCAGGACGGCGGCTTGCCCTGGCGCGCTGCGGATGTCGATTTCCACGGTGGGGCGGTTGCGGCTGAGCACATCGGCCGGGTCCACGCCGGTGCCGGGGCGTACGATGCGCACCACGTCCGCGCCCATGTCAGCCAACACCATGGCGCAGAACGGGGCGGGTCCGATGCCGGACAATTCAACGACTTTGACGCCTTGCAGGGGTCCCATATCAAATCCTCAAACGGGGCGATGCTCAGCCAAGCACGGCGCGAGCGATGATTTCTTTCATGATTTCCGAGCTGCCGGCGAAGATCCGCGACACCCGGGCGTCCTGGAAGCGTTGGCAAATCTCGTATTCCTGCATGTAGCCGGCGCCACCGTGCAGTTGTACGCCGGCATCCATGACCCGGGATTCCAGCTCGCTGGCAATCAGCTTGGCCTTGGCCGCCGACGGCACGCTCAGCGCGTTGTCGTTGTGCAGGGCGACGCAATGGTCGACATAAACCTGGGCCATTTCCAACGCCGCCGCCAGTTCTGCCAGCACGAAACGGGTGTTCTGGAAGTCGGCGATGGTCTTGCCGAACGCCTTGCGCTCCAGCACGTAATCGCGGGTCAGGTCGAAACCGCACTGGGCGTTGGCCAGCGAGCCGACGGCGCAGATCAGGCGCTCTTCCACCAGCGAGGTCTTCAGGTAGCTCAAGCCTTGCGCGGCGTCACCCAGCACATTGGCCTTGGGGACGCACACGTCGTTGAAGAACAGCTCGGCGGTGTCCTGGGCATGCAGGCCCATCTTGGCCAGCTTGCGGCCGCGCTCGAAGCCCGGCATGCCGCGTTCGACAAGGAACAGGCCGATCCGGCGCGGGTTGTCCGGGTCGGTCCTGGCGGCGACTAGTACCACGTCGGCGTTGATGCCGTTGGAAATGTAAGTCTTGGCGCCATTGAGCACCCAGTGGTCGTCCTGCGCCTGGGCGCGGGTCTTGATGCCGGCCAGGTCGCTGCCGGCATCGGGCTCGGTCATGGCGATCGCCAGGATGCTTTCGCCCTTTGCACACGCGGGCAGGTAGCGGGCCTGTTGCGCCGGGCTGCCGAAATGCTGGAGGTAAGGCGCGACCAGGCGGCTGTGCAGAGTGTGATAGAAGCCCACCTCGCCGAAGCGGTTGTCTTCCTCGATCATGATCTGCTGATAGCGGAAGTCCCACAGGCCAAGGCCGCCGTGTGCTTCGTCGGCCCACACCAGCAGGTAGCCGAGGTCGCCCATTTTCCGGAACATTTCCCGCGGGACGATGCCCGCTTCGCGCCACGCCTGTTTGTGTGGCTGTACTTCTTTTTGCAGGAAAGCCCGATAGCTTTCGCGGAAAATCTCATGTTCTGTGCTGAAGCCGGGACGTTGCATTAAACCTCCTGAGCGGGGCGCGGCAGGCGCCCCGCGCTGTTCACCAGAGTTTCCAGGAATAGACGATATTGACCCGCAAGTCGTTGTTGTCGCGGAAGGTCGCGGCCTGGGTGAAGTCGTTGCGGTACCAGGCGTGGCGAACCTTGACGCCCAGCCCCTGCAACGGCCCGGACTGGATGACGTAGGCCACCTGGGCCTGGCTTTCGCGCTCGTAGAGGCCGCTGCCGCCCATGCGCTCGGGCAGCTCGATGTTGTCGCCGCGCATGTGCCAGAGCATAGCCGTCAGCCCGGGGATGCCCTGGACCGCGAAGTTGTAGTCCCAACGCACCTGCCAGGTGCGTTCCTTGGCGTTGAGGAAGTCGGTGGCGATGGCCCCTTCGACAGTCGGCGACGGCTCGCTGCGGCCCATGTACGGCTGGGCGGTGTCGCCGAACAGCGCCATGTAGCCGGTGCTGAAGGTGTGCCCGCCGAGGGCGTACCTGAAGACCACGCCGAGGTTTTCGTTGTCGACGTTGCCAGCGTTGGCGGCGCCGTCCTCAGCGGACTTCACCCAGCGGAAATCGGTTTTCAGGCTGCCCGGCCCCAGCGGCAGGTCGTGCACCAGCCATACGTAATCCTGGCGATAGATGTCGTTCAGCGTGGCGTGGTAGTAGCTGGCGGTGAAGTTGGGGGCGACCTTGTACTTGGCGCCGACATAGCTGAAACCGCTGGAGTCGACATCGCGGAAACGGCCGTTCTGCGCGGTCACGCGGATGTTTTCGTAGTTGCTCGAATCGCGGAACTTGATGCGGTCGAGGTAGCCGCCCATCAGCGTCAAGCTGTCGAAATCGTCCGACTGGAAGGTCGTGCCCTGGAAGGTCTGCGGGAGCAGGCGGCCGGGGCTGGAATAGGCGATGGGCAGGGTCAGCACCATCCTGCCGGTATTCAATCTGGACTGGGCGAAGCGCACTTTGGCGACACCGCCGAAGCTGCTGAAGCTGTCCTCGGCGCGGCCCTGGGAGTCGAGTGGCAGCAACTGGGTGCCGGCGCGGCTGCGGGAGGAGTCCAGTTTGAGGCCGGTCATGCTGGTCAGGTCCAGGCCGAATCCGACCGGCCCTTCGGTGTAGCCGGACTTGAAGTCCAGGGTCACGCCCTGGGCCCATTCCCGCAGTTCACGTTTCAGCGCGGGGTTGGCGGGGTCTTTGTAGTCGCGGTCGAAGTAGTAGTTGTGCAGCAGCACGGAGGCTCTGCTGTCGGTGATGAAGCTGGTCTGTGCTTGTGCCGGGAGAGACAGGGGCAACGAGCAGGCGAGCAGGGTTGCGGTGCGCAAATTCATGGCGGCTCCGGTTCTTGTTTTTGTAGGGAGTAATGGCGGCCTCGCGGCCGCGGGTGACGCTCAGTCTTTTTGCGCGTTCATCATCTGGCCGAAGTGGCGGCGGGCGAAGAGGAAGCCGAGCAGGGCGCCGGGGCCGATGATCGCCGCCATGGTGGCGAGTGCCGAGGCGATGGCCGTCGGGCCGCTGAATACCCGGTCGGCCAGTACGCCGCTGAGGAACGGCCCGACGGTGTAGCCGAAGAGGTTGATCACCAGCAGATTGACCGCCACGGTGCGCGCCCGCAGCCGGGACGGGCTGATCATCTGCATGCCCAGGCAGGTCATGACCGAGATGCTCGGCAGGAACATCATGCACACCGCAAACGCAGCAACCAGCAGCCAGTAATCGCCCACCAGCAAGCCGGCGATGATCGCGGGCACCGGGATGGCCACCGCTACCATCAGAATCAGCGCAATACCGTCCGCCCGACCGGCCTTTTGCAGCCGGCTCGCCAGCCACGGCAGGCACAGCGTGCCCAGCACCGAGGTCGGCAGGCCCACCGAACCGAACACGAAGCTGGCTTGGGCGGCGCTCAGGTCATGCAGCCGGATCAACAGCGTGGGCGCCCAGGAAATCACCCCCAGGGTCAGCGATGAAATCAGCCCGGTGGCGATGAAGAAGGGGATGAACATGGCCTTGTTGCCAACCAGGAACGGCAGCAGTGCGTCGATGCCGGCGCCCGCCGTGGACGAGGGCGTTTCGACCCGCGCCGGTTCGCGGACGGCCAGGGCGAACACCACCATCATCAGCAGCCCCGGCAGGCTCACGGCGAGCAGGGTGAAGCGCCAGGGTTCCATGCCGGGAATGATTTGTTGCCCGCCGGCGAACTGGTACACCGCGCCGCCAATAATGAACGCACCGGTAGCCATGATGTTGCCGGTGGCCATGTAGAAACTGGTGGGCAGCGCGCGCTCCTTGCGCTGGAACATATCGCCAATCAGCGACATCGCCGCCGGGGTCAGCACCGCTTCGCCGATCGCAACGCCGGCGCGGCAGATGATCAGGGTGGTGAAATCGACGGTGAAGGCAGACGCCGCGGTCATCAGCGACCAGAGCAGCACGCCGGCGAGGATCACCCGGGTGCGGTTGCCCTTGTCGATCAGGTAGGCCACCGGAATCCCGGCGATGGAATACAGCACGGCGAAGCCTGCGCCCAGCAGCAGGCCCATCTGCGTGTTGGACAGTTCCAGGCTCTGGGTGACCGGTTGGGCGACGGCGGAAAGGATGAAGCGGTCGACCATCGAAATCGCGTAGAAGATGATCAGGCAGACCACGGCCGTCCAGCGTCCGGGGTGGATCTTGCTTTCGGTGTAGGGGAGGGTGGTGCTTTGCTCGTTCATTGCTCAATCCCGTTAATTATTGTTGTTGGATCTGTCAGATGACCGACGGCGGCCCTGACGACCGGACTGCAATCGCAAGCCTGCTGCACGTGGCGCGGGATAGCGGGTTTCGGGATCAGTCTATGGGGCGGGGGGAGGGGAAAAATCGTCACAAAAGACGATTTTTCCTCGTCGTTACGAGACCAGCCCCATCTTCCTCGCCACTGCCAGCGCCTGGTTGCGGCTGCCGGTCGAGAGCTTGGCGTTGATGTTGCGCAGGTGGGTGCGCACGGTACTCAGCGACACGTGCATGCGCCCAGCCAGGTCGAGGTTGGAGCAGCCGTCGGTGAGCAGCACCAGGACTTCGATTTCCTTGCGCGTCAGCGGCTCGGGCAGCGGCGCGGCGGAGGCGGGTCTGGCCTGCTCGGGGGGCAGCGCCGGGCCGAAACCGATCAGCAGCGAACGCAGGTAATCCAGCAGCAGCGGCGTGCGCGAACTGCGCGCCTCGTACAACTGCTTGAACTCCAGCACCACCTGGCCGAGCGCCGCCCCTTCATCGAGCACGGTGCGCACGTAGCCTTCTCGCGCGGCGAACGTCAGCGCCTCTTCCAGCGTTTTGTGCGCGGCGAGCAGGTTGTCGCAACGCTGCAGCGCCAGCACCTGCAACAACTGCAGCACCAGCGCACGGTGGCGGCGGCCCGAGGCGTTGGCTTCTTCGAGGTCGACGGCCAGTTGCTTGAGGGCGGCGACCGGGTCACCAAAATGAATGTCCCAGCGCAGCCGCGCCAGGCGCAGGTAATGGCTGTCATGGGCAAGCAGCCGCTGCCGGCATTCCCGCGCCCAGATCACCGGGTCATCGGCCCGGCTCAACTCATCCCGCGCCGCCTCGCCCTCGCCCTGGATCAGCAGGATCTTTGCCCGCTCCAGTTGGGCCGCGGCCACCGCGCGGGGCAGGCTGCGGCGGTGGCCGAGGGATTCGAGTTCGGTCAGCGCGTGCAGCGCGGTTTCCAGGTCGTTTTCGGTGAACGCCAGGCGGCATTTGAGCAGGTAGATCAGGATCAAGTGGTCGGGAATGCCGACTTCACGGGCCAGCGGCAGGTAGACGTTGATCAGGTGCCGCGTCTGGGCGAGGTCGTTGGCTTCGTACACCGTCGCGGTGTGCAGAACCCCGGCCCAGGCGTTGCCGTGGACGTGCCGATGGTGGCTGGTGCGGGTGACATCGACGGCCAGGCGGAACCTAGCGGAGGCGTGGCGCAGACGACCGTGCAACAGGTCGATCAGGCCCTCGGTGGTTTCCGAATACATGCGGTTGAAGTGGCTTTCGCCGCCGTGCAGGCGGCGCGCGGCATCGACCATGCGCTGGGCATCGCGGGTGTCGCCGATGATCAGGGTCTGGTGGGCGATGGCATTGAGCAGGGTGGTGCTGGCGAAGGTGTGCCGGGCTTCAAGATTGTTCAGGGTGCGCATGCCGACCGTCACCGCTTCTTCGCAGTGGTCACGCATGCCCAGCAGGGTTGGGTAAAGCGCGGCGCCGTGGTTGCGCACGTGTGGGTCGGGGCTGTTGCGCCAGTCGAGCCGCTCCAGTTCCTGCCACGCCAGGTGCGCGCCCTCGGTCAGCGCCAGCGCCCACAGCGACATCACATGCAAGCGCGGTCGGGCGGCCACCAGGTGTTCGGGAATGGCGGTGAACCAGCGCCGCAGCAAGCGCATCCGGCCTTGTTCCAGCAGCGATTCGGTGTGGTGTTCGAGCAACAGAATGGCCTGCTCGTACTGCTGGCCGAGCACGGCGTGATCGATGGCCTGCACCGCCTGGCCTTGACTGTCGAACCAGCGCGAGGCGGCAAGGTGCAGACGGGCGTTTTCGCCGGGGCTTTCGCGGTCGAGCTGGTCACGGAGGAATTCCGCGAACAGGCTGTGGAAACGCCACAACCCGTGTTTCGTTTCAACCGGCACGGCCAGGCCCTGGGCCTGGAGCTGCTCGATCATTTCCCGTCCGTCGACCCCCGGATTCAGCGCCTCGCACAGTGCCGGGTTGAAGTGCCTCGGCACGCTCATGCGCAGCAGCACCCGGCGCACGGTCGGCGATTGCTCCGCCAGCACCACTTCGCTCAGGTACTGGGCTACGGTGCTGGTGGAGCCGGAGAAGCGGGCGATGAACTCCAGCCGCGACTCGCTGCGCTTGAGCGCAATCGACGCCAGCCACAACGCCGCAGCCCAGCCCTCGGTCTTGCCGTGCAGGTGCTCGACATCGGCGCGGGACAGGGACGCGGCGCCAAGCTGGCCGTCGAGCAGGGCCTGGCTTTCTTCGATATCGAAACGCAGCTCGCCGGCGCCGATTTCCGTCAGCCGGCCACTGGCCCTCAGCCTTGCCAGGCCCAGGGCCGGGGTCAGCCGGGTGGTGGCGATCAGGTAGGCGCGATGGGGCAGGTGAAGGGCCAGTTCCTGGAGCAGGGCGAGTACCGATGGCTCCTGGATGGTTTCCAGTTCATCGATGAACAGCGCGTATGAGGCGGTGGGCATCGTCAGGCAGGTGATGGCATCGCAGCCGGGCCGGGCGATGCCGAGATGGCTGGTGATCCTGTCGAGGCTGGCGAGCCAACGCGGCAGGTCGTTGTCTGCCGCATGGGTGTTGAGCCAGGCGGTGGCGATGCCGGCCTGGCTCAATTGCGCGCAGGTCTGGGCCATTACCGTCGACTTGCCGAAACCGGCGGGCGCGCTCAGCAGGGTGAGCGTGCCGCCCGCGCGGGCGATCAGCGGGAGCAGCCGAACGCGTTCGATCTGCTGCGACAGTGGTACAGGTCCGATGAACCTCGTGTCAGGGCAATCAAGCACGTTGAGCATGTTGCAACACCCTCCTTCCTTCGCCGCTTGCGACAGTTGCGTTGCGTTGCGTGGCTCAGCGCGGCGCGAATCCGCTGGTCAGCAGGTCGACCATTTGCGCGGCCACCTCTTCCTTCGTCTGCTTGCCATCCGGGGAGAACCAGCGCGCGGGCCAGTTGAGCGCGCCGGCCAGGGTGAAGGCCAGCAGCCGCGCGTCGCAGGGCGCGACGGAACCGTCGGCGATGGCTTCTTCGATCAGCCCGCGCATGGCCCGGTCGATATCACTTTTCAGGGCGCGGAAGCGGGTCCGGCCTTCCTCGGACAGGGCTTCGTCGCCGGTGCGGATCACGCAGCGGCCGAAGTCATCCATGTTGATTTCCGCGTAGCGCCGCAGGTAGCTGCGCAACCGGTCGATGCCTTGGCCGGGCTCCTGGCGCGCCTTGTCCGCGGCGTCGATCAGTTGTTCCAGGCCGTGGATGACGCACTGCAGCAGCACCTGTTCCTTGTTGCCCAGGTAGTGATAGATCGTCGGTTTGGAGATGCCCAGGCTGACGGCCACATCGTCGAGCAGGGTGGCGTGGAAACCACGCTCGTTGAAGATCCGCACCGCCGCGCGGAGCACGGCCTGGCGCTTGGCTTCGCGCTCCTGTTGCTTCTGCGTTGCGCTGGTGAAGGGGGAGGTTTCGGTCACGGTGTTCATTCCATTTTTCGGGTGTGGGGTGCGGCGTCTGTTGGAAGCTCGCTTTCCACTTTCAGGGATTTTCGACCTTGACAGGCCAGTGATCGGAATTCTAGCCTACTGACGAGTAGATATTCTACCGATGAGTTAAATCAGTGGTTTTCCTGCTCGCGGCAGAGCTCGCTGTCCCAACAAGAACAAGCAAGAGGATGTGCTCGATGAAGATTCAAGATGTGGCTGCAGTAGTAACCGGCGGCGCGTCCGGCCTCGGTGGCGCGGTGGCCTCGCGGCTGGCGGCGGCCGGCGCCAGGGTGGCGATTCTCGACCTCAACCAGGAACTGGGCGAAGCCCACGCCGCTGCGATCGGCGGCCTGTTCATCAAGGCCGATGTCACCGACGAGGCCGGCGTCCGGCATGCCCTCGAAACCGCCGAAGGGGTGCACGGCAAGGCGCGCATCCTGGTCAATTGCGCGGGCATCGGCCCGCCCGGCAAGGCGCTATCCCGCGACGGTTCGGCGCTGCAGCTGGCCGACTTTGCGCGAATCGTGAACATCAACCTCAACGGCAGTTTCAACGTGCTGTCGAAGTTCGCCGAGCGCCTGCACCTGGCTGATGCCGACGGGGAAGAGCGCGGCGTCATCATCAACACCGCGAGCGTCGCCGCCTTCGACGGGCAGATCGGCCAGCCGGCCTACGCCGCGTCCAAGGCCGGGATTGTCGGCATGACCCTGCCGCTGGCGCGGGAGTTCGCCCGCTACGGCATCCGCGTGATGACCATTGCACCGGGGATTTTCCTCACCCCGTTGCTGGCGTCGCTGCCCCAGGACGTACAAGACTCCCTCGGTCAGCAGGTGCCGTTCCCGAGCCGTCTCGGCCAGCCGGACGAGTTCGCCTTGCTGGTCCAGTCGATTGTCGAAAACCCCATGCTCAACGGCGAAGTCATTCGCCTGGACGGCGCAATCCGGATGGCCGCCCGATGAGCTTCCACGATCTGCAACGGGCCACGGAGATTGCCGACCGGGTCGAGCGTTTTGTTCGCGACGTGGTGGTGCCTTACGAAGCCGACAACCGCCGCGATCACCACGACTGCCCCACCGACGAACTGGTGTTGGAACTGCGGGAGCTGGCCCGCGAAGCGGGGGTTCTGACCCCGCATATCCTTGCCGATGGCAGCCACCTGAGCCAGCAAGGCACGGCGCTGGTGCTGGCCAAGACCGGCCTGTCGCCCCTCGGACCGCTGGCCTGCAATACCTGCGCGCCGGATGAGGGCAACATGTATTTGCTCGGCAAGGTCGGCAGCCCGTTTATCAAGGAGCGTTTTCTCGAGCCGCTGGTCCAGGGCACCGCGCGCTCGGCCTTTTTCATGACTGAACCCGCCGAGGACGGCGGCGCCGGATCCGATCCGTCGATGATGCAGACCACCTGCCGGCGCGACGGAGACCACTGGGTGATCAACGGCCGCAAGGCCTTCATCACCGGTGCCCAGGGCGCGCAGATCGGCATCGTCATGGCCAAGGCCGAGGAGGGCGCCTGTATGTTTCTCGTCGCCCTGCCTGACCCGGGCATCCGCATCGAACGCATTCCGCGCACCATCGACAGCTCCATGCCCGGCGGCCATGCCATCGTCGCGCTGGACAACCTGCGGGTGCCCGCCGAGCAGATGCTGGGCGAGGCCGGCGAAGGTTTTCGCTACGCGCAGATCCGCCTGGCGCCGGCGCGGCTGTCGCATTGCATGCGCTGGTACGGCGCCTGCCTGCGGGCCAACGAAATCGCCACCGACTACGCCAACCGGCGCATGGCGTTCGGCAAGTTGCTGATCGACCACGAAGGCACCGGTTTCAGCCTGGCCGAAAACCTGATCGACCTGAAACAGGTGGAATTGCTTATCAACTGGTGCGCCAGCGTGCTGGACAGCGGCGCGGCGGGCGGCACCGAGAGTTCGATGGCCAAGGTCGCCGTCAGCGAAACCCTGATGCGCGTCGCCGATCGCTGTGTGCAGGTCATGGGCGGCAGCGGCCTTACTGAGGACTCGATCGTCGAACAGGTGTTCCGCGAAATCCGCGCGTTTCGCATCTACGACGGCCCCACCGAAGTGCACAAGTGGTCGCTGGCGAAAACCATCAAGCGTGAATGGGCGAGGGCACGGCAATGACGGCAGTGGAGCAAAAGGCCAATGCCGGCGCGGGTGAAGTGCGCGCCGACATGACGTTCGATGAGCGCGCCCTGGCCCACTGGCTGCGGGACAACGTGGACGGATTCGCCGGCCCTATGACCGTCCTGCAGTTCAGGGGCGGGCAGTCGATTCCCACCTACCAGATCACCACGCCGACCAGCAGTTACGTGCTGCGGCGCAAGCCTTCCGGGGTCTTGCTCAAAGGCGCCCACTCGATCGAACGCGAGGCGCAGGTTCAGCAGGCGTTGGGCGGCGTGGGGTTCTGCGTGCCGAAGATCTTCGCGGTGTGCACCGACGCTTCGGTGGTGGGCACGCCCTTCTATGTGATGGAACGCGTCGAAGGACGGATCTTCTGGGACGCCACTTTTCCAGAGGTCAGCGCCGAAGAACGGCCGCGCTATTTCGATGCCATGAACCAGACCCTGGCGGCCTTGCACAGCATCGAGCCCGATGCGGTCGGGCTGGGTGATTTCGGCAAGTCGGGCAACTACTTCTCGCGGCAGATCAGCCGCTGGACTTCCCAGTACCTGGCGGACGAAGCCGCAGGCCGCGATCCGGACATGGACCTGCTGGTGGAATGGCTGCCGGGGATGATCCCGCCCGGCGACGAGACGCGGATCGTGCATGGCGACTTCCGTTGCGACAACATGATCTTTCACCCGCGCGAGCCGAAAGTCCTGGCGGTGCTGGACTGGGAACTGTCGACCCTCGGTCATCCGCTGGCCGACTTCGCCAACCACGCGATGATGTACCAGATGCCCCCCGACATCGTTGCCGGCCTGGCCGGTGCCGATCTGCAGCGCCTCAACATTCCCGCGCAATCGGCGTATGTCGAGCGCTACTGCGAACGCACCGGCCGCGCGTCCATTCCGGCCTGGGAGTTCTACATCGCCTTCAACCTGTTCCGCATGGCGGCGATTTTCCATGGCATCAAGGGGCGGGTGATTCGCGGCACGGCCGCCTCGGCCCACGCCCGTGAGCGGGCCAAGAGTTTCCCCGTGCTGGCCGGGCTGGCACGCCGCGCGCTGGAGGAGTGCCGATGAACGATTCAGTGCTGCTGGATATCCACGAAGGTGTCGCCACCCTCACGCTGCACCGCCCCGACCAGGGCAACGCAATCGACCTGCCGATGGCCCAGGCATTGCTTCGCGCAGCCATCATCTGCGACCAGACGCCGGACCTGAAATGCGTGGTGCTGACCGGCAGCGGCAAGCTGTTCTGTGCTGGCGGTGATCTGCAAGCCTTCACCGAGGCGGGTGACGGGATTTCCGGTTTTCTCAGCGAGTTGGCGGGCACCCTGCACCTTGCCATCTCGCGCCTTATGCGCATGGACAACCCCTTGGTTACGCTGGTCAACGGCGCGGCGGCCGGCGCTGGCCTGAGCCTGGCGCTGATTGGCGACGTTGTTCTGGCTGAGCCCGCCGCGTCCTTCACCCCGGCCTACGGCGCGATTGGCCTGAGCCCTGATGGCGGCCTGAGCTGGATCCTGCCGCGGCTGACCGGCCTGCGCCGGGCGCAGGAACTGATCCTGCTCAACCAGCGTTTGACGGCGGCGCAGGCGCACGGCCTTGGCCTGGTTTCGCGGGTGGTCGACGCCGGCCAGTTGCAGGCCGAAGGCGCGAGCGTGGTGGCAACGCTGACCGCAATGAACCCTGCGGCGCTCGGCAGCGTCAGGAAGCTGTTGCTGGAAAGCCACGGCACCCCGTTGGAAACGCAACTGGAAAACGAGGCCCGCAGCATCGCGGCCCTCGCGACACAGCCTTGTGTCCGTGACAAAGTCGCTGCCTTCGTTGCGCAGCGGCTCCCTAAAAACAAGAAGGAGTTGAGTCATGGCTGATGCCTACATTGTTGCAGCCGTTCGCACTGCGGGCGGGCGTCGTAACGGCAAACTGGCCGGCTGGCATCCAGCGGACATGGGCGCCGAAGTACTCGACGCACTGGTTGAGCGCTCGGGAATCGACCCGGCTGCCGTCGATGATGTGATCCTCGGCTGCGTGACCCAGGCCGGTGAGCAGGCGTTCGCCTTCGCCCGCAACGTGGTGCTGGCGTCGCGGCTGCCACAGAGCGTGCCGGCGGTCACCATTGACCGCCAGTGCGGCAGCTCGCAGCAGGCGGTGCAATTTGCCGCGCAGGCGGTCATGTCCGGGTTCCAGGACGTGGTCATAGCAGGCGGCGTGGAAAGCATGAGCCGGGTGCCGATGTTCTCCAACCTGTCCTTCCACGAAAAGGAAGGCATCGGCATCGGTCCGTTCAGCGCCCGGATTCAGGAGCGCTTCAAGGTCAGCAGCTTCAGTCAGTTCGCCGGTGCGCAGATGCTGGCGGAGAAGTACGGCCTCGACCGCCTGTCCCTCGACCGCTTCGCGCTGGCCAGCCACCAGCGGGCGGCGCGGGCGACCGAAAACGGCGCCTTCCGCGATGAAATCATCGGTCTGGCGACGGCGGACGGCCTGCACCTGATCGACGAAGGCATTCGCTTCGATGCGTCGCTGGAAGGCATCGGTTCGGTTAAGCCGTTGCAGGAAGGCGGCGTGGTCACCGCCGCCAACGCCAGCCAGGTGTGCGACGGCGCTTCCGGGGTCCTGGTGGTCAGCGAACGCGCCTTGAAAGCCCATGGCCTGACGCCCATCGCGCGGATCATCGACATGACCGTTACCGCGGGCGACCCGGTGATCATGCTCGAAGAGCCGATCTTCGCTACGCGTAAGGCCCTGAAGAAAGCCGGCCTGAGCATCGCCGATATCGATCTGTATGAAGTCAACGAGGCGTTCGCTCCCGTTCCGCTGTCCTGGCTGGACGCGCTTGACGCCGACCCCGAGCGGTTGAATGTCAACGGCGGGGCGATTGCTCTCGGCCATCCGCTGGGATCGTCCGGGACCAAACTGATGACCACCCTGATCCACGCCCTGAAAGCCCGCGGCAAGCGCTATGGCCTGCAAACCATGTGCGAGGGCGGCGGCATCGCCAACGTCACGATTCTGGAGGTGCTGTGAGATGAGCTTTCGTAACCGTGTGACCGAATTGCTCGGCATCCGCCACCCGATCGTGCAGGGCGGCATGATGTGGGTCGGCCGGGCCGAGCTGGCCAGCGCCGTCTCCAACGCCGGCGGCCTGGGAACGCTGACCGCGCTGACCCAGCCGACCCCCGACGCGCTGCGGCGGGAAATCGACCGCTGCCGGAGCATGACCGACAAGCCATTCGCGGTGAACCTGACTCTCCTGCCCTCGGTCAACCCGCCGCCTTACGCGGAGTACCGCCAGGCGATCATCGATTCCGGCGTGCGTATTGTCGAAACCGCCGGCAACAAGCCGCAGGAACATGTCGAAGCGTTCAAGGCCCACGGCCTGACCGTCATTCACAAATGCACGGCGGTGCGCCATGCGGTGTCGGCGCAGCGCATGGGGGTCGACATCATTTCCATCGATGGCTTCGAGTGCGCGGGGCACCCCGGTGAGGACGACATTCCCGGCCTGGTGCTGATTCCCGCCACTGCCGACAAGGTGACCATCCCGATCATCGCCAGCGGCGGCATTGGCGACGGGCGCGGCCTGGCTGCGGCCATGGCCTTGGGCGCGGAAGGGGTGAACATGGGCACGCGCTTCTGCGCGACCCGTGAGGCGCCGATTCATGAGGCGATCAAGCGCTTCCTGGTGGAGAACGATGAGCGTGCCACCCACCTGATCTTTCGCCGGTTCCACAACACCGGGCGGGTCGCGCGCAACAGCGTGTCGGATGAAGTGGTGCGCCTGTCCCAGGCAGCCGAAGCCACGTTCGAGGACATCCGTGGCTATGTGTCCGGCGCCAAGGGCCGCGAGGCGCTGGAGACCGGTAATCTCGACGCCGGGTTGGTCTGGGCCGGACAGATCCAGGGGCTGATCCGTGACGTGCCCAGTTGCGAAGAACTGCTGGAGCGCATGGTCAGTGACGCCCGCGACATCATCAATCGCCGTCTCAGCGGCATGCTGGCCTAGGTCGGGAGAGAGAACGATGGAATATCAATTCATCCGCGTGGTCCGCGAAGGGCACCTGACAATCGTCACCCTGCAGCGGCCGGATGCCTACAACGCCATGAACTACGCAGCCCATGAAGAGCTGCAGCGCGCCTTTGACGACTTCGCCAGCGACGATGAGCAGTGGCTGGCGATCCTTACCGGTAGCGGGAGCAAGGCGTTTTGCGCCGGGCATGACCTCAAGCAGCAGGCCAATGGCGGCGATCTCGGTACCCCGCCGGCGGGGTTCGGCGGGCTGACTGCTCGGTTCGACCTGCACAAACCGGTGATCGCCGCCGTCAACGGCGTGGCCATGGGCGGTGGCTTCGAGCTGGCGCTGGCCTGCGACATCATCGTCGCGTCGTCCAATGCCGCCTTCGCACTTCCCGAGGCCAGGATTGGCCTGGCCGCGCTGGCCGGCGGCATGCTGAGGCTTCCCGCGCTGATCGGCCTCAAGCGCAGCATGGGCATGCTGCTCACCGGGCGTCGCGTCAGCGCCAGCGAAGGGGTACAGCTTGGTTTCGTCAACGAAGTGACGGAAGGTGACGTGATGGACCTCGCCCGGCGCTGGGCCGATGACATCCTCACGTGCAGCCCGCTGTCGGTCCGGGCGACCAAGCAAACGGTGATGCGCGGCCTGGATGTGTCGGTGGAGCAGGGCATGGGCGATCAGTGGGACTATCCGCAGGTCCGCGCCATGCTTGCCTCGGCGGACGCCGTCGAGGGTCCGAAAGCCTTTGCCGAGAAACGTGCCCCGGTCTGGTCGGGGCGTTGAATCCGCGTGCTGTACGCCCTGACAACGACAATAAGAGAAAACGCCATGCACCCGTTGATTCACGCCCGCACCAACCCCGACAAGCCTGCCTGTGTCCTGGTTTCCAGCCAGGAGGTCCTGACCTACGGCGAACTTGATGCCCTCGCGAACCAGGCCGCCCATCTGTTTCGCAGCCTTGGCCTCACGCGCGGAGACACCGTCGCGGTGGTGCTGGGCAACGATTTCGAGATATTCGTGGTGGCCTGGGCCACTCAGCGCATCGGGCTTTATCTGACTGCGGTATCGACCAAGACCTCCGTGGGCGACCTCGCCTACGTGTTGGAAAACTCCGGTGCCAAGGCGCTGATGGCCGGCCGCGCCTATGCCGACGTCGCCGAACAGGCGGCGAAGCAGGTCGGCTCAGCTACCCTGCAGGTCTTCAGCAGCGCCCCTGGCCGCCGTTCATTGCGCGAAGCTTGTGAAGGCCTGCCGACCACACTGGTGTGCGACCCCAGCCCGGGTTCCGACATGCTCTATTCCTCCGGCATGACCGGCCGCCCCAAGGGCGTCAAACCGCAGTTGCCGGAAGGCTCGATCGAAGCGCCGATCCCGCTGATGCGTCTTGGCGAGGCGCTTTACGGGATGAATGGCGACAGCCGCTACCTGTCGACGTCGCCGTTGTACCACGCGGCGCCGCTGCGCTGGGCGATGGTGATCCAGCGTTTCGGCGGGACGGTGTTCATCATGGAGCGCTTCGACGCGGAGCAGTCACTGGCGCTGATCGAGCAGCAGCGCATCACCCACTCGACCTTCGTCCCTACGCACTTCGTGCGCATGCTCAAGCTCGATCCGGCGGTTCGGCAACGCTATGACTACGGCTCGCTGCAGGCGGTGATCCATGCCGCGGCGCCGTGCCCAGTGCCGGTCAAGCACGCCATGATCGACTGGTGGGGGCCGGTCATCCACGAGTACTACTCCGGCACGGAAACCTGCGGCATCACCGCCCTGGATTCGGCGCAGTGGCTGAGCAAACCGGGCTCGGTGGGGCGCGCGGTGCTGGGCACGATAAAGATCCTCGGTGCGGACGGCGAAGAACTGCCGCCGGGTACCCAGGGCGATGTCTACTTCGCCGACGGCCCTCGTTTCGAGTACCACAACGACCCGGAAAAAACCCGCCAGGCGTACAACGACAAAGGCTGGGCAACGCTGAACGACATTGGCTGGGTCGATGATGACGGCTACCTGTTCCTGACCGATCGCAAGAGCTTCATGATCATTTCGGGCGGCGTGAACATCTACCCGCAGGAAATCGAGAACCTGTTGATCACCCACCCCGACGTCGAGGACGCGGCGGTGATCGGCGCGCCTGACGACGAGATGGGCGAGCGGGTGGTGGCGGTCGTACAGCCCCGGGCGGGCACGGCCGGGAGTGCCGAATTTGCGGAGACGCTTCGCCGCTTCGTCCGTGACGGCCTGGGTGGGGTCAAGTGTCCGCAGCAGTTTGATTTCCGCAGCGAGTTACCGCGTGAGCCTACGGGGAAGCTGATGAAGCGGTTGTTGAAGGCTGAGTATGAGGCGGCTCATCGCGGGTTTTAGGTGCGCTTGAACCAATTGGGGCTGCTTTGCAGCCCTTCGCGAGCAAGCTCGCTCCCACTGATCCAAGGTTCGGCAGGGGAGCTGTGGGAGCGAGCTTGTCGGGGCGCCGAGCCGTCGCGAAGGGCCGCAAAGCGGCCCCAACATAGGCGCGAAAACGCCAACTGACTGGCATCAGGCTTGGTGTTGGTTTTTATATTACGTGCGCGGCTCGGAAGGAATGAGCCCAACCAAATCAGTATCACCAACGTCGACACCCGCTTGTGAAAGCAACGTAGTAACTTGGCCTCGGTGATGAGTCTGGTGGTTGAAGAAATGCATGACCAAGCCATAAAAGCTCTTGTCCGCGGGGACCCCTTTCATGCTTGTGTAATTGAGCGTGTAATCCAGATCCGGCTCTGTAATGGCGCGGGACCACTCGACAATTACCTGATCGAGCCAAACGCGATGTGCTGAAAGTTCGCGGATATTCGAGAACAGTAATTGGTCGAGGCTTTGCGGGGCAGGGAGCTGTCGAATCGGCTCCAGAGCCAGGTGATTCGCTGGGTGCCCGGCAAAGCGCTTCAACCAGATAGTGTCCCCGGCCACCAGATGGTTCAACGTCCCGAGGATAGAACCAAAGAACGCTTTCCTGTCCACGGACAGCTCTTCATCTGTCAGCCTTCGGGCGGCCTCATAAACCTTGGCGTTCATCCAATCGTTGTAGGTCGCCATCAGGCAGATGTGAGTGGTGCGGTCCATCGTGTTCGTCCGGTGAGTGAAAACTTGATAAGCGATCCACGCTTATCTGAAGGTGCGGCCATTCTAGAGCAGAGCTTTTTGACGTGCCCCCGGTTTTGTGGGTGCATCGCTGGCTGCTTTGGATTGACTGCGGATAGTGGTGAGCGATTGCTTTCGTCCCATTGTTATTTGGCAAACACGTGCATCCGAACTCGCCCACGCCGCGTGGAAAACAGACTTGTGCGCGAGCCCGGTCGGAATGCCCGAAACGGCAAGCCCGGCGAAACGTCGAGCCATGTGGCTGACCCGACGATTGATGCCGGACTTGAAAACCATCGCGAGCTTCCGAAAGGACAACAGCAAGGTCATCCGAGGCGTCTGTCGCCAATTCGTTGTACTGTGTCAGCAGTTGGATTGTTCGGTGAAAATCTGGTCGCCATTGATGGCAGAAAATTCAAAGCCGTTAACAACTGCGCCCGTAACTTTACCAGCGCCAAACTGAAGTGGCGCATGGAAAAAATCGTATCGAGCATCAACCGTTACGCGCTGGATGATATGCAATAAAAGGCGTAGTGATGGTGGCATCAGAAACCTAAGGACAGTTAGATTTCTATGAGATTGATTGAAGAAATTGCTCACGCATGGGCTTGGGCTGGGCTCAAACCTACTGAAATTGTTGGCGAAAACGATTTCGGCAATCTTATCATCAAAGATATTGCGGGTAGCTATTGGCGCTTGTGCCCTGAAGATTTGTGTTGCAATCGTATCGCCAATAATCGCTCAGAGCTTGATGCTCTCTCCCAGAATCAGGAATTTTTGCAAGATTGGTACATGGAAGCATTGGTCAAACAGGCGAGGGATAAACTCGGTCTCCTTCGGCCAGGGTACAAGTACTGTCTGAAGATTCCCTCCGTTATGGGAGGGCAGTATGAAGAGGGCAATATGGCGATAATCTCACTTCATGAGCAGGTGACAATTTCAGGATACCTTGCCAAGGAGATTAACGACTTACCAAATGGTGCACAGATTCGTCTGAATGTGGCGGAGTGAAGTTTCTTACATAGCATTCCGTCCGCACGCCAAGACACACCCGAACGCAAGAATTTAACAGTCAGCTCTCCGCCCCTTGCTGGTAAATATCGAACGGATAGCGCATGCGATGCCAGTGAGTGTGGTCTTCTTTAAAGCGGCCGCTAAAGCCGCTTGAAAGTCGTTCACGCTCCTGGGCAATGAGGCGGCCCTCACCTGAGGAGCAAGGCCGTTGAGGCGATAGGCGGAGTGACAACGGAAACTGATCTGAACCGCCTGTATCAAGGCAGCAACTGATGCTCCTCGGGACTAGTTCTCGTAGCGCAGCGTGACGGCAAAGTTGCGGGGTTCGCCGTAATAGTTTCCGGTGTCCTGGCTGAAAATCGCGGTGTAGTACTTCTCGTCAAAAATGTTGTTGAGGTTCAATTGAACGCTCAGGTTCTGGTCAACCCGGAAGTTGGCGTTCAGGTCCACAAGGTTGTAGGCACTCTGCGACAGGCTGTTCAGGTACAGCTTGCTCTGGTGGTAGAAACTGGTACCCACTCGCCATTGATCCAGCTCGCCTGGCAACTGATAGCTGGTGGCGGCTTTGAACAGTCGCTGTGGCGAGTTTTCCGTGCCATAGGTGTCACCCTTGTTCGTACCCGCTACGTATTTTGGATGGCTGTAGGTGTAACCCATCGACGCATTCCAACCGGGCAGCAACTCGCCTGAAACCTCCGCATCGAACCCGCGGTTTCGTACTTTGGCCCCCTCAACGTAGCACCGCGAATCGCGAGTTGGCCCACAGACACGCCCAGCCTCCGGAACCACCTGTGGAAGGCCGGTCTGATCAACCTGGAACAGCGCCAGGGAGGTATTCAACCTGCCATCGAACAGCTCGTTTTTCACGCCGATTTCGTAGTTGCTGCCCGTAGTGGGTTCCAGCAGTTTGTTGTCGACGCTGTAGTTGCTTTGCATTTTGTAGATCTCGGTATAGCTGGCGTAGACCGAGGTGGTGTCATTGAGGTCATAGACGATGCCGCCGTAAGGAATGACCTTGCGGTTTTCCTTGAAACGGTCAGTCTCCCAGGGACCTTGGGTGTCATAGTCCACCCAGCTCAAGCGGCTGCCGAGAATGACGTGCAGGTCATCGGACGGGTTGAGGCGAGTGGCGGCGTACACCCCCTTGTCCTTGCGCACATGTCGGCTGGGCGTCAGGCGGCCAACTATTTCCGGTTTAGGGAACGCCGAGGTGTCGAAGTCGAGAATGTCGACTTTAGGGTTCACGCTGGATGACCCGGTTACGTACTGCAGTCTGTCGCGCCGCATGTTGGTACCTATCACGACTTCATGTTTCTGGCCCAGTAGGGTGAAGGCACCGTTAAGCGCGGCGTCGAGATTGATCTGCTCGTCATCGTAACGGGCGCTGTTCGGCCAGTACTGCATCGTCGAATCAGTGGCGTTGGTGTGATACCCAACCTGAGCGAGGAAGTCGGCGTTGGACCAGATCAGATTGGTGGCGACGGTAAGGTTCCAGTCCTCGTTGAAGCTGTGTTTGATATCGGCGAAAACGTTGCGGTTGATCTTGTCCAGGTGGGCCCATTTCCCGGCGAACGACGTCGAGCGCGAGAAATTGTAAGGGCTGCCATCCAGGTGCGTAGGCAATCCGCCCCAGTCGTATCCGCCGTTTTTTTCCTGCTGGAAGGACGCGCCCACGGCGACCGTGGTCGAGTCGCTCAGGTCGGCTTCGCCTATGGCGTAGAACAGCTGATTGTCCTTGTCGGCGTAGTCCTGGTAGCTATTTCGATTGTTGTACATCAGTACCGTGCGGCCACGCAGGGTGCCTTCTGCGTTGAGCGGGCCGCCGACATCGAGTTGGGTGCGGTAGTTGTCCCACGAGCCCGCGCTTATTTCCGCCTTGAGCTGGTAATCACGCGTCGGTCGTTTGCGAACCATATTAATCGCCGCAGACGGATTACCTGCGCCTTGCATCAGGCCGTTTGCGCCTCGGACAATTTCCACCCGGTCATACATGGCCATGTTGTTCACTGACATGACGTCCATCGAAAAACTTTCCGTGACGCTGCTCGGTAGGCCATCGAACTGCAGGTCGTCGACCTGGAATCCTCGTGAGTAGTAGAGCGGACGCTCTGTACCGAACCCTTTGACCGTGCTGATGCCGGTCGCTGCCTTGGCAACGTCTTCCAGGGATTGCATGTTCTGGTCGTCCATCTGTTGTCGGGTGACGACGCTGATGGACTGAGGCGTTTCACGCGGCGAAAGCCCCAACCTTGTTGCCGTGCTGGTGAGACCCGTGGTGTAGGAGCCCGTCCCCTCGGTTGTCTGCCCCAAGCGTGCCCCCGAAATGCTGGTTGCCCCGAGCTCAACGCTTCCCGCCGGCGCAGCCTGCACCAACACGTAGACGTCATTCGCACCGGCAATCGCCTGTAATCCGGAGCCTGCAAGCAACGCCGAAAAACCCTGCGCGACGCTGTAGCGCCCGTTGATGCCCGGGCTTTGTTTGCCTTGGGCCAGGGCCGTGTCAAACGACAGTACGACGCCCGCTTCGGTAGCAAACCGGTTCAACACCGTGACCAGTGGCCCCGCGCTGATGGCGAAGTTCTTTTGCTGGGCTTCGCCCTGCGAGGACGGCGTTTGGGCGGCGTGTGTCATCACGGGGGCGACCATCAAGAGCGAGGCGCCGAGTATTGCGAGGGTGAGCGTGCTTGGGGCTTTCAGGCCACTCTTGCGTGGGCTTGAGGGGATGTACAGCATGTTGTCTCCTGTTGGCGGGTGCAGGCATTTTTTTGAGTTTCTGCTAAGGGAGTCGCAGTGCTGCCGGGAAACCGACAACGCCCTTGAGAATTTTTTTTGCCATCGCCATTACGGCTGAAGCGCATTGCCGCGAGCCGCTCATTTGAATATATTGCGACTCATTCTTATCTACGCATTAGCACGTTCATGTCTACCCGCAATCCAGTAGAAACGCTCTACAGCGACCATCAGCGTTGGTTGGTGAGTTGGCTACACAAGCGAACGGGCTGTTCGCAGCAGGCGGCTGACTTCGCGCAGGACACGTTTTTGCGCGTCCTGCTCGCCGAGCACCGTCAGCCGGTGGCGGCCACGCTCAGCGAGCCGAGGCACTTCCTGGTCACCATCGCCAAGCGGGTGATGATTGACAGTTTTCGCCGCCAATCCGTGGAGCGCGCCTATCTGGAAGTGCTGGCCCGTCAGCCGGAATCTTTTGAGCTGTCTGCCGAAGAGCGGCTGATCATCTTGCAGACCTTGCAGGCGCTTGACCGGATGCTCGACGGTTTGGGGCGGCGGGCTAAAGCGGCGTTCTTGATGTCGCAGTTGCAGGGGCTGACCTACCCGCAGATTGCCGAGCAGTTGCAGATTTCCGTCAGCTCGGTCACCAAATACATGGCTCGCGCGACCGAGCATTGCTTGCTGTTCGTCATGGATAACCCTTTGTGAGCGTTGACCCTAAACGCCAGGCCCTGCGCGATGCGGCCCAGTGGTTCGCGCAGATGTGCGCCAACCCTGACGACCCGGCCCTGCAGATGCAATGGAAGGCCTGGCATGGCGACCGCCTTGAGCATCAATGGGCCTGGCAACACCTCACCTCGTTGCAGACACATATCGGCAAAGTGCCGCAGCAACTGGGCTGGCAGGTCATGGAGCAGGTCAACCTGCAGGGCGCGGGAGTGAGCCGCCGCAATCTTCTCGGCGGCCTGGTGCTTGGCACGGGGTTGGGGGCGTTGAGTTGGCGGGGGATCCATTCCGCACCGGTGTGGATGGCTGACCTGCGTACCGCCACCGGTGAGCAGCGCCGGGAGCGGTTGTCTGACGGCACGGTGCTGGTGCTGGACACGTCCACTGCGGTGGACGTGGCTTTTGATGCCGGCACGCGTTTGCTGATCCTGAGGTCCGGGAACATCCATGTGGTTACCGGCAAAGACCCTCGGCCTTTTATCGTGCGCAGCGCCCAAGGCAATATGCGCGCGCTCGGCACTCGCTTTGCGGTACTCGAACGGGAGGGGCAAACCCGCTTGAGTGTTTATGAACATGCCGTCGCTGTCCGTGCCGGAACTCAGGTCAGCGAAGCCGTTATTACCGAGGGGCATTCGGTCACTTTTGATCGTCAGGGCGTGTTGGACGCCCGTCCCCCGAGAGCGGACGAAGAGTCCTGGTCTCAAGGGCGTCTGACAGTGGATGACTGGAGCCTGGGTCAGTTGATCAACGAACTGCAGCGCTATCGTCCGGGGTACCTCGGGTGCGCGCCTGAGGTGAGTCACTTGAGCGTTTCCGGCACTTATCCGTTGAACAACATCGACGTGGCGTTGAGCGCTGTGGCGCTTTCGTTGCCTGTCAGGCTCCAGCAGTACACCCGGTTCTGGACGCGGATCATTCCAGCCTGACGGCTTGGCAGTGCTGTGGCCAGACTCAACTGCACCGAGCTGCCCATCGGATCGACAATTCGCCCGCAGAAGAGCGAGCCCCACGCGATGCTCACCTGGACCAAGGTGATGAACAGTGGCATACCGCGTTCGACGTCCTTGGGCGCTACGATAGCGGCCGCGCAAGAGAACTCACTACGCCTGGAAGAACCGAGCCGGGCGGCATGGGTAAAGGGCACTGGACACTTTGCCGTCAATGATCTCCTCGCTCGCCAGGCGTCCGACTATCGCCGCCAACGTAATTCCAGGGTGCATTGCGCACACATAGACACCGCCCACATTGGGCAGGAAGCCGACGATGGGAATGCCATCGGCGGGCATGGGCCTGAGGCCGATACATGCACGCCCTGGCGCTATGGAAACAACCCCCTGAAGTTCGTTGCAGATTGCCTTGGCCGTTCGAAGCGCTATCGCCGCAGGCTGATTTTCCGGGGCGTCGTCCAGGTAATCTTCGGCCGCGAGCAACGTACCATCCGGACCTTGCCTCACCTCCATTTCCGGACTGGAGATCAGGGTCTGCACAAGATTGGGCTGTGCCGTGTAACGGATGAAAATGGCAGGCGAGGCCTCGATCGGCAGGGACACTTGAAGCAGTTGTGCCAGTGTGTTGATCCCTGTTCCGGCGGCCAGGACGACACTATCGGCATCGAGGACGCCCCGTGTCGTCTCGACGCCAGTCACCTTCGCACCCTGGGTGACAAAGCCCAGAACTCGCGTATGGGTGAGAACCTTCGCTCCACATGCCTGGGCGCCGGCGACTAACGCATGCGTCGCTGCCACTGCGTCCAATGCGCCTTCTTCCGCGGCATATACAGCAGACTCGGGAGGATGCTTGAGGTTGGGTTCAAGTTCGCGAATCCGGGATCGAGATACCCTGTTTGCCACGGCCCGGCTCTCTGAAGGCGGCGGCGCTTCACTTGAATGGCTGCTGTAAGACAAGGCGCCTGTCCAGCGTATCTTCAGGTCAGGCAGTCGGGTTTCGAGGCGGCGGTATTCCGTGATCGCAGCACCGCGCAGCTGCGCAATGGGGTCAGGTTCGCGATGTGAGGCGTTGATCCATGCGAATGAACTTCCAGTCACTCCTGACGCGATACCTTCAGCCTCGATCAATGTGACCTTCGCGCCTTTATCCGCCAGGTGATACGCCATTGAGGCGCCCACGATGCCCGCACCGATGACAATGACTCGCTTGCCCTGACCATTTTCCATACCAGCCTCCGTTCTGTAGACGCGGCAGATGGTACGCCAGATGGATGAGCTCACGACATCGGAAGGTAATCGAACGGGCTTAGCCGCGCCTGTTTGCAGCCAATCAATTGTCCGGCAGGTATTGCGTGAACAGATCAATCAGGCCCTGGGGCGCAGTCTCGTTGAAAAACAGTTTGAGGTTGCTGTCCGTTTCCGCAGCAACCTTGGCACTGCGAGGGAACAGCTGCGCCTCATAGGTCGTCAGCGCGGTTTCCACGTTGTCGGGGTTGGCGATAATTGCCTCTGCGAGCAACGCCCCGTCGTACAGGGCAAGGTTGGCGCCTTCACCGGCAAATGGCGACATCAGGTGCGCAGCATCGCCGAGGAGGGTCACACCGGGTAGGCGGTCCCATTGGTAGCCGATCGGGAGCGCATGGATCGGGCGCAACACCGGGTCGCGATCGGCGTCGGTAATCAGGGCTTTCAGGGCCGGCGCCCAGTCTTCGAATTCCTCGGCGAGCCTGGCCATGGCCAGCCCTGGATTGGTGAGGTCGAGGCGGGCAAACCAGTCTTCAGGCCTGTTCAGTGCCACGTAGGTTTGCAGGGGACCGTTCGCATGCCGGTGGGCCAGGATGCCTTGATTCGGCATGACCGCCATCAAGGTGCCGTCGCCGATCACCTCGGCACTGGCCGGGTGGCGATGGCCGGCATCATGCAGAAAGGTTTCGACGAAAGAGAGGCCGGTGTAGGCGGGTTTTACAGCGCTGAGCAGGGGGCGGACTCTCGACCAGGCGCCATCGGCACCCACCAGCAGGTCGGTGGTCACGGTTGCACCGTTGGCGAAAGTCAGGCCATGCCGGCCGCCGCCAAGCGGGGCCGCCGTGGTGAGTTTGTGTCCCCAACGGATGGTGTTTGCCGGTAGAGACTCAAGCAAGATTCTGCGCAGTTCGCCGCGCTCCACCTCAGGCCGACCACCGTTGTCCGGGCTCGGCCAGTCCAGCAGCACGTTGCCGTGCTTGTCGCAAATCCGTTTGGCATCGGCGCCCTCGATAATGAGGCCGAGAAACTGATCGAACAGCCCCGCGGCTTTCAGCGCGAGCTGTCCGTTGTATTCGTGAATATCGAGCAGGCCACCTTGTGCACGCGCATCTGCCGAAGGTTCCGCCTCGTAGACCGTGGCCGCAATCCCATGGACATGCAGCACCCGCGCAAGGGTCAAGCCACCGAGTCCGGCACCGATGATCGCGATTGGAGTGTTCATCTGCCTGTCTGCCTGTGATTGAAAGTTTGCGGTGAGTATTTATCACAGGCAAAAGCGGAAAGGGGACGGATGCCCCTTTTCTCTCTATGCAGTTCCGGCGCAGATCCGGTATCGCGAAACGGATTTTTTCTGCACCGGAGTGGTCACCGTTTGCTACCTGAATCACGGCTTAGCAGGGCTGCGCCACCGCGCTATTACTGACGTTACGCCCCAGCACCAGCACCGTGACAAAACCGCAGCCCACCAGGGCCGTGGCCAGGCTCAACAGCACCGAGCTGCCCATCTGGTCGACGATGCGCCCGCCGAAGAACGAGCCCAGCGCGATGATCACCTGGAACAAGGCGACGAACAGTGGCATGCCGCGTTCGACATCCTTGGGCGCCACGACAAACATCCAGATGCTGGCGCAGGCCGGGAACGCACCGAAAGCGAAGCCCCAGAGGGCGATCAGCATCGCGGCGCCGGTCATGCCGGTGGCGAAGTGGGGGAACAGGGCGGTGCTGATGCCGATGGTCAGTGCCACCAGCAACAGCGTGTGGCGCACGCTGCGGTTGGCGGCAAACCCCGCGAAAATATTGCCGATAACCCCGGCCACGCCATAGAGCAGCAGGAGCGAGCCAATCGTTGGCCCATCGAAACCGGCGCTCTGTTTGAAGAAGGGGGCGACATAGGTGTACGCGGCAAAGTGCGCCAGGCCAATCAGCAATACCGCGATCAATCCAACCCGGGCTTGTGGATTGATAAACAAGGCGGGCAGGTCACTGATGCGAATGGCCTTGTCCGGGTTGAGCCGCGGCAGCAGGAAGACCTGCGCCAGCAGCACCGGAATGCCCAGCAGGGCGGTAACCAGGAAGGTCATGCGCCACCCCATCAGGCCACTCAGCCAGGTGCCTACCGGCACGCCCAACACAGTGGCCAGGGTCACCCCGACCATGATGATCGACGTGGCCTGGGCAACACCAACTCCCTTGGGCGCCAGACGGCCGCTGAGGGCAATGGCCGTCGCCCAGAAACCGCCGATGCTGATACCCAGCAAAACGCGGCCGAACAGCAGCAGACTGAAGTCGGTGGCATAGGCCACGACCGAGTTGGCGATGATCATGATCAGCGTCAGGCCGATCAGCAGGTAGCGCCGGTCCAGAGCGCCAATCCCCACCGACAGCAACGGCGCGGCGAGGGCGGCCATGATGCCGGGGAGGGTAACCATCAGGCCGGCGTGGCCGGCACTGATGCCGAGGTCGCTGGCGACATCGTTGAGCACGCCTACCGGGAGAAATTCACTGGTCACCAGGGCGAAAGCGCCCACGGCGACTGAAAGGATCGCCAGCCACTGCTGTTTGACGCTTTGCTGACTATGTTCGGGGAGGCCGCTAGGGGCCTGGCTGGCGCTTGGCATGGGTGCTGGGTTCCAAGGGGTGAATGTCGCCTGAAGGCAGGCGGGGGAGAGGGGAAAAGCTGGGAGGGGATTATAGGAGCCGGTTTTGGGAGTCAGACAGGCGAGCACTTCGATAGTAATCATCAGTGCAATCGATGGGATGGGCGGGGGAGGCAGCTGTACGCGGGTTCGCGGACCGAGGCAAAAGGAACCCGGCAGACCCGAGGGTCTCCCACGTACAGCCGCCATAGCATGAAAAGCGGATGCGAAAAACGCCTGTAATCGCGGTCCAATCCCACAGATTCTCGCGCCGCTTTTCAGAGATCACCGCAACAAATGCAGGCACTGCAAATTCACAAGACTTTTCGCCTTATTCGAAATAAATGCTTAGGCTCCCACTCTGTAGGAATAGCAAAGCAATGAAGAAAAATACAAGCGAGCGCAACCCACTCAATCACTGGATGACTCTTGGTTAGGTCCGGGAAGCACTTGAAGAACAGCACACAGTCATTCTGGGTCAGCTCTATATAAAAGAATGCACAAGCGCTGTTTGTGAACACGAGAGCAACCGTCAGTAATTTTCTGTAGTTTGCCCCTGAAAATCTGAACTTAAGGTAGTAGGCCGTGAATACGCCTGAAGCAGCACAGATTACGAAGATCCAATTAGTCATTTTTTAGCCTCTTCGTAAACCTGGCTTGCCGTCCAGGCGCTCATGATTGCTTCAAATAGAAGCGCTCCTTTATTCATAAGCTTATAGGCAGGAACGTAGTCTGTTTTTATGGGCCTGAATAGCTGCCACGTGCCTGGCTTTGGTAATGGCCTATAAAATCCATAGATCGACAACAAGACGTCTACACTGCCGTACGCAACACTTCCATTGCTTTCGCTTCCTCCCGCAGCGACAGCGACACCTTGATAGAGTTTTTTCAACGGTCCTACTGCATCAGAGCGGCCAGAAGAGAGATTGGTGCCATTTTCATAGATATTATTTGCACCGTGAGCAACCATTGGTGCGCCCGCAACAGCACATAAGGTCATAGCTGAGCCGTAGCAGACACCAACGCCAGTTGCCATCATTGATGCGCCTGCTATTACACCACCCACTTCCAGTCCTATTCTGGAAATGCTCTTATGCTCCACCTCAATCTGCTTTAAACCTTCTTCCGCCCTGATCTTCCCATTCCGTACATCCGCCAAAATCTGCCGCACGTAATACGCCATCGTCCGATTAAACCGCCCCCGCAACACCCCGTCCTTGATATGGCGGGAGCTGACGATGCAGGCATATCGAGTCAGGTTCGCCGCACTTTGATGAAGCGCCGAAAGCTGGTTATCCAGCCGATAGGGCGAGGGCCGCGTACTCATTCGGTCATCCCCCATAAGATGTAGCCACGGGCGCTGGCGGTGTGGTGAATCCAGGTGATGCTCAGGTAGCGGTGATTGGCCATGCTCGAACTCCTTGTAGGTTGGAGTTCGCAGCCTAGAGAGGTGACACGGCAGAGTCTGTGAGACGTTTCTGAAAGATCTAAGGGAAATTAAGCAAGTTCGCGGAAGGGCCGAACGGCCATCCCGCGAACTCGTGTCCTCAACGCGCCAGATGTAAATACTGCAAATGTCGTTCGTACTGCTCGAGAATGTCGTAGATGGTCTGTTCCTTGCTTCAACCCGATATGTCGAGGGGCCACATGCGTGGCCCTTCAACGGATCAGCCTGTCACCCTTGAGCCTGGGCCTGCTCGCCTCTATTACGCAACGCTTCAGTCAACGCCTGACAGATTTCCAGTGATTGCCAAGTCGCCCAAGCCAGATCTTCCAAAGGCCGGGACAGCATTTCACAGAGTTGCGCGTTGGTTTCGAAGGCCGATGTCAGCGCTGCCGAAAGATGCACCAGCGCGTCGTCGATATCGGCAGCCGGATGTACGGAAAACACGGGTGGATGAGCGCCGTTGCATGAACCGAAATGGATGTGGGGAACGGTTCTGCGGAGGGTGGAGGCGGGTGGGTCGGGAACGATCTTTTTCATTGTTTGGCTCCTGGAGAAGTGGAGCCGACACCCATCGCTACCAAACGAATGGGCGGCGGCCGTGCGCAGGTTGGTAGACCGGACTCCAGGTCCCGGCGCACCCGAAGGCGCCCCACGCACAGCCGCCATGACGCACCTCAGCAGGCAGCAAAACCACTTGCTGGATTGAGTGAAGCGCTTGCACGTCTGAAGTAGCGGGCTACCAAACCCGATCGCTGATTGGGCAGCGACCGGCGAAGACTAGGTAGCGCGTCCCAAGTGCGCAACGACTGATGGGGCGGAAAAGTATGATTGGGAAATTGCCTACAAGAATGTCGGAAAACAGAGAGGCTTTGTAGCCTGAGGCAGCAACTGCGGTGGGTTTTCGCCGGGGTGGTTGTCGGGAAAGTCGGGGGTCGTCAGAGAGGCAGGCTCTCGTGGTTTGCGCGAACGGCCGAGATGGGATGTTTGCTGGCTCCCCACGGCTGGCAGCCTTCGGCCAGAAGCAGCCGCTCATGAACGACCGCTCCGACCCAAAAGCGGACGGGGTGATCCCGTCCGCAAAGTACGATTAGCTTTGGCAAAACCGGATTCGATTGCCGAATGGGTCATACACTTCTAGAACTTGGCCCCAGCCCTGCTGAACAATATCCGGACGTCCATATCCGTAACGTTTGCCCTGCAATTCGTCGCGGAGCAATTCAATGTTTTGCATCGGGACAAATATCGTCGATCCCGGGCTCGCATCGCCATGATGTTCAGAAAGATGGAGGTGCAGACCGTTTCGGCTGATACCGAGGTAGAGCGGTAGATCAGTTTCAAATCGGTGCTCGAATTCGACGCTGAAGCCCAGAAAATCAAGATAGAACTCGCGCGCCTTGATTTCGTCAAACATCCGCAGTATCGGAATGGTTTTGTCGAATGTAATCGCGGGCTTAGTGTTTTCCTGAGGAAGAATCGCTGACGCAGTGTTCCAGTCCTTGTACCCCAGCTGGTGCGCTACTGTTTCCAGCGCCGTGGAATGAGTCACGGCTTGATTGCGCGACTCTAGCGAGGCACGCAGCCTCTTCGCCATCTGCTTGGCTTGCTCGATTGAAAACATAGTTTCTCCTGTAATCGAGGCATTTTGGTGCTCGCGTTGCCAAACCTCGACTCTCAAGAGATGCGACTGGATTTGGGAAGAGAAAAAAATGCTTTCACCTTTCCTTTCGGAAGCGAGCGGCAGGCAGCATCAGCCTGCGCAGATGATACATACCGGCTTAGGCCAGCGAAAGCTCTCTCGGTTGCAAGTCTCCTGTGCGACTCGTCGTCCCTATGGGTCGCTTTTAGTCGATCGCGAGCGGCAGCTATGGGTCGATAGCAGTCATTTGCGACTAACCACTTCCGACCCAAATCTACCCGTCAAGGAGCGCTGCAAACGGCCAAAAGCAGCCCCTCGCTCAATTCAACTCAGCTTCAGGTGGCAGCCGACTGCCTCAACCTCCGACTCAACCCAGGCGTCTTGCCCGTAACACGCTTGAACGCCCGACTGAACGCCGCCTGAGACGTATAGCCCAAACGCTGCGCGACCTCTTCAATGGGCATCCTTTCCAGCGTCAGCCATTGGCTGGCAAGCCGCATTCTCACTTCGGTGACGTAACGCAGCGGGGTCATGCCAAGCGTCAATTGAAAACGCTCCGCAAAGACCGAGCGGGACGTATTGCATTGCTCCGCCAACTGCTCGACGGTCCAGTCGCGGCCCGGTTGTTGATGCAGCGCCAGAAGTGCACCTGCCAGCCGCGGATCGCGCAGGGCGGCAACCAGGCCGGAGGCGTTGCCGCAGGCGCACTCGACCCAACCTCGAACGACCATGGCGGCGACCACGTCGGCCAATCGCGCGAGGATGCCGGCGTAGCCGACGCGTGCGGCGCTGACCTCACGCTCCATGGTGCTGAGAATAGGTACCAGCCCGGGGTAACGCTGGCCCCCGGCATCAATCAGCATCAGGCCCGGCATCAGCTTGCCAAGGCCATGAAGACTGCCCAATTCGAATTCCATGCATCCGCTGAACAAAAGCGTCGCCGGCATGGGGCCGGCATCGGTTCCGGTGTCCACCGCGCTGACTGTGTCGCCTAGAGGTTCGCCGTCCAGAAGGTCGATGTCCTGCACGGGCACGTGCGTATGCGAGAGCAATTGATGGGCCGCGCCATGGGCGATGAAGACGGCGTTACCGGCCGACAGCGCATAGGTTGTCCCGTCCTCCATGCGCAGCACCGTGTTGCCGACCGCCAGAAAATGGAACCAGGCATGCCCGGGTTTGGCAGCGAAGCCCAAGCCGAAGGCCGGGCCTGCCTGGATACGCCGGTACTCGACACCGCGCAGGCGCATGCCGCGCAACAGCTCGTTGATGAGATCGGAAGAGAGGGCAAATGGGTCTGTCGGCATTGTTCAGGTGTTTTGGTCAAAAAGTTGAGCTTTTTGATCATAGATCATCCGAATTCTCGCGCCTAGACTGCGGGTCGCACTTGACGATTGGGAGATCCGTGCAATGACTGACCTTGTATGCAACGCCGTACCCGACAGCCGTTCCGGCGCCGGGCCGGATGCAGAACCTGCAACCCCCGCGTGGATGGCCGTATTCTCGTTGGCCATGGGCGTGTTTGGCTTGCTGACCGCTGAGTACCTTCCGGCCAGCCTGTTGACGCCGATGGCGATCGAGCTGGGGGTATCCGAAGCGCTGGCTGGCCAAGCGGTCACGGTGACAGCCGTGGTGGCGCTGTTCGCCGGCCTGTTGGTGCCAGGCCTGACTCGCAGTATCGATCGCCGCTGGGTGTTGCTGGGTTTTTCCACGCTGATGATCGCTTCCAATCTGTTGGTCGCCGTTTCCTCCAGTTTTGCGGTGCTGTTGTTGATGCGTATCTTGCTGGGCATCGCACTTGGCGGTTTTTGGAGCATGGCGGCGGCGGTGGCGATGCGCCTGGTGCCCGGGGCTTTGTTGCCGCGAGCGCTCTCGATCATTTTCAGCGGCATCGCCATCGGGACGGTGGTTGCGGTCCCGCTGGGCAGTTATCTGGGCGGGCTGTATGGCTGGCGCAGCGCGTTCTTTGCAGCGGCGGCGGTGGGGGTGGTGACCCTGGCTTTCCAGTCACTCACGCTGCCGAGCCTTGCGCCGCGTCGGCCGGCACGCCTGCGCACGGTGCTTGAGGTGTTGCAGCGGCTAGGCATTGCCATGGGAATGTTCGGTTGTGTGCTGGTGCACAGCGGCCACTTCGCGATGTTCACGTATGTTCGGCCGTTCCTCGAAGGTACGACTGGGATTGGCCCGCAGGGGCTGTCGCTGATGTTGCTGGGTTTTGGTGTGGCGAACTTTGTCGGCACATTGGTGGCCGGGTGGATGCTTACCCGTCACCCGTTGGCCACCCTGGTGTTGATGCCCGCGCTGGTGGGCGTTGCGGCACTGGCGCTGGTCCTGTTGCCGGCGTCTGTGCCAGGGCAAGCCCTACTGCTGGCGCTCTGGGGCCTGGCCTTTGGCGGTGTGCCGGTGGCGTGGTCGAACTGGGTCGCCAGCGCGGTCCCTGATCAGGCGGAAAGCGCCGGGGGCATGGTGGTAGCGTCTGTACAGTCGGCCATCGCCACAGGCGCGGCCGCTGGTGGAGCAATGTTCAGCCTCGGTGGCAGCGCAGGCGTATTCGTGGCGGCGGCCGTGCTGATGCTGCTGGCCGCGCTGCTGATTGCACTGCGTGTGCGAGTTCCGTCGGTAGATGGCGCTGTGCAGAACGGGTCGGCATTTCACTTGTGATTTAGCTCTCCAGGCGGCGCCGATCCGCCATAGCGACCTATCGACTCCGCCAGCTACCGGCAGCCTGGGTTGAAAGCTGCCGGCCGGGGGAGGCTGTAATTTCATGGAAAGAGGACTGCGCAAACCAAGACCGCCCTAGCGCCCCCCAACCCCAAACGCCTCAGAAACCAACCGATAACTCCGCAACCGATCCTCAAACCGATACGTCACCGTCACCAGACCAATTTCCTCACAGCCGTACTCCTCAGTAATCTGCCGAATTCTCGCCCGGCAAGTCTCAGGCGAACCCACCACCATGTCGCCCAGCGTGTTATCGAACTCAAGCCGTTCCTGCGCTGTCATCCGCTCGTATCGCCGCTGTACTTCTTCAGGCGACAACAATGGCTCGCGGGGCATGCTGCCGGCCATCATTTTTCTGTAGACCGCAGTGCCGGCGACGAAGCGCGCTTCGTCATCCGACGCGGCGCAGATCACGGCCAGTGCGACAAGACGAGGAGGGGGCGTGGTGATCCCCGACTGGCGATACGCTTCGGCATGTTGCCGAAAGATCGCCGGCGAGCAGGTCGCGGGCGCGATGAATTTTGCCAGCGCCAGGCCCATTCCCAACTGTCCGGCCAGGGCTGAGCTGCCGCCACCCGATCCGAGCATCCACAACGAAGGCAGGGTCGACGGGCTGGCGCCGCAGGCCAAGGCTGCATAAGGATGGTTAGCCGGGAAGTCGCCGCGCAGAAAAGCACAAAGCTCCGCGGCCTGTTGGGGGAAATGATCGTGTTGCGCAACGCTGCCGGGGGCGGCGAGGGCAACCGAACTCAGGTGGCTGCCGCCAGGCGCCCGTCCTATTCCCAGGTCGATGCGACCGGGGAAAAGCCCGCCGATAAGGGCGAAGGTTTCAGCCACTTTGTAGGGGCTGTAGTGCGTAAGCATGATCCCGCCGCTACCGACTCGCATCGTGGTGGTTGCGCTGGCGATCCGCGTGAGCAGGATCTCCGGCGCCGTACCGGCGAACTGAATGCTGTTGTGATGTTCGGCAACCCAGTAGCGGTGGTAACCAGGCGTTCGCAGGCGCTGGCAAGGTCCACTGACGCGGCAGCGGCCGTTGCTGCGGTTCGGGCTTCGTGGATGGGCGTCTGATCGATTACGGTTAATTTCAATGACACTGCACGTGGTTCCGAAAAGGCCAGTTGGGGCAACTGAGAGGAAAGGGCGGAATATTTGTGCAGATGTTAACTAATTGGCGCGGTGAAGTGTGACTGGTAATGGGCTTTATCCGGCACAGCGCGAGGTGGCGTTGTTTCTGGTTTTGAATCACCTTTGGGGATTGTGCAATCATCGCGCCATGATGATAATGAGACAAATTCCCATTCGCGCGCTTATATTGTGTCCGACCTCGCCCAGTTGTATATCGAGCATCACCGTTGGCTGTGCAACTGGCTTCAGCGTCGCTTGCATTGCCGGCACGATGCCGCCGACATCACCCAAGACACCTTCATGCGCCTGCTGCGCTCGCCTGAAAACAGTCCCATCGACGAACCGCGGGCCTACCTGGCGACGGTAGCGCGCCGGCTGTCGAGCAACCTTTACCGGCGTCGTGCACTTGAGCAGGCGTATCTCGAAGCTTTGGCGCTGTTGCCTGAGCAGGCCCACCCATCGCCCGAAGACATCCACCTGGTTCGCGAAGCCCTGGCGCAGATCGACCGTCTGCTGGATGGCCTCCAGCCGCGGATGCGGCAGGTCCTGTTGATGCATCGGCTTGAGGGGCTGACCCAGCCCGATATCGCTGAGCGTTTGGGTGTTTCCCTGTCCACGGTTGAACGCGACTTACGCTTCGCATTTCTCCATTGCTTAAGGGCACAGGATTTATGAACAGTGACCCGTCCCTGGGCGAAGCTGTCGATTGGCTATTGCGCCTGGAGTCTTCGCAATCCGGTGACCCTGATTGGCAAGCCTTCCAGCAGTGGCTGAACGCGAAGCCATCCCATGGCGTCGCCTGGCAGCGGGTCAATAACCTGTTCAGCGCGCCCATGGCGGATCTGGCGGCAGTTGATGCCCGCGCTCCCGGACAACGCGCTCTGGCCAGTCAGATGTTGAACCAGCCGCTGCCACGCCGGCGCTTGTTGGGTGGCAGTGTGGCGGCGCTGCTGCTTGGGGTGACCGGGGCGACTTTCGGCAACCGCGTAACGCCTCTGACGCAAATGCTGGCCGACTTGCACACCCCCACAGGCGAGCGGCGCAACGCGACTCTGCCCGATGGCAGCCGCGTGACCCTGGATGCACGCAGCGCGGTCGACCTTATGTTCATGCAAGCCCTGCGCCGGTTGCGCTTAGGGGAGGGGGCATTGCCCCTGACGATTGCCGATCAGGGACGGCGAGTGCTGCAACTGGATACCCGCGATGCCCGCCTCTACAGCCAGGATGGCCGGTTTCTTTTGCGGCAGATGGCGGAAAGCAGTCTGCTCAGTGTGTTGCAGGGCCGGGTGCGGATTGCACCGCTCAAGGGTGACGTTCGTTGGGCGCAAAGTGGTGAGGTGCTGCGCTTCGACCAGCACACCGTTCGCATCGAAGCCCCCTCACTGTGGTCGCGAGGTGACTGGATGGAAGGCCGCGTCGATGCGCATGACGAGCCACTCGGCGAGCTTATCGGCGCGTTACGCAACTACCACGCCGGCTGGCTTCGCATCAGTCCCGAGGCGGCGCGGCAAAGGGTGTATGGCAGTTTCATGCTCGCCGACCTTCGGCGCACCCTCAGGGCACTGGAAGAGTCGTTGCCGATCCGGGTCCAGAATGCGGGCGGTTGGCTGGTGAATATTGATTTGAGAAATTCGTGAAGGGATTCGACGGCTGGCGTGTCCTCTTGGCTGAGATCAACTAACCAAGAGTGCCTCCAATGTCGCTGTACTGCTTGCGTCCCTGTCTGCTCGCCCTCGCTTTGGCCACCGCCCCGTGGCCAACACTGGCGCTGGCCGCTTCCGAAACCACCCAAGAGGCATTCGATATTCCAGCCGGTCCTCTGGGCGAGAGCCTGGCGCGCATCGCCCGACAGAGCGGGCAGATTCTTTCAGTCGAGCCTGGGCTGATCCAGGGTCAGAGTGCGCCAGCCATCCGCGGCCAGTTCACCGCCGATGAGGCCGTTCAGCAGGTACTGGCTGGCAGCGGGTTGGTGCTGGTGATCAATCCCGGGGGAAGCTGGAGCTTGAAGCCGCAACCGACTGGCGCTGGCCTCGAACTGGAAAGCACATCGATTACCAGTAACCAGCTCGGGACCATCACCGAAGGCTCCGGGTCGTACACCCCGGGAACGATTGCGACGGCGACTCGCCTGGTGCTGACGCCGAAAGAGACACCGCAGTCGATCAGTGTTGTAACCCGGCAAGAAATGGACGACTTCAACCTGACGGCCATTGATGACGTGATGCGTCGCACGCCGGGCGTCAGTGTGGCCACGCTGGACAGCGAGCGCACGGACTACTATGCCCGTGGCTTCGCGATAAACAACTTCCAGTACGACGGCATTCCCATGCAACGCAATATCGGCTACTCCGCAGGGAATACGCTGAGTGATATGGCTATCTACGATCGCGTCGAAGTACTCAAGGGCGCTACCGGCCTGCTGACCGGTAGCGGTGATTCGGGAGCAACCATCAACCTTATTCGCAAGAAGCCGACTCACGAGTTTCAAGGGCACGCGACCCTGGGCGCTGGTTCCTGGGACAACTACCGAACCGAGTTGGACTTCAGCGGTCCGCTGACCGACAGTGGCAATGTGCGTGGGAGGGCGGTTGCGGCTTATCAAGACAAGCAATCGTATCTGGACCATTACCAGCGCAAGACGTCAGTTTTTTATGGTGTTGTAGATATCGATGTTTCCCCGGACACCGTATTAACCGTCGGGGCCGATTATCAGGACAATGAGCCCGAGGGTTCCAACTGGTTTGGTATCCCCGTCTACAACAGCAATGGCCAATTCAACAAGGTATCCCGGTCGTTCAACTCGGCAGCGAGTTGGAGTAGCTGGGAACAATATACCCGCACGGTATTTGCGACGCTGGAGCACACCCTGGCGAATGGCTGGGTGACCAAGCTTCAGTTGAACCATCAGATCAATGGCTACGACCTGCGGGCAGGATCAGTTGGCGCAGGTTTTCCAAACCCTGTTACGGGCAAGGGCGCCAGTATCTGGCGAGGAAGTTATGTCGGCGAGGTCACGAGCGACGCCGCCGACCTCTATGCCAGCGGGCCATTCGAGCTTTTCGGTCGAACCCACGACCTCGTCGTCGGCGCGAGTGTTTCCCGAAGCCAAATGGTCAGCGACGGGCAGTGGGTGGGTGCGAACGCCATCGACAATTTTTACGCGTGGACAGGGGACTACGCTGAGCCCAATTGGGCCCGGGTGGACAATGCTGACCAGATCACCCGAGAGAAGGGCACCTATATCGCTTCCAGGTTCAACCTGCGGGACGATTTGAAGTTGCTGCTGGGCGCGCGTCTTACCAACTACAAGAGCACGACTGCGACAGAGTCTGGCGTTGTCGTTCCCTATACCGGCTTGGTGTATGACCTGAATGATGTCTTGTCCGTCTACGGAAGCTACACCAGCATTTTCAAGCCGCAGACAAACCAGGATGAGCAAGGCCGTACGTTGCAGCCCTTGGAAGGCGACAACAAGGAAGTGGGGTTGAAGGCCGCATTCTTTGATGGCCGGCTGAATGCGAGCATCGCCTATTTCCAACTGAATCAGGACAACTACGCTCAAAGTACCGGTAACCGCACTCCGAGCGGGGCCTCGGCCTATCGAGCGGTCAGTGGCGTTGAAACCAAAGGCTATGAACTGGAAGTCTCGGGCCAACTGACGCCGCAGTGGCAAGTGCATGGTGGCTTCAATCATCAGACCCCTCGCCGTAACGGCGAACGCGTGGCAACCCTTGCCCCTGAAACACAGTTCAGCCTGTACAGCAGCTACAAGCTGCAAGGCTTGTTCAATGGCCTGACACTGGGCGGTGGGGCGCGCTGGCAGGATTCAACCTGGAACTCGGTGAGCCACCCGACCTTGGGCAAAGTGCAACACACCACAGACAGTTATTGGCTGGTTGACGCCAACGCTCGTTATGCCTTCGACGATCACCTCTCCGCCATGCTGACGGTGAATAACCTGCTGGATAAGAAGTACTACTCGCTCTTCGACAGCACTTACGCATGGGGAGAACCGCGTAACGCGACAGTGACGCTGCGCTACGATTTTTGATAGCGGTGTTGAGGGCGCAGACGTGCGCTTGAACGAGGGCACCTGCAGCAATGTGGATCAGGCGCTGGCGTGACTCCCGGCCTGCGCAGTCACGCCAGCGACCGGCCTACGCAACGATCGGCTCACCATGAATGGTCGCGATCAGTTGAGTTTCACCCGGGCGGGACTCGATCCACAGTTGCCCGCCCATCCGCTCGATGCGCATCCGCATGCTGCTCATGCCCACACCGGTGCCCACCGCCAGCACGTTGTTCACGTCGAAGCCACGACCGTTGTCGCGTATCCACAGGCTCAGGCCATGCTTTTCATCCGCCCTCACGCCGACTTCCAGGCGGGTGGCGCCGGCGTGTTTGAGGACGTTGGTCAGGGCTTCTTCGAGAAAACGGGTGAGGGCCAGCAACTGCGGCGGGGTGAACACGCCGGGCCAGCGTTCGGGCAGGCTCCAGTGCGACTCGATGCCCAGATCATCAAACAGGTCGATGAAGCGCCGCCGCAACGGCGCCAGCCATTCCTGGGGCGATTGCCAGGCGGGCACTGCGGACGAGCCGTCGATGACGTCGCGCAGATCACTGCGCAGTGTCTTCAGCACGGACAAGAACTGGCTGTCTTTCAGGCCGTCACCGTGTTCCATGCGGGCGATCGAACGCATCAGTGAACTGCCCAGGCTGTCGTGCAGGTCATGGGTCAGCCGCAGGCGTTCGTTGAGGCGAATGTTGTCGGCTTCCAGTTGATGCTCGCGTTGCAGCGTCTGGGTCAGCTCTGCACGCGTGCTGTCCACGGTTGCCAGGAGGTCATCGTTGAAGCGTTCTATGCGTTGCAGGCTGTTGGAGAAACGGGTGGCCAGGATCAGGAACATCAAAACCGACATCAGGGGCGTCGACAGCAGGGCATAGGACCCTGGAATGCCGAGCACGCCGGTGAGCGTCAGAAACTCGAAGATGGACAAAGCCGCCATGCCGACCGCGAGCACGATCAGGTACGTCTTGCGGGTACGGCAGGCATGCCACAAGAGTTGCAGGCACACCACGAAAAACGCCAGCCGGAGCGAAAACGCAGAGATCACTTGCAGCGATGATATGTCCGTCTTCGGCACCAGCATCGCCGCCAGGCTCAGCAGGATCGCCCAGCCCCAGAGCAGGCGCTCGAAACGCACGAAGCGCAGGCCGCCAAACGACCAGATGAACATGCAGAACGCCGGGCAATACAGGGAGAACGCCGCCAGGCTCAGGCGGTCCCAGATTTCGCCATTGCTGAATGGCCAGGATGACGTCACCAGCATATTGAGGATGGCGAACGACCACAGCAGCGAGGCCAGCGCGAACCAGCCGAAGGCGCGCTCCTGGCGGCGGAACAGCCAGAACGTCATGAACAGCACGCCCAGCACCAGGGAAATCAGCAGGCTGAGGAAGCTGAGTTCACGCTGCTGCAACAACTGCTGGCGGTACTCGGGCCAGACCTGGGCGGGCGTGCCCACCTGCACCGTGCCCAGGCCCGGTGCCGCATGCTCCGAGCCCACCAGACGAATCCACAACGTGTTGCTGCTCTGCTGCATGGAGAACGGCAATAGCCAATAACGCGGCAGGTTCCAGCTCCGCGACAGGGGTTCGATCAGGTGCTCGTCCCGCCAGAGCAGGTTGTCGTTGAGCCACACTTCACCGGCCATGGCCATGCGATCGATATTCAGCGCAAGCGGCTCGCCCGGGCAGTCGGCCTGCCAGTCCAGCCGATACCATGCCGGCCCCAGAAAACCGGGCCAATGCCGCTGCCACATGTCCGGCAGGCTCACCGGCTGCCAGCCTTCCAGCGGGCGCACGCCGTCGCCGGCCCGCTCAGGGGCTACCAGGACGCGGGTGATGGTCGGTTGGCAGCTCGCTTGCGCCAGGCTCGAAAGCCACGGCAACAGGACGAGCAGCAGGGTCAGGACAACAAGCCGCGTTGCCGGGCTTCGTTCACCGCGCGAGTGCGCGAGGAGACGGCCAGCTTGCGGTAAATCCGTTTGATATGGCATTCGACGGTATAGCGGGAAATGGTCAACTGTTCGGCGATTTCCCGGTTGCTCAACCCGCGGGAAACCCATTCGAGAATCTCGCTCTCGCGAGCGCTGAGTGCTTCGGTTTCGCCCATTCCGGCAGGCTTGTGCGGCTGTTCGGTCGGCAGCAGGGTGAGGATGCGCCGCGCGATGAACGGGTCGATCGGCGCGCCGCCACGCAGCACGCTGCGAATCGACAGACTCACCTCCAGGTCATCGCGCTCCTTGAGCAGGTAGCCCGTGGCGCCCGCGCGCAACGCCCCGAGGATCGCTTCCTCGGTGCTCCAGGCCGAGATCACCAGAATCCACAACGCCGGATCCTGCGCCCGCAATTCGCGGATCAGTTCGATGCCATTGCCATCCGGCAACCCCAGGTCCACCAACACCATCGCCAGCGGCTGGCTGCTGGCATGTGCGCGGGCCTCGGCGAGGTTCGCCGAGAACGACACGGCCTCAGCGGCGTAGCCAATTTCGCCGAGAATCCGCGACAGCCGTTGGCGCATCAGTGGATCGTCTTCGACGACCAGTACCGGTGCCGGCAGCAGCGCGTCGTCTGGAGGAGGGCTGTTGAATGACATCAGCGAAGGGCACTCCATGGCCGTGAATGAAGGGCGGCTAGTTTGTCACGCAATAGTGGCATCAGACCATCACCAGAATCAGGTATAGCACGGTCCGGAATCGTTTCATCTGCCCTTACGCGGCACGTAAAAACATCGGAGATTACCCAGTTTCAGTGATAGCCATGTGCCAATGGCTTCGCGTCCAATATCGGTCTTTCAGGCCAGCGGGTCCGCACCCGCCTGCGCTGCAAATTCCCGGCTCACCCTTTGTCGCCGCTCTTATCGGCAAACCGGTCAGCCTTGATCGTCAAAGGGAGGCCCCCATGAACCGCACTTATGCCCTCGTCTGGAACCCAAGCCTCGGTGCCTGGAGCGTTGCCGATGAACACGCCCGTCGACGTGGCAAAGGGGCCGGCGCAGTGCTTGCGGCAGCCTTGCTTCTACCGATCATGGCGTGCGCCGCCGACCTGCCAACCGGCGGTCAGGTGACGGCGGGGCAGGGGCAGATCAGTACGCCCGCGAACAACCAGATGGTCATCGACCAGGCCAGCAACAAGCTCGCCATCGACTGGCAGAGCTTCGATGTCGCGGCGGGCAACAAGGTGACCTTCAACCAGCCCGGCCGCGACTCGATTGCGCTGAACCGCGTACTCGGCGCCGATGGCTCGAAGATCATGGGCCAGCTCGATGCCAATGGCCGGGTGTTTATCGTCAACCCCAACGGCGTGCTGTTCGGCCAAGGGGCGCAGGTCAATGTCGGCGGTCTGGTGGCCTCGACGCTGGATATCAGCAACAGCGATTTCGAAGCCGGCAACTATGCCTTCAAGGGCAACGGCAAGAACGCCGCCGTTACCAACAGCGGCAAGATCACGGCGACTGACGGCGGCAGCGTGGCCCTGCTCGGCGGTACGGTCAGCAACAACGGCGTGATCGTCGCCAACCAGGGCAGCGTGGCCCTGGCGGCGGGCAACAAGGTCACCCTGGACTTCGCCGGCGATGGCCTACTCAACGTGCAGGTGGATGAAGCCGTGGTCGATGCACTGGTGGAAAACCACCAGTTGATCAAGGCCGACGGCGGGCAGGTGCTGCTCACCGCCAACGCTGGCGAAGCGCTGATCAATACCGTGGTCAACAACACCGGCGCGATCGAAGCGCAGACCGTTGGCGAGAAGAACGGCAAGATCGTCCTGCTCGGCAGCTTCGACGGCGGCAGCGTGCAGGTGGCCGGCACCCTCGACGCCAGCGCCCCCACCGGCGGCAAGGGCGGTTTCATCGAAACCTCGGGTGCTCACGTCAATGTCGCTGACAGCGCGAAAGTCACCACCAAGGCTGCGTCCGGCAAGACCGGTACCTGGCTGATCGACCCCAACGACTTCACCATTGCTGCCAGCGGCGGCAACATGACGGGTACTGCGGTATCAGCGGCGGTGCAGAGCAACAATTTCGAAATCCAGACCGCGACCATGGGCACTGCGGGGCGCAACGGCGACATTCATGTCAACGATGCCATTACCTGGAACACCGGTAATACGCTCACCTTGAATGCCGAGCGCAACATCAACGTCAACGCCGTCATCACTGCCGAACACGCGAGTGGCAAGGTCGCCTTGCTCTACGGCCAGGGTAGTGCCGATGGTGGTACGGCGGACTACGTCATCAAGGCGCCCATCAACCTGCAAAGCGGCGATAACTTCAGCACCCAAAAAGGCATCGCAGGCGCGGTGACCACCTTCACCGTGGTCAACACCGCCACTGATTTGCAAAATATGGGAGGTCGCCTCGATGGCAACTACGCCGTTGGCAGTGACATCGACCTGAGCAGCATCACCAACTGGGTGCCAGTAGGTAATAGCGTCAGCGGCTTCAGTGGCCGTCTGAGCGGGTTGGGCCATACCCTTAGCAATCTCACCATCCTCGCCCATACTTTTTTGGGGAATGGCAGTGTCGGTTTTTTCGGCAGCACCACCGCCTCAAGCGAAATCCGTGATACGGGTTTGGTGGGAGGTAGCGTGACGGTCATCGACGCCGACTTCATGGATGTCGGCGGGGTGGTCGGAGCGAACGCTGGCAGCATCAGAAACGTCTATGCCACCGTTAACGTTTCAAGCAACGTCTATAACAGCAGCGGCGGGTTGGTCGGAAAGAATGAAGGCAGCATCAGCAACGCCTATGCCACAGGCCAGGTAAGCTCTCTGGCTATTGACGCCGCCGCCGGCGGACTGGTCGGGGTGAACACCGGCAGTATCAGCAACGCCTATGCGACCGGATCTGTCGCTTCGCAGTTTATGTCCGGCGGGCTGGTAGGAGTGAACGACTTTGGCGCCATTATCAGCAATGCCTATGCAACGGGTGTTGTCTATGGGCTCTCAGGCGGCGGACTGGTCTCTTCTAACAGTGGCACTCTCAGCAACACCTACTGGGATAGCAGCAGCACTGAAAAAGGTAGTGCCACCAATTATGGCACCAGCCTTGGGGCGGCTGCCATCGATGCCAATAACCGCTACAACGCTACCAGCTATACCAGCTTTGGTTCCTGGGCACGTGTCTCTGGCACCAGCAACGTCGCCGTTGCCAGGGACGCCAGTGGTGTGGTGCAGTGGATCATCATCGAGGGCCAGACTCGCCCCTTCCTCGCCAGCGAATACAGCACCAACATCGGCAACGCCCACCAGTTGCAACTGATGGCCTACAACCTTGGTACCAGCTACACCCTGGTGCGCAATATCGATGCCAGCGCCACCGCAGGCAGCAATGCCAGCGGCATGTGGAGCACGGCAGGCTTCTCCCCGATCGGCGATAGCGGCAACGCCTTCCGCGGCAGCCTGGACGGCCAGGGCCACACCATCAGCGGCCTGACCATCGCTCGCTACAGCGACAACGTCGGGTTGTTTGGTACTACCGCCGAAGGCAGTACGATCCGTAACCTCGGCCTTCTGGGCGGGCGCGTGGTCAGTAGCGACAACAATGTCGGCGCACTGGTCGGTAGCAACTCCAGTAGCCTCAGTAATGTCTATGCCACGGTCAGCGTGACCGGCAATGACAGAGTTGGCGGACTGGTTGGCAACAATACAGGCAGGATCGACAGTGCCTACGCGACTGGTGACGTGACGGGCCGCACTGAAGCGGGCGGACTCGTTGGCCGCAGCGAACAGAATGTGAGCAACACTTATGCATCCGGCAGCGTAACCGGCGACTTTTTCGTCGGCGGGCTGGTCGGCTACAACGGCGCCAGAATCGATGACTCCTACGCCACTGGCGGTGTGAACATGAACGGCCCTGGCGAACGAGGTGGCCTGGTTGGCATTCAGCCTGGTGGTGGTAGCATCGCGCGCAGCTTCTATGCCACCACGGACGCCAATGGCGAGGCCATCAACGAGGGCCATGCGTTCAGTGGAAACTACCTCGGCACTGGCAAGACCTGGAGCGAACTGACCCAGGCCTCCACCTTCGCCGGCTGGAGTCTCGCCAGCACAGGCGGGACAAACGCAGCCTGGCGCCTGTATGACGGCCACTCAGGCCCGCTGCTGCGCGGTCTTCTCAAGTCCCTGACCGTCACTGTCGACGATGTTGCCGGCAAGACTTACGACGGCACGAGCGGCACGGTCGCAGGCGTAAGCCACAGCCTCTCCGACAGCGGTGCCAGCCTGCAGGGCAGCGCCAGTTACACCAGTGTTTCCACCCGCAATGCAGGCACCTATGGCCTCGGGCTGACCGGCTTGTATTCCGATCAACAGGGCTATGACATCAAGGTTGTCGAGGGCAGCTATGTCATCGCCAAGGCCAGCCTCAGCGCCGTCACCGGGATCACCGCCGAGAATCGCACCTACGATGGCACTACCGATGCCACCCTGAACACAGGCAGCGCCGGCTTCACCGGGCGGATCGGCACTGACGAGTTGAGCGTGGCCTCTGCCAGCGGCGCCTTCGTCGACAAGAACGTCGGCAACGGCAAGACCGTCGATATCAGCAACATCGTCCTTGGTGGTGCCGATGCAGGCAACTACTCCCTGGTCAGCACTAACGCCACGACCAACGCCAATATCACCAAGGCCACGATCAGCTCGATAACCGGGCTCAGCGTCGCTGACAAGACCTACGACGGCACCACCACTGCCACGCTGGACACCAGCAATGCCGCCTTCGACGGCATGGTCGCAGGCGACAGTCTGAGCATCAGCTCGGCCAATACCGCCTTCACCAACAGAAATGCCGGGACAAACAAGACGGTCATCGTCACGGGCATCACCGTCTCGGGCGCTGATGTTGGTAACTACGACGTCAATACTACCGCCGTCCTCACGGGCACTATCAACAAGGCCATCATCAGTGCCGTGACGGGCATCACCGCTCAGGACCGCACCTACGACGGCACGACCAATGCCGGCCTGGACACCGGCAGTGCAACCTTCACCGGGCGCATCGGCAACGACATCCTGACCGTGACCTCCGCCAGCGGCGCCTTCGACACCAAGGACGCCGGTGACGGCAAGACCGTGAGCATCAGCAATATCGTGCTCGGCGGAGGCCATGCCAATAACTACACCCTGGACAGCACGACCGCCACGGCCACCGCCGATATCGCCAAGGCCAGCATCAGTGCCGTCACCGGCATTACCGCGCAAGACCGCACCTACGACGGCACTGCCGATGCCAGCCTGAACACCGGCAATGCCGCGTTCACCGGCCGCTTCGGCAGCGACGAACTGAGTGTGGCCTCGGCCAGCGGCGCCTTCATCGACAAGAACGCTGGCGACGGCAAGACCGTGGGCATCAGCAATATCGTCCTGGGTGGTGCCGATGCCGGCAACTACACGCTGGTCGGCACGACCGCCACGACCAGCGCCAGTATCGCCAAGGCCAGCATCAGCGCCATAACCGGGATCACCGCGCAAAACCGTACTTACGACGGCACCACCGATGCCAGCCTGAACTACGACGGCAGTGGTTTCACCGGTCGTTTCGGCGATGACGAGTTGAGTGTGGCGTCTGCCAATGGCGCCTTTACCAACAAGAACGCCGGCAACGGCAAGTCGGTCGGGATCAGCAATATCGTCCTGGGCGGTGCCGATGCCGGTAACTACACATTGGCCGACAATACCGCGACCACCAGCGCCGATATCGCCAAGGCCAGCATCAGTGCCGTAACCGGTATCACGGCTCAAAACCGCACCTACGATGGCACCACTGACGCCAGCCTGAACTACGACGGCAGCGGTTTCACCGGTCGTTTCGGTGATGACGAGTTGAGTGTGACCTCGGCCAACGGCGCCTTCACCAACAAGAACGCCGGCAACGGCAAGTCGGTCGATATCAGCGCAATCGTCCTCGGCGGTGCCGACGCCGGCAACTACACCCTGGCCGACAATACCGCGACGACCAGCGCCGATATCGCCAAGGCCAGCATCAGTGCCGTGACCGGAATCACCGCGCAAAACCGTACTTACGACGGCACCACCGATGCCAGCCTGAACTACGACGGCAGTGGTTTCACCGGGCGTTTCGGCGATGACGAGTTGAGTGTGGCGTCTGCCAATGGCGCCTTCACCAACAAGAACGCCGGCAACGGCAAGTCGGTCGATATCAGCGCAATCGTCCTCGGCGGCGCCGACGCCGGTAACTACACCCTGGCCGACAACACCGCGACTACAAGCGCCGATATCGCCAAGGCCAGCATCAGTGCGGTAACAGGCATCCGCGCGGAAAAACGCACCTACGATGGCACCACTGACGCCAGCCTGAACTACGACGGCAGCGGTTTCACCGGTCGTTTCGGCGATGACGAGTTGAGCGTGACCTCGGCCAATGGCGCCTTCACCAACAAGAACGCCGGCAACGGCAAGTCGGTCGGTATCAGCGAAATCGTCCTTGGCGGTGCCGATGCCGGCAACTACACCCTGGCCGACAATACCGCGACCACCAGCGCCGATATCGCCAAGGCCAGCATCAGTGCCGTAACCGGTATCACGGCTCAAAACCGCACCTACGACGGCACCACCGATGTCAGCTTGAACTACGACGGCAGCGGTTTCACCGGTCGTTTCGGCGATGACGAGTTGAGCGTGGCATCGGCCAGCGGCGCCTTCACCAACAAGAACGCCGGCAACGGCAAGTCGGTCGGGATCAGCGAAATCGTCCTGGGTGGTGCCGACGCCGGTAACTACACCCTGGCCGATAACACCGCGACTGCCAGCGCCGATATCGCCAAGGCCAGCCTCAGTGCCGTAACCGGGATCACCGCGCAAAACCGCACCTACGACGGCACCACCGATGTCAGCTTGAACTACGACGGCAGCGGTTTCACCGGTCGTTTCGGCGATGATGAATTGAGCGTGACCTCAGCCAATGGCGCCTTCACCAACAAGAACGCCGGCAACGGCAAGTCGGTCGGGATCAGCGAAATCGTCCTCGGCGGTGCCGATGCCGGCAACTACACCCTGGCCGACAATACCGCGACCACTAGCGCCGATATTGCCAAGGCCAGCATCAGTGCTGTAACCGGGATCACCGCACAAAACCGGACCTACGACGGCACCACTGACGCCAGCCTGAACTCGGGCGGTGCAGGTTTCACCGGCCGCTTCGGCAATGACGAATTGAGCGTGACCTCAGCCAGTGGCGCCTTCACCGACAAGAACGCCGGCAGCGGCAAGACCGTCGATATCACCGGGATCGTCCTCGGCGGCGCCGACGCCGCCAACTACACCCTGGCGGATACCACCGCGACCACTAGCGCCGACATCGTCAAAGCTGCACTGACCATCACCGCCAATAACGCCAGCAAAGTGGCCGGGCAGAGCATCGTCCTGAGCGGCTTTAGCTCCCTCGGCCTGGTGGCTGGCGACAGCGTTGCATCGGTCAGCCTCGCCAGTACCGGCGAGCCGGCCAGCGCTGCGGCCGGCACTTACGCAATCGTTGCCAGTGACGCTGTCGGCTCGGAGTTGAACAACTACGCCATCCAGTACGAGCAGGGCGCTTTACTCGTCAACGCCGGACCCAGTGAGCCGGGCCAACCCAGCGAGCCCGGCCAACCAAGTGAACCAGGTCAGCCCAGCCAGCCTGGCAACAGCCTGCCTGGCAACGGCCAATCCTACATCAGCGTACTGGCCTCGAACGGCCAGACCATTTCCGGCGAGACCCGGCAGCAGGCCGGCGAACCCGATGGCCTGAGCCATGACGTGCTGATCACCAATCCGTCCGATGAGCGCCTGAACTTGCAAATCGTCAACAACGGCATTCGCCTGCCAGAAGGAATCTGATTCATGCGTTTCGTTCGCTCATTGATTGGCGGTGGCCTGTCCCTGCTGTCGCTGTCCGTAATGGCGGCCACCTTGCCGGACGCCGGCCAGTCGCAACAGAACATCGATCAGCGCCCGCTGCAATTGCCTGGCAAGCAGCGCCTGGATCTGAACCTGCCCGACGCACCTTCGACCGCGGCGACGGCCAGTGGCCCGACCTTGCAGGTCAACAGTTTCACCCTGCAGGGCAACAGCGCCATTGACAGCGATGAACTGCTGCCCCTGCTCGGTGACCTGCAAGGCCGCACTGTTTCCCTCGGCGAGTTGCAGGCCGGTGCCAACCGCATCACCCGTCTGTACCGCGAGCGCGGCTACCCGCTGGCCCGGGCTTACATTCCGGCTCAGGAAATCGATGGCGGCGTGGTGCAGATTGCCGTGATGGAAGGCCGCTTCGGCGAGGTCGGGTTGAACAATACCTCGCGGGTTGCAGACGCAGCCCTGACCCCGCTCGCGGCGCTCAAGCGCGGCGATGCGGTGCGCTCCGCCGAGCTGGAGCGCAGCTTGCTGTTGCTGTCCGACACACCCGGCGTGGAGGTGAAATCCACGCTCAAGCCGGGTGCCTCGGTGGGGGCTACCGACCTGTTGGTGGATGTCACGCCGGGCCCGCTGTTGTCCGGCTCGGTCGATGCCGACAACTACGGCAACCGCTACACCGGCGAGTACCGCCTGGGCGGCACGCTCAACGTCAACAGCCCGCTGGGCCTGGGTGATCGCCTGACGCTGCGGGCCATGGGCTCGGATGAAGACCAGCAGTACGGCCGCGTCGCCTATCAGTTGCCGATCGGTCCGTGGGCCACGCAAGTGGGCGTGGCGTATTCGGACATGGACTACGAACTGGCGAAGAATTTCGACGACCTCAAGGCCCACGGCAACGCCAGGATCAGCAGCCTGTACGCGATCCAGCCGCTGGTGCGCAGCCGCGACTTTTCCCTGTACGCGCAAGTGCAGTTCGACGACAAGCGCCTGAAGGACGACATCGACCTGTTCGGCAGCAAGAGCGACAAGCGCTCGCGCGTGGTCATCGCCACCCTCAACGGCAACAGCCGCGACAACCTGCTCGGCGGCGGCGTGAACAGCTTTGCCCTGGCCTGGAGTCAGGGCAGCCTGAACATCGACGGTGCGCTGAATCAGACTATCGACGACCTGACGGCCGGCACCCAAGGCCGCTTCCACAAGATCAACCCGAGCCTGGTGCGCCTGCAGCGCCTGACCGACCGTTTCAGCCTGTACACCCAACTGCAAGGCCAGTGGGCTGACGGCAACCTGGACAGCTCGGAAAAGATCAGCCTCGGCGGTGCCTATGGCGTACGCGCCTACCCGCAGGGTGAGGCGTCCGGCGACCAGGGCTGGCTGGCGAACGTCGAACTGCGTTACGCGCTGACCGATGCCTGGCAGCTCAGCACCTTCGTCGACCACGGCGAAGTGCGCCTGAACAAGGACACCTGGAGCACGGGTGAAAACCACCGCAGCCTTTCAGCGGCGGGCGTTGGCGCACGCTGGGCGGCGTATGGCTGGCAGATCAATGCGGTGGCAGCGTGGAAGCTGGGCAACGATGATCCGCAAAGTGACGTCGATCGCAGCCCGCGGGTGTGGGCGCAGGTAGTGAAGTTCTTCTAGGGATCGGGACCTGACGCTGGCGCGATTCCGGGGCTGCGGAATCGTGTCAGCGGGGCTTGCGCAGGGATAGCACAAAGCCATATCTTGCCTCGCCCCCCGAAAATAATCCCGGTATTCCCGTATGCGCCTGGCTCCCGGCCTGTTGTTCGCATTGTGCGTCCTTCCGTTTTCCTGCCTCGCCAACGACACTGGGGCGGGTCTGCTGCCGTTTCAGGAAATCCCCGACCTGCCATCGCGCAGCAGCCTTACGTTGGGCAACACCGCCTACGATCCCCCGGATGACCTCAGCGCGATGCCGTTCTTCAGTGGTGGCGTGGCGCTGGACAACTTCGGTGGCCAAGACGACAAGGGGCGGCTTGCGAGTGCCATCAATCTGCACGGCCTGCTTGACCAGAGCGACCTGCTGAGTTTGCGCAGCATGGGCTCGGCCGAGGCCGGTCATTATCACTGGGGCACTTACCATCTGGAGGTTGGCCCGTGGGCCAGCCGGCTGGGCATCATCCTGTCGGACCTGTCCTATGAGTTGGGCGATGACCTGGAAGTCCTCGCGGCCAAGGGCAAGGCCCGTACTGCCAGCGCATTCATCATCCAGCCGCTCCTGCAAAACCAGACGTTCAGCCTCAAGGCCCGGCTGCAGTTCGACGACAAGCACCTGCAGGATGAGTCCGGCCTGCTGGGCATAAACAGTGAAAAGCGCTCCCGCGTGCTCACCTACGGGCTTTCCGCCACGGCTCGTGATCCGTTGCTGGACGGCGCCGTGACCACCGTTGCGCTGAACTGGAGCGAGGGCAGTTTGAATATCGACGGATCGCCCTGGACACTGGTCGGCAGGGCCGACCCGGGCCATTTCAGCGTGCTGCGTGCCAGCCTCGCGCGCCTGCAGCAGTTGGGCGGGCGTCTGGCCTTGTATATTCGGGTGCAGGGGCAGTGGTCGGATGACAACCTGGACGACTCGGAAAAGCTCTATATCGGCGGCGTCTTCGGCGCGCGCTCCACCTACCAGACTGCCGCATTTGGTGATCGGGGCTGGCTTGCCAATCTTGAGCTGCGCTATGCACTGACCGAGACCTGGCAGCTGGTTGCCTTTGCCGATCACGGCGAAGCGCGCCTGAATACACCGAGCTGGACCACCGACACCGCGCCCAGCCGGCTTTCAGCCACAGGCTTTGGTGCGGGGTGGGCAGCGGGGAGCTGGAATATCAGTGCGCTGGCGGGCTGGCCGGTTGGTCATCACTCGGAGGAGAGCGATATCGAGCGGCAGCCACGGGTGTGGGCGCAGGTGGCTTATGCGTTTTGAGGTTACCTTGGGCTAGGCGACAGGCTGTCAGCACCCTCAGCCTCACCCCTTCACATTCAAAACAGACCTGACCCACTGACTGAAGTCCGACAGCTCGGCATCAGAAATCTCATGAGCCATGTCATACAGACGAAGCACATGAGCGACACCCAGCCGCTCAAGCCACGCCTGCGACTGGCGCGCATAGGCCACAGGCAGAACACCATCCCGGTGACCATGCGCGACAAATGCCTGAAGGCCTTCGAGCGCGATGGCCGGCGCAATGCTCGGTGCGAATTCTTCCAGCATGCGGCCGCTGAGCAGGGCGAAGCCGCGCAGGTGTTGCGGCGCGCTGAGACCCACGCCGGCGCTCATGATCCCACCCTGACTGAAGCCGGCAATGACGGTCGGCAGTGGCGGCAACCCTTCCAGCAGCGCAATCAACTGCAAGCGACTTTTCTCCGCGTGGTCGACCTCGAACGTCGGTTTACCGGTGGCAAAGCTCACCTGATAGAAGCCATACCCGCCAGGGCCAAGCTGCCGTGGGGCGCGCACCAGCAGAATTTCAAGTTGAGGAGGAAGCTTGCTTACCAATGGCGCAAGGTTCTCTTCGTTCGAGCCCACGCCATGAAGCAGCAACAAGCGTCCCTGGGGAGCGGTGAGATTGCCCGCCCGGCGCAGCTGAAGGCCGGAGTGGGGGTCGAGTTCAAGCGAGCTGAGGGTAATCATTGTCCGATGCCTTCGGTCGAGAGGGTGGCCGTGTTTCTGCTTCAGTGTATTCAGAAACGGCTACCAGCTTACTGAAGCAGAAAAAGAGATAAACATGCTTGAATGGCATTCATCGTTCCGAAAATTGGGATAGTCATGGATCGCGCTTTGGAAATGCAGGTGTTCTGCACCGTGGTGGACAGGGGCAGCTTCATCGGCGCAGTGGACGTGCTCGGCATGTCCAAGGCGGCCGTTTCCCGACACGTCAACGCATTGGAAGAGAGATTGGGCGTGCGCCTGCTGCAGCGCACGACCCGACGCTTGTCCCTGACCGAAGAAGGCAAGCTGTTCTACGACCAGGCCCGTGAAGTGCTGAGCCTGATGGATGAAGCCGAAAACGCCGTGGCGCTCGGCGCGGGCGTGCCGGCCGGGGTACTGCGAATCAACGTCCCGGTGAGTTTCGGCATTCTGCACCTGGCACCGATATGGGCCGATTTCCTCGACCGCTATCCGGACGTAGAGCTGGATATCAGCCTCAACGACCGGCAGGTGGACCTTGTCGAGGAGGGCTTCGACATGGCCGTGCGTATCGCCCAATTGGAAAGCTCGACATTGGTCGGCCGCCGCATTGCCGGCACGCGGATGAGGCTGTGCGCATCGCCCGACTACCTCAAGCGCCATGCCGCTCCTGCCGAACCTGCTGACCTAGCCCGACACCGCGTTATCGCGTACAGCCATTTCTCGATGGGCAACCAGTGGAAATTCGACGGGCCCAACGGAGCGCAGCAGGTCTCCACCCGCTCCGTGGTGCGCTGCAATAACGGCGACACCTGCCGCACCATCGCCCTGGCGGGTGGCGGGATCCTGTTGCAGCCCAGCTTCATGATTGGCGAGGATTTGCGTCGAGGCGATCTGGTGGAGCTGCTACCCGAATTTCGCTCGGTGGAGCTCGGGATCTACGCGGTCTACCCGACGCGAAAACACCTGGCCCCGAAAGTCAGGGCCATGATCAACTTTCTCGTCGAGCAGTTTTCCGCGGTGGATTGGGACCGGAGCTAGCCGTTACTTCAGGCGGGTTATTGTTCTCGCGCCAGCAACAGGCGCGCTTCCCGTAGCGGTTCCGGATCGACCCAACTGTCGACATCGAAATCAGCCGCAATGAAACCGTGGCGCAGGAGGAAATCCTTCTGCACCCGCAGGCTGTCGACGATATCCGGGTCCAGGCGTAGCTGGATGCCTTCGGCAACGCTATCGTAGCTGCCCGCCAGCGCAGCCTCCGGTACGTGGTAGTCCTTGGCGATCAGCGCCACGGTGGCTTCCGGGTTGGCCAGTGCCCAGTCACCGGCACGCAGCAGTTGCGCCAGATAACGCACCACCAGCTCGCGGTGTTCGCTCAGCAATGCCTCGCTCACCACCACGCCACGCAGCACCGAAGGATGCACCCGGGCGCGCGGGTCGGGATGGCGTTGGCTGTCGTAGATCGTCTGCACATCGACGAAGCTCGCCACCTCCTCGGGAAGCCGGGCAATGATCGCGTCGACCTGCCCGAGGATCAGGTTCGAGGCCAGCGCCCGGGCGTCATCGATAAAGTGGTCACGCTTGCGCGCGGAGGGGCCGCCTTCATTGGATGGCCGGTCGATGTAGACCAGCTCGGCGTCGTCCAGGGTCAAGCCGGCCTCGGCCAGGGTGGTGGCGTAGATCTTCAGTTGCTGGGCGATCATCAGATCGAATTTCGCCTCCCGCTGGCCAATGATTCCCAGGCGCTTGCCCTTCAGCCCGGCAGGCGCATCGATGCCGGAGCCGGCCAGGCTCAAGACCGGATAGGAGCCTTCCAGCCAGGCCAGCGCCACCACGCGGCTGGCCACGCCCTGGGCGCGCGCCCAGACCGCGGGCGCATGGCCGGCATGGCGCAGCCAGAGCCGTTCATGGTGGGCGTAGTCGAGTTTGCCGGTGAAGCCGACGGAGGCGTATTCGATGTCGAGGCCGGGCTCGTCGGCGAAGGTTTCCTGCAAGTAACCCAACTGGTACGCCAGTGACGAGGCGGTGGGTACCGCCGGGCAGCGGGTCAGGTTCAAACGGTCGTTGGCGCTCATCGGGCTTGCCTCTCGCGAATCTGCTCAAGCAGCACCTGGCCGCTGTCGAGCAGGGTGTTGAGGGTGGTGCGGTCGGTACGCCCGGCCCGCAGGGTCTGCAATACCTGAACGCTCGATTGCAGCGGGTAATCGGAGCCGAACAGGATGCGCTCCGCGCCCAGGTGGCGGACCGCCAGGGCCAAGGTGTCGGGGTCGGTGCCGAGGATCGCGCTGTCCACATACAGCCGGCGAATGCGCTCGATCGGCGCCTGTTTCTCGATGATGCCCAGCAGCGTCGGCAGCAGGCCGCCGAGCATCGCCAGTTGCACGCTGACGTCGGGGTAATCGTCGAGAAAATCCGACAGGCCGAGGGTGATCCACGCCGCGGCGAACTGCGAGGTGGACTCCAGCAGCCAGCGAGCATGGGTGGCGTCTGGCGCGGGCGGGTGCGCCCATTGGCCAGGAATGCTCGGATGGGCCAGGCCGGTGTGCAGGTAGATATGGCTGCCCAGGCGCTGCGCCACGGCGAACAGCGGTGCCAGCCGGCGCGCGCCTTCGAGGTTGAGGAACGCCCCGGCCGGCAGTACCGCACCGATCAGGCCCAGCTCGCGATGGGCACGCTCCAGCTCACGGGCCGACCACTCGATGTCGGCCGTGCTCAAGACGGCCAGGCCGCTGAGGCGTTGCGGGTGCTGGCGCACCAGCCCGGCGAGGTCGTCGTTGTAGAGGGTGAACAGCGCTCGGGCTTCATCGGCGCCCAGCGCGGCGTCGACGCCCAGCGTGGTCGGCCAGGAAATCACCTGATGGGCGATGCCTGCCTGTTCGATATGGTCCAGACGGGTGGCCGGATCATGAAAGGACGGCCCGATGGGCAGCGTCTCGACCAGCACCGAAGAGTTCACCTCGAAACCCAGGCCGCCGTTTTCATCGCGGACGATGCGCGGAGCTTGAGTGCGTTGGCGCAGGAATTCCAGGGTGCGTGGCGAGAGCCAGTGGGTGTGCCAATCGACGATGCCGCTCATGGGCGTTCTCCTTCGGTCGGGAAGCGCGAGCCGTAGCGCAGCGGCGTGTTGTTCAGCGCGTAGTTGCCGACCGCGTGCAGCGAGTTGATCAGCGGGTCGTGGGACGACAGCGTGCGGGCGTCGCGCCAGAAGCGGTCGAACGCCTTGTCGCGCTGGGTACCGCGACCGCCGGGGAAGTCGAACAGCCGCGGGGTGATTTCCAGGGCCAGCGCCGAGCTGTGTGAGCGCAGGGCGAGGGCGCGGGCGGGAAGCCGGCCGACCGCGTCGTCGTCCAGTTCCAGGCGCTTGTCCCAACCTTCCTGCAGCTCAGCGGTGACCCGGTCGAAATAGCCGAGGCCAGCCTGCACGCGGCTCCACAGTTCGCCGAACTGGGTAAGCACCAGCGGATCGTCGGCCAGCGAGCTGGCACCCGGCGACAGGGTCTGGCGACGGTCGTTGCGGGCGTAGTCGCGGGCAGTATCGAGGGCGGCCAATGCCGAGCCGAGGTAGACCGCCGAATAGTACACGGCGCCGAAGGTGGTCCAGAACGGCAGCACGCTGCGCTGGGCGCCCTGGTGCTTCCACGGGATCACTTCATCGGCATGCAGGCGCACATTGTCGAATACCACCGTGCTCGAGTCGGCGCCGCGCAGGCCGATGGGGTTCCAGTCCTGCTCGAAGCGGATGCCTTCGCGGTCGGTGGGCAGGTAGCCGTAGATGAAGTGCGTGCGGTCGGCGTGCTCGGCCAGCACCGTGGTGATCTCGGCCAGCGGTGCGCCGGTGTTCCACTTTTTCACGCCGTTGAGCACATAGCCGCCGTCGGCATGGGGCGTGGCGAAGAACTCGCGGTTGACGTACTGGGTGACGTTGTCCCAATACCAGCGGTTGTCCGTGGCACGGCGGACGATTTCGGCGTTGCCGTCGCGGTAGTCGTGAAACAGCGGCACCGCCGAGTTGTAGAAATGGAACGCCAGCAGCGCGCCGATCGAACCGTCGCCACGGGCCACTTCCAGCACCGACCAGGCGGTATCGCGCACGCTGCCGCCACCGCCACCGAGGTGGGTCGGGGAGAACAGGTTGACCAGGCCGCTTTCGCGCAACTGCCGGATCTGCTCCACCGGCGGCGTGGCCTGCTGGTCGCGCTCGGCGGCGCCTTCGCGAAAGGCGATGCCCAGCTCGCGGGCCAGGGCGATCCAGTCGCTCGGGTAGGGCTGATGGCTGCGCAGCGGCAGGGGCTGGCGAGGGTCTGAAGAACGGGTCATGCGGGTACCTCATCGGTCGAGTTGGAAAGGGGAGCGGTGCGCAGCAGATACAGGGTCATGGCCAGCCAGGTGAGGGCGGCCAGCAGGTAGCAGGCGGGGGCGACGCGCAGGGCGTTGTGCAGGCCGAAGGCGTCGGAGAGGCGGCCGATCAGTTCCGGGCCGAGCATGCCGGCGACACCGATGCCGAGCATCACCGAGAACGACACCGCGCTGGTGCGCAGGTGCGCCGGCACGCTTTCCACCACCAGTGTGGTGAGGGTGCCGGCGCTGAAACCGAAGGTCGCGGTGCCGGCGGCGATGGCCAGCTTGCAGACCGTCAGCGATGGCGTGCTGTAGGCCTGCAGGAACAACCCAGCGGCAATCAGCGAGGTGCTGGCGATGAACGCCGGAAAGCCCCAGGCATGCCGGCGCAGCCACAGGCTCGACAGGTAACCGCCGATCAGGCCCACCGGCAGGGTGAAGATCAGCACCTGGGCGAGAAACGCCGAGGCTTGCTGGTTGTCGAGGGCGAAGCTGCGGTAGAGGAACGCGGGGATCCACATCTGCGTGCTCATGGCCGTGTAGAAAAACAGCAGCGCCAGCAGGTGCAGGCAGTAACCGGGATAGCGGAACACTTCCAGGCCCTTGCGCAGCGGTGGCGGCGTGGTCACCTGCTCGCTGGCGCCCAGACGCGGTTCGCGCTGGCTGAGCAGCAGCAAGGCCAGCAACAGGCCGGGGACGCCGGCGACCAGAAAGGCGCTGCGCCAGCCGTGTTCGGCTGCCAGCCAGCCGCCGAGACCGAGGGCGGCGGCGGAGCCCAGCTTGTTGCGCAGCATGTACAGCGAGAACAGCAGGTTGCGCCAGCGCGGCCGGTAGAGGTCGGCCAGCCAGCTCGGCGCCACGCCACTGTAGGCGGCATCGCCGATACCGGTGAGCATGCGGCACAGCAGCAGCGCGACGAACCCCGACACCAGCCCCGAGGCCAGCGACGCGGCGCTCCATAGCACCGCGCCGCCGATCAACACCGCCTTGCGGCCAAAACGGTTGGCCAACAGGCCCATCACGGGTGCGGCCAGCAGGGCGGCGAGGGTCGCCGCCGAGGACAGCCGGCCAATCTCTTCATCGCTGGCGCCGAAGTGGGCTTTGAGCGGTGTGATCAAGGCGGAGACGATCATGCTGTCGAGCACGCAGACCACCCCCAGGCCGAACAGCAGGGCCAGCGATAGATGCGCATTCGGATCGCGTGAAGCGGGATGGTTCATGCGGACTCCCGGGAAACATGGCTGAGGATCGAGGCGACCGCGTGGCGGGCCGAGTTGGCGGCGCCTTCCTGGCCGCCGTAGGCAATGCCGTCGCCGGCCAGCCAGGTACGGCCGTGATTGCGCGAGAGCACGGCGGGCGGTGGAGCGTCGTGCTCCAGCGGCCAGGAGCCTTCGCTGAAGGGGATGCGTCCCCAGTTCACTGCCACCGGTGTTTGCAGTCGGGCGCCCTGGCCGGGATGCAGGGCTTCCACCGCCTGGCGGGATAGCGCGTATTGCTCGGCGGGCGAGCGCTCGGCGAAGCGCCGCGCTACCGCGCCCTGGTTGTAGGCGCCGATGAGGATTCCCTGTTCGCTGTTGAAGCGGTCGCTCGGGTACCAGAGCAATTGCGCGTCGCCGTGCGGTCGGGACAGCCCGCCGTAGATGTGATCGTTGCGCTCCCAGAAGCGCGGCGCTTGCCAGGCGACCTTGTTGGCGTGCTCGTTTTGCCGCGCGTCGATGATCTGTTTCACCTCGGCCGGCAGGTTGTGTCGCAGGCGCGCCAGCAGCGGCAACGGCAGCGCGAGCACTAGGTAATCGAAGCGTTGATCGTGGTGCCGGGCGCCTTCCTGCCACTGCACCTGGTTGCCCTGTTCATCGGTGTGAATTGCACTGGCCACGGCGCCGAGCCGGATATTCCCGGCAAGCCGCCGGGCGAAGGCGTGGGCGATGCGGTCCATGCCGCCCGCCGGCTGGAACATGCTGGCGGCGTATTCGGGCACGGCATCTTCCACCAGTGCGGCCTGCAATTTCGGGTCGAGCAATTGTGCCCAGTCCAGCGCTGCCGGAGCGCTGGTCGCGGGTTGTCCGGGCACCGGGAAGGCGACGTCGGCGGCGCGCAGCGAGCCGTGATAACGGCCGGCGCCGTCGAGATCGCCGTAGGCCTGCAAAAGCGAACGCAGCGCCTCGGCGTGATTTGCTGGAAGCGGTTGTTGCAGCAGCCATTCGCTCAGGCGGCCCTTGAAGTCCTGGCGTGCCTGTCGGGTGGACACCGGTGGCCGCGCGGGGTCGAGCAGCAGCAGGCTGTTGCGGCTGTCGTTGACCAGCGGTTCGAGGGCGACCCCCAGCTCGCGGCAATAGCCAAGAATGGTCAGGTGATGGGACATGATCCGTGCCGGTCCCGGATTGAAGTACTGGCCTTCATCGAAACGAACGTTCTGCGGCTGGCCATCGAGGTGTTCGACGACGTCGCCCTGGCGCAGGGTCCAGCTGCGGCCGCCGACCCGTTGCCGGGCCTCCAGTACGATCACGTCGAAACCGGCGTTTTTCAGTTCATGGGCCGCGACCAGCCCGGCGATGCCGGCGCCGATAACGGCGACCGAACGGTGTTTGCCTTGCTGGCTGGGCGCTAGCGGCGTGAAGGGCGCGGCGGCCTGTGCCGGCAGCGGCAACAGGCCAGCCGCCGCCAAGGCTCCCGCCCGGGTGATCAGGGTTCTGCGTGTAAGGGGCATGGCGGTCCTCGCCTGGGCTGTGCGCCGGGCCATGGGCCCGGCGCCGCGGGGCGGATCAGAAGCGAGCGGTGACGGCGACGCCGGAGGTGCGCGGTTCGCCGTAGGCGACCCAGTACGGCGCGTTGCCGCCGCCCAGGGAAATGCCGTGGACCTGGTACTGCTTGTTGCCCAGGTTGTTGACGTAGCCGGTGACGCTGTATTTGTCGTCGGCGGTGGCGTAGGTCACGTGGGCGTTGGCCAGGGCGTAGCCGCCCTGGTACAGGTTGCTCCAGCGCGAGTCCTGCAGTGCCGAGATGAAGTACTCGCGGCTCTGGTAGCGCACGTCGCCGCCGATATTGATCTTGCCGGGGATGTCCAGCGGCAGGCGGTAGTCGGCGCCCAGTGCGTAGACATGGCGCGGCGAGCGCACGAAGGTGTTGCCTTTCCAGCGGTCACCGGTGAATTCGGTATCGAGGAACGAGGCGCTGAACTGCACCAGCAGGTCATCGATCGGACGGGCCTGCAGTTCCAGCTCGGCGCCCTTGGCCTTGCCTTCGGCGTCGTTGACCAGCATCGAAACGATGCTGCCGTTGGCGGTGGTCGTGGTGGCGTTGACCTGCATGTTGTCGTAGTCGTAGTAGAAGACGTTGGCGTTGGCGATCAGCCGCCCGCCGAGCCACTCCGACTTCAGGCCCAGCTCGTAGGATTGCAGCTCTTCCGGATCGACCGTGCTCAACTGCTCCAGGCTGTTGGCCAGGCCCGTGTTGAACACCCCGGAACGGAAGCCCTTGGCGTAGCGGGCATAGACCCGCAGGTTGTCGTTGATGCGGTATTCCGGGGTCAGGTCATAGGTGACCGCGCTCCAGTGCTTGTCGCGCTTGGCATTGCCGTTGGCGGTCAGGCCGGCCAGGGTGACGGCGTTGGCGTTCTGCAACGAGCTTTGGTCCCACCAGTCGCCGGCGAAACCGTCGCCGGTGTACTGCTGCAGGTCCAGGTCGATGTTTTTCTTTTCCGATGTCCAGCGCAGGCCGCCGGTGAGGCTGAAGGCGTCGGTGAAGTCGTAGGTCAGGTTGCCGAACAGCGCATAGCTGGTGTTGCCGTGCTCGTAGCTGACGCCCGAGTACTCGGCGGCGCCCGGCCCGCTGTCGACAATCGAGGTTGCCGACTGGCTCTCGAGTTTTTCGTGGAAGGCGTGGGCGCCGGCGATCCAGCGCAGGGTTTCGCTGGTCGGCGAGGCCAGGCGCAATTCCTGGGAGTACTGCTTCCAGTTGTTGTTGGCATAGGCGCGGCCACCTTCGACCGGCGACAGGTCGTCGTCGCTGATGGCCCGTTGGCGGGTCTGGTCGAAGGCGGTGATCGAGGTCAGCGTGTAGTCGCCGAGGGCGTAGTTGAGGGTCAGCGAGGTGCCGTCGTGTTGCACCTTGGACTTGTTGTCGACGTTGGCTTCGAGGTAGCGCTTGCGGTCGTTGGCGCGGGTGTAGCCGCCCAGCCAGGGGAAGCGGCCGACCGGCAGCAGGCCGTTGGCGTTGCCGCGCGACTCGCTCGAATGGATGCTCCACAGCGCTTCCAGGTCCGGGTTGAGCTTGGCCAGGAACTGCACGCGAATGGCTTCGCGGTCGATGGCGTCGTGGTCCTTGTCGAGGTTGGTGTTCTTGATGAAGCCGTCGCGCTCCTTGGTGTAGAGCGAGACGCGGGCGGCCAGGCGCTCATCGATCAAGGCGCCGCCGAGGGCACCTTCGACGATTTTCTGATTCTTGCTGCCGTAGCCGAGGGTGGCGTAGCCGTCGGTATCGAACGACGGTTTCTTGCTGATGATGTTGACCGCGCCGCCGGTGGTGTTCTTGCCGTACAGGGTGCCTTGCGGGCCGCGCAGAATCTCGATGCGTTCGAGGTCGAACAACGGATCGGCGCCGGCCAGGGGCGCGTTCAGGTAGACGTCGTCGGCGTAGATCCCGACCGGGAATACGGTGGCCGCGCCGACGTCGCCGGTGCCGACGCCACGGATGTACCAGCGTGGCCGGTCATCGCCGTCCGGGCTCTTGGCCTGGGCATTGGGTACGAAGGTCAGGGCCTTGCCGACGTAGTCGGTGGGGGTCTTCTGCAAGTCCTCGCCGCTGATGGCGCTCACGGCGTTGGAGATGTCCTGGACACTTTGCTCGCGGCGTTGCGCGGTCACGGTGACGGTCTTCAGCGCTGGCGCGGCGCTGGGGGTGTCCTCGGTCGTGGCGCTGTCGCCGGTCTCGGCCGCCTGTAGCGGCAGGCTGCTGAGCGCACTGGCGAACAGTCCGGCTTGTAGCAGGCCGCGAGAAATGGGGTTGAGTGAGTTCCAGTTGGGCATAAGTGCTCCGTTGCAAGTGGGCAGTCAGATACTGTTGATCCGTTGCAAAGCCCCATTGCAGAGCGTGTGCCAGCTTGTACGAGGGTTGTCTAACTGGCTGTTTTTATTAACTTATTAATGTGTTCGGTTTTTTACCTTTGAAATCAGGTGTTTCCGTGACAGCAACAGAGTGCGTAAAGGCTGCTGCCGGAGCAGCAGAACCGCTCTGGAATGAGGGTTTCGGGCGGGTGGAGGAGCGATGGCTGGCGGCCATGGGCTAACCGACAGATCTTTAGCGACTTTGAGGTCGAGCATCGCGAAGGTTCGGCGCCCCGACAAGCTCGGTCCTACACCTGTCCCGCTGCTGTAGCGTCCGACGCAACACCTGTAGCGCTCCATTCCCTCCGTAAACGCTCCCTCTTTTCCTCGGAACCCCCGTAAACAAAGGCCTCCAGCCCGATCGCAACGATCTGGCATAGCCGTTGCTCTGTCCCTGGTGCGCAGCGAAATGATCGCGCCACTAATAAGAACAGGACAAACCCCATGAGACAGATTGGCCATGCCTCGCTTTCCGGCGCTCGTTCGACCGTCGCCGGTATTCCCTTGAAATCCCTGGCTGCCGCGTTGCTGTTGAGCCTGGCCACCACGCCAGCGCTGGCCGTTGAACTACCGGCCAACGTCGACAGCAAGCGCCTGATTGCCGCCGACAAGGAACCCGGCAACTGGATGAGCACCGGGCGGACCTACGACGAGCAGCGCTACAGCCCGCTCAACAAAATCAGCGATCAGAACGTCGACAAGCTCGGCCTGGCGTGGAGCTACAAGCTCGATCTGGACCGGGGTGTGGAGGCCACGCCGATCGTGGTCGATGGCGTGATGTACACCACCGGGCCGTTCTCGGTGGTGTATGCGCTGGATGCCCGTGACGGCAAGCTGATCTGGAAATACGACCCGCAATCGGACCGCAACCGCGCCGGCGAAGCCTGCTGCGACGCGGTCAACCGCGGGGTGGCGGTATGGAAGGGCAAGGTTTATGTCGGCGTGCTCGACGGCCGCCTGGAAGCCATCGACGCCAAGACCGGGAAACGCGCCTGGTCGGTCGATACCCGCGCCGACCACAAGCGCAGCTACACCATTACCGGCGCGCCACGGGTGGTCAACGGCAAGGTGGTGATCGGCAATGGCGGCGCCGAGTTCGGCGTGCGCGGCTACGTCACGGCCTATGACGCCGAAACGGGCAAGGAAGCCTGGCGCTTCTACACCGTGCCGGGCGACCCCAAATTGCCACCGGAAGGCAAGGGCATGGAAATCGCCGCCAAGACCTGGTTCGGCGATGCCTTCGCCGAGCAGGGCGGTGGCGGTACGGCCTGGGACTCGTTTGCCTTCGATCCGGATTTGAACCTGTTGTACATCGGCGTCGGCAACGGCTCGCTCTGGGACCCGAAATGGCGCAGCCAGGCCAAGGGCGACAACCTGTTCCTGTCATCGATTGTCGCGGTCAACGCCGACACCGGCGAATACGTCTGGCACTACCAGACCACTCCGGGCGACGCCTGGGACTACACCGCGACCCAGCACATGATCCTTGCCGAGCTGCCAATCGACGGCAAGCCGCGCAAAGTGCTGATGCAGGCGCCGAAAAACGGCTTCTTCTATGTGATCGACCGCGCCACCGGCGAGTTGCTCTCGGCCAAGGGCATCGTGCCGCAGAGCTGGACCAAGGGCATGGACATGAAGACCGGCCGGCCGATCGTCGATGACGAAAACGCCGCCTACTGGAAAGACGGCAAGCGCAAGCTGGTGACGCCGGCCTTCTGGGGCGCCCATGACTGGCAGCCGATGTCCTACAACCCGAACACCGGGCTGGTGTACATCCCGGCGCACATCATGTCGGCCTACTACGAGCACATTCCCGAGGCGCCCAAGCGTAACCCGTTCAAGAGCATGTACCAGCTGGGCCTGCGCACCGGGATGATGCCGGAGAATGTCGACGGCCTGCTGGACATGGCCAAGGGCTGGTCGGGCAAGCTGATCGCCTGGGACCCGGTCAAGCAGCAGCCGGCCTGGGAAGTGCCCTACGTGACCATCTTCAACGGCGGCACCCTGAGCACCGCCGGCAACCTGGTGTTCGAAGGCAGCGCCGACGGCCGCGTCATCGCCTACGCCGCCGACACCGGCAAGAAACTCTGGGAGCAACCGGCGGCCAGTGGCGTGATGGCGGCACCGATCACCTACAGCGTCGATGGCGAACAGTACGTGACCTTCATGGCCGGCTGGGGCGGGGCGTTCTCCACCTTTGCCGGGGCGCTGTCGCTGCGGGCCGGGGTGCAGCCGTTCTCCCAGGTGCTGACCTACAAGATTGGCGGCACCGCCAAGCTGCAAGAGCCGGCACCGCGTCCCGACACCCCGAAACCGCCTGCGCTGAGCAACGACACGGCCTCCATCGAAGCCGGCGCCAAGCTGTATGACGGCTATTGCTCGCAGTGCCACGGCATCCACGCGGTCAGCGGCGGCGTATTGCCCGACTTGCGCAAGCTGACGCCAGAGAAACACCAGATGTTCCTCGGGATCCTGTTCGGCGGCCGTGTGCCCGATGGCATGCCGTCGTTTGCCGATGCCTTCACCCCGGAGCAGGTCGACCAGATCCATCAGTACCTGATCAAGCGGTCCCACGACCTGCAGAACGAAGGCGATGCCTGGAAGCAGTTCAGCGCCAAGCAATAAGCCCCTGACAAGAGAGACGCGGATATGAGTGACGCCATTTATCAGAACTACATCGCCAATGCCTTCGTTGCCAGCGACGAGCTGATCGAGGTGCATAACCCGGCCAACGGCCAGTTGCTCGGGCGCGTGCCCCAGGGCAGCAGCGCCGAGGTCGAACAGGCCATCGCCGCCGCGCGCCAGGCGCAGAAGGCATGGGCGCTGCGCCCGGCCATCGAACGTGCGGGCTACCTGCGCAAGATCGCCAGCAAGGTGCGCGAGCATGCCGAGCGCCTGGCGCGGGTCATCACCGCCGAGCAGGGCAAGGTGCTGGAGCTGGCGCTGGTCGAGGTGAATTTCACCGCCGACTACCTCGATTACATGGCCGAGTGGGCGCGACGCCTGGAAGGCGAAGTGCTGAGCAGTGACCGGGCCGGCGAGAGCATCTTCCTGCTGCGCAAACCGCTGGGTGTGGTTGCCGGGATCTTGCCGTGGAACTTCCCGTTTTTCCTGATCGCCCGCAAGATGGCGCCGGCGCTGTTGACCGGCAACACCATCGTGATCAAGCCGAGCGAAGAACCCCCGATCAACTGCTTCGAGTTCGCCCGCCTGGTGGCTGAGACGGACCTGCCCGCCGGCGTGTTCAACGTGGTCTGCGGTACCGGCGCCACGGTCGGCAGCGCGCTGACCAGCCATCCCGGCATCGACCTGATCAGCTTTACCGGGAGCGTCGGCACCGGCTCGCGAATCATGGCCGCCGCCGCGCCGAACATCACCAAGCTCAACCTGGAACTGGGCGGCAAGGCGCCGGCCATCGTCCTGGCCGACGCCGACCTGGATCTGGCGGTCCGGGCCATCACCGCCTCGCGGGTGATCAACACCGGGCAGGTATGCAACTGCGCCGAGCGGGTGTATGTCGAGCGCAAGGTGGCCGATGCGTTTATCGAACGCATTGCCGCGTCCATGGCCGCCACCCGTTATGGCGACCCGCTGGCCGAAAGCGGCCTGGACATGGGGCCGCTGATCAATCGTGCTGCGCTGGACAAGGTGGCGCAGATGGTCCGCACCGCCAGCGGGCAGGGCGCGCAGGTGATTACCGGCGGCGCGGTGGCCGATCTGGGTCAGGGTTTCCACTATCAGCCGACGGTGCTGGCCGGCTGCTCGGCGGACATGGAAATCATGCGCAAGGAGATCTTCGGCCCGGTGCTGCCGATCCAGATTGTCGATGACCTGGACGAGGCCATCGCGCTGTCCAACGACAGCGAATACGGCCTGACCTCATCGATCTACACCGGCAGCCTGAGCGCGGCCTTGCAGGCGACCCGTTCGCTGGACTTCGGCGAGACCTACATCAACCGCGAAAACTTCGAAGCCATGCAGGGCTTCCATGCCGGGACGCGCAAGTCCGGTATTGGCGGTGCCGATGGCAAGCACGGGCTGTACGAGTACACCCACACCCATGTGGTGTATATCCAGGCCTGACCGTTCGACCGCGCCATGAGAAACGCCCGGACCGTGTTGACGGTCCGGGCGTTTTTCGTTGCGGCTCAGAGGCAGTCGTTGGGCTGCACCAGCCGGTGTTTTTTCATCTGCCGATAGAGCGTCGAGCGGGCGACGCCCAGCTCGGTGGCCGCCGCGCTGATATTCCAGCGATGGCGGCGCAAGGTCGCCAGCAGGCTCGACGCTTGCGGTTCGCTGCTGGTCGGCGGGATGGCCGGTAGCGCGTGCACGGCGGGGCTGTGCAGCAGATCGCCGGGCAGGCAGTCCAGATCGATACAGCCGTCCTCGGCCAGCGCCACCGCGTAGCGCAGGGCGTTGAGCAACTGACGGATATTGCCGGGCCAGGGCGCGTCGAGCAGGCATTGGCGTGCCTGGTCGGTGAGTTGCAGGCCCTGGGCCTCGGCCTGGCTGTCGAGCAGGTACTGGATCAGTTGCGCGCGGTCACTGCGCTCGCGCAGCGGCGGCAGATTGAGGTTCATGCCGTTGAGGCGGTAGAACAGGTCCTCGCGAAAGCCCTTGTCGCGCAACATGCCTTGCAGGTCTTGGTGCGTGGCGCAAATCACCTGGATATCCAGCGCCACCGGCACCTGGGCGCCGAGGGGCGAGATCTCGCGCTCGGCCAGCACCCGTAGCAGGCGGGTTTGCAGATGGGCCGGCATGTCGCCGATTTCATCGAGAAACAGCGTGCCGCCATTGGCCAGTTCCAGCTTGCCCTTCATGCCTTTTTTCTCGGCACCGGTGAAGCTGCCACCGCGGTAGCCGAACAGCTCGCTCTCGATCAGGCTCTCCGGGATCGCCGCGCAATTGAGCGCGACAAAGGGACCGCCATGGCGGGAGCTGGCTTGATGGATGGCGCGGGCAAAGGCTTCCTTGCCGGTGCCGGTTTCGCCGGTAATCAGGATGGCGATGTCTTTGTCGATCACCTTGCGCAGGCGCCGCACCGCCTGTTGCAGCGTCGGGTCAGCACCGGCCAGTTGCTCCAGGTCGGGGTGACGGGGCCGCGGCGCCTTGGCCGGGGCGGGTGCCACGCGGCGCTGGTCCGAGGGAATGCGCAGGCTCAGGTCCAGCAGCGCCTCGTCATGCCGGGCGCGCAGGCGCAGGCCGCGGGCGCCGCCGTTGGTCAGGCGCAGCAACTCATCGACGCCCATCGGCAACAACTGATCGATCAGGCTGCCCAGCAGGTTGCAGCCATTGGCCTGGTCATGGGCGACAAAGGCCGCGCGGTTGGCGCCGATCACCCGGCCACTGTCATCCACGGCCAGCAACTGCTCATTGGCCAGGTCGGCGATTTCGTCTATGGGCTTGAGCGAAAGCGTCAGGCGGTCCCGGTAGCTTTGGCGAAAGTGCGCGTTCTCGATCAGGCGGGCATAGAGGATCACCAGTTGCAGGGTCAGGTACTGGCTTTCCTTGGGGCCATCGCTGTTCAGGCAGGTGGCGTTCAGGCAGCCCTGCAACAGACCCTGGGCATTGAAGATCGGCGCGACCGAGCAACTCAGGCGGGCATTGGCGGTTAGGAAATGCTCCTCGCGGTGGATGATCAGCGGCTCGGCCGCCGCGAGGGTGGTGCCGATGCCGTTGGTGCCGGCGATGGACTCGTCCCAGCGTGCGCCGACCACCAGGCCCGAGCGAATGTACGGGTCATGCTGGACGGGGAGACGGGCGTCGAGGGTGATGCCGTGTTCGTCGCTGAGCAGCACCGCAAAACCGGCGGGCACCACGCGCCGGGCCAGGCCGCTGACGCCCTGGCTGGCGATATCGAGGTACTGCTGGTGTTGTTGCTGGTGGCGGCGGATATCGTCGGCGCAGAGGATATCCAGGCGGGTGGCGGTGGCGGGGTCGAGCCGGTGCTGCATGACGCTGCGGTACCAGGACTGGGCAATCACCCCGTCCGGGCGGATGCGCCGCTCGGGGAAGTGCTCGTTGACGAAGGCGGCGAGTTCGCTTGGGTGGGTCTGCGCGCTAGGCCGAGTCATGGACGGCTCCCTGTGGCGTGCCGCTCCAGAGGGGCGGGCACGGCGATCTTGTTATAGGTGCGACGAGCCGGAACTGTCACGGGAGCTAAGATAGCCCCTGGTGGCGGGCAGCGCCATGGCGGGTGGGATGGCCGTGCGGTCTTTGCGATGCGCAGGGCAGGGCCGGATGCGGGAGCGAGCGCTTTTGCAGGGCCTGCTCATCAAGAGAAAGCAGGGCGTCGTTGAGAAGGAAGGGGCCCGCTGCGGCGCTGTATCGAATGGATAAGCCCACAGCGCCGGCCCCAAGCCCGGCTAATCAGAACTCGGTCGGCTGAATGATCTCGACCCAGTAATCATCCGGGTCCTTGATGAACGCCAGGTGCTTCATACGACCATCGCTCAGGCGCTTCTGGAAGTTCACGCCCAGTTACTCGAAACGCTCGCAGGCGGCACGGATGTCCGGCACGGCGATGCAGATGTGGCCGAAACCACGTGGATCGGTGTTGCCGTTGTGGTAGGCGAACGCGGGATCGTTCTCGGTGCCGTGGTTGTGGGTCAGCTCGAGAATGCCCGGGATCGATTTCATCCACTCGGTGCGCTTGGCTGCATCGGCCGGGATCTGCGCCTTGTCCACCAGGGCGAGGAAGTACAGGCTGAATTCGGCTTCCGGGAAGTCGCGCTTTTCAACCAGGCTGAAGCCCAGCACGCGGGTATAGAAGTCCAAGGATTTGGCAACGTCCTTCACCCGCAGCATGGTGTGGTTGAAGACGAAGTTGTGGGTGGCGGCATCGGGTTGCGCGGTGACGCCAGGGAGGGTATCGAGGTCTTGCAGGCTCATGGGCACTCCGCAATTGAGGCCGGCGCCAGGGGCGTCGGCAGAACAGTCAGGCGGCCATGATACGGAACTGAATCCATTGCGCAAACAATTGCGCCCCGTGGCCTAAGCTCACGGGGCGCAGCAATTAGAAGCCCGCCGAAGCGGGCGAATGGGGCGCTAATCCTTTAGCAGCCTCCATCCTGATCCACTGATTGTGAAAAATATGTGAAGTGAATTTCACTTGCGCAACCACTTGTCAACGGTGTCCGCACCGTATTGTTGTTTCCAGGCTTTAAGGCCACGGTGGTTGCCGCCTTTGGTCTCGATCAGTTCACCGGTATGCGGGTTTTCGTAGACTTTCACTACCCGCGCCCGACGTTGTTTCGGTGTGCGCGCCACGGACTTGGTGGCAGCGGCAGGGTCGAGGATTGCAATGATGTCGCGCAGGCCCTTGTCGTAGCTCTTCATCAGTGCGACAAGTTTCTGTTCGAATTCGATTTCACGTTTAAGGCCGGCGTCCTTTTTCAACACCTCCAGTTGTGCGAGCTGTTCCTGAAGGGCTTTTTCGGCGGCGCGGAACTCTGCAAGTCTGGACACGGTAACCACTCCTATATCGGCGGTGTTGCGCACTGCGATGAACGCAAATAACACAACGACCAGGGGCTGTACTAACAGCATGGTTAACAGTGTAGCCAATTGCCCACGGACTAACAGTGAACTTTTACGGTGGTGTTCATGGAACTTTCAAACTTGATAATGTTCGGTGGCGGGTTGAAGTAACGAAGGTGTCTGCCGAGGGCCTTCGACCATGGTCCAATGGGCCGGGCCAGAGCGCTTGCCGATAATTCGCGAGCGTCGCGCGAGTGGGTGCGGCGGTGCAGGGCCCCGGGTGCTTGGCGCGGGGCCGTTTTTCGCCTTTATTCGGATTGCCTGTTGCTCATGTTTGTCCCTCTTTCTTGCTCTACCGGGCGCCGTTTGTGCGGCCTGGCGGGGTTGTTCGTCAGTGTTTCGGCGCACGCCGGTGGTTTTTTCGAAGACAGCAGTGCACGTGTGGAAACACGTAATGTTTACTTCAATCGCGACTTTCGTGACGGCCATAGCAGTTCTGCGCAAGGTGCGTCGAAACGCGAGGAATGGGCACAAGGTTTTATTCTGAATATTCAGTCCGGTTATACCGAAGGGCCGCTTGGCTTCGGTGTAGATGCGCTGGGCATGTATGGCTTCAAACTGGATTCGAGTCCGGCCGACAGCAACAGTGGGTTGTTGCCTTCCCGTGGACATGATCCGCGTCAGTCGGTGGATCAATACGCCAAGCTTGGCCTGACCAGCAAAGTTCGTTATTCGAAAACGCTGTTGAAATATGGCGCGATGCTGCCGGACATGCCGCTGCTCAAATACAACGACGGGCGTTTGTTGCCAACGATGTTCCATGGCGCCTCGCTGACCTCCGAGGAGGTCAGCGACCTGCGCCTGAGCCTGATGCGCCTGGACAAATACACGGCCCGCGACTCCACCGATGCCCAGGACATCCGCGTGCACTGCAAGAACAAGCGCTATGCCTGCGACACTACCGCTGATCACTTCGACCTGGCCGGCCTGGACTATCGGATCAACGAGCGCGTCACTGCGCAGTATCAGGTTGCGAAGCTGGAAAACATCTACCGCCAGCATTTCCTGGGCCTCACCGCCAGCCAGCCGCTGGCGCTCGGCAGTGTTTCCGCCGACCTGCGCCTGATCAAGAGTGACGATATCGGCCGGGCCCGCGCGGGCGAGATCGACCACCGCGCGTTCAGTGGCATGCTCGGCTACGGCCTGGGCGGGCACAAGTTCAGCGTCGGCTGGCAGCGCATGTACGGCGACAGCGCCATGCCGTACCTGGATGGCAGCAACCCGTACCTGGTCAACTACGCCCAGGTCAACGATTTCGCCGCCGCGCAGGAGCGTTCCTGGCAACTGCGCTACGACTATGACTTCAAGGCCCTGGGCCTGAATGGCCTGACCTTCCTCACCCGCTATATCAATGGCGATCACGTCAAGGTTCCCGGCAGCCTGGCCGAGGGCAAGGAATGGGAGCGCGACACCGAGTTCAAGTACCAGGTGCAAAGCGGCACGTTCAAGGATGTCAGCGTGCGCTTGCGCAACTCCACGTATCGCAGCAACTACGAGAAGTTCGCCCGCGACATGGATGAAACCCGGGTGATCGTCAGCTACAACTTCTCGATCTGGTAAAACCCGCCCGGTTGCGCCGACAATGAGCCGGCGCACTTCGGGAGTCTTTACCCATGAAACACCTGCTGTTGATCGGAATCGGCCCGGGCAATCCGCGGCAGATCACCCTTGAAGCCATCGACGCGCTGAACCGTGCCGATGTCTTCTTCGTGCTGGACAAGCACCAGAGCAACGACGACATGCTGCACCTGCGCAAGCAGATGCTCGAGCAGTGGGTGACCCGCCCGTACCGGCTGGTGCAGGTCGAAGACCCACGCCGCGATGGCGAGGCGGCCGATTATGTCGGCGCCGTGCGCGACTGGCACCAGCAGCGCGCCACGCTCTACGGCCGGCTGCTGGCCGACGAATTGCGCGACGGAGAATGCGGCGCTTTCCTTCTCTGGGGGGAGCCTGGGCTGTACGACAGCACGCTGCGTATCCTGGAACTTGTGGAAGGCGAGGATTTCAGCCTCGAAGTGATTCCCGGCATCAGCAGCGTGCAGGCCCTGGCCGCCCGCCACCGGATTGCGCTCAACCGCATTGGCGAGCCGCTGCAGATTCTTCCCGGAAGACGACTGGCTGAAGTGCCACGGATCGACAACGTGGTGGTGATGCTGGACGGCAAGTGCGCGTTCGCCGAGCTGGACGACCCGGACCTGCACATCTACTGGGGCGCCTACCTGGGCAGCGCCGACGAAATCCTCATCAGCGGAGCGCTTTCGGCGGTCAAGGCGCAGATCCTCGCCGCCCGCGAGCAGGCGAGGGCGCGCAAGGGCTGGATCATGGACACTTATCTGCTGCGTCGTCAGTAAGCCGGTTCTTCGCTTCGAGCCACTGTTTCAGGTACTGGGCGTTCTTGTGCTGGTGATGACGCAACATCGCCCCGGTGAAGTTGTACAGACGCTGGGCCGGCAGGTCCTGCAGGGTTTGCTCGATACGTTCGACCAGGGTCTGGCTATGCCAGCGTCGGTCGTAACGGGCGCCGAGCAACTGGCGGGCATCGCGTTGGGCCTGGTTCCAGCGCGCTTCGTCGCTGTACAGGCTGGCCGCAGCTTCGGCCAGGCCCTCGGCAGTGCCGGACACCAGACCGGGCCAGGACAGGGCGCCGTGCATGGCTTCGGTACCGATCGGCGTGGTCACGCTCGGCGTGCCGGCCTGCATGGCATCGGTGAGCTCACCCTTGATCCCGGCGCCGAAACGCAGCGGCGCCAGACACACCCGCGCCTTGCCCATCACTTCCAGTGCATCGTCGGCGCGCTCAAACATCAGGAAACCGTCCTCGGTGCTGTGCAGCGCAGCGGCCTTGGGCGGGGCGTCGGCGCCGTAGATGTGCAACTGCGCATCGGGCAGGCGGCGGCGGATCATCGGCCAGATGTTGTGCTTCATCCACAGCACCGCGTCCCAGTCCGGCGCATGGCGCAAGTTGCCGATGCTGATGAAATGCGCGCGCTCGGCAAACGGTCGTGGCGCGGCGCTCGGCACCGGCAGCATCAACGGGCACCAGTGCAGCAGGTCGGGCGGCACGCCGAAACCGTTGACCAGCAGGTTGATCTCCACGTCGGAGATCATCAGGCTCAAATCGCAGCGGTAGATCGCTGCGAGTTCGCGCTGGGTCAGGTCGGTCGGGGCCATCTGCCGGTAGAGGTCGGGGCCGGAGGTGGCGAACAGTTCGCGGAAATCGTTGGGGTCCAGGCCATGCGTCAAGCGCCGGCGCAGCAGGACATGACGCGCTTCGCGCAGGCTCTGCAACTCGGACGTCTCCAGCACGCGCAGGGCGTCCGGGCAGTGTTTCTCCACGCGCCAGCCAAATTGCTCTTCCATCATGAAGCGGTCGAACAGCACCACGTCCGGTGCCAGTTCGCTGATGAACCGCTCGAAGCTGTCGTCGTTCAGTTCAATGACCTGCTCGCCGATGCCAAGGCTGGCGAGGTCGGCCTTGTGCTCGCCGGCTGCTGCGGGGCTGGTGGAGGTGATGCGCCAGCCGTGGGCCAGGAAACTTTCGAGGATCTGCATCATGTGTCCGCCGGCGGCCGGGGAGGTCGGCTCGGGCCAGGCATAACCAATGACCAGAACGTGCAGGGGCGATGCGGACATGTGCGGTGGGGCCTTGGAAAAAGGGCGTATTAAAGCAGATTCAGCTTCGCTGCTGCGCTGCGCAAGCGCTCTGTCTGGAGGATCGGGCGGCCTCTTGAGGGGAAATATTTGCGCTGCTACTGCAACAAGTTTCGATATTGTCAGTCGTAATGGCAAGCTGCCACGTCTCGGACGCCGTGGGTGTTGTACTGCAGCTCCGTCCGTGCAATTCAGACTTACCGCAAGGACTCTCATGAAGATCAAAGCTGCCCTGTTGGGTTCCCTCCTGCTGCTCTTGCCGCTGTCTTACGCGCAGGCTGATAACTGCCGCTCGAACAGCTATGGCGGACAAGACTGCCGGTACGACGATGGCACCACGTCGACCAGTCGTTCCAACAGTTACGGCGGCCAGGACACCCGCTACAGCGACGGCCGTTCCTCCACCAGCCGCTCGAACAGCTACGGCGGCCAGGAAACCCGCTTCAGCGATGGCAGCAGTTCCAGCAGCCGCGCCAACAGCTACGGTGGCCAGGATACCCGCTACAGCAACGGCGAGTCGTCCAACAGCCGCTCCAACAGTTATGGCGGCCAGGACACTCGCAACAGCGACGGCTCCAGTTCCACCAGCCGCTCCAACAGCTACGGCGGTCAGGACACCCGGAACAGCAAGCGCTAAGCAATACCCCCGCAACACGCTCCGCAACGGACACGGTTTCACGCCGTGTCCGCTTGACCGCGAGCTTTCCCGAACGATTCCTCGCAAGCGTCGCGCAAATTTCATCAAGCCCCCCCGGCAGACCACTTCCTCGATCAGAAAAAGGTTGATAGCATCCGGCCACTTCGTGGAGGGCGGTTTTTGTGACGCGGTTCTCGATTCGTCTGATTGCCCCAACGTTGCTGCTGATCCTCGCAGCCACCAGCGCCTGGGCTGGCAACACGCCTTGCTCCGGACGCAAGGGTGGCATTGCCGGCTGCGATGGTGATGCCTTCCTGTGTAACGACGGTTCCATCAGTGCCTCGAAAAAAAGCTGCGCCGCCTACACGGGTGGACGAGGTTCCTCTGCTGTGGCCCGGCCATTGCTGGATGCCAGCAGCGAATGCGGCTGTGGCTCCGGCGCCTACTGCACCGGGCCGCGTGGCGGGGTCTACTGCCTCACTCCCGGTGGCAAGAAGAGCTACCGCCGACGCTGACCAACGGTGGTCAGGTTCGGCGCATGTCAGCCGATACTCAAACTGAAACAATCCAAACCTTTTACAGGATGTAGCGAGATGAAGCAGGTAGCGTGGTGGGCGGTTTTGGCCCTGATCAGTGGCGTGGCACAGGCCGCGACCGACAGCGATCCCTTGCTTGAAGGCGCCACGTCCACCGCCAGTGAGGTCCGTGGCGTGCTGCGTGCCCGTTCCCAGGCGGTGCTGGCCAGCGAGTTGCCGGGCCGCGTTACCGAGATCCCCTTCGCCGAAGGCCAGTCGTTCAGCAAGGGCGACGTACTGGTGCGTTTCGACTGCAGCGCCTACCAGGCCCAGGCCAACGCTTCCGGTGCCGCGGTGCGCGCCGCCCGCGAAGAATTGCGCAACAAGCAGCAACTGGCGGCCCTCAACTCGGTCGGCCGCTTCGAAGTGGCCCTCGCCGAAGCCCGTCAGGCTCAGGCACAGGCCGAGTCCCAGGTGTATCAAGTGCAAGTCCAACGCTGCCAGGTGAAAGCACCGTTCGACGGTCAGGTCGTGGTGCGCCGGGTCCAGGCGCACGAGAGCGTAGCCAGCGGCACGCCGCTGCTGGAAATCGTCGACAACCGTTCCTTGGAAATCCACTTGCTGGTGCCGTCGCGCTGGCTCGGCAAACTCAAGCCCGAGCAGACGTTCAGCTTCGTTCCCGATGAAACCGGCACGCCGATCAATGCCGTGGTCAAGCGCCTCGGCGCGCGTATCGATGAGGGCAGCCAGACGCTGCTGCTGATCGGCAGCGTACCGGCCAACACTCCAGGCCTGCTGGCCGGGATGAGCGGCACCGCGCACTTCGCGGAGCCGCAATGAACGCGCCCGTTCCCGGCGCGCTGGAACAGCTTCTGGCGCACTACCTGAAGCTGGAACGGCAGGCCCGTGCCGCCGCCTCGGTGGAAGTGCTGTCGTTCAGCATGGTCAACGACAGCCAAGCGCTGTTCGGTTTCCGTCACGCGGCGTTGCTGATCACCGGCAAGGTTTGCGCCCTGACCGGCATCAGCGCGGTCGAGCCGAATGCACCGTTCGTGGTGTTTATCGAGCGTGTTGCCTCGCGCCTCGCAGCGGGTGAACGTTTTGCCTTGCCGGGCGTAGTGCCGCAGGAAGACCTCGATCAGGCCAGCCGCGACGACTGGCAGGCGCTGTCGGCGCCGTATGCCTTCTGGCTGCCGCTGAAAAATCGCGAAGGTGAAGTGTTCGGCGGCCTGTGGCTTGCCCGCGACAATCCCTGGAATGATGCCGAACAAGCGCTGCTGGCGCAGTTGGGCGATTGCTACAGCCACGCCTGGCGCGCGTTGCAGCCGGGTAAACCGTGGCGCCTGCGCTGGCCGGCGAAGACCCGCTGGGCGCTTGCCGGCGCGTTGTTGCTGGTGCTGCTGGTGCCGGTGCGCCAATCGGTGCTGGCGCCGGCCGAAGTGGTGCCGCGCAACGGTCAGGTGGTTGCCGCGCCGCTGGATGGTGTGGTCGCCGAATTTCTGGTCAAGCCCAACCAGCCGGTGAAGGCCGGCGAGGTGCTGGTGCGTTTTGACGCCACCAGCCTCAAGGCCCAGGCCGATGTTGCCGAGCGTACCCTTGGAGTCGCCGAGGCCGAACTCAAGGCCAACACCCAGCGGGCGTTTTCCGATGCCGATTCCAGTGCCCGACTGGACCTGCTGGCCGCCCGCGTAGAACAGAAACGCGCCGAGCGTGATTACGCCCGCGACCTGCTGGCACGTACCGAAGTGCGCGCCGAACGTGATGGCATCGCGGTGTTCGCCGACGCCCAGCGCTGGACCGGCAAGCCGGTGCGCACCGGCGAGCGTCTGCTGGAAATCGCCGACCCGGCCCAGGCCGAACTGCGTATCGAACTGCCGGTGGCCGATGCCATCGGCCTGGAGCAGGGCGCCGAAGTGGCGCTGTTCCTCGACAGCGATCCGCTGCACCGCCACAGCGCGACCCTCGAGCGCGCGGCGTACCAGGCGCAAAGCACCTCGGCCGGGCAACTGGCCTACCGTCTCGATGCCGCCTTCGCCGCCGCCCCGCCGCGTATCGGTTTGCGCGGCACGGCCAAGGTCTTTGGTGACCGCGCGCCGCTGGCGCTGTACCTGTTGCGCCGGCCGCTGGCGGCCCTGCGTCAGGCGGTGGGCCTGTGATGTTGCCGGCGCTGCGTGCCGACCTGCAGCTTTCGGCGGGTGCGCCGGGGCTCGACGGTTCACCGCAATGGACCCTCGCCGACCCGCTGCGTGGCAAGTATTTCAAGCTGGGCGCGCCGGCCATGCGGCTGTTGCGCCACTGGGCGCTGGGCGACCCGACGCGGGTGCTCAACGCGGCCAACGCCGAACCCGGCGCGCCGCTGGGGCCGCAAGCGGTTGAAGAACTGCTGCGGTTTTTGCGCGGGCATGACCTGATCAGCGCCAGCGACGCCGAACAGCGTGCCGGCTACGAGGCCAAAGCAGCCAGTCAGCGCCAGGGTCTGTGGACGCAACTCCTGCACAAATACCTGTTCTTCCGTATTCCGCTGTGGCGGCCGGACGCCTTCCTCAATCGCACCTGGCCGTGGCTGGAGCGTTTCGGCCCGAACCTGCTGCGCTTCGGTCTACCGACCGTGTTGCTGCTGGGCATCTTCCTGGTGATGCGTGACTGGGAGCGCTTCCTTGCGACCTTCCCGCATCTGCTCAGCCTGGGCGGCATGGCGGCCTTTGGTATTGCCCTGGGTTTTGCCAAGCTCTGTCATGAATTCGGTCATGCCTACATGGCCAAGCGCGCCGGGTGCCGGGTGCCCAGCATGGGCGTGGCCTTCATGGTGCTGCTGCCGATGCTCTACACCGATGTCAGCGATGCCTGGCGCGTGCAGGACCGGCGCACCCGGCTGCTGATTGGCGCGGGCGGCGTGCTGGCCGAACTGCTCTTGGCGTGTATCGCCTTGCTGGCCTGGTCGTTGCTGCCGGACGGGGCAGGGCGCACGGCGGCGTTCATGCTGGCCAGCGCCACCTGGATCACCACCCTGGCGATCAACGTCAATCCGCTGATGCGCTTCGACGGTTATTTCCTGCTCAGCGATCTGTGGGGCGTCGACAACCTGCAGAGCCGCGGTTTCGCCCTCTGCCGCTGGCACCTGCGCGAGCGCCTGTTCGGCTACGGCGAGCCGCCGCCCGAGCGCTGGTCGCCGGTGCTGCGCAAGCGCCTGTTGTTCTGGGGCTACGCCTCGTGGATCTGGCGCGCGGTGCTGTTCTTCGGGATCGCCCTGGCGGTCTATCACCTGTTCTTCAAGGTGCTTGGCATCTTCCTGATGATGGTCGAGCTGGTGTGGTTCATCGGTTTGCCGATCTGGCGCGAGTGGGAACACTGGTGGAAACACCGCGACAAGGCCCAGCCGCGCAAGGTGCTGGTGCTCGGCATCGCGCTGCTGGCCCTGCTGGCGGTGCTGCTGGTGCCTTGGCGTAGTGGCGTGGAAGTGCCGGCGATGCTTGAGGCGTCGCGGGTCAGCGGGCTGCATGCACCGGCTGCGGCGCGGGTTCGCGAGGTGCTGGTGAAGGATGGCCAGCAGGTGGCCGAGAGTCAGGTGCTGATCGAGCTGGACTCACCGGACCTCGCGTCGCGCATGAGCATCACCCGCCGCGAGATCGATATCCTGCAATTGCAACTGCGCCGTCAGTCGGGTCGCAGCGCCACTGCGGCTGACAGCGGTATTCTCGAACAACGCCTGGCCGAGGCCGTGGCCGAATACCGCGGTCTCGCCGCCCAGCGCGAACGCCTGAGCCTGCGCGCTCCGCATGCTGGCGTAGTGCGCGACCTGGCGGAAAACCTCGCGCCGGGTCGTTGGGTCGCGGTGGACTTGCCGCTGGCTCAGGTCGCCGAAGGCGGGCTGCGTTTGCGTGGCTATCTTGCCGAAGCTGATCTGTGGCGTGTGGAGCCGGGTACCCGCGGGCATTTCGTCGCTGATGACGTGCTGCGTGATTCCCTGGCGGTAAGCCTTAAAGATGTCGACGCCAATGGCGTCTCCTACATTGACCAGGAAGCGCTGGTGTCCGATCACCACGGACCGATCGCTGTGCGCCGTGATGAAGAGAAGCGGGCGCAGCCGCTGGAGGCCCACTATGGTGTTCGTTTCGACCTCGAAAACGGCGCACCCCAGCAGGTCTCGCACCCGCAGAGAGGCCTTGTGGTGCTGGACGGAGAGGCCATGTCGTTATTGGGATCCGCATGGCGACGACTGGCCGCTTTAGGGGTAAGAGAAAGTGGATTTTAGTAGTGCGATTGTAAGACAGTTGCGGTAATCTGCTGTCAATTTGCCACGCCAGTAAATGTGACGTCCGTCACATAATTAATTTGCCCACAAAGTAGTTATTACAGGGAAGTTTGCTTTGATGTCGAAGTGCGCTGCGACACTCCGTGCCTTGCATTCAGATGATATGGCCTTCATCGAACGCCTTTACGCCGACTCGCGCGCGGCTGAGATGTCCCATAGCGGCTGGCCTGCCGAGCAGATCGCCACTTTCCTCAGCCAGCAATTCAATACTCAGCATGCTTATTATCAGGCGCACTATGACGGCGCCGAATTCCTCATTATCGAATACGAAGGGTCACCCATTGGCCGGCTCTATCGGTTCTGGGGTCCCACCACCGTAAATCTCATCGATATCGCACTGGTTCCCCACTTCCAGAACCGCGGAATTGGCAGCTCGCTTCTTGAAGAAATGCTGCAGCGTGCCGATGCAGAGGGGCTGGTCACCGAATTGTTCGTTGAAACTTATAACCCTGCCCAGCGGTTGTACGGTCGACTTGGATTCACTGTTATCAATGAGTCCGGGGTGTATCTGCGAATGCATCGTCAGCCCCGGGCGGCTATCAGGAATGTTTCATGAGTCAGGATAACCTCAACGCCATTCCCACGCGTGCCGAACTGGCCGGTTGCGACCCTGAAGGCTTCGTGCTCCAGGTCGCCCCGGAGCAGGGGATCCGTGTGTCTCTGCTCGAAGTGCGTGACGGCGTACCGATGAACGCGCGCTACGAGTGCTATTCGTTGATGCTGGCCCTGCCCAAAGGCGTGGCACTGCCCTCGGACCTCTATCGCCTGTTCGGGCCGGATGGCCAGCAGTGGGTGTTGCTGTTTACCCCCGTCATGCCGGAGCCCGACGGTCGCGGTGTACTCGAGGCGGTCATCCACCGTGAGTGCCATGTGCCGGTAGGCGCAAGCGCTTGAAGAGATTTCAACCAAAGCAACTCAACTAAGGAAGTGTTTGATGAGCGATCCATTTCTGGGCGAAATCAAGATGTTCGGTGGCAACTTCGCGCCGCGCGGCTACTCCCTCTGCAACGGGCAACTGATGGCTCTTTCGCAGAACACTGCGTTGTTCGCGTTGCTGGGCACCGTGTATGGCGGCAACGGCGTGAGCAACTTCGGCCTGCCGAACTTCCAGGGCCGTGCGCCGATCCATTGGGGTCAGGGCGCGGGTCTGCAGAACGTGATCCTGGGCGAGGCCGCCGGGCTGGAAGCCGTCACCCTGTTGACCAGCAACATCCCCCCACACATCCACTCGCTGACCGTTTCGAGCGCGGGCGGCACCAGCAGCACGCCGCTTGCCAACGGTTACCTGGGTGCTGCCGTCGACAAGGACCTGAACCCGATCAACCTGTACACCACCACGTCGACGGCCCCGGTCAACCTGAACACCAGCGTCACCGGTGGCGGCCTGCCGGTGGAGAACCGCAGTCCGTATCTGGCAGTGAGCTTCATCATCGCGCTGATGGGCGAATTCCCATCCCGCAACTAATGAAACAACCGGCGGCGCCCCGACAGGGCGCCGCCACTTTTTTCGCCGCGTTGCCCAGTATCGAGCAGGGCGGTGGCACAACCGGAGGTGCACCATGAAATTCATCGAACGATTCTCGCGTCAGCCAGGCAAGCAAGGGCAGCCCGTCGATCCCGGCGCCGCGCCTTTGCTGATGGCTCTAGAGCCGCGAATCATGTTCGATGCGTCCGTGGGCGTGGTTGCCCAGGATGCCGCGCAGGCTACCAGCGAGCCGACTGCGGACAGCACCTCCAAGGATACCGCCAGTGCGGCAGCGAGCGCCGATACCCGCAGCACCCAGGGTACTCAAGGCAGTCAGGCCTCGCAGCGCCAGGAAGTGGTATTCGTCGATGGCCAGATCGGCAATGTCCAGCAACTGCTGACGGGCCTGTCGAGCAATGCCGAGATCGTCGTGCTCGATCCGACCAAGGACGGCCTGCAGCAGATGGCCGATTATCTCCAGGGCCGCGAAGGTCTGGATGCCGTGCACCTGCTGTCCCACGGCGCCGACGGTACGGTGCAGGTGGGCAATGTCTGGCTGGCGTCGAGCAACCTGTCCGAACACCGCGCGGCCCTCGAAAGCATCGGCTCCGCGCTCAAGGCCGACGGCGACCTGATGATCTACGGCTGCCGTGTAGGCGACAGCAGCACCGGCCAGACCTTCATCGATCAACTCGCCGCCATCACCGGCGCCGATGTCGCGGCCTCCGCCGACGATACCGGCTCCGCGCTGCTGGGCGGCAACTGGACCCTGGAGCGCAGCAGCGGTGCGATCGAGACCACCGCCCTGGTGGTCAACGGCTATGAAGGCGTACTGGTAGCCAGCTGGAGCACCGGCAGCTCGCCGTTGGGCAGCACCATCGGCGCCTCCGGGCGGACCGTGGTCGGCGACTTCGATGGCGACGGCGATACCGACATCCTCTACCAGACTGCCGGCAACGGCAGCGCCTGGTCCTACGCGCGCAGCAACGGCAACGGTACCTTCACCACGGTGGCACAGGCCCAATCGCCCTTTGCCGGTGTGACGCTGCTCGACCATAGTGGCACCAACTATTATGTCGGCGACTTCGACGGCGATGGCGACGTGGACATCCTGATCGGCGTCAACGGCACCACCGGCAACTTCCTGCGCAACGATAGCGGGAGTTTCGTCTTGGCCTCCAGCGCGAGCTTCCCGGCGCCGGGCGCTGGCACGCGCATGGTGGTCGGCGATTTCGACAATGATGGTGATACCGACATCCTCTACCAGACCGCTGGCAACGGTACGGCCTGGGCCTACGCCCGCAGCGACGGTGGGGGCAGCTTTACCTTGCTGACCCTGGCCAGTTCGCCGTTCGCCGGTCTGACCCTGCCGGATAACTCAGGCAACAACTACTTCGTCGCCGACTTCGACGGCGATGGCGACCTCGATGTCCTTGCCGCCGTCAGCGGTGCGACCGGTACTTACCTGCGCAACAACGGCAATGGCACCTTCAGCAGCCAGCCCACTGCGACCTTCCCGGCACCTGCGGCCAACGGCCGGATGCTGGTGGGCGATTTCGACGGTGACGGCAGTGCCGATATTCTCTACCAGACCGGGGCCAACGGTACCGCCTTCCAGTTTGCCAAGAGCAATGGCGACGGTACTTTCACCATCATGTCCCTGGCCAGCTCGCCGCTCGCGGGCCTGAGCCTGATCGACCATACCGGCACCAACTACCGGGTTGGCGATTTCGACGGCGATGGCGACCTCGATATCTTCTCTGCGGCCTCCAGCACTAGCGGCAACCTCTACCTGCAGAACGGCGCTGCGCCCGAGCTGGTCAGCACCTCGCCGAGCGATAACGCTACCGGCGTCAGCACCACGGCCAACATCACCCTGACCTTCAGCGAATCGGTGACCAAGGGCAGCACCGGCAGCATCTCTATCATTCGCACCTCGGACAACACCGTGGTCGAGACCATCCCCATCAGCAGCGGACAGATCAGCGGCAGCGGTACCACCTGGACCATCGATCCGTCGATCGTCCTGGCCGGTGGCGTGTCCTATGCCGTGCGCGTCGACCCGAAAACCTTCGTCGATGCTGATGGCACCGTGTTCAAGGGCATCAACAACCTGACCACGCTGAACTTCACCACGGTGGTGGCACTGCCGCCGGTGATCGCCAACCTCAATGGCGACGCCGTCACCTACGTCGAGGACAGCGCCTATGTACTGCTCGACGGCTCCAGCAACGCGACGGTCAGCGATGCTGACTCGTCCAACTTCAACGGTGGCAAGCTGACCGCACAGATCACCACCGGTCGCGTCAATGGCGAAGACGTGTTGTTCATTCGCAACCAGGGGGCCGGTGCCAACCAGATTGCCATTTCCAGCGCCCAGATCACGTACAACGGCCTGGTGATCGGCACCTTCACCGGTGGCAGCAACGGCGACCCGCTGGTGATTACCTTCACCGCCAACGCCAACGCGACCACCGTCGCGGCCCTGGTGCAGAACCTGGCGTACCGCAACTCCAACACCGTCGAGCCATCGACCGCCTCGCGCAGTGTGTCGATCAGTATGGATGACGGCGCTGGCGGCTCCAGCGCGGTCAGTGTGGTTGCCCTTACCGTCCAGTCGGTCAACGATACGCCGGTGGTCAACGCCACCGCCACCAACCCGACCTACACCGAGAACACCTCGGCGGTGCAGTTGTTCAACGGCGCGACGGTCAATACCGTCGAGTCCGGCCAGAAAATCACCGAGATGACGTTCACCGTCTCCACCGTGTTCAACGGCGCCGCCGAGAAGCTGGTGATCGACGGCAGCGATGTGACGCTGGTCAATGGCACCAGCGTGGTCACCACCAACAATGGCACGGTGGTCACGGTCTCGGTAACCAGCGGCACTGCCAGCGTCACGCTCACCAGCAGCAGCGGTCTGGACTCCGCGACGGCGCAGACCATTCTCAACACCATGGCCTACCGCAACGACAGCGAAAGCCCGAACGTCAGCAACCGGGTGGTGACCCTGAACTCCGTGACCGACAACGGCGGGTCGGCCAATGGCGGCTTGCCTACCGCATCCATCGGCATCTTCAGCACGGTGGCAGTGGTCGGCGTCAACGATGCACCGGTTCTCGCCGGCGCGCCGTACAGCCTCACGAGCATCAACGAGGACACCACCAGCGCTGGTGTGCGGATCTCGACCTTGCTGACCAACTACACCATGGTGGACGCTGACACCGGCGCCTTGCGCGGTATCGCGGTGTACGGCAAGTCCGGCAACGGCACCTGGCAGTACTCGACTGACAACGTCAACTGGACTGACTTCGGCGCCGTTTCCAGTAGCAGCGCGTTGTTGCTCGCCTCCACCACCTATATCCACTATGTCCCCAATGGCGCCAACGGCGAGACGGCCAGCCTCAACTTCCGTGGCTGGGACCAGACCAGTGGTACCGCTTCCGTCAACGGTGTTCCCGGCGTTTACGACACCACCAGCAACGGAGGGACAACGGCCTTCTCCACGGCCACTGCGGTCGTCAACCAGATAGTGACCTCGCTCAACGATGCGCCGGTGCTGACGAGTGTGTCGCCGATCTTGCCTGACCTGAGCGATGGCCAGACCAACAACCCCGGCGTGCTGGTCAGCTCGCTGTACTCCACTAACTACACCGATGTCGATACGGTTGCGGTCAAGGGTATCGCCATCACCGGCCTGAACAGAGGCAATGGCAACTGGCAGTTCAGCACCGACGGCGGCACCTCATGGAGCACCATCGGCAGCGTCACCGTCAACTCGGCGCTGCTGCTGCGCTCCAACGACCGTGTGCGCTTCGTACCGGATGGCCTCAACGGCACCACCGCCGACTTCACGTTCCGCGCCTGGGACCAGACCGGTATCACCATCGGACTGCAGGGCGTCAAGTACGATACCTCCGTCGCCGGTGGCACCACACCCTTCTCCATCGGACAGGACACCGCCAGCATCACCGTGACGGCGGCCAACGATGCGCCGACCCTCACCGGCAGTGGCGGCAACCTGACCTGGACCGAGGGCAACAACACCACGTCGATCCCGGTGGTCATCGATAACGCCGTGACCATCAGTGATGCCGACGGCCCGTACATCGCCTCGGCAACCGTGCACATCTTGTACAACTACAGCAACGGCAACGATTACCTGGAGCTGGTTTCCAATCCGGCGACCATGGGCAATATCATCGGGACGTGGGACGCCGTCAACGGGACCCTGACCCTGACCTCCGCCGGCAACCAGGCGAGCCTGGCGCAGTTCCAGGCGGCATTGAGGGCGGTGACCTTCACCAACCTGTCGGATTCGCCCACGCCCCTGACTCGCACTGTGCAGTTCCAGGTCAACGACGGTAGCCTGGACTCTGCGGTCGTTACCCGTGACATCATCATTACGGGCGTGGATGACGCTCCGGTGATCAGTGCACCGGCAAGCACTCAGGTGGTCGAGGACGTTGCCTCGGTGATCAACCAGATCAGCATCAGCGATCCGGATTCGGTCAACATCTACATGACCCTGAACGTCACTTCCGGCACCCTTTCCGCCACCAGCGGCGACGGCGTGGTCGTGGGCGGCAACGCCACCACCATGAACCTGAGCGGTACCATCGCGGCCGTCAATGCCTTCATCGCCAACAACCGCCTGACCTACACCACGGCGGCCAATGCCACCGCCGATGCAACCCTGACGGTCTTGGTCGACACCGGCAGTGTCGGCACCGACACCAAGACCATTACCCTTTCGGTTGTCCCGGTGAACGATGCGCCGGTGGTCACCGTGCCGGTGAGCATCGCCGTTACCGAAGATCTGGCCGCTTCCGTGACGGGCATCAGCTTCAGTGACATCGATGCCGGCAGCGCTTCGGTCACCGCGACCTTCTCGGTGACGGGCGGCACCCTTACCGCGCTCTCCGGCAACGGCGTCACGGTGACGGATTCTGGCACCGCCACGCTGACACTGTCCGGCAGCCTGAGCGATATCAACGCCTTCATCGCCGCGGCCAGCGTGAAGTACCAGACCGCCCTCAACAGCACCGCCAGCGAGTTGCTGTCGGTAACGATCAACGACAACGGCAATACCGGCGGCACTGCGCAGACCGATACCAAGATGGTGATCATCAACGTCATTCCGGTGAACGACGCACCGGTCAACGCAGTGCCGGGCGATCAGACCGTCAAGCAGGACGCGGTACTGACCTTCAACACCGCCAACGGCAACCTGATCAGCATCAGCGATGTGGATGCCGACGGCTCGCCGCTGATCGTCACCGTGACCGCCACCAACGGCCTGATCACCCTGGCCACTACCACCGGCCTGGCCTTCCACAACGGCAACGTTCCGGGCACCGCCACCTTGGAGTTCGAGGGCTCCCTGGCGCAGATCAATGCCGCGCTGAACGGCATGAAGTTCACACCGACGCCTGGCTACAACGGCCCGGCGAGCTTCACCATCATCAGCAACGACCAAGGCGCCACTGGCAGCGGCGGGGTGCTGACCGACACCGACACCTTCAATATCACGGTGCAGCCGCTTAACCCGGGCGTGACCAATGTCAGCATTCTGGAAGGCAACCGTGCTTACAAAGTGGGCGAGACCGTCAACGTCGCGATCACGTTCGACATGAACGTGACCGTCGCCGGCGGCGTGCCGACCCTGTTGCTGGAAACCGGAGCGATCGACCGCTTCGCCACCTACGTCAGCGGCTCGGGCACCAACAGCTTGATCTTCAGCTACACCGTGCAGGCCGGTGACGTCAGTGCCGACCTGGATTACCACAGCACCGGCGCGCTGCAACTCAACGGTGCGACCCTCAAGAGCGCCGCTAGCGACGATGCGGTGCTGACCCTGCCAACGCTGGGCGGGGCCAACTCCATCGCGGGTCAAAAGGCCATTGTCATCGATGGCGTGGTACCGACTATCAGCAGCGTCAACGTACCGTCCGACGGCACTTACATCGTCGGCCAGAACCTCGATTTCACAGTCAACTTCAGTGAAAACGTGATAGTCAGCACCGTGGGTGGCACTCCGCGGATCGAAGTGACCCTCGACACCGGCGGCACGGTCTATGCCGACTACGTCTCCGGCTCCGGTGGCAGCGCCCTGGTGTTCCGCCTAGCCGTTGCCAGCGGCCAACTGGACAGCAACGGCATCTCCCTGGGCAGTTCCGTGCAGCCCAACGGCGGCAGCATTCGCGATGGTGCCGGCAACGATGCGGTGGTCGCCCTGAATGGCGTCGCCGGTACCGGCAACGTCAATGTCGACGGCGTGGCGCCGACCGTGGTCAGCGTCACCACGCCGCCCGATGGCAACTACAAGGCCGGCGCCGTGCTGACCTTCACCGTCAATGCCAGCGAAGCACTGCAGACTGGCGGGCTGCCGCCGCGGCTGGTGCTGGATGTGGGCGGCGTGACCCGTTACGCCACATATGTCTCCGGTAGCGGTAGCGACGCGTTGGTGTTCCAGTACACCGTGCTGGCCGGTCACAACGACGGCGACGGCATCGCGGTCAACGGCATCGACCTGCGCGGTGAGCCGCTCACCGACCTGGCCGGTAACAACCTGAACCTGACGCTGAACAACGTGGGCAGCACGGTCGGTGTGGTGGTGGATACCACCGCTCCATTGGTCAGCAGCATCGTTCAGGTCGATCCGGTGCAGAACAACCAGGCGTCGGTCAGCTTCAATGTGACCTTCTCGGAGAAAGTCACTGTCCTTGATCCTGCGGCGTTCGCTGTATTTTTCAACGGAACGACCAGGCTTGATGCCGTGATCACCACCCTTGATGGCCTGACATACAACGTGAAGGTTAATGACCTTATGGGCGCCGGCACGGTGGGGCTGATGGTGGCCGGTAACAACATTGTCGATGCTGCTGGCAATCCCTATGGCGGCTCTGTTGGCCCGATCAGCTACACCATCGACCGCGTGGCGCCGAGTGTCACCAGCGTCGATGTTCCGGCCAGCGGCAGCTATGTGGCCGGGCAGAACCTGGACTTCACCGTGCAACTGGACGAGGCGGTCCTGCTCAATACCAGCAACGGTTCGCCGCGTCTGGAAGTGACTCTGGACAACGGCGAGAAAGCCTACGCCACCTACCTGTCTGGCGCTGGCACCAACGCGCTGGTATTCCGCCTGACCGTCGCCAATGGCCAGTTGGATACCAACGGTATCGAAGTCGGCAGCAGCATCCAGCTCAATGGCGCAACCCTGCGTGATGCGCTCGGTAACGACGCCAACACCACCCTCAATGGCCTCGGCAACACCACCGGCGTGCTGGTCGACGCCGTAGCGCCGGTCGTGGATTCGGTCGGCCTGCCGGCCGACGGCAGCTACAAGGCTGGCGACGTGCTCAGCTTCACCGTCAACACCAGCGAAGGCGTGGTGGTCGACACCTCTGACGGCACCCCGCGCCTGGTGCTGACCGTGGGCGGCGTGACCCGCTACGCCAGCTATGTCTCCGGCGCAGCCGGTGGCGCGCTGGTGTTCCAGTACACCGTGCAGGCGGGTGACACCGCCGCCGGCGGCTTGGTGGTGGGCAACACCCTCGACCTCAACGGCGGTACCGTGCGCGATCCGGCCGGCAACGCCCTGAATCTGGACCTCAATGGCCTGGGCAACGCCGGCAACGTGTTGATCGACACCACGGCGCCAACCGCCAACGGGCTGGTGCGGGTCGATGTCTCGCCGAACAACAGCGGTTCGGTCAGCTACACCCTGACCTTCAGCGAAAACGTCAGCGGTGTGGATGTCGCGGACTTCAACCTGTTCTTCACCGGCAGTGCATCGGGCAGCATCGCCAGCGTCACCCAGGTCGACGGCCGCACCTACACCGTGCTGGTCGACGCCATCGGCGGCACCGGCAGCCTGCGGCTGGACCTCAAGGCCAGCGGCACCGGCATTGCCGACGCGGCCGGCAACGCGGTGGTTGGCGGCCTTACCGGCGCCAGCTACAGCATCGACCGGGTCGCCCCGAGCGTGGTCAGCGTCGATGCGCCGGCCGCCGGCACCTACGTCGCCGGACAGAACCTGGACTTCACCGTGCACCTGGACGAGACGGTCCAACTGGACCTCTCCAACGGCACGCCACGGATCGAAGTACTGCTGGACAACGGCACCACGGCCTACGCCACGTACCTGTCCGGCGCGGGCAGCAACGCCCTGGTATTCCGCCTGACCGTCGCCAGCGGTCAACTGGACACCAACGGCGTCACCCTCGGCAGCGCCATCCAGCTCAACGGCGGGATCCTGCGCGACAGCGTCGGCAACAATGCCAACGTCGCCCTCAATGGCGTGGAAGACACCAGTCAGGTGCGGGTCGATGCGGTCGTGCCGACCGTGTCCACCGTCGGCCTGCCGGCACCGGGCGCGTACAACGCCGGTGATGTGCTGCGCTTTACCGTCAATATCAGCGAGAACGTCATCGTCGATACCAGCGCCAGCGCCCCGCGCCTGGCGCTGACCCTCGGTGGCCAGACCCGTTACGCCAACTACGTCTCCGGCAGCGGCAGCAATGCGCTGGTGTTCGAGTACGTGATCGAGCCGAGCAACAACGCCACGGCCATTGGCTTACCGGGCAACCTCGACCTCAATGGCAGCACCGTGCGCGACGCGGCGGGTAACGCGATGAACCTGGCGCTGAATGCACCTAACGTCGCCAGCGGTGTGGTGGTCGATACTGTGGCACCGAGTGTCAGCAATATCGCCAACGTCGACTTCACCCCCACCAACGCCGGTTCCGTGCGCTACACCGTGACCTTCAACGAGAGCGTGTCCGGCGTCGACAGTGCTGACTTCAGCCTGTTCTTCACCGGCACTGCCAGTGGCCGCATCGCCTCGGTGGAGCAGGTCAATGGCCGCACCTACACCATCGTCGTCGACAACCTGGCCGGCGCCGGCAACGTGCGCCTGGACCTGAACAGCACCGGCACCGGCATCACCGATGTGGCGGGCAACCTGATCACCGGCGGCCTGCAGGGCAGTCTCTACAGCATCGATCGCGTGGCACCGTCGGTGAACAGCGTGGACGTCCCGGCCAGCGGCACCTATGTTGCCGGCCAGCAACTGGACTTCACCGTGCGCACCAGCGAAGCCGTGCTGGTCGACAGCGGCAACGGCAACCCGCGCCTGGCGATCACCCTGGACGGCGGTCGCGTGGTCTACGCCGACTACGTGTCCACCACGGGTGGCAATGCGTTGCTGTTCCGCCTGAGCGTCACCAGCGGCATGTCCGGCAACAGCACCTTCAATGTCGGTTCGGCCATCGACCTCAACGGCGGCACCATCCGTGACGCTCAGGGCAACGACGCGCAGACCGGCCTGAACAACGTCGCCGATACCCGCGGCATCCTGCTCGATGCCAAGGCCCCGCGGCCAAGCAGCATCGTGGTGGACGGCCCAGTACAGCCGACCGACCGGACCTTGAACTTCACCCTGACCTTCGACGAGGCGGTCAGCGGTGTCGATGCCGGCGACTTCAGCGTGGTCGGTACCGGCAACGCCAGTGGTTCGGTGCAGTCGGTCCAGCAGATCGACGCCAAGACCTATCGCATTACCGTCGGCAACATGAGCGGTGCGGGCGCCCTGGCCTTGAGCCTGAACGCGCTGAACAGCGGCATCCGCGACCAGGCCGGCAACGACCTCGCGGTATCCCTGATTGGTCAGTCGCAGACGATCCAGTCGCAAGACGTGGGTGACCTGAATTACCGGCTCAATCCGCCGGAGGCGGCCAACGCACCGTCCACCGTGGTCCTGCAGCCGCAAGTGCCGGGCTTTGTGGTGACTGACGCAGTTTCGCCGCTGATCGCACCGGGCCTGTTCGAAGTACGCACCGTGGGCGGCAACGTGCAGCCACTGGGCGTTATCTTCCTGGGCAACGGCAGCAGCGCGCCGAGCTTCATCGCGCAGGTCTTCGGCAGCAGCGACGGCGGCGCCGGCGGCAACCCGGGCGGTTTCCTCGGCTTTGGTGGCGGAGAGGGCGGCGTGTTCGGCAGCAGTACGTTTGCCGGCATCTTCGGTCGCGATGTACCGGGCGTCAGCGAGATGAACGTGTTCAACGGCAACCAGTGGAAGCAGAGCGATCTCAACCAGGGTCTGCGCGGAGTGTTCGGAGCACCGACCCTCGGCCAGCAATTGCATCACATCAACGAAGCCGACCAGCGCCATGTGCGTGAGTTGGCCATGGCTCTGGCTCAGCCGGCGCAGATCGGGAAGCGGGCATGAAGTACAGCACACACTTACGAAATAAAGCCGTACCAGGGGGCGGCCCAAGGATGAAAAAAAGCCAGAAATTGTTCGGTGCCAGCTTGCTGGCGCTGGCCATCAGCGGTTGCGCTGTCACTAGCCAGCCAATCGACCGCAGTGCCAGCGAGGACCGTGCACGCACCGACCTGGCGACCATGTTCAAGGACCAGGAACCGCTCAACGGCCCATTGACCTTGCACCAGGCCATGGCCCGTGCGGTGAAGTACAACCTCGAAGCACGCCTGAAGGTGATGGAAGAGGCACTGTCCAAGCGCCAGGTCGACCTGGCCCGCTTTGACATGCTGCCGCGCATGGCCCTGGCGGCTGGCTACGCCGGCCGTGACAACACCAGTGCATCCAGCAGCCAGAGCGTGCGTACCGGCACCCAGTCCCTGGAACCGTCGACCTCCCAGGACCGCGACCGCGACGTGGCGGACCTGACCATGGTCTGGAACGTGCTGGACTTCGGCGTCGCCTATGTCAGCGCCAAGCAGCAGGCCGACCAGCGTCTGATTCTCGAAGAACGCCGGCGCAAAGTGGTCCACACCATCACCCAGGACGTGCGTTCGGCGTACTGGCGTGCGGTGGCGGCCCAGCGTCTGCTGACCCAGATCGACGGCCTGATGGCGCGTATCCACGAAGCCCGTACCAACAGCCAGCACATGGCGGCCCAGCGTGTCGGTGATCCGGTGCAGTCGCTGAGCTACCAGCGCGCGCTGATCGAAGCCACGCGCCAACTGGAAGAGCAACGCCGCGCGCTGTCGCTGGCCAAGACCGAGCTGGCGGCGCTGGTCAACCTGCCGCTGAACACCAACTTCGCCCTGGCGCCGGAAGAAGGCTATGCGGTGCCGGAGTTCAAGGCCGACTTCGCCAAGCTGGAACAGCAGGCCCTGGCCAGCCGTCCCGAACTGCGCGAGCAGGACTACCAGGCGCGCATCAGCGCCGCAGAAACCCGCAAGGCCATGCTGCGCCTGCTGCCGGGCCTGGAGTTCTCGCTGGGCGGTCATTACGACAGCAACTCCTTCCTGACCAACCAGAGCTGGGCGGACTACGGCGTCAAGGTGACCTGGAACCTGTTCAACGTGCTCTCGGCACCGGCCGCGATCAAAGTTGCCGAAGCGGGTGAAGACGTTGCCGCGGCTCGCCGTCAGGCGATGTCGATGGCGGTGCTGGCGCAGTTGTACGTGGCCAACGCCAACTACAACGAAGCCGTGCGTCAGTTCCATACCAGCGAAGAGCTGGCCAGTCTCGATGGCCAGATCGCCGAGCAACTGCGTAACCGCTACAAGACGCAGAACATCGGTGAGCTGGAGCTGATCCAGGGCGAACTGAACAACCTGCAGACCCAGCTCAAGCGTGACCTGTCCTACGCCGAACTGCGCAATGCCTACGCGCAGTTGTACGTCAGCTCGGGTACCGACCTGCTGCCAAGCAGCCTGCCGGACAACAACCTGCAGACGATTGCGACGGCGTTGCAGAACAGCGAGGCTAACTGGAGCCATTGATGGTTCTTGGGGCTGCTTTGCAGCCCTTCGCGACGGCCCTTCGCGAGCAAGCTCGCTCCTACAGAGTTTGTAGGGGTGAGCTTGCCGGGACGCCGGACCGTCGCGAAGGGCCGCACAGCGGCCCCAAATCTGTTGCCACAGATTGAAATACTTTCCCTGTGTAGTAAAACGCCGCTACAACTGTAGGATCAACGTCCCTTTTTGATCTCAGGTTGATATGATAGTTTTCCCGGAGCCTCCCAGTAGCAGGCCTTTGCGGCCTTCCTTTCTTCATCGTCCTTGCGACGCTTCCTGCATGAGTGCTCAACCATGGAATGGCTAGCCGATCCCACCGCGTGGCTGGGACTGGCCACGCTGATCGTCCTGGAACTGGTTCTGGGCATCGACAACCTCGTCTTCATCGCCATCCTCGCCGACAAACTGCCGCCCCATCAGCGCGACCGCGCGCGGGTGATCGGTCTGTCGCTGGCGCTGATCATGCGTCTTGGCCTGCTGGCCTCGATCTCGTGGATGGTGACCCTCACCGCGCCGCTGTTCGAAGTGTTCGACAAATCCTTCTCCGGCCGTGACCTGATCATGCTGTTCGGTGGTGTGTTCCTGCTGTTCAAGGCCACCATGGAACTGCACGAACGCCTCGAAGGCCATGTGGTGCAAGCCAACGGGCCGGTCCGGCATTCGGCGTTCTGGCCCATCGTGGCGCAGATCGTGGTGCTCGACGCGGTGTTTTCCCTCGACGCGGTGATTACCGCCGTCGGCATGGTCGAACACCTGTCGATCATGATGATCGCGGTGATCTTCTCGATCGGCATCATGATCGTCGCCAGCAAGCCGCTGACCCGCTTCGTCAACGCCCACCCGACGGTGATCATGCTGTGTCTGGGCTTCCTGATGATGATCGGCTTCAGCCTCACCGCCGAAGGCCTGGGCTTCCACATTCCGAAGGGCTATCTGTACGCGGCAATCGGTTTCTCGATTCTCATCGAGCTGTTCAACCAGTTGGCCCGGGCTCGCCGCAAGCGCAGCCTGCAGGAACACCGGCCGCTGCGTGAGCGTACCGCCCACGCCGTGCTGCGCCTGCTGGGCGGGCGCCGGGTCGAGGCCGACGAGGTGGGTGAGGAAATCGCCGACCTGGTGGGCGACGGCGAGGAACAAGTGCTGTTCGACCGCCGTGAGCGGGTGATGATCAGCGGCGTGCTGCACCTGGCCGAGCGGCCGATCAAGACGGTGATGACGCCGCGTGCCGAAGTCGACTCGATCGACCTGGCGCAGCCGCCCGAGGTGATCCGCAGCGCGCTGATCAACTCGTCGTACTCGCGCCTGCCGCTGATCCGCGGTGGCCGCATCGAGGAACCGCTGGGCTACGTGCACAAGAAGGAACTGCTCAAGGCAATGCTCGCGGGCGAGCAACCGGACCTGGAGCATTTGATGCGTGCGCCGTTGAACCTGCTGGAGAGCTTCAGCATCCTCAATGCGCTCGAACAGATGCGCGCGCAGTCCACGCACATTGCCTTCGTGGTCAACGAGTTCGGTGATTTCACCGGTGTCCTGACCATGACCGACATCCTTGAGTCGATCGCCGGCGAGCTGCCTGATGCCAGTGAAGTGGAAGGCCCGGGTATCGTCGCCGACCAGGAGGGGTATCTGGTCAGCGGTGCGCTGAACCTGCGCCAGATCCAGGCGCAGATCGGTTTTGCCGCCAAACCGACCGACGACTATCAGACCCTCGCCGGGCTGGTGATGAGCCTGCTGGATCGCCTGCCGATGGTGGGCGACCAGCTGGCCTGGAACGACTGGCGGATGACCGTGGTGGCAGTCGAGGAACGGCGGGTGCGGCAGGTTCGCCTTACACCGGCCGCCGCCGCTGACGAAGCAGGTGCCTGACGCCTTCGAGCACCAGCACCACTACCGCCAGCCAGATCGGCAGGTAGGTCAGCCACTGATCCTGGGCGATGCTTTCGCCCAGGATCAGGGCCACTATCACCAACAGCACCGGCTCGACATAACTGAGCAGGCCGAACAGGCTGAACGCCAGCATCCGGCTGGCCAGCACATAACTGATCAGCGCCAGGGCGCTGATCGCCCCCAACAGTGGAATCAGGCCGTAAAGTTGCGGATGGCTGGCCAGGTCGTTCGCGTTCAGCGGTCCCTTGATCACGAAATACAGCGCCGCCGGCATCAGCAGGCACATATCCGCCCACAGCCCGCCCAGGTGGTCGGTGCGCAGCCGTTTGCGCAGCACGAAATAAATCGGATAACCACCGGCTACCAGCAGGGTTTCCCAGGCGAAACTGCCGTGCTGGAACAGCTCGTGGCCGACCCCGGCCATGGCGAAACACACCGCCACTTTCTGCAGGCGCGACAGGCGCTCGCCATACACCAGCCGCCCGGTCAGGACCATCGTCAGCGGCAGCAGGAAATACCCCAGCGACACTTCCAGGCTGCGCCCGTGCAGCGGCGCCCAGAGAAACAGCCACAATTGCACGCCCATCAGCGCCGAGGTACCGCACAGCCCGAGCAGCAGCGCGGGGCTCTGGCGGATGCGTGCCAGCAGCCCGGTGACCAGGGGCCAGTCGCGGGTGATCAGCATGAACAGGGTGACGCACGGCAGGGTCAGGAGCATCCGCCAACCGAAGATTTCCTCACCGTCGAGCGGGGCGAGGAGGGAGGTGTAGTAATACATCACGGCGAACAGGCAGGACGCCATTACCGATAAAGCAATGCCTCTGGACACGGGGGCCTCTATACAGCGAAAAGCGGGGGGAAGGATTGACCGGTCATGATCTCAGGGGCACCACCGGTTCGGCAACCGTCGCCCCGGTCGGTTGTTCGGCCAGGGCGTTGACGAAGTCGCTCAGGGGCATGGGCCGGCCAAACAGATAGCCTTGCTGGAAATCCACCCCGTAGCGGGCCAGGTAGTCGCGTTGTGCGGCGGTTTCCACGCCTTCGGCGACGATGCCCAGGCCGAGCTTGCCCGACAGCTCGATGATGCTGTCGAGAATGTGCAGCGATAGCGCATCGACGCCGATCATGGCGACGAAGCTCTGGTCGATCTTCAGGTAATCCACTTCGAACTGGCGCAGGTAGCTCAGGCTTGACTGGCCGGTGCCGAAGTCGTCGACGGCCAGCAGCACGCCGAGCGCGTGCAGGCGTTCGAACAGGCGGTCGGTGGTGTCGCTGGGGATGATCGGCGTGCGCTCGGTCAGCTCCAGGGTGAGCTTGACCCGACCCGGCGGGAACCGCGCCAGCAGCGCCTGGCAGTCGTCGCACAGGGACAGGTCCTGGCAGTGCGCGGCGGTGATATTGATGCCCAGATGAAAGCCGTCCTCGAAGGTGTCGGCCAACGGCGCCAGTTGTTCGCCGACCTGTTCCATCAGGCGCCGGGTCATGGGCACGATCAGGCCGCTGTGTTCGGCATAGGGAATGAACAGGTCGGGCCGCACCAGGCCCTCGCGCGGGTGCTGCCAGCGCATCAGCACTTCGGCGCCGGCCCAGCGGTAGTCACCCTGGCGCACCACGGGCTGGAAATAGGGGACGAATTCGTCGGCATCCAGCGCCCGTTGCAGCTCCGCCTTCTGCGACGTGGCCCGGCGCAATTGCCAATAGCAGGCGGCGCCGGCGCTGGCCCCGAGAAACAGCAGCAGGCCGAACATCGCCGGGTATTCGCTGCGCATCAGCTTCCAGGCCTGGCCGGGGCCGAAACCGCTGTGCAGGGAAAAGGCGTAGCGCTGCGAGCGCACTTGCTCGGCCGCCAGGGCATAGCCCGGCACCGGGCCGTCGTTGACCTTGCCGCGCTGGTCGATCCAGTGCTCGCCGACCTGCAAGCGCAGGTCGATATTCGGTGCGATCAGGCGCAGGGCGCTGGTCAGGTGGTCGCCGTCGAGGGTGCTGATGGCGCCTTTTTCGCCCTCGACGAGGCGGTACACCAGCAGGGGATGGCCGGGTGACACCGAGTTGCCGTTCATCAGCCACAGGCTGCCGTCGGTGTAGTCGGCGGGATTGACCTTCTCCCGGAAGTCGCCGAACAGCGAGGTGCAGTAGATCTCGTCGCGGAAGGTGAGGTTGGTGGAGCGTACGAAGGAGCGCCGGGTGACCTGCTCGCGCAGCGCCAGGTTGATCTGCTCGCAAGGCTGGCCGGCCAGTGGCAGCAGGTCGCGGGCGGCGCCGGCGACGTTGTCGAGCACCCGGTCCAGGTGGCTGACAGCCTCCTGGGCGCTGCTCAGCGCCCGCGCCTGCAATTCGCGCTGGGCCTGCCAGTGCAGGATCGCCAGGCCGCAGATCACCGGGACCGCGCCCACCAGCCAGGGCACCAGGCGGCGCAGGAGGCGGCCGCGGTTACGGGATTTCTGCAGGGGCATGCCGGTTCCGTCCGTGTGTTCTGTGTTCGCTCATGATAGCGGAGAGATTAGCGGGCGCCGGGGCAGGGCACCTGCTATTGGTTGTAGACGGGACGTAGCGCGTACGCGATGCGCGACAAATCCATTTACGCCCTGTAGAATCGCGTTACGCATACAATAATAAGGTTCCCCGCCTCATGGGGAATCAAGCCCGCCGGGAATGGTCCCCTATGAAGTGTCATGGGTTCAAACTGATTTACGGTGCCTACCTCGCCCGCAGTGTGAGGGGCATCTCTTGCGCGCCACCTTGTTCTCCCGCATCGATCGCTAGTAACGCAGGCAACAACCGTTATTGAACCGTTTTGATGATGAGGAATACGAACATGGCAGATATCTTCGAGAACCCGATGGGCCTGATGGGCTTCGAATTCATTGAATTCGCCTCGCCGACCCCGGGTGCCCTGGAACCCATCTTCCAGATCATGGGCTTCACCAAGGTCGCTACCCACCGCTCCAAGGACGTCCACCTGTACCGTCAGGGCGACATCAACCTGATCCTGAACAACGAGCCGAAAAGCGTCGCGTCCTATTTCGCCGCCGAGCATGGCCCGTCGGTCTGCGGCATGGCCTTCCGCGTGCGCAACGCCCACCAGGCCTACGCCCGCGCTCTGGAACTGGGCGCGCAGCCGGTGGAAATTGAAACCGGTCCGATGGAACTGCGCCTGCCGGCGATCAAGGGTATTGGCGGTGCGCCGCTGTACCTGATCGACCGCTTCGAAGAGGGCAGCTCGATCTATGACATCGACTTCAACTGGATTGAAGGCGTAGACCGCAACCCGGTCGGCGCCGGCCTGAAGATCATCGATCACCTGACCCACAACGTGTATCGCGGGCGCATGGCCTACTGGGCCGGTTTCTACGAGAAACTGTTCAACTTCCGCGAGATCCGCTACTTCGACATCAAGGGCGAATACACCGGCCTGACCTCAAAGGCGATGACCGCGCCGGACGGCATGATCCGCATCCCGCTGAACGAAGAGTCGTCCAAGGGCGCTGGGCAGATCGAAGAGTTCCTGATGCAGTTCAACGGCGAAGGCATCCAGCACGTGGCCTTCCTCACCGACGACCTGATCAAGAGCTGGGACACCCTGAAACAAATGGGCATGCGCTTCATGACCGCGCCGCCGGAAACCTACTACGAAATGCTCCAGGGCCGCCTGCCGGATCACGGCGAACCGACCGAAGAACTGCAGTCCCGCGGGATCTTGCTGGACGGCTCGTCCAACCCGGATGACAAGCGTCTGCTGCTGCAGATCTTCTCGGAAACCCTGATGGGCCCGGTGTTCTTCGAATTCATCCAGCGCAAGGGCGACGATGGTTTCGGCGAGGGCAACTTCAAGGCGCTGTTCGAGTCGATCGAGCGTGACCAGGTGCGTCGTGGTGTGCTCAGCACCGACTGATCGGTGAGCGCATGAAAAAAACGCCGGCATGCCGGCGTTTTTTTATGGGTTTTCACTGAATGCTTTGTGCTTGGGCTTGTGGGTTTATCCATTCGATGTGTCAGCGCCGCCGGCCCCTGTGGGAGCGGCTGTTAGCCGCGAAGGGCCGCACAGCGGCCCCAAATCCATCCAGCACCCTATTTCTGGCTGGTCTGGATCTCACATTCAGACATCCCCAAAGTCGAAAGAAATACTGGATGTAGACAGCCATCTCGTGCTGGATGGTTTTGGGGCCGCTGTGCGGCCCTTCGCGGCTGAAGGCCGCTCCCACAGGATTGTGAGCAGCCGACGTTTTGCGATTGCCTGCGAGATGTGAAGACCCTTTTATCAAACTCGCCGCGCAGTCGGCTGACGCCGCCGGCACATAGCCCAATAGCTACCGATAGCGGTCATCAAACCCACCAACAACAGCGAAGGCACAATCGCCAGGCTGTTCTCCAACAACTGACGGGCAGTGTGCCCCGGCCGATAACCTACGTGCAGGGTATAGCCGTACATCGGCGAGACCAGACTCGCATACTGCTCCATTTCCGCGATCTCGCTGTTCTCCAGCACCTCGCCACTAGCACCGATCGAGGTCGGTCCGAACTGCAGGATCACACTGGCCGGTTCGCGAATGCCATTTAGCAGGCGCTGAAGAATCGCACCATCAGCCACGGCCAGCACACCGTAGGGATATTCCTGCAGGCGGTAGTAAAGAATCGCCGAGTCCGGCGTATTGTCGTTGCCCGGTTCCAGACGCAGCCGGTGGTTGAAGTAGTCGCCGGGGTCCACCAGCAACCCGGACTCCCCGCGCAGGGTGCTGCAATAAGCGCGATTCTCCCGGACCAACGTCAGCGAACGCAGCTCGGGATTGGCCACCACCTCGGTGTACAGCGTCGGCAGGGCCTTGTCGCACGGTAACTCCGCGAGGTTGAGTACCTTGTTGCTGGCCCCGTGCAGGGACTCGATCAGCATGTCAACGCGCCGCAAGGTCTCACGCTGGGCGACCTCGACGGACTCTTCGAGCTTCTTGTCCACCTGCCAGGCCATCACCAGCAGGCCACAGACAACCGGTGCCAGACCGATCAACAGTGTGGTGAGCAGTTCGAGCAGGGCACGACCGGAATCAAAAGTACGAGAGGGCATGGTTCACCTATGTTGGAGGGCAGGGCCCGGCGTGGGGAAAGTCGCCGGGCCGAAGCCGATCAGCATAAGTGAGCGCTATACACCACTCCTGTACGAGAGCCAGACATGGCGTGTGTGAATGGTCGCTTCGTCGCAGCCTAGCGGCCGCTTTTTGTGGCCAGCGCAGCCACGACCAGGCGGCCTACCGCGGCGCCGGAAGCCGGGTTCTGCCCGGTGATCAGCCGACCTTCCTTCTGGTCGGCAATGGCGAAGGCTTGCCACGGCTCCTCGGCCTTGCAGTAGAGACCGCCACGGGCGCTCAGCTCGGTTTCGGTCAGGTACGGCACGACCTTGTCCAGCTCGGCCAGTTGTTCCTCGATGTTGGAAAAACCGGTCACTTCGCGGTCCTTGACCAGCAAGCTGTTGTCGCTGAGCTTGATGTTCAGCAGGCCCACCGCGCCATGGCAGACAGAGGAGACGACACCGCCGTTCTCGAAAATCTGCCGGGCGATGTCTTGCAGGTCGTGGTTGTCGGGAAAGTCCCAGATCACACCATGGCCACCGGCGTAATAAATGGCCTGGTAGTCCCGGGCCTTGACCTGGCCCGGCGGCAAAGTGGTGCCAAGGCGGTTCATGAAGGCCTTGTCGTCGTACCATTGCCAATCGATGTCCTGGGCCATGCTCAGGCTGTGCGGGTCGACGGGCACATAGCCGCCCGTAGGGCTGACGTAGTCGACGTGATAGCCGGCCTTTTGCAGCACATCGGCGAAATGCACCGCTTCGCCCAGCCACAGGCCGGTGGCGCGTTTCAGGCTGGGGTATTTGGCTGTGTTGGTCAGCACCACCAGAACTTGCTTGCTCATTGCGGCGATCCTTTTGAAGGGGTTGCACAGGCGGCAATTCGTGGACAGCAAAACGTATACAGCATAGCCGTCCGGCAAAAGCCCGCCATCGGCTATGGCGATGTGCTAGCGTTTAACCTTGATGCCTTGAATCAGGAGAGCCGGACATGGCAGATGCCCAGGAGCAATCGCAGGTTTTCATGCAGGCGGCCATCGACGAGGCGCGCAAGGGGCTGGAAGAAGGTGGCATTCCCATCGGTTCGGTGATCGTCCACAAGGGCCGGGTCATCGGCCGTGGCCACAACCGCCGGGTGCAGCACGGCAGTGTGGTGCTGCATGGCGAGATGGACGCTTTCGAGAACGCCGGCCGGCAGAACGCCAGCGTTTATGCCGAGGCCACGCTGTATACCACGCTGTCGCCCTGTTCGATGTGCAGCGGGGCAATCCTGCTCTACGGTATCCGTGAAGTGGTAGTTGGCGAAAACCAGACGTTCCTCGGCGAAGAAGCCTTGCTGCGGGAACGTGGGGTGCAGGTCACAGTGCTACAGGACGAGCACTGCATCGGGCTGATGCGCCAGTTCATTCAGGCGCAACCCGCCCTCTGGAACGAAGACATCGGGCAGGAGTCCGAAGCCTGAGTACCTGTAAGGAAGCGACTCGAACATGCACATCATTCATGTCGAACCCCGTCCGCTTCAGCAAGGCGGAATGAGCGAAGAGGTCCGTCAGTTCGACTGGAACAAGACCTCCCTTGGGCCAATGCATCGCTGGCCGGCCTCGTTGCGTATTGCCGTGGATTTGTTGCTGGCGTCCAAGTTTCCCGGCTGCCTGGTCTGGGGCCGCGACATGGTCAGTATCCACAACGATGCCTTCGTGCCCATTCTCGGCACCAAGCCTGCGCCCTTGGGGCGTGGTTTTCATGAAGTCTGGAGCGATGTCTGGGAGGGCGTCGGCGCCTTGGCGTTCCGGGCTCTGCAGGGCGAGGCGGTGTTCCAGGAGAACCTGCCGCTGGTGACCAGCCGCAACGGCGTGCTGGAGCAGGTTTACTTCACGTTTTCCTACAGCCCGGTACGGGACGAGAACGGCGATGTGGTCGGTTTTCTCGATACCGTGCTGGAGACCACCAGCAACGTTGAATCGGAACGCCAATGGCGCGATCTGGCCTGTTCGTTCGAAAAACAGGTGCAGGACCGCTCCGCCGAGCACCAGCGCCTGTGGGAACTGTCCAGCGACCTGATGCTGGTGGTGCAGGATGATTTGCGCCTGCGCACCGTCAACCCGGCGTGCCGGCAACAGCTTGGCTGGGACGACGGGATTGTCGGGCAGACCCTGCTCGATATCGGTCACCCGGACGACGCCGCCAATCTCGCCCAGTTGCTCGATGGCACCCAGCAAAGCGGCGAAGGGCGCTTGCGCCATGTCGACGGGCACTACCGCTGGTTCAACTTTGGCGTCATGCCCGCCACCGGCAGCGTGACCCTGGTGGGCCGCGACATTACCCAGGAACGCGAGCGCGAAATGGCCTTGCGCCAGGCCGAGGAATTGCGCGCCATGGCCAGAAAATGGAAGCCGTCGGGCAACTGACCGGCGGCATGGCCCACGACTTCAACAACATGCTGGCGGGCATCAGCGCCAGCCTGGAAATGCTCGAACGGCGCATCGCCAAAGGCCAGACCCAGGACCTCGGCAAATACCTGCTCGCCGCCCGCCAGGCTTCCGAGCGCGCCGCGCAACTCACCCACCGCCTGCTCGCTTTTGCCCGCCGCCAGCCACTGGCGCCGCGCCCCACTGACCTGAACGACCTGCTCAATGGCATTCAGCCGCTGATCCTTCAGGTGATCGGCCCGGACGTGAATCTGCAACTCCAGGTCGACCCGCAGCCCTGGCTGTTGCTGGTGGATATCAGCCAGATGGAAAACGCCCTGATCAACCTCTGCGCCAATGCCCGCGATGCCATGAACCGCCACGGCAGCCTGAAGATCAGCACCAGCAACGAACGGCATGAGAGCACTCTTCCCGGCAGCGACGTGCCGCCCGGCGACTATTGCTGCTTGCGGGTGGAGGACGACGGTTGCGGCATGGCCGCGGAGATCGTGCAGCGCGCCTTCGATCCGTTCTTCACCACCAAGGCTGCGGGCGAGGGCACTGGCCTGGGGTTATCGATGGTCTACGGGTTTGTCCGCCAGTCCGGTGGGCGTGTGTGGATCACCTCCGAGGAAGGCCGCGGCACCCGGGTCGATTTGTTGCTGCCGCGCTACGTCGGCCCGTCGATCCCGCTGCCACAACCCCTGAAAGCGCTGCCGGCGAGCCCGACGCAATTGCGCAACGAGCGTATCTTGCTGATCGACGACGAGCCGAACCTGCGCATGTTGATCAAGGAAGCGCTGATGGATCAGGGGCTGGAGGTGCTGGACGCCGCAGATGCCACCAGCGGCCTGGCGTTGTATGACAGCGCCGGCCCGATCGATCTGGTGGTTTCCGATATAGGCCTGCCGGGCGGAGTCAGTGGTATTCAGGTAGCTCAGCGCTTGCGCAGCCGTTCACCGGACCTGCCGGTTCTGTTCATTACCGGCTTCACCGAAGAGGCGATCGACCCCTGCGACGTGCTCGCACCGGGCCTGGAACTGATGACCAAGCCCTTCGGCCTCGACGCGCTGGTGCACAAAGTCACCGCGATGCTTCACCCGACCCGGCCACTGTTGGTCGAAGGCGAGGCGCATTCGGCCTGACCGGCCCGGCTGGCCAGGCGCTCCAGCACCAGGTACACCGCCAGCGCCAGCAGCAACGGCAGCAGGAAATACACCGCCCGATAGCCGATCAGCGCCGCCAGCAGCGTGCCCTGGCTGTATTGCCCTTGCAGCAGGGTGATGAACACACTCTCCAGCACCCCCAACCCCGCCGGAATATGGGTGATTACCCCGGCGATGCTGCTGACCATCAGGATGGCGAGGATGGTCGGGTAACCGGCCTTGTCCGGCAGCAGCGTGTACACCACCAAGCCCATCAGCGCCCAGTTGCCGGCGCCCATCAGCGCTTGCAGCAGCGCCAGACGCCAGGACGGCAGGCGGATTTCCTGCCCGCGCACCTGCCATTCCCGACGCCGGGAAAAGCGGCATGCCAGCAAGTACGCCAGCGCTGCTAGCAGCATGCCGATGCCGATCAGGCGCAGCCCGGTGCTGCCGATTTCAAGCCCTGCCGGCAGACGCGGGAAGCCCATGGTGAAAAGACTGCCGGCCACCAGCAGATAGCCCAGCCAGTTGGTGACCAGGCCCAGGCCGAGAATCCGGGTAATGGTCGGCGTGTCCAGCCCCAGCCGTGAATACAACCGATAACGCAGGGCCACGCCGCCGACCCAAGCGCTCAGGTTGAGGTTGAAGGCGTAGCAGACGAACGCCAGCGGCAGCACCCGGCGCACCGGCAGGGTGTGCCCGGTATAGCGTCGGCCCAGCAGGTCGTAGCTGGCGAACAGGGTGAAGCTGCAGGCCACGAATCCCAGGGCGGTCAGCAGCACGGCGGGGCGGTAGGAGGTCAGGGCCTGCCACACCTCGCCCCAGTCCTGATTGCGCAGCAACATGAACAGCAGCGCCGGAATGAGGATGAAGAACGCCACCGTCAGCACCTGTCGTGCGCGTTTCCACAGCGAATGACGACTCTTCATGACAGCCGCTCCTGGCCGATATCGGCCTGGTACAGCGGCTTGAGCCGCGGCTTGTGCGCCGGCAGCCAGCCGACCAGCGCGGGGAAGTAGCGGGTGAAGTGGAACGTCAGGAAGATCAGCGGCGCCCGCCACCAGTAGCCGCGCAGCACCCGTTGCAGGGTTACCCGCTTGCAGCGTTTGTGCATCAGCTCATCAAGGTGCTCGTACAGGCGCTGGTTGAAAGCTTCGTCGCGGATCACCAGATTGGCCTCCAGGTTCAGCGACAGGCTCAACGGGTCGAGGTTGCTCGACCCCACGGTCGACCAGTGACGATCCACCAACGCCACCTTGCCGTGCAGCGGGCGTTCGCAATATTCGTGAATCTTCACCCCGTCGCGCAGCAGGTAGTTGTAGAGCAGCCGTGAACACAGGCGGACCCACGGCATGTCGGGCATGCCCTGCAACACCAGAGTCACGTCCACCCCGCGCCGGGCGGCGTTGCGCAACGCCCGCAGCAGACGGTAGCCCGGGAAGAAATAGGCGTTGGCGATGATGATCCGCTCATGGGCGCTGACGATGGCGCGCAGGTAATGCTGCTCGATATCGGTGGGGTGTTCGTCGTTGTCGCGGATGCACAGGCACATCCGCGCCTGCTCGCTGTCCGGTTGCAGGACCGGCGCGCGGCGCCACCAGACGCGGTGGCGGCCGCCCAGCCGGGCTCGGCTGTCGAGCAGCTTGAGGGTGGCCTGGCGCAGGTCATCGACAATCGGGCCGCGCACCTGCACGGCATAGTCCTGCTTGGCCATGTCGCCGAAATCGCCCAGGTGGTCCGCCGAATAATTGATCCCGCCAACGAAGCCCAGCGTGCCGTCGATCACCAGGATCTTGCGGTGCAGGCGGCGGAACAGGTTGGTGCGCACGCCCAGGCGCATCGGGCTGGGATCGAACGCCTGCAGCTCGACGCCGGCATCGAACAGCGCCTGCAAATATTCGCGGCTCAGCTCGGCGGTGCCGTAGCCGTCCACCAGCACCTTGACCCGCACACCGCGCCGGGCGGCCTCGATCAGCACCTGTTGCAGTTCGAGGCCAACCTTGTCTTCGTAAATGATGAAGGTTTCCAGCAGCACTTCTTCATGGGCCTGACGGATCGCCTCGAACGCCGAGGGGTAGTATTCCTCGCCGTTGATCAGCAGTTGCACATGGTTTTCGTCGCGCCATTCGGTGTTCATAGCAGTACCTCGACACAGAGTGGCAGGTGATCGGACAAGTGCGACCAGGGTTTGCGCGCCATCACCCGCGGCGCGCGGGCCCGGGCGTTGCGCAGGTAGATGCGGTCCAGGCGCAGCAGCGGCCAGCGTGCCGGAAAGCTGCGGGCCGGCGCGCCAAATGCTTGGCTGAATACTTCGACCAGGCCACTGGCCGAGAGCGTCTGGTCGGCGCGCTGGCGCCAGTCGTTGAAGTCACCGGCCACCACCACCGGGGCGTCCGTCGGCAGGCTGTCGAGCAGGCGACAAAGCAGCGTCAATTGTTGGCTGCGTTGCTTCTCGTCCAGGCCCAGGTGCACGCAGATGGCATGCAATTGCTGGCCGGCCGGCAGCGACAGCACCGAATGCAGCAGGCCGCGCTGCTCGCTGCCGCCGACGCTGACGTCAAGGTTCTGGTGTTCGAGAATGGGAAACTTCGACAGCAACGCGTTGCCGTGCTCGCCCTCCGGGTACACCGCGTTGCGCCCGTAGGCGAACACCGGCCAGAGGCTGTCGGCGAGAAATTCGTATTGCGGCTGTGGCGACCAGCCGGGGTAGCGCTCACCGTGGCGGCTGTGGCTGCCGAGGACTTCCTGGAGAAACACCAGATCGGCGTGATGGCTGCGCACCGCCTCGCGCAGTTCCGGCAAGACGTAACGGCGGTTCAGCGGACTGAAGCCCTTGTGCACGTTCACCGTCAGCACCCGCAGCACCTCCAGCGGCGCCACATCGGTCAGATCCACCGGGCGTTGCGCCTGGTTCATGAAGTGCCCTCGCTAGCCAGCATCTGCGCCACCTTGTCTTGCAACTGGCCGAAACTGAAGGGCTTGTTCAACACCTGCATGCCCGGATCGAGACGACCCAGATGGGCCGTCGCCTGCTCGGCGTAGCCGGTGATGAACAGCACCCGCAGGCCGGTGCGCAGCTTGCGCGCCACTTCGGCCAGTTGCCGCCCGCTCATGCCGGGCAGGCCGACATTGCAGATCAGCAGGTCATAGGGGCGGCCGGAGCGCAGCAGGGTCAGGGCCAGATTGCCGTCGGAGACGTCCTGGCACTGGTAACCCTGTTCGACCAGGGTGTTGCGCACCAGTTGGCGCACGGTGTTGTCGGACTCGACGATCAGCACCCGGCGCTCGTTGCTGCCGTGCGCCCGGACGGCTTCGGCGAGTACCGGGTCGGGGCTTTCCGGATGGTGCCGCGGCAGCAGCAGCTCGACCTCGGTGCCATGGCCGACGCGGCTGTGCAGCGTGACGTGGCCATGGGACTGGCGGCTGAAACCGTAGACCATCGACAGGCCGAGGCCGGTGCCCTGGCCGATCGGCTTGGTCGTGAAGAAGGGATCGAAGGCCCGGTCCATTGTGCTTTGCGGCATGCCGCAGCCATTGTCGCTGACGCTGATCCGGACAAAGTCGGAGCCCGTCAGAGGATGGGCTTCGGGCAGCGGACGGGGCAGGTGGCGATTGCCCACCTCGATGCGCACTTCGCCGCCGTCGGGCAGGGCGTCGCGGGCATTGGCCAGCAGGTTATCGAGGGCTTCCTGCAATTGCCGGGCATCGGCCTTGGCCGGCCACACCTGATCGTCAATCTGCACCTGCAGGCGTACTCCCGGCCCCAGCAGGCTGCCCAGCCGTTTGCGCTCCAGGAGAGCGGCGAGCTGCACCGGGCGGTCGTCCAGCGATTGCCGGCTGGAAAACGCCAGCAGCCGGTGGGTGATGCTGGCCGCGCGCTGCACCGCGCTCAAACCAATGTCTATCAGCTTGGGAATGTCCTCGGGGCGATTCTGGTTCAGGCGTTGGCGGATCAGTTCGAGGCTGCCGCCGATGCCGGTCAGCAGGTTGTTGAAGTCATGGGCGACACCGCCGGCCAACTGACCGATGGCTTCCATTTTCTGGTTCTGGCGCAGGCGCTGCTCTTCCTCGCGCAGGTGGCGCACCCGCTCTTCGGTCTGTTGTTGCAGGCTGGCCAGCTCCATGCCCTGCTGGCAGGTGTAGTACTGACGGCGACGTGCCCGCAACGAGGAGTGGGTGAGGTCGAGAAAATCCTGGTCGGGGAAGGGGAACGGCAGCACGAACAGATTGCCCAGGCCCAGGCACAGCTCGGGGCTGCTGCTGACATGACGCTCGCCGTCGCCGAGCAACACCACCGGCAGGTCTGACCAAGGGGGCTGGCTGCCCAGGTACTGTTGCAGCGTCGAGTGATTGAAACCGTCGAGGCAGGTATGGGCGATGATCGCCACGCCGGCGCCGTGGTCCAGCGCGCCGCCCAGTTCCTCCAGGGTCTCGATGGCCAACGCACTGACACCGGCCTGGTCCAGCAGGCCCAGCGCCAGGCCACTGATCGCTGGCGGGGCCAGGATCAGCGCACGTTCGCTGTTGGCTAACGAATCGTTCACGGTCGATCTCCTTTGATAGCGCGCAAGCGGCAGGCCGCCCGCACTGTCGCACTATCTCTGGACCACGCCGTTCACGGCGGGGGTCAACCGGTGTTGCCAGACGGTTCGCAGCGGCTCAGAGGCCTTGCTGGACCAGGGGATCGTCGGGGTTCTGCTGCTCCAGTTGGGCCAGCAGCACCTGCACATTCTGCAACTGCCCGCTCTCTTTCCAGTACTCGATCAACAGGACCCGCGCCTTGCGGTTCGCCGGCTGGCGGGACAGCACCGTTTCCAACTGCTTTTGCGCCGCATCGAGCTGGTCGAGGCTGTGCAGGCTGGTGGCCAGGGTGTAGCGGTAATCGTTGTTGTCCGGCTCCAGCTCCAGCGCCCGGGAGAACGCCAGCAGGGCGTACTCGTTCTGGCTGTGGCGCAGCAACCAGAGGCCCAGCTCGTGTTGCAGGAACGCCGATTCCGGGTGGCGTTGCAGCGCCGACGCCAGCACCTCGCGGGAGGCGTCGCCCTGGCCCTGGCTGTCCAGCAGGCGCACCTTGGCGGCGAGGGCATCGAGGTTGTCCGGTTCCAGCGCCAGCGCGCGGTCCAGCGCCGCGTTGGCCGCCGGGAAATCGCGCTCGTGGATATACAGCCGCGCCAGATGCACCTGATCCTGCGCATACTCGGTGCGCAGCAACAGCGCCTGCTGGTACTGCTCAAGCATCTCCTGCAACGGCCCGAAATACAGGCCCACCTCATCCGGCGTCAGCCCCAGCAGCGCGTCCACCGCGGCAAAGCGCACGCTTTCTTCCTCGTCATCCAGCATCGGCCCCAGCACCAGGCTGCGCTGCGGCGCCGGCACCAGCGCGGCGATGCTCTCGATGGCGGCACGGCGGACCAGCGGGTCGTCGTGTTGCAGGTCTTTGCTCGCCAGCTTCAGTGCCAGCGGCGACGGGTAATTGGGCAGCTCGGCATACAGGCTGGCGCGGCGAATCGCCGACAGATCATCGCGGCCCAACTGCTGATACAGCACCCGTGCCGCGCCCGGCAGCCCGTTATGAGCCTGGGCCAGCGCCTTGGCGTAGGACTGCTGCAGCGCCGGAGACGGAGCGGGGGTGTTGTTGCGCAAAAAGAACGTGGCCAAGACGACGAGCAACAGCACGACAAGGCCGGCCAACAGATAGACACGCGGTCTGGACATGCAGAATCCGGGTAAATGGCTTACGGAAAAGGGGTCAAGCTTGGGTCAGGTAAATGGTTGAGTCAATGTGTGGGGTATTGGCTGCGGTGTTTTGGCGATATTGACGCCAGATTTCCCACTCTTTAATATCGCGCCGCCAATGATGGCGTAGTGATATCGGAAGGAAGCCGATGCTGTTCACCCACCACTTTCTGCTGAGAGTGCTTCTCTTTCTCGTTGCATCGGGATTGAACGCCTTCGCGCCCGTATTTGCGGCCACCCCGGGCGAGCAGGACCTGATTCGTGATCGCCAGGACCGTCTGTTGCAGGAGCAGCAACGGCGTCTTGAAGAACTGCGCGAACTGCCCGGCAACCAAGCCCCGCCCGTTGCCCCCGAATCTGCGCCCGACACCCGCTGCTTCCCCATCGACAGCATCGAAATAAAAGGTGCTGACCGCCTTTCCCTGGCCGATCGTGAGCGCCTGGCCCAGCCTTATATCGGCCAGTGCCTCGGCGTGCAGCAACTCAACGAACTGCTCAAGGCCATCACCGATCACTACCTCGCCATGGGCCTGGTCACCAGCCGCGCCTACCTGCCGCAGCAGGACCTGAGCAGCCGGCACCTGGAAGTGCAGGTGGTGGAAGGGCGCCTGGAAGGCATCAAGAGCGGCGCCGACAGCGGCCTGTCGTCCCGGGAGCTGGCGATGGCCTTCCCCGTCGGGGTCGGTGACTTGCTCAACCTGCGCGATATCGAGCAGATGGTCGCCCAGCTCAACCGCCTGCCGTCCAACCAGGCCAAGATGGAGCTGGTGCCCGGCACGACGGTGGGCGGCAGCACCGTGGAGGTCGGCAACACCCTGAAAAAGCCCTGGCGCGCCAACCTGTCGCGTAACAACGACGGCCAGCTTTCCACGGGCGAACAGCAATGGGGTTACGGCCTGGAATGGGACAGCCCATTGGGCCTGGCCGACCAGTTGATGCTGCGCGGCGGTCGTGACGCGGTCAGCGATCACCAGCGCACCTCGCACAGCGAAATGCTTTTCTACAACCTGCCCTGGGGATGGTGGAACTTCAGCTATTCCTACAGCCAGAGTGCCTACCGCTCACAGGCCGAGGCCAACACCTTCACCTTCAAGCAGACCGGCGACACCCAGAACCACCAACTGCGCGCCGAGCGGGTGATCCACCGCGACAGCCTGTCGAAAACCTCGCTGAGTACCGGCCTGGCCTACCTGCGCTCGAACAACTACATCGAAGACAGCCGCCTGGAAAACAGCAGCAACCGCCTGAGCGAGGCTCAGTTCGGCATCAACCACGGGCGCAGGATCGGCGGCGCGTTCGTCAACCTGGACCTGGGCGTGCAGCAGGGCATCGGCGCCTTCGATGCCCAGGCCGACCGCACCGCCAGCCCCGGCGACCCCGACGCCCGCTACCGCAAATACAGCCTGACCATCAGCTACCTGCAGCCGTTCCAGATCGGCGAAGAGACCTTCAGTTTCAGCAGCCTCGCCACCGGCCAGCGCAGCGAAGACCCGCTGTTCAGCCCGCAGCGCCTGAGCCTGGGCGGGCTGTCTTCGGTGCGCGGCTACAAGGACCAGTCCCTGACCGGCGACAGCGGCGCCTATTGGCGCAACGACCTGCGCTGGACCCGCCCGGTGGCGCTGGAATGGTTGCGCCCGGTGCTGGCCGAGTACGGCGCCAGCGTCGGCTACGACCAGGGCGTGATCCGCGGCGACCGCTACAACGGCGACCAGCACGGGCGTGTCTCCAGCAACGCGCTGGAACTGTTTGCCCGCGGCCAGCACCTGAGCGCCAGCGTGACCTTCGCCCATTCGCTGGAACGCCCCGACGTCATTACCGAGCGCGAAGCGCCCATTTATTTCCGCGTGGAGTTGCTGCTGTAACTCCAGCTTTAGCTGAATCGAGACCACGACATGGATGTCCGTCAATTCGCTTTTCTCCTTCGCCAGCCCTCGGCGACCCTGCACCCGCGCGAGACTTTCTGCGGCCTGCCGAAACGCGCCCTGGCGTTTCTGCTGGCCAACGTCATGTTCTGGCAGCCGCTGTGGGCCCAGGCCGAAGGTATTGCGGTCAGCGCGGCGGGCACCGGCCTGGCGCAGGCGGGCAATGGCGTGCCGATCATCAACATCGCCACACCCAATGCCAATGGCCTCTCGCATAACCAGTTCAAGGACTACAACGTCGATGCCCAGGGCCTGATCCTCAACAACGCCACCGCCCGCACCCAGAGCACCCAACTGGGCGGGATCATCGTCGGCAACCCCAACTTCAGCGGTCGTGCCGCCGACATCATCCTCAACGAAGTCAACGGCGGCAGCGCCAGCCAGTTGCGCGGCTACACCGAAGTGGCGGGCAAGTCCCCCCCCCTCATCGTCGCCCACCCCCCCCGCCCCAGTTGCGACGGCCGCGGCCTCACCAACACCCCGAAAGTCACCCTCAGCACCGGCAAGGCGGTGATCGAAAACGGTCAGATCAACCGCTACCAGGTCGACCAGGGCAACGTCTCCATCAACGGCGCCGGCCTCAATGCCAGCAACGTCGACCAGTTCGAAATCATCACCCGCGCCACCCAGATCAACGCCCAGATCCAGGCCAACAAACTCGACATCGTCGCCGGCCGCAACGACGTCGATGCCCGCACCCTTGCCGCCACCGCACGCGCTGCCGATGGCAGCCAGGCACCGGCCCTGGCGATCGACTCCTCGGCGCTGGGCGGCATGTACGTCAACACCATCCGTTTGGTCGGTACCGAAGCCGGGGTCGGGGTGAAGCTGGCGGGCAATATGGTTGCTGGCGGCGATATCCAGATCGATGCCAATGGCAAGTTGAACCTGGGCCAGGTGTCGGCGGGCGGTTCGGCGACGGTCAAGGCGCAGGGGGTTGATGCGCAGGGGGCGGTGTATGCCGGTAAGGATCTGGCGGTCAGTAGTCAGGGGGATTTGAGTAACCGGCAGAGTCTGGCGGCGCGGGACAGTGTTGCCATCGATAGCACGGGGCGGGTGGTCAACCAGGGGGTGATCGAGGCCGGGGTCAATGCGGACAACAGTCGTAATGGGCAGGGCGATCTGCGGATTACAGCGCAGGCCATCGACAACACTGGCAAGACCCTCATCGCCAGTCGTGATTTGACCATCACCACCGAGCGATTGGACAACCAGAGTGGCACCTTGAGCGCGCAGCGTCAGGCGCAGGTCAGTGCCAATCGCCTTGATAACCAGAACAACGGCCGAGTGCTCAGTGGGGGAGGGCTTGGGGTAAACGCGGATCAACTGTTCAACAGCCAGGGTGGCCTGCTGACCAGCAACGGGCGATTGACGGCTGCGGTCGGGCAGTTGATCAACCAGAAAGGAGAGCTGTCCAGCCTCGGTGAGATCACTTTGCAGGTGGCGACCCTTGATAACGTCGCAGGTCTTGTTACCGCCGGGCAGACGTTGAGCCTGAATGTGACAGGCGCCATCGCCAACCAAGGTGGAACGCTTGCAGCGCGGGAGAGCGCTCAGCTCAAGGCAAGCGCGCTGGACAACAGTCAGAAGGGTTCGTTGACCAGCCAAGGTGCACTTGGGGTTGAGGTCAGTGGTGTCCTTGGCAATCAGCAAGGGCGCATCGAATCCACCGGGGACGCCAGGATCAAGGCTGGCACGCTGAATAACCAGCAGGACGGAAAGCTTGCCAGCAGTCGTACGCTGGACCTGACGGTCGGCGCACTTGATAACAGCAGCGCTGGCCAGATTGCCAGTGCCGGCAGCCTGAGCGCGACTGTTTCCCGGCTCGATCAGCATGACGGCGGGCGTCTCTACAGCAATAGCGACCTGACCCTCGACCTCAATCAAGGTCATCTGGATAACCGCAGTGGTTTGATCAGTGCTGCAGGGTCATTGACGCTCAACAACCTCAACAGCGTGGATAACCGTCAAGGGGAAGTCTCCAGCGCACGCAGCTTTGCCGTGATCGCGCGGACCGTTGATAACGCGGCGGGCAAGTTGTTCAGCGATCAGGGGCTGACCCTGCGCATTGCCGAGGCGCTGAATAATGGCTCGGGACTGATTTCCGCTACGGGTTTGCAAGTGAATGTCGCCGAGCTGAATAACAGCAGTGGGCGCCTTTCCAGCCTGGCGTGGCTGAGTCTGGACCTGAATCACGGCCATCTGAATAACTCGGGTGGTGTGATCAACGCCCCGGGCCAACTGTCGTTCAGTAACCTCAACACCGTCGATAACCGCAGCGCAGAAATCTCCAGCGCGACGGGCTTTACGCTGCAGGCCAACAGCCTGGACAACCGTAGCGGCAAGGTGTTGAGCGAACAAGCGTTGGTCCTGAGTGTCGTCGGAGCAATGAACAATGCTGCGGGTCGGGTCAGTGGCTCGTCGCTGCTGGTTCAGGCCGGCAGTGTCGATAACCACAGTGGCAAGTGGATAGCGCGGGATGGCCTGACCCTGGGCGTTAGCGGGGTACTGAGCAACACCGATGGTGAGGTCCTGGGCAATCAAGTGCGACTCACCGTGGGTTCGCTGGATAACGCCCAAGGTCGGATTCAAGGCGACAACCTGCTGAAGATTGCCAGCGGTGCCCTCGACAACCGCAGCGGTACCCTTGCCAGCGTTCAGTCCGTGGAACTGCAGGCCAGCAGCCTCGATAACAGCTTCGGCAAACTGACCAGTAACGCAGCGCTGACGGCCACCATCGCCGGCAACCTGCTCAACCAGAGCGGTTTGATCGGTGCAGGTACGAATCTGCTGCTGAGCAGTGGCGACCTGAACAACCAGCGTGGTCAGTTGCGCGCTGAAGGCAGCCTGCAACTGCAGTCCGCTTTGCTCGACAACCGTACCGGCGGCCGCATCAGCGGCAAGAGCGTGAGTGCCAGCGTGACCGGCCTGGACCAGCGCGACGATGGTCGCCTGGATAGCGCAAGCAGCCTGAGCCTTGACCTTAATCATGGTCATCTGAAAAACCAAAGTGGCGTGATCAACAGCCCAGGCCAACTGTCGTTCAGCAATCTCAACACCGTCGACAACCGCAGCGGAGAAATCTCCAGCGCAACGGGCTTCACGCTGCAAGCCAACAGCCTGGACAACCTCAGCGGCAAGGTCTTGAGCGAACAGGCCCTGGTCCTGAGTGTCGCCGGCGCGATCAACAATGCTGCCGGTCGAGTCAGTGGCTCGTCGCTGCTGGTTCAGGCCGGCAGCGTCGATAACAGCAACGGCACGTGGATAGCACGGGACACCCTGACCCTGGGGGTTGATGGGGTACTGAGCAACACCGCGGGTGAGATCCTGGCCAATGAAGTCCGACTCACCGTGGGTTCGCTGGATAACGCCCAAGGTCGGGTTCAAGGCGACAACCTGCTGAAGATCGGCGGCGGAGTGCTGGACAACCGTAATGGCATCCTTGCCAGCGTTCAGTCCGTGGAATTGCAAGCCAGCAGCCTCGACAACAGCCTCGGCAAACTGACCAGCAACGCAGCACTGACGGCCACCATCGCCGGTAACCTGCTCAACCAGAGCGGCTTGATCGGTGCGGGTTCGAACCTGTTGCTGAGCAGCGGCAACCTGAACAACCAGCGTGGTCAATTGCGTGCTGAAGGCAGCCTGCAACTGAAGTCCGCCTTGCTCGACAACCGCACGGGCGGGCGCATCAGCGGCAAGAGTGTCAGTGTCAGCGTGACTGGTCTGGACCAGCGCGAAGAGGGTCGTCTGGACAGCGCAAGCAGCCTGAGCCTTGACCTTAATCACGGCTATCTGAATAACCAAAGCGGCGTGATCAACAGCCCAGGCCAACTGCTGCTGAGCAACCTCAATACCGTCGATAACAGCCGTGGAGAAATCTCCAGCAGCACAGGCTTCATCCTGCAAGCCAGCAGCCTGGAAAACACTCACGGCAAGCTTTTGAGCGAGCAAGCGCTGACATTGCGCCTGGCCCGAATGCTCGGCAACACCCAGGGTTTGGTCTCGGCACCAAGACTGGATGCCGCAGTGGGTAGCCTGGTTAACCTGAACGGCAAGTTGACTGCCAATGACGCCCTGGCATTGAGTGTCGATGCAGCGCTGAGCAACCATGGCGGCGAAATATTGAGCCGTGAGATCAGGCTGGCCGTGGGCTCGCTGGATAACACGCAGGGCCGGGTGCAGGGCGACAACCTGCTGAAGATCAGTAGCGGTGCCCTCGACAACCGTAACGGCACCCTCGCCAGTGTTCAGTTCGTGGAACTGCAGGCCGCCAGCTTCGACAACAGCTTCGGCAAACTGACCAGTAACGCAGCGCTGACGGCCACCATCGCCGGCAACCTGCTCAACCAGAGCGGTTTGATCGGTGCAGGTACGAATCTGC